>UBNE01000009.1 GCA_900466745.1 Hyphomicrobiales bacterium | reverse complement strand
TGCCCGCCCCCGCCCCCAGCTTTTCACCCGCCGCCGCCATGCCCGAGCGCCGCGATGGCAGGCCGCTTCCGGCGCGGGGCCGCTCCCGGACGCGCCTTACGGTCGCCGCCGTCTATCTCGGGACGATGATGGCGACGATCGCGATCAGCATCGTCAATGTGGCGCTGCCGGCGATCCAGTCCGCGCTCGGCGCGGAGCTGGCGCAGATCCAGTGGGTCGTCGGCAGCTATGCCCTGTGCCTCTCGGCCTTCATGCTCTCCGCCGGCCCGATCGGCGACCGCTTCGGGCGCAAGCGCGTCTGGCTCGCCGGCGTCGGCCTGTTCATGGCCGGCTCCGCGATCTCGGCCACGGCGTCGTCCCTGCCCTTCCTGATCGCGGGCGGCGCGGTGCAGGGCCTCGCCGGCGCCCTGGTGATCCCGGGCGCGCTCGCCATCCTGACGCAGGCCTTTCCCGATCCGCAGGCGCGCGCGCGGGTCATCGGCGGCTGGTCCTCGTTCAGCGCCGTCTCGCTGGTGCTCGGCCCGATGCTCGGCGGGCTCCTGGTCGAGCATGTCGGCTGGCCGAGCATCTTCCTGATCAACCTGCCGGTCGGGCTAGCGGCCTTTTTGCTCGGCAGCCTCGGCATCGCCGAAAGCGCCGACCCCGACGTGACGGGGCTCGACCCGGCGGGACAGGCGCTCAGCGCCGTCATCCTGGGCAGCCTGACCTATGCACTGATCGGCGCCGGCCCGATGGGCTGGGGCGCCGGGCCGGTGCTGGCGGCCTTCGGCCTGTGCGGCGCCGGCCTCGCCGCCTTCGTCCTGGTCGAGCGGCGGGCGGCCCATCCGGCCTTGCCGATCGCGCTGTTCAGGAACGGCGAGTTCGCGCTGGCCAATCTCGCCTCCTTCGTGCTCGGCTTCACCGCCTATAGCAGCCTGTTCCTGTTCTCGCTGTTCCTGCAGCAGATCCAGGGCTGGTCGGCGGCACAGACCGGCTGGCGCCTGACGCCGGTCTTCATCGCCATGGCGCTCGCGGCCACCGCCTTCGGGCGGGTCGCCGGCCGCTTCGGCCTGCGCCCGATGATGCTCGCCGGGTACCTGCTGATCGGCGTCGCCATGCTCGCCATGGCCGGCTTCACGCCGACGACGCCCTATGCCGCCGTTGCGGCCCTGTTCGCCCTGCTCGGCATCGGCATGGGGCTGGCCGTGCCCGCCACCGGGGCGGCCGCGATGCAGGCCGCGCCGCGCGAGCGCAGCGGCGTCGCCTCCGCCACCATGAACGCCCTGCGCCAGAGCGGCATGACCATCGGCATCGCGCTGCTCGGCACCGTCATGGCCGGGCGGGCCGTGGCCAGGCTCGGCGAGCGGCTGGCCGGGACCGGCGTGGCCGATGCCGCGACCGCCGCCGCCGAGGCGGTGCAGCGGCACCGGATGCCGGCGGGGCTGCCCCTGACGCCCGAGGCCTTCACCGGGCTGCTGCGCGGGGCGTCGGCGGACGGTTTCGCCGCCGCCGTCGCCATCGCCGGGCTGCTCGCCCTGCTCGCCGCCGCCATGCTCGGCCTCGACCAATGGCGCGAGCGCCGTCTTTCCCGCCCATCCCCGCCGCAGGGCCCTGCCCGAGAGGAGTTCCGCGCATGAAGTTCTTCCACGAAGCCGAACCCGGCATCCTGGTCTCGAAAGGCGTCCTGGCGACGGAGCAGGACGGCAGGGACTGGGTCGCCGAATACGACGCGCTGCTGCAGCGCGAGCGCCCCTTCGCCGTGATCGTGCAGGCCGGGGACCGCCCGCTCCCGCCGGCGGGCAAACCGATGATCCTGTGGATGAAGGTGCGCAAGGCCGAGCTCGGCCGCTGGGTGCGCGTCACGATCTTCATCATCGCGGACGCCGCCGAACGCGCCGAGATGGCGGCGAGCCTCCCCGGCCGCGCCAAGGCCTCGCCCTATCCGATGGCGCTCGCGGCCGACGAGCCGGAGGCGATCGCGCAGGCGCGCGCCAGCCTCGCCGATGCCGCTCCCGACGCGGCGGCCGGAAACTAGAGCCCGCTGCATTGGCGTGGAAACGCGGGCCGTGCCGGACGATCCGGGACGGCCCCGGCGTTTCCGCGTCGAATCGGCGCGTTCTAGCCGATCAGCCGGGCGACCTCCTGCCGGAGCACCGGCACGAGCTCGGCCTCGAACCAGGGATTCTGCCGCAGCCAGGCATTGTTGCGCCAGGAGGGATGCGGCAGCGGCAGGACGCGCGGGCGGGCCGGGCGCGCCAGCAATCCGCGCCAGTCGGCCACCGTTTCGGTCAGGCCGCGCCCCTTCGGCGCACCGAGATGCCAGTCCTGGGCGTAGCGGCCGATCGCCAGCACGAGCTCGATCTGCGGCATCGCCGCGAAGACGCGCTCATGCCAGGTCGGCGCGCATTCGCGCCGCGGCGGCAGGTCGCCGCCCTTGGCGTCCTGGCCGGGAAAGCAGAAGCCCATCGGCACGACCGCGACCCTGGCCCGGTCGTAGAACACCGTCTCGTCGATGCCGAGCCAGCGCCGCAGGCGGACGCCGGAGGGATCGGTGAAGGGCCGGCCGCTGGCATGGACGCGCGTGCCCGGCGCCTGGCCGGCAATGCACAGCCGCGCCGTCGTCGAGGCCTGGATCACCGGGCGCGGCTGATGCGGCAGCGGCGGCAGGTAGCGCGGCGCATCGCGGCAGATCCGGCAGGCCCGCAGATCGTGCAGGACCGCGTCGAGCCTTTCGCCCGCCGTCATCGCCGGGCGTCTTGCGTCGCCGCAGCGCCTTGATGCGGGCCGCCGCCGGCCTCGCCCCGGAGCATGCCGGCGAGCTTCCCGCGGCCGGGCGCCCGCGAGATCAGCCCGTCGCAGAACCAGTTCTCGGAGGTTTTGACGAAGTCGTGCGGATCGCCCGGCTCGATGCGCGCCAGCCCGTTGATGCGCCCGCTCGGGCGGCTGCGGATGACATAGAGCGCGCCGCTGGTCTCGATGGTGAAGCAATAGGTGCGGCGCTTGTCGTGCGGGCCGTAATAATAGCAGACGGCGTCCTCTGTCGTGGTCCAGCAGGCGTCGGTGTTCGGCAGGTTGCGGTTGTGCCCGAGCGCGCGGCCGTCGCGGTGGTGATATTCGCTGAACGGCAGGTTGGAGCCGGAATAGAGCCCGGTCACGGTGTTGCCCTCGAAGGCCTGGCGGATCTGCGGGCCGGTCAGGCGTTCGGCCGCGCCGGCCGGTCCGGCGGCGAGCAGCCCGAGCGCGAAGGCGGCGATCCGGAAGGCGGCCGGCCTCATCGCTGCGCCAGCCTTCGGCTCATCGGGGGCTCCGGCGCCCGCGAGATCAGCCCGTCGCAATACCAGGGCTTGCCGTTGTCGGTGTGGTTGCGGGGATTGCCGGGCTCGATCTTGGCGAGGGCGTTGACCAGGCCGTTGCCGCTGTTGCGCAGGACATAGAGGTCGCCGCTCATCTCGACGGTGAAGCAATGCACCGTGCGGTCCTCGGGCGGGCCGTAATAATAGCAGACCTGGTCGCGCCTGGTGATCCAGCAGGCATCGGTGTTGGGCTGCCAGCCATTATGACCGAGGGCGCGCCCGTCGGCGGCGTGGTACTCGGTGAAGAAACCGCCATTGGTGTAGCGCCCGGTCACGGTATTGCCCTCGAAGGCGCGCTGGATCTGCTCGCCATTGAGCCTTTCGGCGGCCCGGGCCGGCGCCGGCAGGGCGGCCAGCATCAGCAGGAGGAAGGCGAAAATCCGCATCACGCCTTCCAGCTCGGGCGCGCCGAGACCTCGCCGTGCCAGCGGCGGATATGGACGAAATCCTCCGGCAGCGGGACGCGCGACGGCTTCATGAAATCGATGGCGATGCCGGCGGTGATGTCGGCGACCGTCAGGGCCTCGCCGCAAACGAAGGGGTTGGCGGCGAGCTGCAGCTCGAGCACCCAGAGATGGTCGTCGATCCGGTCGCGATTGGCCTCGGCCCATTCCGGGATCTGCGTCTCCAGCTCGGCCATCGACGGGTGGCTGTGGCGGAAGACGGCGGCGACGCTGCCGAACAGGCCGAGCTCGATCCGGCGGTTCCACATCTCGATCAGGGCCTGCTCCTTCGCTTCCCGGCCGAACAGCGGCGGATGCGGATGCAGGCTCTCGACATAGCGGCAGATCGCCATGGTCTCGGCCAGGGCGGTGCCGTCGTCGAGCTCCAGCACGGGCAGGCGCTGCGACGGGTTGAGCCGGGTGAAGGCCTCGCTCTTGTGCTCCTTCCTGGCGATGTCGACCGGCACCAGCTCCGGCAGGGCCAGCCCCTTCTCGGCGAAGAAGATGCGGACCCGACGCGGATTGGGCGCGCGCCCGCCATCATAGAGCTTCATCGAACCATCTCCGTCTCCGGCCGCACCGGATCACGGCCGGCCCCGGACGGTCAACCGTATCGGCGCGCTTCTTGACGCGAGGATGGCACGGTCGGCGGCCACGCCCGTCAGCGCGGATGGCCGCGGCGCCAGGCCTCCGGCCGCTCGAAGCGCAGGGCCCAGATGCCCCGCCCGGCGGCCCGCGCCTCGGCCTCCTCGGCCCGATAGGCGCCGTAGGAGACCGCCTGCCCGCTCCGCACCATCGTCGCGTTGAGGTCCTCGTCCCCCTGCCGGCAGCGGGCGAGGCCGCGGCCATAGCGGTCGGTCTTGCCGATCTCGCAGGTGGTGAGCCCGCGCGCCAGCAGTGCCTGCAAGGCCCGATGCGCCTCCCGCCCGCAGGCGAGGCTGCGGCCGCGGGCGTCGGTGCAGCTCTGGCGGTATTCCGGCGCGTCCAGCCCCTCGAGCCGCAATTCCTCGCCGAGCAGGCGGATCGAATCGCCGTCGATCGCCTGCGCCGGGCCGGTGAGCAGGCGGGCCGGGCCGAGACGGTATTGCAGCACCGCGCCCGCCAGCGCCAGAAAGCCGAGAATGCCGAGCGCGACGACGAGGTCGGTCAGCCGGCCGACGCGACGCCAGCCGAGCATGCCGAACCGGGACCGACCGAATCCGAAACGCGCCATCAGGAAGAGCTTAACGATTTGGTGTCCATGATGGCGAGCCGGCCGTGCAGCCTGCGCGGCCGAACGAGGGTGCGTACGCGTTATCATGGCGGAAGTGACGGCCGAACAGGTGCAGCGCGGGCGGGGGCCGGACCCGGCCGCCGTCGCGCGCCGCAAGCTGCTCACCCGCGAGGTGAAGACGGTGCGCGAGCGGCTGACCTCCTCGACCGGCCTCGAGCGCGCCTTCGACAACGAGTTGCTGCGCAGCTTCGCGCAATACCGGATCTCCGGCTCGGTCGGCACGATGGTGCTCGCGCTCGCCGCGGCCGCCGCCGCCTCGCTGTGGCTGCCGGTCTATCTCGCCGCCTCCTGGTGCGGGCTGGTCCTGGCGAGCTCGCTGCTGATCGTCGCCCTGTCGCGCCGCTATCTGGCGAAGCGGCCGGAGGATATCCGGCGGAGGCGCTGGCGGCGGCTGTTCGCGCTGGCGGAAGGCCTGCAGGGCCTGAGCTGGGCCGCGCTGCTCGTCCTCTTCGCCCAGGTCGACGCGGCCGGCGCCAAGATCTTCGTGACCACGATGCTGCTGATCGTCAGCGCGCTGACCGTGATGCTCTCGGCCTCGATCCCGATCGCGGTCTATGCGGGCCTGAGCCCGATCATCCTCGGCATCATGCTGTTCTTCTGGGACAAGCGCGACATCGACAGCGTCACCATGGCGCTGATGGCGGCCTCGGCTCAGCTCTTCTTCATCTTCCTCGCCAACAGGCTCTATGCCAGCTCGGTCGCGACCATCCGCTTCCGGGCCGAGAAGGATGCGCTGATCGCGGAGCTGGAAACGGCCAACGCCAATTCCGACGAGGCCCGGCGCAAGGCCGAGGAGGCCAATCTCGCCAAGTCGCGCTTCCTCGCCACGATGAGCCATGAGCTGCGCACCCCGCTCAACGCCATCCTCGGCTTCTCCGAGGTGATGAAGAACGAGATCTTCGGCACGCATGCCAACGCCGCCTACAAGGAGTATTCCTCCGACATCCACGGCTCGGGCCAGCATCTGCTCAACCTGATCAACGAGATCCTCGACCTCTCGCGCATCGAGGCCGGCAAATACGAGCTGAACGAGGAGGCGCTCTCGCTGACCGGGGTGGTCGACGACTGCCGGCACATGCTGGCGATGCGCGCCAAGGCCAAGGGCCAGACCATCCGCGAGCTGGCGGAGCCGGAACTGCCGCGCGTCTGGGCCGACGAGCGCGCCATCCGGCAGGTGGTGCTCAACATCCTCTCCAACGCGATCAAGTTCACGCCCCAGGGCGGCGAGATCACCATCAAGATCGGCTGGACGGCGGCGGGCGGCCAATATGTCAGCGTCACCGACACCGGCCCGGGCATTCCGGAGAACGAGATCCCGATCGTGATGCAGAGCTTCGGGCGCGGCTCGCTGGCGATCAAGACCGCCGAGCAGGGCTCGGGCCTCGGCCTGCCGATCGTCAAGGGGCTGATCGAGCTGCATGGCGGCGGCTTCCACCTCAAGTCGAAGCCGCGCGCCGGTACCGAGGTGACGATCACCCTGCCGGCCGCGCGCGTCATGGATGCCCTCCCCGCCCTGCCGGAGCCGCGGGTGCGCGCCGCCTGAACACCATCATTACGCCGCCATCGGCCGGCACAGACCGCCTTCCGCGCCGCGGCGCGCTTCGCCTCCGCCGAACCTTGGGACCATCGGAACATGAACGGAAAAACCCGCGTCGCGGTGCTCTATGGCGGCAAGTCGGGCGAACACGAGGTCTCGCTGAAATCCGGGGCCTCGGTGGTGCGCCATCTCGACCGGGAGCGCTTCGAGCTGATCCCGATCAGCATCGACAAGCAGGGCCGCTGGCAGAGGCAGGACCCCAGGCGCCTGGCGGAATGGAACGACGAGAGCCTGCCGATCCATGCCGATGCGCCGGAAATCCGCCTGGCCAACGACGGCGCCGGCGGGCTCGCGGTCGCCGCGCTCGACGGCAGCGCGATGGATGGCGGCATCGACGTGGTGTTTCCGGTGATCCACGGCCCGCTCTGCGAGGACGGCGCCGTGCAGGGCCTGCTGGAGCTGAGCGGGGCGGCCTATGTCGGCTCGGGCGTGCTCGCCTCCGCCATCGGCATGCACAAGGACATGGCCAAGCGCCTCGCGGCACTCGCCGGCCTGCCGGTCGCGCCCTATGTCATGGCGAACCGGCGCGACTATGCGCGCGAACCGGCGGCGACGGCCGCGGCGGCGCAGGCGACGCTGACGCTGCCGGTGTTCATCAAGCCCTGCAACATGGGCTCCAGCGTCGGCGTCCATAAGGTCAAGCGCTGGGAGGACCTCGACGCCGCCCTCGCCGACGCCTTCCGCTACGATACGCGTGTGCTGATCGAGCAGGGCATCGACGCCCGCGAGATCGAGGTCGCGGTGCTCGACGGCGATCCGCCCTTCGTCAGCCTGGCGAGCGAGCTCAACGCCGATCCCAGGCACGAATTCTACTCCTACGAGGCGAAGTATATCGACCAGGACGGCGCCACCGTCGACCTGCCGGCGAAGCTCGCGCCGGCGCAGATGGAGCGCGTGCGCGAACTGGCGAGGACCGCCTTCGTCGCGCTCGAATGCAGCGGGCTCGCCCGCGTCGACTTCTTCCTCGACCGGCAGAGCGGCGAATTCTATTTTAACGAGATCAACACGCTCCCCGGCTTCACTGCCATCAGCATGTATCCCAAGATGATGGAGGCCTCGGGCCTGGCCTATCCCGCGCTGATCACGCGGCTGATCGAGCTCGCGCTGGAGCGCCACGCAGAGCGGGCGGCGCTGAAGACCGATTACGAGGGGTAGATCCTCAGTCTGCCGACTTTGCGCTGAAACACGCGGTCATCCCGGGCTTGACCCGGGATCCATGCCGGAGCGTTTCCGGCAAAGGTTCAGGCATGGATCCCGGATCTCCGCTTCGCTGCATCCGGGATGACCGCGCGTTACGATGAGAATGCGGCGGCAACTAATCCTTCCGCGCCACCTGGGCCTGCTCGAAGGTCGCCATGCCGGAATGGACGGCCGCCGCGGCCTTGACCAGCCCCGCCGCGAGCGCCGCGCCCGTCCCCTCCCCCAGCCGCATGTCGAGCGCCAGCAGCGGCACCTTGCCGAGCCGCGCCAGCACCTCGGCATGCGCGCCCTCGGCCGAGAGATGGCCGGCAAGGCAGTGGTCGATCGCCGAAGGCTCGATGGCGTGCAGGATCGCCGCCGCGGCGGTGACGACATAGCCGTCGAGGATCACCGGAATGCGCTGCGAGCGGGCCGCGATGATCGCCCCGCAGATCGCCGCGATCTCGCGCCCGCCGAGGCGGCGCAGCACCTCCAGCGGGTCCTTGAGATGGGCGCGATGCAGGGAAAGCCCGGCCTCCACCGCCGCGACCTTGCGCCTGAAGCCTTCATCGTCGACGCCGGTGCCGCGGCCGCACCAGCGCGCGGCGTCGCCGCCATAGAGCCCGGCATAGATCGCCGCCGCCGAGGTGGTGTTGCCGATGCCCATCTCGCCGAGGCAGAGCAGATCGGCGCCGCCGGCCAGCGCCTCCATGCCGAAGGCCATGGTGGCGACGCAGGCGCGCTCGTCGAGCGCATCCTCCTGCGTGAAGTCGCCGGTCGGCAGGTCGAGCGCCAGGTCGAAGACCTTGAAGCCGAGATCGAAGGCGGCGCAGATCTGGTTGATCGCGGCGCCGCCGGCGGCGAAATTCTCCAGCATCTGGCGCGTCACCGCCTGCGGATAGGCCGAGACGCCCTGCGCCACCACGCCGTGATTGCCGGCGAAGACGCAGACCAGCGGTCGGTTCACCGCCGGCGGCGCCTTGCCCTGCCAGGCGGCGAGCCATTCGGCGATCTCCTCCATCCGGCCGAGGCTGCCGGCCGGCTTGGTCAGGTTGGCGTCGCGGGCGCGCACCGCGTTCGCCGCCGCCATGTCGGGGCCGGGCATGGCGGCGATGAGCTCGCGGATATCGTCGAAGGGCAAAGCGGAAGCGGCCATGGTCAAGTCCGTCGAAAAGAGGCGGCGCCAGGCGCATCGCCATGGCGGCAGGATTGCCGTTGCTGCTATAGGCTCGGCCGGCGGAAGACAATCGACGGGGGCGGGAGGCCGGCATGGCCGAGGCGGAGACCAGCAGCGAAGCGACGGCGGCGGAACGCCCCGCCTGGCCGGGCTGGGCGATCGCGACGGCGATCTGCATCCGCTTCTATTCGCGCCTGCCCGTGCCGCGGCTGCCGGGCGAAGGCGACCTGCACGGCGTGCCCGATTTCAGGACGGTGCCGCGCGCCCTGCCCTTCGCGGCGCTGATCATCGCGCTGCCCGCCGCGCTCGTCGCGCTGGCCGCCGGCCTCGCCGGGCTCAGCGGGACGGCGACCGGCGCCCTCGTGCTGGCGGCGCTGGCGCTGAGCACCGGGGCCTTCCACGAGGACGGCCTCGCCGACAGCGCCGACGGGCTGTTCGGCGGGCATACGCCGGAACGGCGGCTGGAGATCATGAAGGACAGCCGCATCGGCTCCTATGGCACGATGGCGCTGGGGCTCTCGCTGCTGCTGCGGGCCAGCCTGATCGCGACGATCCTCGACCGCAGCAATGCCTGGGGCGCGGCCGCGGCCGTGCTCGCCGCGGCGCCGTGGTCGCGGGCCGAAGGGCTGCTCCTGCTCGCCACGCAGCCGCCGGCCCGCAGCATCGGCGCCGCCGCCGCGGTGGGCCGGCCCGGCCTCGCGACGGCGCGGATCGCGCTCGCTCTCAGCCTCGTTCTGGCGGCCGGGCTCTGCCTCGCCGCGCATCTGCCGCTGGCCGGCCTGCTGCTCGGCTTCGCGCTGGCGCATGGCGCCGCCGCGGCGCTGGCCCGGCTGGCGCGCCGGCTGATCGGCGGGCAGACCGGCGACATCCTCGGCGCGGCCCAGCAATTCGCCGAGATCGCGGTCTATCTCGGGCTGGCGCTCACACTGGGATGGGCCGGGCGGTGAGCGCCGTCTCGACGCCCTGCGTGAAGATCTGCATCATCGACCCGGCGAGCCGACTCTGCGAGGGCTGCGGCCGCACACTCACGGAAATCGCGCAATGGTCGCGGTTGAGCGAGGCCGAGCGGCTGGCGATCATGGCCAGGCTGCCCGAGCGACGGCGCCGGCTGAAGCCCTGGAACAACTGAGTCATCCCGGACAAGCCGCGTGAGCGGCGGCGATCCGGGATCCATGCCGGAGCGTCACCAATCGAGGCTCTGGCATGGATCCCGGGTCTGCGCTTCGCTCCGCCCGGGATGACCGGGACGCGATCTGAAAGAACCCTATTCGCTGGCCTCGGCGGCCGCCTCCAGCGCCGCGCCGGTCAGCCGGTAGAACACTTTCTTCGTCTGCGCGACGGCGCCGAGGCTTTCGTAGAAGCCCAGCAGCGCGGGATTTTCGGCGTCGGCCGTCCAGTCGAGGCGCTTGTGGCCGCGCTCGACCGCGAGCTTCGCCAGCGCCGTCATCAGCGCGCGGCCCAGCCCTTTGCCGCGGGCGGCATCGGCGACATAGATCTCCTTCAGGAAGAAGCCACTCTTCAGCCCCGGCCCCGGATAGAGATTGCAGGCGGAGGCGAAGCCGAGAATCGCCTTGCCCGCGACCGCGACGAGGATCTCCACCCCGGCCGGGAGAGCGGCGAGGCCCGCCTGGATGTCCCGCAAGGGCGGGCACGGCACGGCGTAATGGCCCTGCATCTCGACCATCAGCGCCGCCAGCGCCGGATGGTCGGCCGGCTGCAGCAGGCGGATCGCGACCTCGCTCATCGCCGGGCTCCGCAGCCTCAGTGCAGCAGCGACCAGACGAAGCGCCCGGCGACGAAGAGCAGGAACAGCCCGAAGGCCACTTCGAGCCGCCGCTTCGACAGCCGATGCGCCAGGCTCGCGCCGATCGGCGCCGTCCAGATCGAGGTCGGGATGAACAGGATCATGCCGATCAGCGAGACATAGCCGAGCGAGAGCGGCGGCAGGATGTCCATCTTCGGCCAACCGGCATAGATGAAACCGAGCGCGCCGGGGATCGAGATCAGCACGCCGAGCCCCGAGGAGGTCGCGACCGCCTGGTGGATCGGCCGGCCGTAGAAGGTCATGAACAGGCTGGAGAGCTGGCCGCCGCCGATGCCCATCAGCGCCGACAGCACGCCGATGACGCCGCCATAGGCCACCATCAGCGGCTTGCACGGCATCTCCTCGCCGAACTTCCAGCGATCGGCGGCGAAGAGCAGCCGGATGGCCGAGATCGTCGCGACCGCGATGAAGACGATCTTGAACAGGTCGGCCGGGGCGTAGCGGGCGATATAGCTGCCGACGATCACGCCGAGCACGACGGGCACGGCCCAGACCTTGAGGATCGAGAGGTCGACCAGCCCCTTGGCGCGGTGGGCGTTGAAGGAGCGGATCGAGGTCGGGATGATGACGGCGAGCGAGGTGCCGACGCTGAGCGGCATGCGGACCTCCTCCGCCACGCCGATGACGCGGAAGACCTCGTAGAGAACCGGCACGATGACCGCGCCGCCGCCGACGCCGAAGACGCCGGCCAGAAGGCCCGTCACGGCCCCGGCCAGCACGAGAGAGACGGCGAGAAAGGCGAGGTCGCCGAGGGGAATGCCTGCGAGCATGGAAAGGGCTCCGGTGGGCCAGCCCTTCCCCTCTCGGCGATTTCGCCAGCCGGGGCAAGGGCTTCGGGGCAGCCCCGCCATGCCCGGCGGAGCCGCCCTCCCTTCGGGCGGCGGCGGCGCGCGCCTCCGGGGCCGGCGCAGGGAGAAGGCAAGGGCGGCATCGCCGGCTTCGCCAAGGGCGGTGCCGACGTCTCGCTGACCGAGGACGGGCCGCAGGCGACAGTCCTGGCCTATACCGTCAAGGCCGATGTCGGCGGCAAGATCGCCCAGCTCGGCAGCCGCCTGATCGACTCGACCTCGCGCAAGCTCGCCGGGCAGTTCTTCGCCAATTTCGGCAAGGAATTCGCGACGCTGGCGGTTTCGGGCTGAAGCGGCAGCCGTCGCCCCGCCGCCAACCGGCCGGAGAGCGGCGCGGGGGATCAGGCCGCGGCGGCGTCCGGCTGATGCCGCGAGACATGGGCGGTGGCGGCGCGCAGATCGGCGAGCCCGGCGCCCGGCTGCACGCAATGCTCGGCGAGATGGCGGCGGAACAGCCGCGCTCCCGGACGGCCGGGGAACAGGCCGACGAGATGGCGCGTGAAGGCGTGTAGCCGCCCGCCCCGCTCCAGATGCGCGGCGATGACCGGCTCCAGCGCCTCCAGCATCGCGAAGGCGTCCGGGACGGGAGCCGCCTCGCCGAAGAGCAGCGGATCGACCCCGAGCAGGATCTCGGGGTTCTGATAGGCCTCGCGGCCAACCATGACGCCGTCGAGCCTTTGCAGATGCGCCAGCCATTCGGCCGGTGCCTTGATGCCGCCATTGATCGCGACCGGCAAATCGGGATTGGCGGCCTTGAGACGATAGGCGCGCTCATAGTCGAGCGGCGGAACCTCCCGGTTCTCCTTGGGCGAGAGGCCCTGCAGCCAGGCCTTGCGGGCATGGACGATCAGGGCGTCGACGCCCGCGGCGCGCACCGCGGCTGTCAGCGCGTCGAGCGCCGCTTCGGGGTCCTGGTCGTCGACGCCGATGCGGCACTTCACCGTGACGGGAATGGCGAGCGCCGCCTTCATCGCCGCGACGCAATCGCCGACCCGCTCCGGCTCGCGCATCAGGCAGGCGCCGAAGGACCCGCCCTGCACGCGGTCGGACGGGCAGCCGCAATTCAGGTTGATCTCGTCATAGCCGAAATCGGCGCCGATCCGCGCGGCCTGTGCCAGCAGCTTCGGATCGTTGCCGCCGAGCTGGAGCGCGACCGGATGCTCCATGGCGTCGAAGCCGATCAGGCGCTCGCGATCGCCGTGGATCACCGCCTGCGCCGTCACCATCTCGGTATAGAGCAGCGCATGGCGCGACATCAGGCGATGGATCCGCCGGCAGGCGGAATCCGTCCAGTCCATCATCGGCGCGACGGAGAAGCGCATGTTCGGGAGCGGCGGGATCATGGCCGCTCCCTATATCATCCGGCCCGGTTTTGCACGTCCGGCGCCGGCCGCCCTCACTTCTTCGCGCGGGCGACGATCTGTGTCGGGTTGACGAAGCGGAGCGCGATGACGAGCCAGATCAATGTGGTGACCATGTAGATGACGGCCATGGCGTCGATCGACTGGACGGCGCGCACGCCGGAGGCGAAGACGGCGTAGTAGAGCGCGACGACCAGCGTCTGGCTGGTCGGGCCGGCGGTGAGGAAGGTCAATTCGAACATGGCGAGCGTGCGCACCAGCACGAGCAGCAGCGCCGCCAGGATGCCGGGCATGAGCAGCGGCAGCAGCACATGCACGAAGAGCTTGAAGGTGTTGGCGCCGAAGACGCGCGCCGCCTGCTCGATCTTGGTATCGATCTGCTCGATGAAGGGGATCATCACCAGGATGACGAAGGGCACCGTCGGCACCAGATTGGCCAGCACCACGCCCGACATCTGCCCGGCGAAGCCGGTCTGGTAGAGCACCGTCGCCAGCGGGATGCCGAAGGTGATCGGCGGCACCAGCAAGGGCAGCAGGAAGAGCAGCATGACCAGCTTCTTGCCCGGGAAGTCGCGCCGCGCCAGCGCATAGGCCGCCGGCACGCCGATCAGCCCCGACAGGACCACCACCAGGAAGACGATCTGGAAGGTGACGAGCAGCACGTCATGGAGCTGGAACTCCGACCAGGCGGCGGAGTACCAGCGCGTCGTCCAGCCGGCCGGCAGCCAGGTGCCGAGCCAGCGCGTGGCGAAGGAGGAGGTCACCACCGTCGCGATCATGGCGAGGAGGTTGACGATGAAGAAGCCGATCAGCGTCCAGTTGGCGGCCGCCCAGAGCTTCGTCGAGATGCGGGTGTCCTTGACCATGGCTCAGCCCTTTCCGCCACCGGCCGGGCCGCGATAGAGCAGGCCGCGCGCCGCCAGCACCGCGACGACGATGGCAAGCTGCACCAGCGCCATGATCATCGCGACCGCCGAGGCCATCGAGTAGTCGTATTCCTCGAAGGCCGCCTGATAGGCCGCGATCGAGATCACGCGGGTCGGCCCCGCCGGCGCGCCGAGCAGCACCGCCGAGGGGAAGACCGAGAAGGCCTGCACGAAGCTCAGGCAGAAGGTGATGGCGAGCCCCGGCAGCAGGAGCGGGAAGAGGATGTGCTTGAAGCGCTCCCACGGCCCCGCCCCCAGCGTCGCGCCCGCCTGCTCCAGCGCCGGGTCGATGCCGGAGAGATAGGACAGCGTCAGCAGGAAGGTGAAGGGAAAGCCGGTGATCACCAGCGAGAGCATCACGCCCCAGTAGTTGTGCAGCAGCTTCACCGGCGAGGAGATGAGGCCGAGCGTCATCAGGGTCCGGTTGAACCAGCCCTGTGGGCCGAGATAGTTCAGCAGGCCCTCGGCGACGAGCACCGTGCCGAGCGTGATCGGGATCACCAGGATCGTGGTCAGAAGGCGCTGGTTGCGCATCAGCCGGACGCGGAAGGCGATCGGGATCGCCAGCGCCAGCGTCGCGATCGTCACCGGCAGCGCGAGCCAGAGCGTGGTGCCGATCGTCCCGTAGAGGAAGGAATCGGAGAAGAAGCGCTGGTAGTTGGCGAAGACGCCGCCCTGCTTCGGCTCGAAGGAGAGGAAAAGCCCGTAGAGGAACGGGTAGATGAACAGCGCCAGCAGGAACAGGACGGCCGGGACGACGAGCAGCGTCAGCCCGTCGAGCCCGCGCGCCGCCAGCCGCTGCTTCAGCGGGATGGAGACGTCCGTGCTCACGCCGCGCCTCCATAGACGAGGACGCGATCGGGCTCGGCGGCGAGCGTCACCGTCTCGCCCGGCGAGAGCTTGTCATGGGCGAGGAAGGAGAGGTCCGTGCCGTCGGCCATGCGGGCGAAGCCGACGAATTCCCGACCGCGGAACTCGGTCGAGACCACCTGCGCCGTGAGGCCGGGCTGGCCGGCCGCGACCGGGTGCAGATCCTCCGGACGGATGGCGAGCCAGGCCTCGGCGCCGGCCGTCACCGCATTGCGGGTGCGGCCCGCGATCTGCGCCTCGCCGACCGCGACCGTGGCGCGGCCCTCGGCAGCGCTCGCGACCTGGCCCTTCACCTTGTTGCGGAAGCCCATGAACTCGGCGACGTCGAGATGGTCGGGCCGGGAGAACAGATCCTCCGGCGTGCCGACCTGACGGACCACGCCGTCGCGCAGCACGACAATGCGGTCGGCGAGCGAGAGCGCCTCCTCCTGGTCGTGGGTGACGTAGATCGTGGTGGCGCCCAGCGTGTTGTGGATGCGGCGGATCTCGGCGCGCATCTCCAGGCGCAGCTTGGCGTCGAGATTCGAGAGCGGCTCGTCCATCAGCACCAGCGGCGGCTCGACCACGATGGCCCGCGCGATGGCGACGCGCTGCTGCTGGCCGCCCGAGAGCTGGCCGGGCAGCTTCTCGGTCTGGCCCTGCAGCCGCACCAGCGCGGCGGCTTCCGCCACGCGCCGGTCGATCTCGGCCCGGGGCACGCCGCGCATCTTCAGGCCGAAGCCGATGTTCCTGTTCACGCTCATATGCGGGAAGAGCGCATAGTTCTGGAACACCATGCCGAAGCCGCGCTCCTCCGGCCGCAGCGGGTCGATGCGCTTGTCGTCCAGCCAGATCCCGCCCCCCGTCGCCGGAAGCAGCCCCGCGATCAGGTTCAGCGTCGTCGACTTGCCGCAGCCCGACGGGCCGAGAAGGGCGATGAACTCGCCCTTGCCGATCGTCAGCGAGACGTCCTTGAGCGCGTTGTGGCTGCCGAAGTCACGGCTCAGGCGGTCGAGCCGAAGCTCGCGGAAAGAGGCTGCGTTGATCGTCATGGCTTCCAGGTCGTGAGAGCGGTGTCGAATGATGGCGGACAGCGAGCTTCACATGGATCGCGAAGCCCGCCGCCGGTCAATCCTTACTTCTTCTTGGCGCCGCCGACCTGCTCGTCCCAGATGCGGAAGGCGATCACCATCTTGTCGGGGGTCAGCGGCGTTTCCATGGGATTGTCCGCGATCAGCTTCTCGTATTCGGGGCGGCCGAATTCGGCGATGGCCTTCTGGCTCGACTCCGGAGCCATCGAGAGCGGAACGTCCTTCACCGCCGGGCCGGGATAGAAATAGCCCTCGTCATAGGTATAGGCCTGCTGCTGCGGCGTCAGCATGTGACGGATCAGGTCGAGCAGGACCGCGAGCTTCTCGTCCGAGACACCCTTCGGGATCATCATGTACTGGGCGTCGGTAACCCAGTGGAAGCCCTTCAGGGCCTGGACCTTGGCTTCCTTCGGCACGATGCCCAGAACGCGCGGATTGATGTCCCAGCCGGTGGTGCTGACGATGATGTCGCGCGTGCCGTCGCCGAGCTCCTTCATCGCCTGCCCCGTCCCGCCGGGATAGTACTCGACGTTCTCGCCGAGCGCCTTGAGATAGGCCCAGGTCTTGTCCCAGCCCTTTTCCGGGTCCTTGGGGTCCTTGTCGCCGAGGAGATAGGGCAGCCCCATGATCCAGGTGCGGCCGGGGCCGGAATTGGCCGGGCGCGGATAGAGGAAGCGGCCGGGATTCTGCTTGCTCCAGGCAAGCAGCTCCTCGGCCGTGGTCGGCACCTGCTTCACGCGGTCCGGCATGTATTCGAGCAGCGGCCCGGAGGGATAGTAGACCATCGCCATCCCCTGCCCCGAACCGAGGTTATGCATGGCGAGCGCCGGCTTGAGGTAGATGTCCTCGGGCTTCGGCAGCTCCGAGGCGAACTGGGGCAGCAATTCGACCCAGAGCTTCTGGTCGATGCCGGCCGACAGCACGTCGAGACCGCCGATGACGAGGTCGATATCGAGGCGGCCGGCATTCTGCTGGGCCTTGACCTTCGACGGCAGCTCGGGCGCCGGCGCCTTGGTGAAGACCATGCGCGAAGCCATCTTGGGCTTCATCTTGGGATAGTTTTCGAGCGGCGTCTGCACCAGCGCCAGGGCGCCGCCGACATCGACCACGCTGATCGTGACGGGAGACGAAGGCTGCTTGGGCTGCTGCGCGAAGACGCCCGGCGCCTGCGCGACCATGCCCAGGCCCGCCACGCCGCCGATGAAATGGCGCCGGTTGATGCTGTCGTGAACCATGATGTCTCCTCCCGCTGCGGATGCCCGCTTGTTGCTTCGCCTCGTGCCGGCCCGGCCGCCGCCATCCGGTGCCCGCCCCTCGATCCGCGGAACCTGCCAAGTTGACGCAGCCCCCGGATGATCGGTATCCTAGTATACTAGTCGTCGAGAGCTTGGCAATGGCCCATCCCGCAGCCCGTCACAGCACGGACCAGATCTACAGCGTGCTGCGCACCGACATCATCAGCGGCGCGCTGAAGCCGCGCGAGGCGATGTCCGAGGCGCGGATGGCGCTGCGCTTCGGCGTCAGCCGCACCCCGGTCCGGGAGGCGTTCAAGCGGCTGGTCGAGGAAGGCTTCCTGGTCGCGGTGCCCCAGGTCGGCACCTTCGTCGCGCCGATCGACCTCGCCGCCGTCCATGACAGCCAGTTCGTCCGCGAGACGCTGGAATGCCGCACCGTGGTGCTCGCCGCGCAGCGCATCGGCGAGGCCGACCGGCGCCGGCTCGAGGCGCAGGTGGAGGAGCAGGCGCAGGCGGTCCGGCGGCAGGACCGGCCCGAGATCTTCCGCCTCGACGAGGTCTTCCATGCCGAAATCTCGCGCATCGCCGGGCATCGCGCCGTTTGGAGCATGATCGAGGGCGTCAAGGCCCAGATGGACCGGGTGCGCTGCCTCTCGCTCGAAACGCCGTCCTGGTCCGAGGTGATCCTGAACGAGCACCGGATCATCGCCGACTGCATCATGCGCCATGACGAGAACGGCGCCGAGGCGGCGATGCGCGCGCATCTGCGCACCGTCTTCGCGACGATCGACAAGATCGCGAAGGACCATGCGGACGCCTTCGACAATTCCGGTCTCGTCCACGGCGCCTCCTGACCTCCCCGCCCCCAAGCAGCGATACTTCTCGAAGGATATCAGACCATGGAACAATGCTGGCGCTGGTTCGGGCCGGACGACGTCGTGACTCTGGCCCAGGCGAGGCAGGCCGGCGCCACCGGCATCGTCAATTCGCTGCACCAGATTCCCTATGGCGTGGTCTGGAGCGTCGAGGAGATCGAGAAGCGCCAGGCCATCGTGCGCGGCGACGGGAGCCTCGGCCTGGAATGGAAGGTGGTCGAGAGCCTGCCGATCCATGAGAGCGTCAAGATCGGCGAAGGCGATCTCGAAACCGTGTTCGAGAACTACCGCCAGTCGATGCGCAACCTCGCCGCCTGCGGGCTCAAGGTGATCTGCTACAACTTCATGCCGGTGCTGGACTGGACCCGCACCGAGCTCGCCCACAAGCTCCCCGGCGGCGGCACGGCGCTGCGCTTCAACCTGCACGAATATGTCGCGCTCGACCATTTCATGCTGAAGCGCAAGGGCGCCGATGAGGGCCATTCCGCCGAGGTCATGGACCGGGCCAGGGCCTGGTTCGAGAACTCCAGCCAGGCCGACCGCGACCGGCTGCTGTCGAGCGTGATGGCCGGCCTGCCCGGCGCCTTCGACCGCTACGACCTGCCCGGCCTCGCCCGCATCCTCGAGCGCTATGCCGGCATGACGCATGCGAAGCTGCGCGAAAACCTCAAGCGCTTCCTCGAGGCGATCATCCCGACGGCGGAGGACGTCGGCATCCGGATGTGCATCCATCCCGACGACCCGCCGCGGCCTCTCTTCGGCCTGCCGCGCATCTGCTCGGACGAGGAGGACATCGCCTATATCCTCGGCGCCGTCGATTCCCCGGCGAACGGGCTGACGCTGTGCTCCGGCTCGCTCGGCGCCAATCCGAAGAACGACGTGCCGCAGATCGCGCGCCGCTTCGCCGACAGGATCTGGTTCGCGCATCTGCGCAACGTCGCCAAGGACCCGGACGGCTCCTTCATGGAGGCCGAGCATCTCGGCGGCGATACCGACATGGTGGCGCTGGTGGATGTCCTGATGGCGGAGGAGCAGCGCCGCAAGGCGGCCGGCATCCCGCATTGGCGCATCCCGATGCGGCCCGACCACGGCCACGAACTGCTCGACGACGTCGGCAAGGGCAGCTTCCCCGGCTATCCGGCTGTCGGCCGGCTGCGCGGGCTGGCTGAGCTGCGCGGCGTCATGGCGGCACTGGCGGAGGTCAAGGGCTACGACGCCTGAGAGACGGCTGCACCTTCGCACGGCAGAGCGCGGAATCCCCTCTCCTGTAAGGAGAGGGGTAGGGGTGAGGTGTCGGCCGCTGGACCAGCAAAGCGCTAGCCTCAATACAGCAGCGACCATCTCGCAGCAAATACGGTGAGCGGCCTACCCCTCACACCCTGCCCTCTCCCTATGGGAGAGGGTTCCCCGAGGCGCCTGAGCTTACCGACGAATGTCTCAGTGATCGTGGGAGTGGCCCTTATGGCCATGCGCCGTGCCGTGGCCGTGGCCATGATCGTGATGGCTGTGCCCGTGGTGGTCGTGGTCATGCCCGCAACCGCAAGCATCGCCATGGGCGTGGTGATGCTCGTGCCCATGCGCCTGCTCCTGACCGTGATGGGCATGATGATGCTCGTGCCCGTGCTCATGGCCGTGATGATGATGCTCGTGGTCATGATGATGGTCGTGGCCGCAGCCGCAGGCGTCGCCATGGGCGTGGTGGTGCACCTCCGGCTCCGGCTGGAAGGGGCGCTCGACCGGCGTCATGGCGCAGCCCTGCCCGCGCACCAGCTCGGCCAGCGCCGGATCGTTCGGGACATAGAGCGCCTCGGCCGTCATCTCGGCCGGGACGTGATGGCCGCCGAGATGCCAGGCGAGACGCGTCAGCCGCAACGGATTCTCGGCGCGGACCTCCAGGAGGCTTTCCGGCAGGGCCCTGATCTGGACGAGGCGGCCATCCTCCAGCTTCAGCGCGTCGCCGTCGTTCAGCGCCGCCGGCCGGTCGAGCGCGATCGCGATGTCGAGCCCGCCGGCAGTCGTGGCGGTGACGCCGTCGCGGTTGCGGTCGCGATGGGCGAGGCCGAGCGTATCGGCGACGCGCTCGGGGCGGACGGCGGCCTTGCGGAGGACGGAAGTGGCGCGAAGCATCTGCGGCGATCCCATGGCTGGGGCCGGAGCGGAGGCTCCGGGCCCGGATCGCAGCTTAGTAGCACAATGCGGCGGCCGTGCTACCGGGCTCGCGAAGCCGCGGCGCTCCGACGCAACCGCAACCTCGTTCCGCTCAGCGCGGCAGCGCCTTGACCTCGGCGTCGAACTTCTTGAGGAGGCGCGAGCGCTCCTCCGGCGCGCCCCAGCGCGGCGTGTCGTAGTCGATCAGCTTGATCTCCGAGAATTTCGGCGCATCCGGCGAGAGCGCCGAATTCCGGTTGGAGGGGATCGAGTTGATCTTCAGCTTCGCGTTGATGTTCTGGGCGTCGGGCGAGAGGGTGAAATCGACGAACTTGCGCGCCGCTTCCGGGTTCTTGCCGCCCTTGATCACCGAGACCGAGCCGGTCTCGTAGCCGGTGCCCTCGCAGGGCGCCACGGTCTCGATCGGCGCGCCCTGGAGCTTCTGCGTCAGCATGTCGTGGATGAAGGCGATGCCGACGGCCGTCTCGCCGAGCGCGGTGGCCTTGACCGGGGCGATGCCGGATTTGGTGTACTGGCTGATGTTCCTGTGCAGGCTCTTGAGGAAGTCGAAGCCCTTCTCCTCGCCGAGGCGCTGCACCGTCGTCGCCAGGAAGACATAGGCCGTGCCGGACGAGCCGGGATCGGCGATCTGGACCTCGTCGCGGAACTTGGCGTCGAGCAGGTCGGCCCAGCATTTCGGGGCGGCGATGCCGCGCTTCTTCAGGACGTCGCTGTTGTAGCCGATGCCGAGCGCGCCGAGATAGATCGCATTGGTGCGGAACTTCGCCTGCTCGGCATGGCGCTGCGCCCAGTCATGCAGTTCCGGCAGCTTCGGCGACTTGTACACGTCGAGCAGGCCCTCCGCCGCCGCCTGGAGATGCGGCTCGCCCGGCCCGCCCCACCAGACGTCGCCGCGCGGATTGGTGGCCTCGGCCTTGACCTGCGCATAGACCTCGCCGGTGCTCTTGCGCACCATCGCGACCTTGATGCCGGTCGCCTTCTCGAACATCGCCGCGCCCTCGCGGCACTGCTCCTCGAGGATCGAGCAGTAGACGGTGACCTGGCCCTGGGCGAAGGCGGGAGCCGCCGCTCCGGCCAGTGTCGCGGCGAAGGCCGCTCCCGCGAGCAGGCGGGGCAGTCGGTGGCGGATCATGCTGGTCTCCCGGGTCAGGTCTTTTGCCGACTAGAGAGCGGCTGCCGCGGGCCCTGTCAATGGTGCAGCGGCGATGCCCCGCCCGTCACCCCTCGGCCGCGTCGGCCGGAGAGGGCGAAGCGGCGGGGCCGTCCTCGCCGGGGCCGGCCTTGGCCGCCTTGGCCGCCTTGGCGGCGGGCTTCGGCTTCTTCTTGATCTTCTTGACCACCACCTTCGGCCGCGGCAGGCGCGCCTGCTGGTCCTGCAGCATCTCGAGCTGGACCTGCTGGATCTCGGCGAGGCGCTGCCATTGCCGGGTGATCAGATGGTCCATCTTCTCGTGCAGGTGGCGGATCTCGAGCTCGGCCTTGAGATTGACCTGATAGTCGTTGGCCGAACGCAGCCTGTCCTTCGATTCCTGGCGCTTCTGGCTCATCATGATGATCGGCGCCTGCACGGCCGCGAGGCAGGAGAGCACGAGATTGAGCAGGATGAAGGGATAGGGATCGAAGGCGCTCGCCGCCATCGCGACGTTGAGCGCCATCCAGCCGAGCAGGACGACGCCGAAGCTGATCAGGAAGGCCCAGGAGCCGCCGAAGCTCGCGAGGTTGTCGGAGAGGCGCTCGCCCAGCGTGCGGTGCTCCTCGAAATCGTCCTCGACGTTCTCGGCGATGGTCTCCTGCCGGGCGATGCTCTCGGCGACCTCGCGGTCGAGGTCCGAATATTCGCCGTGCTCCTCGCGCAGGATCTCCTCGACATAGCGCGTCCGGTAGCGCGCCAGCTCCTTCAGGCTGATCAGCGCATCGTCGGGCAGGTCCGGGAAGTCGTTGCGGATGTGCTCGACCAGCGCCGGGCGCAGGGTCCCGATCTCGACGAGGTTCTTGCGCGCCATCTCCTGCCCGCTGATCGCGCAGACGCCGCGCTTGCGGCTGGTGCCGACCGTCGCCGCCGGCATCTCGAAGGGCGGCGGCACCGGCGGAATGTCGAGAGCCGACATGTCGTGCCTGTCGTCGGGTCTATCGTTCACACGGGACCTTCTGCGTTCCGGCCGGAGCCGTGGTCTGCGTCGCCGGACCCCTCCGCGGCCCATCGGGCACGGCGCGATCCGGAATCTTGTTATGGCATCGGATTTTCGCCGAAAAGTGGTTTTCTCGCCGCAATCCGATGGTCCGGCGGCCGCGTCCCGCGAGACGCGCCGGCCTCAGGACTTCGCGTCCTCGGCTTTCGTGGATTCGTCTTCATCCGAATCCTCCTCGGAATCCTCGTCCTCGTCGGCGAGATCGTCCTCGTCGTCGAGGTCGAGATATTCGTAGCCGAAGACGATCTCGCCGGTCTGCGGGTCGAAGGCGCTGACGGAGGAATCCTCGAACGCCTCGATCAGCATTTCCACATCGTCCGGCCCGTCGACCTCGAAGCGGCGCAGCACGGTCTCGCCCTCGGCCTTGAGCACGAGCTCGATCGACCAGCCCCGGCCGGTGGTGTCGTAGATGCACTTCAAACCCTGGATCGGCAGCATGCGGCTCTCCTTGAGGTTGACCAGATGCGCGGCAGCGCATGCCCGGTCAGATGCCCGAACCGCGTGACGACTGCACGACGCCCGCAAGCGCTCCCACTCAACGCCGGCCGGCGAGGAAACGTTCCACCTCCTCGCGGCCCGGCGCCCCCTCGCGGCCGCCGAAACGGGTGCATTTGAGCGCCGCCGCCGCCGAGGCGAAGCGGATGGCCTCGATCTCGCCCCGCCCTTCCGCCAGCGCCAGGGCGAAGGCCCCGTGCCAGACGTCGCCGGCCCCCAGCGTGTCGACGGTCTCGACCGCGAAGGCCGGGCTGTGGCGGACCTCGCCGTCCCAGTGGAGCACGCCCGCCTTGCCGAGCGTCACCGCAAGCCAGGTCGCGCCGCCGCGGGTGATCCTGGCGAGCCCGGCGCGCGGATCCTCCTCGCCCGAGACCTCGCGCAGCGCCTGCTGGCTGAAGGCGACATGGCTCGCCGTGGCGACGAGGTCGGGATGCGGCGGCATGCGGTCGCCGTCGAGCACGCCCGGAACGCCGGCTTCGCGCGCCAGCCGCAGCGCCGCCAGGGCGCCCTCGCCCCAGCGCGTATCCGCGAGGACGGCGCCGGCTCCCGCGGGCAGCTCCCGCGGCAGCCAGCCGGCATCCTCCGGCATCGCCGGGTCGGAATGGGAGATCACCATGCGCTCGCCCTGCGCATCGACCAGGATGGCCGAGACCGGCGAGGTCAGCCCGGCGACCCGGCGGGCGAAACGGGTGTCGACGCCCTCGCGGTTCAGATCGGTGACGATGCGATCGCCGGTGAAGTCGTCGGCGAGGCGCGTCGCCAGCCAGCAGGCGCCGCCGAGCCGGGCGATGGCGACGGAAGCGTTGCCGGCGCAGCCGCCCCCGACCACGGCGAGGCCGCGCGAACGGTATTTCTCGCCGCGGGTCGGCAGGGTCTCGACGCTGTAGACATAGTCGAGCGTCGCGATGCCGAGGCAGAAGACGCCGGCGCGAACAGTTTCAGGAGCCAAATTGCCGGCCCTCGATGTCGGTATGGATGAAATCATCGCCCTTATAGGCGAGCTTCACATCCGCGGCGCGGGCGGAGGCATAGGCGAAGCAATCACCCATGTTGAGACGGGCGGGATGACCTGTCGAATGATGATAGGAGCCGGCGCAGCGGTGGGCGATCCGGCCCACCTCCTCATCGATCGCGACGATGCGGATGTCCGCATCCTCCAGGAAAGCCCTGACCACCTGATATCCGTCGTCAATGCTGAAACGTTTCACGGCTGCAAGCCGTGTCGAAGCCTCGAACATCGCAAGCGGCGACGTGACCAGCTCGCTTTCGGCGAGCAGAGCCTCCCTGATCGCGACGGCCTCGGCCTCCTCGAGCAGATTGGCGACGATGACCGATGCATCCAGGAACATCAGGCGTCGCCATATTCGCGATCGAAGAACTCCTTATGCGTCATCCCGTCATCGACCGTCGGATAGGCCGCCAGCCGCTCCTGCGCCTTGCGGGTCGCCTCTTCGATCTGCCGGCGCCGCTCCTCGCGGCGCTTCAGCTCCCGCTCCACGGCCATGCCGATCGCCGCCTGCAAGCTGATGCCGTCACGCTCCGCCAATTCGCGGACCATGCGGTCGATCTTCGGATCGCGGACGAGAATGCTCATCGCGGCCTCCATGATATCACTGGATGATATCATGGAGGCCGTCCTCGGCCCAATACCGCCGCCGCCGGCTCACCAAGCGCCCGTGTTCGGCATGCTCGCCCAGGGCTCCGCCGGCGGCTTCGGATCGCCCTTCTGGAGCAGCTCGATCGAGATGTTGTCAGGCGAGCGGACGAAGGCCATGTTGCCGTCGCGCGGCGGGCGGTTGATGGTGACGCCGGCCTTCATCAGCTTGTCGCAGGTCGCGTAGATGTCGTCGACCTCATAGGCGAGATGGCCGAAATTGCGGCCGCCGGTATAGGTCTCCGGGTCCCAGTTATAGGTCAGCTCCAGCGTCGGGCGGCCGCGCGAGCCGCCGGCCTCGGCTTCGGCCAGGTCGTCCGGGGCGGCAAGGAAGACCAGGGTGAAGCGGCCCTTCTCGTTCTCGATGCGGCGGGTTTCGACTAGCCCGAACTTGTTGACGTAGAAATCCAGCGCCTGATCGAGATCGGTCACACGGACCATGGTGTGGAGATATCGCATCTGTCGTCCTCGCTGATCGGGAACAGGGTTGATCCGGCCCCTAAATCGGGCAAGAGCTTCGCCGTTCCAAGGGACGCCATACAGGACGAGCCATGACGACAACGCAAGACGGACCGGCGACGGCCCCGCCTGAGCGCGCCACGCCCGCCCAGATCGCGCAGATCAAGCAGCGCGCCGCCATCCTCTCGGTGATGGCGACGATCCTGCTGACGGCGGCGAAGATCGTCGGGGCGCTGATCTCGGGCTCGCTCGCGCTGCTGACCGACGCGCTGCAGGGGCTGGTCGATGTCGGCTCGACGCTGTTCACCTGGTTCGCCGTGCGCGCCTCCGACAAGCCGGCCGACGAGGAGCATCACTACGGCCACGGCAAGGTCGAGGCGCTGGCCGCGCTGGTCGAGACCGCGATCCTGTTCACCCTCGCCGGCGCGATCCTCTGGGAAGCCGGCAACCGGCTGTGGAACAATCTGGTCGAGCATGTCGCGGTGACGCCGCTGGTCATCGGCGTGATGCTGCTCTCGATGACGGTCGACGCCATCCGCTGGCGCTCGCTGACCAAGGTCGCCAGGGAGACCGGCAGCGAGGCGCTGGCCGGCGAGGCCACGCATTTCTCGGCCGATTTCATCGGCTCGGCGCTGGTCCTGCTCGGCCTGGTCGGCGTCTGGTACGGCGTCGAGCGGGCCGACACGGTCGCCGCCTTCGCCATCGCGGCCTACACCGCCTATTCGGCCTACAGGCTGGCGCGGCGCACCCTCGACACGCTGATGGACACGGCCCCCGAAGGCGTCAGCGAGAAGCTGCGCGAGGCCGCCCGCCGGGTACCCGGCGTGGTCGGCATCAACTGGCTGCGCGTCAGGCCGGCCGGCGGGCGTATCCATGGCGAGATCGGCATCGGCGTCTCGCGCACCCTGCCGCTCGACCGCGTCACCGCCATCAAGGCCGAGCTCGCCGCGGCGCTCGCGGCGGCCGAGCCCGGCTCGGAGATCACCATCACCGCCGATCCGGTGCAGGTCGACGACGAGACCGCGCTGGAGCGGGTGCTGCTGATCGCGCTCAAGCTCAAGATCCCGGTGCATCACGTCACCGTCCACTCGATCGGCGACAAGCTTTCGGTCAGCCTCGACATGGAGGTCGACCACGGCCTGCCGCTCGGCGAGGCGCATGAGATCGCGACGCGGCTGGAAAGCGCCATCCGGGCCGAATTCGGCGGCGAGACCGAGGTCGAGACCCATATCGAGCCGATGGAGACCGGCCAGCCCGCCGGCCACAACGCCGCCTGGGAAACGGTCGAGGACATCGGCAAGGCGCTGGCCGGCGAAGCCTCCAGGCTCTCCGGGCCGATCCACGACATCCACAGCGTGCGCGTGCGCCAGACCGCCAGGGGGCTGGTGGTGAACTATCATTGCCGGGTCGACCCGGCGCTGGACGTCGCCGCCGTCCATGCGGCCGTCGACGCGATCGAGCGCGCGGTGCGGATCGCGCGGCCGCAGGTCTGCCGGCTCGTCAGCCATGCCGAGCCGGCGGTAGCCTCCTCATAGCGCTTCGACCGTCATGGCCGGAAACGAGGCGACGAAGCGTTCGGGCAGGATCGGGCGAGACGCTCGGGCCGTCCTTCGGATCGCTCCGCTCGCCATGACGGCCAAGAGGCTTTAGAGACGAACCATGCGTACCGACGATGCTCCGCTGATCCGCCTCGAGGATTACCGCCCGTCCGACTGGCTGATCGACACGGTCGATCTCGACATCAGCCTGCATCCGACGCAGACGCGCGTGCGCTCCCTGCTGGCGCTGCGGCCCAACCCCGCCGGCCAGACCGATGCGCCGCTCGTGCTCGACGGCGACGAATTGGCGCTCAAGGCGCTCAGCCTCGACGGCGAGCCGCTCGACGCATCCGCCTATGCGGCCGGCCCGCAGGGGCTGACGCTCCACGCGCCGCCGCGGCGCGGCTTCACCCTGACCATCGAGACCGAGATCGACCCCGCGGCCAACACCAAGCTGATGGGGCTCTACCGCTCCTCGCGGGTCTACTGCACGCAATGCGAGGCGGACGGCTTCCGCCGCATCACCTATTTCCTCGACCGGCCGGACGTGATGAGCGTCTACACGGTCAGGCTCGAGGCGGCGAAGGCGGAGGCGCCGGTGCTGCTCTCCAACGGCAATCTCGTCGCCACCGGCGAGGTGCCGGGCAGCGACCGGCATTTCGCCCTCTGGCACGATCCGCATCCGAAGCCGGCCTATCTCTTCGCCTTGGTCGGCGGCGCGCTCGACCATGTCCGGCAGGACTACGTCACCGCCGACGGCCGCAAGGTCGAGCTCGCCGTCTATGTCGAGCCGGGCAAGGCGGGCCGCGCCGGCTGGGCGCTGGATTCGCTGGTGCGCTGCATGCGCTGGGACGAGAAGGTCTTCGGCCGCAACTACGATCTCGACGTGTTCAACGTCGTCGCCGTGTCCGACTTCAACATGGGGGCGATGGAGAACAAGGGCCTCAACATCTTCAACGACAAATACGTCCTCGCCGATCCGCAGACCGCGACCGACGGCGACTACGCCTCGATCGAGGCGATCATCGCGCATGAGTATTTCCACAACTGGACCGGCAACCGCATCACCTGCCGCGACTGGTTCCAGCTCTGCCTGAAGGAAGGCCTCACCGTCTTCCGCGACCAGGAATTCTCCTCCGACGAGCGCTCGCGCCCGGTGAAGCGCATCGCCGATGTCCGCACCCTGCGCTCGACCCAGTTCTCGGAGGATGCCGGCCCCCTCGCCCATCCGGTCCGGCCGCGCGCCTACAAGGAGATCAACAACTTCTACACGCCGACCGTCTACGAGAAGGGCGCGGAGGTGATCCGCATGCTCAAGGTGCTGATCGGCGACGACGCCTTCAAGCGCGGCATGGACCTCTATTTCGAGCGCTGCGACGGCACCGCCGCGACGATCGAGGAATTCCTCGCCTGCTTCGCGGAAAGCTCGGGCCGGGACCTGTCGCATTTCGCCCGCTGGTACGAGCAGGCCGGCACGCCGGCCATCGTCGCCTCGGGCCGCTACGACGCCGCAGAACAGCGCTACACGCTCGACCTGGCGCAGAGCACGCCGCCGACCCCCGGGCAGGCCGAGAAGGAGCCGATGGTGCTGCCGGTCAGGCTCGGCCTCGTCGGCACGGAGGGCGACCTGCCGCTCAGGACGCAGTCCAACGCCTATGCCGGCGACGGGCTCGTCGTGCTCGACGGCCCTTCGCTCTCGATCGCCTTCGAGGGCGTGACGGAGCCGCCGATCCCCTCGCTGCTGCGCGGCTTCTCGGCGCCGGCTCGGCTGGAGCTCGACCTGTCCGAAGCCGATCTCCTGCGGCAGTTCACCCGCGACAGCGATTCCTTCAACCGCTGGCAGGCCCTGCAGAGCATCGCCACCCGCGCCCTCGTCGCAGCCGGCCGCCCGGGCGCCGATTCCGGAGCCCTCGGCGCGACGGCCGCCGAGCTCGGCCGGGCGCTGGACGGCTTCCTCGCGGCCGATGCGCTGGCCGACCCCGCCTTCGCGGCGCAGGTGCTGCGCCTGCCAGCCCCGGCCGACATCGCCCGCGAGATCGGCAAGGCCGTCGATCCCGATGCGATCTTCGCCGCCCATCGCGCCCTCTCCACCGCCATCGGAAGCGCGCTTCTGCCCCGGCTTTCCGGCCTGCGGCAGGCCCTGGAGACGAAGGGCCCGTACCGGGCGGATTCGGCCTCGGCCGGCCGCCGGGCGCTGCGCAACGAATTGCTCGGCCTCGCCGCGCTGGCCGCGCCGGCGGACGGCGCGGCGCTGTGCGAGCAGCAGTTCGAGACCGGCGACAACCTGACCGACCGGCTGGCGGCGCTGGCGGCGATGACGCTCATCCCCGGCGAGCGGCGCGAGCGGCTGATCGCCCGTTTCGCGGAAGCCTATGCCGGCGAGCCGCTGGTGCTCGACAAATGGCTGATGGCGCAGGCCCTCATCGCCGAGCCGGCGACGCTGGAGCGGGTCAGGGAGCTGATGCGCCACCCCGCCTTCTCGCTCGGCAATCCGAACCGGGTGCGGGCGCTGATCGGCGGCTTCGCCGCCAACCTGACCCAGTTCAACCGGGCCGACGGCGCGGGCTACGGCTTCGTCGCCGACATCGTCATCGCGCTCGACCGGACCAATCCGCAGGTCGCCTCGCGGCTGCTCGGCTCGTTCAAGAGCTGGCGCATGCTGGAGCCCGGCCGCAGGCGGCAGGCCCAGGAGGCGCTCGGCCTGGTGGCCCGCACGCCGAACCTCTCCCGCGACGTCTCCGACATCGCCGAACGGGCGCTGGCCTGAGACGAAGCGGGCCAGCGCAGCCTCCTTCGCGACGAGGGCCTGCGGGTCGTTCGCTCGGGCTCCCGGAGCGGCGTCGAGGCGCGGCCCGCCCGACTCGTTAACGGGCGCCGACCGAAATCGTTAACGTTCCATTACCCGCACAGGATTCATTCGAGGGATCGGTACAACCTTGGAGGGCATTCTGCGCGGTTGACTCAACTCAAGGCTGGACAAACCGAGTCGCCGGGATTCAACTGACGATGATTCGCGGGGATGCGGCACGTCTCCCGATCTTACTGACGGTAAAGTTCCGAAGGGGGACCGGGCATGTCGCGTGCCAACGCGGAGTGCGCATCCGTGCGCGCCGATACGATTCTGGGTGTAGCGCGCTCGCTCACCCATCCGTTGTATCAGCGTTTCGAGAGCTTCGAGCCGGCTTTCCGCACGGCGATCCCCGTGCTCGTCGGCCTCTTCATCGTCATTCTGAGCGCCGGCGCCGCGATCCAGACGGCGGCGCTGCGCGAGGACGCCCTCCTCGACGCCACCGGCGACATGGAGGTGATCTCGGCGCTGATCGCCCGCGAGCTCGACAACGGCACGCAGGCCGGCAAGGAGCCGGCCGCCATCCTCGCGACCATCGCCGCGAAGCACCTCGCCTCGCATGGCCGCATCGTCCATATCAGCGGCGCGGACGGCCGGGTGGTCGCCAGCGAGCCCGCCATCGGCCAGACTCCGCGCACCCTGGTCGATTTCCTCGGCCAGGCCCAGCCCCTCACCGTCTTCGGCGACCGCGCCGGGGTGATGCGCATCACCCTGCCCGGCGGTCCCGAGGTTCTCGCCATCGTCCGCAACCTCGCCAATCCGCTCGGTCAGGTCGCGGTGCTCCAGCCCGTCTCGCGGGCGCTCTCGCTCTGGCAGGACCGGCGCACCAGCCTCGGCATCCTGTTCGGCGCGGCCGGGGCCGTGCTGGCGATGACGACGCTCGCCTTCATGCTGCAATCGAAGCGCGCCAGCGCCGCCGACGAGGATTGCGACTGCGTGCGCGAGCGCATCGACACCGCGCTCAACCGCGGCCATTGCGGGCTCTGGGACTGGGACCTCGCCCGCGGCCGGATCTACTGGTCGGATTCGATGTACGCTCTGCTCGGCTACGACCGCCGCGGCGAATACATGTCCTTCGGCGAGGTGATGAGCTTCATCCACCACGAGGACGTCGATCTCTACGCCCTGGCCGATGCGATCAGCCGCGGCGAGACCAGCCATATCGACCAGGATTTCCGCGTCCGCAACGCCGATGACGAGTGGATCTGGCTCAAGGCCCGCGCCGAGCTCGTCGTCGACCGCCGCACCCAGTCGCACCACCTCGTCGGCATCGTCGTCGACATCTCCGAGCAGCGCCGCATGGCCGAGCGCACCGCCACGGCCGATGCCCGCCTGCGCGACGCGGTCGAGGCGATCTCGGAGGCCTTCGTGCTGTGGGATTCGGAAAACCGGCTGGTGCTCTGCAACGCCAAGTACCAGCAGCTCCACCAGCTCGCGCCCGACCTGCTGCTCACCGGCACCAGCCATGACGAGATCATGGCGCTGAGCGCCCAGCCCCATATCGACCGCGAGCCGGCGCGGGCGCTGCGCGGCTCGGCCTCCTACGAGGCCCGCCTCTCGGACGGGCGCTGGCTCCAGATCAACGGCCGCCGCACCAAGGACGGCGGCTCGGTCTCGGTCGGCACCGACATCACCAAGCTCAAGCAGCAGGAGGAGCGGCTGACCCAGTCCGAGCACCAGCTCCTGATGCATGTCACCGACCTCAAGGCCTCGCGCCAGAAGCTGGAGGCGCAGGCGCAGCAGCTCGCCGAACTCGCCGAGCGCTATCTGGAGCAGAAGGCCGTCGCCGAGAGCGCCAACCGCGCCAAGTCCGAATTCCTCGCCAATATGAGCCATGAGCTGCGCACGCCGCTCAACGCCATCATCGGCTTCTCCGAGATCATGGAGGGCGAGCTGTTCGGCCCGCTCGGCGAGAAATACACCGATTACGTCCGCGACATCCGCTCCAGCGGCGGCTACCTGCTCGGCATCATCGACGACATCCTCGACATGTCGCGCATCGAATCCGGCAAGATGCGGCTGGAGCGCAGCGAGATCGCGCTCGGGCCGGTGCTGGACGAGGCCGTCCGCAAGGTCCAGCCGGAGATGGAGCGCAAGCGGCTCGCCTTCTCGGTCGAGGGACCGACCGACACCCATATCGACGCCGATCCGCACGCGCTCTACCAGATCCTCGGCAATCTGCTCGACAACGCAGTCAAGTTCACGCCGGAAGGCGGGCGCATCGCGGTGCGCACGCGCCATGTGCCGGGCGCCATCAACATCTTCATCGAGGATACCGGCATCGGCATTCCGAAGGAGAAGATCGAGCGCGTCGGCCGCCCCTTCGAGCAGGTCGAGGGCGATCTGGTGCGCAGCTACAAGGGCTCGGGACTCGGCCTCGCCATCGCCCGCTCGCTCACCGAACTGCATGGCGGCTCGCTGCGACTGCGCTCCGCCATGGGCGCCGGAACCGTCGTCATGGTGCATCTGCCGCTCGACGGCGGCGCGGGGCGGGTCACGGCGCAGGCGGCGTAGCCCCGGAAACCTCTCCGTCATTCCGGGGCGCGCCGCAGGCGCGAGCCCGGAATGACGCCTACCCCCTCGGCCTCGCTTCACCCAGCACGCGGGTGAAGATCGCGCGGACGCCGGCGCGGACCTCGTCGAGCTCCGCCTTCAGCACCTTCACGTCCGGGCGCCCTACCGCGGTGGCGATCCGCTGCAGCACGCGGGGCGGCACGGCCTTGGGGTCGAAGGCCTCCTCGACCGTGAAGCGCTGCCAGAGCTGGACGTCGCCGATCAGGCGATGCGCCTCCAGCAAAGCCGAGGCATCGGCCTCCGAAAGCAGCCCCGACGCACGCGCCGCCGCGAAGACGGAGGCCGTGTCGTTGACGATCAGCGACGGGTGCCCGCTCGCATGGGCGAGCAGCAGGAACTGGGCGAGGAAATCGAGATCGGTGAGGCCGCCGGCGGCGAGCTTCAGGTCCCAGGGGTCCTTCTCGCCCTTCTCCCTGGCGATGAGGGCGCGCATCTGCGCGACCGCGGCCGCCACGCGGGCCGGATCGCGCCGGCGGGCGAGGATGGCGCGGATCGAGGCCCCGACCCGCTCCGCCAGCCCGGCGTCGCCGGCGACGACGCGGGCCCGCGTCAGCGCCATCTCCTCCCAGATCTCGGCCTCGCCGGCATGGTAGGCCTCGAAGCTGGCGAATTGCGTCGCCGCCGGGCTCTTGTTGCCGGAAGGCCGCAGGCGCATGTCGACCTGATAGAGCGTGCCGCGCCGCGTCGGCACCGTCAGCGCCGCGACGAGCCGCTGGGTGAAGCGGACATGCCAGGTGACGGGGTCGAGGCTGCGGGCGCCGTCGCTGCCGCCGGCCTCCTCCGGCCGGTCGTAGAGCAGGATGAGGTCGAGGTCGGAGGACGGCGTCAGCTCGCCGGCGCCCAGCCGGCCGAGGCCGAGAACCACGGCCTCGGCGCCCGCGACGATGCCGTGATCGGCGGCGAAGGCCGCGCGCGTGTCGGCGAAGGCGACGCGCAGGCAGGCTTCGGCCACGGCGCAATAAGCCTGCCCTGCCCCCTGCGCCGGATAGACGCCGGAGAGCAGCCGGGCGCCTACCAGGAAATTCTCCTGCCGGGCGGCATCGCGCAGACGGTCGAGCCCGTCCTCGACGCTCGGCGGCGGCGCGCCGACATAGGTGCGGATGCGCTTTTCCAGCGCGGCGACGTCGAGCACCGCCTGGCCGAAGGCCGGATCGATGACCCCGTCGAGCACATGCGGATGCAGCGCGGCCACCTTGGCGAGGCGCGGCGCGCTGCCGAGGATTTCGGCGAAGAGCGTCAGCAGGGAGTCATGCGAACGCAGCAGCGTCAGCAGCTCGACCGCCGCCGGCATGCGGACGAAGGCGTTGTCGAGATGGGCGAGCGCGCCGTCGGGATCGGCGGTGCGGCCGAGCGCGACCAAGAGCGCCGGGGTCAGCTCCGTCAGCACCTCGCGGGCGCGGGCGCCGGTGACGGCGGGACGGCGGCCGAAATGCCAGCCGCGCACCGTCTCCGCCGCGGTCATGCCGTCGCGGAAGCCGAGCTTGCCCAAAGTCTCGACCGTCTCGGGGTCGGGCTCGGAGCCGGTGAAGCTCAGCGTCCCGGCTTCCGAGGCGAGGCTCGGCCCCTCCTCGAACAGCAGGGCGTAATGGCCTTCGATACGCTTCGCATGGGCGGTCAGTTCCTTGCCGAAGGCGGCGGCATTGGCATAGCCGCAGAAGCGGGCGAAGGCGTCGAGCTCGCCGGCCGCCCTGGGCAGGGTCTGGGTCTGCTCGTCGTCGCGCATCTGCAGGCGGTGCTCGATCGTGCGCAGCCAGCGATAGGATTCCGACAGCTCGTCGCGCGCCTGCGGCGTGATCCAGCCCTCGTTCGTCAATTCCTTCAGCATGTCGAGCGTGCGCGGACCCCGTAGGGCCGGACGCCTGCCTCCGAAGACGAGCTGCTGGGTCTGGACGAAGAACTCGATCTCGCGGATGCCCCCGCGGCCGAGCTTCACATTGTGGCCGGCCACCGCGATGGTCTCGTGGCCTTTCACCGTCTGGATCTGGCGCTTCATCGCATGGATGTCGGCGATGGTGGCGAAGTCGAAATATTTGCGCCAGATGAAGGGCGAGAGATCCTTGAGGAAGCGCCGGCCGAGCGCGGCGTCGCCGGCGATCGGGCGGGCCTTGATCATGGCGGCGCGCTCCCAGTTCTGGCCGACGGTCTCGTAATAGGAATAGGCGCTGGGCAGCGCGATCGCGACATGGGTCGAGGCCGGGTCCGGCCGCAGGCGCAGATCGACGCGGAAGACATAGCCGTCCGGCGTGCGCTCCTGGATGATGCGGGCGATTTGCTGCGTCAGCTTGACGAAGAAGCTCGACGGCTCGCCGACGCCGGCCGCCTCCGCCACCTCGGGGTCGAAGAAGACGACGATGTCGATGTCGGAGGAATAATTGAGCTCGCCGGCGCCGTGCTTGCCGAGCGCCAGCACGACGAGGCCGGAGCCCGGGCCGGGATCGGCCGGATCGGCGAGCGTGATCCGCCCGAGATCGGCGGCCTGGCGCAGCACATGGTCGGTAGCCAGGCGCACCCCCATGTCGGCCATCGCGGTCAGCGCCGCCGTGACCGTCTCGACGTCCCAGACGCCGCCGATATCGGCGAGCGCGATCAGCAGCGCCATGGCGCGGCGGAAGCGGCGCAATTCCCGCATCAGATCGGCGGTCTCGCAGCCGCTTGCGCCGAAGGCGGCGATGCCGGCGAGCAGCGCGTCGCGGCGCGCCTCCGGCGCCTGCGTCAGGCTGGCGAGCAGGCCCTCGGGATCGAAGCGCATCACCTGCGTCAGGAAGGGCGAATGGGCGAGCACGCCGGCGACCAGCGCCGCCGAGCGGGGATGCGCCGCCAGATGCGCCTGCAGAGCCGCGGCCGCCTCCTCGTCATGGAGGCGTTCGATCAGCTCCCGCTCCAGCAGCGCCTCGGCCCTGGCCTTCGCCGGCAGGACCGGCGCCGCCGCCAGCCTGTCACAGAGCTGCCCCGTCATATCCGCCACTCCCGTCAGAGGGATGGCACGCCAGCAGGGTTTGGCGCGGCTGTCGAGCTTTCGGAGCCGGGCGGAGGCAGCGTTTCCACAGGCTTGGGCCGGGCCGCCGGCAGCGCGATCACGGCCCGCAGCCCCGGCGCGTTGTCCTCCAGCCGGAGCGTGCCGCCATGCAGGCGCACCACGCCGGCCACCATCGACAGCCCCAGCCCGAAACCGGGCTGGCTGCGGCTGTCGTCGAGCCTGACGAAACGGTCCAGCACCCGGCCGCGATCGGCCTCTGGGATGCCGGCGCCGCGATCGGCGACCGACAGCTCGATCTCCTCGCCGACGCGCCGCGCGGCGACGGTGACCGCAGCCTCGCCGCCATCCTGCGGGCGGCCGTATTTCAGGGCGTTGTCGATCAGATTCGCCAGGGCCTGGCCGATCAATTCGCGATTGCCGACGATGTGGAGGCCGGGCGCGACGTCGCCGACGAGCGCGAGCCCCGCCTCCTCCGCCAGCGGTTCGTAGAGCTCGGCCACCCCGGAGACGATCTCCGAGAGATCGAGATCGGCCATGGTGTCGCTGACCCGGCCGGCCTCGAGCCGGGCGATCATCAGCAGCGCGTTGAAGACGCGGATGAGGTTGTCGGCCTCCTCGATCGCGCCGTCGAGCGCCGCGCGCAATGCGTCGGGCGACTTGGCGGTGCGCAGCGCCTCCTCGGCCCGGTTGCGCAGGCGCGTCAGCGGGGTCTTGAGGTCGTGGGCGATGTTGTCGGTGACCTGCTGCATGCCCGCCATCAGCTCGCCGATGCGGTCGAGCATGGCGTTGAGGTTGAGGGCGAGGCGGTCGAGCTCGTCGCCGGTGCCGGCGATGGCGAGCCGGCCCTTGAGGTCGCCCTCCATGATGCCGTGGGCGGTTTCGGTCATGCCGTCGATGCGCCGGAGCACCCGCCGGGCCACGAACCAGCTCGCGAAGCAGCCGAGCACGAAGATCAGCGCGAAGGACCAGCCGATGGCCCGGCGGATCACCGCGCCGAGCCGGTCGCGCTCCTCGACGTCGCGCCCGACCAGCAGGCGGAAGCCGGCCGGCAGCACGAAGACGCGCACGATCGCATGGCTCGGCGTGTCGATGGTTTCGCTGGTGCGGGCGTATTCGATCTCGCTCTCGCCGGTCTTGTCGAGCGTGCCGGGCGGGATCGCCTCGACATTGCCGGCGACACGCTCGCCGACCGGCGTCGTCACCAGATAGAGCGAGGCCCCCGGCGCGCGCGAGCGGCGCTCGACGATGTTGACCAGCCGGCGGATGCCGCCCTGGCGCGCCTGCTCGGCCAGGCCCTGGATCTCGGCGTCAATGATCGAGCGGATCTGGTCGCTCAGCAGGCGCTGCGCGTTCCAGGCGACATAGCCGAGCACGAAGGCGGCGAAGAGCGCGAAGATGACGAGATAGACCGCCGTCAGCTTGAACGCCGTGGTGCGGAACAGCGTCGGCAGGAATTTCGAGCGCTTGCGCTGGGGAGCCTCAAAGGGTGCCGTCACGGACCATGTATCCCGCGCCGCGGATGGTGTGGATCATCGGATGCTCGAAACCCTTGTCGATCTTCGAGCGCAGGCGGCTGACATGCACGTCGATGACGTTGGTCTGGGGGTCGAAGTGATAGTCCCAGACGTTCTCCAGCAGCATGGTGCGGGTCACGACCTGTCCGGCATGCTTCATCAGATATTCGAGCAGACGGAACTCGCGCGGCTGGAGCACGATCTCCTGTCCCTCGCGCGTGACGCGATGGGCCAGCCGGTCGAGCAGCAATTCGCCGACGCGATAGGTCGTGGGCTCGGCCGCCGGGGCGCCGCGGCGGCGCGCCAGCACCTCGACGCGGGCGAGCAGCTCGGAGAAGGCATAGGGCTTGGGCAGATAGTCGTCGCCGCCGGCGCGCAGGCCCTTCACGCGGTCGTCGACCTGGGCCAGAGCCGAAAGGATCAGCGCCGGCGTCTCGTCCTTCTGCTCGCGCAGGGAGCGGATCAGCGACAGGCCGTCGAGGCGGGGCAGCATGCGGTCGATGACCAGCACGTCGTAGCCGCCGCCCTCGGCCATGGCATAGCCTTCGAGCCCGTCGGGCGCATGATCGGCGACATGGCCGACCTCGCGGAAGGCTTTCGTCAGATAGGCCGCAGCCTCGGCATCATCTTCGACGATCAGGAGTCGCATGGCTCGAAACTAGAACCTTTCCGGTCGATCGGAAATACAGCCGTCATTCCGGGGCTTCGCGTAGCGAAGAGCCCGGAACCCGGAACCGGCGCCCCTTGCGGCCATGAGCGATCACTTATCGCCCTTATCTCACAAGGCATCGGTTCCGGGTTCCGGGCTCGGGCCTCCGGCTTGCCCCGGAATGACGATGCATTTCCGTGTAGCCCGCTCATCTCGCTCGCCAAAAACAAAAAACGGCAGGCCGGACGATACGCATCCGGCCTGCCGCCGCGACGGCTGGTCTTCCCGGCTGGGGCGACAGGAAACCGGGAGACCAGCCAGCTACGCTCAGGCCGCGGGCTGGCGGCCGACCTCGAAGGTCACGTCGCGGGAATGACCTTCGCGGTAGAGGGTGATCGTGGCCTTGGTGCCGGGCGCGAAGTTCGCGATCTTGCGCGACAGGTCGCGGGCGTCCTTGATCTCCTCGCCGTTGACGGCGGTGATGGTGTCGCCGCGGCGGATGCCCGCCTTGGCGGCCGGACCGTTGCTCTGCGCCTCGGCGACGAGCGCGCCCTTCGCCTCCTTGAGGCCGATCGCGTCGGCCATCTCGCGGGTCACCGGCTGGATCTGCACGCCGATGAAGCCGCGCGCCACCTTGCCGTCCTTCTTGAGCTGGTCGACGACCTGCTTGACGGTCGAGGCCGGGATCGCGAAGGCGATGCCGACATTGCCGCCCGAGGGCGAGTAGATCGCGGTGTTGACGCCGACGACCTCGCCATTGCCGTTGAAGGTCGGGCCGCCCGAATTGCCGCGGTTGATCGGCGCGTCGATCTGCAGGAAGTCGTCATAGGGGCCGGAGCCGATGTCGCGCCCCTGCGCCGAGACGATGCCGGCCGTGACCGTGCCGCCGAGCCCGAAGGGGTTGCCGATCGCCAGCACCCAGTCGCCGATGCGCGGCTTGGCGTCGGCGAGCTTCACATAGGGGAAGCTGCCGCCGTCCTTGACCTTGAGCAGGGCGAGGTCCGAGCGCGGATCCGTGCCGATGACCTTGGCCTCCAGGGTCTTGCCGGCGTCGGTGACGAGCTGGACGTCGACCGCATGCTCGACGACATGGTTGTTGGTCACGACGTAGCCGTCCTGGCTGACGAAGAAGCCGGAGCCCTGGGCCATGCCGATCTGCGGTTTCGGACGCCCCATGCGGCCGCCCTCCTCGCCGCCGAACTCGCGGAAGAAGCGGCGAAGCTGCGGCGGCAGGTCGTCGAGATTCTGCTGGTCGGAGGTCGAGGCGACCTCGGTCTTGACGCGCACCGAGACGACGGCCGGCTTCACCTTGTCGACCAGGTCGGCGAAGGAGGGAAGCTGGGTCTGGGTGCCCGAGAGCTCGATCGGCTGGGCATAGGCCCGGTCGTTCTGCATGAAGGCGGTGTCGGCGATGCCGGCGACGAGGCCGATGCCGAGGATGGCGGTGCCGGCGAGAAGGGTGCCGCGCCGCAGGAAGGACTTCCGGTTCGTGTTTTGTGTCGTCATGATGAGAACCTCTTGGAGCGACAGGGTTGTCGTCCCCTGCTCGTGAGGATCACCATGAAGCCGGGCGCCTTACGCGGTTTTGGCCTGAAGATGACGATTTCGTAAGGTTTCCGCCGCCCCGGCGGGGCGCAGAGGCGGCGCCTGAAGCGGCTTCGCGGCGCCGACGCTTCAGTCCTGCTTTTCCCTGAGCAGCCCTTCGAGGCGCCGCTGCTCCTCGGCGGTCAGGGGCGCGGCCGCCCCGGGCGTCGCCGGGCCGCGGCGCCGGCGCCAGGCGAAGGCGGCGCCCCCCAGCAGGATCAGGAAGGGCGCGCTCCAGAGCAGGACCGTATGCGCGTTGAAGGGCGGGCGCAGCAGGACGAAGTCGCCATAGCGGGCGACGACGAAGTCGAGCACCGCCTTGTCGCTGTCGCCGGCCGTCAGGCGCTCGCGCACGAGCAGCCGCAGGTCGCGCGCCAGCGGCGCGTTGGAATCGTCGATCGACTGGTTCTGGCAGACCAGGCAGCGCAGGCCGCTCGAGATCGCGCGCGCCCGCTGCTCGAGGACCGGATCCTTGAGGACCTCGTCCGGCTGCACCGCATGGGCGGCCGGCAGGGCGAGAGCGAGGAAGGCCAGGGCCAGGAGCAGGCGGCGCATGCGCCTCACTCCGCCGGCTGCGCCGCCGCGGCCGGCGCGGCCCGGCGCGGCGCCGCCAGGCGGAAGCGGCGATCCGTCAGCGACAGGGCGCCGCCGAAGGCCATGACGATCGCGCCGATCCAGATCAGCAGGATCAGCGGCTTGTCGTAGAGCCGGACGGCGAGGCCGCCATCCTGGCCCTCGCCTAGGCTGACATAGGCCTGGCTCAGCCAGTCCGTATGGATGCCGGCTTCCGTGGTCGGCATGGCGCGGGCGGTGTAGACCCGCTTCGAGGCTTCGAGCGGCGCCAGCTCCCGGTCGCCGGAGAAGAGCTGGAAGCGCGCCACCTCGGCCCGGAAATTCGGGCCGGTGCGCGGCAGGACGGATTCGAGGACGACGGTATAGCGCCCCGCGGTCAGGCGCTCGCCGGGCTTCAGCACCGCGATCGCCTCGCTGCTCCAGGCGGCCGCCGCGATGCCGATGATGCTGAGCCCGATGCCGGCATGCGCCAGCGCCGTGCCCCAGGCCGAGCGCGGCAGCCCCCGCGCCCGCGACAGCATCGCCGGCCAGCCGCTGGCGCGGGCGACGACGCGCTCGGCCAGGTCGAAGCCGGCTCCGAGCACGAGGAAGAGCCCGAGCCCCACGCCGAGCGGCGCCAGGACCGGGCCGCCGCGCGTGAAGGCGATCAGCGCCAGCGCCGCGACGGCCGCGATGGCGAAGGCGGCGGCGTTGCGCTGGGCCGCGCCGAGCAGGTCGCCGCGCTTCCAGGCGAGCGACTGGCCGATCGGGAGCAAAAGCAGCAGCGGCACGACGACCGGCACGAAGGTCGCGTTGAAGAAGGGCGCGCCGACCGAGATCTTGTCGCCGGTCAGCATCTCCAGCGCGAGCGGATAGAGCGTGCCGACGAAGACGGTGGCGCAGGCGGTGGCGAGGAAGATGTTGTTCACGACCAGCGCGCTCTCGCGCGAGACCGGCGCGAACAGGCCGCCCTGGCGCAGGAGCGGCGCCCGCCAGGCGAAGAGCGCGAGCGAGCCGCCGACGAAGAAGACCAGGATCAGCAGGATGAACAGGCCGCGCGCCGGGTCGGTGGCGAAGGAATGCACCGAGGTCAGCACACCGGAGCGGACGACGAAGGTGCCGAGCAGCGAGAGCGAGAAGGTCAGGATCGCGAGCAGGATCGTCCAGACCTTGAGCGCGTCGCGCTTCTCCATCACCACGGTCGAATGGATCAGCGCCGTGCCGGCGAGCCAGGGCATGAAGGAGGCGTTCTCGACCGGGTCCCAGAACCACCAGCCGCCCCAGCCGAGCTCGTAATAGGCCCAGTAGGAGCCCATGGCGATGCCCAGCGTCAGGAAGGTCCAGGCGAGCAGCGTCCAGGGGCGGACGGCGCGCGCCCACATCGCGTCGATGCGCCCGTCGATCAGCGCGGCGACCGCGAAGGCGTAGGTCATCGAGAAGCCGACATAGCCGATATAGAGCAGCGGCGGATGGATCGCGAGGCCGAGATCCTGAAGGATCGGGTTGAGGTCCTGCCCCTCGGCCGGCGCGGGCGAAAGCCGCCGGAACGGGTTCGAGGTGAACAGGGTGAAGGCGAGGAAGGCCGCCGCGACCAGCCCCTGCGCCGCCAGCGCGCCGGCGCGCAGGCGCGGCGGCAGCGAACGGTGCGACAGCGCCACCAGCGCCCCGAACAGGGTCAGGATCAGCACCCAGAGCAGCAGCGAGCCTTCGTGGTTGCCCCAGACGGAGGTGAATTTGTAGAGGAGCGGCTGGGCCGAATGCGAGTTCTCGAAGACGTTGGCGACCGAGAAATCGGAGCGGACATAGGATGCGACCAGCGCCGCGAAGGACAGCGCCACCAGGGCGAAGCCGATCAGCGCCGCGCTGGTGCCGACGGCCGCGAGCGCCCGGTCCTGCCGCGACAGGCCCCAGAGCGGCACCAGCGCCTGGATGACGGAAACCCCGAGCGCCAGCGCCAGCGCATAATGTCCGATCTCGACGATCATGCCCGGCTCACGGCTTGGCGGGGGCGGCGGCGCCCGCCTCGCCCTGCCAGTGCCCCTGCTTCTTGAGGGTGTCGGCGACCTCGCGCGGCATATAGGTCTCGTCGTGCTTGGCCAGCACGGAATCCGCCTTGAAGCGCCCGGCGCCCTCGAAGATGCCTTCGGTCACGACGCCCTGCCCCTCGCGGAACAGGTCGGGCAGCAGCCCGTCATAGCTCACCTTCACCGTGCTCCTGCCGTCGGTCACGGCGAAGGCGACGCGCTGGCCCGGGCCGCGTTGCACGGAGCCCGTCTCCACCAGCCCGCCCAGCCGCATCCGGGTCCCGGGCGCGACGCCCTTCTCGGCGATCTCGGTGGGACCGTAGAAGAAGACGATGCTGTCGCGCATGGCGAAGAGCACCAGCCCGGCGGCGAGCGCCAGAACCGCGCCGGCGGCGGCGATCATGCTCAGCCGGCGCTGCTTGCGCGTCATGCGCCGCTTGGCGGGCCATTGCCGTGTCGTCTGGGCAGCCGTCATGGCGCGGCCTCCTTCAAGGCCAGTTCATGGGCCAGCGCCTCGATCGCCGCAAGGGCGGATGCGTCCCCGGCCAGCCTTTCGCGGGCCGTCTTCACGGCCTGCCGGGCCTCTTCCTTCTGGCCGAGCACGGCGCGGGCGCGGATCAGGCGCGTCCATTCGGCCAGCGTCCCGCCGCCGGCCTCCAGCCGCCCGGCCAGGCCCTCGACCATGCCCCGGATCGCCTGCTGGCGCTCGGCCTCGGGCAAGGCGGCGATCGCCTCGCCCCCTGCCGCCCCCTCCAGGCGCGCGAGCCGGTCCCGCACCGGCGCCGCCCAGGGGGCGTCGGGCGGCGTATCGGCCAGAAGCCGCTTCAGCGAGCCGGCCGCGCCCTGCGTGTCGCCGTCCTGCTCCTGCGCCAGAGCGAGATAATAGCGCGCCTGCGGATTGCGCGGGTCGAGCTTCAGCGCGTCGGAAAAGGCTTCGCGGGCGGCCGCCGTGACGACGCCCTCGGCCGCCAGCGTCCGGGCCTCGCCGAGGCCGGACCACAGTTCGGCGCTCGCCCTGCCATGGCGCAGGGCGGAGGCGAAGGCGTTGGCCGCGTCGTCGTAGCGCCCCTGGCGCAGATAGATCGGCGCGATCAGCGTCCAGCCCCTGGCATCGGCCGGATGGGCGGCCAGATGCGCCTCCATGCGCGCGAAGATCACCGCGAAATCCTGCTGCGCTCCCGCCTTCGCCAGCCGCGCGGCCAGCGGCTGATCGGGCGCATCGGGCGATCCGTAGCTGCCGTAGACGAGCAGGGCCAGGAGGGGCACCAGCGACAGCATCAGGGCCGAGCTGGCGCGGCGGCGGCGCAGCGAGGGCTCCGTCTCGCCGGCCGGGGAGACCTCGTCTCCCGCGGCGCGCAGCAGGCGCCGGCCGGCCTCGACGCGCGCGGCATCCGCCTCCTCCGCGGCGATCAGGCCGCGGGCGACATCCCGGTCGATCTCGCCGAGCTGCGAGCGATAGAGGCTGCGGGCATCGGCCGTATCGGCGAAGCCCTGCAGCGAGACGCGGCTCAGCGGCCAGAGCAAGGCGAAAATCGCCGCTCCCGTCATCGCCGCAAAAACCGCCCAGATCATCATCGCGTGTTCATAATCAATCGGCTCCGCCGGTTCATGGTGACAAAGGGTCACGCGGCCCGGCTAGACCGAGGGAAGGACCAGGCGCGCCCGCAGGCCGCCGAGCGGCGAGCGATACAACGCCAGCTCTCCGCCATAAAGCTTGGCGAGATCGACGACGATCGACAAGCCGAGGCCGGAGCCCGGCGTGGACTCGTCGAGGCGGCGGCCGCGCTTCAACACCTCGGCCATGGCCGCTTCCGGCAGGCCCGGCCCGTCATCGTCGATGAGCAGGGCCAGAGGCTCGCCGGGGTTGCCCGTCCCCGGCTCCAGCGAGACCTCGACCCGGGTGCCCGCCCATTTGAAGGCGTTGTCGAGCAGGTTGCCGAGCATTTCCTCGAAATCCTGCTTCTCGCCGCGGAAGCGCAGGCGGCCGGGCACGGTATGGCTGCCGCGGATGCCGCGCTCCTGCGAGATCTTCATGAAGGTGCGCAGCAGGGCCTCCAGCGAGGGCGCGACCTCGGTCACCCCGCCCAGCGCCCCGGAGAGCGCCGCGGCCCGCGCCCGGTCGAGATAATACTGGACCTGGTCGCGCATCACCGCCGTCTGCGCCTTCACCGTCTGCGCCAGATGCGCCTCGCCGGAGCCGGCCGCCGCCTCGTTCATCATCACGCTGAGCGGGGTCTTGAGCGCATGGGCGAGGTTGCCGACCTGGGTGCGCGCCCGCTCCAGGATCTCGCGATTGGTGTCGATGAGCTGGTTGAGCTCGCCGGCGAGCGGGGCGAGGTCGGGCGGGTAGTCGCCGAGGATGCGCGGGGCCTCGCCCGTGCGCACGGTCCCGACCGCCGCCCGCAGCCGCACCAGCGGACGCAGGCCGAAGCGGACCTGCACCAGCGTCGAGGCCACCAGGATCAGGCCGAGCAGCACGAAGGTCATCGTCAGCGCGAAGCGGAAATCCTGGATGTCGCCCTCGATCTCGTCGGCGGGCGCGGCGACCGCGACCGTGAAGCGCCCGTCCTCGCCGACATCGATCTCGCGTTCGAGGATGCGCAGCAGGCGGTCGTCCGGCCCGGAGACATAGCTCTCGCGCAGGCCCCGGCTGTTCGGCGCGATGTCCTGGTCGAGCAGCTTGGGAAGCTGGCCGCCGACCAGCGAGCGTGAGGAGCGGATCGTCGGCCGCTCGCCGTCCAGCCGTACGATCTGCCAGTACCAGCCGGTCAGCGGCAGGTCGAAGCGCGGCTCGCCGAGGTCGCCCACCGTCTGGCGCTCGGTCTCGGGCGGCGCGGCGAGATCGGCGACGAGCTGCTTGATGTAGACCGAAAGGCGCTCGTCGAAGCCCCGCTCGGCGGAGCGGCGGTAGAAGGTGGTCAGGCCCACGCCGGCCAGGACGAGGATCAGCACGCAGCAGAAAGCCGCCGAGAGGAACAGCCGCGCGCCCAGCGAGAAGCGATGGGACCTGAACGGCATGAGCCCGGGTCAGACCTTTTCCGGCGCCGCGGCGATATAGCCGAGCCCCCTGACGGTCTCGATGATCTCAACGCCGAGCTTCTTGCGCAAACGGCCGACGAAGACCTCGATCGTGTTCGAATCGCGGTCGAAATCCTGATCGTAGAGATGCTCGACGAGCTCGGTGCGCGAGACCACACGGCCCTGATGGTGCATCAGATAGGAGAGGAGACGGTATTCGTGGGAGGTCAGCTTCACCGGGTTGCCGTCGACCACGACGCGGCTGGCGCGCGTATCGAGCCGGACCGGCCCGCAGACGAGCTCGGAGGTGGCATGGCCGGCGGCACGGCGCAGAAGGGCGCGCACCCGCGCCAGCAGCTCCTCGACATGGAAGGGCTTGACGACATAGTCGTCGGCGCCGGCGTCGAAGCCCCCGACCTTGTCGCTCCAGCGATCGCGCGCGGTCAGGATCAGCACGGGCATGGTCTTGCCGGCCCTGCGCCAGCCCTGCAGCACCGCGACGCCGTCGACCTTCGGCAGGCCGAGATCGAGGATCACCGCGTCATAGGGCTCGGTCTCGCCGAGGAAGAGCCCTTCCTCGCCGTCGAATGCCTTGTCGACGGCGTAGCCCGCATTCTCGAGCGCCGTGACGATCTGGCGGTTGAGGTCCTTGTCGTCCTCGACGACGAGCAGTCTCACGGTCGGTTCGCTCCGTTCTCGAATCCGGCGTCACCGGATGGTGGCCACCTTGCCGGACTGTCCTTCCAGCGTCACGCGCGCGACCTTGCCGTCGCGCTTCAGCGTCGTCACCACATACACGAAATCCTCGCCCTGCCGACAGAGGCGGATGCGCACGACCTCGCCCGGCGCGGCGCGGCGGGCATGGCGCGAGGCATCGGCCGGCTGGATGACGCGGCCCTCGGCGACCACCGACCGCGTTTCGTCGGAGGAAAGGCAGGACATCGGCGCCGGATTGTCGACGCGAAGGATGGGAGCCGGCGCGGAAGCCAGGAGCGCGAGCGCAAGGATGGGTTCGACCGGCGACATCGTCATGGCTTAGCCCCGCATGCGTGAATACGCCATGAACATGCCGCCCCGTCCACAGGCCCGGCCGGCGGCCGGGTCAGGCGACGGCGACCCGGCCGCGCCATTCCTGCCCGGCGCCGACCGTCGCGCTGCGCTGGCGCAGCGACACCGCGATCTCGGACTGGGCAGCGCCGAAAGCGAGGATCTCGCGCGCCGCCGGATAGATCCATGCGGGTTCGTTCACGATCGCTCTGTCCACGGCAGCGGAACCGTCGAGGATCGCGACCTCGTAGCGCTCGCTCTCCTCCCCGAGGGGCACTTCGGCCAGATCCCAGGAATCGCCGTCGATGCGCGTGCGGCGGATCCAGCTCAGGGCGATGCCGGCCTCGCCCCGGCGCGCCTTCACCCGCACCGGCGCGAGCGGAAGCAGCGCCGGGGCGGCGACCGTGACGGCGAACTCCGCCATCGCCGGGTCCCCGACATCCTGCCGCACCGGGCCGACCCTGTAGCGCAGGGACCGGCCGAGATCGGAGAGATCGCTCGTCAGCGTCACCGCCGCGCCGTCGAGCACGACGACGCGCGCCCCGGCCGGCAGGAGCCGCCCCGCGGCCGCTTCCGAACCGCCCAGCCCGCGCAGGAAGCCCGAAAGGCGGAAGCTCTGCGGGCCGATCAGCTCGGCCTCCGCGACGGTGACGAGCTCGATGACGCCGGCGGCGTCGACGAGGGCCAGCGCATTGGCCCCGGCCAGGGCCCGCTCCTCCGGCACGGAGGACAGCACCCCGCCGCGCAGCCTCACCTCCAGCACCGCCCTCCGGTCGCTGCGCCAGAGCGGCCCCGGGGGGAAGTCGGTCAAGGTCTCGCCGACGATCGAAGGCGCCTCGACGAAGCCGGCGAGATCGAAGAGGCCGCTGTCTCCCGCGCGCCAGACCGCCAGGGTGCCGGGCCATGGCGCGGCGAAGCCCGCCAGCGAAAGCAGGGCCGGAGGCTGGCCCGCGACGATCGGCAAGGCGAGCGGCACCGCCAGGGGCCGCCCGGGCACCGCCGGCGGGAGGCGGGGCGGCCGCTCGCCGCCCTTGATGCCCGTGCTCCGGTAGATCGCCGGCTCGACCAGCCGCCCCGACAGGCGCCGCGTCGGCCCGTCGGCGATCCGCGTGATGCGGAACAGCCGGTCGGCGCCCTGCACCGGCAGGGCCACGACGTCGCCCGGCTCGAGGGCGAGGCAGCGGGGCGAGACCTCGCATTCGAGCGTCTCGCGCGCGGCCCAGGCCTCCTGCAGGCGCTGGTCGGCGAGGCGCTGCCCCTCGGCCATGCGCGTGACGATCGCGGTTTCGACGGCCACCTCGCGGCGCGCCGCACCGGCCAGGCGGCGCGAGCGGGCCGCGGCGTTGCGATAGTCGTTCTCGGCATCGCCGAAGCCCAGCCGCAATTCGAGGGGCAGCTCGGTTTCCTGCATGCGGCGCAGGCTGAACGGCTCTCCGTCGCCGTCGAGAACCAGGTCGTCCGAACCGAGCCGGTACGAGACCGACCCGCCCCGCCCCTCGAAGCGCAGGGCGCCGGAACTCATGGTGGCGTCGAAGCCGAAGGCCTGGGCGAGCGGCTCCAGCGCCTGCCTGGCCGAGAGCGGCCGGTCGAGCAGATAGCCGTCGAGGAAGCCGTCGACGGCGATGCGGTCGGCCGGCGGCAGGCCGAAATCGGCGAGCAGCTTCGCCACGAGCCGGTCGACCGGCGTGCCTTCCAGGCGCCCGTTGAGCCAGTGGCCGGCCTCGAAATTGCTGCCGTCAGCCCAGATGCCGGAAAGGTCGGGGAAGGCGGGAAAAGGCCGGGCGTCCCAGTTCCAGACGAAGACATGCGCCGGATCGACCATGCGGATGCCGGTGGCCGGGTGAACCGGGTTGCGCGCCGCCTCGAAGCCGGCGCGGGCCGGATCAAAGCCCGACAGGATGGCCTCCAGCGCGCGGGCCTGAACGAGGTCGTCGCGGGCGCCGCTCGAAAAGGGCGGCACCCCGCCCTCGTCCGACTTCAGGTCCGGGAAGACGTTCGGCGCATTCGCGCCCTTGTCGACGGCCGGCACGCCGATCTCGGTCAGCCAGATCGGCTTGGCCCCGGGTACGAAGGCGGTGGCGCCGGTCTCGACCCCACCGCTGCGGCGGATATGCGGATTGCTCCACCAGCCGGCGAGATCCTTCGGGCGGAACAGCCATGGCTTGCCATAGGCGCCGTCGCCGATCGGCAGCCGCTCCTGCGCGCTCCGGCCGGCCTCGTCGGCATAATACCAGTCATAGGCTTCACCCGACATCAGCCTTTCGCGCAGATAGGCGAGATCGGCCGGCCCGCGAGCCAGCGCGGCGTCGGCATGCCCGGCGGAATCCCGCCAGTCCGAGAGCGGCGGGTAATAGTCGATGCCGATCGCCCCGATCGCGGGCGAGGCCCAGAGCGGATCGAGCGGGAAGTCGATATCGGCGCCGCCGTCGCGGGCATCGGCGCCGTATTCGGTCCAGTCGGCGGCGTAGGTCAGCGTCGCCGCCGGCAGGATCGCGCGGACATCGGCGGCGACGGCGACGAGGTGATCGACCATCGGATAGCCGCCTCCCGCGCCGCGCAGACGCGTCAGCCCGAGCAGCTCCGAACCGATGACGAAGCCTTCGACGCCGCCCGCCGCCTGCGCCAGCATGGCGCAATGCATCACCTGCCGGCGATAGGACCACTCCTCCGGCCGGGCGCAGAGGATCGTGCCGCCGACCGCGCTCATATCGGCCGGCGACACGGTGCCGACGAAAGCCGCGAGCTGGGCCGCGAGGCCCGGGCCGCCTTCCGGGCTGCCGGGGCGGCCCGGCGCCGGATCGCAGGTGATGCGGCCGCGCCAGGGATAGCGCGGCTGGCCGGAGTTGCCCGAATGGGGGTCGGGAAGTCCGTTCCCGGCGGGAATGTCCATCATCAGGAAGGGGTAGAGCACCACCTCCAGCCCGTAGTCGAAGCGCAGGCGCCGGATCAGCGCGACGATGCTCTCGTCGGAGGGCGTGCCGCCGAAGGCTGGGCGGCCGTCGATCTGGCTGACCGGCCGGGCGGCGGCGCGGCTCAGGCCCGCCACCGACCATGCGGCGCCGAGCGTCGGCTTGTGCGAAACTTCGACGCGCGGCGCGACGCTGCAGGAGCCGACGCGCAGATCGTCCCCGAACCAGGACAGCACCAGCGAGACGCTCCGCAGGTTCGGGCAGAGCGCGACGAGGTGGCCGAGCGCGGTATCGACATCCGCGCCGCCATAGAGCTGGTGGCGGGTCAGGCTTTCGGTGACGCCGGCCTCCGGCTCGTGGCTGACCGGCCGGATGTCGTAGACGAACTCGCCGGCGCCCGGCGTCAGCGCCACGGCGCGGATCATGGCGCCCAGCCCCTCGACGGCGCGCACCACCTCGAAATCGAACTGCGGGACCCGGTTGCCGTAATCCGCCAGCGGAAAGCGCTCGAAGACGACATAGGCGAGCCCGCGATAGGCCGGCGCCTCGCCCGCTTCCTTGGCGAGGATCAGCGGGTCGGGCTCCTGCGCTTCGTCGCCGTGATGGACGCGCATCGCGACGGTGTTCACGTCGAGCTCTCGGCCGTCGACCCAGATGCGGCGGATGAAGGCGATCGGCCCCTCGCAGAGGCCGATCGCGAGATTGGCGTGGTAGCTGTAGCTGGTCTCGTAGGTCTTCTGCGAGCGCCCGCCCTTGCCGCCGCTCTTGGTGCGGGTGATCGAGAGCTGGATCTCCTCCTCGAAGCGCGTCGCCCAGATGAGCTGGCCGCCGAGCCGCGCCCGGCCATAGAGGCGCGCAATCGCCGCTCCCTCCGTCGATGCCAGCCCGTTGACCTCCTTCAGCCGCGGGCCTTCGACCACCTTGTTGCCGCCGGCGCCGCCGAGCCAGGCCTGGTCGATGGTCGCGCCGGCGAGGCCGCCGAGCGCCTGGCCGACGGCCCCGCCCAGCGGCCCGCCCAGCGCCGTGCCGAGGGCCGCGCCCGCCACCTGCAGAAGAAGCGTCGCCATCAGTCGGTTGCTCCGGGAAAGGAAAAGGCATGGCTGAGATGGCGCCGCCACCAGCCGGTGAAGGCGACCTCGGCGACGGCGGCGCCGTCATGGGCGTGGATGATGCGGTCGGGCGCGCTCAGCACGGCGCAATGCTTCGCCGGCAGGTGCTCGCGCCAGCGGAAGAGCAGCACGTCCCCGGGCTTGGCCTCGGCCGGCGGGACCGGGGCGAGATGGCGCAGCGCCGCCAGCGCCAGGGTCTCCTGCCCCAGGCTTTCAGCCCAGTGCGGCGAATAGGGCGGCGGCGCCTCGGGCTCCGGCCCGCAGAGTTCGCGCCAGAGCCCGCGCACCAGCCCGAGGCAGTCGCAGCCGACGCCGCGCAGGGAAGCCTGGTGGTGGTAGGGCGTGCCGAGCCATTCGCGCGCCGCCGCGACGATCTCGGCGCGCCTCATCGGAACAGGCTCCCGCCGTCGAGCGCGCCATCGCCGGGCCGGACGCCGCCGATGATGAAATCGGAGGTCGGCATATGCGGGAAGCCGCGGAAATTGACGCCATTGCCGAATTTCGCCCGGCAGGTCGCGAAGCTCTTGTCGCAGCCCGGCGTCACGCCGAAGGCGTCGCCGGGCGCGATCGGCAGCGGAGCGGCCTGCCAGAGCTGAAAGACCGCCAGAGCGCCCTCGCGCCCGTGGCGCTTGACCTCGCTGGCGAAGCCGGCATTGGCCCCGGCCGTAAAAACCAGCCGGCCTCCGGTGAAATGCCCGTCGGCATGGCCCTCCAGCCCCGCGGCCGAGAGGGCGAGGCGCCCGTCGCTCGCGGCCACGACCGCCGCCGCCGCGCTCACTGCGACGCCGCAGCGCGCGTCGCCGAGATCGGCCGAGCAGGCGCGCAGATAGAGCCGGCCGCGCTCCTCGTCGAACGCCTTGGCGAAGCTCCTCACCTCGGCGGTGAAGCCGCTCTCGCCGCGCCTGACCTCGCCGACGAAGCCCTCGTCCAGCAGCACGTGCTGGCCCGGCTCGGCCCAGTTCACCAGCCAGATGCGCAGGCGGGCGTCGTCGTAAAGGCCCCGCGCCAGATCGGCCTCGTTCAGCCCGGTGGCGGCGAGCGCACCGGCAACGTCGCCGCCTCCCGTCGCGAAGCCGAGCTCGGCCGTGGCCTCGGCCGCCTCGAGCCCGGTGACGGCGGCGAAGGCGATGCCTTCGAGCTCCAGCGGCCTGTCATGGTCGGTGAAGCCGAGGACGACTCCGTCGCGGCGCGTCAGGCTCCAGCAGCGGCACAGGGTCGTGGCGCCGCCTTCGAGATGGACGGCCAGATCGGGGGGAATCGCGCGCATAGCGGCCTCAGGGCAGGATCTCGACGACCGGGATGTGCGGAATCTCGCCGGCCTCGAAGGCGGACAGGTCGAGCTCGATCGCATCGGTGTCGAAGCGGACGGGAACGTCGAAGGCAAAGCCGGCCGTGACCACGGCACCGGGCGGAGGAAGATGATCGGGCGCGAAGGTCACGCGCCCGGTCGTCGCCTCGCAGGAAAAGGCCTCGGGCGCCTGCGCCACGCCATCGACCGCGACCAGCACGCTGCCCGCCTGGGGCTTGGCGACGAGGCGCCGATAGGCCGAGGCGCCCTCGCCGTAATCCTTGCAGAGCTGGAACCCGGCATTGAAGCCGTCGCCGATGCCGATCACTTGGTCGCTCGCGGCCGGCGCCCGCGAGGGCGGCCCGCTCTTCCAGTCGAGCTGATCGCGCCAGCGGAAGCCGTAGAGCCGGCCGCGCCGCTCCTCGAAGAAGGCGACGACGGCGGCGAGCGCGTCGAAGGAGCGCACGCCGAGGCCGGCGTCGTAGCGCCGGCGCGAATCGGCCCAGCGGCTGTTGCGGACCTCGCGGCCGGAGGCCAGGGTGACGATCTGGGTCTGGCGCTGCGGGCCGCCGCGCGCGCCGCGCGCCACGTCGATCGGGAAGCGGACCTCGTGGAAATCGCTCATCGCAACCCTCCTCAGAGCGCCCGGCTGCCGCGCGCGACGGCGCGGGCGATGGCGGCCGAGACCTGCGCCTCGGAGCGGCGGAAGCTCTCGGCATCGGGCGTCGCGACCTGGACCGTGACGCTGAGCGGCCGGGCCGGGCTGCCGGCCGCGCGCACGCCCAGGCGCCCGTCGGGGCCGCGCGAAAGCGGCATGATCGCCTCGGCGCCGCGCTCGCCCATCAGGCCGAGGCCGCGCCCGGTCGGGAAATAGGCGGGCGAGGCGACGATCCCGCCCTCGGCGAAGGGGGCGACGGAGAGGGAGGCGCCGCCGCCCGCCAGCGAGCCGAGCCCCCCGCTGAGCAGCCCGCTCAGGCTCTTGATCCCGGTTCCGAGCAGGTTGGAGAGGCCGGTCTGCAGCGGCTTCAGCGCCGTCTTGAGCAGGCTGTCGGTCATCGACCGGCCGACGCTGCGCAGGACGTCCTCGAAGCGCTTGCCCTCGATAACGCCGCGCGAGAAGGCGGTGACGATCGACTTGCCGAAGCTCTCCGAGGAACGGTTGAGCGATTGCGTCAGCGTATCCATCGTCCGCAGGTCGGAGAGACGCAGGCTGTCGGTGAGGCTTTCGTCGGCCATGGCCGTCCTCTTCGGAATGGGGTTGCGATTGCTTCGTCAGCGGTCTGGACAAGCGGCCATCAGCGCCTCGAAGGCGGAGCGCTCGATCGCGCCGCCGGGCGCCTCGCGCCGCCAGGCCCGCAGCGCCGCGGCGAGCTCGCGCGGCGTCGCCGCCCAGAAATGCTCCGGCGGCCAGCCGAGGCGGCCGAGCCCGAAGGCCATCGCCTCGCGCCAGGGAAAAGCCGCCGGCGGACTCACGTCTCCGGCGGCTGCGGAGGGCGGGCCGGCTCGCTTTCGCCGAAGGTCGCTTCCAGCAGTTGGATGGCGGCCCGGATCGCCCCGGCGAGCCCGCCGTCGAAGGCGAGCCCGGCGACCTCCTCGTCGCGGATCGCCTGCCCCGCGCCGCGCAGGCCGGCGGCGATGATGCGGACGATGTCGCGCGCCGAAAGCTGGCCGGAGACGAAACGCTGGCCGAGCGCCGGCAGGCTGTCGACCGCGAAGGCGTGCTCGAGCTCGGCGAGGGCGCCGAGCGTGAGCCGCATCGGCAGGGCCTCGCCCGCGACCATGAGCGCGGTTTCGCCGCGATGACGATTGACCATGCGAGCCTCCTCAGAGCACGGCGAAGGCCAGCGCGCCGGCCGATTCCAGCGAGAGGTCGAAGGTCACCTCCGCCGCATGGTCGCCGCGATATTCGAGGCTGGTGAGCTGGAACGGCCCTTCGACGATGCCGAAATCGGGTACGACCACCTGCCAGCCGCGGATCGCGCCGTCGAAGAAGATCTGGCGCACCAGCGCGTCCGAGGCCGCGTCCTTGAAGATGCCCGAGCCGCTGATGCTGGCGCGGCGCACGCCGGCGCCTTCCAGCAATTCGCGCCAGCGCCCGGCCGATTCCGCATGGGTGACGTCGACCGTCTCGGCATTGAACGCGATCTGGCGGGCGCGCAGGCCCGCGACGGTGGCGAAACCGCCCTCCCCATCCGCCGCCTTGAGCAGCAGATCCTTGCCCTTCTGTGCCGACATGCGGCGCCTCCTGCGATGGTCGCGATGTTTCGGATCTTCAGAGCGGCTCGGTCGCCGCGCGGAAACGGATCGTCACGCTGGGCAGCCCGCCGCGCGGTTCGCGCGCGAGCCGGCTCGACAGCCAGCGCAGATTGACCAGGCTATGGCCCGCGAGCCCGAGATCGGCCTCGTCGAGCGCCGCGACGATCAGCCCGGCGGCTTCCAGCGCCTGTCGGGCGGAGCCGCTCTGCGCCGCCCAGACCACGAGCGCGAAATCCTGCTCGCAGCCGCGCTCGGCGCCGGCCGACCAGTCGCGCGCCTCGACCTCGCCATGGACGACATAGAGGCCGCGCAGGGCGCGCGGCGCCTCGTCGAAGACGCGATCGGGACCGATCAGGGCCGTCAGCGGCGCATCGGCGGCGAGCCGCGCCTGGACCGCGGCCCGCAGGGCCAGAACCGCGTCGCTCATGGCACGATCTCCTCGACCAGGCAGACGAGCCGCCGGCGCGAACCGTCGGGATCGGCCGCCGTGCGGATATCGAAGAGGCGCGGGCCGTCGCGCAGGCGCTTGCCGGCATCGACATCGCCGCGCCAGCGCAGGGTGACGCGGTAGCGCCTAACCTGTTCGGGCCGCCCCTCGCGCCATTGCTCGACGCCGGACAGCCATTCGAGCTGCGCCCAGAAGGCCCCGATGGCCGCGAAGCTCCGCGTCGCGCCGCCGAGCCCGTCCGACGCCGCGACCGGGGCTTCCAGCACGAGCCTGCGCCGCATCCGGCCGAGGGCCGAGGGGTTGGTCTGCGCCATGATCAGAGCCTCGCGCGGCGGTAAGGCGCGACCAGCGCCATGATCTCCGCCGGCAACGCCTGCGCGTCGCGGCCGGCGACATCGCCGCGCTCCTCGAACCAGCGCGCCGCGAGGCGCAGCACAGCCTGGCGCAGGGGCGCGGGGACCGCGTCGGCGGCCGCGCCATAGCCGGCACGAAGGTCGATCTCGATGGCGCCGTGCGCCCGGCCGATCTCGGGCAATTCGCCGGCGAGCCGGATCAGCGGCGGATCGGCCAGCCCGTCGAGCACCAGCGCCGCGGCGTCCACGGGCCGGGCGATGCCGAGCGCGTCATAGACGCGCGCGCCGAGGATCGCGCCGACGGGGGACAGCGGCAGGCGAATCGCGCCTTGCGGCCAGCGGTCGAGCACGATCCGCCAGTGCTGGTCGATGAGGCAGCGGCCCGAAGCCGCCTCGATCAGCAGGCGCGCGGCCGTGATCAGCATCGCCAGCAGCTCGTCCTCCTCCGTCTGGTCGAGGCGCAGGAAGAGCCGGGCTTCGGCCAGCGAGACCGGCTCGACGGCCGGCGGCTCCAGGGCAAGCGGCGTCATGATCGCTCCCTTCGAGGGTTCATTTGCGGAAAGCGACGCGCTATCAGCGCTCCCTGGAGGAGCGCCCCGATGCGGATCGCGAACTGGTTTCTCGGCCTCGGCCTGGCCTGCGGGCTCGGGCTTTCCCCGGCGCAGGCGGTCGTCGGCGGCCGCGAGGGCGGCCCGGCCGAAGCCGCGACGCTGATGGTGCTGAACGCCCGCGGCGGCGTCTGCACCGGGATCGTGCTCTCGCCCCGCGCCATCCTGACCGCGGCGCATTGCGCGGCCGGCGGCACGGAGCTGCGCATTCACTGGCGCGCCGGGGGCGAGCCGGTTCTGATCACCCCGGCCGCCGTCAGCCTGCACCCCGCATTCGACGCCCAGGCGGTCAGCAACCGGCGCCGTTCGATCGACCTCGCGCTGATCCGGATGGCGGAGCCACTGCCGGCACGCTTCGCCGCCGCGACGCTCGACGACGGCACCCAGCCGCGCGCCGGCGCTCCGGTCACCCTCGCGGGCTACGGCGTCTCGCAGGAGGGCGAGGCCAGGACGACGGGCACCTATCGCTCCGCCGCGCTGGCGGCGATCGAGCCTTACGGACCCGGCCGCGTGCTGCTCTGGGCCGCCGACCCGGCCGGTGCGGGCAAGCGGCCCGGCGCGGGGGCCTGCCAGGGCGATTCGGGCGGCCCGATCTTCAGCGGCTCCGGTGTCGTCGCCGTGAGCAGTTGGTCGACCGGCCCGGGCAGGCGCCGTTGCGGCCTGCTCAGCCAGGGCATTCTCGTCGGGCCGCAGCGCGGCTGGATCGACGCAACGCTGGCACAGTGGCGCGAAAATGCACGCTGGACGAGCATGCGCTGACGGAAGGGCTGGACTGGTGGCGCGCAGCTTCTAGATTGTCCTGCCGTTTCCGTTGATCTGATCCATGCTCGCGCGCTCCCTTGCCATCCTCTCCCTGTCCTGCGCTCTCGCGAGCGCGGCGCAGCCCGCATCCGCCGTCGTCGGCGGCGTCAGCTCGCGCGATGTCGCGGGCGCCCGTGCCTCGACCGTCAGGATCGAGACCAGCCGGGGCGAACTCTGCTCCGGGGCGGTCATCGCACCCGAGATCGTGCTGACCGCCGCGCATTGCCTGATGGATGGCGGCTCGGTCAGCGTCGTCAGCCTCGATACGCGCTTCCGGGCGCGGCGCCAGCTCGTGGTCGCCGTGCTGCCGCATCCGAGCTTCGTGCCCGGCACGACGCCGCGCACCCAGCCGGGAACCGACCTCGCCCTGCTGCGACTCGCCCAGCCGCTGCCGGACGACATGGAAGCGCTGACCGTGGGCGGGCGCCTCTCGCAGGGAGAGACCGTTACCATGGCGGGCTACGGCCTCTCCTCCGAGAACAACAGCAAGACGGCGCGGCGCCTGCGCGAGACGCGGCTGGTCAATGCCGGCAACTACACTACGCAGAACACGGTGAAGGTCGCGGTCGACATCCGCGCCCGCGGCGAGACGCCCGGCGCCGGCGCCTGCCGCGGCGATTCCGGCGGCCCGGTCCTGCGCGGCGCGGCGCGCTCGCGCGACCTGGTCGGCATCGTGAGCTGGTCGAGCGGGCCTCTGAAGACGCGCGCGCGGCGCATCTGCGGCGGCTTCACCGCGATCACGCCGGTGAGCGACCACCAGAACTGGATCGCGACCGGGAGCGCCCAGTTGCTGGCGCTCGGCGCGGATCAGCGCTCGAACCAGGCGGTCCAGCCGCAGATGGACTCCGGCTGGAGCTGGTGGTTCTCGCGCTGAGGCGATGGCCGCGCGCCCCGCATCCGCCCGGAGGCGAAGCGCGCGGCGCGGTCAGGCGGCGAACTTCAGCCCCTTGATCGCGGCGAAGTCCTGCACTCCGCCGCCGACGCGCTTGGTGGTGTAGAACAGCACATAGGGCTTGGCGGAATAGGGATCGCGCAGGATGCGCACGCCGGCCCGGTCGACGACGAGGTAGCCGCGCCGGAAATCGCCGAAGGCGATCGCAACGGCATCGGCCGCGACATTGGGCATGTCCTCCGCCTCGACCAGCGGGAAGCCGAGCAGCGTCGCCGCCGCCCCCGCCGAGGCCGGCGGCTGCCAGAGATAGTTGCCGTTGGCGTCCTTGAACTTGCGGATCGCGCCTTGCGTCTTGCGGTTCATCACGAAGGAGGCGTTCTGGCGGTAGCCGGCCTTCAGCGCATAGACCAGGTCGACCAGCACATCGGCCGGGCTCGAGGCCGGGAAGGCGCCGGCGAGGCCGGTGTTCAGCACCCCGATATTGCCCCAGCTCCAGCTCCCCTCCGCCACGGTCGGATAGGCGAGAAAGCCCTTGGGCTTGTCGGTGCCGTCGCCGTGGACGAAGGCGGCGCCCTCCTGCTCGGCGAAGGCGCTCTCGACCTCCTCGGCGATCCACTGGTCGATATTGACCACGGCGTCGTCGAGCAGGGTCTGGGTCGCGGCCGGCATGGCGTAGAGCTCCATCGCCGGGAAGGAGAGCTCGGCCAGGGCCGGGGAGCCGGTCTGCGGCCGCGCCGCGGTCTCCGCCACCCAGCCGGAAGCCGGGCCGCCGGTGGAGAAGGCCTTCTTGTAGGTGCCCGACGAGATCGTCCGCACGGTGGCGAGCGAACGGATCGGCGAGACGGCGGCGAGGCGGCGCAGGATCTCGCCCTCGACGGTCGAGGGCGCGAGATAGCCGCCATCCGGGCCGGAGCCGGCCGAGAGCGCCTTGGCCTCCAGCCGCTTCAGCCCGCCGGCCTCGCCGGTGCGGACATAGGCGGCGAAGGCCGCCTTGTGCTCGGCGACGAGCGGGTCGCGATGGAGGCCATTCTCGCCCTCCTGCCCCAGGGGCGGGCGGGCGCGCTCCAGCGTCAGCCGGTCGATGCGGCGCATGGCGTCGTCGAGCGCCGCATCCATGCGGGCGAGCTTCTCCTCGGTCAGCGGATCGGAGCCGCCGCGCGCCTCGATCCCGGCGAGGCGCTCGTCATTGGTGGCGCGGTAGCTCTCCACCGTATAGCGCAGATCCTCGAAGGCGAGCGCGAGATCGGCGCCGGCCGCCTTGGTCTGGGGGGCATGGTCGAGATGGGTCATGGATTCTCCTCGGGGTGGCAGAGAAAGGGAGGCTCAGGCGAAGGCGGGGCCGCGGCAGGCCGCCTTCACGGCACTGATCCGGGCCTGGGGCAGCATCGGGAAGGTCACGATCGAGACCTCCCAGAGGTCGACGCGCTCGAGCCGGCGAAGCCCGGTGCGCGGCTCGTTGCGGGCCCGCTCCGGGCGGAAGCCGATCGAGAGGCCGTCGATCGCGCCTTCCCGCATGAGCGCGAGGATCTCGCGGGCGCGGGCGACGGCGAGCGAGAGCCGGCCGCGGACGAACAGGCCGCGGCTGTCCTCGGCGAGGCTGAGCCAGCGTCCGAGCGGCTCGGCCGGATCGTGCTGCCAGAGCAGCTTGACTCCGGAGGGGCCGCGCCTTGCGAGGCTGTCGCGGAAGGCTCCGGGCTCGACCACGTCCTTGCCCAGATCGGGAATGCGGAAGAGGCTGGCATAGCCCTCGAAGACCCCGTCCGGCAGAACGCGCGCCGGCTGCAGCGGCAGGAGCTTGGCCTCGAGCGGCAGGCGAAAGGGGCCGCTCATCGGCCGCCCTCCCCGCCGCGCCCCGTGCTGCCGGACTGCGCGCGCCCGCCCTCGAGCTTCGCCAGGTTGCGGACGAAGCGGCTGAAGGTCTCGGCGGTCACGCCGCCGGGGCGCGCCTTGGCCGGCTGCGGCCGCGCGGCGCCCTGGCGGGCAGACGGAGGTTTGGCATCGCTCGTGGCCTTCATGACGGGTCCCCCTCGTGACGTGCGTTGAAGCGGTTGAGCTCGCGGACGAAATCGTCGAAGCGGCGGTTGGCCGCGGTCAGCTCGCGCAGGACCAGCCAGGCGAGCCCCGATGCGCTCGCGGCCCAGAGCAGCAGGCCGAGATGGCCGACATCGGCCCGGCCGACGAAGGCCGTGACGATCTGGTCGAGCAGGTTCATGGCTCCTCCTTTCCGGAGGCGCGCCGGCCGTAGCCGACCGCCTCGCGCTTCTCGTCCTCGTCGAGGAAATCCGCCGCGCCGAGGCGCCGCCAGAGCGATTCCCGCTCGTCGGCCAGCGCTTCGACGGCATCGAGGTCGGGCTCCAGCGCGAGTTCGTCGCCGAAGGCTGGGCCGAGCCACTGCGCCAGCGACTGCGCCGTGCGCCTGACCAGAGGGATCACCGTCTGGCGCCAGAGCGCGCGGTTCGCCTCGGCGAAGTTGGCGTGGGTGTTGTCGCCCGGCAGGCCGAGCAGCAGCGGCGGGACGCCGAAGGCGAGCGCGATCTCGCGCGCCGCCACGCCCTTCGCCGCGACGAAATCCAGCTCCGCCGGGGTCAGCGACAGCGGCTTCCAGTCGAGCCCGCCCTCGAGCAGCAGCGGCCGGCCGGCATTGCGGGCCCCCTGGAAGGAATCCTCCAGTTCCTGCTTCAGCCGGTCGAACTGCGCCTCGGTCAGCGAGGCCCCGTCCGGCCCGTCATAGACCAGCGCGCCCGACGGCCTCGCGGCGTTGTCGAGCAGGGCCTTGTGCCAGTTGCTGGCGGCGTTGTGGATGTCGAGCGCGCTTGCCGCCGATTCGACCGGCGACAGCCCGTAATGGTCGTCGACCGGATGGAAGAGGGTAAGATGCAGGATCGGCGGCATCTCGCCCTCGTCCTGGCGGAAGCGCACCGTGTCGCCGCCGACCGTGTAGTCATAGGCCTCCGGCCAGCCGTCGCGGCCGGGCACCACCCGCATCCGGTCGGGCCTGAGCGCATAGAGCTCGCGCGGCTCGCGCCCGGCGCCGACCGCCTCGACATAGCCGTTGCCGGCGACGAGGAGATGGCCGAACAGCATCTCGCGGAAGGCGATGCCGCCCTGGCGCGGATTGGGCTTCTCGATCAGGGCGAGCGCCGGGTGCTCCGGCATCTCGCGCGATCCGACCTTGGCGACGAGCGGCGTCTGCGCGGCAGCTTCCGCGATGAGACGCACGCAGCGATGCACCACCGGGTTGCGCTCATAGCCCTCCCGCGACAGGGCGACGTAGTCGCGGGGCGTCCAGATCGCGCGCCCCGCCTCGTGCAGGGCGATGAGCGGCCCGACGCGCGAGCGCTTCTGGTCCGGCGCGGCACGACCGCGCAGGCTGCGAAGGAAATCGAACATGGAAGTCTCGCTGTTGGAGCGTGAAACGACGTTCGCCAGCCGTGATTGCGAGCGCAGCGAAGCAATCCAGGGTCGCAGAGCTCTACGCCCCCCTGGATCGCTTCGCCGCTGACGCTCCCCGCAATGACGGCTGGCGGAAAGCTACATCCCCCTCACCCGCGGCCGACCCCTGGGCGCGAGCATCAGATGGGTCAGCGCCCAGACGAGCGCGTCGAGCCGGTCCGGCGAGCGCCCGCCTTCGAGCCCGCCCGGGCCGAAGGAACATATCTCGTCCTCCAGCTCGGGAAAGGCGCCGGCATGGCGTACCCGGCCCTGCGCATAGAGGGCCGCGACCGGCTCGGCGCGCAGATATTTGCCGCGCGTCGCCCGGACGGAGACGACCGGCACGCCGGCATCGACCTCGCGGATGACGCTCTCGACCATCTCGCCGCCCTGGTTGACCTCGACGACCAGCGCATCGGCCTCGTGGCGGCGATAGAGAGCGACCGCCTTCTCGGCCCATTCCTGCGGCCGGGCGCCGGCCATCGTCGCATCCTCCAGGACATGGCCGAGGCCGGCCTCGTCGATGCCGGCGACGACGAGGCCGCAACGGTCGGCCCGCTGCGAGGATGTCGCCGGCGGATCGACCGCGACCGCGATCCGGGCGAGCGGCGGATGCTGCCGCTCGCGGACGGCTTCCAGCATCGCCCGCGTCCAGAGCGCGTCGGGGCTCTCCTCGACGATCTCGCCGTCGAGCTCCTGCCGGCCGAGCCGGGTCCCGCCATAGGTTTCGGTGACGGCGCGGACGAATTCCGCCGCGAGATTGTAGCGGTTGTCCTGCGTCCTCGCCCGGCTGACGGCGATATGCGGCTCGACCAGCAGGCGCTTGAGCAACGGCACCGGGCGGGGCGTCGTCGTGATCACCTGCCGCGGCAGCTCGCCGAGGCGAAGGCCGAATTGCAGCATGTCCCAGCACTCCTGAAGATTCGGCCATTTCGCCAATTCGTCACACCAGGCGGCGCCGAATTGCGGCCCGCGCAGCCCCTCGGGGTCCTCGGCGGAGAAGACCTGCGCGATCGCCCCGTTGGGCCATTGCAGACGGCGCAGCGAAGGCTGCCAGACCGGCCGCTCCCAGCGCGTATGGATCGAGAGCAGCCCGGAGACGCCCTCGATCATCACATCGCGCACCTGCCCCTGCGTCTCGCCCACCAGGGCGATGCGATCCGTCCGCCTGCCGGCGAAAGGGGGATGGCCCAGAGCCATGCCCTTCACCCATTCGGCGCCGGTGCGGGTCTTGCCCGCGCCGCGCCCGCCGAGAACCAGCCAGACCGGCTTCCAGGGGGAAGGCGGCAACTGGTCGGGACGGGCCCAGATCGTCCACTGCGCCTTGATGACCTCGATCCAGTCAGGCGGAGCCGTCTCCGCCAGCCGCTTCAACAGCCTCACCCGCTCCGCCAGCGGCAAGGGCATCAAGGCGTCGAGCAAGCTCCTCACGGAGCTGTGCGACATGTCGCAGGCCGTCGGCGGCGGAGAGTTCATCCGTCTGCTTGTCCCTCTTCGCGCCCTGCGGCTCCTCGATCGCGACCAGCTCGCGCACCGTCCGCGCCAGCGTCGCCAGCGCCTTGGCGTCGGCCTCGCTCGCCGCCGTACCCTTAGGGAGATCGGCGAGGTGGTCCTCATGGGCGTCGAGCTGGCGCTTGGCCGCGCGCCAGAGCTGGCCCACCACCGCCTTGCGCGAGACCGCAGGCCGCCGCGGCTTCGGCGCCGGCGTTCCCCGCTGCGACGTGGCGCCGTCCTCTTCGGCCATGGTCTTCCGTCTCCGGATGGCAGCCGCGAAAAAGCCGCCGGCGGAGCGCGCGGCGGCTTCGTTCAAGGCATATTTCGTGAGCGTTCCCGATCTCTACAGGATCAGCGCCGCGATGTCAAGACAATATTCCTACAACCTTGAGGCGCAGTTCCGGGGATAAGTCAGACCTCTTCCTTCTCGACCCATTTATAGGTCGCGGCCGGGACATAGGCCGCCATCCGGTCGAGCAGGGTCGCGGGCTCCGTATCGGTCATCGCCATGGCGCGGTGCCCCTGCTTCAGGAAGCCCGCCTCGACCGTCCGGTCGAGGAAGGTCGCCAGCGGATCGTAGAAGCCGGCGACGTTGAGCAGGCCGAGCGGCTTGGCGTGGATGCCGAGCTGGCCCCAGGTCCAGATCTCGAACAGCTCCTCGAAGGTGCCGATGCCGCCGGGCATGGCGATGAAGCCCTCGGACAGCTCCGCCATCCTCGCCTTGCGCGTATGCATGGTGTCGACGACTTCGAGCCGGGTCAGCCCGACATGGCCGACCTCCTTGTCGCGCAGCGCCTTGGGAATGACGCCATGGACCTCGCCGCCGGCCTCCATCGCCGCATTGGCGACGACGCCCATCAGCCCGACGGCGCCGCCGCCATAGACCAGCGTCAGGCCGCGCCGGGCGATCTCGGCGCCCATGGCGCGGGCGCCGGCCGCATAGACGGGATCGTTGCCGGGATTGGAGCCGCAGAAGACACAGACCGATTTCATGAACCGAGAGCTTGCAGGATGCGGGCCCAGGAACGCTGGCCCTTGTGGAAGGAGGAGAGGTCGTATTTCTCGTTCGGCGAATGGACGCGGTCGTCGTCGAGGCCGAAGCCGACGAAGAGCGTGTCGATGCCGAGCGTGCGCTTGAAATCGCCGCCGACGGGAATCGAGCCGCCGCTGCCGATCGAGACCACGCGCCCGCCCCATTCGTCGGCGAGCGCCTTGCGCGCCTTCTGGAGCACCGGCGAATCCGGCGGCACCGCCAGCGCCGGCGAGCCGGAATGGCTGATGAATTCGGCGCTCACATCCTCCGGCAGGCGGTCGCGGACGAATTGCTGGAAGGCGGCGGCGATCCTGGCCGGGTCCTGGTCGCCGACGAGGCGGAAGGAGACCTTGGCCGAGGCCTGGCCCGGGATGACCGTCTTGCTGCCCTCCCCGGTATAGCCGCCCCAGATGCCGTTGACGTCGCAGGTCGGGCGCGACTGGATCTGCTCGATCAGCATGCGCCCCTTCTCGCCGATCGAATGCTTCAGGCCGACCTGGCCGAGGAAGTCCTTCTCGGTCAGGTCGAGATCGGCCCATTCCGCCTTCTGGGCATTGGTCGGCTCGTGCACGCCCTCATAGAAGCCGGGAACGGTGATGCGGCCGGTCTCGTCGTGCAGTTCGCCGAGGATCCGCGCCAGGATATGGATCGGGTTGGCGGCGGCACCGCCGAACAGGCCGGAATGCAGGTCGCGGTCGGCGGCGGTGAGCGTCACCTCCTGGTAGACCATGCCGCGCAGCGTCGAGGTGATCAGCGGCGTCTCGCGATCCCACATGCCGGTGTCGCAGATCAGCGCGTAATCGGCCTTGAGCTCGGCGGCATTGGCCTTGATGTAGCCCGGCAGGTTGACCGAGCCCGATTCCTCCTCGCCCTCGACCAGGATGGTCAGGCCGATCGGCAGGTCGCCGGTCTCCGCCAGCGTGGCGCGCACGGCCTCGATGAAGGTCATCACCTGGCCCTTGTCGTCGCAGGCGCCGCGCGCCGAGATGACCTTGCGGCCCGGCTCGATCTCGCGGAGGACGGGCTTGAACGGCTCCGTCTCCCAGAGGTTGAGCGGATCGACCGGCTGCACGTCGTAATGCCCGTAGAACAGCGCATGCGGCGCGCCGGGCTTGGGCCGATGCGCCAGCACGACCGGATGGCCGCCGGTCTCGCGCAATTCGGCCTTGAATCCCAGCTCCTCCAGATCGGCCCGGAGCCATTCGGCCGCCGCCCGCGTCTGGGCGTTGAAGGCCGGGTCGGTGCCGATCGACGGGATCTCCAGCCAGGAGGACAGGCGGTCGAGCGAAGCGTCGAGCCCGGCATCGAGACGGGCGAGGATTGCGGGGAGCTGGGACATGACGACCATCGGATGCGATTCTGATGACGGCATCATGGCAAGGGGCCGGGCCGGCGTCAGCCCCCGATCGCGCATTGCAGCCCGGCCCTCCGGCGATGCGCCATGACCGCATCTCGGCCCCGGCGCGCCCGGGCGCAGCCGCGCTCGCTGGCTCCATCGGCCGCGAATACGCGAGGCGGGCCGCGTCCCACCGCTCAATTGACAACGCTTCGCAACTGCATTGACAAGCTCCGTCGCGCCCCTATATTCCTTTCTTGCGAACAAGTTGCAGTAAAGTCGCGCCCATGCCTCAAGGCTCCCCGGATTCCCCCTCGATCTGGCTGAGATCGCGCGGCGAGCCCTCCCTCGCCGATGTCTTCCGCACGGTCTCGGTGGCGCCGACGGCCTCGTCCTGGCGCAAGTTCATCACCTTCCTCGGTCCGGGCTATCTGGTCGCGGTCGGCTATATGGACCCCGGCAACTGGGCGACCTCGCTCGCGGGCGGCGCGCAGTTCGGCTATACGCTGCTCACCGTCGCGCTCGTCTCCAACATCATGGCGGTGATCCTGCAATCGCTCTGCGCGCGGCTGGCGGTCGCGAGCGGGCGCGACCTCGCCCAGGCCTGCCGCGACGCCTATCCCTCCTTCATGGCCTGGCCGCTCTGGCTGCTGGCGGAGCTCGCGATCTGCGCCACCGACCTGGCCGAGGTCATCGGCACCGCCATCGGCCTCAACCTGCTCTTCGGCATCCCGCTCGAGATCGGCGTGCTGATCACCGGCCTCGACGTCTTCATCATCCTCTGGCTGCAGACCAAGGGCTTTCGCTGGGTCGAGGCCTTCATCATCACGCTTCTGGGCGTGATCGCGCTGTGCTTCGGCATCCAGATCGCGCTCGCCGATCCGAACTGGGGCGAGGTCATCCGCGGCTTCGCCCCGACCGCGGCGATCGTCACCGATCCGAACATGCTCTACATCGCGCTCGGCATCATCGGCGCGACGGTGATGCCGCACAACCTCTACCTGCATTCCGGCATCGTGCAGACGCGCGCCTATGGCCACACCCTGCCGGAGAAGCGCGAGGCGCTGAAATACGCCACGCTCGACTCGACCGTGGCCTTGACCTTCGCGCTGCTGATCAACGCCTCGATCCTGATCCTCGCCGCCGCGACCTTCCACAAGGCCGGGCAGCACGACGTCGCCGAGCTCGGCAAGGCGCAGGAACTGCTCCAGCCCCTGCTCGGCGCCTCGATCGCGCCCTCGCTCTTCGCCATCGCCCTGCTCTGCTGCGGCCTCAACTCGACCGTGACCGCGACCATGGCCGGGCAGATCGTGATGGAAGGCTTCCTGCGCCTGCGCCTCGCCGCCTGGCTCAGGCGGCTGGTGACCCGCCTGGTGGCTATCGTTCCGGCGATCGCCGTGACGCTGATCTATGGCGAGGGGCAGACGGCGAAGCTGCTGATCCTCAGCCAGGTGGTGCTCAGCCTGCAGCTCCCCTTCGCCGTGGTGCCGCTGGTCACGCTCACCGCCTCCAGGGCCAGGATGGGCGAGCTGGTGGCGCCGCGCTGGCTGACGGTCCTCGCCGCCATCGTCGCGGCGATCATCATCGTGCTCAACCTGAAGCTGATCTTCGACGTCGCCACGGGGGCGTGAACAGCGAGCACAAACGCCGTCATTCCGGGGCTTCGCGCAGCGAAGAGCCCGGAATGACGGCGTGGTTCTTGCGACCTACCGCTTCCCGGACATCGACCCCAGAATGCCGCGCAGGATCGCGGTCCCGACCTGCCGGCCGATCGAGGTCGCGGCCGAGCGTGCCGCCGAGGTAATGACCTTCTCGGCCATGCTCTGCGGCAGCGGGCCGCCGCGCGAGCCCGGGCCGGTCTTGGGCCGCTCGCGCGGCGCGCCGCCGCCGAGCCAGCCGCCGATTGTGTCGAGGATCCCGCCGCCGCCTTCCGTCGCCGCCTCGACGGGCGAGCCGTCCGGATTGAGGTTCTTGCGCTTCATCAGCACCTCATAGGCCGACTCGCGGTCGACCATCGTGTCGTACTTGCCCTTGAGCGCCGAGCCGTCGATGGCCTGCCGGCGCTGCTGCGGCGTGCAGGGGCCGACCTGGGCCATGGGCGGGGCGATCAGCGCGCGCTCGACGATCTCCGGCGAGCCCTTGCCTTCCAGCATCGAGACCAGCGCCTCGCCGACGCCGAGCTGGGTGATCGCCTGCTCGGTGTTGAGCTTGGGGTTCTGGCGGAAGGTCTCGGCGGCGGCGCGCACGGCCTTCTGGTCGCGCGGCGTGAAGGCGCGCAGCGCATGCTGGACGCGGTTGCCGAGCTGGGCCAGCACCGTATCGGGCACGTCGAGGGGGTTCTGCGTGACGAAATAGACGCCGACGCCCTTGGAGCGGATCAGGCGGACGACCTGCTCGACCGCCGTCAGCAGCGCCTTCGGGGCGCCGTTGAAGAGCAGATGCGCCTCGTCGAAGAAGAAGACGAGCTTGGGCTTGTCGAGGTCGCCGACCTCCGGCAACTGCTCGAACAGCTCGGAGAGCAGCCAGAGCAGGAAGGTGGCGTAGAGCCGCGGATTGTTCATCAGCTTGTCGGCGGCGAGGATGTTGACGATGCCGCGGCCGTCGCGGTCGGTCTTCATCAGATCGGCAATCTCCAGCGCCGGCTCGCCGAAGAAGAGGTCGCCCTTCTGGTTCTCCAGCACCAGCAAGGCGCGCTGGATCGTGCCGACGGTCGCCGGGCTGACATTGCCGTATTTCGTGGTCAAGTCCGAGGCGTTCTCGGCGATGTGGCTCAGGATCGCGCGCAGATCCTTGAGGTCGAGCAGCAGGAGCTTCTGCTCGTCGGCGATGCGGAAGGCGATGTTGAGCACGCCCTCAGCCGTATCGTTGAGATCGAGCAGCCGCGACAGCAGGAGCGGCCCCATCTCGGAGATGGTGGCGCGGACCGGGTGGCCCTGCTCGCCGAACACGTCCCAGAACACGGTGGTGAAGCGATCGGGCTCGTATTTGAGGCCGAGCTCCTTGGCCCGGTTGACGAAAGCGGGCTTGCCGTCGCCCGGCGCGACGATGCCCGAGAGGTCGCCCTTGATGTCGGCCGCGAAGACCGGCACGCCATGGCGGGCGAAGCCTTCCGCCATCACCTGCAGGGTCACGGTCTTGCCGGTGCCGGTCGCCCCCGTCACCAGCCCGTGACGGTTCGCCAGCTTCAGCAGGAGATTCTCCGGCTTGCCGCTCTTGCCGATCAGAATCGTACCGTCATCCGCCATTGCATCCGCCTATCGGGTTCCGAAGTGTCACAGCAAGGATGTAGCCAAACCCCGCCGGGGGCGGAAGCCCGGATCGGGTTTTCGCGAAAACCGCGCCCTCCTTCCGGGCCGGCGCGGAGGCAGTTGGAAACAGATCGTAAATATGTAAACTATTTTCGGAAGGCTTCGTGACGAAGCCGTTGGCGAGGGGTTCGACACCATGGAAGAATTGCTCACGCGCGTCGTGGCGGCGGCCGGCATCGACGAGAATCTGGCCCGCAAGGCGGTCGGCATCATCCTCGCCTTCCTGCAGAAGGAAGGCCCGGCCGGCGAGATCGGCCAGCTCATGGCGGCGCTGCCGGGCGCCCAGGAGCTCGCCGATGCCGAAGGCGGCGCCAAGGGCGGCATGCTCGGCGCCATCGGCGGGCTGATGGGCGGCGGCGGCGTGATGGCGCTGGGCGGCCAGCTCATGGGCGCCGGGCTCTCGATGGGCCAGATCCAGAGCGTCTCGAAGGAGATGTTCGCCGTCGGCCGCGAGAAGGCCGGGGAGGACGCGATGGGCGCCATCGTCGGCGCGATTCCGGGGCTCGGCCAGTTCGTCTGAGCCACGGGGCGCCGCGCGGTCCGCCTTCGAACACCGCCTTCGGGCGGTGTTCCTGTTTTCGCACGAGGCCGGCCCCGCATTTGCGCACCCAGGCTGCGACGAAGTAGGGATGGTCGTGCGCCTGCGCTCATGGCAATCAGCCTGTCGTCGCGGCACAGTGTGCGGGAAGGAGCCTCAGCGCGCATGAACACGGCTGCCCCATCCGAGCTTCCCTATCTCGACGCCTTTCCGGCGCCGTCGCGCGAAGCGTGGCGCGCGGCCGTGGACAAGGTGCTGAAGGGCGCCGATTTCGAGGAGAAGCTGGTGGGGCGCAGCGCCGACGGCATCCGCATCGAGCCGCTCTACGCCGCCGGCACCGGCGAGCGGGCCTTCAGGGCCGAGGCCGGACGCTGGCATGTCGCAGCGCGGCTCGACCACCCGCAGGCGGAGGAAGCGCAGGCCCTCGCCATCGCCGATCTCGAAGGCGGCGCGGACATGCTGACGCTCGCCTTCGCCGGCGCGCGCGCCGCGCGCGGCTACGGGCTCGTCGCGGACGACGTCGCGACGCTGGACCGGGCGCTCGACGGCGTGATGCTCGACCTCATCCGGCTCCGGCTCGACCCGGCGCCGCAGGGCCGGGTCAACGCGCTGATGCTCGCCGCCCTGATCGAGAAGCGCGGCCATGCGCCGGCCGAGCTCTCGCTGGAATTCGGCCTCGATCCGATCGGCGTCCTCGCCAGCCACGGCTCCTTCCCCGCCCCCTGGCCGGAGATCGGCCGCCGGCTGGCCAGCGTCATCGCGGCGCTGAAGCAGCGCGGCTTCAAGGGCCCCTTCATCACGGTCGACACGCGCCCCTGGCATGAAGCCGGCGCCAGCGAGGCCCAGGAACTCGGCGCCGCCCTGGCCACGGCCGTCGCCTATCTGCGCGCCCTGGAGGCGCGGGGGCTGACGCTGGCCGAGGCGCGCGACGCCATCGCCTTCACCCTCGTCGCCGATACCGACGAGTTCCTGACCGTGGCGAAGCTGCGCGCCGCCCGCCTGCTCTGGAACCGCGTGCAGCAGGCCTGCGGGCTCGCGCCGAAGCCTGCGACCATCCATGCCGAGACGGCCTGGCGCGCCCTGACCCGGCGCGACCCCTGGGTCAACCTGCTGCGCGGCACCATCGCCGCCTTCTCGGCCGGGGTCGGCGGCGCCGATTCGCTCGGCGTGCTGCCCTTCACCGCGGCCCTCGGCCTGCCGGACGCTTTCGCCCGCCGCGTGGCGCGCAACACCCAGCTCATCCTGCTGGAGGAATCCAATCTCTGGCGCGTCGCCGATCCGGCGGCCGGCGCGGGCGGCTTCGAGGCGCTGACCCAGGCGCTGTGCGAAGAGGGCTGGAGCCGCTTCCAGGATCTGGAACGCGAGCGTACGGATGATCTGCAAGGCGTGCTCGCCGGCCTCGCCAACGGCCATGTCCAACAGGGGCTCGCGCGCGAGCGGGCGGCGGCGGCCAGGGCGATCGCGACCCGGCGCAGCCCGATCACCGGCACGAGCGAGTTCCCGAACATCCGCGAAAACGCCGTCCCGGTCCTCGACGTCGCCCCGGTGGCGAAGAGCTCCGTCCGCCCGCAGGGCAGCATGACCGAGCGCAATCCCGGGGAGATCGTCAGGTCGCTCCTCGACGGCGCCAAGCGCGCCGAGGCCCTGATCCCGCCGAGCCATGTCCAGGCCGTCGACGCCCTGCCCTCCTACCGGCTCGCCGAGCCGTTCGAGGCCCTGCGCGACAAGGCCGACGCGCTGCCGCAACGCCCGGCCGTCTTCCTGGCGACGCTGGGCAGCATCGCCGCCTTCACGGCGCGCGCCGGCTTCGCCCGCAACCTGTTCGAGGCCGGCGGCTTCGCCGCGCCGAGCGGCGACGGCTTCGCCCCGGACGGCGCGACCGATCTCGACGCGCTGGTCGGCGCCTTCCGCGATTCGGGCGCGAGGCTCGCCTGCCTGTGCGGCTCCGACGACGCCTATGCCGAGGAAGGCGCCGCCGCGGCCGAGGCGCTGGCCCGGGCCGGCGCGACGGTCTGGCTCGCCGGGCGCCCGGCCGAGAGCGAGGCTCTGAACAAGGCCGGCGTCTCGTCGTTCATCTTCGTGGGCTGCGACGTGGTCGAGACGCTCGAACGCGCGCACGCCATCGCGAACGCTTGACCGGAGACGCGCAGTGACCGCCATCGCCCTCACCATCGCCGGCTCGGATTCCAGCGGCGGCGCCGGTATCCAGGCCGATCTGAAGACCTTCGCGGCGCATGAGGTCTACGGCGCCAGCGTGATCGTCGCCCTGACGGCGCAGAACACGAAAGGCGTCAGCGCCATCCACGCCGTGCCGCGCGCCTTCGTCTCCCGGCAGATGGACGCCGTCTTCGAGGATCTCGACATCGGCGCGGTCAAGATCGGCATGCTCGCGACGGTGGAGCTGATCGAGACGGTCGCGGCCGGGCTCCAGAAGCACAAGGCCAGGAACATCGTGCTCGATCCGGTGATGATCGCGGCTTCCGGCGCCCGCCTCCTTGAGCGCGAGGCCGTCCAGGCGATCCGCCGCCACCTGTTCCCGCTCGCGACCCTGATCACGCCGAACCTGCCCGAGGCGGCCGCCCTGCTCGAATCCAGCGCCGCCGAGACGGATGAGGCGGTGGAGGAGCAGGCGGACAGGCTGGCGGCGCTGGGAGCGGCGAATGTCCTGATCAAGGGCGGCCACGGCCATGGCGAGGTCAGCAGCGACCTGCTCCTGCTCGCGGGCGGCAAGCGCCAGCGCTTCAACGCGCCGCGGCTGGCGACCCGCAACACCCACGGCACCGGCTGCACCCTGTCCTCGGCGATCGCCGCCAATCTCGCCAGGGGCCAGCCGCTGCCCGAGGCGCTTGGCAACGCCAAGAGCTATATTTCGGCCGCCATCGCCGCCGCGGACCAGGTTCCGGTTGGCCATGGCCACGGACCGGTGCATCATTTCCATCACTGGTGGGGCAAGGGTCAGCACCCATGACCGACGGGAGCCAGCCATGACCGCGATCCCGGATTTCACGAAGCTCGCCTTCGCCGGCGCCGGAGCCCCGGCGCGGACGCCCCTGCCGCAAGGCGATTCCTGGCGGACGCCGGAGGACATCCCGGTGAAGCCGGCCTATGGGCCGGATGACCGCGCCGGCCTGCCCTTCGTCGAGACGCTGCCGGGCATCGCGCCCTATCTGCGCGGCCCCTACCCGACGATGTACGTCAACCAGCCCTGGACGATCCGGCAATATGCCGGATTCTCCACGGCGGAGGATTCCAACGCCTTCTACCGGCGCAATCTCGCCGCCGGGCAGAAGGGGCTCTCGGTCGCCTTCGATCTCGCCACCCATCGCGGCTATGATTCCGACCATCCGCGCGTCGCCGGCGATGTCGGCATGGCCGGCGTCGCGATCGACTCGATCTACGACATGCGCACGCTGTTCTCCGGCATCCCGCTCGACCAGATGAGCGTGTCGATGACGATGAACGGCGCGGTGCTGCCGGTGCTGGCGCTCTACATCGTCGCGGCGGAAGAACAGGGGGTGCCGCAGGCCAAGCTCTCCGGGACCATCCAGAACGACATCCTCAAGGAGTTCATGGTCCGCAATACCTATATCTATCCGCCCTCGCCCTCGATGCGGATCATCGGCGACATCTTCGCCTTCACCTCGGCGAACATGCCGAAGTTCAATTCGATCTCGATCTCCGGCTATCATATGCAGGAGGCGGGAGCGACGCAGGACCTGGAACTCGGCTACACGCTGGCCGACGGCGTCGAATATATCCGTGCCGGACAGCGGGCGGGCCTCGGCGTCGATATCTTCGCGCCGCGGCTGTCCTTCTTCTGGGCGATCGGCATGAACTTCTTCATGGAAATCGCCAAGATGCGCGCCGCCCGGCTGATCTGGGCCAAGCTCGTCAAGGATTTCGGCGCGCAGAACGAGAAGTCCCTGCCGCTGCGCACCCATTGCCAGACTTCGGGCTGGTCGCTGACGGCGCAGGACGTGTTCAACAACGTGCCGCGCACGATGATCGAGGCGATGGCGGCGACGCAGGGGCACACCCAGTCGCTGCACACCAACGCCCTCGACGAGGCGCTGGCGCTGCCGACCGACTTCTCCGCCCGCATCGCCCGCAACACCCAGATCCTGCTCCAGCAGGAGAGCGGCACGACGCGGATCATCGACCCCTGGGGCGGCTCCTATTACGTCGAGCGATTGACGGCGGAGCTCGCCGAAAAGGCCTGGGGCCATATCCAGGAGGTCGAGAAGCTCGGCGGCATGGCCAAGGCGATCGAGGCCGGCATCCCGAAGCTGCGCATCGAGGAAGCCGCGGCGAAGACGCAGGCGCGCATCGATGCCGGCCAGCAGGCGATCATCGGCGTCAACTGCTACAAGCCCGACAACGAAGCCGCGATCGAGGTGCTGAAGGTCGACAATGCCGCCGTGCGCGCCCAGCAGCTCGACAAGCTCAGGCGCCTCAAGGCCGAGCGCGACGAGAGCGAGGTGCAGGCCGCACTGACCGCGCTCACCAACGGCGCGGCCGGCAACGGCAATTTGCTCGACCTCGCGGTCAAGGCCGCGCGGGCCAAGGCGACGGTCGGCGAGATCTCGCTGGCGATGGAGCAGGTGTTCGGGCGCCACCGGGCCGAGATCAAGGCGATCTCGGGGGTCTACAAGCGGGAGGTCGGCGAGATGAATCCAGCCGTCACGCGCGTCCAGTTGATGTGCCAGGACTTCGAGGAGGCGGACGGGCGCCGCCCGCGCATCCTCGTCGCCAAGATGGGGCAGGACGGGCACGACCGCGGCCAGAAGGTGATCGCCTCGGCCTTCGCCGATCTCGGCTTCGACGTCGATATCGGCCCGCTCTTCGCGACGCCCGAGGAAGCGGCGCGGCAGGCGGTCGAGAACGACGTGCATATCGTCGGCGTCTCCTCGCTCGCGGCGGGGCATCTGACGCTGGTGCCGGAATTGAAGGCGGCGCTCGCCAAGGCGGGCCGGCCCGACATCATGATCGTGGTCGGCGGCGTCATCCCGCCGCAGGATTTCGAGGCGCTGATCGAAGCCGGCGCCTCGGCGATCTTCCCGCCCGGCACCGTCATCGCCGATGCGGCCGAAAAGCTGCTCCAGGAGCTCAATGCGCGGCTGGGCTACGTCCAGAAAACGGCGGCAGAATAGCATCCGAAAAAAGGCGGGCGCTGCCCGAGGGCCGCGCCCGCCCCATGATTACGACCGGCGTGGCGACACTTACCGCCAGCCGTAACCATAGCTGGAACGCGGCGCAGGCGGCCGCATGCCAAAATCGTTGGAATAGCGATGCCAGCGGCGCTGGCCCCAGAAGCCGTGCACGGCCGGCGGCGCCGGGCGCCAGCCATAATCGTAGACCGGCCGCTCATGGCGGCGCTCGTAGCGGCCGCCGAAGGCCTGTGCCTCGCCCGCGCCGGCCAGGGCCGAGGCTGCGAGCACCGCGCCGCCGAGAGCAAGCGCGGCAAAACCGATCCGGGCACGATGGCCGAGCATGGTCGATATCCTGTTCCGGCGGGACAATTCCTCGCCACGGCACGGATATTCGCAGGCCCCGGCTGAACGGGTTTTGAGGACGCCGTTCAGCTCCCGTTTAGCGTATCGGACTGAATATCGTATTCAGTCCGATACGCTCGCTCCTTGATTTTGCATCGGCTTTTCCCGAAAACCGCGTTCCACTTTTCGGGCCGATGCTTTAGCCGGCGGAAAGCTGTTCGCGCTTGAGCAGGAGCGAGGCGCCGACCACGACGACCGCGACGGCCCCGATCATGATCGTGCAGGCGGCGTTGATCTCCGGCGAGACGCCGAGCTTGACCGCCGAATAGAGCCGCATCGGCAGCGTGGTCGCGCCCGGGCCGGTGGTGAAGCTCGCCACCACGAGGTCGTCGAGGGAGAGGGTGAAGGCGAGCATCCAGGCCGCCGCCACCGCCGGCCAGATCAGCGGCAGCGTCACCGTCCAGAAGGTGACGAAGGGCGTCGCGCCGAGATCCTGCGCCGCCTCCTCCAGCGAGCGGTCGAAGCCGGCCAGCCGTGCCTGCACGACGATGCAGGCGAAGCCGAGGCTGAAGGTGGCGTGGGCGACGGTCACGGTCCAGAAGCCGCGCTCGACATCGGCCGCCACGAAGAGCAGCAGCAGCGAAAGCCCCGTCACCACCTCCGGCATGACCAGCGGCGCCAGCACCATGCCTGAGAACAGCGTGCGCCCAGGAAAGCGGCCGTGGCGGGTGAGCGCGAGCGCGGCCAGCGTGCCGAGCGCGGTCGCCAGCGTCGCCGAGACCACGCCGAGGCGGATCGAGAGCCAGGCGGCGTCGAGCAGCGGCTCGTTCGCCATCAGCGCGCCGTACCAATGCGTCGAGAAGCCGCCCCAGACCGTGACCAGCCGCGAGGCGTTGAAGGAATAGGCGATCAGCGTGACGATCGGCAGATAGAGGAAGGCGAAGCCCAGCATCAGCGCCAGGATGAGGCCGGGACCGAGGCGCTTCATGCCGCCATCTCCCGCCGCAGGCGCGCCCGCTGGAGCAGCACCAGCGGCAGGACGAGGACGACGAGCAGCACCACCGCCACAGCCGAGGCCAATGGCCAGTCGCGGTTCGAGAAGAACTCGCTCCACAGCACCTTGCCGATCATCACCGTATCGGGGCCGCCGAGCAGGTCGGGGATGACGAACTCGCCCACCGCCGGGATGAAGACCAGCGCCGCGCCGGCGAGGATGCCGGGCAGCGAGAGCGGCAGGGTCACGGTCAGGAAGGCGGTCAGAGGCCTCGCGCCGAGATCGGCCGCCGCCTCCAGCAGGCCGCGGTCGAGCTTCTCCAGCGTGGCGAAGAGCGGCAGCACCATGAAGGGGAGGTAGGAATAGACCATGCCGATCAGCACGGCGGCCTCGGTGTTGAGCAGGCGCAGCGGCTCGCCCTCGAAGCCGAGCGACGCGAGCGCGGCGTCGAGCAGCCCGTCCGGCCTCAGGATGCCGATCCAGGCGTAGACGCGGATCAGGAAGGAAGTCCAGAAGGGCAGGATGACGAGCACCAGCAGCAGCCCGCGCCAGCGCGGCGGCGCCGATGCCATGGCATAGGCCAGCGGATAGCCGATCGCGAGGGCGGCGAGCGTCGTCATCGCCGCCAGCCGCAGCGAATAGAGATAGCTCTGCCAGTAGAGCGGGTCGTCTGCGAGCAGGCTGAAATTCGCCAGATCGAGCTGCGACAGGAAATCGCCGAGCCGGGCGAGGCCTTCCCAATGCGGCGCATAGGGCGGCAGCGCCGTCGCCGCCTGCGAGAAGGCCATGCGCAGCACGATGGCGAAGGGCGCGAGGAAGAACAGCGCGAGCCAGAGATAGGGCACGATCACGACGAGCCGGCGGAGACCGGCCAGATGAGTTGGCCCAGCACTCATGCCCGCACTCCGCCGACATTCCGGGGCAGGCCGCGGGCCCGAGCCCGGAACCCATGAACACGACGCCGAGAGTAGAAGCGGTACTCGCCGTACCCCTTTCGGGCCGCACAGCGGATATGGGTTCCGGGCTCGCCGCTCCGCGGCGCCCCGGAATGACGGAGGTGTTTCCGTCCCTCCCTCACGGCGGCAGCACCACGCCGGCCTCGACGTCCCAGGAGAGCCAGACCGTGTCGTCCCAGGCGAAGGGGCGCGCGAGCCGGCGGGTGCGGTTGGCCAGCGCGACCTTGACGAGCTGGCCCCCTTCCCGGTCCTCGCCCTGCCCGCCGATCATCACCTGGATCATGGTGAAATCGCCGAGATAGCCGATGTCCCAGATCTCGCCGGCGACCTTGTTGACGGCCTGGGGCGGCTCGTCATGGGCGATCTCGATCTTCTCCGGCCGGATGCCGATGAGCAGGGCCTCGCCGGCTTTCAGCGCCGGCGCGTCCTCGTCCAGCTCGACCGTGCCGAGCCGCGGAACCCGCGCCCGGACGATCTCGCCGTCGATCGCCTCGGCGCGCCCCTCGAAGATATTGATGTCGCCGACGAACTCGGCGACGTGGCGGTTGGCCGGCGCCTCGTAGATCACGTCGGGCGGGCCGATCTGCACGAGCTTGCCATGGTCCATCACCGCCATGCGGTCGGCCATGGTCATCGCCTCGTCCTGGTCGTGGGTCACGACCATGAAGGTGAGGCCGAGCTCGCTCTGCAGATCCATCAGCTCGAACTGGGTCTGTTCGCGCAGCTTGCGGTCGAGCGCCGCCATCGGCTCGTCGAGCAGCAGGAGCTTCGGCCGCTTGGCGAGCGAGCGGGCGAGCGCGACGCGCTGGCGCTGGCCGCCGGAGAGCTGGTGCGGCTTGCGCCCGCCGAAGCCGGAGAGCTTGACCAGCGCCAGCATCTCCTCGACGCGGCGCGCGATCTCGGCGCGCGGCAGCCCCTCGCGCTTCAGGCCATAGGCGATGTTGCCCGCGACGCTGAGATGCGGGAACAGCGCATAGGACTGGAACATCATGTTGATCGGTCTTAAGTGCGGCGGCACGGCGGTGATGTCCTGCCCGTCGAGCAGGATCGTGCCGGCATCCGGCGTCTCGAAGCCGGCGAGCATGCGCATCAGCGTGGTCTTGCCGCAGCCGGACGGCCCCAGCAGGGCGAAGAACTCGCTCGGGTAGAGCGAGAGCGACAGGTCGCCGACGGCCGTGACGTCGCCGAAGCGCTTGGTCACGCCCTGGAACGCGACCAGCGGCCTCGCCGCCGGGTCGTTCCAGGGCTGGAAAGCCCGGCGCACGCTGCCGGGCGACGTCTTCTTCATGGTGCCGCGCCCTGTCCGGAGCCGTCCGCTTCGCGAGGTCTACTGACCGGCCTTTTCAATTGCCGGCCTTTTCACTTGCCGGTCTTGACGCGCGTCCACAGCCGGTTGACCAGGCGCTGCGCCTTCTGGTCGTAAGGCGTGATCGTATAGAGCAGCTTCATCACCTCGTCCGAGGGGTAGATGCCCGGATTGTCGCGCACGGCGGCGGAGAGGAGCGGCTTCGAGGCGATGTTGCCGTTGGCGTACTGGATGAAGTCCGAGTTCTTCGCCGCCATCTCGGGCCGGTTGACGAAGTCGATGAACTTCAGCGCGGCATCGACATTGCCGGCATCCTTCGGGATCACGAAGGAATCGAACCACATCAGCGCGCCCTCCTTCGGGATGGCATAGGCGAGCTCGACGCCGTTCTTGGCCTCCTCGGCACGCTTCTTGGCCTGCAGGATGTCGCCCGAATAGCCGACGGCGAGGCAGATGTCGCCGTTCGCCAGCGCGTTGATGTATTCGGAGGAGTGGAACTTCTGGATATAGGGCCTGATCTTGCGCAGCAACTCGCCGGCCTTGTTGAGATCGGCCTCCTTCTTCGAATCCGGGTCGAGGCCGAGATAGCGCAGCGCCGCCGGGAACATCTCCTCGGTCGCGTCCAGCACATGGACGCCGCAATTGGAGAGCTTCTTGAGCTGCTCCGGCTCGAAGACGATCTTCCAGCTATCGACCACCGCATCGGGGCCGAGCCGCTCCTTGATCTTGGCGACGTTGTAGCCGATCCCCGTGGTGCCCCACATGTAGTTCACGGCGTAGGTGTTGCCGGGGTCGTATTTGGCGAGCCGGTTCTGGATCTCGGGCCAGATGTTCCTGAGATTCGGCACCTTGGCCTTGTCGACCGGCTGATAGAGCCCGAGCGGGATATGGCGCGGCAGGAAGGAGGCGGTGACGACGATCAGGTCATAGCCGGTCTTGCCGGCGAGAAGCTTGGTCTCGACCGTCTCCATCTGGTCGAAGGTGTCGTAGACGACGGTGATCCCGGTTTCCTTCTTGAAGGCGTCGAGCACCTCGGGATCGACATAGTCGGACCAGTTGAAGATCCGCAGTTGCTTGTCCTGTGCCGCGGCCGGCGCGGCGAGAAGTCCCAATCCGATCGCGCAGGCCGCGATCGCCTCGGTCAGTCGTTTCGTCGTCTTACCCAATCTGCCCCTCCATCACGCTCAGGCGCGCGCACGCTATCAGCTTTCCCTTCGGCATCAACATGCCGATTGATAAGCCGGACGGTCACGCACAGGCATGACGGAGAAGGCAGAAACGGCGCCGCGAAGCCGGCCGAAGCGCGGTTGCGGGGCGTGCAAATCCCGCGACGGCGCCCCGGCCGGACGGCCCGTTGGCTTCACACCGCCTCGAAGGCCTGGGCCAGATCCGAGATCAGATCCTCGATGTTCTCGATGCCGACCGAGATGCGGATCAGGGCGTCGGTCAGGCCGATCTCCTCGCGCAGTTCCCTGGCGACGCCGGAATGGGTCATGGCGGCGGGATGGGAGACCAGCGTCTCGGTGCCGCCGAGGCTGACCGCGAGCTTCATGATCTGGAGGTTGTCGAGCAGCGCGAAAGCCTCCTTCTCGCCGCCCTTGACGTCGAAGGCGAAGGTCGAGCCGGGCTCGACGCATTGCCGGTCGAAGACGGCCTTGCGCGGATCGCCCGCCTTGAGATTGCCGAGATAATGCACCTTCGCCACCTTGGGATGGCTCTCCAGGTAATCGGCGACGAGCCTCGCATTCTCGTTGGCGCGGCTCATGCGGATGTCGAGCGTCTCCAGCGAGCGCATCAGCATCCAGCAGGAATTCGGATCGAGCTGCGTGCCGAGCGAGCCGCGCCAGCCCTTGACCTGCCGGACCAGCGCCTCGGAACCGCTGATCGAGCCGCCGACGAGGTCGGAATGGCCGCCGACATATTTGGTCAGCGACAGCAGGGTGAGGTCGGCGCCGAGCTTCAGCGGCTTCTGGTATTTCGGGCCGAGCAGCGTGTTGTCGACCACGACCGGCGGGCGGTGGCCCTGCGACCGGCCGAGTTCGTCGGCGATCTGCTTGCAGGCGGCCAGGTCGACCAGCCCGTTGGTCGGGTTGGCCGGGGTCTCGACCAGAATCATCGCGACGCGGCCCTTGGCGGCGGCGGCCTCGGCGACCGCCCGCATCTGCGTCACGTCGAGCCCGTCGGTGAAGCCAAAGGGGGTGATGCCGAAGGCGCCCATCTGGTTCTTCAGCAGCGTCTCGGTGCCGCCATAGAGCGGGCGCGAATGGATGATGGTGTCGCCGGGGCGCAGGAAGGCGAAGCAGGTCGTCGCGATCGCCGCCATGCCGGAGGCGAAGACGGCGCATTTCTCGGCCTCGTCCCAGATCGCCAGGCGATCCTCGAGGATCTCCATGTTCGGGTGGTTGAAGCGGGAATAGACGAGGCCGGATTTCTCGCCCGGCCGGAGCTGGCGGCGCCCCGCCGTCAGGTCGAAGAAGTCCTTGCCCTGCTGGGCGTTCTCGAAGACGAAGGTCGAGGTCAGGAACACCGGCGGCTTCAGCGAGCCTTCCGACATGGCCGGCGAATAGCCGAATCCCATCATCAGCGTCTCGGGATGCAGCTTGCGGTTGGCGATCCGGTCCTTGTGATAGCTGTCGTTGCTCATGGCTGTCCTCCTTGGCCCGTCGTTTGCTGCGGCCCGGCATGTCGTGCTGCGGACAGGATAATCCCGCATCGGCGCGATTGCTTGGTCGAACACACTCGCGTTACCGTCATCCGCGCAGGTTTCTGCTTACTATTCCTCCTCACGGAGCATATGATGCTCGACACGATCGACCGCCGCATTCTCGCCCTGCTCCGGGAGGACGGGCGGATCACCAATCAGGAGCTGTCGCAGCGGGTCGGTCTGTCGCCGACGCCCTGCCTGCGCCGGCTGAAGCGGCTGGAGGAGACCGGCGTCATCCAGGGCTATACAGCGGTCGTCGATCCCAAGGCCTATGGGCTGCCGTTCAGCGTCTTCGTCTCGGTGCGGCTCATCCAGCAGAACCAGGAGCACATCGCCGAGTTCGAGAAGGCGATCGAGAGCTGGAGCGAGGTCGCCGAATGCTACCTGATGACCGGCTCGCAGGACTATCTGCTGCGCGTCGTCACCGACGGCATCGAGGGCTATGAGCGCTTCCTCAAGCAGAAGGTGACCCGGCTGAAATGCATCCAGTCGGTCGAGTCGAATTTCGCGCTGGCGACGATCAAGAAGGGCGCCGGCCTGCCGCCGATCTGACGCCGCTCAGGGCCCGAGCAGCTCGGGCGCGGCGGCCCGGGCCATCCGCTTCTGCTGATGCGCCACGCCCGGCACGACGACCTCGCGCCATTCGGGGGTCAGGCCGAGCCGGGCGGCCGCCGCCCGGATATCCGCCATGAAGCGCCTGCCGCGCGCGAAGCGGGTCGCCCCCTGCTCCTCGGCGCCCGGCGATCGGTTGAGTTCGCGATGGGCCGGATTGATGTCGCGATCCCCCAGCATCACCGTGACATGCTTGCCGAGCGCAGCGCGCAGGGTCGCGTCGGTCGCCGGCGTGCCGCCCAGCGAATAGGGATAGGCGAAGCCTCCCGCCGCGGCCGCGTCGAGCGGGAGCGTGTAATAGCCGGCATTCGCGGCGACGGCCTTCGAGAAGCGGGCCTGCGGCATCAGCAGCGCCATGCGGTGGACGAACTGCCCGCCGGCCGAATGGCCGAAGAGCCTGTAGCCCGCGCCTTCCGCACGGCCCGCCGCCCGCGCCGCGTCGAACAGCCTTTCGACAATGCCGAAGGTCCATTTCGTCCGGTCCGGCTCGCCGCGCGCATTGCCCTGCTGGAAAAGCCGCCCGGAGAACCGCGCCTTGTCGAAACGCGGCGCGGCGACGAGCACGCCGTGGCGTTCCGCCGCCGCGACCCAGTCGTCCCGCGACCGCGCCGCATCGCGGCCGTTGCCATGGATCACGATCAGCAGCGGGCATGGCCGGGCCGCGCAGGCCTCGGGCGTATAGGTCTCGACCTGGATCGCCTGCCAGACGGGGTCGTCGAATGTCCATTCGCCCCGCCCCGCAGCCGCGAAGAGCCCCTGCCCCTGCGCCGCGGCGGCCGAGGGGCCGAGCCATGCGACCAGGCCGAACAGCGCCGGAGCGAGGCGCAGGGCGGCCCGCATTCAGCTCTCGCCGCGGTCCATGGCGCGGCGCACGACCTGCGTGACCTCGCTGTCGGAGAGGAAGAGGTCGTGCCGCAGCAGGCTCCAGCCGCGGCCGGCCGTATCCGCCACGCGGATGCCGAGCGCGTCGAGGCGCGCGCGGTCGGCCGCCCCCGCCCGCGCCACGCCGCCGGCGATGCGGGCCGAGACGGCGAGCGCCCGGTCGCCGGGATCGATGATCACGGTCATGCGCCTGGCCAGCGGGCCGATCCGCTTCACCGTCTGCTCGAAGGCGTCGATGTCGACATCCGGCGAGGCCAGGACGACCGAGCCGATCCGCGCATAGACCTCCGGGGAATCGCGCAGCTCCCGCAGCCCTTCCAGGGTGAGGAAGGTGCCCATCGAATGCGCCACGATGTGGATGCGCCCGATGGTCGGGTTGGCGACCAGTGCCCGCAGCGTCTCGACGAAGCCGTCGCGCGACCAGAGCGCGCTTTCGCGGTCATAGGCGTAGTCGAGCAGCTTGCCGCCCGAGGGCCAGGTGAAGAGCGCCGTGCGGCCCTGGAAGGCGAGCGAATGCGACAATTGGCCGGCGCTGCGCACGGCCGATTCGAAGCTCTCATTGTAGCCGTGGACATAGAGCAGCACGTCGCGGCCGTTCGCCGCGTTCGAGAATACGCGGGCCGCGTCGGTCGTGGTCTCGCGCTCGATGCCGAGGATCGCCCAGTCGCCGCTGACGGCCGAGGAGACGCGCCCGGCGATGCCCCGTCCCGGCGGCGAGAGCCGGACCTCGGCGAAGGTCAGCGGGCCGCGATCGGTGCCGAAATAGGGGGCGGCGTTGCCGGTCGATTGGCGCGTGGTCATTACCAGCAGCCGCGGATCCTTGCCGAGGGCCGACAGGTCGGCCCGCTCCGGCACCGAAAACGGCGAGACGGTCGCCTCGCTTTGCGCACAGGCCGCCAGCCCCAATGGCAGCAGGGCGGCCAGGCCCAGGGAGAGGCGGGAGAAGTCGCGCCTTGTGACAGGCATGGAAGCGGGTGTCCGGGTCAATCGCAGGAGGCCGATCAGGAGAATGCCGCCTTAAAGGCAGGCCAACGCGGCCAGAATGCGGCGAAGCGGCCGGGCGGGCGCAAAAACGGCCCGGCCGTGCCCGCGCGGTCACATCAACGGCCGCCGGAGATGATCGTGACCGGGGAGACCACCAGCCCGACGGTCGAGCCGACCGTGCCGACGACCCCGCCGGCGATGTCGCCCAGCCTGTCGCCGAGCTGCGGTCCCGCGAAGCCGATGCCCCTGTCCGCCCTCAGCCGGTTGCCGATGAGCTGCACCACCTTCGGCGAGGAGGCGAACTTGGCGTGGTTCAGGCTGTCGCCCGAGGAGACTTCGGAGAGGTCGATGATGCGCGCGCCGAGCTTCTCCAGCGAGGCGATCGTCTCCGTGTCCTTGGCGGAGACGGCGCCGAGCCGGGTCTTGTCGCCGGCGAAGCGGCGCGAGAAGTCGAGCGCCCGGTCGTCGGCCGAGACGAAGACCGTCACCGGCCGCCGGATCACGTTCATCAGGGTCTTGAACAGGTCGAGATCGACGTCGGGCGCGGCGAGCATGACGTCGCGCAGCTTGCCGCCGAAGGTGCCGTCGCCGCGGATCGCGGCCTGGCGCAGGGTCTCGAGCGTCAGGATCGTGCCCATCGAATGGGCGAGGATGTCCATCCGCCCCGGGCCGATGTCGCGGGCGATGCCGCGCAGGTTGGCCTCGAGGAAGTCGCGGGAGTAGTAGGCGCTCTCGCGATCGTAGGGATAGGCGAGGAGCTGGCCGCGCGAGGGCCAGGAGAACAGCACCGGAACGCCCTTGAAGCCGGAATCGTAGACGATCTGCGCGAAACGGTAGACCGCATCGGCGAAATTGGTGTTGTAGCCATGGACGAAGACCAGGACGTCGCGCTGGCCCGCCGGCCGGCGCATGATGTCCCGGCGGACGTCGGCCACGACAGGGGCGAGGTCGAGCCGCTCGATATTGGTCGCGGTGAAGTGCTTGGCCGGGTCGCCGGGCCCCGAATCCGGCAGCTCCAGCTCGCCGGGTCTGTGGCTGCGCGGCACGGTGATCTCGAGCTTGGCGAAAGCCAGCTTCGGCGCGCGCTCGCCGTCGAAATAGACCGGCGCGGCCGAGGCCTCGCGCGTCGTGGCGACGTAGATCTCGACCTTGCCGGCGATGTCCTGCCGCGGCGCCTGGCTGATCTCCAGCACGCGCGGCGCGGCGCAGGCCGCCAGCAACAGCGGCGCGAGCAACGCCAGAAAAAGCCCCCGAAGCCACGTCGTCACGCCGGTCATCGCCCTGTCGTCTCATCGAATCGACGAATGTTCAAGATGCCACCGTGACAGCTTCACGACAGAGGCGCGGTGGCGGGGCGCCTTGCCGCCGGCCCGACCGGCTTGCTAACTGGCGTCATGGTCGACACCGCCTCCCGCCACGAAACGCTGGCCGACGCCATCCTGGCCGGCGAACGCGCCGCCCTGGCGCGCGCCATCACGCTGGCCGAATCGCGCCGGCCCGACCATCGCGAGCTGGCCCGCGCGCTGATCCAGCGCCTGCTGCCCCGGACGGGCGGCGCGATCCGGGTCGGAATCACCGGCGTGCCCGGCGTCGGCAAATCGACCACCATCGACGCGCTGGGCAGCTATCTGACGGCGCAGGGCCACAAGGTCGCGGTGCTGGCCGTCGATCCCTCCTCGACCCGCACCGGCGGCTCGATCCTTGGCGACAAGACGCGGATGGCCCGGCTCTCGGTCGATCCGCACGCCTATATCCGCCCCTCGCCCTCCTCCGGCACGCTCGGCGGCGTCGCGGCGAAGACGCGCGAGACGATGCTGCTCTGCGAGGCGGCGGGCTTCGACGTCATCCTGGTGGAGACGGTCGGCGTCGGCCAGTCCGAGACGGCGGTGGCCGACCTCACCGACTTCTTCCTGGTGCTGATGCTGCCCAATGCCGGCGACGAATTGCAGGGCATCAAGAAGGGCATCATCGAGCTCGCCGACATGATCGCCGTCAACAAGGCCGACGGTCCCGGCGCCACGGCGGCGCGGGCGGCGGCCGCGCAGTACAAGGCCGCGCTGCATATCCTGGCGCCGGCCTCGCCGCTCTGGTCGACCCCGGTCGTCACGATTTCGGGCCTCACCGGCGAAGGGCTCGACGCGATGTGGAGCAGGATCGAGGAGCATCATCGCCGCTTCGGCGAGAAAGGCCTCGTCGCGCGCAAGCGCCGCCAGCAGGACGTGAAATGGATGTGGGCGATGGTGCAGGACCGGCTGCAGGCCAAGCTCAGGAACGATCCCGGGCTGAAGGCGCGGACACCGGCGCTCGAGGCCGCCGTGGCCGCCGGCTCGCTCGCCCCGACGGCGGCGGCCGAGGAGATCGCCAGCGCCCTGGGGCTGTGACCGGCATGGGCGGCCGATCGTCCCGATCCGGGACAATCGGGTTGGCCCGCTCCTTGATGGCGCCGGAACAGGAGGCAGCATGAACCCGTCCCGCCGTCATCTCCTGGCCGCCGGCCTCTGCGGCGCGGTTTCGCTGCGCCTGCCGGCGCAGGCGCAATCCCGCGGTCCCGCGGCCGCGCCGCTCGGCCAGCTCGGGCTCGACGCGACCCAGTTCGGCCTGCGGCCCGGAGCGGGCGAGGACCAGTCGCAGCGCCTCCAGGCCGCGCTCGGCGAGGCGGCGAAACGCTCGGCTCCCCTGCTGCTGCCGCCGGGCCGCTACCGCGTCGGCAAGGTCGCGCTGCCGGACGGGGCGCGCCTCGTCGGCGTGCCGGAGGCGACCCGGCTGGTGACGGCCGATGGCGGGCCGATCCTGATCGCGCGCCATCTCGGGCGGGCGAGCCTCTCCGGCCTCGTGCTGGACGGGCTCGACATCCCCTCCCCGCAGCGCTCCGCCCTGCTCGAAGCCGACGCCGTCGGCGCGATCACGGTCGCGGATCTCGTCTTCGTCAATGCCGGCTCGGTCGGGATGACGCTGAACCGCTGCGGCGGGAGCATCGGCGCGAGCAGCTTCCGGAAGATGCGGGACGCCGCCCTGTTCTCGCTGGATTCGCGCGGGCTGGCGATCGAGGGCAACGCCGTCGAGGATTGCGGCAACAACGGCATCCAGATCTGGCGCGGCGAGGCCGGGGACGACGGCTCGATCGTCCGGGGCAACCGGGTCGAGCGCATCCGCGCCGATGCCGGCGGCGACGGGCCGAACGGCAACGGCATCAGCCTCTATCGTGCGGGCGGTGTCGTGATCGAGGGCAACCAGCTACGCGACTGCGCGATGACCTTCATCCGCAACAATTCGGGCTCCGGCGTGCAGATGCTGGGCAATCAGGGCCGCCGCTGCGGCGAGACGGCGCTCTACTCGGAGTTCGCCTTCGAGGGCGCGATCATCGCCAACAACCTGGTCGAGGATTGCGCGCAGGGCGCCAACATCACCAATCTCGACCATGGCGGACGGCTCGCCGTCTTCGCCAACAACATCATCCGCAATGCGCGCAAGGCCGTCGCCCCGAACGGCAAGGAGCCCGTCGGCGGGCTCGGCGTCCATGTCGAGGCGGAGGCCGCCGTGACCGGCAACGTCATCGAGAACGCCAGCGAGACCGGCATCTCGCTGGGCTGGTCCTGGGGCATGCGCAACCTCGCCGCGACCGGCAACATCGTGCGCAAGGCGGGCATCGGCATCTCGGTCTCGCTGGTGCCGAAGGAGCGCAACGCCCTCATCGCCAACAACGTCATCGCCGAAGCCCGCAACGGCGCCGTGGTCGGCACCGAATACGGCAAGCCCGTCACCGGCGACCTGACCAGGGCCCCGGACGCGCGGGCGGCCGGCGTCCGGGTCGAGAACAACGCGGTCAGTTAGCGGCCGGCGCCCTCACCCGCCCGACCTCGATGCCGTTCCAGTTCTTCAGGACGGCCTCGCGCAGCGGCGCGAAGGCCGCCTGCGTCGGCTCGTCCATCGGCAGGAAGCGGCCGAGCAGCGCCGCCAGCGCGACCTCGGCGGCCCGGCCGGCCCCGTCGTCGCATTTGAGCGCGAGCCCCAAGCCCAGCTCCGGCAGGGCCGCGCAATAGACGCCTTCCGCGCCGGTCTTGGTGAAGGCGCGGGCGCCGAGCAGGCCCATCAGCCGCGTGTCGAAGCGGTCGGTACCGGCCACCATGAAGGGGTGGGCCGCCGCGGCGGCGCGGATGCGGGCGGCCGCCCGCGCCCGGGCGGGGCCGAGCCCCCGGCCGCTGCCGAGCCGGGCGAAGCCGAGCGCCAGCGCCTTGAGCGGGACGGCATAGGAGGGGATGGAGCAGCCGTCGATGCCCATGCGCTCGCCGGTATGGGCCGCGCCGGTCACCTCCTCCAGCGCGCCGCGCACGGCCTGCTGGACGGCATGATCCGGCTTCACATAGCCGGCGGGATCGGCGTCGAGCCCGCAGGACAGGCAGACGAAGCCGGCATGCTTGCCGGAACAGTTGTTGTTGAGCGCGCTGGGCTCGCCCCCCGCTATCGCCAGCGCCCGCGCCGCCGCCTCGTTCATCGGCCAATGCGCGCCGCATTCGAGGCAGCCGGCGTCCCGCCCGGCCTTCCGCAGCATGGAAAGCGAGGTCTGCGCATGAAGCGGCTCGCCGGAATGGGAGGAAACGGCGAGCGCGATCTCCGCCTCGGTCAGCCCGTAGCGGTCGGCGGCGCCGCTCTCCAGCAGCGGCAGCGCCTGGATCGCCTTGACCGCCGAACGCGGGAAAACGGGGCGCTCGACATCGCCCGCCGAGAACACGACGCCGCCATCGGCATCGACGACGATCGCCGAGCCGCGGTGGCGCGATTCCACGGTGTTGCCGCGCGTGACTTCGGCGAGGACGGGATTTTCCATGACGGCCTCCGCAGCCCGGCTGGCGGGCGCATCGCTTTTGCCGCCGGCGATGCCCCCTGTCAAAGACCGGAAGGCCGGCGGGCGCCCGCCGGCCTTCCGACGCAGCTCCCGATCTGCGCGGCGGAATGCGCGCATCGCACCCGCCCGCTCTGGCGCAAAGCCGCAAGTGCTGCCACGCTGGGCCGCCATGAGCCAGGCCGCGCCCAGCCCCGACTACGAAGCCGAATACAACAACCGCGCCCGCGTGCCGGAGCATCCCGGCATCATCGCCGGCTGGCAGGCCGATGCGGCCGCCTACCGGGCCACCGCGTTCTGCGAGCTCGGCATCGCCTATGGCGAGGGCGAGCGCCAGCGCTACGACCTGTTCAAGCCCGAGACGGTACGAGGCAACGCGCTCGTCATGTTCATCCATGGCGGCTACTGGCAGGCGCTCGACCGCAGCTTCTTCTCGCATCTGGCGCGCGGGCCGAACCGGCTCGGCCTGCCGGTCGCGGTGGTCGGCTACGATCTCTCGCCGCAGGTCCATCTCGGCCATATCGTCTGGGAGCTGCAGCAGGCGGCCGCCGCCTTGTGGCGCCGCTTCGGCCTGCCCGTGGTCGCGACCGGGCATTCGGCCGGCGGGCATCTCGCCGCCTGCACCCTGGCGACCGACTGGCGCAATGTCGACCCCGCCCTGCCCGACCGGTTGGTGCCCGCCGCCTACGGCATGTCCGGGCTCTACAACCTCAAGCCGCTCACCGAGACCAGCCTCAACGCCGCGCTCGGGCTCAGTCTCGAAGCGGCGGAGCGGGAGAGCCCGCTGTTCTGGCCGGCGCCGTCGCGGCTGACGATGGACGCGGTCGTCGGCGAAGCGGAAAGCGCCGAATACCACAGGCAGAGCCGCCGCCTGGTCGATGTCTGGGGCCTGGAAGGCGTGCAGACGCGCTACGAGGAGATCGCCGGCGCCAATCATTTCACGATCGTCGCCGGCCTCAGCGATCCCGACACAGCGATGACGCGGCGGATCGCGGCGCTCGCCGGCGCTTGATCTTCGGGCCTCCGGGGCTCTATCCAGAACCGGAGCCGGCCGGGTCGACGGCCCCGTCGGCGAATCAGTCCCTGCCCGAGAGTTGCGGAGCGCGCGATGCAGACCTTCTTCGTCGAGATCAAATGCAAGCTCGGCAAGACCTACGAGGTCGCCAGCGAGCTCGCCGACCGCGAGATCGCCTCCGAGATCTATTCGACCGCCGGCAATTACGACATCCTCGCGAAATTCCACGTCGCGGCGGATGTCGATGTCGGGCATTTCGTCGCGCAGAAGGTGCAGTCGATCCCCGAGATCGCCGACACCCATACGATCATCACCTTCAAGGCGTTCTGAGCGCCGAAACACGGCCGCCCGACCGGCTGCGGCCCCCCGAGGGCCTGCCGGCTCACCGAGCTGCGGCGGCACACGGTTCTCAACCCCGCAAAAACCGGCAGCGGCGTTGCGACGGCTTGACGGCATGGGGGCTTTCGCGCGACCAGCATCCCTCCGACCGTAGGGACCCTCGCGCCATGAAAAGCACGCTCTCCACCGATCTGCGCTCGGGCGCCCTCGTCTATCATCGCCAGCCCCGCCCCGGTAAGCTCGAGATCCAGGCGACCAAGCCGCTCGGCAACCAGCGCGACCTGGCGCTCGCCTATTCGCCCGGCGTCGCCGCCGCCTGCGAGGCCATCGTCGACGACCCGGCCGAGGCGGCCGAGCTGACCTCCCGCCAGAACCTCGTCGCCGTCGTCACCAACGGCACCGCCGTGCTCGGCCTCGGCGATATCGGCCCGCTGGCCTCCAAGCCGGTGATGGAGGGCAAGGCGGTCCTGTTCAAGAAATTCGCCGGCATCGACTGCTTCGACATCGAGGTCGAGCAGAAGAACATCGAGAAATTCGTCGAGGTCGTCGCGGCGCTGGAACCGACCTTCGGCGGCATCAATCTCGAGGACATCAAGGGGCCGGAATGCTTCGAGATCGAGGAGCAGCTCAAGGCCCGGATGAACATCCCGGTCTTCCATGACGACCAGCACGGCACCGCGATCATCGTCGGGGCGGCGGCGCTGAACGGGCTCGACCTCGCGGGCAAGAAGATCGCCGACGTCAAGATCGTCGTCTCCGGCGCAGGTGCTGCGGCCATCGCCTGCATCAACCTGCTGGTCGAGCTCGGCGCCCAGCGCAGGAACATCTGGGTCTCCGACATCGACGGCGTGGTCTACAAGGGCCGCAACACGCTGATGGACCGCTGGAAGGAGGCCTATGCGCAGGACACCGAGGCCCGCACGCTGGACGACATCATCGGCGGCGCCGACATCTTCCTCGGCGTCTCGGCCGCGGGCGTGCTGAAGCCGGAGATGGCCAAGCGCATGGCGCCGAAGCCGCTGATCCTGGCGCTCGCCAATCCCAGCCCCGAGATCACGCCCGAGGACGCGCTCGCCGTGCGCCCCGACGCGATGATCTGCACCGGCCGCTCGGACTATCCGAACCAGGTCAACAACGTCCTGTGCTTCCCCTACATCTTCCGCGGCGCGCTCGACGTCCAGGCGACGACGATCAACGAGGCGATGAAGCTCGCGGCGGTGCGCGCCATCGCGGCGCTGGCCCGCGAGGCGAGCTCGGACGTGGCGGCGCGCGCCTATGGCGGCGAGACCTCGACCTTCGGCGCGACCTCGCTGATCCCGAACCCGTTCGACCCGCGCCTGATCATGCGCATCGCCCCGGCGGTGGCGGAAGCCGCCATGACCACGGGCGTGGCGCGCAAGCCGCTGGTCGACGTGGAAGCCTATCGCGACCAGCTCTCGCGCTTCGTCTTCCGCTCCGGCTTCATCATGAAGCCGCTGTTCCAGCAGGCCAAGGCCGACCCCAAGCGCGTCATCTACGCCGAGGGCGAGGACGAGCGCGTGCTGCGCGCCGCCCAGGTGGCGCTGGAGGAAGGGCTCGCCGTGCCGATCCTGATCGGCCGCCCCGGCGTCATCGAGACCCGCATCGAGCGCTTCGGCCTGACGCTCAAGCCCGGCGTCGACTTCCAGATCGTCAATCCCGAGGACGATCCGCGCTATCGCGACTATGTCCAGACCTATCTCGACATCGCCGGCCGGCGCGGCATCACCCCGGAAGCGGCCCGCGCGCTGGTGCGCACCAACAACACCGTGATCGCGGCGCTCGCCGTGGCCCGCGGCGAGGCGGACGCGATGATCACCGGCCTCGAAGGCCGCTTCATGTCGCGGCTCAGGCACGTCAAGGACATCATCGGCCTGGCGCCGGGCGTCTGCGACCTCGCGGCGATGACGCTCGTCATCACCAACAAGGGCGCCTTCTTCCTCACCGACACCCATGTGAAGCACGATCCGACGGCGGAGGAGATCGCCGACATGACCGTGCTCACGGCGAACCATGTCCAGCGCTTCGGCATCGACCCCAAGATCGCGCTGCTCTCCCATTCCGACTTCGGCGCGGCCGATACGCCGAGCGCGCTCAAGATGCGCAGGGCGCTGGCCCTGATCCGCCAGCGCGCGCCGCATCTGGAATGCGACGGCGAGATGGAGGCCGGCACCGCGCTGGTGCCGCTGATCCGCGAGCGCGTGCTGCCCTCCTCCTCGCTCAAGGGCATGGCGAACGTGCTGATCTTCCCCAATCTCGACGCCGCCAATGTCGCCTACCAGTTCGCCAAGGTCCTCGCCGATGCGCTGCCGGTCGGGCCGATCCTGATCGGCACGAACAAGCCCGCCCATATCCTCACCGGCTCGGTGACGGCGCGCGGCGTGGTCAACATGACCGCGCTCGCGGTCGTCGAGGCGCAGGAGCGGGCGGCCCTGGCCGCGGGCCAATAGGGCCGGCGCCGGCAACGGACACCCGTCCGGCCCTGCGCCAGACGCCGGACGGTTTCCCTGCCTTGACGCTCGCAACCCCCGCGAAGCTCGGCTAGGAAGGACGCGTTCCTTTCCCCACCCAGCGGGTCCGCAGCGATGAGCCGTATCGTCTATGTCAATGGCGCCTATCTCCCGGAGGAGGAGGCGAAGATCTCGATCTTCGACCGCGGCTTCATCTTCGGCGACGGGATTTACGAGGTTTCGGCGGTGATCGGCGGCAAGCTCGTCGACTGCGAGGCGCATCTCGCCCGCCTCGAGCGCTCCTGCGGCGAGATCCGCCTCGCCCTGCCCTGGTCGAAGGCCGAGCTCGTCGCGATCCACGAGGAGCTGATCAGGCGCAACAATCTCGACGAGGGCGGCATCTACCTGCAGGTCTCGCGCGGCGCCGCCGATCGCGACTTCCCTTTCCCGAAGGACGTGCAGCCGACGCTGGTGCTGTTCACCCAGGCCCGCAACTTCGTCGACGCGCCGGGCGCGAAGACCGGCATCAAGGTCGTCTCGACGCCGGACCTGCGCTGGGCCCGCCGCGACATCAAGAGCGTCAACCTGCTCGCTCCCGTCCTCGCCAAGCAGTTCGCGCTGGAGAGCGGCGCGCAGGAGGCCTGGCTCACCGAGGACGGCGTGGTGACCGAGGGCGCCTCCTCCACGGCCTGGATCGTCAAGGGCAAGACGCTGATCTCGCGTCCGCTCTCGCACAAGGTCCTGCCGGGCATCACCCGCAAGGCCGTGCTGGCCTATCTCGCGGAATCCGGCTTCACCTTCGAGGAGCGCGAGTTCACGCTGGAAGAGGCGCTCGACGCCGAGGAGGCCTTCATCACCTCCGCGACCAGCCTCGTCATGCCGGTGACCTCGATCGACGGCCACACGATCCATAACGGCGCGCCGGGCCCGACCGCGCTGCGCCTGCGCGAGATCTATATCGACTACGCCCGCAAGGGCGGCGTGCTGGGCTAAATCCCCGCGCGGGTCATCCCGGACAAGCGGCGGGGCCGCGCCGATCCGGGATCCATGCCTGGACCGTTCCGGAATGGATCCGGGGCCTCCCGTCGGTCGCCCGGGATGACTCGAGGTGACGGAAAGGTCGTTACAGCCCCACCCGCTCCCCCATCACATAGGTCGCCGCGACATTGCGCTCGTCGCCCAGCGTGACGAGGACGAAAAGCTCCTCCGCCAGATCGCGCACCGTCTCCATGCGGTGCGCCATCGCCCGGGTCGCTCCCGCATCGAGCACGACGACATCCGCCTCGCGTCCGGCCTCGAAGCTCCCGATCCAGCGATCGAGCCCGAGCGCCACCGCATTGCCGCGCGTGATCGCATGCAGCGCCGCGAAGGCCGGCAGCGACTGCCCCTGCAATTGCAGCACCTTGTAGGCCTCGGCCATCGTCCTCAGCATCGAATAGGAGGTGCCGCCGCCGATATCGGTCGCGACCGCGACCTTCACGCCGTGTCGCCTCGCCTGGGCCCAGTCGAACAGCCCCGAGCCGAGGAACAGGTTCGAGGTCGGGCAGAACACGGCGACCGCGCCGGTCTCGGCGAAGGCCTGCCACTCGTTATGGGTCATGTGGATGCAATGGCCCATCAGGCTCCTGGGGCCGAGCAGGCCGTGGCGCCGGTAGATGTCGGCATAGTCCGCTGCCTCGGGATGGAGCTCGCGGGCGAAGGCGATCTCGGCCCGGTTCTCGTCGATATGGGTCTGGACGTGGCAATCGGGGTGCTCGGCCGCGAGACGGCCGGCCGCCGCCAACTGCTCCGGCGTCGAGGTGATCGCGAAGCGGGGCGTGACCGCATAGAGCTGCCGGCCCCTGCCGTGCCAGCGCGCGATCAGCGCCTTCGAATCGCGATAGCCGCTCTCGGCCGTGTCGGTCAGCGCCTCGGGCGCGTTGCGATCCATCATCACCTTGCCGGCGATCATCCGCGTGTTGCGCCGCTGCGACTCGGCGAAGAAGGCCTCGGCCGATTGCGGATGCACCGAGCAGTAGACGGCCGCCGTGGTGGTACCGCTGGCGAGCAGCTCAGCCAGAAAGAAGCGCGAGAGCTTTTCGGCATGGCCCTGTTCGCCGAGCTTCTGCTCCTCGACGAAGGTGTATCTGTTCAGCCACTCCATGAGCTGGGCGCCATAGGAGGCGACGACCTGCGTCTGCGGCATGTGGATATGGGCGTCGATGAAGCCCGGCATGATCAGATGCGGGCGATGGTCGACGATGTCGGCCTCCGACGGCAGCGTCCGCAGCAGGTCCCGCGCCTCGCCCGCCGCCTTGACCAGCCCGTTCTCGACGACGAGCAGGCCGTCCGCGATGAAGCGATGCGCCGCCTCGCCCGCAATCTGCGGATCGTCGAGGAACCAGAGCAGGCGGCCGCGCAGGGCGCGCAGGATGGTCGATGCGGTCACGATGGGCAGCTCCGGCGCAAATTCACATCACATCTGCACCAAATCAAAGCTTCCGGCCAAGCGCGGAACATGCCTAATCTACGGGCATGGTCTGGGGTTGCGAGCGGAGCGGGCGGAATGCGTGACAGGCTGCGCTTCCTCCTGGGCGACGCGCTCATCGAGATCGAGCGCTGCGAACCGACGCTGACGGTGCTCGACTGGCTGCGCCTCGGCCGGCGCATGACCGGCACCAAGGAAGGCTGCGCCGAGGGCGATTGCGGCGCCTGCACCGTCGTCGTCGGCCGGCTCGACCGCGGCCGGCTGCGCTACGAGGCGGTCAATGCCTGCATCCGCTTCCTGCCGACGCTGGACGGCTGCCAGCTCCTCACCGTCGAGCATCTGAAGGGCGCCGACGGCAGCCTGCATCCCGTCCAGCAGGCGATGGTGGACTGCCACGGCTCGCAATGCGGCTTCTGCACGCCCGGCTTCGTGATGTCGCTGCTGGCGCTCAGGTTGAACGAGGCGGAACCCAGCATTGCGCGCATCGAGGACGCGCTCGCCGGCAATCTCTGCCGCTGCACCGGCTACGAGCCGATCATCGCCGCGGGCCGCCGCATGGACGAGCTCGCGCCGCGGGGGGCCGATCGCTTCCTGCGGGCGCGCGAGGCGGTCGCGGCGCGCCTCGCCGCCCTCGGCGACAGCGAGACGCTGGCCCTGCGAGGCGAAAGCGGCTGCTTCTACGCCCCCGCGACCGTCGCGGCGCTGGCAGAGCTCGTCGTCGCGCATCCGCAGGCGACGCTGGTAGCCGGCGCCACCGATGTCGGGCTCTGGGTGACCAAGGCGATGAAGCGGCTCGATCCGGTGATTTACCTTGGCCGGATCGAGGCATTGCGTGCGATCACCGATGAAGGCGATCATCTGCGCTTCGGCGCGATGGCGAACAATAGCGATGTCCGCACCGCCCTGGCCGCCCTCTCGCCGCAGCTCGACGAGCTGATGCGGCGCTTCGGCGGCGAGCAGGTCCGCAATGCCGGCACGATCGGCGGCAACATCGCCAACGGCTCGCCGATCGGCGACCTGCCGCCGGCCCTGATCGCGCTCGATGCGACGCTGGTTCTGGCCCGCTCCCGTCATTGCGAGCGCAGCGGAGCGATCCAGGAAGGACCGGGCGAGGCGTCGAACCCGCCCCATCTGGATCGCTTCGCTGCGCGCGCGATGACGGCAGGGGATGGCTTGGCCCGCCGCGCCATCCCGCTCGAGAGCTTCTTCCTCGACTATCGCAAGCAGGATCGGCGGCCCGGCGAATTCGTCGAGGCCGTGCTGGTGCCGAAGCTGGCGAGCGGCATGCTGTTCCACGCCTCCAAGGTGTCGAAGCGCTTCGACGAGGATATCTCCGCCGTCTGCGGCGCCTTCCGCCTGACGCTCGGCGATGACGGGCGCATCGGCGAAGCCCGCCTCGCCTATGGCGGCATGGCCGGCATCCCGAAGCGGGTGAAGGCGGCGGAAGCGGCTCTCGTCGGTCGACGCTGGACCGAAACCGCCGCTGCGGCGGCCATCGCCGCGCTGCCGCAGGACTTCGCGCCGCTCGACGACATGCGCGCCTCGGCGCAGTATCGCATGAAGGTCGCCGGCAACCTGCTGCGGCGCTTCCTGATCGAGACGACGCAAGCGAGGACGCAGACGCGGGTCGCCGGCCTGCTGACGGAGACCGGCCATGGCTGACGCGCGCCGCAAGCTCGATCTCGCTCCGGAAACCGGCCCGGTCGGTTCCGCCCGCGCCCATGATTCCGCGCCGAAGCATGTCGCGGGCGAGGCCCTCTACATCGACGACATCGCCGCGCCGGAAGGGCTGCTGCACGCCTATCTCGGCACGAGCACGATCGCCCATGGCAAGCTGCTCTCGCTCGATCTCGACGCGGTGCGGGCGGCGCCGGGAGTCGTCGCCGTGCTGACGGCAGCCGATATCCCCGGCGCCAACGACATCTCCTCGACGCATCTGCACGACGAACCGGTCTTCGCGACGGAACGCATCCTGTTCCACGGCCAGCCACTTTTCGCCGTCGTCGCCGGGACGCGCGAGCAGGCGCGCCATGCCGCCACGCTGGCGAAGGCCGACCATGCCGAGGAGGCTCCGCAGATCGACATCGCCGCCGCGCGCGCGGCCGGCGGCAGGCTCGTTACCGAGCCGCTCAAGCTGGAGCGCGGCGATGTCGCGGCCGCCATGGCAGCGAGCCCGCGCCGGCTGAAGGGCACGATGGCGATCGGCGGCCAGGAGCATTTCTACCTCGAGGGCCAGGTCGCGCTGGCGATCCCCGGCGAGGACGAGGACATGGCGGTGCTGGTCTCGACCCAGCATCCGAGCGAGGTCCAGCACATGGTCGCCGCCGTGCTCGGCATCGGCTCGCATGCGGTGACGGTCGAGGTCCGGCGCATGGGCGGCGGCTTCGGCGGCAAGGAGACGCAGGCCAATCTCTTCGCCTGCGTCGCCGCGCTCTGCGCCCGCAAGCTCAGGCGCCCGGTCAAGCTCCGGCCCGACCGCGACGACGACATGGCGATCACGGGAAAACGCCACGACTTCGTCTGCGACTACGAGATCGGCTTCGACGAAGAGGGCCGCATCCATGCGGTCGATGCGGTCTATGCGGCGCGCTGCGGCTGGAATGCGGATCTCTCCGGGCCGGTGACCGACCGCGCCCTGTTCCACATGGACAATTGCTATTTCTACCCGGCGGTGCGGGCCCGCTCCGAGCCGCTGTTCACCAATACCTGCTCGAACACCGCCTTCCGCGGCTTCGGCGGGCCGCAGGGCATGGTCGGGGCCGAGCGCTTCATCGAGGAGGTCGCCTATGCCACCGGGCTCGACCCGCTGGAGGTGCGCCGGCGCAATCTCTACGGCGGCGCCGGTCGCGACCTCACGCCCTATCACCAGAGGGTCGAGGACAATATCGCCGGCGACGTCATCGCCGAGCTGGAACGGCGCTGCGACTACCAGGCGCGGAAGGCGGCGATCCGGGAGGCCAATGCGACGAGTCCCGTCGTCAAGCGGGGCATCGCCCTGACGCCGGTGAAATTCGGCATCTCCTTCACCGCGACCTGGTTCAACCAGGCCGGGGCGCTGGTGCATGTCTATACCGACGGCACGGTCGCGCTGAACCATGGCGGCACCGAGATGGGGCAAGGGCTCTACATCAAGGTGGCGCAGGTGGTGGCGCACGCCTTCGGCATCGGGCTCGATCAGGTCAAGATCACCGCCACCACCACCGGCAAGGTGCCGAACACCTCGGCCACCGCCGCCTCCTCCGGCTCGGATCTCAACGGCATGGCGGCGCTCGACGCCTGCGAGACGATCAAGAAGCGGCTAGCGGAATTCGCGGCGAAGCACTGGCAGGCGCGGCCGGAGGAGGTCGCGTTCCTGCCGGGACGGGTGAAGGTCGGCGCCCGCGAGATCGCCTTCAAGGACGTGATCGCAGCGGCCTATATGGCCCGCGTCCAGCTCTCGGCGACGGGCTTCTACGCGACGCCCAATATCCATTGGGACCGCAAGGCCGGTCGCGGCCATCCCTTCTACTATTTCGCCTATGGCGCGGCGGCGGCCGAGGTCGCGATCGACACGCTGACCGGCGAGTACAAGGTCGAGCGCGTCGATATCCTCCACGATTGCGGGCAGTCGCTGAACCCGGCGATCGACAAGGGGCAGATCGAGGGCGGCTTCGTTCAGGGCATGGGCTGGCTGACGACGGAGGAGCTGGTCTGGGACAGGAAGGGCCGGCTCCTGACGCACGCCCCCTCGACCTACAAGATCCCCGTCGCTTCCGACCGGCCGCGCATCTTCAACGTGCATCTGCTGGAGAACGCGCCCAACCGCGAGCCGACGATCCACCGCTCCAAGGCTGTCGGCGAGCCGCCATTGATGCTGGCGATCTCGGTCTTGCAGGCGCTCTCGGACGCGGTGGCGAGCGTCGGGGATCACCGCATCTGCCCGCGTCTCGATGCGCCGGCGACGCCGGAGCGGGTGCTGGACGCGGTGGAGCGGGTCAGAGCGGAGGCAGGACGATGAGCCTCGCCGCATTTCTGGACATGCATCGGCAGGAAGGCATCGTGCTGGTGCGGATCGAAGCCGCGGATGGCTCGACGCCGCGCGAGGCGGGAGCCTGCATGGCGGTCAGCCCCACCGCCATCGCTGGCACCATCGGCGGCGGCCAGCTCGAATTCCACTGCATCGACCTCGCCCGGCACATGCTGAGCGAGGGCGCCCCCGACCAGATCCTCGACATTCCGCTCGGGCCGCAGATGGGCCAGTGCTGCGGCGGGCGCGTGCGCGTCTCGCTGCGGCACTGCTCCTCCTCCGAGGCGGCCGTGATGGCGGCGCGCGAGAAGGCCGAGGCGAGCGCGCGGCCGGCGATCCTCGTCTTCGGCGCCGGGCATACCGGCCGCGCTTTGACGAAGGCGCTCGCCGCCCTGCCCTTCGCCGTCACGCTGATCGACGACCGCGACGACGTGATGAGCGGTTTGCCGCCCGCCGTGACCTGCATCCGCATGGCCGATCCCGTCGATGCCGTCGCGCATGCGCCGGCGAAGGCGGCTTTCGTCGTGCTGTCGCACAGCCATGCGCTCGACTACCGGCTGGCGGAGGCGGCGCTGGCGCGCGGCGACGCGGCTTATGTCGGCATGATCGGCTCGGCCACCAAGCGCGCCCGCTTCGAGGCGGGCTTCCTGCGCAGCGGCGGCCGGCGCCAGACGCTCGCGCGGCTGACCTGCCCGATCGGCGGTTCCGATGTGGACGACAAGCGTCCCGAGGTGATCGCGGCCTTGACGGCAGCCGAGCTGGTGCGTTGCTTGCTTGGCCGCCGGAAGCCGGCGAAGGGGAGACAAGCGAGACATGAACCAGCCGCGTGAGCAGGAAGTGCCGCCGCGGCTGGCGCTCGCCCATATCTCCAAGAGCTTTCCGGGCGTGAAGGCCAATGACGACATCAGCCTGAGCGTCAGGCCCGGCGAGATCCACGCCCTGCTCGGCGAGAACGGCGCCGGCAAGTCGACGCTGGTCAAGATCATCTACGGCGTCCAGCAGGCCGACGAAGGCACGATCTCCTGGAACGGCTCGCCCGTCTCGATCCCCTCGCCCAAGGCCGCGCGCAGGCTCGGCATCGGCATGGTCTTCCAGCATTTCTCGCTGTTCGACGCGATGACGGTGATCGAGAACATCGCGCTCGGGCTCGACGAGGCGGTCGATCGCGAGGCGCTGAAGGGCCAAGTCGCGGCGATCCTGCAATCCTATTCGCTGCCGCTCGATCCGGAGCGCGAGGTGCATACGCTTTCGGTCGGCGAGCGCCAGCGCATCGAGATCGTGCGCTGCCTCCTCCAGAAGCCGAAGCTGCTGATCATGGACGAGCCGACCTCGGTGCTGACGCCGCAGGAGGTCGAGCGCCTGTTCGCGACCTTGCGCCAGATCGCGGCGGAAGGCTGCTCGATCCTCTACATTTCGCACAAGCTCTCCGAGATCAAGGCGCTCTGCGACAGCGCCACCATCCTGCGCGGCGGGCGGGTCGTCGCGACCTGCGATCCCAAGGTCGAGACGACGCGGCGCATGGCCGAGCTGATGATCGGCGCCGAACTGCGCAGGATCGAGCATGGCCGCGCGAGCGGGGCCGGGGCGGTCCGGCTCGCCGTCAGCGGGCTTTCGCTGCCCGGCGCGCCGCCCTTCGGCACCGATCTCAGGGAGATCGCCTTCGAGGCGCGGGCCGGCGAGATCCTCGGCATCGCCGGCGTCGCCGGCAACGGGCAGGCCGAGCTGCTCACCGCGCTCTCGGGCGAGCGGCCCGCGACGGCGCCGGATGCGATCAGGCTCGACGGCAAGCCGATCGGCCTCGAAGGCGCCGGGGCGCGCCGGACGCTCGGCCTCTCCTGCGTGCCGGAAGAGCGCAACGGCCATGCCGCCGTCCCGGATTTCTCGCTGGCCGAGAACGGCATCCTGACCGCGCGCCACCGCCTGCCGCTGGCGCCGCACGGCATCATCAGCCGCGGCGCCGTCCGGCGCTTCGCCGATGGCGTCATCAAGCTCTTCGACGTGCGTACCACCGGCAGCGCCGCGCCCGCCCGCTCGCTCTCGGGCGGCAACCTGCAGAAATTCATCATGGGCCGCGAGATCGGCCAGCAGCCCGCCGTGCTCGTGGTCTCGCAGCCGACCTGGGGCGTCGATGCCGGAGCGGCCGCCGCCATCCGGCAGGAGCTCGTCGATCTCGCCGCCAAGGGCTCGGCCGTGGTGGTGATCTCGCAGGACCTCGACGAGCTGCTCGAACTGGCCGACCGGCTCTGCGTGATCAACGAGGGCCGGCTCTCGACGCCGCGGCCGGTCGCCAGCCTCGGCATCGACGAGATCGGGCTGATGATGGGCGGCATCCACGGCGCCGGCGAGCAGGCGGAGGCAGCCCATGCTTGAATGGCGCCGCCGCCGCGAGCCGAGCACGCCGATGCTCTGGCTCAGCCCCCTGATCGCGATCGGGCTGACCATGCTGGCCGGCATGCTGGTCTTCACGGCGATGGGCTATGACGGCTTCCACGCCGTCGGCAGCATCTTCGTCACGCCCTTCGCCGAGCCGCAGCGCTGGGCCGATATCGGCGTCAAGGCGGCGCCGCTGGTGCTGATCGCGCTCGGGCTCGCCATCGGCTTCCGCGCCAATGTCTGGAACATCGGCGCCGAGGGGCAATATGTCATGGGCGCCATCGCCGGCACCGGCGTCGCGCTCGCGACCTACGACATGAGCGGCTGGTGGATCCTGCCCGCCATGGCGCTGGCCGGCATCCTCGGCGGCATGGCCTGGGCCGCGATCCCGGCCCTGCTGCGCGTGAAGCTGCAGGTCAGCGAGATCCTGACCAGCCTGATGCTGACCTATGTCGCGGTGCAGTTCCTGTTCTTCCTGGTGCGCGGCCCGTGGAAGGACCCGGACGGCTTCAACTTCCCGCAGACGCGGATGTTCACGGCCGACCAGACGCTGCCCACGATCATGGAGGGCTCGCTCGTCCATATCGGCATTCCCGTCGCGCTCCTGCTGGCGGTCATCGCCTGGCTGCTGATGGAGAAGACCACGGCCGGCTATGCGGTGAAGGTCGTCGGCCTCGCCCCCGCCGCCGCCCGCCATGGCGGCTTCAGCGCGGCGCGCACGACCTGGGCGACGATGCTGCTCAGCGGCGGCCTCGCCGGACTCGCCGGGCTGTTCGAGGCGGCGGGCCCCTTCGGCCAGCTCACCCCACAATTCCCGGTCGGCTACGGCTTCACCGCGATCATCGTCGCCTTCCTCGGGCGGCTCAGCCCGCTCGGCATCATCTTCGGCGGCCTCGTCCTGGCCGGAACCTATGTCGGCGGCGAGATCGCGCAATCGACCGTGCGCCTGCCGCAGGCGGCGACCGGCCTGTTCCAGGCCATGCTGCTGTTCATGCTGCTGGCGACGGATGTGCTGGTGCGCTGGCGCATCGTCTGGAAGCGGAGGGCGGCTTGAGGCAGCTCGCGACCGAACCTTTCCGTCATTCCGGGGCAAGCCGAAGGCTTGAGCCCGGAACCCATGCACACCGGCCATGCCGAGGAATCCTGCATCATCGAACGGAGATATATGGTCTGAAACCTGAGTTCATGGGTTCCGGGCTCATCGCTGCGCGCTGCCCCGAAATGACGAGGTGGGGCGAATGACCACCGCCATGCTCGTCTCCATCCTGATGACCCTGATCGCGGCCTCGACGCCGCTGCTGCTGGCGGCGCTGGGCGAGCTGGTCGCCGAGAAGGCCGGCGTGCTCAATCTCGGCGTCGAGGGCATGATGCTGTGCGGCGCGGTCGCCGGCTTCGCCGTCGCCTTCTCCAGCGGCTCGACGGCGCTAGGTCTCGTCGCCGCGCTGCTGGCCGGCGTCGCCGCCGCGATGATCTTCGCGGTGCTGGCGCTCTCGCTCGGCGCCAACCAGGTCGCGACAGGCTTGGCGCTGACGATCTTCGGCATCGGCGCCTCCTCGCTGATCGGCGCCGGCTTCGTCGGGCGCACGGTGCAGCGGCTCGGGCCGGTCTTCCCGGCCGCGCTGTCCGAGCATCCCGTCCTGCGCGTCGTCTTCGGGCAGGACATCCTGGTCTATCTCTCGCTCGCGCTGGTGGCGGGCGTCGCCTATGTGCTGCGCCGGACGCGGGCGGGGCTGATCCTGCGCGCGGTCGGCGAGAACGACGCCTCCGCCCATGCGATCGGCTATCCGGTGATCGCGATCCGCTATGCGGCGGTCGCCTTCGGCGGCGCGCTCGCCGGGCTGGGTGGAGCCTATTTCTCGCTGGCGCTGACGCCGATGTGGGCCGACCGGCTCACCGCCGGGCGCGGCTGGATCGCGCTGGCGCTGGTCGTGTTCTCGGCCTGGAAGCCGGGGCGGCTGCTGCTCGGCGCCTATCTCTTCGGCGCGGTGATGACGCTGGAACTGCAGGCCAAGGCGGCGGGCGTCGCCTGGCTCGCGCCGGAGGTGCTGGCGATGGCTCCCTATCTTGCGACCATTGCGGTTCTGACCATGATGTCGTTAGGACGAAAGACCGGCCGGCTCGACGCGCCCGCCTGCCTCGGCAAACCCTTCTCGGCGTCCTGACGCCGCAACCGACAACGGGGAGTTCAACATGACCAGCATCATCACCCGCCGGAGGCTGACCTTCGGCGCGGCCGCGGCCTCGACCCTGCCGATCCTCGGCCGCGGCGCCTCGGCGCAGGCCCCGCTCGGCGTCGGCTTCATCTATGTCGGTCCGATCGGCGACCACGGCTATAGCTGGACCCACGACCAGGGCCGCCTCGCGCTGGAGAAGGAATACGGCGCCAAGGTCAAGACCAGCTTCATCGAGAACGTCGCCGAGGGTCCCGACGCGGCACGCGCGCTGCGCCAGCTCGCCCAGGCCGGCAACCAGCTCATCTTCGCGACCTCCTTCGGCTTCATGAACCCCACGATCCAGGTCGCCAAGCAGTTCCCGAAGATCAAGTTCGAGCACGCCACCGGCTATATGCGCGCCGAGAACGTCGCCACCTACGACGCCCGCTTCTACGAAGGCCGCGCCGTGATCGGCACCATCGCCGGCCATATGTCGAAGACCGGGCAGGCCGGCTATGTCGCCTCCTTCCCGATCCCGGAGGTGGTGATGGGCATCAACGCCTTCCACCTCGCGGCGCGCAAGGTGAACCCGAACTTCAAGACCAAGGTGGTCTGGTGCTCGACCTGGTACGACCCCGCCAAGGAGGCCGACGCCGCCAAGGCGCTGATCGACCAGGGCGCCGACATGATCACCCAGCACACCGACTCGCCGGCCCCGCTCCAGGCGGCCGAGCAGCGCGGCGTCTACGCCTTCGGCCAGGCCTCCGACATGCGCTCCTTCGCGCCGAAGGCCCATCTCAGCGCCATCGTCGACGACTGGTCGGGCTACTACATCAAGCGCGTCAAGGAGGTGATGGACGGCTCCTGGAAGAGCGGCGCCGTCTGGGGCGGCATCAAGGACGGCTTCGTCAAGCTCGCGCCCTATAACGACGCGGTGACACCCGAGGCGCGCAAGGCGGCCGACGAGGTCACGCAGGCCATCGCGTCGGGCAAGCTCCACCCCTTCACCGGCGAGCTCAAGGACCAGAAGGGCGAGGTCCGCGTCAAGGCCGGCGAGACCGCCACCGACGAGATGCTCTCGAAGATGGACTGGTACGTCGACGGCATCCAGGCCTGATCCCGTCAGGGGCGGCGGGCGCGGTTTCGCGCCCCGCCGCCACCGCCGAATCAGGGCGCCGCGCGCGGGCCCGCCTCCTCCCTTCCGCCTCCCGCTCTCGCCGAAAACGCAAAAATCCGGCGATTCGGCACGGAACGAAGCCGTTTCCTGTGCGTATCTAGCGCCGTGGGCATCGTCTTTCCGCAATAACCATGGCAACTGCCTGAGTTGCGCGCCGCGAATATCTCATCGCGCGGTCGCTCGTGACGGCATCTGACATGAACGACCGCAGTCCTGTACGCGACGCCTATCACACCTTCTCAAGGAGGATTTCATGACCAAGAACGAACTGATCGCCGCGATCGCGGAGGAGACCGGGAAGACCAAGGCCGACGTTTCGGCCATCCTGACCTCCCTTGGCGCGACCGTCGCCAAGACCCTGAAGAAGGGCGACGACGTCACGCTCGGCGGCATCGGCAAGCTCTCCGCCGCCAAGCGCGAGGCCCGCGAGGCGCGCAACCCCTCCACGGGCGCCACCATCAAGGTGCCGGCCAAGACCGTGGTGAAGTTCAAGGTCACCAAGGACCTCGCCGACGCGGTCGCGTAAGCCTGCGGATCGGAATCAGGCAGCGTTCGCGCACCCGATGCGGGCGCTGCCTGGGGCCTTTCGCCGGGGCCGGACTTGACCCGGGCAGCTTCCCCGCGGGATTCTCAGGGCCTGACGCCGCATTGCCCGAGAATGAAGCAAGCGCATGTTCCTTCGCCTCTTCACCGATCTGCGCGCCAACAAGGTCCCGGTCACCCTGCGGGAATATCTGACGCTGCTCGAAGGAGTCGAGGCCGATCTCGCCGAGCACAGGGTCGATGAATTCTACTACCTCGCCCGCGCCACGCTGGTGAAGGACGAGCGTCATCTCGACAGGTTCGACAAGGTCTTCGCCCAGGTCTTCAAGGGCATGGAGACGCTTCAGCAGGCGATCGAGCAGGCCGGCATTCCCGAGGAATGGCTGCGCAAGCTCGCCGAGAAATTCCTGACGGACGAAGAGAAGGCCCAGATCGACGCGATGGGCTGGGACAAGCTCTGGGAGACGCTGAAAGCACGCCTCGAGGAGCAGAAGGGCCGCCATCAGGGCGGCAACAAATGGATCGGCACCGCCGGCACCTCGCCCTACGGCGCCTATGGCTACAATCCCGAAGGCATCCGCATCGGCCAGGACAAGAACCGCAATTTCCGGGCGGTGAAGGTCTGGAACAGGCGCGACTTCAAGGATTTCGACGACGGGCGCGAACTGGGGGTGCGCAATCTGCGCGTCGCGCTGCGGCGCCTGCGCCGCTTCGCCCGCACCGGGGCGGCCGAGGAACTCGACCTCGACAACACCATCGCGGAGACCGCCAAGCACGGCTATCTCGACCTCAGGCTCCGGCCGGAGCGGCACAACGCCGTGAAGGTGCTGCTCTTCCTCGATGTCGGCGGCTCGATGGACTGGCATGTCGAGCTGGCCGAGGAGCTGTTCTCCGCGGCGCGGGCCGAGTTCAAGCATTTCGAGCATTTCTACTTCCACAACTGCCCTTATGAGCGTGTCTGGAAGGAGAACCGCCGCCGCCACGAACAGCAGATTCCGACCTGGGAGGTGCTGCGGACCTATCCCGCCGATTACCGCCTCGTCTTCGTCGGCGACGCCTCGATGAGCCCCTACGAGATCGCGATGCCCGGCGGCTCGGTCGAGCACTGGAACGAGGAAGCCGGCCAGGTCTGGATGGAGCGGCTGGTCGGCAAGTTCCCGAAATCGGTCTGGCTCAACCCGGTCCAGCAGCATCTGTGGAGCTACACCCAGTCGATCCGCCAGATCGGCGGGCTGATGGGCGGGCGCATGTTCCCGCTGACCCTGGACGGGCTCGACGGCGCGATGAAGCTGCTGGCGCGCTGACGGGCGTTTCGAGCCGCTTCCCTTCAGCCGCCGGAATGCTCTAACTGCGAGCCATGACCGACGACCCCGACGACGCCCCGGCCCCGAGCTGGCGCCAGCGCCCGAAGCCGGTGGGCTTCGAGATCCTCTACAGGCTCGACGGCGACGTGCTGGAGATCGACCGCACCCGCGCGGTCGACCGCGTCCGGCTCGGCGCCGTCGAGCAGGTCCGCTTCGTCTTCGCGCCGGGCAACATCTCGGCGAAGGGCTACCGGACGCAGTTGCGCCTCCGGGACGGCAAGAGCGTCACCTTCGGCAACCTGTCCTGGCGCTCCATGACCGATCTCGACCGGGACGATGCGCGCTACCACCGCTTCGTCTCGGCGCTGGCGCAGGCGATCGCCAAGGCCAATCCGCGGGCGCGCTTCATCGGTGGCAAGCCGCGGCCGATCTGGCTCGGCATGGCGCTCGTCGGCGGCCTGTCGCTCGCCATGATCGTGTTCTTCGCGCTGCGGGCCTTCCAGGAGGGCCAGACCCAGGCCGGCCTCTTCGCGCTTCTGCTGCTGGCGGCTTCGGCCTGGCAGGTCTGGCCGCTGATCGCGCTCAACCGGCCGCGCGAGCTCGCGCCCGGCGAGGTGCCGGACGAGCTGGTGCCGGGACGGACGCCCGGCGCCTGAGCCGTTTGCGGCCAAGCATCGGCCCGAAAAGCGGAACCTCGTTTTCGGGAAAAGCCGATGCAAGATCAAACGGCTGGAGCATCGGACGGATTACGATATTCAGCTCGATACTCTAGCGGACCACCAGCACCGAGCATTTGGCCCGGCGAACGATCGCCGAGGCGTTCGAGCCGATGACATAGGCCAGCATGCCCGGCTCATGCGAGCCGATGACGATGAGGTCGGCGCCGCTGGCGTCGGCCTCGGCCAGAACCTCGCCATGCACCGAGCCGATCAGCACCTTGGCCGAAACCTGCTCGGCCGGCAGGTCGATCTTGGCGGCGAGCTCGGCCAGCTTGGCCTCGGCGTCCTGCTGCTGCTCGGCGTCGAAATCGGCCGGTACGAATTCCATATAGGTGACCGGAACCAGCGAGCGGACATAGACCAGCCGCACCGTGCCCCCGGAAGCCTTGGCGAAGGAGACCGCGCTGGCGATGGCCGGCTGGGCGAGGTCGGCCTCGGCCAGATCGACGGGAACCATGATCGACTTGTACATCGCGACCTCCTCAAGGCTGGTTGCAGCACCATCCTGAAGTCTGCCCGACCCGGCGCATTGATCCAACGCAAAAATGGGCAGTCGGCAACAGGCCGTCGGTGCACGGCTGCTCCGGCAGTTTCCGACTGCCTGCTCCCGACCGCCCCTATCCTTGCCGCTCGGGCGTGCGGACCACGAGCCCGTCGAGCTCCTCGCGGATGCGGATCTGGCAGGAGAGGCGCGAGTTCGGCCTGACGTCGAAGGCGAAGTCGAGCATGTCCTCCTCCATCGGCTCCGGCTGGCCGACCTTCTCCATCCAGGCCTCGTCGACATAGACATGGCAGGTCGCGCAGGCGCAGGCGCCGCCGCATTCGGCCTCGATGCCGGGAATCTCGTTGCGGACAGCGGTCTCCATCACGGTCGCGCCGACCTCGCCCTCCACGGTGCGGCTTTCGCCATGTGCATCGATATAGGTGATGTTGGGCATGCGGGTCTCCGAAGCGGCGCGTCCGCGCGCAGCCTTCGCGCGGGGAGGAACGACCGGCTCCGCTTAGAGCATTTCCAGTCAGCGCGAAACGGCCCTCGCGCAGCGGCGGGTTGTCTAGGCCGCGCAGTCGGAGCGGCAGATCACCGCGCGCGCCTCGGCGGCGGCGAGGGCGAGCGCGTCCATCGCCGCCTCGGTGCCGCGCTGGTCGGGAGCCGCGAGGCTCTGCTCGATCCGCTCGGCGGCCTCGGCGACCTGCCAGGCGCCGACGGCGCGGGCGGCGCCCTTCAGGCTGTGCGCCGCGTCCAGCCGCGCCTGGGTGTCGGCGCTGCCGTGGATGGTGCGCAGATGCCGCGCGCATTGCTGGGCGAAGAGCGTGAGCAATTCGCGCTCGAGCGCATGGTCGCCGCCGGTCTGGCGGGAGAGATGCGCGGTGTCGATGGCCGTCTGGGGCATGGCGAACTCGAAAAACGCATGAACGCATGGACATCGCCGGGCCGCCGGGGCGGTCCGACCCCCTCCAGGAAGCGCCTTGATGGTGAACGAGGCGTTAACGACGTTTGTGAATCAGGCACTCAAATGGGTTTCCAAGGGTCTGGGGCTTCAGTACCCTTCCAATTGGTAAATGATGGGCGCAGTGTCCCCTCTCCCGGCCAGAGGCGGCCGGGACGGCGGGACATGTGTTCGCGACCATCTTCAGTAGCGTGGCGAGGCGGCAACCATGAATCGACCCAAGAAGCTCCAGGATCCCACTGAAGCTGCGATGTCGGCGATCGAGGAGGCGCTGCGCCTCGAGCAGCTGCAGGGCGAGACGGAGACTCCGGTCGCGGCCGAGCCGCGCCTGCCGACCACCAGCGAGAACGACCTGAAGCTCGATCTGCCCCGCGTCGAGCCCGCCGCGGCGGCGGCCGCGCCGCCGCCGGCGCAGCAGGCGCCGCAGCCTGCCCGCCCCGCCATCGCCCCCGACACCAGCCGCGTCGCCAATGACGACCGGCGCGATTCCAGCTCGCTCGTCCAGGCCTTCGCCGTCCGACCCTCGCGCAAGCCCTACTGGTTCGCCGCGCTGGCCTCGCTCGCCTGGCTGGGCGGCGCCGCCTTCGTGCTGCTCCACCGCTTCGGCTCCTTCAGCGACGGCCTGCCGGAGCCGGTCGCCTCCTTCGGCATCGGGGAGTGGACCCTGCTCGCGCTCTCGATCGGCGCGCCGGTGGTGTTCTTCTTCGTGCTCGCGGCGCTCTATCGCCGCACCCAGGAGATGCGGCTGATCTCGCGCGCGATGACCGATGTCGCGCTGCGCCTCGCCGAGCCGGAGGTGGCCGGCGCCGATTCCGTGCTCTCGCTCAGCCAGACCATCCGCCGCGAGGTCGCCGCCATGGGCGACGGCATCGAGCGCGCCGTGGCGCGCGCCGGCGAGCTCGAAACCATCGTCCGCGGCGAGATCTCGACGCTGGAGCGCGCCTATGCCGACAACGAGATCCGGCTGCGCTCGCTGATCGACGAGCTGGTGACGCAGCGCGAGGCCGTGGTCGGCAATGCCGAGCGCGTCAAGCTCGCCATCAGCGGCGCGCATGAAGGCATCGCCAGGGATCTCGACGGCGCCAGCCGCAGCATCGCCGAGGCCATCGCGCAGGCCGGCGACCGCGTCACCGGCTCGCTCGGCGCCAAGGGCGACCAGATCACCCAGGCGCTCGGCCGCGCCGGAGAAAAGATGATCGAGGAGATCAGCGGCCGCAGCCACGACCTCGTCGAGCGGCTGCAGGTCACCTCGGGCGAGGTCTCCGAGCGGCTGGCCGGCGCCAGCGACACCCTCTCCACCATGCTCGACGGCCGCGCCCAGGAGATCGCCGGCTCGCTGGAGAAGACCGGCCTCGCCCTCACGGCGGGCCTGACCAGCGAGGCGCAGAACGTCACCCGGGCCATCAGCGAGACCGGCATGCAGGTCGCGGAGACGCTGACCGCCCGGGTCGCGACCGTCAACGAGACGCTGAAGACCACCGGCGAGACGCTGGCCAAGGACATCTCCGCGCGCGGCGTCGAGGCGGCCGAGCGCTTCGAGGTCAGCAGCCGCAGCATGGTCTCGCTGATCGAGAGCCAGAGCGAGGCGCTGCAGCAGCGGCTGGCGGAATCGGGCGAAGCCCTGCGCAGCGCGCTGTCCAGCGAGGGCGAGAGCGTCACGGTGCGCCTGACCGAGGTCGGCCGCGGCGTCAACAACCTGCTCACCCGCCAGAACGAGGCCATCGCCGCGCGCCTCAACGAGGTCGGCGAGACCGTCCACAACCTCATCGGCACGCATGGCGACGCGCTGGTCGGGCGCCTCAACGAGACGGTCAAGACCGTCGACGACGTGCTGCGCGAGCGCGGCGAATCGATCGTCCTGCGCGTCAACGACGCCGGCCAGTCGCTCGGCTCCGCCGTCGACAGACATGGCGATACGCTGACCCACCGCATCACCGAGGTCGCCGACCGGGTGAACGGCCTGTTCAACGAGCATGGCGGCAAGCTGGTCACGCGCCTCAACGAGACCGGCGAGACCGTCCATGCCTTGCTCGACCAGCAGGCCGATGCGCTCGTCGGGCGCGTCTCGGGCGCCGGCCGCGACCTCGCCCAGCTCGTGGGCGAGCAGAGCGACAGCGTCGTCGCCCGCGTCTCCGGCGCCGGCGCCGATGTGGCGCGGCTGCTGGAGGAGCGCAGCGAGGCGCTGGTCTCCAGCGTCTCCGGCGCCGTCAACGCCGTCGAGACCCGCCTGCGCGACGAGAGCGAGATCCTGGTCACCCGCCTGACCCAGGCCGGCCAGGACGTCAGCCGCGTCGTCGGCCAGGAGAGCGAGCGCATGATCTCCGGCCTGTCGGAGACCGGCGAGCGCGTCAGCGCCCTGCTCGAGGAGCAGGCCGGCGCCATGACCGTGAAGGTTTCGCAGGCCGGGCTCGAGCTCAAGGACCTGCTCGGCAGCGAGAGCCAGGCCGTGGCCAGCCGCATCGCCGATGTCGGCCGTTCCGTGCACGGCATCCTGTCGGAGCGCAGCGGCGCCCTGATCAGCCGCCTCGCCGAGACCGGCGAGAGCATCGACCGGACGCTCGACGAGCGCGGCCTGGCGCTGGCCTCCCGCATCACCGATGCGGTCGAGGGCGCGCGCGCCGCGCTGGAGCAGCAGCAGACCGGCTTCCTCGCCAGCGTCGGCGAGACCGGCGAGAAGGTCGGCCAGCTCCTCGGCGAGCAGCGCGAGACCATGGTCCGCGACCTCGTCAGCACCGGCCGCGAGGTCCACACCTTGCTCGGCGAGCAGAGCGAGGAGCTGGCGCGCCGCATGACGGAGGCGACCCGCACCCTCACCGAGACGATCAATGTCGACGGCCGCCATGTCGCCGACCGGGTCGTCGAGGCGACGCAGGGCCTGCGCGACACCTTCACCGTCCATGCCGAGGACGCCCGCACCATGCTCGCCGGCACCGGCCGCGAGATCGTGCTGGCGCTGACCCAGCAGGGCGGGCGCGTCAACGAGGCGCTCACCGCCAACGCCCAGTCGATGCTGCGCTCGGTCGAGGACCGCGCCCAGGCGCTCACCGAGGCGCTGGCGCTGCGCCACGACGCCCTGACCAGGCTCTTCGACGAGCGCGGCAGCGAACTCGTGCTGGCGCTGAGCGACCAGAGCGGCCGCGTCGGCGAGGTGCTGGCCGCCAACGCCGACACCATGCTGCGCTCGGTCGAGGAGCGCGCCCAGGCGCTCACCGACGCGCTCGCCAGCCGCCACGACGCGCTGAGCCGCCTCTTCGACGAGCGCGGCCACGAGATCGAGTCGGCGATCGGGGTGCGCCTTAGCGCGCTCTCGCATCTCTTCGACAGCCAGGGCCGCCAGGTCGAGGAGAACCTCGCAGCGCGCCTTTCCGCCTTCGAGGACCTCATCGTCCATCAGGGCGGCGCGCTCACGGCCAAGATCTCGGGCGACGCCCGCGAGCTCACCGAAGCGCTCAACACCGGCATCGCGCAGGTCGAGAAGCTGATCTCGCAGGACGGCGTCTCGCTGGCCGACAAGGTCGGCACCCGTGCGCTGGAAGCGGCCGAATTGCTCGCCAACCGCACCCGCGAGGCGGCGGACGCAATGGAAGGCCAGATCAAGCTGTTCGAGGAGCGCTCCGGCGCCAAGAGCGCCGAGATCGCCGGCGCGCTCGACAGCCTGATCGCCCGCATCGACGGCAGCCTCGGCTCGCGCGCCACCGCCCTCAACGAGGCGCTGGTCGAACGCACGGTCGACATCGCCCGCGTGCTGGCGGAAGGCGGGCGCGAGGTCACCCGCGCGCTCGCCGCCAAGGCGGACGAGATCGGCGAGGTCGTCACCTCCAAGAGCGAGTCGCTCACCCGCACGCTCAGCGACAAGGCCGACACGATCAACGCCACGCTCGGCGGCCGCGCCCTCCAGATCGCCGACACGCTCGACCAGAGCGTGGCGCGCTTCGAGGAGCGCGTCGTCGGCCGGCTCGATACGGTCTCGCACACGCTCGACAGCCGCGGCGAGGAGATCGCGACGACGCTGCAGGGCCGCTCCGAGGCGATCGCGGCCGCGCTCAGCGAGCGGGCCCAGGAGCTGCGCGCCCTGTTCGAGCACAATGGCAGCGGCATGGTCTCGGCGCTGGCCGAGCAGAGCGAAGCCCTCGCCGCGGCGCTCAACGAGCGCGCCGAGCAGTTGCGCACCCTGTTCGACGATCGCGGGCTCGGCATCGTCGCCGCCCTCGGCCGCCGCGGCGACGCGATCTCGACCGCGCTCGACACGCGGGCCGAGCAGCTCCGCGCCCTGTTCGAGGGCAAGGGCGGCGACATCGTCGCGGCGCTCGGCCAGCAGGGCACGGCCATCTCGCATGCGCTCGACGAGCAGACCGACACGCTGCAGGCGCTGTTCGACCGCAAGGGCGCCGTCATCGTCGATGCGCTGGAGCGCCATGGCGAGACGGTCTCCGCCTCGCTCGACGAGCGCACCGAAGCGCTGCGCGCCCTGTTCGACGCCAAGGGCGGCGGCATGGTCGACGCCCTCGGCGAGCGCGGCGAGGCTCTGGCCGCCGCCTTCGCCGCGGCGGGCGAGACCGTCGTGCGGGCTCTCGAAGCCCGCGGCAACGCCGTCGTCGCCGGGCTGCGCGATCGCGGCGCCGCGATCGCCGATGCGGTCGAGGCCTCGTCCAACGCGCTGCGCGAGACGCTCGAATCCGGCTCGCGCCAGTCGATCGAGGCGCTGGTCGGCACCAACGAGCAGTTGCGCGAGGAGCTGGGCGGCATGCTCGGCCGCCTCGGCGAGGCCAACAAGCTGATGCAGCAGATCGTCAATGGCGCGAACAAGAACCTCGCCGCCGTCGAGAACGGCCTGTCGACCCGCGTCGGCGAATTGCAGACCGTGATAAGCACGGTGATGGCGGAGGCCAACCGCGCCTCGCAGCAGGTCACCGCGCAGATCGCCGATCTCAAGGGCTTCTCGGAAGGCACGCTGCGCGACGCCACCGCCCTCATCGCCCAGCTCGACGACAAGGGCACCTCGCTCAGCGAGGTCTCGCAGGCCAGCAGCGCGGCGCTCAACGCCGTGGTCGGCCGGCTGGAGCAGGTCGAGGCCCGCGTCGGCAAGGCGCTGGCCGAACGTCGCGACTCTCTGGAGGAGCTGCATGGCCTGATCAGCAGCCGCACCGAGGATGTCGAGGCGATCACCCGCTCCTTCGCCTCGCTGATCGACGAATCGCTCGGCACCGCGGAAGCCCGCGCCCGGCAGATCGGGGCCGTGCTCTCCGACTCGGCCGAGGCGACGACCAGCGCCATCGCCCAGCAGTTCGAGACGATCCGCGCCACGACCGGCAAGGAGCGCGAGCGCACGGCCGAGGCCCTGCGCGCGGCCTATGCCGAGGTCACGGCCGAGATCGGCAGCGAGCTGTCCAAGGTCACCGAGCGCTTCCAGAAGGCGGCGCAGGACATGCGCGGCGTCACCGGCGAGATCCAGCGCGAGCTGGAAGCCACCCGCGCCGAGCTGAAGCGCGGCGTGCTCGAGCTGCCTCAGGAGACGCAGGAATCGACCTCGGCCATGCGCCGGGTCGTGGCCGAGCAGATCAAGGCGCTGAACGATCTGACCGAGATCGTCACCCGCGCCGGCCGTCGCGGCGACGTCTCGCTGCCGATCGACCATGGCGCTCCGCGCCGGGCGACCGCAGCGGCCCCTGCCCCTGCCCCGGCGGCCCCGGCCTATGCCGCCGCGCCGCCGTCGCCCAAGCCGGCGGCGGTCGAAGGCCCTGCCCTGCGCCCGTCGCTCGACGCCACGGCCGAGCCGGTCCGCGGCGAGCCCGCGGCACGGAGCGCAGCGGCGCAGGCCGAGCCGAAGCCGGCGCCCCGCCCCGCCCCGGTCCAGGAGGGCCCGCGCCGGGCGTCCGAGCCGCAGCAGCCGGCCAAGTCCGGCTGGCTCTCGGACCTGCTGGTGCGCGCCTCCCGCGAGGACAAGGCGCCGGAGGCGAGCAAGCCGACGACGCATTCGATCGAGAAGCTCGACTCGCTTTCGGTCGACATCGCGCGGATGATCGACCATGACGCCGCCGTCGAATTGTGGGACCGCTACAAGCGCGGCGAGCGCAACGTCTTCACCCGCCGGCTCTACACGCTGCAGGGCCAGCAGACCTTCGACGAGATCCGCCGCAAATACCGGCGCGACAACGAGTTCCGCGAGACCGTCGACCGCTATATCGACGAGTTCGAGCGGCTGCTCGGCGAGGCCTCCAAGGACGACCGCGACTCGATGGTGGCGAAGACCTACCTCACCTCGGAGACCGGCAAGGTCTACACCATGCTGGCCCATGCCAGCGGGCGCTTCGAATAGGCGCCGCGCCGCTCGGATCGCGAAAACGACGAAGGCCGCCCCCTCCGGGCGGCCTTCTCCCTTTCGAGCCTATGTTGTCCGGCCATCGGGCGGGTCATCCCGGGCGGAACCCTCGGGTGCGATCTTCGATCGGCCCAAGGATGAACTCCGCGACGATCCGGGGCGACGGTGCATGATCGATCGGCGTCAGGCCGCAGCCTCGAACCGGATCTCGCCGCCGTTCAGAAAGCATCTCTTGTCGAAGAGCCGCAGATCGACCGGATTGGGCAGGTGGATATCGGTGATGTCCGGAAACGGCTTGGCCGCGGGATCGTAGGACCGGTCGACCTGCGAGAGCAGGACGATGATCAGTCCGCGTTGGCGGGCCAGCGCCTTGAGGTCGCCCACCTGCCGCGACAGCTCCGGCCTATCGCGGCGCTGATCGAGCAGTTGCAGATAGTCGATCACGGCGAGCGTGCCGGCCGGCGCCGCCGCCAGCGCCGCCCCGACATAATCGGCGCTGATCGCATCGGAACAGTCGAGATCGAAGAAGCCCGCGAGCTCGCCGGTTTCGAAACCGAGCGCACGCAGGCGCTCGACCACGTCGCCCGGCGTATATTCCAGCGAGAAGAAGGCGCTCCGGCGCCCTGCCCTGGCCGCCTCGGCGGCAAGCGCGAGGCTGACCAGCGTCTTGCCCTGCCCCGGACGCCCTGCGACCAAGACCAGATCGCCCGGATCGAGCCGGCGATAGAGCGCCGTCGCCACGCTGGCGACGGGTTGCCTGGCCGCCAGCAAGCTCCATCTCCGATAGCCTTCGGCCGTGGCGATGCGGTCAAGCGCGGCGTGGAGCGGGATCTGTTCGCGACGATGCAGGAGCTTCGCCCTGCGTTTGAGGTGATGGATCGGCACCGGGAGCTTCATGCGGAGACCTCCTATTGCGGGCCGACGGCGCAATCCCTCCTCATGCGTAGAGCCCGAACAGTCGGTCGGAACGTCTCGAAGGCCCCGCATGCCGATGCTTCCCCGCTGGAGGGGGGCGGCTCGGGCCAAGCCGTGCGCAGAACCTATCGCGATTCGCCGCGCCGGGACATGGCCGGGCGGCCCGCCGAACGGCGGTTCAGCGCGCCCAGCGGACGATGTCGATGAGAACCTGCGACAGGGCGCGGTCGAGCGCCCGTGCCGCGCCCGGCCCGTCCATCGCGCCGACCGGGACGCGTGCCGAGAACAGGCGCGCCCGCTGGATCCGGCCGCTGGTATCGCCGACGATCTTGGCGGTGATCTCGACCACGGCCGCGCCGGACGCCGCGTCGATGTTGAAGCTGCGGATGTCGGTCACGAGCTGGAGGCTCGGCGTGATGCCCTGCCCCGGCGCCGAGACGGAGCCGATGCGGCTGGCGTTCTCGAAAGTCTGGATCAGCCGGGTCTGCACCAGCGCCGGCACCTGGTCCGCCCATTGCGCCCCGCCGAGGAAGGAGAGCGCCCCGCTCGAATCCTTGACGATCACGCGGTCCGAATCGAGCGTCTGCACGGCGGTCGGGCGCGCGACGACCAGGGTGGCGTGCGAGCCGCCGACCCGTCCGAAGCCGCTCGGCGCGCTGAGGTCGAAGGTCGTCGGCGTCGGGCCGCCGCCGCAGCCGGCCAAGGCGAGCGCCATGGACAGCATCGCGACGGCGCGGAGACCGCGCGGGCCGCGGCCGGTCGTGACAGTCTGGGAGGCCTCGATCGTCATCGGCTAGCGGGATCCGTTGTACTGGGGAAGCGGCGGCTTGCCGCCGAAGATGAACTGCTGCGGGTTGCGTTCGAAAGTCCGCAGGGTGCGGTTGAGTTCCGTCAGCACGCGCTTGGCCTCCGAAACGGTCGAATCGACATTACGCAGGCCCGAGCGGGTGAAGCGGTTGATGCCGACCGAGATCTCGGCGGTGCGCTTGTCGAGATTGTCGGCCAGGACGCGGATCGACTTCGCCGCATCCGCGACCTCGGTCAGGGCGCTGCGGCCGTCGGGGCCGGAGGCCGTGTTCAGGAAGGCCTGCGCGCCTTTCAGCACGCCCTCGACCTGGTCGGCGGCGCGGTTGAGCTTTTCGGTGATCGAGGCGACGTCCTTGACCGCCTTGCTGACGTCCTCGCTGGAGCCGCCGAGCGCGCCGGTGAACTTGTCGACATTGTCGACGATGTTCGCGACCTTCTGCCGGTCGACCGACTTGACCACCTCCGTCAGCTCCTCGCTGAGGCTCTGCAGCTTCTGCGACAGCGGCTGAATGGTGTCGGCGATGTTGCCGAAGCCGGCCATCAGCTTGTCGAGACCGTCGGAGTTCTTGCCCAGCGCCTCGGAGAACTTCTCGACATTGCGGACCGTGTTGTTGATCGGCCCCCGGTTCTGCTGGATCAGGCCGTCGAGCGAGGCCAGCACTGTATCGGCCCGCTGCGCGACGTTGCGGACGGTCTCGATGATGTCCTGCAATTCGGAGCGCTCGGCGATGATCGTCGGCATCGGCTCGCCGGGCTTGGCCTGCAGGACCGGCGCATCGGGCGCTCCGCCGATGAGCTGGAGCGCGACCACGCCGGCGAGCCCCTGCGCCTCGATGCGGGCGCGGGTGTCGTCGCGAACCGGCGTGGTGGCCGACACCTGGATCACGGCGTAGATCCGGCGCGGATCGTCGGGCTGGAGCTCGATATTGGTGACCTCGCCGACGCGCAGGCCGTTGAACAGCACGCTCGAGCCGCGGCCGAGCCCCGTCACCGAGCCGGTGAAGATGACGCGGATGCTCTCCCGGTGCCCGGCGCCGCCGCTGTTGAACCAGTAGACGAAGCCGAAGGCCGCCGCGAGCACCGCCAGGGTGAAAAGGCCGACAAGGGCGTAGTTCGCACGCGATTCCATGGTCTAGCCGTTCTGCTCCCGCTCCCCGGCGGGCTGCCGGGCCATGGCGCGCTCTCCGCCGAAATAGGCTTTCAGCCACGGATGGTCGGATGCCAGCATCGTGGCCAGCGGGCCGACGGCGATCACCTTCCTGTCCGCCAAGGCGGCGATTCGGTCGCAGGCATCATACAGGCTGTCGAGATCGTGGGTCACCATGAACACGGTCAGCCCCAGAGTCTGCTTCAGCGTGACGATGAGATCGTCGAACTCGGCCGCGCCGATCGGGTCCAGCCCCGAGGTCGGCTCGTCGAGAAAGACGATCTCGGGGTCGAGGGCGAGCGCACGCGCCAGCGCCGCACGCTTGATCATGCCGCCCGAGAGCTCGGAGGGCGCCTTGTCGGCGGCGTCCTGCGGCAGGCCGACGAGATCGAGCTTCACCATCGCCAATTCGTCGAGCAGGTCCGGCGGCAAGGCGAGATATTCCCGCATCGGCACCTGGATGTTCTGCTTCACGGTCAGGGCCGAGAACAGCGCGCCCTGCTGGAACATCACGCCGATGCGCCGCTCCAGCCGGCGCCGCTGCTGCGACGCGAGCCGGTCGACGTTCTCGCCGAAGATGTCGATGGTGCCGCGCTGCTTGCGCACCAGCCCGAGGATCGTGCGGGTCAGCACCGACTTGCCCTGGCCGGAGCCGCCGACGAAGCCGAGGATCTCGCCGCGCATCACGTCGAGGTCGAGCCCGTCCATGATGACCTTCTCGCCGAAGGCGACCTTGAGGTTGCGCACGCGGATGACGACCTCGGGCGCCTGCCGGCCGGAGGGGTCACCATCCTCGCCGTGCCGTGCCGCCGCGGGCCTGATGCCGTGCTCGCCCATCGTCAGAACTCGATCGAGGCGAAGAACATGGCGAAGAGCCCGTCGACGACGATGACCATGAAGATCGCCTTGACCACGGAGGCCGTGACCTGCCGCCCGAGCGACTCCGCCGATCCCTTGACCGCGAGGCCCTCGATCGAGGCGATCAGCCCGATGATGAAGGCCATGAACGGCGCCTTGATCAGGCCGACGGCGAAATGCTTCCAGGTGATGACGGATTGCAGCCGGGCGAGGAAGGTGTCGACGCCGATGCCGCCATAGAGCCAGGCGACGAGGCCGGCGCCGGTCAGGCCCGCCATCGAGGAGATGAAGGTCAGGATCGGCAGCGAGATGATCAGCGCCAGGATGCGCGGCACCACCAGCACCTCGATCGGGTCGAGCCCCATCACGCGCAGCGCGTCGATCTCCTCGCGCATCTTCATCGAGCCGATCTCGGCGGTGAAGGCTGAGCCGGAGCGGCCGGCGATCATGATCGAGGTCAGCAGCACGGAGAGCTCGCGCAGGACGAGGATGCCGGTCAGGTTCACGACGAAGGCGGTCGCGCCGAACTGCTGGAGCTGGAAGATGCCCTGCTGCGAGACGATGCAGCCGACCAGGAACGAGATCAGCATGATGATCGGCGCGCCGTTGAAGGCGATCAGCTCGATCTGGTTGACCAGCGACGGGCCGCGGAACTTGCGCGGCCCGAGCACCACCGCGGACGAGGCGACCACCACCTCGCCGAGGAACATCGCCCCGCCGACCATGTCGCGGCCGAAGCGCACCACCGCCTCGCCGATATTGGCGAGCAGGCCGACCAGGCTGAAGCGATCCGGCGGGCGCAGCTTGTCCTGGTCGTGGACCTTGACCTCGGCGAGCAGGACGCCGTGCTCCGGCCTGCGGCTGACGATCTCGAGCGAGGCGCCGCCGCGCTGCTGCCGCGCCTTCAGCCGGTTGAGGACATAGGCGCCGAGGGTGTCGAGCCGGGTGACGTCCGAAAGATCGAGGCGGACCGGCACGCCCCGCTGCAGATGGGCGGCGATCTCGCCGATCAGCTTCTCCAGCCGCGGGGCGCGATCGGCGCTCCAGGACCCCGCGAGCGCGACCGAAAGGGTCCCGGCCTCGTCGCGGTAGATCGCTTGCGGCTCGGCAGTGTCAACGCTCGGCATCTGCCCGTGATGTCCCTCACCCGACCGAACGGCAATCTCCTGCCGCCTCGGCACCGTCCGGCGCCGGATCCACCCCTGCCGTCCTGTATTGCCGCGCCGGCCGCGCTTGGCAAGCCGAGGCAGCCCCGCCGGGGCGCCGCCCGGCCCCGACCGTTGCCCAACCGCCATAGCCGAGGCGCGAAGCGACCCTGTTGCCCCAAGGGCAGCAGCAGCAATTCCTTAAGCAATCGTCGCGCAGGGTTGCCGAATCGTCATCCGCGGCCGCGCTGATTCGGCCCCTTGATCGAAGGCAGTCCGGTCATGAGCGACGCCCGCTCCCTGACACCGCTGAGCCAGGCCGATTACGACGCCATCGAGGCGGCGGTGCTGGAGACCGCCCGCGGACGCTGGTTCATGGCCGAATATGCCAGGCGCAACCGGCAGGCCGACACGCTCCAGCTCCTGAGCGCCATCGGCCGGATCGAGCGCGTCGTCGGGCTCGGCGTCCAGGAGACCAGCCGGGACAGCGGCCTGATCGAGGCCGCGGCCCTGATCAGCGACCTGCGCGCCGATCTCGAACGGATCAGCGGCAGGACGCAGGAGCGCTCCTCCGGCCTCGCGGCGCAGATCGAAAGGGCGGCGGGCGCCATCCTCGGCGCCACAGAGAGCATCCAGGAGGTCGGCTGGAACCTGCGCGAGAGCGGCGCCGATAGCGGGCTCTGCGACAGGCTCGACCGGCATGCGGCCGAGGCCTGCCAGGCGGTCGGCCTGGTCGACGGCCTCGTCCAGCGCATCGACAAGATCGCCGACACGATCGCCATGCTGGATTCGAGCCTGCGCGCCTTCGGCGAGGTCGCGCGCGATCCGAGCCCGCATTACCTGACGGCGACGGAGCTCGCCGGTCTGCCGCCCCGCGCCGAGCGCAAGCCGGACCGGAATCCTGCGGACGCGGCCGGAGCCGGGAGCGACCGGCAGGCCCATCAGATCGACGACCTTCCGAACGGCGCGCCGCGCATCGGGACGATCGAACTGCTCGACGACGACATCGTCTTCAGCGAGCCGCCATCGGCGCGGCCCGCCACGGCCGTCCCGGGCTCGTCCGAAACCGGCCTGCGCGAGATCGACGCCCTGCCGGTCGAGCGCAAGCTCGCCTTCTTCGCCTGAGCGGGGACGCCAAGCGCGCCGCCTCAGTTCTCCCGCCGGATCGCGCTTTCGTGCCAGCGGCGCAGCAGGAGATGCGAGATCAGGCTCGTCGCCAGGAAGATCGCCACGCCCGAGAGCGAGATCATCGCCAGCGCCGCGAAGACGCGCGGGATCTTGAGCTGGTAGCCGGCCTCGAGGATGCGATAGGCCAATCCCGAGGCGTTGCCGCCGGTTCCGGCGACGAATTCGGCGACGACCGCGCCGATCAGCGCCAGGCCGCCCGAGACCTTCAGCCCCGCCAGGAAATAGGGCAGCGCCGCCGGCAGCCTGAGATAGCGCAGGGTCTGCCAGCGGCTCGCGCCATAGAGCTCGAACAGGTTGACGAGGTTGTGGTCGGCGGCGCTCAGGCCGAGGATGGTGTTCGACAGGATCGGGAAGAAGGCGACGATCCAGGCGCAGATCAGCAGCGACAGGTCGATGTCGTCGGCCCAGATGATGATCAGCGGGGCGATGGCGACGACCGGCGTCACCTGCAGCACGATGGCATAGGGCAGAAGCGCCATCTCCAGCCATTTCGACTGGCTGAACAGCACCGCCAGCGCCACGCCGACCACCACCGCGGCCGCCAGCGCCAGGAAGGTGATGCGCAGCGTCACCCAGAGCGAGACCGAGAGCGTCGCCCAGTCCGCCACCAGGGTCTGGCCGACGAGCAGCGGCCCGGGGAGCACATAGGGCGGAATCCCGTTCCAGCGCACCGCGAACTCCCAGAGCGCCAGCACCAGCACGCCGATGGCGAGCGGCGCGAAGATGCGCGGCCAGATGCCGGCGGGCAGGCCGAGGAAGCGGGGCTCCGCCGGAACGGGCAAGGCCTCGGCCGCGGCGGAGGCGCGCGCGATGCTGTCCTGGGGCGTGCTCATGAGCCGATCGCTTCCTCGAGCTTGCCGGATGCGATCCGGCAGAGATGGGCGTATTCGCCGGAGGTGCGGAAGAGTTCGTTGCGCGGATAGGGCGCGTCGACCGGCAGATCGGCCATGACGCGGCCGGGCCGGGCCGCCATCACCACGATGCGCTGCGAGAGATAGACCGACTCGAACACCGAATGGGTGACGAAGACCGCGGTGAAGCGCTCATGCGCCCAAAGCTCCAGCAGATCGTTGTTCAGCCGGTGGCGCGTGATCTCGTCGAGCGCGGCGAAGGGCTCGTCCATCAGCAGGATGCGCGGCTTCATCACCAGCGCCCGCGCGATCGAGACGCGCATCTTCATGCCGCCGGACAATTCCCGCGGATAGGCGCGCTCGAAACCGGCGAGGCCGACCAGCGCCAGCATCTCCGCCGCCCGCGCCTCGGCCTCGCCGCGCGGCACCTTCTTCAAGGTCAGCGGCAGCATGACGTTGGCGAGCGCGTTCGCCCAGGGCATCAATGTCGGGTCCTGAAAGACGAAGCCGAGATCGAAGCCCCGCCCCGCCGCGCCCTCGTCGCGGCCGGGCCAGGCGATCGTCCCCGCCGAGGGGGCGCCGAGGCCCGCGATCATGCGCAGCAGGGTCGACTTGCCGCAGCCGGAGGGGCCGAGCAGGCTGACGAACTCCCCCGCCGCAAGGTCGAGATCGACGTCGCGGACGGCGAGCGTGCCGTTGCCGAAACGCTTCGAGACGCCGCGCAGGGCGACGAGCGGGGCGGCGCCGGCCGGCAGCGTGCCGCCCGCGCCCGATAGTGTGACAGCCGTCATCGAAACTGGTGATCCGCCGCGCTCAGGCCTTGCCCACGCCCTTGTTCACGAAATCGAGCGTATAGGCCTTCTTCACGTCGACCCCGGCCGGGAAGACGCCGACCTCGCTCATCGTCTTGTAGAAATTCGCCCAGCGCGCGTCGCTCATGGTGCCGATGCCGAGCGTCAGCGCGTCGCCCGAGCGGACGATGCCGCGCTCGTTCATCATCCTGACCGCGTAGTCGATCTTCTCCTGATCCATGTCGGGATTGTCCTTCAGGATCAGGGCATTGGCGGCGGCGGCCTCGGGGCCGGCCTTCAGATACAGGTCCCAGCCCTCGAGCGTCGCCGTGATGAAGCGCTGGACCAGGTCCTTCTTCGCATCCATCAGCTTGCGCGAGACGTTGATCGTCGTGTTGTAGGCGTCGAAGCCGTGATCGGCGAGGAGATGCACGACCGGGGTGACGCCCGCCTTCTGCACGACGAAGGGCTCGGCGGAGAGGAAGCCCTGCTGCGAGAGCTTCTTGTCCGCGAGGAAGGGCGCCATGTTGTAGGTGTAGGGCCGGATCTGCTCGTCGGTATAGCCGAACTTGGCGCGCAGGAACGGCCAGAAGGCGGTGCGGGCCTCGGCGCCGATCAGGATCGGCTTGCCCTTCAGCGCCTCCAGCGAATCATTGCCCTGGTTCGGATGCGAGATGATCACCTGCGGGTCCTTCTGGAAGATCGAGGCGATCGCCAGGAAGGGGATGTTCTCCTGCGCGAAGCGAATCGCCTCGAAGCTCGTCGACATCGTCATGTCGACACGCCCGCCGAGCAGGAGCTGGGACGGGTTCTGCTGCGGGCCGCCCGGCCGGATCTCGGCGTCGATGCCGTATTTCCTGTAGATGCCGTTGGCGAGCGCGAGATAGAAGCCGCCATGCTCGGCCTGGGCGCGCCAGTTGGTCTGGAAGCTGAGCTTGTCGAGCGTCTGCGCGCTGACCCGCGCGCCCGGCACCGGAACCAGCGAAGCGGCGGCGGAACCGCCGATCAGGCCGAGCGCGGCGCGCCGGCTCAGGCGAAATTTCATGCTCGTCATCTCAGACACTCCGCATATCGGGACCGGCGACCTCTGGCCTTATATCCTGATGCCATGCGATAGCGTGGCATAAATCGCAACGCCGGGCTGCCGCATGCACAGGCTGCGGCGGCCGCGCACCGCCATCGACAGGCCCGATCATGACCGCACGCTTCTGGGGCGACCTGAAGAGCTCCGATTTCGCGACGCTTCCGCGCGAGAGCACCGTCGCGGTGCTGCCGCTGGCCGCGATCGAGCAGCACGGACCGCATCTGCCGGTCTCGACCGACACCGCCATCATGAACGGCATGCTGGCCGAGGCGATGCCGCTGGTCGGGGCCGATATCGACGTGCTGGTGCTGCCGACACAGGCTATTTGCAAGTCGAACGAGCATCTGCATTCGCCCGGCACCCTGACCATCGGCTGGGAGAGCGCGGTCCGCTCCTGGATCGAGATCGGCCGGAGCGTGAAGCGGGCCGGCTTCCGCAAGCTGGTGCTGCTGACCTCGCATGGCGGCAATGTCGACCCGATGAAGATCGCGGCGCGCGAATTGCGCGTCGACCACGGCATGCTGGCGGTGACCAGCGCCTGGATGTCCTTCGGCCTGCCGGAGGGGCTCTATGCCGATCTCGACATCCGCCACGGCATCCATGGCGGCGACGCCGAGACGGCGCTGATGCTGCATTTCCGGCCCGATCTCGTCGATATGAGCAAGGCCGGGCGCTTCGAGCCGCTGATGCTGCCGATGGCCGAGGAAGGCTATCGCTGGCTGAGGCCGACCGGCCCGCATGCCTTCGCCTGGATGGCGCAGGACGTGCACCCGTCAGGCGCGGCCGGCGACGCCAGCCTCGCCACCGCCGAGAAGGGCAAGGCGACCGCCGCGCTGCAGGCGAAGGGCTTCGCCGCGCTGATGGCGGAGGTGGCGCGCTTCCCGCTGGACAGATTGCACGAGGCCGGCTGAAACCGGACCGGCGCCGCCGGCTTCCGGCTCAGTCGGGATCGAGCAGGCGCGCGCCCGCCCCCTCCTGCGACAGCCGGTCCCAGGGGTTGTGGAGCGGGCAGTCCTTCACCGAGAGGCAGCCGCAGCCGATGCAGCCGGTGAGATGGTCGCGCAGATGCGTCAGCCGCTCGATGCGCCGGTCGAGCTCCAGCTTCCAGGCCGAGGACAGGCGCGTCCAGTCCGCCACGGTCGGCGTGCGCTCCTGCGGCAGCGCCCGGAACGCCTCGGCGATCGTCTTCAGCGGAATGCCGGCGCGCTGCGCCACCTTGATGATCGCGACCCGGCGCAGCACCTCGCGCGCGTAGCGGCGCTGGTTGCCGCCGGTGCGGTGGCTGCGGATCAGCCCTTCCGCCTCGTAGAAATGCAGCGCCGAGACGGCGATCCCGCTGCGGCGCGCGACTTCGCCGACACTCAGTTCCAAGGGCAGGCGCCTCGCGGCAGGCTTCCCGGGGCGTTCCGTCTTCATGCTTGACCTCAACCTTACTTGAGGTTTTATAAGCCTTGCTCCCGTGATGCAAACCGGAGCGGATTCATGCTCAAGAAGCTCGACACCCGGATCAGGCTGGCGCTGATCTACGGCAGCGGCCGCGAAGGCCGCTTCTGCGACAAGGTCGCCGGCTGGGCGGTCTCGCAGGTGGAAGGCGACGGCCCGTTCGAGCTGGCGATCATCGACCCCGGCACGCTGGAGCTGCCGCCGCGCCATGTCGGCAGCGGCCATCCGGCACTCGAGGAGGCGCGGCAGGTGATCGACTGGGCCGACGGCTTCATCGTCGTCACGCCGGAATACAACCGCGCCTATCCGGCGATCCTGAAGTTCCTGATCGATTCGATCGGCCCGGAATGGCGCGGCAAGCCGGTCGGCTTCGTCTCCTATGGCGGCATCTCGGGCGGATTGCGCGCGGTCGAGCAGCTCCGGCTCGTCTTCGGCGAATTGCACGCCGCGCCGATCCGCGACGGCGTCGCCTTCTCCGACGCCTGGAACCGCTTCGACTCCGAGGGCACGCTGATCGACGCCGATCGGGCCGAACAGGCGATGGCGACGATGCTGGCGCAGCTTCACTGGTGGGCGAGCGCGCTGCGGAACGCCCGGCAAACCGTGCCCTACGGCCAGTTCGCTCCGGCCTGATACCTCACGCGAGCGTGCGGAGCGCTTCACAAATCCGAACTGGCGTCCGTGCCTGCGGGGCTGAACAATGCCCAGCCAAGCAACGGAGCCGGAACGGATATGAAGCTCAAACTTCTCCGCAACGCCACGCTGAAGCTCGATTATGGCGGCAGGACCTTCCTGATCGACCCGGATTTCGGGGTGCCGCTCAGCCGCCGCTCCTTCACCGGCCGCTCGCAGAATCCGATGGTGCCGCTGCCCGAGCCGATCGAGGACATCGTCGCCGGCGTCGATACGGTGATCGTCTCCCACCTGCATGCCGACCATTTCGACGACATCGCCAAGGCGCGCCTGCCCAAGACCCTGCCGGTGATCTGCCAGCCCGGCCAGGAGCCGGCGATCGCCGAGGCCGGCTTCGCCGCCGTCACCGCCGTGGACTGCTATCTCCGGCTCGGCCCCATCGTGCTGAAGCGCCATCCGGCCCGGCACGGCACCGGCGCGGTGGCGGAAGCGATGGGCCCGGTGATGGGGCTGAGCTTCGAGGCGCCGGGCGAGCCGACGCTCTACTGGTGCGGCGACAGCGTGCTCTATCCGCCGCTGCGGGACGCCATCGCGGCGACCGATCCCGATGTGATCGTCAGCCATTCCGGCGGCGCGCTCTGGGACGGCACGCCGATCATCATGGACATCGCGCAGACGCTCGCCCTCGCCGAGGCCTTTCCACGCGCCATCGTGGTCACGACCCATATGGAGGCGCTGGACCATTGCACGGTGAGCCGCGCCGCCCTGCGCAAGGCGGCGAAGGAGCACGGCATCGACAGCGGGCGGCTGCGCATCCCCGCCGATGGCGAGGCGCTGGACATACCCGTTCCGGCGATGGCCTGACCGCCGGTCCCGGGCTTGCCCCGGGGCAGCCCGGAAATGCCGGCGAGCGCCCCTACTCGCCCGCCTTCAGCTTCGCGGCGTAGATGTCCTTGTACTGCTCGCGCAGCAGGTTCTTCTGGACCTTGCCCATGGTGTTGCGCGGCAGCTCCGGCACGATGAAGACCTGCTTGGGCTGCTTGAACTTCGCGAGCCGCTGCTCCAGCGCCGCGGCGATGCCCTTCGCCGTGATCTCCGCGCCGGGCCGGCAGACCACGACCGCGGTGACGCCCTCGCCGAAATCCGGATGCGGCACGCCGATGACGGCGCTCTCGATCACGCCCGGCATCTCGTCGATCTCGGTCTCGACCTCCTTCGGATAGACGTTGTAGCCGCCGGTGATGATCAGGTCCTTGCCGCGCCCGACGATGTGGACATAGCCGGCGCGATCGATCTTGCCGAGATCGCCGGTGATGAAGAAGCCGTCCGGGCGGAACTCGGCCGCGGTCTTCTCGGGATTGCGCCAGTAGCCCTTGAAGACGTTCGGCCCCTTGACCTCGATCATGCCGATCTCCTCGGCCGCCAGCGGCTTGCCGGTCTCGGGATCGACGACGCGCGCCGAGACGCCGGGCAGCGGGAAGCCGACCGTGCCGGCGACCCTGTCCCCGTCATAGGGGTTCGAGGTGTTCATGTTGGTCTCGGTCATGCCGTAGCGCTCGAGGATGGCGTGGCCGGTGCGCTCGCGCCATTCGCGATGCGTCTCGGCCAGGAGCGGCGCCGAGCCGGAGACGAAGAGGCGCATATGCTTGGTCGATGCAGGTGTCAGTCTTTGATCCTGCAGGAGCCGCACATAGAAGGTCGGCACGCCCATCATGCTGGTCGCCTCCGGCAGGTATCGGAAGATCTGCTCCGGATCGAATTTCGGCAGCAGGATCATCGAGGCGCCGGAGAACAGCACGACATTGGTCGCGACAAAGAGGCCGTGGGTGTGGAAGATCGGCAGGGCGTGCAGCAGCACGTCGTCGCGGGTGAAGCGCCAGTAGTCAACCAGCGTCAGCGAATTGGACGACAGGTTGTCATGGCTGAGCATCGCCCCCTTCGACCGGCCCGTCGTGCCGGAGGTATAGAGGATGGCGGCGAGATCGTCCGGCCCGCGCGCGACATCCGCGAAGCTGGCCGAGGCCGCCTCGGCCTTGTCGCGCAGGCTGCCATGGCCGACGCCGAGCGTCTCCAGCCTGGCGCCGGCCTTTTCCGCATGGGGGCGCAGCGCGTCGGCCTTGGCCGGGTCGCAGACGAAGACGGCGGGCTCGGCATCCCCGAGGAAATACGCGATCTCGGCCGGGGTATAGGCCGAATTCAGCGGCAGGAAGATCGCGCCCGCCCTCACCGCGCCGAGATAGAGCATCAGCGCCTCGATGCTCTTCTCCACCTGCACCGCGACGCGGTCCCCCGGCTTCACGCCGAGCGCCGCCAGCGCGTTGGCGAAGCGGGCGGAAGCGTCGAGCACGTCGCGATAGCTGTACTGGCGCCCGTCATCGAGCAGCGCGAACCGCGCCTCCGGCGCCGGCATGCGCGAGCGGATCAGGTCGAACAGGTGGTTGCCCATGTTTTCGGGTCCTTTCAGGCGTTTCCGTCTCAGTTCGCGACCGGCCGCAGCAGCTTGCGCACCTGCGACGAGGCCACGACCGTGTTGCGCGTGGCGAAGGCCTCGTGATTGGTCTCGATGTCGCCGAGGTCGTAGCGGTAGTTCACCATCACGCCATGCGATTCGCGCAGGCCCCGCGCCGACAGGTTGCCGCCGACATTGATCCGCTCCAGCCGCGCCCCGTTGCCGAGATGGAAGCGCGCCACCGGATCGACCACCCGGCCGGAGGCGCTGCGCGCCCGCAGCAGATATTGCGCCGCCATCTGGCCGAGCAGCTTGTCGCGGGCGGCCCTCGCCGCCTCCTCGAGCGAGATCGTCTCGCCGGCCGGGCGGGCGAGCTCCGCGCGCTCCTCGTTGCTCAGGTTCAGGGCGCCCGGATCGGCCGCGACCGCGGCGAGCCAGCGGGCGAAGCCCGGCAGCGGCGAGAGCGTGACGAAGGTGTCGAGCCCCGGCAATTCGCGCTTCAGGTCCTCGGCGACCTGCTTGATCAGGAAATTGCCGAAGGAGATGCCGCGCAGGCCCTCCTGGCAGTTCGAGATCGAGTAGAACACCGCCGTCGTCGCCTGCTGCGCCGGCAGGGCCTCGCGCTCGGGCTCCAGCAATTCGCCGATCGAGCGCGGGATCGCGGTGGTCAGCGCCACCTCGACGAAGATCAGCGGCTCGTCGACGAGCTGGGGATGGAAGAAGGCGAAGCAGCGCCGGTCGGGGGGCTCCAGGCGCCGGCGCAGATCGTCCCAGCCCTGGATCTCGTGCACCGCCTCGTAGCGGATGATCTTCTCGAGCACGTTCGCCGGGGTGCGCCAGTCGATGCGCCGCAGCACCAGGAAGCCGCGGTTGAACCAGGAGCCGAAGAGGTGGCGGAAATCGGCGTCGACCGCCTTGAGCGCCGGTTCCGCCTCCATCGCCTCGAACAGCGCCTCGCGCATCTGCACCAGCACATGCGTGCCTTCCGGCGCGAGGTTGAGCCGGCGGAACAGCTCCTGCCGGCGCGGCTCGGAGGCGAGATGCAGCGCCGCGACGGCAGCCGCGTCCCCCGTTTCGCGGTAGCGCTCGACGGCGGCGTCGAGCCTTTCGGCATCCGGGCCGAAGCGCTCCATCAGAACGGTGAAGAAGGCGAGCCGGCCCGGCTTGTCGAGCCGCTGCCAGGCTTCCAGCACGGCCTGGGCCAGCGCCATGCCCGAGGCCTCGCCCTTGCCGGAAAGCAGGTCCTCGCAGAGCCGGTCGATCGGCCGGGCGCCCTTGCCGAGAAAGCGCTCCATGCCGATCAGCGCGCGGCCGCGATCGGCGACATTCGTTAGGAGTTCGCCGAGAAACGCCATATCCATGCGGGCTCCTTGAGTTGCACCGCGATCCTATACGAGTTTCGCCCGCGGCAAACCGCGGCTCAGCGCAACAGGCTCCAGGCCTTCAGGAAGAAGTCGGGCGCGCCGAAATTGCCGGATTTGAGCGCGACAACCATCTCCGGCCCGTCGACGACGCGGGTCCAGGGCACGCCCGGGTCGATCTCGGGGCCGATCTCCAGCGTGCGGACGCCGAGGCCGAGCACCGTCGCGCCCGAGGTTTCGCCGCCCGCGACCAGGAGGCGCGTGACGCCGCCCTCCGCCAGAAGCCGCGCCGCCTCGGCGAAGGCGTGCTCGACGATGCCGCCGGCCTTCTCGCGGCCGAGCTTGTCCTGCACCGCCGCGACCTCGGCCGGATCGTCGCTCGAATAGAGCAGGAAGGGCTTGTCCGCCGGCTGCGCCAGCGCCCAGGCGGCGAGCCCGGCGGCGTCCTGGCGCCCCTCGACCAGGGCGAAGGGATCGACCTTGAGCGCCGGATAGCCGGCTTCCAGCGCCGCCTTGATCTGCCCGCGCGTCGCCGTCGAGCAACTGCCCGAGATGATGCCGGCGCGGCCGGCCGGCGCCTGGATGTCCTGCGGCCCGGGGCGCTCGGGCAGCAGGCCGGCGCGGCGGAAATTCTGCGGCAGGCCCATCGCGATGCCGGAGCCGCCGGTCAGCAGGACCTGCTCGGACACGGCATGGCCGAGCGTCATCAGGTCCTCGTTGGTGAGGGCGTCGGTCACCGCGTAACGAACGCCGTCGGCCTCCAGCTTCGCCAGCCGCGCCTTCACCGCGGCGGGGCCGGCGAGCACGGTCGTGTAATCGACGAGGCCGACCTCGGTCCCGGCCTGCGCCGCCATCAGCCGCATCAGGTTCGAATCCCGCATCGGCGTCAGCGGGTGGTCCTTCATCGAGCTCTCGTGCAGCGGCACGGCGCCGACGAAGAGATAGCCCTGATAGATCGAGCGGCCATTGGCGGGAAAGGCCGGGCAGACGATGGCGAGCTTCGCGCCGAGCCGCCGCATCAGCGCGTTCGCCACCGGGCCGATATTGCCTTCCGCGGTGGAATCGAAGGTGGAGCAGTATTTGAACAGGATCTGGCGGGCGCCCGCCGCCAGCAGCGCCTCGCAGGCCGCGAGCGAATCGGCGACCGCCTCGGCGACCGGGTTGGTGCGCGACTTCAGCGCGACGACCACCGCATCCGCCTCGGGCAGGGCCGCGCCGGGCGCCGGCACGCCGATGACCTGCACCGTACGCATCCCGGCCCGGTTCAGCATCAGCGCGACATCGGTCGCACCCGTCATATCGTCGGCAATCACACCCAGAAGCATCGCGTCCTCCTTCCCCGCCCGGCAACGCAAGCGGACCATGCGGTCTTTTAGACAGATGAACCGGGCATGGCGATGCCGCCCGCCGGGCGCCACACGCAGGAGCCGCATGCGCGAAGCGATGTCCCCGCATCGACGCCGCGATCGATATGAGGCAGGCTGCTGCATCGCCACAGGAATAGCCCATGTTCACCACCCGCCCCGAAATCCTCGGCACCTTCGGCGTCGTGACCTCGACGCACTGGCTCGCCACCGCTTCCGGCATGGCGATGCTCGAGAAGGGCGGCAACGCCTTCGACGCCTGCGCGGCGGCCGCCTTCGTGCTCCAGGTGGTGGAGCCCCATCTCGTCGGCCCGGCCGGCGACATGCCCGCCGTGTTCTATTCGGCGCAGACGAAGAAGGTCGAGGTTCTCTGCGCCCAGGGGCCGGCGCCGCAGGCCGCCACCATCGCCGCCTACAAGGCGCTCGGGCTCGACATGATTCCCGGCTCGGGCCTGCTCGCGACCGTGGTGCCCGGCGCCTTCGGCGGCTGGATGACGCTGCTGCGCGACCATGGCCGGCTCAGGCTGCGCGAGGTGCTGGAACCCGCGATCGGCTATTTCGAGAACGGCCACCCGATGCTGCCGCGCGTCTCGGATTCGATCCGCGAGCTGACCGACCTTTTCACCCATGAGTGGCCGACCTCCGGCGCGGTCTATCTGCCCGGCGGCAATGTGCCGGAGGCGCGCAAGCTCTTCGCCAACAAGGCGGCGGCCGCGACCTACCGCCGGATCCTCGACGAGGCGGAGGCCGCCGGCTCCGACCGTCAGGAGCAGATCCGGGCCGCCTACGACGCCTGGTACAAGGGCTTCGTCGCCGAGGCGATGGACCGCTTCTGCCGCAGCACAGAGGCGATGGATTCCTCCGGCCGGCGCAACAAGGGCCTGCTCACCGCCGACGACATGGCGCGCTGGCAGCCCGCCTACGAGACGCCGGCTTCGGCGACCTATCACGACTGGGAGGTCTTCAAGATCGGTCCCTGGGGCCAGGGCCCGGTCTTCCTGCAGACGCTGAAGATCCTCGAAGGCATCGACCTCGGAAGCATGGGCCCGGCGAGCCCGGAATTCGTGCACTCCATCGTCGAGGCGATGAAGCTCGCCTTCGCCGACCGCGAGGCCTATTACGGCGACCCGGATTTCGTGAAGGTGCCGCTCGCCACGCTGCTCTCAGAGGACTACGCCGCGGGGCGGCGCAGCCTGATCGGCGAACGCGCCTCGCTGGAGCTGCGCCCCGGCATCGTGCCGGGCTTCGAGGCGCAGGTGGCACATGCGCTGAAGGCGCTCGGCGCCATCGCCCAACCGGGAGAGACCAGTGCCGCCGTGGGCGAGCCGACCATGGCCTCGATGGTCGCGGCCGGGCGCAAGGGCGACACCGTCCATATCGACGTCATCGACAAATGGGGCAACATGATCGCGGCCACGCCCTCGGGCGGCTGGCTGCAATCCTCGCCGGTCATCCCGGAGCTCGGTTTCCCGCTCAACTCGCGGGCGCAGATGTTCTGGCTGGAAGAGGGCCTGCCGGCCTCGCTCGCGCCGGGCAAGCGTCCGCGCACGACCCTGACGCCGTCGATCGCCTTCGAACGGGGCGAGCCGCGCCTCGCCTTCGGCACGCCGGGTGGCGACCAGCAGGAGCAGTGGCAGCTCGGGCTGTTCCTGCGCCGGGTCCATCACGGGCTCAATTTGCAGGAGGCGATCGACCTGCCGCTGTTCCACACCCAGCATTTCCCCTCCTCCTTCTACCCGCGCGGCTCGCGGCCGGGGCATCTGATGATCGAGGAGAGCATCGGCGCTGCTGCACTGGCCGAGCTCACGCGCCGCGGCCACGTGGTCGAGAAGGCTCCGGCCTGGACCGTCGGCCGGCTCACCGCGGCGGAGCGCGACGGCAACGGCCTCTTGCGCGCCGCCGCGACGCCGCGTCTGATGCAGGCCTATGCTGCCGGCCGCTGATTTTCGTTCGTCCCTCTCCGCCGTCATCCCGGGCGGAGCGAAGCGCAGACCCGGGATCCATGCCGGAACGGGTCAGGCATGGATCCCGGATCGGCGTCGCTCCCGCGGCTTGTCCGGGATGACGCGGAAAGATTGAGATCGACCGTATAACGAGGAATTCCATATGACCTGGTCCATCGTCGCCCGCGACGCCGCGACCGGCGCCTATGGCGTCGCCGTCTCGACCTGCGCCTTCGCCGTCGGCGCCCGCGTGCCCTATGGCGGCGGGCGTGTCGGGGCGATCGCGACGCAGGCCTTCGCCAATCCGCTCTACGGGATCGACGGGCTGAGGCTGCTGCAGGAAGGGCGCTCGGCCGTCGAGATCGTCGCCACCCTGACGGCCGCCGACGAGGGCCGCGCCCATCGCCAGCTCCATGTCATCGACCGCGACGGCAAGATCGCCGCCCATACGGGCGCGGCCTGCATCGACTGGTGCGGCGCCGTGGACGGGCCGCAGGTCTCGGTGGCCGGCAATATGCTGGCCGGTCCCGAGGTCGTGCAGGAGACGCTCAAGGCCTATATCGCCGCCTCGGCTCTCGATTTCGACGAGCGCCTGCTGGTCGCGCTCGAAGCGGGCGAGAAGGCCGGCGGCGACAAGCGCGGCAGGCAATCCGCCGCGATCCGGATCTGGAGCGGCGAGCCGGTGCCGAGCCTCGACATCCGCGTCGACGACCATGCCGACCCGCTCGCGGAACTGCGCCGGCTCTGGCGCGTCGCGCATCAGCGCGCGGTGCCCTTCCAGCAGGCCTCGCCCTCGCGCAGCCGTCCGGCCGGCGTCACCGACCGGGCCGAGCTCGACCGGCTCTGTGCGGAATATGCCGCGGCGTGGAACGCGCGACATCCGGAATAGCGCCCTTCTCCCCCGAGGGGAGAAGGATTCGCCAGCGGAGAGGGAAAGCTCAGGTGAGCTTGCCGCGCGCCGCGACCGGCAGCTCGCCGACCAGCTTGTCGCCGCGCACGGTGATCAGCCGGTCGACCATGTTGACGACGACGCAGACATGGTTCGGCACGATGCGCACCACCTCGCCGACGACCGGCCGCTCATTCGTGCCGGAGAGGTCGAGGAAGCCATGCTCCTCGGCGAATTGCGCGATCCGCGCCCGCGGATATTCGAGGATCAGCCCATGGCCGTCGAGGCCGCCGACATCGCTGGTCAGCGTCTTCGAGCCGGCATCGAGGATGCCGCGCTCGGGCGCCGCCCGGCTCACCACCGTGGCATAGACGTTAAGCGCGCAATTCTCGAGCGTCGCGACGCCGGCCGCCACCTGCATGCGGTCGTTGAAGATCGAGGTGCCGGCGCGGTGCTCCGTCGCTCCCTTGAGCTTGCCGATATTGGGGATATTGGGCGAGCCGCCGGTCGAGACGATGTCGGCCTTGAGGCCGGCATCGTGCAGGCCGGCATTGGCAGTGTCGAGGAAGGTCTGCGTGCGCTCCCAGCCGTTTTCCGGCGGATACATCAGGAAGCCGGCGAAGCGCAGCCCCGGCGAAGCGGCGACCATCTTGGCGAGCTCGACGGCCTCGCCCGGCGTCTCGACGCCGGCGCGCTTGCGGCCGGTGTCGCATTCGATGACGACCTCCAGATCGCGCCCGGCGATCTCGGCCGCGCGCGGCAGGCCGGAGATGGTGACGGGATTGTCGGCGGCGACGATCATGCGGACACGGCGTTGCAGGGCTCCGAGGCGCCCGAGCTTTTCCTCGCCGAGGATGTTGTAGCTGATCAGAATGTCGTCGAGCCCGCCATCGGCCATCACCTCGGCCTCGCCGAGCTTCTGGCAGGTGATGCCACGCGCGCCGGCCTCGACCTGAAGGCGCGCCAGCACCGGCGACTTGTGCGTCTTGATATGCGGACGGTTGGCGACGCCGGCTGCGTCACAGGCGGCCTGGAGACGGGCGATATTCGCCTCGACTATGTCGAGATCGATCACCACGGCCGGCGTGCCGTATATCCGGGCGATCTCGGCGGCAAGCGGCGTCGCGGCCGGCTGGTCGAGGGACTGGGACGTGGTGGCGGTCACGCTCATGACAGCACCTTCACGATCACCTCGATCTCGACGGTCATGCGGTTCGGCAGCGAGCCCATGCCGACAGCCGAGCGGGCATGGCGGCCGCGCTCGCCGAGCACGGCGACGAACAGGTCCGAGCAGCCATTGATGACCTTGGGATGGTCGGAGAAATCCGGCGCGGCATTGACCATGCCGAGCAGCTTGACGATCTCGACCTTGTCGAGCGAGCCCGCCGCCTTCTTCATCGCGGCGAGCAGGCCGAGGCCGGTCTGCCTGGCGTGCTCATAGGCCTGCTCGATGCTGACGTCGGCGCCGACCTTGCCGGTCGGATAGGTGCCGTCGGCGCGCTTGGGGCCCTGCCCCGACAGATAGATCATGTCGCCGACCTGCTTGAAGCTGACATAGGTCGCGACCGGGGTCGGCACCTCCGGCAGGGTCAGCCCCAGTTCCTTCAGCTTGTCATCGACACTCATGCTCTTCTCCTCGGACGCTCTCGATGCGGGCTGCCTCAGCCCGGCAAATCACGGCGCATGTAGCGGGCGGCATCGTCGTAGCTTGCGAGCTTGCGATCAAGCGCGGGGTCATGCACCGCGCGAAAGCCGTGCTTCCGCCAGAAGCCGGTCGAATCGTTGACCGCGACCAGCGCCAGGCTGGAACAGCCTGCGCGGGCGGCTTCATCGGTGATCCGGGCGACGATGCGTCCGGCGGCGCCCGTGCCCCTGCCCCCGGGCAGGAGCGCCAGGTCGTGGATATACCAGTTCGCCGCGCCGGGCGGGATCTCGCCGAGCAGGGAATTCAGCGCCGGCACGGCCCCCGCCGGCCATGGATGGCTGACGAGATAGCCGAGCAGCGCGCCCTGCCCGTCGTCCAGCACATGGCAGCCCGCGGGCGCGAGCCGCAGCCGCTCGGCGAAGACGGCCTCGTCCTCCGGATAGTCCGGATGGACGCGCGCCGCGATCGTCATCACGGCCGGCAAGTCGGCCGGCGCCATCGGGCGCCATGCTGGAAAAGCGTCGTTCGCCACGTCGCGGTCCCGCGCTTGCCGTCATTGCGAGCGGAGCGAAGCAATCCAGCAGGACTGGGTGAAACGCCCAGCCCGGCCGCCCCTGGATTGCTTCGTCGCTCCGCTCCTCGCAATGACGGCGAGGAATCCTACGCCGCGACCTTCGGGAACTTGCTCGTCCGCTTCGGATGCCACCACTTGCCCTTGAGCACGACGCCCTCGGAGACGAATTTCCTGTCGCCGATCAGGTGCTCGCCGACCACGTCGACATAGTCGAACTTGCCTTCCTTGATCGTCAGGATGGTCGCGTCGCCGAGCGAGCCGACCTTGAGCGAGCCGTATTCCGGGCGCTTCAGCGCCATCGCGGCGTTCACGGTCGAGGCGGCGATGACATTGTTCAGGCTCATGCCCATGCAGAGGAATTTCGACATGGTGGTGACCTGGTCATAGGCCGGGCCGTCGATGCAGAGCTTGTGCACGTCCGACGAAATCACGTCCGGCTCGAAGCCGTTGGCCAGCATGGCGCGCGTGGTCTTGAAGGAGAAGGAGCCCTTGCCGTGGCCGATGTCGAAGATGACGCCCCGCTTGCGGGCGGCCAGCACCTCCGGCTTCACCGTGCCCTGCGCGGTGGCCGGCGCGTTCGGGAAGGGGCGGAAAGCGTGGGTCAGCACATCGCCCGGCCGCAGCATGCCGATGACCTCCTCATAGGACGGCGGCGGATGGTCGATATGGCACATCAGCGGCATGCCGACCTCGTTGGCGACCTGCAGCGCGATGTTGAGCGGCACCGTGCCGGAAGTGCCCGAGGCATGCAGCCCGACGCGGACCTTGATGCCGACGATATAGTCGCGGTTGGCGTCGGCCACGGCGACGGCGTCGATCGGGTTCATCATGCGCAGGTCGCCGCTCTCGCCGACCATGACGCGATGGTCGAAGCCGTAGATGCCGGCATGCGAGACGTGGAGATAGGCGAGGATGCGGGCCTGGCTCTGCTCGATGACGTGCTTGCGGAAGCCCGCCCAGTTGCCGGGGCCGGCCGAGCCGGTGTCGACCGAGGTGGTGACGCCCGAGAGCCGGCAGAATTCGTCGGCGTCGATGCCGAGCGAGGTGCCGCCCCAGTAGACATGGGTGTGCAGGTCGATCAGGCCCGGCGTGACGATGTAGCCGGAGACGTCGCGGATCTCCCTGGCGCCCTTCAGATCCTTGCCGAAGCCGGACACCTTCCCGTCGGTGAAGGCGACGTCGATGACGCCGTCGTGCTTCTGGGACGGGTCGATGACGCGTCCGCCTTTGAGGATGATGTCATGGGTCATCGAAAACTGCTCCGCAGGCCAATCGGCGAGACGACGGCACCGCCGCTCGGAAGGAGGCGCCCGGTCCCGGACGGCACGATAGAGAAGGCGCGCCCGAAAGACAGATGCGTTTCGGGAATGATGCGTTGCGTAAAGCTCGGGGCCGGACCCCGGCGCGGATCGCGGCGGGAATTCGGTCCGGCAAGGCGGCGATCGGGTCTCATGCCGAAAGCAGGGGCCCGGCGCCCTTGCGCTCGACGATCATCCCATAGGCCTGCGGCTCGCGATGCTTCGCGAAATTGAAGGTCGAGGCCTTGTAGCTCCTGCCGAGATCCATGTCGCAGCGGGCGATGACGAGCTCGTCGCCTTCCGTCACGGCCTGCGCCACGACCTCGCCGGTGGGCGCGATGATGCAGGAGCCGCCGATCTGGTCGACGCCGGCTTCGGGCCCCGCCTTGGCGGCGCCGACCACCCAGCAGGCGTTCTGATAGGCGCCGGCCTGCATCACGAGCTGGTTGTGGAAGTTTCCGAGCCGGTCATGGTCGGGCGCCGGCGGGTTGTGCTTCGGGGTGTTGTAGCCGAGCACGATCAGCTCCACGTCCTGCAGGCCCATGACGCGGTAGCTCTCCGGCCAGCGCCGGTCGTTGCAGATCATCATGCCGATATTCGCGTCCATCGTCCGCCAGACCGGCCAGCCGAGATTGCCGGTCTCGAAATAGCGCTTCTCGAGGTTCTGGAACGGCGCCTCGGGTCGGTGCTCGGGATGGCCGGGCAGATGGATCTTGCGGTACTTGCCGACGATCGCGCCGCTCTTGTCGACCAGGATCGCTGTGTTGAAGCGGCGCCTGCGGCCCTCCTCATGGGCGAGCTCGCAGAAGCCCAGATGGAAGCCGATGCCGAGGCGCCTGCTCTCCTCGAAGAGCGGCGCGGTCTCGTTCGAGGGCATCGCCGCCTCGAAATAGCTGTCGATCTCGGCCTCGTCCTCGATCCACCAATGCGGGAAGAAGGCGGTCAGAGCGGCTTCCGGATAGACGACGAGATCGACGCCATGCGCCTTCGCCTGCCGCATCAGCGCGATCATCCGCGCCACCGCCGAGGCGCGGGTCTCGCTACGCTGGATCGGGCCGAGCTGGGCTGCGGCGATGGTCAGGATTCGGCTCACGGCGGATGCTCCGGGAAGGATCGGGACGGAAGGCCGGGCCGGCGCGGCGCCGGCCCGGATTGCGGGAAGCGGGTTCAAAGCCGCTTGGCGATGCGCGGGTCGAGCGAGTCGCGCAGGCCGTCGCCGAGCAGATTGACGGCAAGCACGGTGATCGAGAGGAACACCGCCGGGAACAGGATGATGTGCGGCTTGACCTGCCAGAGCGCCCTGCCCTCGGCCATGATGTTGCCCCAGGAGGGCGTCGCCGGCGGCACGCCGGCGCCGATGAAGGACAGGATCGCCTCGACGATCATGGCGCTGGCGCAGATATAGGTCGCCTGCACGCTCATCGGCGCGAAGGTGTTGGGCAGGATATGGCGCCAGATGATGCGCGGCGCCTTGGCGCCGTTGGCGACCGCCGCCTCGACATAGGGCTGCTCGCGCAGGCTCAGCACGACGCCGCGCACGAGGCGGGCGACGCGCGGGATCTCGGCGATGGTGATGGCGATGATGACGTTGCCGATCGAGCCCCGCGTCAGCGCCATCAGGGCGATGGCGAGCAGGATCGGCGGAATCGACATCCAGCCGTCGATGATCCGCATGATGATGCCGTCGGCCCAGCGCATGAAGCCGGCGAAGAGGCCGATGGCGAGCCCGGCCGCCGAGGCCAGCACCGCCACGCTGAAGCCGACCAGCAGCGAGACGCGCGCCCCGTAGATCACGCGCGAATAGACGTCGCGGCCGAGCATGTCGGTGCCGAACCAGTAGAGCTCGGAGGGCACGCGCGTGCGCCGGGCCGGCGAGATCGCGGTCGGGTCGACCGTGCCGAGGAAGCCGGCGAAGACGGCGACCAGCGCCATCAGCACGAGCAGCCCGCCGCCGATCGCGACGGAGGGGTGGCGGCGCAGATAGCGCAGGAACAGCGCGAGCCGGCCGGGCGTGGCCGGCTGCGCCGGGACGGCCGGGGCGGCGGCCGCCGAGAGGGGGGGCTGCAAGGTCAATACCGGATCCTCGGGTCGACGAGCGTATAGGTGAGGTCGATCAGCAGGTTCACGAGCACGTAGACCAGGCTGAACATCAGCACGACGCCCTGGATGACGGGGTAGTCGCGCCGCAGGATGGCATCGACCGTGAGCCGGCCGAGGCCGGGAATGGCGAAGACGCTCTCGGTGACGACCGCGCCGCCGATCAGCAGCGCGATGCCGATGCCGATGATGGTGACGATCGGCACCGCCGCGTTCTTGAGCGAATGCAGGAAGAGCACGTCCTTCTGCGCCACGCCCTTGGCGTTGGCGGTGCGGACATAGTCCTGCTGGAGCACCTCGAGCATGGTGGCCCGCGTGATGCGCGCGATCAGGGCGACATAGACCAGCCCGAGCGTCACGGTCGGCAGGATCAGGTTCCTGAGCCAGGGCCAGAAGCCCTCCGCCAGCGGCGTGTAGCCCTGCACCGGCAGCCAGTCGAGCTTGAGCGCGAAGATCCAGGCGAGCAGGTAGCCGACGACGAAGACCGGCACCGAGAAGCCCAAAACGGCGAAGGCCATCGCGCCCTTGTCGACCCAGGTCCCGGCCTTCCAGGCGGCGATCACGCCCATGGGCACCGCGATCACCACGGCGAAGATCAGGGTCAGCACCATCAGCGAGACGGTCGGCTCGATGCGCTGGCCGATGAGCTGCGTCACCGGCAGGTTGGTGAAGATCGAGGTGCCGAGGTCGCCCTGCAGGATGCGCCAGGACCATTCGCCGAAGCGGATCAGATAGGGCCGGTCCAGCCCCAGGCTCTCGCGGATGCGGGCGACGTCGGCCGGCGAGGCCTGGTCCCCGGCGATGATCGCCGCGGGGTCGCCCGGCGCGATGTAGAGCAGCGAAAACACGAACAGCGCAACGAGCGCCATCACCGGGATGGTCGCGACGATGCGTCTGACGATGAATGAAAGCATGGAGCCGTCCGAACCTCGTTCACATCTGAGCGGGCGCCGCGGCCGGAACGCAGTCCCGGTCGCGGCGAGGCGAAATGGCGGAGCCGGCGGCCCCGAAGGCGGGAGGCGGCGGCGCCGCGCCCCGCAATCCTCAGGCCTTCGAGACGTCCCAGAAGAACGGCAGCGGGCCGGACACCACGCCGGAGACGTTCTTTCGCCAGGCCTGGTAGTTGAGATAGAAGCCGGTCGGCGCGTAGACGACGTTCTCGACAGCGGCCTTGTTGAGCCGGCCGAGCGCGGCCTTCTCCGCGGCGAGGTCCCTGGCGTCGAACCAGTTCGCCACCTCGGTCTCGACCGCCGGCACGTCCGGCCAGCCGAACCAGGCCTTGTCGCCATTGGCGCGGATCGCGGTGTAGGCGGCCGGGTTGATGCAGTCGGCGCCGGCATGCCAGGTGTGGAACATGCTCCAGCCGCCCTTGTCCGGCGGCGTCTTCTGGGCGCGGCGGGCGCCGACCGTGCCCCAGTCGGTGGCGACGAAATCGACATTCATGCCGATGCTCTTCAGCAATTCGGCGGTGACGTCGCCCATCGACTTGGTCGCCGCCATGTCCTGCGCCACGACGCAGACCACCGGCTCGCCCTTGTAGCCGGATTCGGCCAGGAGCTTCTTGGCGGCGGCGACGTTCTTGGCCTTCATCATCGCGCCGCCCTCCTCGGTGTAGAGCGGTGTGCCGGGCGTGAAGAAGCCGCCCAGCTCCTTCCAGAGCTTGTCGTCGTCGCCGACGACGGCGCGCATGTAGTCCTCCTGGTTCAGCGCGGTCATCACCGCCTGGCGCACCTTCAGGTTGTTGAAGGGCGGGAAGAGGTGGTTCATCCGGAAGGCGCCGATATTGCCGAGCGGATCGCCGATATCGACATTGATGCTGGCATTGCCCTTGAGCACGGGGATGAGGTCGGCGAGCGGTGTCTCCCACCAGTCGACCTCGCCGTTCTGCAGCGCCGCCGCGGCCGTCGCCGGGTCGGGCATGATCACCCATTCGACGCGGTCGATCAGGATGCGCTTGCCGCCGGCGAGCCAGTCCGCCTTCTCGGAACGCGGGACGTAATCGGCGAATTTCTCGAACACCGCCTTGGCGCCGGGCACCCATTCGCTCCGGGCGAACTTCATCGGCCCGGAGCCGACATATTCGGTGATCTGCTGGAAGGGATCGGTCCTGGCGATGCGCTCCGGCATGATGAAGGAACAGGGCGCGTTGTTCTTGGCGAGCGCCAGCAGCATCTTCGGGAAAGGCTGCTTCAATTGCCACTTCCAGCTACGGTCGTCGGTCGCGGCGAGCTCGTTCTCGATCGCCTTGATCATCAGGCCCATCGGGTCGCGGGCCTGCCAGCGCTTCAGGCTCTGGACCACGTCCCGGGCGAGAACCGGGCTGCCGTCATGGAATTTGAGCCCCTCCCGCAGCTTGAAGGTCCAGGTCAGGCCGTCGGAGGAGACTTCCTCGCCCTCGACCATCTGGCGCTGCGGCCGGAATTGCGAATCGATGCCGTAGAGCGTGTCCCAGACCAGCGCCGCGGCGTTGCGGACGACGTATTGCGTTCCCCAGATCGGGTCGAAATTGGCGAGATTGGCCTGCGGCACGAAGCGTAGCGTCTTGCCGGCCGCGCCTTGCGCCACGGCGGGCATCGACAATCCTGCGGTCGCGGCGGCAATGCCGGCGCCGACCGTGGATTTCAGAAATCTCCTGCGATCCATCGTCCTCTCCCCTGAAACGGCTGCCTCTGACGTGCGGCCTTGCGGCGAGTGTGAGCAGAAAAAGCATCCCTGACAACACGCCGGTTCCGGCCGCACGAGGCACGGCAGGGGCTTGCAGAGTTCGTGCCAGACGGTGCCGAAACGCGAAAAGGGCCGGAAAACCCGGCCCTTTTCGCATGGCGAAGGATCGCTCGAAAAAAGCGGTCACATCGGCTCGACCGGCTCGTCGACGCGCGCGAACGGCCTGGCCTGCTCGAAGGCCGCGGCCGCCCGCAGCACCAGCGCGTCGCGGCCGAAGGCGCCGACGATCTGCAGCCCGGCCGGCAGGCCGCCGCCGGTCAGGCCGCAAGGTACGGAGACCGCCGGCTGCTCGGTGATGTTGAAGGGGTAGGAGAACGGCGTCCAGCGGGTCCAGTCGTCGCCATAGGCGCCATGCCCGGGCGTGTTGCGGCCGACGGCGAAGGCCGGCAGCGGCAGGGCCGGCGTCAGCAGCAGGTCGTAGCGGGCGTGGAATCGCGCCATCAGCAGCGCCAGTTCGTTGCGGCGGTAGAGCAGCGCCTCGACATAGCTCGAGGCGGGGATGCGCTCGCCATGTTCCGCCACGGCGACCAGGCCGGGGTCCATGCGGGCCCGGCCGGCGGCGTCGACATCCCGCAGCGCCAGCGCCGCGCCCGCCGACCACAGCGTCCGCAGCGTCTCGATCGGGTCCTCGAAGCCGGGCTCGGCCTCCTCGACCGTGGCGCCCAGCTCGGCGAAGACCTGCGCCGCCGCGCCGGTGAGAGCGGCGATCTCGGGATCGACCGCCACGTCGAGGCCGAGCCGCGGCGACCAGGCAACGCGCAGCCCCCTGAGGCTGCCCTGCAATCCGTCGACATAGTCGGGCGGACGGTCCGTCAGCGCGGTCATGTCGCGCTCGTCGGGCTGGCCGATCACCTGCATCGCCAGCGCCGTGTCGGTCACGGTGCGGGTCAGCGGGCCGAGATGGGCGAGGAAGCCCATGGTCGAGACCGGCCAGGCCGGGACGCGGCCATAGCTCGGCTTCAGCCCGACCACGCCGGTGAAGGCGGCCGGGATGCGCACCGAGCCGGCCCCATCCGTGCCGAGATGGATGCAGCCGAGATTGAGCGCCGCGCAGGCCGCCGCCCCCGACGAGGAGCCGCCCGGCCCGGTGCCGGTGTTCCAGGGATTGCGGGTGATGCCGGTGAGCGGCGAATCGCCGACGCCCTTCCAGCCGAATTCCGGCATGGTGGTCTTGCCGAGGAAGACCGTGCCGGCCTCGCGCAGGCGCGCGGCGGCCGGGGCGTCCTCGGCGACGGGCTCGCCGGAAGCGAGCGTGGTGCCGCGCCGCATCGGCCAGCCGGCGACGGCGATGTTGTCCTTGATCGTCACCGGCACGCCGTCGAGCGGACCGGTCGCCTCGCCTTTCAGCCAGCGCGCCTGCGAGGCCTCGGCCATGGCCAGCGTCGCCGCCTCGTCGCGGTGGACGAAGGCGTTGATCGCGGGCTCGAAGCGCGCGATGCGGGCGAGCGCGTCCTTCGCGACCTCGACCGGCGACAGGTCCTTGCTGGCATAGAGCGGGCCGAGTTCGGCGGCCGAGAGCGAAGCGATCGTCGTCATGCGGGATCCTCAGGCGTTGGCGACGCGCCAGGCGGTGGCGAGCAGCACATTGGCGCCGGCGACCATGTCCGCCTCGGTGCTGAATTCGGCCGGGTTGTGGGAGAGCCCGCCGATCGAGGGGATGAAGACCATGGCGGTCGGGCAGAGCCGCGCCATCATCTGGGCGTCGTGCCCGGCGCCCGAGATCATGCGCCGGATCGGCAGACCGAACTCCGCCGCGCTGCGCTCGACCTCGGCGATCAGCCCCTCGGCGAAGGGCGTCGCCGGGAAGCGGGCGAGGTCGCGGAAGGCGATCCCGATGCCGTCGCGCTCGCAGAGCTCGGCGCAGAAGCGCCGCACCGCCTCCTCGGCCCGGGCCAGCGGCTCGTCCTGCGGATTGCGCAGGTCGAGCGTCATCACCACCGTCTCGGGCACCACGTTGACATTGGCCGGCGTCACCCGGATGACGCCCATATTGGCGAGCTGGTGCGGGATGGTCTTGGTCAGTTCGTTGGCGAAGATGTTGATGCGCGCGGCGGCAAGGCCGGGGTCCCTGCGATAGGCCATCGGCGTCGTGCCGGCATGGCTTGGGCGGCCCTTCAGGGTGAGCTCCAGCCAGGTGATGCCCTGGATGCCGGTGACGGCGCCGAGCCCGCCGCCCTCGTTCTCCAGCACCGGCCCCTGCTCGATATGCAATTCCAGATAGGCGTGGGCCGGCAGGAAGCCCGGCTTCTCGGCGCCGTCATAGCCGATGCGCCTCAGCTCGCTTCCGAGGCCGACGCCCTCGGAATCGGCTTCGGCATGGGCGGCCTCGACGCTCATTCCGCCCGCCCAGACATAGGAGCCCAGCATGTCGGGATGGAAACGCGCGCCCTCCTCGTTGGTGAAGGCGATGACGGCCATGTCGCGCTTCGGCTTCAGCCCGGCATCGCGCAGCGCCGCCAGCACCTCGACGCCGGCTACGACGCCGAGCGCCCCGTCGAAGCGCCCGCCGGTGCCGACCGTGTCGATATGCGAGCCCATGATCAGCGCCGGGCCGTCCTCCTGCCCCTTGAGGATGCCGACGATGTTGCCGATCGCATCGACGCGGACGTCGAGGCCGAGCGCCTCGAGCTGGCCGACGAGCCAGTCGCGCCCCTGCCTGTCGGCGTCCGTCAACGCCAGCCGGCGGCAGCCGCCCTCCGGCGTCGCGCCGATGCGCGCCAGCTCCGCCAGCCGCGACGTCAGCCGCCCGCCGTCGATCCGCAGATTGGTGCTCATGGGCGCCGGTCCTTCTCGCTTCGGCGGGCAGGATGCAGGCCGCGCCCCGGCTTGTCGACCCGCCCGGCGCGCATCCGCGCCCTTTGAGAGGGGGCTGTCTGCGCCGTGCGAACACGGCTAGAAGCGGGGCCCCATGTCTACAGCCGCCACGATCCCAGCCTCGTCCCATCCCTGGCTCGCCGAAATGCGGGCGATGCTCGCCCTGAGCTGGCCGATGGTGCTGACCAATGTCGCGCAGACGGCGATGACGGCGACGGATGTGGTGATGATGGGCCATCTCGGCCCGCAGGCGCTGGCGGCGGGCGCGCTCGGCGGCAATCTCTACACCGCGTTCCTGATCTTCGGCATCGGCGTGATGAGCGCCGTCTCGCCGATGATCGCAATCGAGCTCGGCCGCAACCGCCATGCGGTGCGCGACCTGCGCCGGACCGTGCGGCAGGGCTTCTGGGCGGCCGCGACCATGGCGGTGCCGATGTGGCTGTTCCTCTGGCAGGCGGAGGCGATCCTGAACGCCATGGGCCAGGACCCGGCGCTGGCGAAGGCCGCCGCCTCCTATGTCCACACGCTGCAATGGGGGCTGCTGCCCTTCTTCCTCTATCTGTGCCTGCGCGGCTTCGTGGCGGCGCTGCAGCGGCCGCGCTGGGCCTTCATCGTCGTGCTCTTCGCCGTGCCGTTCAACGCCTTCGCCAACTGGTGCCTGATGTTCGGCAATCTCGGCTTTCCGGCGCTCGGCCTGCCCGGCTCCGGCTTCGCGACGGCGCTGTCCTCGGGGCTGATGTTCGCCGGCCTCGCTTTCGTCGTCTCGCGCGACCGGCGCTTCCGGCGCTATCATCTGCTCGGGCGCTTCTGGGTGCCGGACTGGCCGCGCTACCGGAGCTATTGGCGCATCGGCTTCCCGATCGGGCTGACGGTCGCCTTCGAGGTGGTGATCTTCAACGGCGCCGCCTTCATGATGGGGCTGATCGGCCAGACCCCGCTCGCGGCGCATGCCATCGCCATCCAGATCGCCTCCCTCACCTTCATGGTGCCGCTCGGCATCGGGCAGGCCGGCACCGTCCGGGTCGGGCGCGCCTTCGGCGCCGGCGACTCCGAGGGCATCCGGCGCGCCGGCGCGGTGGCGCTGATCCTCGCGCTCGGCTTCATGGCCATGACGGCGCTGACGATGGCGCTGGCGCCGCAATGGCTCGTCGCCCCCTTCCTCGACCGGGCGAAGCCGGGCGCCGAGGAGGTCGCGGCGCTGGCGATGGTCTTCCTGTCCTACGCCGCGATCTTCCAGCTCGCGGACGGGGCGCAGGTCGTCGGCTCCGCCATCCTGCGCGGGCTCGGCGACACGCGCCTGCCGATGATCTTCGCCGGCCTAGGCTATTGGGGCATCGGGCTGCCGCTCTCGGCCGCGCTCGGCTTCCTGACCCCGCTCGCCGGGCGCGGCATCTGGATCGGCCTGGCGATCGGGCTCGCCATCGTCGCCGCGCTGATGCTCGGGCGCTGGGCGGCACGGGAGCGGCTCGGCCTCGTCGCCAGGGCGCGGGCGGCGGCCTTCTGATCCGCGCCCGACCGCCGCGGCGGCAGGGATGATCGCGGCCAAGCGCTCCATGCCCGCAGCGCATGACTCACAGAGACGTGAAGGCCTGCCGCGCCATGGCGGCATTCCGGCGGGCAGGCCGTCACGTTTTGTTAACGTCGCGCCGTTTTCCTCAACCTAAGGGAGAATGGCGTTTTCGGCTCGAAAATGCGCCCATCCCACCCAACGCGGCGTCTGCCGGAGGCGTTTGTGGCAGGACGGAGACATTGTTGCTCATTCACAACACTCATCGACCGCCACAATTTCGCCACGCGGTATTCACCCCGCAGCCATCTCCGGCCCCTTGAAACGGCCAGGGCGACAACGCAGGCAGATGCGCCGTCGCCTCGCCGCCCGCCTCCGCCCGCCGCCCAGACAGAGTTGCCGTCAATGTCCTCCCGCCCAGACGCCTCCCCCCTCGCCCGGCCGACCCGCCGGGTCTTCGCCGCCATGACGCCGCTGTTCCTGGCGGCCTGCGTCAGCCAGCGCCAGCAGCCCTACGAAGTGCAGACTCCCCGGGGCTTCGCTGTCAGCCCGGAATATCTGGAAATGTATGGCGAGCGCCCCAATGAGCGCTTCCCGCTGCCGGCCACGGACGTCTCCGAGGTCAATCCGCGCTTCCTGCGCCAGATCGTCTCCTACCCGACGGCGGAGCATCCCGGCACGATCGTCGTCGATACCGACAACCACTTCCTCTACCTCGTCCAGCCTGGCGGCAAGGCGATCCGCTACGGCATCGGCGTCGGCAAGCAGGGCATGTCCTGGCGCGGCCGCGCCCGCGTGCAGCGCAAGGCCGAATGGCCGCGCTGGACCCCGACGCCGGACATGATCCGCCGCGAGCCGAAGAAGAACGGCCCCTGGGCCGGCGGCATGAAGGGCGGTCTCGACAACCCGCTCGGCGCCCGCGCGCTCTATCTCTACCAGGGCGACCGCGACACGCTCTACCGCATCCACGGCACCTCGGAGCCCTGGTCGATCGGCAAGTCGATGTCCTCGGGCTGCATCCGCCTGTTCAACCAGGACATCATCGACCTCTACAGCCGCGTCCCCACCGGGACCAACGTGCTCGTCCTCAACCGCGGCAAGCTGTCGGCGCCGGAAGCGACCGACGAGGCGCCGCCGCCGGACGACGACTTCCTGCCGCCCGAAACCGATTTCTGAGGCGGGCGCGGCACGCCGCCGCACCCCGCCTTGATACCGTCACAGGCCCGTTCCACCTCTTGAGGGCGGCGCAACCGCGCCGTCCAACCAGAGGAGATGACGATGACGCCGCAGGAACGCGACGTGATCGCCGGGATTTTCGATCGGCTCCGGCAGGCCGCCAACCAGCCCCGCGACCCGGAGGCGGAGGCTTTCATTGCCGAGCGCCTGCGCGAGCAGCCCTATGCGCCCTACGCCATGGCGCAGACCGTCTATGTGCAGGAACAGGCGCTGACCAACCTGCACCAGCAGGTCGAGAGCCTGCAGGCGCAGCTTCGCGAGCTCCAGAACCGGGCCAGCGAGGCGCCGCCGGCCTCGGGCGGCTTCCTGTCCGGCATCTTCGGTGGCGCCCCCGCCCAGACGCGGACCGGCTCGGTGCCGCCGGTCCCGCCCCGCCCGGAGGGCGCGCCTTCCGCCGCCTGGACCAACATCCAGGGCGGCCCGCCCGACCAGCCTCCGCCGCCCCAGCCGGGTCCCTGGAGCAGCCAGCCTGCGCAGGCGCAGGGCGCGGGCGGCGGCTTCATGGCCAGCGCTCTCACCACCGCGGCGGGCGTCGCCGGCGGCATGATGCTCGGCAATGTGCTCTCCCGCGCCTTCGGCGGCAGCGGCGCGAGCGGAGCCACGAACAGCCTGGCGAGCTCGGTCGACACTTTCGGATCGGGCACGAAGGCGCAGCAGGCGGCTTACGACAAGGGCGCGTCCGACCAGGCCGCCGCTGATCGCGGGGCCGACGACCAGGCCCGCGACAACCATCAGGACGCCTCCTTCGACCAGGCCGGTTACGACGACGCCGACTACGATGACGGCGGCGCGGCGGACGACGATAGCTGGGTCTGACGACGGCTCGGACCGGCCATGGAGCCCGCCTCGCCGAGGCGGGCTTTTTGCATAGGCGGGCTTCACAAACGGATGGGCCGGATATAGATTAGAATTATTCTAATCTATGGACCTTCCATGAAGCGCCTCGACGATCTCGACGAAGCCGAGCTCCTTGCCCTTGCCATCGCCAGCGAGGAGGAGGATGCGCGGATCTACCTGACCTTCGCGCAGAAGCTGCGGGCTCATTATCCGCACTCCGCCAGGATGTTCGAGGATATGGCCGCCGAGGAAAGCGGCCATCGCCACCGGCTGCTGACGCAATATGAGAGCCGGTTCGGCACGGAATTGCCGCTGATCACGCGCCAGGACGTCAAGGGCTTCCTCAAGCGCAACCCGGTCTGGCTGCACGAGGATCTCCAGCTCGAGGCGGCGCGCCGCCACGCCGCGGTGATGGAGATGGAGGCGAGCCGGTTCTATGCGCGCGCCGCCGAGCGCGCCCACGACACCGGCACCCGCAAGCTGCTGGCCGATCTGGCGGAAGCCGAACGCGGCCACGAAAAGCTGGCGGAACAGCTCGACAGCACGCTCAAGAGCTCGGGCGCGGCCGGCGAGGAGGAGGAAACCCGCAAGCGCCTCTTCGTGCTGCAGATCGTCCAGCCGGCGCTGGCCGGGCTGATCGACGGCTCGGTCTCGACGCTGGCGCCGATCTTCGCCGCCGCCTTCGCCACGCATGATTCCTGGAACGCCTTCGTCGTCGGCCTCGCCGCCTCGATCGGCGCCGGCATCAGCATGGGGCTGACCGAGGCGCTCTCCGACGACGGCGTGGTGACCGGGCGCGGCCATCCCTGGGTGCGCGGCGCCGCCTGCGGCCTCGCCACCGCTATCGGCGGGCTCGGGCACACCCTGCCCTATCTGATCCCGGATTTCTGGCTGGCCACGGCCATCGCCGGCGTCGTCGTCGCCTGCGAGCTCGTCGTCATCGCCTGGGTGCGCTTCCGCTACATGGAGACGCCGTTCACCGCGGCGATCGTGCAGATCATCCTCGGCGGCCTCGCGGTGCTGGCCGTCGGCATCCTGATCGGCAGTTCCTGAGGGCGATCGCCCTCAGATCACGATCACCTTGGTCCCGACGCCGACCTTGCCGTAGAGGTCGACCACGTCCTCATTGGTCATGCGGATGCAGCCCGAGGAAACCTCGCGGCCGATGGTGTTCGGCTCGTTGGTGCCGTGGATGCGGTAGAGCGTCGAGCCGAGATAGAGGGCGCGGGCGCCGAGCGGATTCTCCGGGCCGCCGGCCATGAAGCGCGGCAGGTCGGGCCGGCGCTTCAGCATCTCGGCCGGCGGCGTCCAGCTCGGCCATTCGGCCTTGCGCGTCACGGTCTTGGTGCCGGCCCAGGAAAAGCCGGGCCGGCCGACGCCGATGCCGTAGCGCAGCGCCCGGCCGCCGGGCTGGACCAGGAAGAGGAAGCGGTTCGGCGTGTCGACGATGATGGTGCCGGGCCTGTGCGGCCCGTCATAGGCGACCTCCTGCTTGCGGAAGCGCGGCTCGATGACATAGGGGATGCCAGCCCGCGGCTCGGCCGGCTGGCCGAGCGCCGCGACCTGCCGGCCCGCCTGCGGAGCGGCCTGCGGCCGGCGCGCCTCCGCGAAAGGATCGGGCTCGTAGCGGGAGGGAGCCCGGACCGCCGCGCCATAGGCATAGCCGGCCGGGCGATTGTAGACGGCGCCGCCGCGGCCATAGGGCGTCGGGTCGCGCCCGGTCATCAGCATCTCGATCAGCCCGCCGCCGTAATTGGCGCGGCCGCGCCCGGCCTGCAGCACCGGGTCGTTCGGATAGCCGTAGCCCTGGGCGATGGCCGGGGCCGTTGCGGCCAGGCCGGCGGCGACAGCCAGCAAGGGGAGGACGGACGCGCGGCGCATGACGTGAACTCTCTCGGCGGAACCTGTGCCGGAAAGCCTGCGGAGCGGCGTCAAAGGAATGGTGAATCGCCGGCGCCCGCAGCCGGAAACCGCCGGCGAAAGCGCGAATTCGCGGAATTAACCTTAGCATCCGCCGAAGAGACAGGGTGAAGGAAAGCTTTCCGCCAGCCCCTCAGACAGGGTTGCGCGGCGCCCTCGCCCGGCGGGCCAGCCAGCGCAGCCTGAGCCCGGTCCGCCAGCGGGCGACGTCGCAGGCGAGGAGGACCGCGCCATAGGCCAGCCCGCCCAGCCCGATCTGGAGAGCGAGTTCCGGCAGCGGCGGCAGGCGTCCCTGCAAGGGCCAAACCGCCAGCGCCATCGCGCCGGACGCCAGCATGAGGCCGGCGAGATCGCGCAGCGGCGGCCGGAAGGGCAGCGCGCGCAGGGCGATCAAGGCGGTGACCAGCAGCACGGCGAGGAAGCCCGCGCTCTGCGCGGCGGCGAAGCGCAGGGGCTCCGCCGCCCCCGGCGCGCCGAACAGCCATGTCAGGTTCGCGGCGAGGCCGATGACGGCGACGACGGCGGCGACCCAGGTGCGCTTCTCGAGCAGGAAGACCGGGTAGATCGCCGCCTGGAACAGCGCGATCGCGGCGAAGCCCGGCAATAGCGGCGCCATGAAGCGCGCGAAATGGCCGCGGAAGCCCGGCGGCACGAACAGCGCCTCGAAGGCCGGCAGGACGAGCCAGAAGCCGAGCGCGGCGGGCAGGACGACGGCGAGGACGAGCACCATGTTGCCGGCGATGCGCCTTTGGGCCGCCCGGCGCCCGCGCGTCTCGTCCAGGCGGATGACCTCGCGCAGCAGCACGATCTCCAGCATCGTCGCCAGCATCGGGAAGAGGCGCAGCCCGATATCCGAGGCGAGCGAGAAATAGCCGGATTCGGCCAGCCCATGCGCCTGCGCCAGCAGGCTGCGGTTGAGCAGCGGAATCAGCGAATAGACGGCGTTGCCCGCGACGAGCGGCAGCCCGTAGCGCAGGAAATCGCGCGCCAGCTCCCGGCGCGCGGCGGTCATAGAGAGCGGCCCGTCGGAGAGCCGGCGCCGCACGCTGAGCACGGAAGCGACGGTGCCGGCGAGGCCGGCGAGGAGCACGAGCGCCGGATCGCGCGTCAGCCAGGCCCCCCCCACCATCAGCACGAGGACGACCACGGCCCGGACGAAGATCAGCCGGGCATAAGTCGTGTCGAGGAAGCGGGCTCGCGCGATGGCGCCGTGATAGTCGAACCAGCCGGCGCCGATCGCAGCGAAAACGGCGGCGCCGAGCAGGGAGGCCGGCAGGCCGCCCTCGAAGCCCGCGAGCAGCGCCACGGCGAGCAGCAGGCAAAGCGTCAGGGCGACGGCGGCGAAGAGCAGGTCGAGCGTCGCGCGGATGCCGGGATCGCTCTCCCGCGCCTGCGCCGTATAGAAGCGCACCGCCGAGAGCTTCAGCCAGTCGAGCGCGGCCGTGTTGACCAGCACGACCAGCGCCGCGCCGATCGCATAGAGCCCGAAGGCCGCAGGGCCGAGAAACAGCGCGATCAGCAGGCCGAGGGCGAAATTCAGCGCCGCATTGACGAGGAAGGGCAGGAGGATGGTCATCTCTCGCTCGTCTCCTCCCGCCACGGCCCCGTCCGGAAGGCGCCCCGCGACTCGGCCCGGGCCCGGCCGGCGCAGCAGGACATGGCGTAGCGGGCCATCGACGGTTTTCCAAGCGCAAGGCACGGGGCGCGCGCGGATGCGGCGGCGGCATGGCGGAGGCCTCGGCAATGCCTTGCACCCCCTAGGCGCGCGCCGGCTTTGTGCCTAGAGGCTGATCATGACCGTGCTTCCGCCGATCCGCCCCGCCCGCGACGCCGATTCGGAGCCCCTCGCCGCCCTGATCGCGGCGTGTTTCGCGGAATATCCGGACTGCCATTTCCTGTGGGAGGAGTTCCCGGAGCTGCGCCGGCCCGCGAGCGCCTTCGCGGCCAAGGGCGGCCAGCTCTGGGTCGTCGACGCGCCGGGCGGCGGCATCGCCGGCTCGCTCGGCGTCACGCCGGTCGCCGAGCAGAACGCCGTCGAGCTCACCAAGCTCTATGCCGACCCGGCCTTTCGCGGCACCGGGCTGGCGCAGGCCCTGTTCGCGGAAGCGCTGGCCTTCGCCGAGGCGGGCGGCTTCGCGGACATCATGCTGTGGTCGGATACGCGCTTCGCGCGCGGCCACCGCTTCTATGAAAAGCTCGGCTTCCGGCGCTGGCCGGGCGAGCGCTACCTCGCGGACGTCTCCGCCAGTTGGGAAATCCATTTCCGCAAGCCGCTGCGCGGCGCCGCATGAGCTGGTCGACAGCGCTGCGCGCCGCGCTCGGCATCGCGCTCCTCACCGGCATGGACGCGGTGATGAAGGGGCAGATGCGGCAGCACCCCTTCGCGCTGGCGCTGTTCATGCGCTTCGCCATGGGCGGGCTCTGCGCGCTCGCGGTGCTGGCCGTCGCCCGCCCGGCGCGGCCGACGCGCGACAGCGTGATCGGCAACCTCGCCCGCGTGCCGCTGGTCGTGCTCACGGCCGGAAGCTTCTTCTACTCGATCTCGGTGCTGCCGCTGGCGGAGGCGCTGACGCTGTCCTTCCTCGCGCCCGTCTTCGTGGCGCTGCTGGGCGGATTGCTGCTCAGGGAGAGAATCGACAAGCGCGTGCTGCAGGCGCTCGCCTTCGGCCTCGCCGGCATGCTGGTGATGGTCTGGCCGCGCCTTCAGGGCCATGTCAGCGGCGCCGGGCTCGGGGTCGCGGCCGCCCTGTTCTCGGCGGTGAGCTACGCCTTCAACCTCGTCCTGCTGCGGCGCATCGCGATGCGCGAGCATCCGACGGTGATCGTCGCCTTCCAGAATGTCGGGCCGGCGCTCTGCCTCGCCGTGCCGGCGGCGAGCCTGTTCGAGCCGATCGCGCCGGCCGACCTCGCGCTCTATCTCTTCGCCGGCGCGCTCGGCGTCGCCGGCCATCTGACGCTGACCTCGGCCTATGCCCGGGCGGCCGCATCGCGGCTCGCCGCCATCGAATACACCGCGCTGATCTGGGCGAGCCTGCTCGGCTTCCATCTCTTCGGGGAGGTGCCGCTCTACACCACCTATCTCGGCGCGCTGCTGATCATCGCCGGCGCCGTCGCCGTCAGCCGGCGATAGCCGCGCGGCCGCCCGGCGCGGCGAAGCCCCGGGGATCCATGCCGGAAGCGCTGCGAGAGGGCTCTTCCGGCTCCGGCTAGGACTTCGCCTTGCGGGCCGGCAGCACGATGCAGGTCTCGGTGCCGTGGGCCAGCAGCTTGCCGCGCGCGTCGAGGAGGCTGCCTTCGCTGGTGATGACCGAGCCACCGCGGTGGATCAGCCGGCCCTCGCAGCGCACCGTGCCGCTCTCCGGCATGACCGGGCGGACATAGTTCAGCTTCATCTCCAGCGTGGTGTAGCCCTCGCCGGGCCTGAGCGTCGAATGGGCGGCGCAGGCCATGGCGGAATCGAGGATGGTCGCGGTCCAGCCGCCATGGATCGTGCCGAGCGGATTGAAGAAGCGCGGCGACGGCCGGCCGATGAAGACGACGCGGCCTTCATCCGCCTCGACCAACTCGAAATCCATGGCCCCGGCGAAGGGCGGGGCCGGATGCGAGCCGTCGACGATGCCGCGCAGGAAGCTCAAGCCATCGCCCGCGGTCAGCACCTCGCGCGACACCACTCCAAAGGTCCGATCCATCGCCGCCTCTCAAAACGTGTATCTGCACGATATGGAAGATCCTGCAGGCGCGTCAACCGGAGAAGACGGCGAGGAGGGGCGTCACGGTTCCAGCCGGACATGGCCTGCGCATTCCAGGAGGATGATCCTCGACCTCGAACCCGGTCGTCCCGGGCGAAGCGGGGCGACGATCCGGGATCCATGCCGGAGCACGTCCGATGAAGGCCCCGGCATGGTTACCGGATCTGCCCATGGTCGCCCGCGACGACCCGCAGCCTCTTCGCCGGCAGCGCTCCGCATCGACCAGCCTCTCGCCGGCCCTGCGGCTCAGCGCGCGCCCCGCGCCGCACGCCGCAGCGCCTTGAGCCCGTCCCTGGTCTCGCGCCAGCGCTCCTCGCCGAAACCCTTCTCGATCTTGTCCTGCGCCGCCCGCCAGAACGGGATCGCCGACGCGATCGCCGCCCGGCCCTTCTCCGTCACGGCATAGACCGCGGCGCGGCCGCGGCCCGCGACCGGCTCGACCATGCCCTCGGCCGCCAGGAGCTGGAGATTGCGCGTCAGCGAGGTGCGCTCCAGCGCGAAGCGCTCGGCCAGCTCGGTGATCGACCGCCAATGGCCGGTGCTCAGCGCCGAGAGCAGCACGAACTGGGTGATCTTGAGCCCGCTCGGCCGCATCGCCTCGTCATAGGCGCGGGTGACCGCCCGGGCGGTCATGCGGATATGCAGCGCCACGCAGGAACGGGCGATGTCGTCGAGGCGCAGGTCGGACGCAGGGCTCGTCGCTGATGTCGTCATCCTGCCATCCTAGCGTGTTCGGCTCGTCACGGCAGCCGGCAAGCGACCGGCCGCGACGCCGCATCCGGACGCGTTCACTTTATCCTTCGCGGCTTGCTTGACTCTCCCGGAGCCCGTGCCTATCTGCCCTGCCATCTGTTAGCACTCTCCTGGGAGGACTGCTAACAGTCTCACCCCGGGGCCCCTGCGGCGCCCGAACCGAATATGACAAGAGGAAGACAGAACCATGAAGTTCCGTCCTTTGCATGACCGCGTCGTGGTCCGCCGCCTCGACAGCGAGGAGAAGACCAAGGGTGGCATCATCATCCCCGAGACCGCCAAGGAGAAGCCCCAGGAGGGCGAGATCGTCGCCGTGGGCCCCGGCGCCCGTGACGAGGCCGGCAAGCTCGTCGCCCTCGACGTCAAGAAGGGCGACCGCGTCCTGTTCGGCAAGTGGTCGGGCACCGAGGTCAAGATCGATGGTCAGGACCTCCTGATCATGAAGGAATCCGACATCATGGGCGTCGTCGGCTGATCGCCGGCTGAGCCTCTTCCCACCTTTCCAGTTCCAGTCCAAGGAGTAGCTCTCATGGCTGCCAAAGACGTTAAGTTCGGCACCGACGCCCGCGACAAGATGCTGCGCGGCGTGGATGTCCTCGCCAATGCCGTGAAGGTCACGCTCGGTCCGAAGGGCCGCAACGTCGTGATCGAGAAGTCGTTCGGCGCTCCCCGCATCACCAAGGACGGCGTCACCGTCGCCAAGGAGATCGAGCTGTCCGACAAGTTCGAGAACATGGGCGCCCAGATGGTCCGCGAAGTCGCTTCGCGCCAGAACGACCATGCCGGCGACGGCACCACCACCGCGACCGTGCTCGCCCAGGCCATCGTCCGCGAGGGCGCCAAGGCGGTTGCCGCCGGCATGAACCCGATGGACCTGAAGCGCGGCATCGACCTGGCCGTCGAGGCCGTCGTCGCCGACCTCAAGAAGAACTCGAAGAAGGTCACCTCGAACGCGGAAGTCGCGCAGGTCGGCACCATCTCGGCCAACGGCGATTCGTCGGTCGGCGAGATGATCTCGAAGGCCATGCAGAAGGTCGGCAACGAGGGCGTCATCACCGTCGAGGAAGCCAAGACCGCCGAGACCGAGCTCGACGTCGTCGAGGGCATGCAGTTCGACCGCGGCTATCTCTCGCCCTACTTCATCACCAACTCCGAGAAGATGGTCGCCGAGCTCGACGACCCCTACATCCTCGTCTTCGAGAAGAAGCTCTCCTCGCTCCAGGCGATGCTGCCGATCCTCGAGGCCGTGGTGCAGACCGGCAAGCCGCTGCTGATCATCGCCGAGGACGTCGAGGGCGAGGCGCTCGCCACGCTCGTCGTCAACAAGCTCCGCGGCGGCCTCAAGGTCGCGGCCGTCAAGGCTCCGGGCTTCGGTGACCGCCGCAAGGCCATGCTCGAGGACATCTCGATCCTGACCGCCGGCCAGATGATCTCGGAAGACCTCGGCATCAAGCTCGAGACCGTGACGCTCGACATGCTCGGCCGCGCCAAGCGCGTGCGCATCGAGAAGGAGAACACCACGATCATCGACGGCGCCGGCAAGAAGAAGGACATCGAGGCCCGCGTCGCGCAGATCAAGGCGCAGATCGAGGAGACCACCTCGGACTACGACCGCGAGAAGCTCCAGGAGCGCCTGGCCAAGCTCGCCGGCGGCGTCGCGGTGATCCGCGTCGGCGGCGCGACCGAGGTCGAGGTCAAGGAGAAGAAGGACCGCGTCGACGATGCCCTGAACGCCACCCGCGCCGCGGTGGAAGAAGGCATCCTGCCGGGCGGCGGCGTCGCCCTGCTGCGCGCCCTCAACTCGGTCAAGTCGATCAAGACCGCCAATGACGACCAGAAGACCGGCGTCGAGATCGTCCGCAAGGCGATCAGCGCTCCGGCCCGCCAGATCGTCGACAACGCCGGCGATGACGGCGCGGTCGTGGTCGGCAAGCTGCTCGAGGCCAAGGACTACGCCCACGGCTACAACGCCCAGACCGGCGAGTACGGCGATCTGGTCAAGGCCGGCATCATCGACCCGACCAAGGTCGTGCGCACGGCGATCCAGGACGCGGCGTCGATCGCGGGCCTGCTGATCACCACCGAGGCGATGGTCGCCGACCAGCCGAAGAAGGAAGCCCCGATGCCCCCGATGGGCGGCGGCGGCATGGGCGGCATGGACTTCTGAGGAAGTCCAGCTTCTCGCAAGCCACCAGGAAGGCCCGGCGCAAGCCGGGCCTTTTTTGCGCTCTTTCCGCCGTCTTCCCGGACAAGCCGCCTCCGCCGCCATGCGTCCCGAGCGCCCCGCTCGGGAGCCGAAGAGATGGTCTTCCTCCCCGCTCCTCGCCTATAAAAGCAGCAAGCGCCTCCACGAGGAGCGCGCGAACACGACAGAACCGATCGGGAGAGGCCCATGCAGACCTCCAAATTCCTCACCGGCGTCGCCCTCGCCGCGACGCTGCTCGCCGCGCAGGCCGCCCGCGCCGACATCACCATCGGGCTGATCGCCCCGCTGACCGGCCCCGTCGCCGCCTATGGCGAGCAGGTCAAGAACGGCGCCCAGACCGCCGTCGACGTGATCAACAAGAATGGCGGCGTGCTCGGCGAGAAGCTCGTCCTGAAGCTCGCGGACGATGCCGGCGACCCGAAGCAGGGCGTCTCCGCCGCCAACCTGCTCGTCGGCGACAAGGTGAAGTTCGTCGTCGGCCCGGTGACCTCCGGCGTCGCCATGGCGACCTCCGACGCGCTCGCCGAGAGCGGCGTGCTGATGGTGACCCCGACCGCGACCTCGCCGGCGCTGACCACGCGCGGGCTCAGCAACGTCTTCCGCACCTGCGGCCGCGACGACCAGCAGGCCGAGGTCGCCGCCGCCTATGCGGTGAAGAACCTCAAGGGCAAGAAGATCGCCATCGTCCACGACAAGGGCACCTATGGCAAAGGCCTCGCCGACAACTTCCAGAAGGGCATCAATGCCGGTGGCATCAAGGAAGTGGCCTATCTGACGCTGACCCCGGGCGAGAAGGACCTCTCGGCCGTCATCACCCGGCTGAAATCGGCCGGCGCCGAGGTGATCTATTTCGGCGGCTATCACCCGGAGGGCGGCCTGCTCGCCCGCCAGCTCGCCGATGCCGGCGTCAAGGCGACCATCATCGGCGGCGAGGGCCTGTCCAACACCGAATTCGCCGCGATCGGCGGCGACCACGCCACCGGCACCCTCTTCACCAACGCCACCGATGCGCTGAAGAACCCGGATTCGGCCACGGCCGTCGCGGCGCTGAAGGAGAAGGGCATCCCGCCGGAAGCCTTCACCCTCAACGCCTATGCCGCCGTCGAGGTGCTGAAGGCCGGCATCGAGAAGGTCGGCAAGGCCGGCGACCCGTCGGGCACCGCCAAGGCGCTGCATGCCGGGCTGCCGGTCAAGACCGCGATCGGCACGCTGACCTACGGCAAGACCGGCGACCTGACCTCGCCGAGCTTCTCGCTGTACAAGTGGGAAGGCGGCAAGATCGTCGCGGCGGAGTAAACCCGGCCGGCGGTCGAACCGCCCGCCCCACCCGCTTCGCGCCCCGGACGAGCCCGGCTCGTCCGGGGCTTTGCGTTCCGGCGCCGGCGCGCCGCACGGGGCCGGGGCACGGGCCGTCCGGGACAAGGCAGCGCCGATCCGGCACCGATGCCGGAGCCTTTCAGACCGAGATTCCGGCATGGATCCCCGGTCTCCCCTCGGTCGCGCGGAATGACCGCGCAGCCGCCACGGCCGCTTTCCTCGCCCTCTCCGGCAGATGACAATTCGCTCATCTGCCCCCGGCGCCATTGAAAGGCCTTCCTCGCTGGGACATGGTCCGAATCGTGGAATCGACCCTTTCCCGCCAGGATTTTCAGCCCATGCGTCCGTTGAGCATTCTCGTCGCCCTGATGGCGGCAGCCGCATTGGTGGTCGGCCAGCAGGCCGATGCGGGCGGCCTCGTCGGCATGGGCGTGATCGGCCTGCTGCTCGCGGTGGTGACCTTCCGCTCGCCCGGCCTGCCCTTCTTCCTGCGCATCTTCTCCAGCGTCTTCGCCATCGAATATGTGCTGTTCGGCGGGGCCGCGCTGCTCGCCCAGCTCGGCTGGTGGCCGCCGGAGCTGCGTATCCCGGCGGTGCCGACCAGCCTGCCGACCACGGTCGGCGTCTTCGGCATCCTGATCTACGCGATCTCCTTCGTGCCGGTGATCGCGCGCATCGGCCGGCTCGCCTCGCCCTTCTTCGAATCCGACGAGATCACCACCGCCAATCTCTGGCCGATCGGCCCCTACAAGATCCGGCTGGGACGGCTCGGCGTCGCGCTCTTCGTCTTCCTGATCGTGCTGAACCAGGCGCAGGTCGGCATCACGCTGCGCCTCTCCTTCTTCAACCGCGACATGTACGACGCGCTGCAGAACAAGGATGCGGCGGCGTTCTGGTACCAGCTCTTCTGGGTATTCTGCCTATGGGCGGGAATCTGGGTGGTCTCGGGCCTGATCGAGGTTTTCGCCAACTACACCATCCTGATCCGCTGGCGGCAGTTCATGGCGCTGGAATACACCGAGCGCTGGCTGAGCCACGCCACGCATTACCGGATCGCGCTCGCCGGCAGCGTCGACAACCCCGACCAGCGCATCGCCGAGGACACGCGCTCCTTCGTCAACCAGACCTATAATTTCGCCCTGCCCCTGCTCTCGCAGGTTTCGACGCTGGTCTCGTTCTCGATCATCCTCTGGAATATCCCGGTCGCCTTCAGCTTTCCGGGCACCTCCCTCGCCATCCCCGGCTACATCTTCTGGGTCGCCTTCCTCTATGCGGCGGTCGCGACCTGGCTGACGCATCTGATCGGGCGGCCGCTGATCAACCTCGAATTCGAGCAGGAGAAGCGCGAGGCGAATTTCCGCTTCTCGCTGGCGCGCCTGCGCGAATATTCGGAGCAGATCGCGCTGATGGTCGGCGAGCCGACCGAGCGGGCGCATCTGGCCGAGCGCTTCCGCGCCATCGTCGAGAACTTCTACCGGCTGGTCTGGCGCCGGCTGAAGCTCAACACCTTCACGCTGTCCTACAACCAGATCAGCGTGGTGATGCCCTATATGATCCTGGCGCCCTATTATTTCGCCGGCACCATCACGCTCGGCATCATGATGCAGGTCGCCGGCGCCTTCGACCGAGTGCAGACGGCGCTGTCCTTCATCATCAACAGCTATTCCTCGATCGCCCAGTATCTCGCCGCCATCGGCCGCCTGACGACCTTCGAGAAGGCCGTCGACGAAGCGCAGCACGGCCCGATCAGCGAGGACGCGCTGGGCCGCGAGACCTCGCGCGACGGCAACCTGCATGTCGGCAAGGCGGTGCTGGCGCTGCCCAACGGCCGGCCGATCGTCAGGCTCGACCGGCTCGATCTCGGCCAGGCGCGCTCGACCCTGCTGATCGGCCCCTCCGGCTCGGGCAAGTCGACCCTGTTCCGCGCCATCGCCGGGATCTGGCCCTTCGGCGACGGCAAGGTCGGCATCCCGGCCGATGCGCGGATCATGCTCTTGCCGCAGCGCCCCTATCTGCCGCAGGGCACGCTGCGCGCCGCCCTCGCCTATCCGGAGCGCGAGAGCGCCTATGACGACGACGCGATCCGCGCGGCGATGGCCAAGGTGCGGCTCGGCCATCTCGCCGACAGGCTCGACGAGATCGACCTCTGGGGCCAGCGCCTCTCGGGCGGCGAGCAGCAGCGGCTCGCGGTGGCGCGCGCCCTGCTGAGCAAGCCGGACTGGCTCTTCCTCGACGAGGCCACCGCCTCGCTCGACGAGAAGCTCGAGGGCGAGATCTACGCGACGATCGACCAGGAGCTGCCGGAGGCGCGCATCGTCTCGATCGGCCACCGGGCGACCCTGCGCGACATGCACGAGACCATCGTCACGATGGAGCCGAACGAGGACGGCACCTATACGCCGACCCGCACGGAAAAAACGCCGGCCGCCTGAAGGCGGCCGACGCTCGAAACGGCGTTTCCGAAGCGGCTCAGAGCGAGCGGCTGAGCACCAGCTCGCCGGCGCCGCCCTTGAGGACGAGCCGGCCGTTGACCATGTCCCATTTCTGGGTGGCCCGCAGCGCCATCAGGAAGGAGCGCTCGAAATCGAGGGTGGCCTTGTCGCAACTGCGCTTGGTGATCGCGAGGGGGCCGACCGCGAAGCCCTGCTGGCGCAGCGGATAGGCGGCAGCCGAGAAGGTGTTGCAGCCGCCGAAGCCGGTGCCGCGCAGATTCTGGTCGATCAGCAGAGTGGCGCGGCGGTCATAGACCGGCTTGCCGTTGAGTTGGACGACGCTCCAGCTCGCGCCGACGGGAAAGGTCTTCTCCTGCTGCGGCAGCGGGATCGGGGTGTTGCCGCCGCCCAGCTCCTGGCGGGACGGCATCTGCTGGCGGCGCTGCGCCGCGGCTTCTCCCGGAACCAGCATCGGCGCGACCAGCGCGGCGAGGACGGCGGCAAAGCCAAGGCGTGGAGTCATCGTCATCATACCTGCATTCACGCGCGCGAAAGCGCCACGGGCCCCTTCATGGTTCAACGCCTAGAGGCCAATTGGTTCGGGATCAAGGCTGCCGCATGGAAAAGCGTGCAGCCCGGGTGCCCGCGCACGCATCAGATCCGGGCGTCGAGCCGCTCCAGCAGCCGGTTCGCACGGCGGAAGACATAGGCCGGCGCAGTGACGGTGATGTCGTCGGCGCCCCTGCCTGCCAGCTCCTCGACCAGCGCGAAAACCGCCTTGTCCGGGCAATGCAGGGTCAGCGGCGCGCCGGCTGTCGGCGGCCCGAAGGGCAGACGCGCCCCGAAGCGTTCCGTCAAAGCCGCGAGCGCCGCCGCATCCAGCTCGAGCCTAGCGCGGATCTCGCGGATGGTGCGCGCCTCCTCCTCCGCCGCGATGCGGGAGAGGATGGTGCGCACCGCGGCGCGGGCGCGATCCCCCCAGGGGGCGCGCGCCGAGGCGACGAGATTCGCTTCCGAAGCGAGCATGACGCCGTCGTCGAGCACCTTCAGCGCATTGGCGGCGAGCGTCGCGCCGGTGGTGGTGATGTCGACGACGATCTCGGCCGTGCCGGCGGCGGGGGCTCCTTCCGTCGCGCCCAGGCTCTCGACGATGCGGTAATCCGCCAGCCCGTGCTGCGCGAAGAAGCGGCGGGTCAGGTTCACATATTTGGTGGCGACCCGCAGCTTGCGGCCGTGGCGGGCGCGCATGGTCGAGGCGACGTCCTCGAGATCGGCCATGGTGCGGACGTCGATCCAGGCCTGCGGCACGGCGACGACGACATTGGCGTGGCCGAAGCCGAGCGGGGTCAGCATCTCCACCGCCGCATCGGCGTCAGACAACTGCTCGCGCACCAGATCCTCGCCGGTGACGCCGAGATGGGCCGCGCCCGAGGCGAGCTGCGCGACGATCTCCGAGGCCGAGAGGAAGGCGACCTCGGCTCCCTCCACGCCCGCGATGGCGCCGCGATAGCCGCGCTCGCCGCTGGCCTTGACGAATTTCAGCCCGGCCCGGCCGAAGAAGGCCGTGGCGTTCTCCTGCAGCCGTCCCTTGGAGGGAACGGCGAGGACGAGCGGCGCGCGATTGGCCTGGGGCGCTTGGGTCATGGGGCCTCTCCCGCCAGGCGATCGAGCCAGAGCGAGGCGCCGACCGCGGGAATCGCCCGCTGCGCGCCGAGGCGGCCGAGCAGGTTGTCGTAGCGCCCGCCGCCGGCCGCCGGCTTGCCGTCGCCGCGGGCCGGATCGTGCAATTCGAAGATGAAGCCGGTGTAGTAGTTGAGATTGCGGGCGAAACCGGCGGAGAACTGGATCGCGCCGACATCGACGCCGCGCGCGGCGAGGAAGCCGGTGCGCTCGTCGAAGGCGTCGAGCTCGCGGTTCAGGTCGAGCGCGGCCTGGTCGGCCAGGGCCCGGAGCGAGGCGGAGGCGGCGTCGGGATCGCCGGACACGGCCAGCACCCGGCCGAGCAGCGTCTTGACGTCGTCGTTCACCGGATTCTCGCGCTCGGCGGCGCGGGCGAGGAAACGCTCGGCGATATCGGCGGCGCTGCGCCCGCCGACCGTCGAGATGCCGGCGATCGAGAGCACGTCCTCGACGAAGGCGCGGGCGGCCTTGGGGTCTTGCCCCTCCAGCGCCTTGAGCAGGCCGGCATGGGCCGCCTCCCCGTCCGGCGCCGGCGGGTCGAGCGCGGCGACGGCGTCGGCGCCCTTGCCCTGCACGATGGCGCGCGCGAGCCGGCGGCGCGCGCCTTGCGGGACGGCGAGCCGGTCGAGCAGGGCGCCGAGCAGCGCGACGTCGCCCATGACGATGCGCGGGGCCTCGAGCCCGAGCGCGGCGGCGGCCTCGATGGCCAGCGCCATGATCTCGGCGTCGGTGGCGGTGAAGTCGGCGCGGCCGAAGGATTCCAGCCCGGCCTGGCGGAACTCGCCCGGCTCGCCGGAACGCATGCGGAAGACCGGGCCGGCATAGGCGTAAGCCGCCGGCTCGGTCGAGCCCGAGGCGATATGATCGAGCGCGACGGGGATGGTGTATTCGGGCCTCAGGCACCAGTCGCGGCCCTCGGCATCCTGCGTCATGAAGATGCGGCGGCGGATGTCCTCGCCCGAAAGATCGAGGAACACGTCGGCGGGCTGGAGAATGGCGGGCTCGGCACGGGCGTAGCCTTCGCCCGCGAGGAGCGCGATCACGGTGTCGATGCTGGCGCGGCTTGCGGGCACGGGTCGTCCTGTCCTGTTGCGAGCGTCGTCCTAGCAGCGGTGCGGAGGATTTTCGAGGGATTTGAGGGAAATGGGTGAACGGGACTTTTCGGCGTCATGCCGGATCGAGCCCGAGCACGGCCGCCCTCATTCGTGCCGTGCCAGCACCTGCTTCACGCCCGCGACCAGCTCCGCCACCGGCACCGCGAACTGCGCCTGCGCCTGCTTGGCCTTGTGCTCGGCCGAATCCTTGACGTCGCGGCCGGCGGCGGCGAGCTCGGCGCCGAGGACCAGGTCCTTGATGACCACCGTGCCGGCCTCGCGCTCGGAGGAGCCCTGAATGACCGCGCAGACCGCGCCGCGCCGGTCGGCATATTTCATCTGGGCGTTGAAGCCGGAGGCGCCGAGATAGAGATCGGCGCGCAGCAACGGCCGGCCGTCCGCATCCTTCGCCTGCCGCAGCGCCGAGACCATCGCCTGATAGCCCGGCATGAACTCCGGCGACTTGTTGTCCATCGCGGTCACGACGACGAGCGGCAGTTCGTTCCGGCTGTCGACGATCGGCGACTTCACCGCCTTCAGCGCCGAATAGAGCCGCGAGACGCCGATCGAGAAGCCGGTCGCCGGCACCGGCTCCGGCCGGAAGCGGCCGACCAGGCCGTCATAGCGCCCGCCGCCGGCGACAGAGCCGAAGCGCACCACCTGCCCGTCCTCGTTGGTGACCGGGAAGGTCAGCTCCACCTCGTAGACCGGGCCGGTGTAGTATTCGAGGCCGCGGACGACGGAGGGGTCGATGATGATCCGGCCGAGATAGCCGGCCGCGGTGATCAATTCGCGGATCTGCTCCAGTTCCGCGATGCCGGCCTGGCCGTTTTCGGCGCCCTCGACGAGGCCGCGCAGGTCGGCGAGCGCCGAGGCGGAGAGTCTGGCCGAGCCTTCGCTGTCCTGGGCGTTCGTCTTGCCCAGCTCGGCGAGCGTCTGGCCGAGTTCGAGATAGCGCAGGATGCGGTCGGACTGGGCATCGGACAGGCCCGCGCCCTTGGTGAAGTCGCCGCTCTCGTCCTTGCGGCCGTCGCCGAGGAGCTTGCGAACCTCCTCCAGCGGGAACTTGTCGGCCTTGTCGATCGCGCGCAGGACCGTCAGCCGAGCCGCAGGGTCGATGCCCGCCGCATCCATCACGCCGTCCAGCACCTTGCGGTTGTTGACCTTCACGACATAGTCGCCGCGCTTGATGCCGAGCTTCTCCATGGTGTCGGCGGCGAGCATGCAGATCTCGGCATCGCCGGCGACGCTGCCCGAACCGACGATATCGGCGTCGAACTGCATGAACTGGCGGAAGCGGCCCGGCCCGGGCTTCTCGTTGCGGAAGACATAGCCGACGCGATAGCTGCGATAGGGCTTCGGCAGCGCGTCGAAATTCTCCGCGACATAGCGGGCGAGCGGCGCCGTCAGGTCGTAGCGCAGCGAGAGCCACTGCTCGTCATCGTCCTGGAAGGAGAAGACGCCCTCGTTCGGCCGGTCCTGATCCGGCAGGAATTTTCCGAGCGCGTCGGTGTACTCGACGAAGGGCGTCTCCACCGGATCGAAGCCATAGACCGCGAAGCTCTCGCGGATGACGGCGAGCATGCGCTCGGTCGCGGCGACATCGGCCGGGCCGCGATCGACGAAGCCGCGCGGCTGGCGGGCCTTCAGCTTGGCAGGGGCGGATTTGTCGGCGGACATGGGCAATTCGTTTCGCTTTGTAGGTTTGTGTTGGTCAGCACAAAAGACAACACGAACCAACACCGCGCTCGGTAGCCTGCACAGACGCGACGGGCAAGCGCGATCCCTTCTCCCCCGAGGGGAGAAGGCGGCTATTCGGCGGCCGTCAGCGCCTCTCCCCGCAAAGGCCGATCCGCGATCCCCGCTCGCGCCAGCTTCTCCGGCAAGGGTCCACCCGTCGCCCAGTCGAGCAGTTCCGCGGTATGAACCACCGGCGTCGTGGCGCCCTTGTCCGAAAAACCCTTCGCGAGCTGGGTCATGCAGCCGATATTGCCGGTCGCGACCAGCATCGGCTTGGTCCGCTCGATATGGCCGACCTTGCGCTCGCGCAGCCGGCCGGCGATCTCGGGCTGGAGGATGTTGTAGACGCCGGCCGAGCCGCAGCAGATATGGCCCTCCGGCACTTCCTTGACCTTGAAGCCGGCGCCGGAGAGCAGGCGCTTCGGCCCGTCCTTGAGCTGCTGGCCGTGCTGCATCGAGCAGGCGGAGTGATAGGCGATCGGCATGGCGACATCGCGCACTGTCGAGAGCTCCAGCGTCTCCAGGAACTCGGTGACGTCCTTCGCCAGGCCCGAGACCGTCTCCGCCTTTCCGGCATAGGCGGGCTCGTTGCGGAACATGAAACCGTAATCCTTGATCGTCGTGCCGCAGCCCGAGGCCGTGATCAGGATGGCGTCGAGCCCCTCGCCCTCGATCTCCGCCGTCCAGGCGTCGATGTTCGCGCGGGCGAAGGACAGGGCATCGTGCTCCTGGCCCATATGGTGGACGAGCGCGCCGCAGCAGCCCTCCCCCTTCGGCAGCACCACCTCGACGCCGTGGCGGTTGAGCAGGCGGATCGTCGCCTCGTTGATCGCCGGGTCGAGCACCGGCTGGGCGCAGCCCGAGAGCAGCGCGACGCGTTTCGATCGCCCGGCCGGCGGCGGGAAGCTCTGCGGCCCTTCCATCGCCGAGCGCGTCGGCAGGCGGACGGGCGCCAGCGCCAGCATCGCCTTCAGGCGCGGCCCGACGGCCGGCAGCATGCCGAGGAGCGGGGCAAGCGGCTTCGCCGGCAGCGCCGCCAGCATCGCCGCGCGGAAGCGGTTCGGATAGGGCAGGATCGCCGCCAGCAGCTTGCGCAGCAGCCGGTCGGACCAGGAGCGCCGATAGGTCTCCTCGATATGGGCGCGGGCATGGTCGACGAGGTGCATGTAATGCACGCCCGAGGGGCAGGTCGACATGCAGGAGAGGCAGGAGAGGCAGCGGTCGACATGCTTGACCACCTCGTCGGTGGCGGGCTTGCCGTTCTCCAGCATGTCCTTGATCAGGTAGATGCGCCCGCGCGGGGAATCGAGCTCGTCGCCGAGCAGCAGATAGGTCGGGCAGGTCGCGGTGCAAAAGCCGCAATGCACGCAGGTCCGGAGGATCTTCTCCGAGGCCGGCATGCGCGGATCGGAAGCGAGGCGCTCGGGGGTGAAGTTGGTCTGCATCGCTCAGGCTCCGCCCTGCCAGGCTTTGATCCAGTCCATCGGCCAGAGCAGCATGATGACGTTGAGGGTCAGGTTGTCGCGGATCAGCCAGCCGACGATCAGTTCCATCGCGAGCGCGCTCGAAACCGTCAGCCAGACCGGCGCCAAGCGGGCGATCAGGAAGCCGAGCACCATCGAGAGAATGTCGCAGACCGAATTCAGGACGCTGTCGCCGTAATAATCGAGCGAGATCGTCGCCGAGCGGTAATGGTCGATCACGGCCGGCGAGTTCTCGGCGATCTCCCAGGCGCTCTCGACCACAATGGAGAGCAGGAGGGCTACGCCGAAGCTGATCGGCAGGCCGGTGACGCGACGGATCAGCCAGAACAGCCCGTAGAACAGAAAGCCATGGATGATGTGCGAGAAGCTGTACCAGTCGGCGATATGCTGGGAATTCTCGGAGGAGACGACCTGTCCCTGCCAGAACTTCACGTAACCGCATTTGCAGATCGGCTCGCGCCCCATGGCGAGCAGGATCGCCGCGGCAGCAGCGACCAGCAGCAGCGCCAGCCCGGCGATGGCAAGCAGGCCGAGGCGCCCCTGCGCCCAGCTAGCACGCGACGCGGCGAAGTCAGTGGAAACCGGTTCGGTCAGCGCCATCAAACCCCCGCATACATCCGGCCTGGCTCCAAGATGCCGGCTGGATCAAAGCTCTTCTTGATACCGGCCGTAACACGCATCAGCGGCTCGGACAGTGGCTGGAAGACGTCGACCGAGGCACGCACGGCGTCCGGCGCCCGCACCAGCGTCGCATAGCCCCCGAGCGGCTTCAGCGCTGCGCGGATGGGCGCGGCCCCGGCATCGCCATCGGCCGGGACCGCGAGCCAGACCAGACCGCCGCCCCAATCGTAGAACCAGCGCGCATCCGGCAGCATGCGCGCGATGGCACTCGCTGCTTTCGGGCCGTCGGTCGGCTTGAGCGACAGGCGCCAGACCGCCTCCTCCGTCCCGGCGAAGAAGGCCGCGTCCCGGATATGGCGCCAGAGCGTGGCGCCATGCTCGCCTTCCAGCTTGTCGGGCACGCCATATTCGCCGAGCTGCAGCGCAAGCTCCCCCGAGCGGTATTCGATGGAGTCCGGGAAATTCTCCAGCCGCAAGAGCGTCAGGGCCTCCCCGCCGGCCAATCCTGCGGGAAGATGCGCGGCGGCCATCGGCTCGAAAGGCGAACCCAGCGCCCGCGACAACAGCGCGACGCCCTCCACGTCGGAGAGCCCGCGCCATTGCAGCGTCGCGATCTCAGCCGGCTTCGGCAGCACGCGGAAGGTGACCTCGGTCAGGAAGCCGAGCGTGCCGTGGCTGCCGCAGACCAGCTTCACCAGGTCGAGGCCCGTGACGTTCTTCATCACCCGCCCGCCCGACTTCACCATCTCGCCGCGGCCATTGACCATGCGGATGCCGATCAGGGAATCGCGCGCCGCCCCCGCATTGATGCGGCGCGGGCCGGAGATGTTGCAGGCGGCGACGGCGCCGATGGTCGGCGTGCCGTCCGTGCCGAAGAGCGGGCGGTGGTCCATCGGCTCGAAGGGCAGCATCTGGCCGCGCTCGGCCAGCGCCTCCTGCACCGTCTCGAGCGGCGTGCCGGCGCGGGCGGCGATGACCATCTCGGCCGGCTCATAGAGGGTGATGCCGGTGAGGCCGGCGCTGGAGAGCGTGCTCGCCGCCTGGGACGGCCGCCCGAGGCCGGCGCGCGTGCCGCCGCCGCGCAGGGTGAGCGGCACGCGATTGTCGACGACCGACTTCACGACGGCGCAGGCCTGCGCCTCGGTGGTGGGGGTGTGGATGGTCATTCTCCCCCCTTTGTCATTCCGGGGCTTCGCGCAGCGAAGAACCCGGAACCCACGACTGGGCAGGCGCGCTCAAGCCAGCCCTTCATAGAGATCCGTCCATTCGGGGTTCATGTCCTCGATCAGCTTGATCTTCCAAGCGCGACGCCATTTCTTCACCGACTTTTCCCGGTCGATGGCATCGTAGATGCGATCGAATTCCTCGTACCAGACGAGGCGGTCGACATCGTATCGAGACGTGAAGCCGATATTTTGCTTCGACTTGTGTTCATGGACACGTCTCGCCAGATCATTGGTGACCCTCAAATAAAGCGTGCCGTCCTTCTTTCGGGCGAGGAGATAGACGAAATACGGCATCGGTCTCACCCGGTCGTGGGTTCCGGGTTCTCGCTGCGCGAGCCCCGGAATGACAGATATTCATCACGCCGCCACCCTGCCTTCCAGCGGGAACACCTTGGCCGGATTGAGCAGCCATTGCCGGTCGAACACCGCCCTCACCCGCATCTGCTGGGCGAGATCGGCTTCGTTGAACTGGACCGTCATCAGGTCGCGCTTCTCGATGCCGACGCCGTGCTCCCCGGTCAGGCAGCCGCCGACCTCGACGCAGAGCTTGAGGATGTCCATGCCGGCATCCTCGGCCTTCTGCGCCTCGACCGGGTCGTTGCAGTTGTAGAGGATCAGCGGATGGAGATTGCCGTCGCCGGCATGGAAGACATTGGCGACGCGCAGGCCATAGCCCTTCACGATCTCGTCCATGCGCCGGAGCACATGCGGCAGTTGCCCGGTCGGGATGGTGCCGTCCATGCAGATGTAGTCGGCGATGCGCCCGGTGGCGCCGAAGGCCGATTTGCGGCCCTTCCAGATCGCCGCCGCCTCCATCGCCGATTTCGATTCCTTGACCGTGGTGACGCCGTGCTCGCGGGCGATGGCGACGATGCGGGCGAGCTGGGCGTCCATCTCCGCATCGGACCCCTCGACCTCGATGATCAGCAGCGCGCCGCAATCCATCGGGTAGCCGGCCTTGGCGAAGGCCTCGCAGATCTCGATCGCCGGCTTGTCCATGAATTCCATCGCGACCGGGATGATGCCGGCGCCGATGATCGCGGCCACCGCGGCACCCGCCTGCTCGCTGGTCGGAAAGCCGAAGAGCACGGGCCGCGCCCCCTCCGCCGCGCGCAGGATGCGCACCGTCGCCTCGGTGACGATGCCGAGCTGGCCTTCCGAGCCGTTGATCAGGCCGAGCAGGTCGTAGCCGGGGGCATCGAGGTGAGAGCCGCCGATTTCAACCACCGAGCCGTCGAGCATCACCATCGTCACGCCCAGCACGTTGTTGGTGGTGACGCCGTATTTCAGGCAATGCGCCCCGCCCGAATTCATGCCGATATTGCCGCCGATCGAGCAGGCGAGCTGCGAGGACGGATCCGGCGCGTAGAAGAAGCCCTCGGCCGAGACGGCGCCGGTGACGGCGAGATTGGTGACGCCGGCCTGCACCCGGGCGACGCGGTTGGCATAGTCGATCTCGAGGATGCGGCTCATCTTCGAGACGCCGATCACCACCGCGTCCTCCTGCGGGATCGCCCCGCCCGCGAGCGAGGTGCCGGAGCCGCGCGGGATCACCGGCACGCCCTCGTCCCGGCAATAGCGCAGCACCGCCGCGACCTCCTGCGTGGTGGAGGGCAGCACGACCGCCAGAGGCAGGCGCCGATAGGCGGTGAGCGCATCGGTCTCGTAGGGCCGCCGCTCGTCGTCGCTGGTGATCAGGGCCTGGGGCGGGACGAGCCGCGAAAGCCCCGCGAGAATCGAGTCGCGACGGGCGAGGATGCCGGCATCCGGCGCCGGAAAAGCGATTGCGCTCATCTTCCTACCTCCCTCGGCCAGCATGGTCGTCCCACTGATTGCGCTGCAGACTAGACCAATTCAAGACCCCTTGCAGCGTGTGTGGAAAGCCAGCCATTATTTCCAGAATGGAAAAGGTGGCTGCGCCATGGATCGATTCGGCGACCTCGACGTCTTTGCCCATGTCGTCACCGCCCGCAGCATGTCGGCGGCGGGCCGGCAGCTCGGCCTGTCGCCGGCGGTTGTCTCGAAACGCATCCGCCGCCTCGAGGAAAGGCTCGGGGTCAGGCTGCTGCAGCGCACGACGCGGCAGCTCGCCCTGACCGAGGCCGGACAGGGCTTCTACGAGCGCGTCGTCTCGATCCTCGCCTCGATCGAGGAGGCGGAAGCCTGGGTGGCGAGCGGCGCGGGCCAGGTGCGCGGCACGCTGCGCGTCTCGGCGCCGACCTCCTTCGGGCGGCTGCATGTCGCGCCGCATCTCAAGCGTTTCCTCGACGCCAATCCGCTGGTCACGGTCGAGCTCGTGCTGAGCGACGCCTTCGTCGATGTCGTAGGCGAGGGCTTCGACCTGGCGATCCGCATCGCCGATCTGCAGGATTCGAGCCTGGTGGCGAAGCGCCTCGCCCCGAACCACCGCGTCCTGTGCGCGACGCCGGGCTATCTGGCGGAGCATGGCACGCCGGGCGAGATCGCCGATCTCCAGCGCCACACGCTGATCGCGCACAACGCCGACCATTGGCGCCTCGACGGGCCGGAGGGCCCGGTCTCGGTGCGGGTCGGCGGCCCGCTCAGGACCAATTCGAGCGAGGTGGTGCGGGAGGCGCTGCTGGCCGGCGTCGGCATCGCCCTGCGCTCGACCTGGGATGTCGGGCCGGAACTGAAATCGGGCGCCCTGCAGCGGGTGCTGCCGGCCTATGCGGTGGGCTCGCGGGTCGCGGTCTACGCCGTCTATCCGAGCCGCCGGCACATGGAGCAGAAGCTGCGCGCCTTCGTCGACTATCTCGGCGAATTGTACGGCTCGACGCCCTACTGGGATGCGGGGCTTGCATTGTAGCCGGCCGTGAACGCCATACTGGCGGTCCGGGCCGCATCGCAGCGGGCGCGCCGGCCGCCAGGCCGGGGCCGCGTCCGGCGGGAGACCGGCAGGCACCGGCGCGCGGACCCGGCACGACACGGAGGAAAGAGATGACGTTCGGCGTACTCGACGGCACAGGCGTTTCGGTTCTCGATCCGCGCTTCGACCGCATCGTTCCCGGCTCGGCGCGAATCGAGCGGCTCTGGACCGGCGCGCGCTGGTCGGAGGGGCCGGCCTGGTTCCCGGCCCACAACACGCTGGTCTGGTCCGACATCCCCAACGACCGGATGCTGCGCTTCGACGCGCTGACCGGGCAGGTCGGCGTCTTCCGGCAGCCGGCACGCAACTCCAACGGCAACACGGTCGACCGCGAGGGCCGGCTGGTGAGCTGCGAGCATGGCGGGCGGCAGGTGACGCGCACCGAGCATGACGGCTCGATCACGGTGCTAGCCAGCCATTACCGCGGCAAGCGGCTGAACTCGCCCAACGACGTGGTGGTGAAGTCGGACGGCTCGATCTGGTTCACCGATCCCGATTACGGCATCCTCAGCGACTATGAGGGCGACAAGGCGGAAGGCGAGATCGGCGCCTGCCATGTCTACCGGATCGACGGGCAGAGCGGCGAGATCGCCGTCGCCGCCGATGATTTCGTCAAGCCGAACGGCCTCGCCTTCTCGCCCGACGAACGCATCCTCTACATCGCCGACACCGGCGCCAGCCACGATCCCGGGAACGGCCCGCGCCATATCCGCGCCTTCGACGTCGCCGCCGACGGCAGGACGCTCGGCGCCTCGACGGTCTTCGCCACCTGCACGAACGGGCTGTTCGACGGCTTCCGCCTCGATGTCGAGGGGCGGATCTGGACGAGCGCCGCGGACGGCGTCCATGTCTACCACCCGGACGGCACGCTGATCGGCAGGATCGCCATCCCCGAGATCGTCGCGAATGTCTGCTGGGGCGGGCCCAAGCTCAACCGCCTGTTCATCTGCGGCACGACCTCGCTCTATGCCGTGATGACCCATACCAACGGCGCGCGGCGGCCCTGAAGGCCGCCAAACTCTGCGAAGCCGTCATCCCAGGCACCTGATCGAGCCCTCATCCCGAGGAAGCCCCAAGGGCCGTCTCGAAGGATGGTCCAGATGTCTCCGGGGCCTCCTGAAACATCCTTCGAGACGCGCCTGCGGCGCACCTCAGGCTGAAGGCTGCGTTTCCGGGAAGCCGCCGATGCGCTACACCTCCTGCCCGACGTAATCGGCGACATGCTGCATGCGCTTCAGCGTGCGCCAGTAGATGTCCTCCATCAGCAGATGGGCGAACTCGCCGTTGCGGCCGATGCTGTAGAGCCCGGCGACGCCGGTGTCGCGGGCGAAGTCCTGGCGCCGCCGCTCGTAGCTGGCGAGGTAGACGGGATAGGCGAAAGGCGTCTTCAGCATCCCGCCCGGGCCGATATAGCGCGCCCGCAGATGCGGATAGATGCGGCAGAGCCCGTCCAGGCAAATCCGCGCCAGCTCCTCGTCGGACATCGTCCAATGCGCGTCGCCGACCTCGCAGCCGATGTCGAAGGTGAGCTGTGTGCGCCCCTCCGGCGCGAGCCAGGGCATCGAGAACGGCGCTTCCGTGATCCGGAAGAAGGGCTGCGACCGATCCGGCACCCAGAGCATGGTGTCCGGCAGGAGGTTGCGGCCCTCGAAGCGCAGATTGACGAAGATCATCGGCCGGTAGCGGAACGCGCCGAGCGCGTCGAGCCGGTCGGTCCCCTCGACGAGGCGCGGCAGGAGATGGACCGGCGCCGTGCTGATCGCCGCCGAGACGCCGATCTCGCGGCCGTTGACCTTCACGGCGACGACGCGGTCCCGCTCGACGAAGATGCGCTCGACCCGCGATTCCAGCGCGATGCGATGGCCGATCTGCTTCATCGTCGGCTCGAGCAGGCGCGAGACGCCCCCCTCGGGATAGACATGGTAGATGCCCGGGCTCTCCGGCATCTCGTGCGAATAACCGTTGCAGACGGCGCGCCCCGTCAGCCGCGAGGCGGCCTTGAGATAGAGCGTCTTCAGCACGCCGGCGGAGAGCTTCTGGCCGACGGCCGGCGAGAGCTTGCTCGCCGGCGCGCCGGACCAGGCCTCGGCCAGCGGGATCGCGACATCCTCGGCCAGGGCGGCGCCATAGGCGTTGCGGAACCAGTCGGCCGCGTTCGCGACCTCGCCGGGCCGCAGCCTGGCCGCGACGGCGCTCGCGGCATAGCGCGGCGAGGCGGCGAGGCCGAAGGGATAGCTGTAGCTGCGGCCGCCCAGCGCCACGGCCTCGCCATAGCGGCCGACCGTCCGCGAGATGTCGGCCGCGCCGAGCGCCTCGGCCAGCCGGTTGCTGACGAAATGCGCGCCGAAATCATAGGTGTAGCCTTCGGCATCCTTGAAGGAGGAGGCCATTCCCCCGACCGCGCGGCCGGATTCGAACACCGCCGCCTGCAGGCCGCGCCGTTCCAGATCGAAGGCCGCGGTCAGGCCGGCGATGCCGGCGCCGATGATCGCGACGGGTTTGGCGAGACGGCGCCAGATGGCAGGCGCCTTTGCAGCGAAGTTCATGACGACAGCCCCCGGGTGCAGCCGTGGTTTCCGGCGATCACCGGCCTAGCAGAAGCGGATGAATCCCGGCTTGCGTCCAGCGCGCAATCGCGGGATCCGATCGTCATCAACCGTTAACGCTAACGCCCCGGTCCCGGCGGGCCGGCCTCCGGCGCCTTGCCCTTCATCCGCATCAGAACGAGCGGCATCGACAGGCCGATCACCACGAAGCGCACGAGGTGGTGGGAACCGACATAGAGCGTGTCGAGCCCCATGGCGAAGGCGAGCATCGCCATCGCCTCGAGCCCGCCCGGCGCGAAGGCCGCCATGCCGCTGGCATAGGGCACGCCGGTCAGCCAGGCGGCCGGCCAGGCGAACAGGAAGGCGACGCCCATCGACACGGCGAAGCCGCCGATCGCCAGCGGGAAGAGGCCGCGCAGCTCCTCGCGCGGAATATGGGCGATGCGCCCGCCCATGGTCGAGCCGAGCAGGATCTGCACCGCGATCTGGACCGGCATCGGCAGGCTGCCCTCGACCAGCCCCATGCCGTGGAGGGCCGCGCTCGCGAAGGTCGCGCCGAACATCAGCGGCGCGGCGAGCCCGATGCGCTCGAAGCAGAGCCCGGTCAGCAGCCCCGCCATCGTCAGCCCCAGCATCGCCGCGGGGTCGACGGCGGTGACGACGGGAATCGGCGCGCCGGCGGAGGCGCCCGTCGCCTGCATCAGGCTCGGCAGGAACGCCACCAGCACGAGCAGCCGGAAGAGCTGGATCACCGAGATGCGGCCGATATTGGCCCCCTTTTCCTGGGCGATCGCCAGCACGGTCGAGAGCGCGCCGGGCGCCGCCGCCAGCAGCGCGTCGATCCAGGGCCAGCGCGCGACGCGGTGCAGATAGGCGCCCGTCGCCAGCATGATCGCCGCGACGCCGACGAGCAGCATCAGCAGGGAGGCCGGGTAGCGGCCGAGGGCCGCCAGCGCCTCCGGGGTGGCGGCCGAGCCGAGGATGGTGCCCGAAAGCAGCATCGTCGAATCGAACCAGGGGCGCCGCAGCGCCGGCAGCGGCCGCACCAGCGCGACCGCCGTGCTGAGCAGCATCGAGCCGGACAGCCAGGCAGCCGGCATGCCGAGCGTCGCGAACAGGGCGCCGCCCGCGGTCGCGATCGCGATCACGACGGCTTCACGCCCGAGGATCGCCAGGCGCGAGGATGGGTAGCCGAAAACGCTCATTCTGCCCCGAGGCGTCGCGGAAACGGCGACGCCGGGCGTTCATGGCCATGGCGGGCGCGGCGGTCAACCGCACCGTCCAACGGCCCACGCAGGGCCGCGTTGCGCGGCGCAGGGTCAGACCGCCGCCAGCGCCTTCTGCAGCCGCGCCACCGCCTCGGCGAGATCGGACGCCTTGCGGGCGAAACAGAGGCGCAAGCCCTTCTCGCCGCCGGGGCCGAAGGCGAGGCCCGGCGCCAGCCCGACATTGGCCTTGTCGACCAGCTCCAGCGCCAGGGCGCGGGAATCGTCGCGGCCGTCGACCGAGAAGAACTGGTAGAAGGCTCCGACCGGGGCCGCGAGCGAAACCCGGTTGGTCGCCTTCAGCCCCTCATAGACGATCCGGCGCCCCTCGGCGGCGCGCGCGATCTGCTCGGCGATGAAGCCCTCGCCCTCGTCCAGCGCCGCCACGGCGCCGCGTTGGATGAAGACCGGCGAGCCGGAGGTCGAGTACTGGATCAGGTTCTCGATCACCTGGCCGAAGGCCTCCGGCGCCTCGATCCAGCCGATGCGCCAGCCGGTCATCGCCCAGTTCTTCGAGAAGGTCTGGACGAAGATGACGCGGTCCTCCGCGGCGACGATGTCGTGGAAGGACGGGGCCCGCGCCGCGCCGTCATAGACGAAGCGGCCATAGATCTCGTCGGCGACGATCCAGATGCCGTGCTTGCGCGAGAGCGCGAGCAGCGCCTCCTGCTCCTCGCGCGTCGCGGTCCAGCCCGTGGGGTTGGAAGGCGAGTTGATCAGCATGGCGCGCGTCCGCGGCGTGATCGCGGCCTCGAGCTTGCCGAGATCGAGCGTGAAGCGGCCCTGTTCGTAGTCCATCGGCACGCAGACCGGCGTGGCCCCGCCCACGCTCACCGCCGCGACGAAATTGGGCCAGGCCGGGGTCGGGACGATCAGCTCGTCGCCCGGGCCCGCGATCATGCGCACCACGATCTGGAGCGACTGCATGCCCGAGCCGGTGACGAAGAAGCGCTCCGGCGAGAAGGGCTGGCCGTAGAGGCGCTCGTGATAGCGCGCCAGCGCCTCGCGCAGTTCGGGGATGCCGCGCTGCCAGGTGTAGAACGTCTCGCCGGCGGCCAGCGACCGCGCCGCCGCCTCGCGGATGAAGGCCGGGGTCGGCAGGTCGCCCTCGCCGACCCAGAGCGGGATCAGCCCCTGGCGCAGGCGACCGTAGTTCATCACCTCGACGATGCCGCTCTCGGGCGCCTCGCGCGCCTCCGGCCGCAGATCGGGGATCAGGGTGCTGCCCGTGGGAACGACGAAACTCATCGGGTTCGACCTCGCGATTGTGAGGCCCCAGCTTTAGCCGATGACGGCGGCCGGGGGCATGAAATCGCGAGATCGGGTCGATCGGTCGCCGTGATGAATCGCGACCGGAAGGAGCCCGGGCTCAGACCGCCTTCTGCTTCAGCAGATCGCGGATCTCGCCGAGCAGGACGACGTCGTCGGGCTTGGCGGCCGGGGCGGCGGGCTCCTCTTCCTTCTTCTTCTGGAGCATGTTGATGCCCTTGACGACGAGGAACAGCACGAAGGCGATGATGATGAAGTTGACGGCGACGGTAATGAAGTTGCCATAGGCGAGAACCGCGCCCTGCTTCCTGGCCTCCGCCAGCGTCGTCGCGGTGACGCCGCTGTTCAGCCCGATGAAGTAGTTCGAGAAATCGACGCCGCCGAGCGCGCCGATGAAGGGCATGATGATGTCGTTGACCAGGGAGTCGACGATCTTGCCGAAAGCGGCGCCGATGATCACACCGATCGCGAGATCGATGACATTGCCCCGCAGAGCGAATTTCTTGAATTCCTCGAGCATGCCGCACCTCTTCCTGTCGTCGCCGGGACGTCTCCGTCAGCCGGTGCAGGCTAGACCAGGGCGCCGGGACAGGAAAAGCCCGCCGCCCCGCAAATCGGCGGGTTCGGGCCGGTTTGCGCAAACTATTTTGGGGATGAACCGGCGGAATGACCTGTGGCGCCGCGGAAAGCCGGCCGCTAGACTGGGGCGAAACCTGAAACGGAAGATCATGCCGCCGGCTTTGCGTTTTCGACGGCAGGCATCCTTGCGGGGCGTCGCGTCGTGATTCCAGCCTGGTCCGTCGTCCTGGTCGCCCTCGCCTATCTGTGCGGGCTCTTCGCCGTTGCGCATACCGCCGACATGTCCGGCCGGCGCCTGATGACCGGGCGAGCGCGCACCACCATCTACGCGCTGGCGCTGGGCGTCTACTGCACCTCCTGGACCTTCTACGGCTCGGTCGGTTTCGCCAATCTCGCCGGCTTCGACTTCCTGGGCATCTATGTCGGGCCGATCCTGGTGATCGGCCTCGGCCACCGCTTCGTCGACCGGGTCGTCGGCATCGCCAAGTCGCAGAACATTACCTCGGTCGCGGATTTCGTCGGCGCGCGCTACGGCAAGAGCGAGCGGGTGGCGGCGCTGGTCTGCCTCGTCGCGGTGATCGGCGCCCTGCCCTATATCGCGCTGCAGCTCAAGGCGGTCGCCAACTCGCTCTCGGTCTTCCTGGCCGCGACCGGCGGGCATTCTCCGGTCGAGAACGTGCCGATCCTGAGCGATCTCGCCTTCCTGGTCGCCATGGTGCTCGCCGGCTTCGCCTGCGCCTTCGGCACGCGCCATATCGACGCGACCGAGCACCAGGACGGGCTGGTGCTGGCCATCGCGGTCGAATCCCTGGTCAAGCTGGTCGCCTTCCTCGTGCTCGGGCTCTACATCGTCTACGGGCTGTTCGACGGCATGGGCGACCTGCTCGGCCGGGCGGCCGCGCTGCCGCCGCCCGGCCAGCCGCCGATCTGGGAGCGGACCTCGAGCCTGCCCGGCTTCCTGACCCTGACCCTGCTGTCGAGCTGCGCGGCGCTGCTGCTGGCGCGGCAGTTCCACATGGCGATCGTCGAGAACCGCGACCGCCGGGACGTGCGCCGCGCCGCCTGGATGTTTCCGCTCTATCTCGTGCTGATCAATCTCTTCGTCCTGCCGCTGGCGGCGGCCGGCGAATTGCTGATGCCGGGCAGCGGCGTCGACCGCGACATGACGGTGCTGCTCCTGCCCCTCCAGAACGGGGCCGGGGCGGTGGCGCTGCTCGTCTTCGTCGGCGGCCTCTCGGCGGCGACGGCGATGGTGATCGTCGCCTCCGTGGCGCTGGCGATCATGATCTCGAACCATCTGGTCATGCCGCTGCTGCTGCGCGGCCGGCGCGCGCTCAGCGAACCCAACGGCGCGGCGGCGCCCGCCAGCCTGCGGGTTCCGTCGAACAGCAATCTCGGCGGCGACCTCGGCTCCCAGGTGGTGATCATCCGGCGGGCGAGCATCTTCCTCGTCATCCTGCTCGGCTACGCCTATTACCGCGCCTCCGGCGAAGCGGCGCTGGTCTCGATCGGCCTGCTCTCCTTCGCCGCGACGGCGCAGATCGCGCCGGCCTTCCTCGGCGGCCTGATCTGGCGGCGGGGCACCGCGCTCGGCGCCGTCGCCGGCCTGGCCATCGGCACCCTGGTCTGGGCCTATACGCTGCTGATGCCGAGCCTCGCCATTCCGGGAAGCTGGTGGAGCGAGGTGGTCAATCACGGCCCCTTCGGCACCGACATGCTGCGGCCGGAGGCGCTGTTCGGCCTCCGCATGCCGCCGCTGACCCATGGCGTCGTCTGGAGCCTGGGGCTCAACATCCTCGCCTATGTCGGCTTCTCGCTGCTCCGGCCGGCCAATGCGATGGAGCGGCTGCAGGCCAACGCCTTCGTCGAATCGGACAGCGCCACCATGGCGCAGACCTTCTCGCTCTGGCGCACCAGCGTGAGCGAAGGCGAATTGCAGGCGACGATCGCCCGCTATCTCGGCCAGGAGCGCACCGCCCGCGCCTTCGACAGCTTCAATCTGAGCCGCGGCGAGACATCCGAGCCCGGCCGCGACGCCGACATCCACCTGCTGCGCTTCGGCGAGCATCTGCTCTCCTCGGCGATCGGGGCCGCCTCCTCGCGGCTGGTGCTGTCGCTGCTGCTGAAGAAGCGCAACCTCTCGACCGAAGCCGCCTTCAAGCTGCTCGACGACGCCTCGGCCGCGCTCCAGTACAACCGCGACATCCTCCAGCACGGGCTCGACCATGCCGGCCAGGGTATCACCGTGCTCGACCGCGACCTCAGGATCCTCGCCTGGAACCAGGCCTTCCTGCGGCTCTACGACCTGCCACCCTCGCTGGTCCGCTTCGGCACCGGGCTCGACGAGATCGTCCGCTACAATGCGGCGCGCGGCGCCTATGGCGACGGCGCGCAGGACGACCTGATGGCCGCCCGGCTGGAGAGCTTCGTCAGGGACCGGGAGCCGGTCCGCCTCAAGCTCTTCCCGTCGAAGACCGTGATCGAGGTCCGCACCAATCCGCTGCCGGATGGCGGCTTCGTCACCACCTATACCGACATCACCGAGACCGTCGCCGGCGAGGAGAAGCTGGAGCGGGCCAATGAAAGCCTGGAAAGGCGCGTCGCCGAGCGCACGGAGGAGCTGCTGCACGTCAATGCCGAGCTCCAGCGCGCCAAGGCCGAGGCCGAGGCCGCGAACGTCTCGAAGACCCGTTTCCTGGCGGCGGCGAGCCACGACATCCTGCAGCCGCTCAACGCCGCCCGGCTCTACGCGACCTCGCTGGTGGAGCGGGACCGCGCCGCCGGCCGGCCCGAGCTCGCCGAGAACATCGACGCCTCGCTCGACGCGGTCGAGGAGATCCTGACCGCGCTGCTCGAGATCTCGCGGCTCGACGGCGGGGCGCTGAGGCCCGAGCTCTCCTCCTTCCGTCTCGACGAGCTGATGCGCCAGCTCCAGCGCGAATTCGAGCCGAGCGCGCATGAAAAAGGGCTGAAGCTGGTCTTCGTGCCGACCGGGCTGGCGGTGCGCTCGGACCGGCGCCTGCTCCGGCGCCTGCTGCAGAACCTGATCTCCAACGCGATCAAATACACGCCGAACGGCAAGGTGCTGGTGGGCTGCCGGCGCCGCAACGGCCAGATCGCCGTCGAGGTCATCGATACCGGCCTCGGCATTCCGCAGAGCAAGCAGAAGACCGTCTTCCGGGAGTTCCAGCGGCTCGACCAGGGCGCGCGGGTGGCGCGCGGCCTCGGCCTCGGCCTCTCGATCGTGCAGCGCATCGCGCGCGCGCTCGACCACGGGCTGACGCTCGATTCGGCGCCCGGCCGCGGCACGCGCTTCTCGCTCACCGTGCCGCGCGTGGCGCCTCTGCCGGCGATGACGACCGCCGCCGCGCCGCGCCAGTCGCCGGCCGGGCAGCTCGCCGGGATGCATCTGCTGGTGATCGACAACGAGCCGGCGATCCTCGACGGCATGAAGCGCCTGCTCGAGGGCTGGGGGTGCCGGGTGGCCACCGCCGCCGGACTCGACGAGGCGCTGCCGCTGGTCGGCGGCCGCGACGAGCCGGACGTGGTCATCGCCGATTATCATCTCGACCATGGCAACGGGCTCACCGCCATCAGCTCGCTCAGGGCCCGCGCCCGCGCGCCGATGCCGGCGATCCTTTTAACCGCGGACCGCACCCCGCATGTGCGCGAGGCCTCGGGCGCGCTCGACGTCCATATGCTCAACAAGCCGCTGAAGCCGGCGGCGCTGCGGGCCCTGCTGGCGCAGTGGCGGGCGACGCGGCTGGCGGCGGAATAGCCGGTTCGGCGCGCCGGCCCGGCCCTGGCCGCCAGCGCCGCGGCAGCGCCGTTCCGGCCGGCGCCCTTGCCGATCGGCCCGGCCGGGCTCAGATTCGGTCCAGCCAAGGAGACCGCCATGTCGCAACTGCCAGCCGAAGATCCGATCCTGGGCGATGCCCGCTCCTGCGCCGCGATCGAGAAGGTGATCGTGCCGCGCACGCACGATCTCGGCGGCTTCCAGGTCCGCCGGGCGCTGCCGGCCATCGGCCAGCGCATGGTCGGCCCCTTCATCTTCTTCGACCAGATGGGCCCGGCCGAGTTCCATCTCGGCGAGGGGCTCGACGTGCGCCCGCATCCGCATATCGGCCTCTCGACCGTGACCTATCTCTTCGACGGCGAGGTCATGCACCGCGACTCGCTGGGCACGGCGCTGGCGATCAAGCCCGGCGCGGTCAACCTGATGACCGCCGGGCGCGGCATCGTCCATTCCGAGCGCACCGGCATGGAAGCCCGCGCCACCGGCCCGAGGCTCTACGGCATCCAGGCCTGGCTCGCCCTGCCGAAGACGCATGAGGAGATCGCGCCGGAATTCACGCATCACGGCGCGCCGGAGCTGCCGCGCATCGTCGAGGGCGGAAAACGCATCAGCCTGATCATGGGCTCGGCCTATGGCGAGACCTCGCCGGTGCAGTTCCCCTGGGAGGCGCTCTATGCCGAGGCCGTGCTCTCGCCCGGCGCGATCCTGCCGCTCGACCCCGATTACGACGAGCGGGCGATCTACATCGTCTCGGGCAAGATCGACATCGCCGGCGAGGAATTCGGCGCCGGCCAGCTCCTCGTCTTCAAGCCGGGCGATCGCATCTCGATCCTCGCCATCGACCAGAGCCGGGTGATGGTGGTCGGCGGCGAGCCCATGGACGGGCCGCGCCATATCTGGTGGAACTTCGTCTCCTCCTCGAAGGAACGGATCGAGCAGGCCAAGGAGGAGTGGAAGACCGGCCGCTTCGACACCGTGCCCGGCGATGACAAGGAATTCATTCCGCTGCCCGAGGGCTGAGGCGACGGCCCCTCCCGTTCAGGCGATCTCGGACAGGTCCCGCAGCCGCGGCACCTGCGAGAAGCCGATGACGAGGAGCTGGACCAGGAAGCCCGCGGCCGCGAGCGCCAGGCAGGCTGCGATGCCGAGATGCGCCGCCACCGTGGCGCCGATCGCGGCGCCCAAAGGCCGCGCGCCGAAGGTCGCCGTCATGATCAGGGCGGAGACCCGGCCGAGCATGGCATTGGGCGTGACCGCCTGCCTCAGCGTCATGGTCGAGATCGTCCAGATGATCGGGCCGACGCCGAACAGGAAGAAGCTCGCGCCGACCAGATGGATGGAGGGGAGCCAGAGCGTCCCCAGCATGATCCCGGCCGCGCAGAAGCCGAAGAACGGTCCAATCAGGATCAGCGTCCCGAAGGAGACCCGCCGGGCGATGGCGGGCGCGAGAGCGGCCCCCACGATCATGCCCGCCCCGTAGATGCCGAGCGTGACCCCGACCTCGGTCGCGCTGAGGCCGAGATTCTGGACCGCATAGGCGACATAGACCGCCTGGAGGACGAACCAGGCGACATTGAAGAAGACCGCCGTCAGCAGGATCGGCCTGAGCAGATCGTGGCCGACCGCGAAGCGGGCGCCCTCGCCCAGATCGTGCAGCAGATGGCGGCGCGGACCGGATGGCGGCTCATCCCCGGGCAATCCGGCCAGAAAGAGCACCGCCAGCAGGGAAAGCCCCGCGGCCAGACCATAGGCCGTCGAAACGCCGATCCAGCCGACGAGCGCCCCGCCGAGCGCCGGGCCGCCGGCATAGGCGACGCTGCGCGCGAGCTCGAGCCAGCGATTGGCCTCCGCCAGCCGCGCGCGCGGCACCACGGAAGGAACGAAGGCCGGGGCCGCCACGCTGTAGCAGACCGTGCCGACGGCGCCGAGGGCACCGAGCAGGGCGAGCCGGTTCAGATCGAGGCCGCCCGCGGCTAGCAGCAGCGGAATCGCCAGCAGCGACAGGGTCCGCAACGCTTCAGTCCCGACCATCAGCGAGCGCCGCGAGGCCCGGTCGACCATCAGGCCGGCCGGGATCGACAGCAGCAGAAAGGGCAAGGTCTGCGCCGTCTGCAGCCAGCCCGTCTCGGCCGGCCCGGCCGCCAGCAGCAGGACCGCGGCCAAAGGCGCGGCGGCGAGCGCGATCTGCTCCGAGAACTGGGCCGCGAGATTGGACCAGCCGATGCGCCTGAATGCCGCTGGCAGCGCTGCGGTCTCGGTATTTTCCATCGCTCGGCATCCCCGGAAGTGGTCGTGACCGCATCAAAAGGCGCAACCGGGAAGCGGAACCACCCGTTTCGTGGCACGGCCCCGGGCGGATGACCGGGCCGGCATCCCGCGGCCGGTTTGCCAGCGCGGCGCGCAAGCTCTATTTCCAGAGCGTCTCATCGAAGGATCAGTCTTCCTCGTGCCCCGTCCCGCCACGCCGCTCCTCGACACGATCCACGACCCGGCCGATCTGCGCAGGCTCGACGACGCGCAGCTCCGCCAGCTCGCCGACGAGCTCAGGCTGGAGACGATCGACGCCGTCTCCGTCACGGGCGGCCATCTCGGCGCCGGGCTCGGCGTGGTCGAGCTGACGGTGGCGCTGCACCATGTCTTCGACACGCCGCGCGACCGGTTGATCTGGGATGTCGGCCACCAGGCCTATCCGCACAAGATCCTGACCGGACGGCGCGACCGCATCCGCACGCTGCGCCAGGGCGGCGGGCTCTCCGGCTTCACCAGGCGCTCCGAGAGCGAATACGACCCCTTCGGCGCCGCGCATTCCTCGACCTCGATCTCGGCCGGGCTCGGCATGGCGGTCGGGCGCGACCTCGCCGGGCGCCAGAACAACGTCATCGCCGTGATCGGCGACGGCGCCATGTCGGCCGGCATGGCCTATGAGGCGATGAACAACGCCGGCGCGCTCGATTCGCGGCTCGTCGTCATCCTCAACGACAACGACATGTCGATCGCACCGCCGGTCGGCGCGATGTCGGCCTATCTGGCGCGGCTGGTCTCGGGCCGGACCTATCGCTCGCTGCGCGAGGTCGCCAAGCAGCTCGCCGAGAAGCTGCCGCGCTTCTTCCACGACAAGGCGCGGCGCACCGAGGAATATGCGCGCGGCTTCTGGACCGGCGGGACGATGTTCGAGGAGCTCGGCTTCTACTATGTCGGGCCGATCGACGGGCATAACCTCGACCACCTCCTGCCGGTGCTGCGCAATGTCCGCGACGCCGGCAACGGGCCGATCCTGATCCATGTCGTGACCCAGAAGGGCAAGGGCTACGCCCCGGCCGAGGCCAGCGCCGACAAGTACCACGGCGTCGTCAGGTTCGACCCCGTCACCGGCCTCCAGGCCAAGGCGCCGGCCAATGCGCCGAGCTACACCAACGTCTTCGCCGGCGCGCTGATCAAGCAGGCGCGCGAGGACGAGAAGATCGTCGCCGTCACCGCGGCGATGCCGTCGGGCACCGGGCTCGACGCCTTCGGCAAGGAGTTTCCGGGCCGGACCTTCGATGTCGGCATCGCCGAGCAGCATGCGGTGACCTTCGCGGCAGGTCTCGCGACCGAGGGCTACAAGCCCTTCGTCGCGATCTACTCGACCTTCATGCAGCGCGCCTACGACCAGATCGTGCACGACGTGGCGATCCAGAAGCTGCCAGTGCGCTTCGCGCTGGACCGGGCAGGGCTCGTCGGCGCGGATGGCGCCACCCATGCCGGCTCCTTCGACATCGCCTATCTCGCCTGCCTGCCCGAGATGGTGGTGATGGCGGCGGCCGACGAGGCGGAACTGACCCATATGGTCGCGACCGCGGCGGCTTACGATGCCGGTCCGATCGCCTTCCGCTATCCGCGCGGCGAGGGCGTCGGCGTCGAGATTCCCGATACCGGCGTGCCGCTGGAGATCGGCAAGGGGCGGATCCTGCGGGAAGGCACGCAGATCGCGCTCATCTCGCTCGGCACCCGGCTTGCCGAATCCCTCAAGGCGGCCGAGCTGCTGGCGCAGCGCGGCCTGTCCGCGACGGTCGCGGATGCGCGCTTCGCCAAGCCGCTCGACGAGGCGCTGATCCTGAAGCTCGCCCGCGGGCACGACATCCTGATCACCATCGAGGAAGGCTCGGTGGGCGGCTTCGGCAGCCATGTGCTGCACCTGCTGGCGCGGAGCGGCGCGCTCGATGCCGGCCTGAAGGTGCGGACGCTGACCTTGCCGGACGCCTTCCAGGACCACGACAAGCCCGAGGCGATGTACGCCGCCGCCGGGCTCGATGCCGCCGGCATCGTCAAGGCCGTCGAGGCCGCGCTGGGCAACCCGAGCGCGATCCGGCGCGCCTGAGGCCCGCGCCATGAAGAGCCGGGCGGACCAGTTGCTCGTCGAGCGCGGCTTCTTCGAAAGCCGGGCGCGGGCCCAGGCCGCCATCGCCGCCGGCCTCGTCACCGCGAACGGCGCGGCGGTGCGCAAGGCTTCCGAAATGGTGGCGCAGGACGCCGAACTCAGCGCGCAGGCGCCGCATCCTTACGTCTCGCGCGGCGGGCTGAAGCTCGAAGCCGCGCTCGACGCCTTCGGCTTCGACCCGAAGGACCGCATCTGCCTCGATGTCGGCGCCTCGACCGGCGGCTTCACCGACCTCCTGCTCAGGCGCGGCGCCCGGCATGTGATCGCGGTCGATGTCGGCCGCGACCAGCTCCATGCCTCGCTGCGCCAAAACCCCCGCGTCAGCAGCTTCGAGGGACAGGACATCCGCACGCTCGCAGCCGAGGCCTTGCCGGAGCGGCCGAGCCTCGCCGTCATCGACGTCAGCTTCATCTCGCTGAAGCTCGTGCTGCCGGCCGTCGCCGCGTTGCTGGCGCCGGAGGCGGGCATCGCCGCGTTGATCAAGCCGCAATTCGAGGCCGGGCGCGCCGCGCTGAAGAAGGGCATCGTCCGGGACGAGGCGGTGCAGCGGCAGGTCTGCGAGGAGATCGTGGCGCTGCTGGGCGCGCTGGGTTTCGCCGTCGCGGGGCCGATCCCCTCCCCGATCGAGGGGGGCGACGGCAACCGCGAGTTCCTCGCGGGAGCGCGGCGGGGCGCCTGATCAGCGCGCCAGCAGCGCGTCGATCCGGCCCTGCAGCGCCGCGTCGTCGAATGTGGCGATGTCGATCATGCCATCGGCGTTGATGAACTGCGCCGAGCGCGAGATCAGCTTGCGCATCGCCTCGCCGGCCACCTCGACGATCATCGGGAATTCGGCCGGGCGCGGCGTCTCGGCGAGCAGCGCGTTCACCGTCGCGACCAGCCGCGTCATCGAGCGGCAGACCTCCTCGAACGCCCTGCGCCGGGCGGGATCGATGCCGTCATAGGCCGCGAGCGCGGCGGCGGCGCAGCGCAGCGCCGAGCCCTCGAAATGCTCGCGATAGCCGATGCCCTGCCAGCGGCGCAGATCGTCGACGACGCTGTCGTCGCTCGCGGAAAGCTCGATCAGCATCAGCGCTTCGATGAAACGGTTGAGAAAATCGGTGGAAAGCCGCGGCGCCTGCGCCCGTTTCTTGCTGTCGGCCACTGTCCCAGCCTGCAGTTTTCTCGCGGAGGCGACCATGCCCTGTCCCGAACCGGGCCGATTATGGTGAGCGAACCCCGAAGAAAGTGTTGCCGCGCGGGGCTCGGCCCGCGCTAAACAGGCGCCATGTGCGGACGCTATGCCATCACCCTGCCGCCCGAGGCGATGCGCGCCGCCTTCGGCTATCGCGAGCAGCCGAACTTCCCGCCGCGCAACAACATCGCGCCGACGCAGCCCGTGCCGGTCATCCGGCCGCATGACGGCGGACGGCAGTTCCTGCTGATGCGGTGGGGCTTCGTCCCCGGCTGGGTCAGGGACCTGAAGGACTTCCCCCTGGTCATCAATATCCGCAGCGAGAGCGCGGCCGAGAAGCCGTCCTTCCGCCACGCGCTGACCCGGCGCCGCTGCCTGCTGCCCGCGGACGGCTTCTACGAATGGCGCCGCAGCGGCAGCGGCCGGCAGGCCCGCGCCGAGGCCTTCCTCTTCCGCCGGCCGGATCGCGGCTTCTTCGCCTTCGCGGCGCTCTGGGAGACCTGGCATTCGCCGGACGGCTCCGAGCTCGACACCGTCGCCATGCTGACCGGCCCGGCCAACGGCACCATGGCCGCGATCCATCATCGCTGCCCGATCATCCTCGACCCGCGCGACCATGACGCCTGGCTCGATGCCGACGCGACGCCGCAGCAGACGCTGCGCCTGCTGAGGCCGCCGCCCGACGAGCTGCTGGAGGCCGTCGCCATCGGCCCGGCGGTCAACAAGGTCGCCAACGACACGCCCGACGTGCAGATGCCGGCCGCCCACGCGCCCGAATCCGCACAGGCAGAGCCCTCGCGCCATGCGCGCAAAGCGACCCGGCCTCCCGCCGATGACGGGCAAGGCAGCCTGTTCTAGCGCCGGAATCATGCTCTGATCGCGCAAAAGCAGGATGAGGAAACGCTGATGCACGGTCGCCGCCCCACCATGACCTCCCGCCACGGCATGGTCGCCGCCGCCCATCCGCTCGCGGCGCAGGCCGGCGCGCGGCTGCTGGCCCAGGGCGGCAACGCCTTCGACGCGGCGGCTGCGACCGCCGCCGCGCTCAACGTGGTCGAGCCTTTCATGTCGGGCCTGGCCGGGATGGGCTTCGCCACCATGTGGGTCGGGGCGGAACGGCGCATCCGGGTTCTCGATTTCGTGCCGCCGATCCCGGCGAGCTTCCCGGCCGGGCGCTTCAACAAGCGTTCCGATCTGGAGCGCGGCCCGCTCGCCGTCGCCTCGCCCGGCAACCTCGCCGGCTGGTGCGAGCTGGTGAAGAGCTATGGGCGCAAATCGCTGGCCGAGGTCTTCGCACCGGCGATCGCGCTGGCGCGGGACGGTTTCGCGCTGGCCGAGTTCGGCGCGGCGGAGTTCGAGGAGAACGACCCGCTGCTGCGGAAATATTCCGCGCTTTATCCGGCCTGGTCGCGGAACTACCAGCCGGACGGCAAGGCCATGCATCTCGGCTCGCTGTTGGTCCAATCCGACCTGGCGCAGTCGCTGAGCGAGATCGCGGCCGAGGGGCCGGACCATTTCTATCGCGGTGCGCTCGGCGAAAAGGTCGTGGCGCATCTCAAGGCGCTCGGCGGTACGCTGACGATGGCCGATCTCGACGCGGTGAAGACGGTCTGGCGCGAACCGCTCGCCGCTTCCTATCGCGGGCTCACGGTGCATGTGCCGCCGCCGCCTTGCGAGGGCTTCCAGTTCCTGCTGACGCTGCGCCTTCTCGAAGGGCTCGACCTCGCCTCGCTGCCGAAGGACGGGCCGGAGCATCTCGACCTCGTCTATCGCGCCATCCGGCTGGCGGCGGGCGAGCGCATCGCCCACAACAATCCGGGCCCGGACAAGCTGGCTGAGATCCTGTCGGACGCCTCGGTCGAGCGGTTGCGCCGGCGCCTGACCGACGGCGAGCCGGTGAGCGGCCCGACCGAGCAGTGGACGCCGCAGGACAAGGAGGACCCGGCGCATACGACCTCGCTCTCGGTCGCGGACAGCGACGGCAACCTGATCTGCATCACGCAGAGCCTCGGCAGCCCCTTCGGCAGCGGCGTCGTCGTGCCGGGAACGGGGCTGTGCCTCAACAATTTCCTGTACTGGGCCGACGTGCAGACCGGCAGCCCGAACCGGGCGAAGCCCGGCGACGCGCTGGCGATGTGCATGTCGCCCTCGATCTCGACGCGCGACGGTCGCCCCGTGCTCGCCCTCGGCACGCCCGGCAGCTACGGCATCATGCAGACGCAGGCGCAGGCGATGGTGCAGTATTGCGATTTCGGCCTGCCCTTGCAGGAGGCGATCGAGGCGCCGCGCGCCCGGCTCTGGGACGGCCGCCTCGTCGAGATCGAGAACCGCATCGCGCCCGAGACGATCGCCGAGCTCGTCCGGCGCGGACACGACGCGCGCGCCTTCGACGTCGGCTGGACCATGCGCTGCGGCGGCATGCAGGCGGTCGCGGTCGATCCGGAGACGGGGGTGTTTACGGGTGCCGCCGATCCGCGCCGGGATGGGTATGTCGCGACGCCCTGAGGTGTCGCAATTGAGCACCGCTGCAAAAAGGGGCGCGGGATCCCCTCTCCTGTAAGGAGAGAGGTAGGGGTGAGGTGTAGGCCCCTGGACCAGTTTTCACGTCCCAATCGCAGCAGCGGTCAGGTCACAGCCGAAACGTCCAACGGCCTACCCCTCACCCTGCCCTCTCCCTCCGGGAGAGGTTTCCCCGCGCTGTCCGAGCTTACCTGGTAGCCAGCACCGCGCCCGGATTGAAGATGCCCTTCGGGTCGAGCGTCTGCTTGATCGCGCGCATCAGGTCGAGCTCGACCGGGTCCTTCACGCCCGGCAGCAGGTCGCGCTTGAGGCGGCCGATGCCGTGCTCCGCCGAGATCGAGCCGTGCAGCTCGGCGACGATGGCGTGGACCGCCTCGTTCATCTCGCTCCAGCGCGCCAGGAAGGCCTGCTTGTCCCCGCCGACCGGCTGGCTGACGTTGAAATGGATGTTGCCGTCGCCGAGATGGCCGAAGGGCACCGGCCGGCAGCCCGGCACCATCGCCTCGACCAGCGCGATCGCGCGCTTCAGGAATTCCGGGGTGGCATGGACCGGCACCGAAACGTCGTGCTTGATCGAGCCGCCCTCATAAGTCTGCACCTCCGAGAGCATCTCGCGCAGCTTCCAGAAATCGGCACGCTGGGTCAGCGAGCCGGCCAGCGCCGCATCCGTGACGATGCCCTTCTCCAGCGCCTCGCCGAGGAAGGCCTCGACATGCGCGTCGAGCCCGGCGGCGGACTGGGCCGAAACCTCCATCAGCACATACCAGGGCGACGGCTCGGAGAGCGGATCGCGCGCGCCCGACGCATGGCGCAGGACGAAGTCGAGGCCGATGCGCGGCATCAGCTCGAAAGTGGTGAGCGTGCCGCCGGCGCCGGCCTTGGCGGCGTTGAGCAGGTCCAGCGCCGCTTCCGGATTCGGCACGGCGAGGAAGGCCGTGGCGCGCACCGCCGGCAGCGGGAAAAGCTTGAGCACGGCCGCGGTGATGATGCCGAGCGTGCCTTCGGCGCCGATGAAGAGGTCCTTCAGATCGTAGCCGGTGTTGTCCTTGCGGAGCTGGCGCAGGCCGTTCCAGATGCGCCCGTCCGGCAGCACGACCTCAAGCCCGAGGCAGAGCTCGCGGGCATTGCCGTAGGCGAGGACGGCGGTGCCGCCGGCATTGGTCGAGAGATTGCCGCCGACGGTGCAGGAGCCTTCGGAGGCCAGCGAGAGCGGGAAGAGACGGCCTGCCGCCTCCGCCGCGTCCTGCGCCCGCTTCAGCGTGACGCCGGCCTCGACGATCATGGTGTCGCCCTCGGCGTCGACGGCGCGGACCTTGTCCAGGCGCTGCAGCGAGAGGATGATCTCCCTGCCGTCCGCGATCGGGATCTGGCCGCCGACGAGGCCGGTATTGCCGCCCTGCGGCACCAGCGTCGTACCGGTCTCGGCCGCAAGCTTCACCAGCTCGGCGACCTCGGCGGTCGAGCCGGGACGGACCACGCCGCGAGCCTTGCCGCGGAACAGATCGCGCCATTCCTTGAGATAGGGCACCATCGCGTCGGCATCGGTGACGACGTTCTTCGCGCCGACGATGCCGGCCATACGATCGAGAATTGCGCTCATCGTGAAGCCCTAGCCCTTCCTGCCCCGCCGGAACACGCCGACCAGCTCGACATGAGCGGAATAGCGGAACTGGTCGACCGGCGTCACGGCCTCCAGCGCATAGCCGCCCGCAACCAGAATCGCGGCGTCGCGCGCGAAGCTGCCGGCGTCGCAGGAAACATAGATCACGTCCCTGACCTTCGAGGCCGCCAGCCGCCTGACCTGCGCCTCGGCGCCGGCACGCGGCGGATCGAGCACCACCACGTCGAAGCCGTTGAGTTCATGCTCCAGCAGCGGGCGGCGGAAGAGGTCGCGCGTCTCGGTCGCGATCGGCTTCAGGCCCGGCGTGGCGCCGAAACCCTTCGCCAGCGCCAGCATCGCCGCCTTGTCGCTCTCGATGGCGGTGACCTGCATCCGCTCCGCGATGCGGAAGCTGAACGGGCCGCAGCCGGCGAAGAGATCGGCGGCGCGCCTGCCTTTCGGCAGGGCGGCGGTGACGAGCTCCGCCAGAGTCTCCTCGCCCAGCGCCGTCGCCTGCAGGAAGCCGCCGGCGGCAGGAGCGACCAGCGCCTTGCCCATGCGCTGCAAGGGCGGGCGGCGCTCGACGACGATCTCGCCATGGTTGGAGAGCCGGGCGAGGTCGAGCCGCTCCGCGAGCTGGGTCAGGGCGAGCCTGAGCCTGTCGCCGAGCGGGCCGTGGCCGCGCAGGTCGACATCGAGCCCGGCCTCCGAGGCCGTGATCTGGATGTCGAGCGGCTTGCCGGCGCCGCCCATGCGGCTCGCCAGCATCTGCGCCACGGCCGGCGCGCGGTCGAGGCCCGGCGCCAGCACCGGACAGGCCTCGACCGCGATCAGCTCATGGCTGCGCGCCGCCATGAAGCCGGCGACCATCGCCTCGCCCTGGCGGCGGGCATGGAAGGTGACGCGCCGGCGCCCGGCGCCATGGGCGTCGACCAGATCGCCGACCGGGGCGGCGACGCCGGCATGCTCCAGCGCGGTCACGACCTGCCGGCGCTTCCATTCGCGATAGAGCCCCGGCGCCATGTGCTGGGCGGCGCAGCCGCCGCAGCGGGTGAAAAGCGGGCAGATCGCGGCGATGCGGGATTCGGCCGGCGCGATGATCTCGACGAGCTGGCCGCGCTCGCCATCGACCACGGCGCGCACGGTCTCTCCCGGCAGCGCATAAGGAATAAAGACACTGCCGGACGGCCCCCGCGCGATGCCGTCGCCGCGCTGCCCGAGCCGATCGACGGACAGGATTTCGTTCATGGCGAGCTTCGGAGAAGATTTCTCTCCGGCTTGCGGCTTGGCGACTGGCATTGTTCCGAACTCGGGGCGGGCCGACCGCTTGCTGGTGACCTCTGCAAGGCTTTCGCCTATCAGGTCAGGGACGAATTGGGAAATCCGGCCATGACCATCCGCGCGAAGATCGACCTCAAGGACGGCGTCATCGAAGCCATCGGCAACACGCCGCTGATCAAGTTGCAGAGGGCCTCGGCGGAAACCGGCTGCACCGTCCTCGGCAAGGCCGAATTCATGAATCCCGGCCAGTCGGTCAAGGACCGTGCCGCGCTCGCCATCATCCGCGACGCCGAGGCGAAGGGGCTGCTGAAGCCGGGCGGCGTCATCGTCGAGGGCACGGCGGGCAATACCGGCATCGGCATCGCGCTGGTCGGCAATGCGCTGGGCTATCGCTCGGTCATCGTCATCCCCGAGACGCAGAGCCAGGAAAAGAAGGACATGCTGCGGCTCGCCGGCGCGACGCTGGTCGAGGTGCCGGCCGCGCCCTACGCCAATCCGAACAATTATGTGAAGGTTTCGGGCCGCCTCGCCGAGGAATTGGCGAAGACCGGGCCCAACGGCGCGGTCTGGGCCAACCAGTTCGACAACGTCGCCAACCGGCAGGGCCATCTCGACACCACCGGGCCGGAGATCTGGGAGCAGACGGCCGGCGCGGTCGACGGCTTCATCTGCGCGGTCGGCTCGGGCGGGACGCTCGCCGGCGTCGGCATGGCGCTGAAGGCGCGCAACCCCAAGGTGACGATCGGCCTCGCCGATCCGATGGGCGCCGCGCTCTATTCCTGGTACACGACCGGCGTGCTCAAGGCGGAAGGCTCCTCGATCACCGAGGGCATCGGCCAGGGCCGGATCACCGCCAATCTCGAAGGGCTGACGGTCGACGCCGCCTTCCAGATCCCGGACGCGGAAGCGGTGCGGATCGTCTTCGACCTGCTGGAGCATGAGGGCCTGTGCCTCGGCGGCTCGTCGGGGATCAACGTCGCCGGCGCGATCCGGCTGGCGCAGCGGATGGGGCCGGGCCATACCATCGTGACGGTGCTCTGCGACTACGGCACGCGCTACCAGTCGAAGCTGTTCAACCCGGAGTTCCTGCGCTCGAAGGACCTGCCGATTCCCGGCTGGCTGGAGCGCGACGACCGGGCGCTGAAGCAGGTCATGGCGCGGGTGCTGGCCTGAGCCGGGCCCGCACGGCATCCGCCGGGCGCCGAGCCCCTACCGCAGCGGCCAGACCAGCAGGATCATCGGCACGGCGAGCAGGATGACGATCAGCGAGAGCGGCGCGCCGAGCCGGGCATAATCGCCGAAGCGGTAGCCGCCGGGGCCCATCACCAGCGTGTTGCACTGATGGCCGATCGGCGTGAGGAAGTCGCAGGCCGCGCCGATCGCCACCGCCATCAGGAAGGCGTCGGGATTGTAGTCCAGGTTCCGGGCGAAGCCCGCACCGATCGGCGCCATCACCAGCACGGTCGCCGCGTTGTTGAGGAAGGGCGTCACCGCCATCGCCGCGATCAGGATCAGCGCGACGGCGGCCCAGCCCGGCAGCCCGGCGCCGAACAGCGCCAGCCAGGAGGCGAACAGCTCCGTGGTGCCCGTCGTCCGCAACGAATCGCTGACCGGGATCAGCGCGGCGAGCATGATCAGGATCGGCGCGTCGATGTTGCGATAGGCCTCGCGCAGCGGCACGCAGCGGAAGGCAATGAGCAGCACGGCCGCCGCGAAGAAGACCAGCGGCACCGGCGCGAGCCCGGCTGCCAGCGTCGCCACGGCCGCGAGCGCGATGGCGACGGTCAGCACCACGCGCCGGGTCGAGCCCAGCGGCACGAGGCGGTCCGCCAGCGGCAGCAGGCCCATCTCCGAGAGCTTCTCCGGCAGCAGCTTCTCGTCGCCCTGAATCACCACGACGTCGCCGGCCCGCAGCCGGATGTCGCGCAGCCGCTGGCTGAAGCGCTCGCCGGAACGGCTGATCGCCAGCATGTTGACCCCGAAGCGGGCATGCAGGCCGATATCGCCGGCCGACTGGCCGACCAGCACGGAATCCGGGCCGATGATCGCCTCGGCCGTGCGGTCCGGGTCGAGCGCGTCCTCCTTCTCCGTCGGCCGGTCCTTGCCGATCAGGTCGAGTCCGCCCTCGGCCACGACGCGCTCGAGCAGGGCGGCGTCGCCGCGCAGCAGCAGCAGGTCGCCCGCGCGCAGCCCGGCATCGGGCAAGGGCGCCTTGACGCGGCGCTCGTCGCGCAGGATCTGCACGATCTCGACATTGCCGCCGCCCAGCGCCTTGAGCGCGGCGACGGTCTTGCCCGCCAGCGCCGATTTGGGGCCGAGCCGCGCCTCGGTGAGGTAGTCCTTGATCGCGATGGCCTGGTCGAGCGAGGCGGCGCCGCGCCGGCCGCGCGGCAGGAGCCGGTAGCCGACGCTGAGGAAGGCGCAGCCCGCGAGCGCCACGACGATGCCGACCGGGGCGAAGTCGAACATGCGGAACGGCTCGCCGCCGAGTTCCTGCCGCACGCGGGCGACGATGACGTTCGGCGAGGTGCCGACCAGCGTGACGATGCCGCCGAGCAGCGAGGCGAAGGCCATCGGCATCAGGAAGACGGAGGGGGATTTTCCACCCTTGCGCGCGAGCTGGTAGGCGATCGGTAGCATCATCGCGAGCGCGCCGATGTTCTTGATGATCGCCGACAGGATCGCGACCGAGAAGACCAGCAGCGGCACCTGCCAATGCGTCGAGGCCGTGCCGGAGCCCAGCTTCGAGAACAGCCTTTCGATGATCCGCGAGCGGGCGACCGCGGCGCTCAGCACCAGCGCGCTGCCGACGATGACGACGATGTCGTCGGAGAAGCCCTTGAAGGCCTCGGCGGCGGGGACGAGCCCGAGCGCGACCGCGGCGAGCAGCGCCAGCATCGCGACGATGTCGTAGCGGAGGCGGCCCCAGAGGAAGGCGGCCATCATGCCGGCGACGAGGAGGACGGAGAGAAGCTGCGGCTGGGTCATCCGGATCCTAGATCATCGCGCGTCCTTTCGGACGCGGTAACGATGATCGATCTCATTGTTGGCGCAACGGATTTCTCCGAAAAGCGGATTCCACTTCTCGGTCCGATGCTCTGGCGCAACCGCCCGCAACGCCGCGTCACAGCCAGCGCTTCCAGCGGAAGAACAGATAGGGCAGCACCGCGAAGAGGACCATCGAGACCAGCGCCAGCGGATAGCCCCACCGCCAGTCCAACTCCGGCATGGCCCTGAAGTTCATGCCATAGATCGAGGCGATCAGGGTCGGCGGCATCAGCGCCACCGAGACCACCGAGAACAGCTTGATGATCTTGTTCTGCTCGATCGAGACGAGGCCGAGCGTGGCGTCGAGCATGAATTGCAGCTTGCTGGAGAGGAAGGTCGCGTGCTCCTCGATGGCCTGCACGTCGCGCACCGCCGAGCGCCATTCGGCCGAGAAGCCGGTCGCCGCCTTCTTCGGCCGGTTGTAGTTGGCCGAGAGGAAGAGCAGCACGCGCTCGATCGACATCATGCTCTCGCGGACATTCGAGATGATGTGCTCGTGCTGGCCGATCCGCTGGATCACCACCTGGTAGACGCCGCCCTGCTCGACGTCCTGGGCGCGGCCGGCGAAGATCCGGCGCGAGGCCATGTCGACCTTGTCGCCGACGCCGCGCAGCACCTCGGCGGCGCGGTCGACGATCGCCTCGATCAGCCCGTCGAGCACCGCCTCGGGCTGCCGGCCGCAGCCGCCCGGCTTGGTCGCCCGGTTGAGGAAGATGTTGAAGGCGCCGGGCTCGTCGTAGCGCACGGTGACCAGCGCCTTCTCGGTGAGGATGAAGGTGACGTCGGCCAGCTTCGGAACGATGCTCTCCGACTGGCAGATGACGCGCGCCGTCATGTAGCGGGCGCCGTTCTCGGTGTAGATGATCTCCGAGGGCTCGAGGTCGTGCATCTCCTCGCGCGTCGGAATCTCGATGCCGAGATGCTCCTCGACGCGCCGGTCCTCGTCATGGGTGGGGTTGAGCAGGTCGATCCAGATCGCATCGGCGGGCAAGCTCCCGTCCGAGGCCGCGCTGGCCTGCCGGAGCCTGTCGCCCGAATCCGGGCAGATGCCGTGAATCGTCAGCATGGCGCGAATCTCGCTGCACGGGCGGGATGGGAATCGGCAGGAACTCCGATCCGGGCCGCGTGTCAAACCGATGACGGTGCCTCGTCATGCTACCGTCATTGCGAGCGCAGCGAAGCAATCCGGGAAGGATGGGGCTGAGCGCCGCCCAGTCCCCCTGGGTTGCCTCGTCGCCACGCCCCTCCCCATGACGGCGCGTGGGGCGCCTTGCCTCAGACCCCGCCCTTGACGCCCTGCGGCGGCAGGCTGTCGGCCGGCACGAAGAAGTCCGGCATCAGCGGCACCGAGGGGTCGACGCGATAGGGCGTGAAATCGGTGACGCCCTCGCCGGCCATGAAGCTGTCGTCGATCAGGAAATGGCCGGAGAATTCGCGCGAGGGTTTGCAGAAGATCAGATGCGCGGCGTCGGCCAGGATCTCGGGGGTACGGCTCGCCTGCACCATCTTGTCGCCGCCGAGCAGGTTCTTCACGGCGGCGGTGGCGATGGTGGTGCGCGGCCAGAGCGCGTTGACCGCGATGCCCTTGCGCGCCAGCTCGCCGGAAAGCCCGAGCACGCACAGGCTCATGCCGTATTTGGCGATGGAATAGGCCAGATGCGGCGCGAACCACTGCGTCTTCATGTCGAGCGGCGGCGACAGCATCAGGATATGCGGGTTTTCGGCCTTCTCCAGATGGGGAATGGCGTATTTCGAGACCATGAAGGTGCCGCGCGTGTTGATCTGGTGCATCAGATCGAAGCGCTTCATGTCGGTCGCCTCGGTGTTGGTGAGCTGGATCGCGCTGGCGTTGTTCACGACGATGTCGATGCCGCCGAAGGTCTCGGCCGTCTTGGCGATCGCCCCGGCGACGCTCTCCTCGTCGCGGACATCGACCATCAGCGGCAGGCATGCGCCGCCGGCGGCCTCGATCTCGGCTGCCGCGGTATAGATCGTGCCGGGCAGTTTCGGATGCGGCTCGGCCGTCTTGGCGGCGATGGTGACGTTGGCGCCGTCGCGCGCGGCCCTGAGCGCGATGGCGAGCCCGATGCCGCGCGAGCCGCCGGTGATGAAGAGCGTCTTACCCTTGAGCGACATCGCCGCCTCCCTGTTCGTCCGTGATGGTGAAACGGCCCGGCTGCGAACCGTCCCGGTCGGTGAAGCCGTAGAGGCGCGCCAGATCGGCGACGCGCAGCACCTGCCCGGCATGGCGCGCGACCTGGCGGTCGGCCGCCAGCGCCGCCACGGCGCGGCCGGCATAGAGCGGCGTCTCGGTCGTCTCGGATGCGAGGCCCGCATCGCGGACGCGCTCGGTCAGGACATGGCCGGGCGAGAGGCCGAGCGCGGTGACGCCGAAGGGCGCCAGCTCCGCCGCCATCGCGAAGGTCAGCCGGTTCATCGCCGCCTTGGCGAGGTCGTAGAAGACGTCGCCGAGATAGCCCGAGCCGGTGTCGAAGCCCACCGTGACGATCAGGCCGGAGCGCATCTGCACCATCGCCGGCGCCACCGCGCGGGCAAGCAGGAGCTGGGCATAGACGCCGCTCTCGAAGCTCTCGCCCAGCCGTGCCGCGGGACGGCGCCAGAACGGCGTGCCGTAGCCGGAGCCGTCGGGGTAGCGCTCGCCGTCATAGCCCTCGTTGCCGCCCCAGACGGCATCGACGACGCAGTCCAGCCGGCCGAAGCGGCGCAGACACCAGGAGACCAGCCCGTCGACATCGCGCTCGCGGGTGTGGTCGCAGCGATAGGGATGGCCCTTGCCGCCGGCCGCCTCGACCTCGCGGGCGGCGTCCTCGAAGGTCTCGGGCCGCTGGTCGGTGCGCGGCCCGGCCTCGCTGGAGCGGCCGGTGACGACGACCGTCGCGCCGGCCGCGCCCAGCGCCGCGGCGATGCCGCGCCCGAGCCCGCGCGAGGCGCCCGCGACGAGGCAGATGCGGCCGGCGAGGGACGGCGGGACGGTGTTCATGCCGACCCCCCCGAGCCTGATAGGCTCCCTCGCTCCATCCCAGCGTCGTCGTCCCGGACAAGCCGCGCCAGCGGCGCCGATCCGGGATCCATGCCTGAACCTTTGCCGGAGACGCTCAGGCATGGATCCCGGGTCTCCGCTTCGCTGCGCCCGGGATGACCCGCATGGGTGGAAAGGAAATCGGCTAGCCACGAACCGACCGCTGCTCTATAGCCCCCCTCCCCCCGAACCGGAGCAGAGCCATGGACAGCGCCGATGCCGCCTCCTTCTGGGAGGCCAATGCCGAAACCTGGACGGCGCATGCGCGCGCCGGATACGACCTCTATCGCGACGGCCTGAACACGCCCGCCTTCCTGGCCGACCTGCCGCCGATCGCGGGGCTGTGCGGCCTCGACATCGGCTGCGGCGAAGGCGGCAACACCCGCAAGCTGGCGCAGGCGGGAGCCCGCATGTCCGCCATCGACATGGCGCCGACCTTCGTGCGGCACGCGCGCGAAGCCGAGGACGCGCAGCCGCTCGGCATCGCCTATCGCGAAGCCGACGGCACCGCCCTGCCCTTCGCGGATGCCAGCTTCGACTTCGCCACCGCCTTCATGTCGCTGATGGACATGCCCCGGCAGGATCGTGCCCTGGGCGAGGCGGCGCGGGTGCTGAAGCCCGGCGGCTTCCTGCAGTTCTCGATCCTGCATCCCTGCTTCGCACCGCCCTATCGCAAGGTGCTGCGCGAGGCGGACGGCAGCATCCGCGCGATCGAGGTCGGGCGCTATTTCGACGGCGTCGACGGCGAGATCGAGACCTTTCGCTTCGGCGCCGCGCCGGCCGAGGTCAAGGCGGCGGTCAAGCCGTTCCGCGTGCCGCGCTTCCATCGCACCCTGAGCGAATGGGTTGCGATGATCGTCGCGGCCGGGCTCGCCATCGAGCATATGGCCGAGCCCCGCGTCGATGCGCAGACGGCGCGGGCGGTGCCCTATCTCGCCGATACGCGGGTCGCGCCGCTGTTCCTGCATATCCGCGCACGCAAAGGCGCGCCGGCCTGAACGAGGCCGCCAGCCATTCACGCCGCGAAGACCGCCGCCGCATCGGCGATGGCGCCGGCGCCCTCCGTCACGGCGAGCTCGAGGGCCGGCGCCTCGGCCGCGAGATATTCGGCATAGAAGCGGGCGGTGGCGAGGTCGCCGGCGCTCTCCGCCTCCGAGCGGGTCGCGAGCGCCTTCCTCGCCAGCCCGGTGCCGCCCTGCGCGAGCGCGAAGAGCTTGAGATAGGGCGTCGCGCCGGCCAGGGCGTCGGCCGGAGCCGCGCCGAGCGCCGCCTGCATCCACTGCGTCGCGCGCTCCAGCGCGTCGACGGCCGCGCCGAGCCGCGCCGCGGCATGGCCGAAGCCCGGCGTGTTGGCGCGCTCGACCTCGGCGACGATGCCGCGCATCTCGGCGATCAGCGCCTTGACCGCCTCGCCGCCGGACAGGGGCAGCTTGCGGGTGACGAGGTCGATCGCCTGGATGCCGTTGGTGCCCTCGTAGATCGCGGCGATGCGGGCGTCGCGCAGATGCTGGGCCGCGCCGGTCTCCTCGATGAAGCCCATGCCGCCATGGACCTGCACGCCGGTCGAGGCGACGTCGATGCCGATATCGGTGGAATAGGCCTTGGCGATGGGGGTGAGGATGGCGGCGCGCTCGGCCGCCGCCTTGCGCCTGCCCTCGTCGGCCTCGCGATGCGAACGGTCGAGCGCCTCGGCGACCTGATAGGAGATGGCGCGGGCGGCCTGCGTCTTGGCGCGCATGTCCATCAGCATGCGGCGCACATCCGGGTGGACGATGATCGGGCTCATCGGGGCGCCCTTCGGCGCGTCGAGCGCGGTGCCCTGCCTGCGCTCATGAGCGAAGGCCAGCGCCTGCTGATAGGCGCGCTCGGCGATGGCGACGCCCTGCAGCGCGACGTTGAGCCGGGCATTGTTCATCATCGTGAACATGCAGGCGAGGCCGCGATTCTCCTCGCCGATCAGCCAGCCGATCGCGCCGCCATTGTCGCCGAAAGCCATGGAGCAGGTCGGCGAGGCGTGGATGCCGAGCTTGTGCTCGATGCCGGAGCAGCGCAGGTCGTTATGCGCGCCGAGCGAGCCGTCGGCATTGACCAGGTATTTCGGCACCAGGAAGAGCGAGATGCCGCGCGTGCCGGCAGGAGCGTCGGGCAGGCGCGCCAGCACCAGATGGACGATGTTGTCCGTCAGGTCGTGCTCGCCATAGGTGATGAAGATCTTCTGGCCGGTGATGCGATAGGTGCCGTCCCCGGCGCGCTCGGCCTTGCTGCGCAGCGCGTTGAGGTCGGAGCCGGCCTGCGGCTCGGTCAGGTTCATCGTGCCCATCCACTCGCCCGAGACGAGCTTGGCGAGATAGGTCTCCTTGAGGTGCTCGGAGCCATGGGCATGCAGCGCCTCGATGGCCCCGACCGTCAGCAGCGGGCCGAGCGCGAAGGCGAAGGCGGCCGAGTTCCACATCTCGATGCAGGCCGATTGCAGCAGCGCCGGCAGGCCCTGCCCGCCATAGGCCTCGGGCGCCGGCAGCGCGTTCCAGCCGGCCTCGGCCCAGGCCTTGTAGGCTTCCTTCCAGCCCGGCGGGGTGGTGACGGCGCCGTCCTTCAGCTTCGAGCCGTTGAGATCACCGACACGGTTCAGCGGCGCGATGACGTCCGCGGCGAATTTCGCCGCCTCGTCGAGCACCGCCTCCGCGACGCCGCCCTCGAGCTCGGGCGCCAGCCCGTCGGCGATCAGCCGGTCGAGGCCGGCGACATGGCGCAGGGTCGCCAGCATGTCCGAAACCGGGGCGCGATAGCTCATCGATCATCTCCTTGGGGCCGCTGCCGGACCGAAACGCCGCCGCGCCCCGCTTTTGCCGTTGCCGCGATGGTAGCGAGGAACTATCGCCTATGCCACGCGCAGACGAGCGCGACCTTCGTCCCGTATCGCGCCGCCGGCGAGTTAGTTTATGTATAAACCATATCCGGTCAATCTCGCTTGAATCAGCAACCTTCCTCTTCCCGCCCGACCAGGCGCCTCGCCGCCGACGCCGCCGGAATCGCCGAGGCGGCGGCGCTGCTGCGGGCGGGCGGGCTCGTCGCCCTGCCGACCGAGACCGTCTACGGCCTCGCGGCCGACGCCACCTCCGGCGCCGCCGTCGCCGGCATCTACGCCGCCAAGGAGCGGCCGAGCTTCAACCCGCTGATCGCGCATCTGCCCGATCTGGCGAGCGCCCGCCGGCAGGGGCTGTTCGACGCCCATGCGCTGGCGCTGGCGCAAGCCTTCTGGCCGGGGCCGCTGACGCTGGTGGTGCCGGCCGCTCCCGGCTGCACGGTGAGCGACCTCGCCCGGGCGGGCCTCGCCACCGTGGCGCTGCGCGTCCCGGCCCATCCCGTCGCGCATGCGGTGCTGGCGGCGGCCGGGCGGCCGATCGCGGCGCCCTCCGCCAACCGCTCCGGCCGGATCAGCGCCACGAGCGCCGAGGATGCCCTCGCCGATCTCGGCGGGCGCATCGACGCCGTGCTCGACGCCGGCTCGACCGAGGTCGGGGTCGAATCGACCATCGTCGCCTGCCTCGACGGCGCGCCGCGCCTGCTGCGTCCCGGCGGGGTGCCGCGCGAGGCCATCGAGCACGCGATCGGGCGCCCGCTGGCGATCGCCGGCGACGCCGGCCATGCGCCGATCTCGCCCGGCCTGCTGGCCTCCCATTACGCCCCGGCGGCGCGCGTCAGGCTCGATGCCGAGGCGCCGCGCGACGGCGAGGCCTGGCTCGGCTTCGGCCCCGACCGGCAGGACCATCCGCAGGCGCTCAATCTGAGCCCGAGCGGCGACCTGCGCGAGGCGGCGGCCCATCTCTTCGGCTATCTGCGCCGCCTCGACGCAAGCGGGCCGGCGACCATCGCGGTCGCCCGCATTCCCGAGCAGGGGCTGGGCGAGGCGATCAACGACCGGCTGCGCCGCGCGGCCGCACCACGATAGCGCGGTCATCCGGGGCGAGCGGAGGAAGACCCGGGGATGACCGGGCCATTCGGCCAAGGCACAGCATGGTCAACTTGCATCGATGCAAGATATCGGCTTGCGTTGCGGCGGGAGAAGACGCGCCATGGCTTCCAAGCTCGCCTGGGACGATTTCCGCCTGGTCAAGGCGATCAGCGACCATGGCGGGCTGACCGGCGCCGCCACGGCGCTGTCGGTCAATCACTCCACCGTGTTCCGGCGCCTCGGCCAGATCGAGGAGATGGTCGGGATGCCGCTCTTCGAGCGGCGCAAGACCGGCTATGTCGCGACCGTCGCCGGCGCCGAGATGGCGGCGCTGGCCGGCCGGATGGAGGAGGACGTCTCCGCCTTCTCCCGCCGCCTCGCCGGGCGCGACGTCGCCCCCTCCGGCGAGGTCAGGGTCACGACCACCGACACGCTGCATCTGCATCTGCTGCTGCCGATCTTCGCCGGTTTCCGGCAGGCGCATCCGGGGATCCGGCTCGATGTCGTGATCGGCAACCAGGCGCTCAACCTGTCCAAGCGCGACGCGGATGTCGCGATCCGCGCCAGCGACACGCCGGGCGAGACGCTGGTCGGGCGGCGCGTCGCCACCCTCGCCTGGGCGATCTACGGCCGGGCCGCCGAAGGCGCGACGGCGGAACAGGCCGACCCCGCCGCGCTCTACCGGCGCGACTGGGTCGCGCTCGGCGACCAGCTCGCCCATGTGAAGGCGGCGCGCTTCGTGCGCGAGCATGTCGCGCCCGAGCGGATCGCGCTGAAGAGCTCCGCCGTGCTCGGCATCACCGAGGCGGTCGAGCTGGGGCTCGGCATCGGTCCCCTGCCCTGCTTCATCGCCGACCGGCGGCCGGGGCTGATGCGCCTGATGCCGCCCAATCCCGATTTCGCGACGGGGCTGTGGGTGCTGACCCATCCCGATATCCGCCATGTGCCCCGCGTGCGGGCCTTCATGGACTATTGCTTCGGCGAACTGATGCGGCAGAGGGCGCTGATCGAGGGCTCCGGGTAGCGCGGCGATTGCCGCGACGGCCGACGAGGTCGCAGCGGCGGGCGAGCCGCCGCCGCAACCCCGTCGCCCATGCGGCGAGCCCCTTCCGGATCAGGCCGGCTGCGCCTGCGGCCGCTCGACCGGGCGCTCGACGATCGGCAGGTTGATCAGCGCCGAGGCGATGCCGAGCGCCACCGAGAGCCACCAGACGAACTGGTAGTTGCCCATCGATTCATAGAGGACGCCGCCGAGCCAGACGCCGAGGAACCCGCCGACCTGATGCGAGAAGAAGGCGAAGCCATAGAGCATCGCCATGTATTTCGTGCCGAACATCAGCATGACCAGCGAGGAGGTCGGCGGCACCGTGGAAAGCCAGAACAGGCCGATGACCACGCCGAAGGTCAGCGCCGTCAGCGGGCTCGCCGGGATCAGGATGAAGGCGGCGATCGCGACGGCGCGGCCGAAATAGATCCAGGCGAGAAGATGACGCTTCGGCATCCGGGTCGAGAGCCAGCCCGAGGAGAGCGAGCCCGCGGCATTGGCCAGCCCGATCACGGCGAGCGTCCAGCCGCCGACCCAGGCCGGCAGGCCGGTGTCGCGCAGATAGGCCGGCATGTGGACGGTGATGAAGGCGAGCTGGAAGCCGCAGGTGAAGAAGCCGAGCACGAGCAGCACGTAGCTGCGGTGCCGGAAGGCCTCGGTCAGCGCCTGCATCACCGTCTGGTTGGGCAGGCTCGCGGCGGCCGCGCCGGCTCCCGGCCCGAGCTTGCGCGTCGCCAGGATGACCGAGATCGGCAGCACCGGCAGCAGCGTCATGGCGAAGACCACCAGCGCCTGCTGCCAGCCGAGCGTATCGATCAGGATGTTGCCGATCGGCGGGAACAGGAACTGGCCGAAGGAGCCGGCCGCCGTGCCGGCGCCGAAGGCCATCGGCCGCCACTGCTCCGGCAGGAGCTTGCCGAAGGCGGCGAGGACGAGATTGAACGAGCAGGCGGAGAGACCGAAGCCGATCAGCACGCCGGCGCCGAGATGGAGCTGGAGCGGCGTCGTCGCATAGGCCATGACGACGAGGCCGGCGGCATAGAGCAGCGCGCCGACGCAGAGCACCCGCACCGTGCCGTAGCGGTCGGCGATGGCGCCGGCGAAGGGCGCGCCGAGGCCCCAGAGCAGGTTCTGGATCGCCAGGGCCAGGCCGAAGATGTCGCGGCCCCAGTGGAACTGCAGCGTCATCGGGATCTGGAACAGGCCCGCGCTGGCCCGCGGCCCGAAGGTGATCAGCGCGATCAGGCAACCGGCCGCGACGATGATCTCCGGCGCGTAGCTGCGCGCCGGTCTGGCGCTTGCCGGGGTGGAGCTCATGCATTTCTCCGAGATGGCGACTGTGTGGCTACACGTTAACGGCTCGGCCCGGCTGCAACCAGCGCGTTTTCGTGAAACCCGACATCACGGCCGCGATATGGGTGACCACGCCACAGCCGTCCTTGCGAGCACAGCGAAGCAATCCAGGGGGCTGGGCGAGACGTTCAACCCGGTGCCCTGGACCGCTTCGTCGCCTTGCTCCGCGCAACGACGGCGAGGGCGATCGGAGCGAAGAACGCTCCGTCGTTAACCGCCGCTCAACCTTACCGAGGCGATAACGGATTCCAACGAGGACACGGGGAATCGCCGGCCGTCTTCGGTTCCGTGTCGCCGGGACGGGTGCGTCGTTTTGAGTCATTTGCGTCTTCACAGACGGAAGCGGGGCGGACGGGCGCCGGGGCTCAGATGGGCCGCGGCCACGGCCGCGCCCTGGGCGCTGTCGGTCGGGCTGCTGGTGTCCTTCACCGCCTCGGCCGGGCAGAATTTCGGGCCGACCGGCCTGCCCTCCAGCCTGATTCCGCGCAGCATGCCCGGCCCCGCCTCGGAGCTGGCCGAAGGCCCTTCGATGCTGGTGGCGGCGAGCGCCTTCCGCCTGCCGGGGCTGGCGCTGACCTCGGCGATCGTGCGGACGAGCCTGTCCTTCGAGGATCCGGAGCGGCGCATCGTGGTCGATCCGCGGCAGCCGCGCGAGGACCTGAAGCGTTCGGCGAGCGGCTTCCCGGAGGTCGACCGCACCGCCAAGGGCGACATGCTGCCGAGCCTGCGGCCGGGGCTGACCGGCCAGCCCTCCCTCGAATTGGAGCAGGTCGTCTTCGGCGACACGCAGCCCCGGCTCATCTCGGGCGGCTTCTCGCTCGACGCGATGCGCGCGGCCGAGGCGGTGGACGGGCCGCCGCGCAATTTCGAGCCCTATCCCTTCGACGAGGGGCTGACCGACCCGGCCCTGTCGGAGTCCTCGCCGGTCTCGCCGAAGCCGCGGATCACCTCCGCCCGGCAGGCGGAGCTCTATCTCGACAGCATCGACGGTTCCTCGCCGGCCGTGCCGGTCGCCTTGCAGAACGGCTCCTCGACACCGCGCTCCGCCATCGCCATGGCGGAGCTGACGCCGCCCGCCCTGCCGCCGCATGGCGCGCAGCCGGAGCAGATCGCCCTGACATCCGCCCCCGCCAGCCGGGACCTGCGCCTCGCGGCGCCGGGCGTGCGGCAGAGCTATGCCGGGCTGATCGCACCGGAGAACATGGCCCGCGAGCAGCGCTGCCTCGCCGAGGCGGTCTATTTCGAGGCCCGCTCGGAATCGGCCGAGGGCCAGGCCGCCGTCGCGCAGGTGGTGCTGAACCGGGTGAAGAGCGGGCTCTATCCGAACAGCGTCTGCGGCACGGTCTACCAGAACGCCAACCGCTACCTCTCCTGCCAGTTCACCTTCGCCTGCGAGGGCAAGTCGCTGCGCATCACCGAGCCCGGACCCTGGCGCGACGCCGTGCGCATCGCCCGCGAGGTCTATGAGGGCACGACCTATCTCGCCGAGGTCGGCGCCTCGACGCATTATCACGCGCGCTATGTCAGGCCCTACTGGGCGAAGCGGCTGAAGAAGATGGACACCATCGGCCAGCACGTCTTCTACCAGCTCCGCCCCGGCCAGACCTGAACGGAATCGCCAGCGATTCCAGGTCGTTGAACGCAAGATCGGGCCGCACCCGCCGCGCCGCGGATGTGGTTAATTTTACCTTGTTTCAGCGTTTACCTTGCGTTCATCACCCGGAGCGGGCTTCCTGACCCCAAGAAACGGCGCAGAGACGCCGGAACCGACAGGTCAGGTCCAACATGGTGCGCTCGCTCACATCCCGGCCGCTTCTCGCCGCCTCCGCCTTCACGATCCTTCTGATGCTCGGCGCCGGCACCGCCCAGGCCGGCGGCTGCCACGGCTCGGCCTGCTACAACCTCGTCACCACGCCGCCGGTCTACGGCACCGTGGACGAGACCTATCAGCTCCGCCCGGCGCAGGTGCAGCGCCATGTCGTCCCCGCCGAATACGAGACCGTCACCGAAAACGTGATGATCGCCCCGGCCCGCCAGATCCCGCATCACCGGGCGGCGGTCTACGAGACCGTCACGGAAAAGGTGCTGATCGCGCCGGCGGGCCGCCGCTGGGAAGTCACCCGGGACGCCTGGGGCAACACCGTCGGCTGCTGGGTCGATGTCCCCGCCCGATACGGCTACCGGAGCCGCCAGGTCGAGGTTTCGCCGGCGAGCGTCGACTACGAGACGATTCCCGCCGTCTACACGCAGCGCCAGCGCAAGGTGATGGTGAGTCCCACCCGGGTCGTCCGGCAGGAGATCCCCGCCGTCTACGCGACGCGGCAGCGCCAGGTCCTGGTCAGCCCCGGTTCGCAATACTGGTCCCGCGCCCGCTACTGAGCCCGGCGCCGAACTGATTCACGCAGACCCTTCATCCACGGAAACGACCACTGACACCCCGGCCCCGCGCCGGGGTTTTTTCTGGGCGCGGCGGCCTGTGCCCGTCCGGATGGGAAGCGCCGGGCCGCGCGGCGGTCAGACGTAGCGTTCGCCGAGCAGGAGAACGCAGACCCCGACGACGAAGGCGAGGAAGCGGGCCGGCATGCCGACCAGCGTGCCCGGCGAGCGGCCAGTGGCCTGGCCGAACAGCAATTCGGCGAGTCCCAGGCCGAGCAGCACGATGACGAAAGGCGGAAAGGCCCCGTCGCGCGCGACGAGACCGGCTTTCGCGGCACAGGCGACGACGGCGCCGAGAAGGGCGCCCAGCGCGACGAAGAGAAGCTCGTTCCGCGACAGGCGCATCGCTTCGCTCAGCGGCGGCGGAAATTCTGGCGCGGCGGGCCGCCGGGCGCCGGACCCGCCGTCTTCTGGCGGAAGTTGATGCGGCCGCGGTCGAGGTCGTAGGGCGACATCTCGACGATGACGCGGTCGCCCGCGATGGTGCGGATGCGGTTCTTCTTCATCTTGCCGGCCGCATAGGCCAGGATGACGTGATCATTGTCGAGCTTGACCCGGTAGTTGCCGTCCGGGAGCACCTCCACCACGGTGCCGTCGAATTCAAGCAGTTCTTCTTTCGCCATCTGTCGTCCTTCGTGAGCCCTGGATTACGCGCCGGCCAGGTTGCGTGGCAATCTGACCGGAGCACGCGCCCCTACCAGTAGTCCGGAGACGGATTCGCCGGCCAGATCGAACAACCTGGCCGGATCCGGCTCCTGGCGCGGAGGCAGGCCGTCATCGGAGAGGCCTGCCCCGTTCTGGCCGAGCGCGCGTCAGTGCGCGCGCCGCCGGGCGCCGTTGGTGCGTGGTTGCTGTGTTCTTTGCTGCAAGAACGCGACGCCGCCAAGCCCTTCTTTCGCGGAAGCGGTTTCTTTTCGCGGCTGGCCCTGATCGGGGCGCTGCGCCCGCTCGGCATTGCGCGGCCGGTGCTCGTGGCGCTCCGTCCGGTCCGGGCGCGAAGCGCCGCCGGCATGGCTGCGCGGGCCGTCCTGTCGCTTGCCATCCTGCCGCTTGGCCTGCTGGCCCTGCGGCCGGCCCTGGCCCTGCGGCCGGGCCTGCTGCTGGCCGCGGCCGCCGCCGCGGTTGGGCTGCGGCTTCTTCGGCGTGCGGCCGTCCCAATAGGGCACCTCGCCGATCGGCGCCGGCTTGACGCCGGTGAGCTTCTCGATGGCGGCGAGGTCGCCGCGCTCCTCCGGCGTGCAGAAGGCGATGGCGATGCCCGCCGCCCCGGCGCGGGCCGTCCGGCCGATGCGGTGGACATAGGTCTCCGGCACGTTCGGCAGGTCGAAGTTCACGACATGGCTGATGCCGTCGACATCGATGCCGCGCGCCGCGATGTCGGTCGCGACGAGGATGCGCAAGGAGCCGTCGCGGAAGGCGCCGAGCGCGCGCTCGCGCTGGCCCTGGCTCTTGTTGCCGTGGATCGCGGCGGCCTCGATGCCGGCCTGGCCGAGCTGGCGCACGACCTTGTCGGCGCCGTGCTTGGTGCGGGTGAAGACGATGGCGCGCTCGAGCTCGGGCACGTTCAGCGTCTTCGCCAGCAGCGCCGGCTTGTCGCCCTGCTCGGTGAAGACGACGCGCTGGTCGATCTTCTCCGCCGTGGTGGCGACCGGCGTCACCGCGACCTCGACCGGGTCGGTGAGGTAGGCGGAGGCGATCTCGCGGATCGGCTTCGGCATGGTCGCCGAGAAGAGCAGCGTCTGGCGCTCCTTCGGGATCAGCGTGGCGATGCGGCGCAGCGCGTGGATGAAGCCGAGGTCGAGCATCTGGTCGGCCTCGTCGAGGACGAGGAACTCGATCTCGCGCAGCGAGACGGCCCGCTGGTCGACGAGGTCGATCAGGCGGCCGGGCGTGGCGACGAGGATGTCGATCTTGTCGCCGAGCGCGCGGATCTGCTTGCCGACCGGCACGCCGCCGAAGATCACCGTCGATTTCAGCGTGGTGAACTGGGCATAGGCGCGGGTCGAGGCCTCGATCTGGGCGGCGAGCTCGCGCGTCGGCGACAGGATGAGCACGCGCACGGCGCGCGGCGAGAGGCGCCGCGGCGTCGCCAGCAGCTTGTTCAGCATCGGCAGCGCGAAGGCCGCGGTCTTGCCGGTGCCGGTCTGGGCGGCGCCGAGCAGGTCGCGACCCTGCAGAATATGGGGGATGGCCTGCGCCTGGATCGGCGTGGGCGTTTCATAGCCCTCGGCCGCGAGCGCCTTGAGAAGGGGCTCGGCGAGGCCGAGATCGGTAAACTTTGTCAAGAAGGAGCTTTCTGGGCGCCGTGGCGACGGGGGGCGCATGTGGTTTCGGCTGCGCCGCCGGCCCGTACCCGGCCTGGATATCGAAGAATCGGTCCCGCCGGCGAACCGCTAGCCACAGCGCCGGCAGGCTTGTCGTGGACCGGGGCGCTCGAAGCGCGCCCGGTCGATCGGTCATCTCACTCGGCGACGAGGTTGCCGGCCGAGGTCTTGCCGGTCTTGCGATCGGCGACGAGTTCGTAGGAGACGACCTGGCCGTCGCGCAGCTCGCGCAGGCCGGCGCGCTCCACGGCCGAGATGTGGACGAACACGTCCTGGCCGCCGTTCTCAGGGGTGATGAAGCCGTAGCCCTTGGTGGCGTTGAACCACTTCACGGTGCCCTTGTTCATGGCAAATGTCCTTGCATTCAGATCCCGCGTCTATCGTGATGACACGACGTGACGCGCGGACGCCTCGCCATGGCCTTGTAGCGATGTGTGGTGGATCTGATTCATGCCCACGAGCCGGAGGGACCAGCAAGCGGAGGAGTGGCCAGAACCCGGCCGCATCTCGTCTTACGTCAGTGCGGATAGCACGAAATGCAAGAAACGTCCAGCAAGGCGCCCGACGGCCGCCGGACCACGCCGCGCGACCGCGTGTCCACGGGCGGATGGAGGCTGAACCATGCCCGTGACGCTGAAGGGTTCCTGCCGCTGCGGAGCGGCCCGCTTCTCGGTCGAGAGCCGCCGGCTCCCGAGAAGACGCATGTCATGCTGCGCTTCGAGGCCGGCTGGGTCGAGCCCGCGATCGGGGCGAACGACCTCGGCTTCGACGACTCTCCGGAGGAATCGATCGGGGACTGGCACCGCAGGCACGGCCTCTGGATCGACTGATCGCCGGCCTGCGCAAACCGGCGCGGCGCGGCGCCGCCCGCCTCCCTCTCAGCCGGAGGCGAAGCAGGACGGAGGGAGGGTCTTTCCCTCCCATTCGGCATAGGCCTCGGGCGCCAGCACCCGGACCGCGACCGGCTGCTCGCCGCCCCCGGGCGCCGAAGCTCCGCCGCCGGCCTCTCCCGCCGGAAGCTTGACGGTCGCCTCCTCGACCCGGCCGGGAACCCCGGTCAGGGCCAGGCCGAATTGCGGCAGCCGCCAGGGGCGGATCGTATCGCTCGCCGTCACCAGAAGACGCACCGGCGTGTCGGCCGGAACCACCAGCTCGCCGGCCACGACGCAGGCATCGTCGGGCCCCATGCCGCCCGGCTGGACGTAGTCGTAACGCCAGCCCTCCGGCGTGCCGGTCGCCAGGATGCGGCGCGCCGGCTGCGGCTCGGGCTCAGACTCCTGCGGGCCGCCCTGCACGAGCAGCTTCAGCGCCTCGCGGCAGGGCTGCTGCATGGCGGCGGGCTGACCGCTGCAAAGATCCGGCGTCCCGGCCTCGGACGGGATTGCGAAACCGCAGCCGAGAGCGAGCAGCAGCCCGCCGCCGAAGCCGCTGAGCCGCGGGCCCGCCACGGCTCAGCCGTCCTTCGGCTTGATCGCCCCCAACGCCGCCTGCGCGGCGGCGAGGCGGGCGATCGGCACGCGGAAGGGCGAGCAGGAAACGTAGTCGAGCCCGACGCTCTCGCAGAAGCCGATCGAGGCCGGGTCGCCGCCATGCTCGCCGCAGATGCCGAGCTTGATGCCGGAGCGGGCCCTGCGGCCGCGCTCGGCGGCGAGCTTCACCAGTTCGCCGACGCCCTCCTGGTCGATGGTGACGAAGGGATCGGCCTCCAGCAGGCCCTTGGCGGTGTAGGAGCCGAGGAAGGAGGAGGCGTCGTCGCGCGAGATGCCGAGCGTCGTCTGGGTCAAGTCGTTGGTGCCGAAGGAGAAGAACTCGGCGCTCTCGGCGATCTCCGCGGCGCGCAAAGCGGCGCGCGGCAGCTCGATCATGGTGCCGACCTGATAGTCGATGGTCGTGCCGCTCTCCTGCATCACCGCCTTGGCCATGGCGTCGATGCGCGCCTTGACGAGGTCGAGCTCCGGCTTGCCCATGACGAGCGGCACCATCACCTCCGGGATCACCGGCTTGCCGGTCTCCTTGGCGGCGATCACCGCCGCCTCGAAGATGGCGCGGGCCTGCATCTCGGCGATCTCGGGGAAGGCGACGGCGAGGCGGCAGCCGCGGAAGCCGAGCATCGGGTTGAACTCGTGCAGCTCGGCGGCGCGGTGCTTCAGCGCATCCGGCGTGACGCCGAGCGCGCCGGCGACCTCGGCGATCTCCTTCTCGCCCTGCGGCAGGAACTCGTGCAGCGGCGGGTCGAGCAGGCGGATCGTCACCGGCAGCCCGCTCATGATGGTGAAGAGCTGGACGAAGTCCTGGCGCTGCATCGGCAGGAGCTTGGCCAGCGCGGCGCGGCGGCCCCTGTCGTCAGCGGAGAGGATCATCTCGCGCACCGACTGGATGCGGCTCTCGTCGAAGAACATGTGCTCGGTGCGGCAGAGCCCGATGCCCTCCGCCCCGAATTTGCGGGCGGTCCTGGCGTCCTCCGGCGTCTCGGCATTGGCGCGGACCTTGAGGCGGCGGACCTTGTCGGCCCAGCTCATCAGCTTGGCGAAGTCGCCGGAGAGCTCCGGCTGCTGCATCTTGATCTCGCCGAGCAGCACCTGGCCGTTGCCGCCGTCGATGGTGAGGACGTCGCCGGCCTTGAGCGTCGTCGGGCCGATCGAGAGCGTGCGCTTGGCGTAGTCGACGCGGATCTGGCCGGCGCCCGAGACGCAGGGCTTGCCCATGCCGCGCGCCACCACCGCCGCATGCGAGGTCATGCCGCCGCGGGTGGTGAGGATGCCCTCGGCGGCGTGCATGCCGTGGATGTCCTCCGGCGAGGTCTCGACGCGGACGAGGATGACCTTCCTGCCGGCCTTCCTGGCGGCCTCGGCATCGTCCGAGTTGAAGACGATCTCGCCGGCGGCTGCACCGGGCGAAGCCGGCAGGCCGGTGGTGAGCACGCGGCGCTCGGCCTTGGGGTCGATGGTCGGGTGCAGGAGCTGGTCGAGGGCGGAGGGCTCGACGCGGCCGACCGCTTCCTCCTCGCTGATCAGCCCCTCATCGGCGAGGTCGACCGCGATCTTGAGCGCCGCCCTGGCGGTGCGCTTGCCGGAGCGGGTCTGCAGCATCCAGAGCTTACCCTCCTGGATGGTGAACTCCATGTCCTGCATGTCGCGATAGTGCTTCTCGAGGATGCCGTAGATGCGGACGAGCTCCGCATAGGCCTCCGGCATCGCCGTCTCCATCGAAGGCTTGTCGGAGCCGGCCTCCTTGCGGGCCGCCTCCGTGATGTCCTGCGGCGTGCGGATGCCGGCGACGACGTCCTCGCCCTGGGCGTTGATCAGGAACTCGCCATAGAGCGCGTTCTCGCCGGTCGAGGGATTACGGGTGAAGGCGACGCCGGTGGCGGAGGTGTCGCCCATATTGCCGAACACCATCGACTGGACGTTGACCGCCGTGCCCCAGGAGGCCGGGATGCTGTTGAGCTCGCGGTACTTGATGGCGCGGGCGTTCATCCAGGAGGAGAAGACGGCGCCGACCGCGCCCCAGAGCTGCTGCTCGGGATCCTGCGGGAAATCGGAGCCGAGCGCCTTCTTCACGATCTCCTTGTACTTGCCGACCAGCACCTTCCAGTCGTCGGCTTTGAGGTCGGTGTCGAGGTGGTAGCCCTTGCGCTCCTTGTAGTCCTCCAGCGCCTCCTCGAAGAGACCGTGGTCGATGTCGAGCACGACGTTGGAATACATGGTGATGAAGCGGCGATAGCTGTCCCAGGCGAAGCGGGCGTCGCCCGAAGCCCTGGCGACCGCCTCGACCGTCTCGTCGTTGAGGCCGAGATTGAGGACGGTGTCCATCATGCCGGGCATCGAGGCGCGGGCGCCGGAGCGGACCGAGACGAGCAGCGGGTTGGCGGGGTCGCCGAAGGTCTTGCCGGTGAGCTTGGCCATGCCGGCGAGCGCGGCCTTGACCTGTGCGTCGAGATCGGCCGGGAACTGCTTGCCGTGATCGTAGTAGTAGGTGCAGACCTCGGTGGTGATGGTGAAGCCGGGCGGGACGGGCAGGCCCAGATTGCTCATTTCGGCCAGGTTCGCACCCTTGCCGCCGAGCAGATTCTTCATTCCGGCCTCACCTTCGGCCTTGCCGTCGCCGAAGGTATAGACCCACTTCCCACCTGCCATCACTTCAACCTCTTCGTTTGCAGCCGGACGCCAACAAACGCCGCGGCAATGCGAAAGTTTCGTGCGCGAGCCGCCCCTACCCTATGGGCACAGGGCGGCGGGACGGGGCGGTCATGCCCAAAACGACATGAACAATCAATGAGCAGGTGCAACAAACTTTCCGCAGCCGCACAGATAGCGATGTTTCATGTCGCGGACCGGTTGCGCGCGGCCCGCGGCCAGCGCAGCGGCCAGGCGACGATGCGCTCCGCCACCTCCTCCTCCGGGACCTCGTCCTCATTGGCGAAGACGCGGTCGCGCACGGAGACGCCGGCCGCGACGACGGTCTCGGGATCGCCCGAGACGAGCGGGTGCCACCAGGGCAGGTCCCGCCCCTCCGCCACGAGGCGGTAGGCGCAGGTCGGCGGCAGCCAGGGCAGCGTGCGCACCTCCTGCGGCGTCAGCGTGATGCAGTCGGGAACAACGGCGGAGCGGTTGGGATAGTCGCGGCAGCGGCAATTGCCGGCGTCGAACAGGCGGCAGCCGATATCGGTGGCGTAGAGATGCCCGGTGTCCTCGTCCTGAAGCTTGACGAGGCAGCAGCGCCCGCAGCCGTCGCAGAGCGACTCCCATTGCGCGGCGTCCATCGCCTCCAGCGGCGTGGTTCGCCAGAACGGTTCGGTTGCGGCGCTGCTCGGCTTCATGGCTGGCTTATGCGCCGATGCGGCGGAAGATGGAAGGGCGGCAGGCCCGCGAGCCGCGGCTGTCCCGATCCGGGACGGCGCCGCCGGCCCGTTTCCTGCAGTCGATTCACGCCGTTGGCATAAGGATTTCGCCGGGCCGCCCTTCATCGGGCGCGCGTCGTGATTATGTGTCCGATTCCGGGCGCTCTCCTGTTGCCAAGGCGGCAATCGCGCGGCAGGACTGTGTCGGGGGCCATTCGGGAAGCCTGGAACGGCCATGGAGTTCAGGAAGGCAGGCTGGAGGACGCGGCTGAAGCGCGGAGCGCTCGCCGTCGATTCATGGCTGGATGCCGGGCTCTGGGGCGCGGGTCGCCGGGCCGGCGAGATCTATGAGCGCATCCGCAGCCAGGCCGACCGCCTCACCGTCACCGGCGTCCGGCGCGTCGCCGCCGAGCTTGCCAGCGAAGGGCTGAACATCGGCATCGTCGGTGCGCTGTTCCTGCTGATGCTGGCGCTGCCGGCCTTCCGCATCGGCAATGAGGAGGCGCTGAAGAGCCAGGTGCTCGCCGTCTCCTTCCTCGACCGCTACGGCAACCCGATCGGCCATCGCGGCGCAAGGCACGACGACTCGCTGAAGCTCGAGGAGATGCCGGACCATCTGCTGAAGGCGGTGATCGCCACCGAGGACCGGCGCTTCTACGACCATTTCGGCATCGACGTGATCGGCACCTTCCGGGCGCTGACCGTCAACGCCCGCGCTTCCGGCGTGGTGCAGGGCGGCTCCTCGCTGACGCAGCAGCTCGCCAAGAACCTGTTCCTCTCCAACGAGCGCTCGCTCGACCGCAAGATCAAGGAGGCCTTCCTGGCGCTCTGGCTGGAGGCGCGGCTGAGCAAGAACGAGATCCTCAAGCTCTATCTCGACCGCGCCTATATGGGCGGCGGCACCTTCGGGGTCGCGGCGGCGGCGGAGTATTATTTCGGCAAGTCGGTGAAGGACGTCTCGCTGGCGGAGGCGGCGATGCTCGCCGGCCTGTTCAAGGCGCCGACGAAATATGCGCCGCATGTCAACCTGCCGGCCGCCCGCGCGCGGGCCAACGACGTGCTCAACGCCATGGTCGATGCCGGCTTCATGACCGCCGGCCAGGTCGACAGCGCCAAGCGCAACCCGGCGACGCCGGTCGACCGCAAGCGCGATTCCAGCCCGGACTACTATCTCGACTGGGCCTTCGACCAGGTGAAGGAGCTGGCCGAGGAGGGCAAGCTCGGCTCCGACCGCGTGCTCACCGTCAGGACCCCGCATGATGCCGCGATCCAGGAGCGCGCCGACGAGGCGATCGAGACGATCCTGCGCCAGCACGGCCCGGCCTATCGCGTGAAGCAGGCGGCGACGGTGGTGATGGACCCGGACGGGGCGGTGCGCGCCATCGTCGGCGGGCGCGACTACGGCGCGAGCCAGTTCAACCGCGCGACGGCGAGCCTGCGCCAGCCCGGCTCCTCCTTCAAGCCCTATGTCTATGCGACGGCGCTCTCGGCCGGGCTCTACCGGCCGAACAGCATCGTCACCGACCGGCCGGTCTGCATCGGCAACTGGTGCCCGAAGAACTATGGCGGCTCGTTCTCGGGCTCGATGCCGCTCTATGTGGCGCTGGCGAAGTCGATCAACTCGATCCCGGTGCAGATGTCGATCGCGATCGGCCGCGCCACCGGCGAGACCCATGAGGCGCGCGCCGCCGCGATCGGCCGCAAGAAGATCGTGGCGACGGCGCGCGCGATGGGCCTGACCACCCCGCTCACCGACACGGTCTCGCTGCCGATCGGCGCGGCGGAGGTGACGGTGATCGACCAGGCCGCCGGCTACGCCGTCTTCGCCAATGGCGGCAAGCGCGCCAAACCCTATGCCGCGATCGACATCACCAACTCGCAGGGCGAGCTGATCTACGACCACAGCCGCGACGAGCCGGAGCCGCAGCAGGTGCTCAGCACCCAGGTCGTGCATGACATGAACTTCATGCTCGCCAAGGTGCCGACCGAGGGCACCGGCCGGCGCGCCGCCCTCGACGGCGTGGTCACGGCCGGCAAGAGCGGCACGACCAACGGCTACAAGGACGCCTGGTATGTCGGCTTCTCCGGCAACCTCGTCGAGGCGGTCTGGTTCGGCAACGACGATTCCTCCGAGACGGCGAACCTGACCGGCGGCGCGCTGCCGGCGATGACCTTCAAGGAGGTCATGCAGTTCGCCCATCGCGGGCTGGAGCTGAAGCCGATTCCGGGCGTGCCGGTCGATCCGAAGGCGGCGGCCGTCGCCAAGGCCGGCGCCAGCACGCCCGACCCGCTCGGCGCCGGCATGCCGGGCGCGGGCCATATGCCGCGGCAGTCCTTCGAGGTGCTGTCGGCCGTCGGGGCGATGTTCAGGACCATCGAGCCCTCGCGCAGCGCCGCCCGCCCGCTCCAGGTCGGCATCCGCGAATTGTCCGGGCCGGAGACGCGGCTGCGCTGAGGGGCGGGCCTCGTCCTTTCCGTCGTTGCGGGCCCTCGGGCCTCGCCCTCGGCAGGCCCGGAGACAGGCTGCGCAAAGCAGCCCCGGAGGACGAGGCGGCGGCTGGCGGTTGACGATCCGCGGCGGCGAGGTTCAACTCCGGCGGCCTGCGACGCAGAGCGGGCGCGGAAGGCAAGCGTGCGGATTCTCGATCTCGCCTATATCCTCGGGCTCGGCGCCGGCCTCGGGCTGGTCTCCGCCCATTGGGCGGTCGCCGGCCGGCCGGCGGTGGGCAAGGTCGAGGTCGGCTCCTGGATGGCCTGGCCCGGCAGCGGCAGCCGCGGCGTCGATCCCTATATGCGGGCCTATCTGGCGCGCGGCGTCCATCTGCCGCTCGGCGCCGGCGAAGGGGTCGAGCTGATCGCCGAGCGCAGCGACGACGGAGCCCATCTCGACGGCCGCTGCCGCTACCGGCTGAGCGGCAACGTGCCGACGACGCGCGGCTGGACGCTCGGCGTCACCGACGGCGCCGGCCGCCCCTTCGCCCTGCCGCTCGACCGGGCGAGCTTCAGCGATGCCGAGATCGTGCGGGGCGAGGACGGCGCGCTGTCGATCGTCGCCGCGGCGGCGCCGCAATCCGGCAACTGGCTGCCCCTGCCGGCTGCCGGCCGCTTCCAGTTCCGGCTGCGGCTCTACGACACGCCCGTCTCCAGCCAGACCGGCGAGACGCGCGCGGCGAACCTGCCGCGGATCGCCCGCCTGGATTGCCGATGAGCGCGATCGACCACGACGCGGCGCCCCTGCCCGCACCCGCGCAGCGCCGCTGGCCGCAGCGGCTGCGCGCCGCCGGCATGCGCCTCGTCCTGACGACGCTGGCCGGCCTGATGCTCGCGGCGATCGTGCACATCGTCACGATCCTGCTGATTCCGGTCCTGTCGCAGCGCGACGCGGCCCATGCCTATCGCGAGCTCGGCGCCGAGGGGCATGCCGAGATCGTTCCGCTGGCGCGCGGCTCCGGCGCCCTCCCCGCCCTGCAGGAGGCCGACCCCGACGTGATCACCGCGGTCTGCGCCTATGATCTCGCGGCCGGCCCCGTGCGCGTCCTGGCCCGAACCGGGACCCTGCCGCTCGGCCTGACGCTGCACCGCCAGGGCGGCGGCGTGATCTACGCGATCACCGATCGGGCGGCGATCCGCGGCGTGCTCGAATTCCTCGTCCTCACCGAGGGGCAATATGACGAGCGCGTCGCCAATGACGAGGAGGGCGAGACCAGCCGCGAGCTGCGCGTGGTGTCGGACACGCAGCGCGGGCTGATCGTGGCGCGGGTGCTCGCCAAGCGGCCTTCCGACCGGGGCGATGCGGAAGCCCTCGCCGGCGGCGTCCGGTGCGGCCCGGCGGACTGAGCCCCTCGCCTCGCCGCGCTCTCAGCCCTTGTAGACCACGGGGCGCTTCGCGCCCTCGCCGAAGGCGTCGTTCAGCGGCATCCTGCAGAGCGGGCCGGCCTCGGCCTCCAGCGCCATGATGGCGCGCTCGGCCCTGACCGCCTCGCGCGACGGCATCTCGACGACGAGATTGGCGAGCGCGTGGCGGTAGCTCCTGATGCGGAAATCGAGGCGCTCGCAGACCCAGAAGATCAGCCCCTCGTTCTCGATCACCCGGGCCAGCGCCGGGTCCTGCTTCTCCGGCGCGATATCGGGCGAGGCCTGGACGGTGCGCATCCTCACCCGGTCCATGCTCACCACCCGCATGGCATTGGCCCGGAACGGCCCGATCAGCAGGCGGTCGGCATTGGCGTCCTCGGTCATGCGGTTGTAGCGCGAGGCCTGCGAGGCGAAGGCGATTCCGGTCAGCCCGCGAAAGTAATCCGAGACGTCGGTCGACTGGGCCGCCACCGGCAGGATGCGGGTATGGGCCAGGTTCGAGACCTCGCCCTGGAAGACGCTGTTCGGGCTGGCCGGCATGACGAAGCGCCAGGCGCGGTCGCGCATCTGCTCCTCGTCGTCGGTCAGGCGGAAGCGGGAGGCGGCCTCGCCGCGCCCGGCCGCCGCGGCGAAGCCCGCCTCGGGCGCCAGAAGCTGGGACCAGACGGTCGGGCGCGGCCGGCCGAGATCGCCGGTGGTCGCGGTGCAGGCGCAGGCCAGCCAGGCCGGCAGCAGGGCGGAAGCGATCTTGCCGGGGCGGCACCGGCCGGACGCCCTTGCGAACGGAGCTGTCGTCACGCCGGCCGCCTTGCCTTCCTGCGCCCGGCCGCCTTGCCCGGCGCCGGGCGGCGGCCGCGCGACGCGGCGGCCGGCTCCGCGGCGGCCCTTACGCTGCGCTCGGCCGCGGGTTCGGCTGCGCGCTCGTAGCGCACGCCGGTGAAGAACAGGATCTCGGCCGTCTCCTGCGGAAAGGCGCAGAAGCGCGGGCGGTGGCGCCGCCAGAGCGCGAAGGGGATGACGTCGGCCATGAGCGCCTCCTTGCCCGGCGCGTGGTTGCGGTCGCTGGAGCCACGGAGGTTGCGCAAGCCGCACCCCGAGTCGCAGCTCTCAAGACCATCAGGGCCCGACATGGTTAACGCAGTCTTAAACCCTCGGGGATAATCTGCGCGGCGACACCGGATCCCTGCCTCGATGACCAAGCCCGACGCCCACGACCTCGCCCGTCTCGCGCGCCTCGCCCGCGAGGGCGGGCTCGACCTCAGCCAGGTCTCGCTGCGCGTCAAGGCCGACCTGCTGCTGACCGCGTCCCAGCCGCAGCGCGACGATCTCGCCGCCTTCGCGGAGATGGCGACGGCGCTGATCCCGACCGTCGACGAGACGACGGCCCTCGCCCTCGCGCGCAAGCTCTCCGGCTGGCCCCATGCGCCGGCGCCCGTCCTGCTGGCCTTGCGCGCACGCGGCGGCGCCGTCTTCGTCGAGATGCTGCGGCACGGATTGCCGCTCGGCTCCGCCGAGATCGAAAGGCTGGCGGAAACCGGCGACGACGAGACGCTGGCGGCCCTCGCCGCGCGCCGGGACCTGACCGGCGTCGCCGCGCTCATGCTGGTCGAGCGCGACCGGGAAGCGCTCGACCTCGCGCTGATCGCCAATGCCGAGGCGCCTTTGCCCCGGACGGCGGCCGCGCTCCTGATCGCGCGCGCCCGCAGCCGCCCGGCCTACCGGCCCGGCCTCCTCGGCCGTTCCGACCTCGCCAATCTCGACCTCGCGCCGCTCTTCCTGCAGGCGGGCCCCGAGCGGCGGCTCGCCATCCTGGACTCGCTCGCCGCCCATGAGGCGCTGCATCCGGGCGAGCGCTTCACGCCGGTCGCGGCCGCGACCTTCGCGGAATGGCTGGCGCTGGCCAGCGAGGATCACGAGCTGGCCTTCGCCGCGATCGCCCGCTCCTTCGGCGGCGGCCCGGCCTTCGCCGATGCGATGCGGCGCGACGCCTCGCGCGAGCTGGCCGCGCTGGCCCTCGTCGCCAGCGGCGCCACGGTGGAGGAAGCGACGCGGTTTCTGATCCGGCTCGGGGACGAGGCGGCCCATTCCGTCGAACGCATCTTCGCGCTGGTCTCCCTGATGCGCGCGACCCGGCCGGCCGTCGCCCGGCGATTGGTCCAGCAGATCGCCGGACTGGCGCCGGCCCTGCCGCCGCGCCGCGGCCAGCATCAGCCGGCGATGGACCCGAGCGGCACGCCGGCGCGCGCCGGCGCCCTCCGGCCGGAGAGCCAGCCGGCGATGTCGGAGGTGCTCGGCCGGATCGGCCCGCAGCGGGAACGCGGCTGACGCCTCCGCGCGACGCGCCGGAGCGCTGAAAACGCGAGAGTATCGGCTTTTCCCGAAAGCCGCGTTCCAGTTTTCGGGGCCGATGCCCTAGTCCCGCGCCAGCTCCAGACGCGGATCGCCGGCCCGGTTCTCGATCTCGACGAGCCAGAGATCGCCGTCGAAGCGCAGTTCGCGCGCGACGCGATCCTCGACCGCGAGCGGATCGGATTCGAGCAGGAGCTGGAAGCGGCGCACCCCGTCATCGGCGGCGAGAGCCTGCGGTGCCGGGCCGTAGAGCGCCGCCCTGCCGTCCAGCCGGTCGAGCTTGACGAAAATGGCGCCGGCCTCGGCGGCGCCGCGCCGCCGCAGCACCGCGACCAGCCCGTCGAGCGCCGCCTGGCGCAGCCAGGCCGAGACCCAGAATTCGCTGGTGAGACGCGCCATCGCGGCGCCGCCCGCCTCAGTTCGCTGCCGTGCGGCGCGGGGCGGCGGCCGAACGCGCCGATGCGCCCCGGATCTCCGCCGGCGGGCGGAAATCGCCGCCATTGATCAGATCGGCGATCGGATCGCGCGGCGCGGGAGCCGCGGCGCGCGGGGCGGCGGCGGCCGGCGCGGGCGTGCGGGCGACCGTGGTGACGGCCGCCGGCGGCCGCGGCGCGGCCTCGCGCTGCGCCGGCTGGACCTGCGACAGGCCGGTCGGCCGCGACGGCGGCAGGGCCGGCGCCAGCAGCGCCGGGATATCGGCCGGCGGCGGCGCCACCGGCGCCGTCATGGGAGCCGGAGCCGGCGCGGGCTCGGCGCGCCGCAGGGCCGCGGCCGGGCGCGCCTCCTCCGTCGCGCCGGAGCGGGACAGCATCGGATGCGGGTGGCGCGCCTTCTGGAACATCAGCGCGTTGACGACGATGGCGAGCGAGACGAGCCCGAAAGCCAGGAAGACCAGGGCACGGCCCGGGCGCCGGCTGGCGCCGCGCAGCAGCGACGCGAGCCAGGGAGAGGATTTGCGGCGCGCCGGCTGCGCCCGCCGGACCGGGGCGGACAGGGAGGCGCCGGTGCGGGCGCGGGCGGCCATGGTAGCGGACATCGGTTCGGCTCGTTCTCAGGCGGTCAGGCGAAGCGGTTCTTTGGTGTCGAGGCCCCGGCGGGGCGCCCTGGCGAAGGTCACGATCCTGGCCGGCTGCTCGGCGATTCCGGCGCTGCCGATCGGCAGCCGCACCGAGACGCGGGTGCCGATCCCCGGCGCGCTCTCGACGCTGAGCCGCCCGCCATGCAGGCCGACGAGCCCGCGCACGACGGAGAGGCCGAGGCCGGTGCCTTCATGGGCGCGGTCGTAGGAGCCCTTGGCCTGGAAGAAGGGATCACCCAATCGCGGCAGATCCGCGGCACAGATGCCGATGCCGGTGTCGGAGACGGAGAGGTCGATCACATCCCCGTCCCGGACCACGGCGAGGGTGACGCGCCCGCCCGCAGGGGTGAACTTGATGGCGTTGGACAACAGGTTGAGCACGACCTGCTTCAGCGCGCGCCGGTCGCCGTCGACCTGCGGCAGCGCCGGCCCCAGCACCTGCTCGAGCGCGATGCCGCCGCTCTCGGCGCGCAGCGCCATCAGCGCGCAGCAATCCTTGGCGAGGGCCGCGACGTCGAGCGGATCGCGCGCGATCGACATGGCACCGCTCTCGATCTTCGAGATGTCGAGCAAGGTGTTGACGACGTCGAGCAGGTGGTTGCCCGAGGCGTGGATGATACCGGCATATTCCGCCCGCTTCTGCGCATCCAGCCGGCCGGCCTCGTCCATGCTGAGCATCTCGGAGAAACCGATGATGGCGTTGAGCGGGGTCCGCAATTCGTGGCTGACCGTCGCCAGGAAGCTCGCCTTGACGTCGTTGGCCTTCAGCGCCTCGGCATGGCCGCGGGCGCGCTCCTCCTCCTGCGCGCGGCGCTCGGTGACGTCGCGCATCACGCAGACGACGGTGGCGCCGTCGCGGGCCTGGCGGTCCTCGACACGGTGGGCCTGCATCTCGAGCCAGCGCGAGACCGGGACGCGCCCCTCGCCTTCATCGAGCGGCACGAACAGGGTGCGGAAGCAGGCGCTGACGCCGGCATCGCCATGGGCGGCGTCGCTCAGCGCCTTCAGGAAGAGCGGCCGGTCGGCGATATGCACGCGCTCGAACAGGCCGCGCCCGACGAGCTCGCGCGGCTCGGCCCCGGCGAGCCTGCGGGCGGCGGCGTTGGCGAAGACGACCGCGCCGTCCGCATCGTGCCAGGTCACCAGATCGCCGACATGGTCGAGCAGAGCCCGCGCCCGCGCATCCGTGGCGCGGTATTCGCCGAGCTCGGCGTCGCGCCGGCGCAACATCAGGGCGGTGACGACGAGCGCCTGCACCAGCGCGCCGATGACGAGCAACGGCATCGCCTGGCCCATCCAGGCTGGCGGCGCGGCGAAGGCGCCGATCTCGCCGGCCACGACGACGCCGAGCAGCGCCGTCACCGCCACCACCCCGGCGCGGAAGACGAATTTGCGGCCGCCGAAGCTCGCGGCCTCCACCGGCACGATGGCGAGCCCGGCGAGCAGCGGCGAGGTCGCGCCGCCGGTCACGGCCGCCAGGGTCACGACGAAGAGCGACAGCGCCGCCGCCGAGACCGCATGGGCGACATCGAGCCGCCCGCTGCGGGACAGGATGAAGACGGCGAGCAGCGGCAGGGCCGCGGCCACGACCATGGCGGCCTCGAAGGCCCCGAGCGTGCCGCGCCAGGCGAGATAGGCCGGGGCGAGGCCGAGCGCCGCGGCGCCGACGAGCAGGCGCGACAGGATGAAGCGCTCATGGCGCCCCCTCTCGCAGGAATCGGCCCGCACCGATGCATGCACCAGTGCCGCCGCCTGTGTCCTCAGTGCTGCCATCGCCATCAAAAACGCAACGCCCGAACTCTCGCGGACCGACATGCCCGCTCCCGGCCATCTCGCCACGGGGAATTTAAGCGGGGCTTAAGGCGGGAGCCGCCGGAAAGCCCCCGGACTGCCCCGCTTCGGTTTTTTATGACGTCAAATCATGCTCTTACGCCGCCCGGACCGGCTGCGGCGCCCGACCGGGCAGTTCAAAGCAGGGTGAACGGAAGCTGAAGATCGCCAGCGGCATTCGACTCGTATTTGAGCATTTGAAATGACGCGATTTTTCCGGATCCCCGGCTAGGGTCCCTCTCGCGGCCCCCAACCGCGACGGAGAACGAAATGGCTTACTTCCTGCGCAAGATCGCGATCATCGGCCTGATCGCGATGAATTCGCCGGTCCATGGCGGCAAGCCGGCCGAGGCCGAATTGCCGCAGGCCGTCCGCCAGATCGCGAGCGCGGTCCAGGCCGAGCCGCGGCTCGCGACGGGCAGCCTGACCGCGGCGCGCGAGGCGGCGCAGATCCTGGCCGGGCTCGACCCCGAAACGCGCGGGCGCGTGCTCGACGCCATGGCCTCCGCCGCAACCGGCCGCGCGGTCCCGCGTTGAATGCTTGACGCCGGCCTGCGAGCCGCGGGAAGAGAGCGCGCCGGCCCCGCATTCAAGCCGAGGGCGGCAAGGCAGGACATGACCACCAATCTCGACGAGATCGTCGCCAATTTCGAGCTGCTCGACGACTGGGACGACCGCTACCGCTATCTGATCGAGCTCGGCAAGGGCCTCGAGCCGCTGCCGGAAGAAGCGCATAACGAGGCCAACAAGGTCCGCGGCTGCGCCAGCCAGGTCTGGCTCGACCTGCGCAGCGAGGGCGGCCCCGGCACCGGAACGCGCCTGCATTTCCGCGGCGACAGCGACGCCCATATCGTGCGCGGGCTGGTCGCGCTCGCCCTCGCGATCTTCTCCGGCCGCCCGGCCGGCGAGATCCTCGCGACCGACGCCTTCGCCATCTATGAGCGGCTCGGCCTCGCCGCGCATCTGACGCCGCAGCGCTCCAACGGCGTGCGCGCCATGATCGAGCGCATCAAGAGCGACGCCCGGGCCGCCGCCGCGGCCTAAGGCGGCGCCCGCGCCGGCCGGGCCGCCTCAGGTCCCGGCCGCGGGCGGGATCTCCGGCCGGGCTCCCGGCTCCAGCCAGGCCGTGAGTCCCGCAGCCCTGCCGACGCGATCCGTCCCGTAATGCGCGGCCAGCGTCGCCAGCGCCACGCGCAGCACCACCTTGGCCGAGCGCGCCGGCCAGCGCCGCTCGCGCTCGACGAGATCGAGCCCCTTGAGGAAGCCGCAGACATCGATGGCGAGGCCCGACAATTCCGGCCCCAGACGCTCGCAGGCGCGCCGGACGCGCTGGCGCGCGGCGATGGCGGCGTCGGAAGCGCCGGCCGGATCGCGCGGCCCCGGCGCACGCTCGTCCGGCGTCAGCGCCGCATCCCAGTTCATCGTCATGCGCGGCAACAGGCCGGCCCGGGTGATATCCGCCCGGAAACGCTCGCCCGCCGCGAATTCGGCGTCGCTGATCTGCGGCTTGCCATCCTGGCCGAGCCGGCGGTGCAGCCAGAGCAAGGGGCTTTCGCGCGCCGCCATCCGCGGGGCGGGCGCCGGCGCCGCAGCGTCCGCGGCCGGAGCCGCCTGCTGCGGCGGCCCGGCGGCCCGGGCGACGAGGCGCGCGCGCCTGCCCTCGCCGCTCCATTCGGCCAGCCGCTCGGCGACGAGCGCGGCCGCCGCCCCGGCCGCGACATAGCCGGCGCCGAGGCTGGCGCCGCCACGCTCGCGATAGAGCGCGATCCGGCCGCAGCCGAGCGGCGAGGCGATGCCATAGGCGCCGGGCTCGGCAAGATGCCGCAGCAGCCGGTCGCGGTCGCGGCGAAAGGTCTCGTCCGTCATCGCGACGCCTCCTGCGGTGCGCCGGACAGGCTGGAGCGGATGGCGAGGAGCGCCGCCTCGAGCGCGCTGAGGCCGAGCTCGCAGCGCGGATCGTCGCGGCTGTCCTCGACCAGCGCGCAGGCATGGCGGACCGTGGTGCGATCGCGCCCGAAGCAGACGCCGACGCGCGAGAGCGTGAGCCCGAAGGCGACATGGGCGAGGTACATCGCCCGCTGCCGCGCCCGGGCGACCGGCCGGCGGCCACGGTTGAAGGCCCTGAGCTTGCGCGACGGGATGCCGGCCGCGGCGGCGACCGCCATCTCCGCCAGCCGCGCCCCGGCAGCCTCCTGCAAGGCCATGTCAGCGACTGCGCTCACGTTGTTCATCATATGTTCCTCGCTTCCCGCCGCGCGTCTTCGGTGCGGCTTGCAGGGTATATGATTATATTCCTATATCCAGCTTGGCAAGCCCGGCTCGATGGTTATCCCCGCGGCGCGGCTGGAGGCGGCATGAAAAAAGCCGCCGGATCCCCGGCGGCTTTGCTTGTCCGATGGCTTGCTGCGATGCGTCTGCGATGCAGCCCGCGGCGCGTCTCAGCGGCGCTTGCGGCGCTGCTGGCCCAGGCCCATCTTCTTCGCGAGCTGCGAGCGGGCCTCGGCATAGCTCGGCGCGACCATCGGATAGTCGGGCGGCAGGCCCCACTTCTCGCGGTACTGCTCCGGCGACATATTGTACTGCGTGCGCAGGTGGCGCTTCAGCGACTTGAACTTCTTGCCGTCCTCGAGGCAGATCAGATAATCGGCAGTAATCGACTTCTTGACCGGGATCGCCGGCTTCGGCGCCTCGACGGGGACGACCGGCGCCGCGCCGCCGACCACGCGATTCAGCGCCGAATGAACTTCGCTGATCAGGGCCGGCAAGTCGGACGCAGGAACTGAATTGTTGGAAACATAGGCAGAAACAATGTCTGCCGTGAGCTCAATGAAGTCCGCTCCTTCATTTTCAGCCATGGCTATGTCGCTCCTTTATCGTTCTTGGCGTGGACTTTGACGATCGCCCGTCTCTGGAAGCGCGGCCTCCTGGCCATTCTTGCCAATAGTGTCAGGCATTACCCGCGTCAGAATCATTGATCCCGACCTATCGAGATCAGCCTGTAATGGATACTGACTAGTCACGCAAGCGAACAAATGAATGGAACAAGATCGATCCGCCGCAATATTCAAATGCGGACATGACTGCGATTTCAGATACACGACAAGGTAAACCTTCCCGCATCGCGTGCGTCTTGTCACCGCGCCGAGGGGCCTCTACCTCTCGCTCACCCGCCCAGGAGAACCCGTCATGCGCCCTGCCCCCGGCCCTCGCGATCAGAGCGGCGCGCCGCGTCGAGCCCGCCGCCTGCCGGCGCCGCCCCGGGCCGAGATCAGGACGAAGGAAAGCGTCGTCCACGGCGTCGCCCTGCGCGACGACTACGACTGGCTGCGCGCGCCGAACTGGAAGGAGGTCCTGCGCGCGCCCGAGACGCTGCCGGCCGATATCCGCGCCTATCTCGAGGCGGAGAACGCCTATTGCAGGAGCCTGATGGCCTCGACCCGCACGCTGCAGCGCGAGCTCGTCAAGGAGATGCGCGGGCGCATCAAGGAGGACGATTCCAGCGTCCCGCAGCCGGACGGCCCCTGGCTCTACTATGCGCGCTACCGCAAGGGCGCCGAGCACCCGCTGATCTGCCGCCGCCCGCGCCCGGAGCGGAAGGCGCCCTTGCGCAAGGGCCGCGAGCAGATCATGCTCGACGCCGATGCGCTGGCCGACGGCAAGGACTTCTTCGACCTCGGCGACACGGCGCACAGCCCCGACCATCGGCTCCTGGCCTGGAGCGCGGACGAGGCCGGCTCCGAGCTGCACCGGATCCGAGTCCGCGACCTCGCGACCGGCGAGGATCTCGCCGACGCGGTCGGCGACACCACCGGCGACATCGTCTGGGCGCGGGATTCACGCTCCTTCTTCTATGTCGCGCTCGATGCCGACCACAGGCCGTCGCGCGTGCTGCGCCACCGTCTCGGCACGGCCGCCACGGCGGACGAGCTGCTGCATGACGAGGCCGATGCCGGCATGTTCGTCGATATCGACAAGACCCAGTCCGGCCGCTTCCTGCTGATCTCGATCAGCGATCACGAGACCTCCGAAATCCGGCTGCTCGACCTCGATTCCCCTGCGGGCGCGCTTCGGCTCGTCGCCGCGCGCCGGCCGGGCCGGCAATACAGCGTCGAGCATCACGGCGCGGATTTCGTGATCCTGACCAACGCGGACGGTGCCGAGGACTTCAAGATCGTCACGGCGCCGCTCGACAACCCCGCGCCGGAGCAATGGCGCGATCTCGTTCCCCACAGGCAGGGCCGGCTGATCCTCGACCATCTCTGCCTCAAGGGCCGGCTGATCCGGCTGGAGCGCGAGGACGGGCTGCCCCGGATCGTGATCCGCGATCTGGCCGGCGGCGGCGAGAGCAGCATCGCCTTCGACGAGGAGGCCTATGGCCTCGGCATGGATGCCGGCTACGAGTTCGACACGGATACGCTGCGCTTCCTCTACGCCTCGATGGCACGGCCGACCGAGACCTACGACTACGACCTCGTCACCGGCGAGCGGGTTCTGCTCAAGCGGCAGGAGGTGCCGTCCGGCCACGATCCGGCCGCCTACAAGGTCCGGCGCATCTTCGCCACGGCCGCCGACGGCGAGCGCGTGCCGATCTCGATCCTGCACCGGGCCGATCTCGCGCTCGACGGCAGCGCGCCCTGCCTGCTCTACGGCTACGGCTCCTACGGCTCGGCGATGTCGGCCTCCTTCCGCACCCGGCCGCTCAGCCTGGTCGACCGCGGCTTCGTCTACGCCATCGCCCATATCCGCGGCGGCACGGACAAGGGCTGGCGCTGGTATCTCGACGGCAAGCGCGAGAAGAAGCGCAACAGCTTCACCGACTTCATCGCCGCCGGCGAAGCGCTGGCGCAGGCCGGCTTCACCAGCCGCGGGCGCATCGTCGCCGAAGGCGGCAGCGCCGGCGGCATGCTGATGGGCGCTGTCGCCAACATGGCGCCCGATCTCTTCGCCGGCATCGTCGCCGAGGTGCCCTTCGTCGACGTGCTCAACACCATCCTCGACGACACCCTGCCGCTGACGCCGCCGGAATGGCCGGAATGGGGCGACCCGATCCGGGACATCAAGGCCTTCGACTACATCCGCAGCTATTCGCCCTACGACAACGTCGCGGCGCAGCACTACCCGCCGATCCTGGCGATGGGCGGCCTGACCGACCCGCGCGTCACCTATTGGGAGCCGGCGAAATGGGTGGCGCGGCTGCGGGCGACCATGACCGGCGGCGGCCCGGTCCTGCTCCATACCAATATGGAGGCGGGCCATGGCGGCGCCGCCGGGCGCTTCGATTCGCTGAAGGAGACGGCGCTGGCCTATGCCTTCGCGATCAAGGCGGCAGGCGAAGGCTGGCCGGCGGCCTAGGCGGGCGCCTGAGCGGCACCGCCCGTCGTTGCGCGGAGAGGCCCGGCCTCAGACGCCGAGCCTGCTCTTCTCGCTGGCGAGATAGACCTTGAGCTCGTCCATCGAGGCGAAGCTGTATTCGCCCTCCGGCGTGCGGGCCCGGATCGAGCCGTCGGCATAGATGGTGAAATGGGTCTCGCCGACCTGATAGGCGCCGACGACCCCCTCATCCGAGGCGGCCGGCGCCTGGGCCTGCGTGCCGGCCGGCTCCGGGCCGGGCTCCTCCTGCGGCAAGGCCTCGGTCTCCGCCGGCTCTGCGGCGACGGGGACCTGCTCTTCGCGGGACGCCGCCTCATGCGGCAGATCGACCGGCTCGTCCTGCGCCGCAGCGACGTCCTCCTCGGACGGTCCGGGCTCGCGACCGGCCGGGGCGACGGGCAGGGCCGGCTCGGTTCGTGGCGGCCATGCCGGGGCCGGCGGGGCGGTTTCGCTTTCCGCCGTCGCGGCCGGAGCATCGAAACGCGGCTCCCGGCGCCCGCCGGGCGAGGCCATCCAGGCTTCCGCTTCGGCGAAGGGGTCGTCCTCGGGCGCCAGCGCGGGCTCGATCCGCCCGCCCGGGCGATGCAGGCCGCCGAGCTGGCTGGTCAGGCTCTCGCGCAGGGCCGCGAATTCGTCATGGCCGGCGGGCTCGGCGGCGGGTTCAGGCTCCGCGGCAACCGCGTCATCCGCCGCATCACCGGCCGGGCCTTCGGCTTCTTCGCCCTTCGCCTGCGCCGCCTCGTCGGATGCGTCAGGCGTTTCGTCAGGTAGCGGCCACGCGGCCACGACCGCGGCGGGCTCGTCGGCCTGCGCCGCCTCGGCGGGCAGCTCGCCCGCGGCCGCTTCGTCGTGAACGGCCGGCGCGATGCCGAAAGCCTCCTTCCCGAACATGTCCGCCACGGCTTCGTCGCGCGCCGGCTCGGGCTTCTCCTCCGCGAGATCCGCATCCGCGTCGGGAGCAATGAGATGCTCCGCGACCAGCGCGCCGAACAGGTCGCGCTCCAGCGTCTCGGGAGCGGGCGAGCCCGCCTCGGGCGTTTCCGCGACGGCGACGGCCGCGGCGGCTCCCGCGCCCAGCACAGCGGCTCCGACGGCGACCGGCGCGGCCGGCGGCAGGGTCGCGGCCGGGCTTTCGGGCCTCGCCTGGCGCGGCGCGGCCGTCAAGGCGGCTTCGGCGACCGGCGCCGCGGCGGCTTGGGTCGCGGCCGCCCCGGCCAGCTCCCTGCGGAGCGTCCGGAGCTCCCTCAGCAGCCAGGCCAGCGAGAGCATGACGAGCCCGGCCGCTGCCGCGATCGAGCCGATGATGACCTCGGTGAAGCCGCGCTCCAGCACCAGATAGGGCCAGCCATCATAGATGGCGTAAAGGCCGCCTCCGAAAAGCGCGAGGCCGACGAGAGAGAAAACAGCGATCAATTCGGCATCCTCGATGCAGGGCTTGCCTCACCCAGCAGGCGGGCGGAAACGCGCCAATATCTAACGTATTGAATAAGAGAGAGTTTCCAATCGACCCGGCTTAAGAAGAGGAATCTGGCCCGATTATGGCCACCTGTCGAGGGAACATGGGCTTTTCGCAGTCTTGGCGGTTGTCGAGCCGCGCCGGGGCGCTTAACTATCCAGCCGGAGCGGCAGGGTTGTCATGGCCCCGCCTCCGAATGGCAAGCCATTCTGATTCAAGCCATTTCACAGCCCAAGGAGAGGCCTAATGACCTTTACTCTTCCTGATCTCCCCTACGCCCATGACGCGCTCCAGCCCTTCATGTCGAAGGAGACGCTGGAATACCATCACGACAAGCATCACCTCGCCTATGTCAACAACGGCAACAACGCCATCAAGGGCACGGAATTCGAGGGCAAGTCGCTCGAGGAGATCGTCAAGGGCTCCTATGGCAAGAACGCCGCCGTCTTCAACAATGCCGGCCAGCACTACAACCACCTCCACTTCTGGAAGTGGATGAAGCCGAATGGCGGCGGCAAGATTCCGGGCGCGCTCGAGAAGGCGATCGTCGACGCCTTCGGCTCGGTCGACAAGTTCAAGGAAGACTTCACCGCCGCCGGCGTCGGCCAGTTCGGCTCGGGCTGGGCCTGGCTCGAGGTCAAGGGCGGCAAGCTCGCGGTCAGCAAGACCCCGAACGGCGAGAACCCGCTCGTCCATGGCGGCACGCCGGTGCTCGGCGTCGACGTCTGGGAGCACTCCTACTATATCGACTACCGCAACCGCCGCCCCGATTACCTCAAGGCCTTCCTCGAGAGCCTGGTGAACTGGGAGTACGTCGCGGAACTCTACGAGAAGGCCGCCAAGGGCTGACCTCGCAAGAGCCGATTTCGCGGATCGGGACGGGAACGGGGCCTCGCGGCCCCGTTTTTTATGGTCGGGGATGCGCGCCATTGCGGGCGCGGCGAAGCGATGACGGGACAGCCCCTTGGCGATCAGACGGCGACGCTGCGCAGGAACTGGTCCACGGTCGAATCCAGGCGCTGCGCCTGTGCCGCCACCTCGCCGGCGGCGCCGCTCACCTGCTCCGCCGAGCGGCCGGTCTCCTCGACGCTGTCGGCGAGCACGCTGAGATCGCTCGAGACGGACAGGGCCGAGGAGCTGGCCATGGCCACGCCGCTGGCGATCTCGCCGGTCGCGAGCGCCTGCTGCTCGATCGAGACCGCGACGGAATTGGCGAAGGTCTCGATGGCGTTCATCCGCTCCGCGATGTTCTGGATCGCGCGCACGACCTGCCCGGTGGCGCCCTGGATGGCGGCGACCTGCGAGACGATGCGGTCGGTCGCATCCGCCGTCTGCGCGGCGAGGGACTTGACCTCGGAGGCGACCACCGCGAAGCCGCGCCCGGCCTCGCCGGCACGCGCCGCCTCGATGGTGGCGTTGAGCGCCAGCAGGTTGGTCTGGGCGGCGATGTCGCGGATGAGGTTGACCACCTCGCCGATGGTGCGGGCGGTCTCGTCGAGTTCGCGGACCGAGCCGGCCGTGTCGCGCGAGGCCGAGGCGGCCTCGACGATCTCGGTGCGGACCCGCCGCACCTGGAACTCGACCTCGCGGATCGCCGCCCCCATCTCCTCCGCGGCCTGCGCGGCGTTCTCGACATTGCCCGAGGCGTCATGGGCGTTGTCGGCGGCGCGCGCGGCCCGCTCGGAGGATTCCGCCGCGACGCGCGCCAGCCCGTCCGAGGCCTCGAGCATCCGCCCGGCATTGCTCTTGAACGCCTCCAGCGCCAGGCCGACCTCGCTGCGGAACATCGCGATGGCGCCGTCGACATTCTGCTGGCGGACCCGGCGTTCCGATTCGGAGAGGTTCTGCCGCTCCTCCAGCGCCGCGCGCTCCGCCAGCCTGATCTTGAGCACGCCGAGGGCGCGGGCGATGGCGCCGATCTCGTCGCGCCGCTCCAGCGCGTCGATCGGCGTGTCGAGATTGCCGTCCGAGATGCTGACGATGGCGTTGGTCATGCCCCGCAGCGGCCGCATGGTGCGCGACAGCGAGATCCAGAGCAGCGGCCCCAGCACGACGAGCACGCCGAGCCCCAGGCCGATGATGACGAACTGCTCCCAGGCGGCACGCGCGACCAGCCGGGTCTTGTCGAAGCGGGCGGCGACATAGCCGATCTGCCTGCCCGAGACGCGCACGGGCTGGATCTTGGTGATGCTGGTGGCATCCTCGCTGTCGATCGCGCCCGCGCTCAGCAGCTTCGCCCAGGGCTCCTGGCCGAGCGCCTTGGTCAGCGAGCGCACCGTGAGCGAGAGCCGCGCCTCCTCGCTGCGGCCGGCCGAGGCCAGCGCCACCAGATCGTCGGCGACGATGGCGGCGTCGAAATCGGGGTCGCGCCGCAGCGATTCGAGGATGTTGCCCAGGATGACGTTGTCGCGCGACAGGATCGGCGACGGCGCGGCATTCGCCACCATCAGCGTCAGCGCGGTCGCCTTCTGGTCGAGATCGGCCCGGGTGCGGCTGTCGTTGTAGCGGGACACGGCCATGACCACGAAGATGATCGCGGCCGCGACGATGATCACCGCGGCCAGCGCGATCTGCCGGCTGAGCGATCTCGGGCCCTTCATCCGGAGATCCGCCTGCCCGTCGTCAGCCGTCCCGGCCGCCCGCATCAACCACGCCATCGAGCGACCGCCCTTCGACTCGGCGCCATCCATCAGCGAACGGCCCCCTCCACCCGGCCGGAAGAGTGGCGCAGGACGGTAAATAATTTGCTTGTGCGGGGCCGCCTGCCCCCGGGAGCGACCCGATCTTCCGTGCAACCGCCCCGGCGAGAAGACAGCGGAGGCTAGCCCTGGATCTGCGAGAAGCGGCGCAATGGCAGGCCGGCCGGCGGCACGAACGCCGCGATGGCGCGATGCTCCACCGGCCGGGTCGCCACGACGGGATCGAGGCGCGCCAGCTCCTCGTCGATGAAGCCGGGATGGCACATCACCAGATGCGCCGGGCCGGGCGCGATCAGGAAGCGCCGGAGATCGGCGGCAAAGTCGCGCCCCGGGTCGAAGGGGGCGACGCCGGCGAAGCCGCGGTTGGCGCGCAACTGCCGGCGCAGCGCCGCCGAGCGGAAGCCGCTCGCCAGCCCGGCGATGACCAGCGCCTTGCCGACCGCGACGCCCCGCCGGCGGATCGCGGCGACCGTGTCGGCGGGGTCGCGCACATAGAGCGAGCCGGCAGGGTAACGCCGCGCCAGCGCATCGAGGACGGCGCGCCGCACGCCCGGCAGGACATGCACATGCTGGTGGCCGTCGACGAAATCCGGCGGGCGGCCCATCGCCTGCTCGAAGGCGTCGAGCTGCCGGCCGAACTCCGCGGCGATCTCGCGGCGGACCGCCGCCGATGCCGCGGCCGCCCGCGCCACCGTGCTAAGCGCGGGAAAGGCGCCGCCCGGCGCCAGCCGCGGCATGGCGGAGAGAGGCGCCGCGCAGGTCAGGTTGAAATGCAGGCCGAGATCGGCTGCGTCCGCAAAAGCGCCGAGTTCCGGCGCCAGCCTGGGCCAATGCGGGCGGTTGGTCATCGCCCCGGTGGCGGAGAGCCTGCCGCGGCCGAGAAGCTCCAGGATCGAGCGGCTGACGCCTTCCGTCAGGGCGAAATCATCGGCGCAGAGAACGAAGCCGTTCGCCATGGTCGTCGGAATCCCTGGTTCAGCCGGGCAAGTCTCGAAGCGACGGGCTTGTCGGCCGCCCAGCTTTACGGTTCTGTGCGTCGCGCGTCACCCTGTCGGCGGCGCCTTGCAAGAGGTCCTTCGTGTCGGACATCGCGCCCCAACCGGCCCCGCGCGCACCCCGCGCCTCCCGCTGGCCGGAACTCTCGGTCGTCGTGCCCGTCCATAACGAGGCCGACAACCTGCGTCCGCTGGTCGAGCGGCTGCGGGCGGTGCTGGCGAAGGAGGTCGCCTCCTGGGAGATCGTCTTCGTCGACGACGGCAGCCGCGACGACACCCTCGGCATCATCCGCGCGCTCAACGCGGCCGACCCGCGAATCAGCGCCGTCTCCTTCAGCCGCAATTTCGGCAAGGAGATCGCCATCGCCGCCGGGCTCGACCATGCCTTCGGCGACGCCGTCGTCATCATGGACGCCGATCTCCAGCATCCGCCGGAGGTGATCCCGGCCTTCCTGGAGAAATGGCGCGAGGGCTATCTCAACATCTACGGCCAGCGCACCGACCGCATCGGCGAGACCCGGCTGAAGCGCAATTTCGCCAAGGCCTTCTACCGCATCTTCGCGCAGTTCGGCGAAACCGACCTGCCGGAAGGCGCCGGCGACTTCCGCCTGCTCGACCGCAAGGCGGTCGACGCCCTGCGCGCCCTGCCGGAGCGGGCGCGCTTCTCCAAGGGGCTCTACGCCTGGGTCGGCTTCCGCTCGATCGGCGTGCCCTTCGAGGTAGCGGAGCGCGCGCACGGCCAGTCGAAATTCCGCTACCGCAAGCTGTTCTCCTTCGCCTTCGACGGGCTCTCCTCCTTCTCGACCGTGCCGCTGAAGATCGCGACCTGGTCGGGGGCGATCATCGCCTGCGTCGCGACCCTCTCGGCGTTCTACTTCCTGCTGCGCACGCTGTTCTACGGCACCGATTTGCCCGGCTTCCCCTCGCTGATCGTCTCGATCATGTTCTTCTCCGGCATCCAACTCGTCTCGCTCGGGATGATCGGCGAATATGTCGGGCGCATCTTCGCCGAGGTGAAGCGCCGGCCGCTCTATCTCATCGGCGAGCGCGTCGGCTTCGAGGCGCGCACCGTCGACCACCCGCGCGGCGACGCCCTGCCGCCGCTGATCCGCTAGGCCTTCATGCTCAGAAACATCCTGTCGGTCGGCGGCTACACGCTGATCTCGCGCCTCACCGGCTTCGCGCGCGACATCATGCTCGCGGCCGTGCTCGGCGCCGGCGCGACCATGGACGCCTTCTCGGTGGCGCTGCGCCTGCCGAATCATTTCCGCGCCATCTTCGGCGAAGGCGCCTTCAACCAGGCCTATGTGCCGGCCTATGCCCATGTCGCGGAAAAGCAGGGGCAGGAGGCGGCCAATCTCTTCGCCGACCGGCTGTTCACCGTGCTGTTCCTGATCCAGGTCGTGCTGCTGGCCTTGGCGCTGCCGCTGATGCCCTGGCTGGTGACGCTGCTCGCCCCCGGCTTCAAGGAGGACCCTGCGGTCTTCGCGCTCGCGGTCGCGCTGACGCGGATCACCTTCCCCTATCTCCTCTTCGTCACGATGGTGACCTTCCTCGGCGCGACGCTCAACGCGGTCGACCGTTTCGCCGCCTTCGCGGCGGCGCCGATCCTGCTGAATGTCGGGATGATGGCGGCGCTGTCGGTCTCGTTCCTGTTTCCGAGCGCGGCCTATGCCGCGGCCTGGGGCGTCTCGATCTCGGGGCTGGCGCAGTGGCTCCTGCTCTATGTCGCGGCACGGCGCGCGCGCGTCTCGAGCCGGCTGGTCAGGCCGCATATGGATGCCGGCGTGCGCCGCTTCCTCAAGGCCTTCGGGCCGGCGGTGATCGGCTCTGCCGGCGTGCAGATCGCGATCTTCGCCGACACCATCATCGCCTCGCTCCTGCCGCGCGGCGCCTATTCGGCGCTGTATTATGCCGAACGGCTCTACCAGCTCCCGATCGGGCTGATCGGCATCGCCGTCGGCACGGTCGCGCTCTCGGCGATGAGCCGGGCGATCGCGCGCGGCGACGAGGCCGCCGCAAACCGCGCGCAGAACCGGGCGCTCGCCATCGCCTTCGTCGCCAGCGCGCCCTTCGTCGCCGCCTTCATCGCGGTGCCGGAGCTGATCGTCGCGGGGCTGTTCCAGCGCGGCGCCTTCGACGCCCAGGCCAGCATCGCCTCGGGCACCGTTCTTTTCGCCTATGCGCTCGGCCTGCCCGCCATCGTGATGATGCGCTCGCAGGTTTCGGCGTTCCAGGCGCGCGGCGACACGATGACGCCGATGCTGGTCGCGCTCGGCGCCATCGCCTGCAACCTGGCGCTGAAGCTGCTGCTCTGGCGGGACTGGGGGGCGCCGGGCCTGGCGCTGGCGACCGCCGCCGGAGCCTGGGTCAACCTGCTGACCCTGTTCGTGCTCGGGCTGAAGCGCGGCTGGACCACGCCGGATCCGCGCCTGCCGGGCTTCTTCGCCGTGGTCGGCGGCGCGGCGGTCGCGGCGGGCCTGTTCGCCTGGTGGCTGGCGCCGCGCGCCATGCACCTGACGGCCGCCCTGCCCTTCCAGCCGCTGCTGATCGGCGTGCTGGCGCTGTCGGCCGCGGCCGGGGCGATCTATGCCGCGCTTGCCGGCATCGGACTGAAGGCGACCGGGCTGTTCAGGCTGGTGCGCTGAGGCTCAGGCGAGGAAGCGCCCGGCCCGGCCGAGCAGCGCGGCGGCCTCGCCGGCCATCCGCCCGACGATCTCGCCGGCCGAGGGGATATCGGCGATCAGCCCCGCGGCCTCGCCGAAGATCACCGCGGCCCTGTCGGGATCGCCGGCCGTGAAGGCTTCGCGATAGGCCGGCGCCTCGGTGGCGATCGCGGCCTTCAGTTCGTGATCGCGGCCGGCCCATTGCGCGATGAAGGCGTTGTTGGCGGTGCGGATGTCGAAGGGTTTCGGCCAGTCGAGCTGGCGGGCGATATCGGGCAGCGAGGAGCGCACCGTCCGGTCCCCGGTCGCGGCGACGGCGGCGGCCTGGTGGCGCTCATGCGCCAGCGCCTCCCGGCTCGCCCAGAAGCGGGTGCCGACCAGCGCGCCGTCGGCGCCGAGCATCAGGGCGGCGGCGAGGCCGCGGCCATCGGCGATGCCCCCGGCGGCGAGCAGCAGCGTGTCCGGGCTCTCGCGGGCGAGGAGATCGGCGACTTCCGGCACGAAGGGCAAGGTCGCGCGGCTGGCGCCGTGGCCGCCCGCCTCCGTTCCCTGCGCGACGATGATCGCGGCGCCGGCCTCCAGCCCCTGCCGGACATGCTCCAGCGACTGGCACTGGCAGATCAGGGGCACGCCCGAAGCCGCGATCTCGGCGGCGAAGGGGCGCGGATCGCCGAAGGAGAGCATCAGCGCCGCCGGCTCGTGCGCCAGCGCCTGCGTCAGCAGCTCGGGCTTCTTCGCCATCGACCAGGTGATGAAGCCGCAGCCGATCCGGGTATTGCCGGCCGCGGTGAATTGCTGCTCCAGCCAATCGGCGTCGCCATAGCCACCGCCGATCAGGCCGAGGCCGCCCGCCCGCGTCACCGCGGCGGCCAGCGCCCCGCCGCCCGCCAGCGCCATGGGCGCCGACAGGATCGGATGGGCGATGCCGAGCCGCTCGGTCAATCGCGTGGCGAGGCGCGCCATAGCAGGTTTCAGGCGGCCTTGGCCTTGGTGTGGGCGAAGTCCATGTAGAGCTCGCGCGCCTTGCGGAAGAGCGGGCCGGGCTGGAGCGTGCGGTTGTCGATCCGGGTCACCGGCATGCATTTCGAGTAGTTGCCGGAGATGAAGATCTCGTCGGCGGTCTCGAACTCCTCGTAGCGCAGGCTGCATTCCTCGACGGTGACGCCGCTGCCGCGCAGCAGCTTGATCACGCGCTGGCGGGTGATGCCGTTCAGGAAGGTGCCGTTCGGAACCGGGGTCTTCACCACGCCGTCCTTGGCGAGGAAGATGTTCGAGGTGCCGGTCTCGGCGACATGGCCGAGCATGTCGAGCACCAGCGCGTTGTCGAAGCCCGCCTCCTTGGCGGCCTTGAGGATGCGGGCATTGTTCGGGTAGAGGCAGCCGGCCTTGGAATCGGTCGGGGCGGTCTCGTAGGTCGGGCGGCGGTAGAGGCCCTTGGTCACCGAGAAGCCGTTGCTCGGCTGCGGCATCGCGGCCTCGAACAGGCAGAGCGCGAACTGGGTCGAATCCGGGTCGGGCATGATGGTGGAGGGGCCGTCCGCCTCGCCCCAATACATCGGCTTCACATAGATCGCCGTGCCGGGGGCGAACTTCTTCACGCCCTCATACATCTTCTCGACGATGAAGTCCGGCGTGACCGTGGCCTGGAGCCCGAGCGCCACGGCGGAGCGGTTCACGCGGGCGGCGTGCAGCTCGATATCGGGCGCGACGCCGTCGAAATAGCGGCCGCCGTCGAAGACGCTGGAAGCCTGCCAGAGCGCATGGCTGCGCGGGCCGACGAGACCGGGATTGCCTTCATGCCAGGCTCCGTCGAACCAGGTCCAGGTCTGAGAATACCATGCCATAGCGGCGCTCCGTTCCAGTCGGTTTTACTCCGCCGCACCGTCCTCCCGCCGCCGCGCCCCGTCAACAGCCGGCCGCGCATGGCGCGATGACGGGATGTGATGAAAGCCATCGGGCGGGGTGATGGATCAGAATCCGAGGAAGCGCGCCGCCGCGATCGCCGCCATGCCGGTGAGGAGCGCGACGAGCTCGCTGCGGCTCACCGCCATCGCCGCCACGGCCACAAGCAGCGCCAGCCCCGCCGCGAGGCCGAGCCGCTCGATCAGGGGCAGCACCGTCGCCACCACGATCGAGCCGGGCAGCGCCGCCAGCCCGCGCCGGACATGCGGCGTCAGCGGCACGAAGCTCATCGCCGCCACGCCGGCGATGCGGCAGAGATAGGTCGCGACCGCCATGGCGGCGATCGCCAGCAGGGCTCCCCAGGAGCCGGGGTCAGGCAGGGTCATCGCGGAAGGCCCCGGTCACGGCCCCGGCCAGCGAGCCGGCGATGATGAAGGCGTAGCCGTCGACCAGCTTCGCCGTGAGCAGCGCGACGCAGCCGGCGACGGCCCAGGGGACGAGGCCGCGCCGGCCGCGCCAGAGCGGCACGATCATGGCGGCGAAGAAGATCGGCATGACCAGGTCGATGCCGTAGCGGCGCGGATCGGAGACCAGCATGCCGAGCATGTGGCCGGGCGCCGTCGCGACGATCCAGACGGCCCACAGGGCGAGCCCCGCCCCGACCAGCACGCCGAGGTCGCGGCCGCCCTCGGACCGGTAGCGCGTGCCGATCAGCCAGTTCGCATCGGTGAAGAAGAACAGGTGGAAGGCGTTCACCGCCTTGGGGTAGCGCGCGAACCAGGGCTGGAGCGAAGCGCCCTGCAGGATCATCCGGGCGTTGACCGTGGCGGTGACGACGGCGAGGCCCGCAATCGCGCCCCAGCTCCATTCGGGCCGCCACAGCTCCATCGCGACGAGCTGCGAGACGCCGCCATAGACGAAGGCGCTCATCAGCAAGGTCTCGGCGAGGCTCATGCCCTTGGCCGAGGCCGCCGCGCCGAAGGCGACCGCGAAGACGACGACGCCCGGCATCAGCACCGAAACCCGGCGCAGGCCGAGCAGCATGCCCCGCCCGGTCAGGGGCGCGGCGCTTTCGGCTGGCGGCGATCCGGCATCGTGAGGCTGCATGGCGTCTTCCAAAGGCCGAAGGGGCGTTCCGGTCAACGCATGCCGGCCGCGCCCGCGCATGTGCTCCATGCAAGGCAGAGGCCGGAGGCGAAGCAGAGCCTCCGGCCCGCCACCCCGTGTTTCGGCGCGGGCTCCATGCCATAAACGCCGGCATGCACTGGTTCCACTCCGTCGCGGCGACCGCGCCCAGCTATCCGGCCGTCTGGCTGGTGGACACGCAAGAGCGGCCGGGCAACCTGGCGGAGCGGTCGCGGCTGCGGCGCGGGACGGCCCGCCTCGTCGTGGCGCGGCAGCTCGGCAGCGCCGGGGCCGGGTGCGTCATCGCCCATGACCCCGCCGGCCAGCCCCGGATCGACGGGCCCGGCGCGGGCGGCCTGCGCATCTCGCTGGCGACGCGGGCCGGCATCGTCGCGGTGGCGCTGGCGCGGCAGCCGGTCGGGGTCGATGTCGAGCTGGTCGACCCTGCCGGCATCGTCCCGCGCGAGGCCCTGCACCCGGACGAGCTCAGCATGCTGGACGCGATCGGGGCCGGCGCGCGCCCGCTCGCCTTCGCGCGGCTCTGGGCCGCGAAGGAAGCCTATGTGAAGGCGCTCGGCACCGGCTTCGTCCATCCGCCGGAGAGCTTCGCCGTGTCGTTCCCCTCGCCGGAGCGCTTCCATGTCGACGACCCTTCGCGCGGCATCGCGGCGGAGGGCTTTCTGCGCACCGTCGAAAACGGCGGCCGGGAAACCCTGGCCGCCGCAGCGATCGTTCTCGACAGGGCCTGAGGCTCAGGCCGGCGCGCCGCCGGATTTCCGCCTCAGCGCATAGCCGACCGCGCAGACGAAGACCGCGCCGATGGCCGCCGCCGCGTAATGCGGCAGGTCGGCCGGGCCGATGCCCAGCGGGTTGACGTCGACGGGCACGGTCTTGACCCAGGCCGGCAGGCTCGTCTGCAGCCATTGCAGCACGGCGACGTCGCCCAGGATCATCTCGGCCGCGATCCAGCCGAGCAGCGCCGCGCCGATCCAGACCAGGATCGGGAAGCGCTCGATGATCGAGGTGAGCAGTTGCGCGCCCATGATGATCAGCGGGATCGAGAGCAGCAGGCCGAAGATGAAGAGCTCGGGATGCCCCTTGGCCGCGCCGGCGATGGCGATGACGTTGTCGAGGCTCATCACCGCATCGGCGATGGCGATGGTGCGCACCGCCTTCCACAGGCTCGAGCTCGCCTCGATCTCGCCATGCGCCTCCTCCTCGCCGACCGCGAGCTTGATCGCGATCCAGAACAGCAGGATCCCGCCGACGATCTTCAGATAGGGCACGCCGAGCAGATAGGTGACGATCAGCGCGAAGATGATGCGCAGCCCCACCGCCGCGCCGGCGCCGAGCCAGATGCCGAGCTTGCGGCGGTTCTCCGGCAGGGAGCGGCAGGCGAGCGCGATGACCACCGCATTGTCGCCCGACAGAAGCAGGTCGATCCAGATGATCTGGAGCAGCGAGATCCAGAAGGTCGAGGAGGCGAAATCCATCGGTCAGTCCCTTGTCAGAGGGCCGGGTCCGGCCGGCGCGATTTGATCAGATAGCCCAGTCCCAGCACCAGGAGCGCACCGAGCGCCGCCGCGGGATATTCGAGCCGGTGCAGAAGCTCCGATCCGAAATGGCCGATGAGCCAGGGGTCGCTGTCCAGCATCTCGCCCGCGACCCAGCCGAGCAGCGCCGCGCCGGCCCAGACCAGGATCGGGAAGCGGGTCAGGAGATTGGTGATCAGCGAGGCCCCGACCACGATCAGCGGGATCGAGATGACGAGGCCGGCCACCAGGAGCCCCATCGAGTCGCGCGCCACGCCGGCGATGGCCAGGACGTTGTCGAGACTCATGATGATGTCGGCGATGGCGACCGTCTGCACGGCCTTCCAGAGCTTGCTGCTGGCGGCGATCGAATCCTCGTCCTGCTCGCCATCCTCGACCAGCAGCTTCACCGCGATCCAGATCAGCAGCCCGGCCCCGACGATGCGCAGGAACGGCATGCTGAGCAGCGAGGCGATGATCACGGTGAAGGCGACGCGCAGCACCACGGCCACGGCCGCGCCGAGCGCGATGCCCTTGGTGCGCTGCGCGGGCGCGAGCGCCCGGCAGGCCAGGGCGATCACCACCGCATTGTCGCCCGAGAGGACGACGTTCAGCAGGATGATCTCGAAGAGCTTGCCCCAGAGCAGCGGGTCGGCCAGAGAAAACGATGTCAGGTCCATGGTTGGCGACGTCCTCGCCGGCCCGTGCCGGCTCCCTTTCCTGCGGCCGGCGCGGCCCGCGCCGCGCCGGCCCTTGTCTCAGCTCAGCCCAGCGCCTGCTCGACCGCCTTGCCGGCCGCTTCGGTGCCGAGCGTGCCGCCGAGATCGCGCGTGCGGGTGCGGGCATCGCCCAGCGCCCGCTCGATCGCGGCCTCGATGCCCTTGGCGGCCTCGTGCTCGCCGAGATGGTCGAGCATCATCGCGCCGGACCAGATCATGCCGACCGGATTGGCGATGCCCTGCCCCGCGATATCCGGCGCCGAGCCGTGGACCGGCTCGAACAGCGAGGGATGGTCGCCGGTCGGGTTGATGTTGCCCGAGGGCGCGATGCCGATGGTGCCGGTGCAGGCCGGGCCGAGATCGGAGAGGATGTCGCCGAACAGGTTCGAGGCGACGACCACGTCGAAGCGGTCCGGGTTCAGCACGAAATGCGCGGTCAGGATGTCGATATGGTACTGGTCGACAGCGACGCCGGGATAGTTCCTCGCCATCTCCTTCACCCGCTCGTCCCAATAGGGCATGGTGATCGAGATGCCGTTCGACTTGGTGGCGGAGGTCAGCTTCCGGCGCGGCCGGCGGCTCGCGAGCTCGAAGGCGTATTTCAGCACGCGGTCGACGCCGACGCGGCTCATCACCGTCTCCTGGATAACGATCTCGCGCTCGGTGCCGGCATACATCCGCCCACCGACCGAGGAATACTCGCCCTCGGTGTTCTCGCGCACCACGAAGAAGTCGATGTCGCCGGGCTTGCGGCCGGCGAGCGGGCCGGGGACGCCCGGCATCAGCCGCACCGGGCGGAGATTGACGTACTGGTCGAATTCGCGCCGGAACAGCAGCAGCGAGCCCCAGAGCGAAACATGGTCCGGCACCTGGGCGGGCATGCCGACGGCGCCGAAATAGATCGCGTCATGGCCGCCGATCGTCTCCTTCCAGTCGTCCGGCAGCATCTTGCCGTGCTTGGCGTAATAGTCGCAGGAGGAGAAATCGAACTGGTCGAGACGCAGTTCGAAGCCGTATGTCTTCGCGGCGGCCTCGAGCACGCGCAGGCCCTCGGGCATGACCTCCTTGCCGATGCCGTCGCCGGGAATGACGGCGATCCGATAGACGCGGTTGGTCCCGCTGGTGGTCATCCCGCTCATGCGGCTTCTCCGAAGAAAGACGTGAATTCCGCGGCGACGAGGTCCGGGACCTCTTCCGCCAGGTAGTGGCCGCCCGGCAGGGCGTGGCCGCGCACATCCTGCGCACGCGAGCGCCACAAGGCCAGAGGGTCGAAGCATTTGCCGATGATGCCGTCGGCGCCCCAGAGGGCGAGCAGCGGCTGCGCCAGCTTGCGCCCGCCATCCGCGTCGTCATGGCGGATGTCGATGGTCGCGGCGGCGCGGTAGTCCTCGCAGGAGCCGTGGATCGTGCCCGGATCGGCGAAGCAGCGCAGGTAATGGGCGAGCGCTTCCGGCGCGAAGGGGCTCATCCCGGCCGAGCCGGAGCCGCATTTCTTGCGCCAATAGGCCTCCGGGTCGGCACCGATCATCCGCTCCGGGAAGGGGGCGGGCTGGATCAGGAAGAACCAGTGCCAATAGGCGCGGGCGAAGGCATCGGTGGTGTTGGCGTACATCTCCCGCGTCGGGGCGATGTCGAGCGTGGCGAGGCGGAGGACGCGCCCGGCATGGTCGAGCGCGAGACGATGCGCGACGCGGGCGCCACGGTCATGCGCGCCGATGCAGAAGCGCTCATGGCCGAGCGCGGTCATCACCTGCGCCACGTCCTGCGCCATGGCGCGCTTGGAATAGGGCTGATGCGCGGAATCGGTCGGCGGCTTGTCGCTGTCGCCATAGCCGCGCAGATCGGCGCAGACGAGGGTGAAGCGGTCCCTCAGCCGCGCCGCGACCTTGTGCCAGAGCGCATGGGTCTGCGGATAGCCGTGCAGCAGCAGGAGCGGCGGCCCCTCGCCGCCGACGCGCACGCGGATGCGCGCGCCCGGCGTTTGAACGTCGAGCAGGCGAAAGCCGGGGAACAGATTGTCGGAAACGGGGAGCTCGGTGAGACTCATCAGGCCGGAATTCTGCAACAATGCGCCTGCCGATACCCCGAAAGCGCGGGGGCTTCTGCCCCGGATTATTACATAATCCTGATCAATGGTGAGAATCTCGCCGTCATTGCGAGCGCGGCTCGCAATGACGGAAGACGGCTCAGCCCCGGAGCGTCGCGCCGTAGCGCTTGGCCATCTCCGCGACGATCTTGCTGCCGACAGCCTCGATCTCCGCCTCGGTCAGGGTCTTCTCTACCGGCTGCAGCGTGACGGCGAGCGCGACCGACTTCTTGCCGGGCTCGACGCCCTGCCCCTCATAGAGATCGAAGACGCCGATATGGGCGATCAGCGCGCGGTCGGCGCCCTGCGCCGTCTTCATCATGTCGCCGGCCGCCACGGCCTTGTCGACGATGAAGGCGAAGTCGCGGGTCACCGGCTGGAAATCGGAGAGGGTGAGCTTCGGCTTGACCTTGGTCGGCTTGTATTTCGGCAGGGGCAGCGCATCGAGATGGATCTCGAAGGCGACGAGCGGGCCCTTGGCGTCGAGCGCCTTCAGGATCTTCGGGTGGACCTCGCCGAAGGCGCCGATCACGCCCTTGGGGCCGAACTGCAGCGTGGCGGACCGGCCGGGATGGGCCCAGGCCGGGCCGCCCGCGACGATCTGCAGGCCGCCGGTCGGAACCCCCAGCCCCGAGAGCAGGCCGAGCACGTCGGCCTTGGCATCGAAGGCGTCGACGGATCGAGCGCCGCCATCCCAGTGGCGGCCGACGCCGTCGAGCCGCGCCGTGCCGCGGCGCAGGCCGGCGGCGGCGGCGAGCTGGCCTTCCGGCTCGTCGCTGAGGAAGATCTGGCCGACCTCGAACAGGGCGACGTCGGGGAAGCCGCGATCGGCATTGTTCTGTGCCGCCCGGATCAGCCCCGGCAGCAGCGAGGGCCGCATGTCGGAGAGATCGGCCGCGATCGGGTTGGCGAGGGCGAGCTTCCTCGAGCCGCCGCCGAAAAGCTTCGCCTGGTCATGCGATATGAAAGACCAGGTCACGGCCTCGACCAGGCCGCGCGCGGCCAGCGTGCGCTTGGCGGTGCGGGTGCGCTTCTGGAGAACGGTGAGAACCGGCTTCACCACCTCGCCCCTGATGCGCGGCAGCGGCGTCGAGACGACGCGGTCCAGGCCCGCGATGCGCACGATCTCCTCGACGAGATCGGCCTTGCCGCCGACATCGGCGCGCCAGGAGGGGGGCGCGACCTTGACCCGGTCGCCCGTGCCCGAGACATGGAAGCCGAGCGAGGTCAGCGCCAGCTTCATCTCCGCCTGCGGCAGCTCCAGCCCGGTGAGGCGCTTGACCTCGGACCAGGGGAAGTCGATCGCGCCGGGGCTGTCGGGCAACTCGCCGGCGAATGCGATCTCGGAGGCCTCGCCGCCGCAGAGCGCGATCACCATGGCGGTGGCGAGGTCGAGGCCCGGCCGGACGAAATCGGGATCGACGCCGCGCTCGAAGCGGTAGCGCGCATCCGAGTTGATGCCGAGCGCCCGGCCGGAGCGGGCGACATTGAGCGGGTCCCAGAGCGCGCTCTCGATCAGCACGTCGGTGGTGCCTTCGCCGCTGCCCGAGGCCTCGCCGCCCATGATGCCGGCAAGCGATTCGACGCCGCGCTCATCGGCGATCACGACCTGCTCGTCGGTCAGCGTATAGGTCTTGCCGTCGAGCGCGAGGATGGTCTCGCCCTCCTTCGCGCGGCGCACGGTGAGATCGCCCGTCACCTTGGCCGCGTCGAAGACATGCAGCGGCCTGTTGCGGTCGAGCGTCATGAAATTGGTGATGTCGACGAGCGCGTTGATCGGACGCAGGCCGACGGCGCGCAGCCGCGCCTGCAACCAGTCCGGCGAGGGGCCGTTCTTCACGCCCCGCACGAGGCGCAGCGCGAAGGCCGGGCAGAGCTTGCGGTCCTCGTCCGTGAAATCGAGCCTGACCTCGACCGGGCACGGGAAGGAGCCGCGCAGCGGCTGGACGGCTGAACTCTTCAGCTTGCCGAGGCCGGCGGCGGCGAGGTCGCGCGCGATGCCGGCGACGCCGAGCGCGTCGGCCCGGTTCGGCGTCACCGCGATCTCGATCACGGCGTCGTCGAGCCCCGCATAAGCGGCGTAGGGCTGGCCGACCGGCGCATCGGCGGGCAGCTCGATGATGCCGTCATGGTCGTCGGAGAGCTCCAGCTCGGCTTCCGAGACCAGCATGCCGTTCGATTCGACGCCGCGGATCACGCCCTTGCCGAGCGTGATCTTCTTGCCGGGGATGTAGCTGCCCGGCGGCGAGAACACGCCCTTCATGCCGGTGCGGGCGTTGGGCGCGCCGCAGACGACCTGCACCGGCTCGCCGGCACCGGTGTCGACCATGCAGACGCGCAGGCGATCGGCGTTCGGGTGCTGCTTCGCCTCGACGACATAGGCGATGGTGAAGGCGGAGAGCGCGGCGGCGCGATCCTCGATCGCCTCGACCTCCAGGCCGATGCGGGTCAGGGTCTCGGCGATCTCCGCAACGGAGGCGTCGGTGTCGAGATGCTCTTTGAGCCAGGAGATCGTGAATTTCATCGTCGTATCAGTGTCGGGCGGGATCGGTCGAAATCTTGGCGCTGGTGGCCGAAAGGGCCGGCGTCGCCTGGTTGAGCGCGTTGGCGCCGTCGGCGCGGATCGTCATGGCGTTGCCGCGCCAGCTCACCTCGCCGCCGATGAAGGCATAGGCCCAGACACCGGGGAAGGCGATGTCGCGCACCAGCATGGCAAAAGGCGAACGCCAGTTCAGGAACCAGCCGACCCCGGCCGAGAGCGCGATGTCGCCGGCATACCAGACGGCCAGCACCAGCAGCGGCCCGAGCCAGAACGGCAGGCCGAAGCCGACGCCCGCGACGGTCGCGAGCAGCGCCGGCAGCAGCGGTGCGGAGAGGATCTCCAGCGCGAAGAAGGGCAGGAAGGTGACGCGCCGCAGGCGGGCCCAGCGGAACTGGCGCTGCACCGCATCGGCGAGGCGGCGCGGCCCGAGCGGCTGCTCGAAGGGCTGGCCGACGAGATGGACGTGCCGGCCGGCGGCGCGCACCAGCTTGGTCGAGGCGGCGTCCTCCGCGATCTCGGCGCCGAGCGCGGCGATGCCGCCATTCGCGTCGAGGAAGGGCTTGTTCCACAGCATCGACTTGCCCTGGGCGAAGCCGAGCCCCAGCGCCTCGCCGACATATTGCCAGCGCGCCTGGAAGGCGTTGAGGAAGGCGCATTCGACCTCGGCGCCGAAATTCTGCGGCCGCGAGCCCGCCGGCGTCGAGCAGACGAGGCCGGTATCGGATCGCCAGGCGGCCATCAGCCGCTGGATGTAGTCCTTCGGCATCAGCACGTTGGAATCGGCGAGGATGACCCAGTCGGTCGTCGCCGCCTCCCAGCCGCGCACGCAGTTGTTGAGCTTGGGATTGGCGCTGACGGCGACGTCGCCGACGAGCAGCCGCGCCTTGTCGGGCCCGAATTGCGCGATCAGCTCCTCGATCAGCGGCACGATCGGGTCGTCTGCGTCGGCGACGCAGAAGATCGTGCTGTAGCGCGGATAGTCGAGCTCCAGCCCCGAGACGGCGGTCTCGCGGCTGAAGGCCTCGATGCCGCGCACCGGCCTGACGATGGTGACGGGCGGCAGCTCCGCCAGCAGGGCCGAGCGCTGCAAGGGCCGGCGCAGCCGCCAGAGCGCGATGGCCTGGCTCGCCAGGTTCACCGCGACCAGCAGCCCCGCGGCCAGCGCCGCCCAGCCCGCAGGCGTCATCGCGCCCTCCCCTGCCGGGTCGCCGCCGTCATGAGGAGAGGCCGCCGGTCAGGGTCGGCAGGTCGAGCGGGCGGAAGCCGTAATGCGCGAGCCAGCGCACATCCGCCTCGAAGAAGGGGCGCAGATCCGGCATGCCGTATTTCAGCATGGCGATGCGGTCGATGCCCATGCCCCAGGCGAAGCCCTGATAGACGTCCGGGTCGAGCCCGCAATTGCGCAGCACGTTCGGATGCACCATGCCGCAGCCGAGGATCTCCAGCCAGTCCTCGCCCTCGCCGAAGCGGATCTCGCCGCCCTTGCGCGAGCACTGGATGTCGACCTCCATCGAGGGCTCGGTGAAGGGGAAGAAGGACGGACGGAAGCGCATCTTCACGTCATCGATCTCGAAGAAGGACTTGCAGAACTCCTCCAGGATCCATTTGAGGTGGCCGAGATTGGCGGATTTGTCGATCACCAGCCCCTCGACCTGATGGAACATCGGCGTGTGGGTCTGGTCGGAATCGTTGCGATAGGTCCTGCCCGGGCAGATCACGCGGATCGGCGGGGCCTCGGCCAGCATGGTGCGGACCTGGACCGGCGAGGTATGCGTGCGCAGCAGCTTGCGCTCGCCGTTCGAGTCCGGCGCGAAGAAGAAGGTGTCGTGCATCTCGCGGGCGGGATGGCCAACCGGGAAGTTGAGCCTGGTGAAATTGAGGTCGTCGGTCTCGACATCCGGCCCCTCGGCGACGGCGAAGCCCATATCGCCGAAGATCGCGGTGATCTCGTCGATGACCTGGCTGATCGGGTGGATGCGGCCGCGCGCCTCGGGCCCGTCCTGCACCGGCAGCGAGACGTCGAGACGCTCGGAGGCGAGCCGCGCCTCCAGCGCCGTCTCGCCCAGCGCCTCCTTGCGGGCGGCGATGGCACCCTGCACGCGGTCGCGCAGGCCGTTGATCAGCGGGCCCTTTTCCTTGCGCTCGTCGGGCGTCATCGCGCCCAGCGTCTTGAGCAGGGCCGAGACCGAGCCCGACTTGCCGAGCGCCGCGATGCGCAGCTCCTCGACGGCGGCCTCGTCGGCGGCGGCGGCGATCGCGGCGAGGGTGTCGCGTTCCAGGGTGGCGATATCGGTCATGAACGGGTCGCAAGCGTTTGAAGGCGTGGGAACGGCCGCGTTCTAGCGGGAACGGCCGGCATATGCCAGTGCGAAGCGGCATCGCATCGAAACGAGCGCCCTCCTCCCCGGCAGGGCGACGATCTGCCCGTTTGCCTCGGCGGCGGTTTCTTCCGAGAAGGGGCGGCTTTCGCGCGATGCGAGCGACGACACAGGAGGACGCCTTGCCCGACAACACCGCCCAGAAGGAATCGCCCTCCTACCGGCTCGCCGCCCTCGATCCCGACTTCATCCTCGGCGATTCGACCCGCGGCGCCCGCTTCATGCTCGAATACCAGAAGGCCGAGGACCATCTCAGGGCGCGCGGCGTCGTCTCCACCATCGTCGTCTTCGGCTCGGCGCGGGTGCGGGAGGGCAACCGCTGGTACGAGGCGGCCCGCGCCTTCGGCCGCCTCGCCTCGGAACGCGGCGGGGCGCTGCGCGACGGCGAGGCCGGGCGCCATCACGTCATCGCCACCGGCGGCGGCCCCGGCATCATGGAGGCGGCCAATCGCGGCGCCACCGAAGCCGGCGCGCTCTCGATCGGCTTCAACATCACCTTGCCGCACGAGCAAGAGCCGAACGCCTGGTCGACGCCGGACCTGACCTTCCGCTTCCACTATTTCGCGATGCGCAAGATGCATCTGGCGATGCGGGCGGAGGCGCTGGTGGTGTTCCCCGGCGGCTTCGGCACGCTCGACGAGCTGTTCGAGATCATGACGCTGGTGCAGACCGGCAAGATGGACCCGGTGCCGATCGTGTTGTTCGACAAGGCCTATTGGCAGGGGCTGCTCAAGCTCGACACCATGGCCGAAGCCGGCTTCATCCGCCCCGACGACCTGAAGCTGTTCGCCTATGCCGACACGCCGGAGGAAGCCTATGCCTGCATCGTCGACGGCGGCGGCGACGGCTGGGACCATCCGGGCAACGGCAGCGTGCAGACATAGTCTGCCGACACCGGCGTCACTGCGAGCGCGGCGAAGCAATGACGGGGCGAGCTTCCGCAGACACGAAAAAGGCCGGCGTTTCCGCCGGCCTTTTCCAATTCCGATCGGTTCGGTCCGCTCAGGCGGCCTTGGCCTCCGGCTGGCCGAGCACGCCCTTGACGGTCTCGACCACAGCGGCGAACGAAGCCACGTCGTCGATCGCCATCGCCGAGAGGGTCTTGCGGTCCAGCTCGATGCCGGCCTTGATCAGGCCGCCGATGAAGACCGAATAGGTCAGGCCGTGCTCGCGCACCGCAGCGTTGAGGCGCTGGATCCAGAGAGCGCGGAAGGAGCGCTTCTTGTTCTTGCGGTCGCGATAGGCGTACTGCATCGAGCGATCGACGGCCGCCTTGGCGGCGCGGATCGTATTCTTGCGGCGGCCATAGAAGCCCTTGGCGGCCTTGAACGTCTTCTTGTGCTTGGCGTGGGACGTCACGCCCCGTTTCACGCGAGCCATGTCATGATCTCCGGAGTGTCAGGTGGCGTCAGCCGTTGGGGAGGAAGTACTTCTTCACGTTGGCCGCATCGCCCTCGAAGAGGGTCGTGGTGCCGCGGTGATTGCGGATCTGCTTGTTGGTCCGCTTGATCATCCCGTGACGCTTGCCGGCCTGGGCGTAGAGCACCTTGCCGGTACCGGTGATCTTGAACCGCTTCTTAGCGGCCGATTTGGTCTTCATCTTGGGCATTTCAGCTCCTATCGGTCATAAGGCCGGCACGCCTCGCGGCGGCTTTGGCCAGATTTTGCTTTCAGGAAGCAAAGAACGACCGCCACGGCAGCCCTTATCAGCCGGGCGATCGAAGGCCGGGCCTATCGCAGAAAAGAAGCCGGCTGGCAAGCGAAAAGCCGGCTTCGCCGACGACCTTGCGGAAACCGGCTTCACAGCTTCATCGCAAAAGAGGCAGATTGATCTCGCCCGCCTTTCCAACCGGAGCCTCACCCGTGAAACGCATCCTGCTCAGCCTGGCCGCCGGCCTCGCCCTGGCGGCCGCCGCCAGCCCCTCCCTCGCCCAGTCGACGCTCGAGAAGATCAAGGCGCGCGGCAACATCATCTGCGGCACCAGCGAAGGCGTTCCGGGCTTCTCGCTGCAGGACAAGGACGGCGTCTGGCACGGCTTCGACACCGATGTCTGCCGCGCGCTCGCCGCGGCGATCTTCAACGATCCGGACAAGGCGAGCTATCTCTCGCTGTCGAGCAAGAACCGGCTCGTCGCGCTGCAGGCCGGCGAGATCGACGTGCTCGCCCGGACCACGACCTGGTCGCTCGGCCGCGACATCGGCCAGGGCGTCAGCTTCACCGCGATCAATTATTACGACGGCCAGGGCTTCATCGTGCGCAAGAAGCTCGGCGTGAACACGGTCAAGGACCTCAACGGCGCCTCGGTCTGCGTCGCGCAGGGCACGACCACCGAACTCAACCTCGCCGATTACGGCCGCACCCACGGCATCAAGTTCGAGACCGTCGCCTTCGCCACGCTGGAGGACACGGTGCAGGCCTATGAGGCCGGGCGCTGCGACGCCTACACCACCGACCTCTCGGCGCTGGCCGGCACGCGCGGCCGGCTGAAGGATCCGGACGAGCATGTTCTGCTCCAGGAGGTGATCTCCAAGGAGCCGCTCGGCCCCTGGGTGCGCAAGAACGATCCGGCCTGGTTCGACCTGGTGCGCTGGACGGTGATCGCGACGATCGACGCCGAGGAGCTTGGCGTGACCCAAGCCAATGTCGAGGACCTGGCCAAGAATTCGCAGAATCCCGAGATCCGCCGCATGCTCGGCGCCGAGGGCAAGTTCGGCGAGGCGCTGGGCCTGACCAATGACTGGGTGGTGCGCATCGTCAAGGCCGTCGGCAATTACGGCGAGAGCTTCGAGCGCCATTTCGGGCCGAAGACCAGCAACCCGCTGCCGCGCGGCGTCAACAAGCTGTGGACGCAGGGCGGCCTGCAATACGGCCCGCCGATCCGCTGAGCCCGGCGCGGGCCGGCCGCCGGGTTCCCGGCAGCCGGCCTTCCGCCTCTCAGCCCGGCTCGCAGATGGCGGCCGGCTCGGGCTCGCCCTGCAATCGGCGATAGCCGACGAGGGTGATCAGCAGCCCGACGAAGCCGGCCGAGACCGAGACCCAGAAGCCGCCGCGCGCGCCGAGGAGGTCGATCAGCGCACCCGCGGCGGAGGCGCCGAGCGCCATGCCGATGCCGATGCCGGTGATGGCCCAGGTCATGCCTTCCGTGAGCTGACGCGCCGGCACCAGGCGCTCGACCAGCCCCATGGCGATGATGATGGTCGGCGACACCGCCGCCCCCGCCAGGAAGAAGACCGCCGCCAGCGAGGCGAGCCCGGACACGGCCAGCAGCGGCAGGGTCGTCGCCGCCGCCAGGGCGAGCGCCGCGGCGAACTGGGCCGCGAGCGAAGCCTTGAGCCTGAGCGTGCCGAAGACGAGGCCGACGATCAGGGAGCCCGCCGCATAGACGGCCAGCGCCAGGCTCGCCATCCCCTTCTGGCCCTGCGCCTCGGCGAAGGCGACCGCGGAGATCTCGGCGGTGCCGAAGATCGCGCCGATCGCGATCATGGCCAGCACGACGACCTGCATCCCGCCGAGCCGGACGACCGACCGCTCGATCTCGGCGGAGCGGGCGCGCACCGGCGGCTCGGTGCGCCGCTGGGCGCAGAGCAGCGGCACGCCGACCACCAGGAAGATCACGGCGGCGAGCGGGCCTGCCTCCGGGAACAGGCCGACGCTGAACCCGATCGCGATGATCGGGCCGATGATGAAGATGATCTCGTCCACCACCGATTCGAAGGCATAGGCGGTACGCAGTTGCGGCGTGCCGCGATAGAACTCGGTCCAGCGGGCCCGGACCATCGCGCCGATGGTCGGCATCAGGCCGGAGAGCAGCGCGAAGCCGAAGAGCAGCCAGTTCGGCCCGCCGGCCCGGGTCGCGAGCATCAGGCCGCCCAGCGCCAGGGCGCCCGCCCCGGCCGCCGGCAGCAGGACGCGGCGCTGGCCGTAGCGGTCGACGAGGCGCGAGACCTGCGGCGTGATCAGGGCGCTGGCCAGCGCGAAGGTCGCGGCGACGGCGCCGGCCACGCCATAGTCGCCGCGCCGCTCCGAAAGCATGGTGACGATGCCGAGGGTGACCATCGAGGCGGGCAGCCTGGCGATGAATCCGGCCGATGAGAAAGCGAGCGCGCCCGGCGCGCGGAAGATGTCGCGATAGGGGTTGGACATGATGGGTCCCGAGGGAGATCGGCATACGCCGCGTATGTGAATGATTATTTTACATACGCGGCGCATGTCAATTAACATACGGACCGTATGTGAAAGGGATGTGATGGCACGCAGGCCTCGCGCCGACATGATCGCGGAAACCCGCGCCAGCCTGATCGCCGCCGCGCGCGCGGCGTTCGGCAGGGTGGGCTATGCCGCCGCCTCGATGGACGAGATGACGGCGGCGGCCGGGCTGACGCGCGGCGCGCTCTATCACCATTTCGGCGACAAGAAGGGGCTGTTCGCCGCCGTGATCGACCAGATCGACGCGGAAATGACGGTCAGGCTGCGCGTCGTCTCCGCCAAGGCCGGGGATCGCTGGACGGGGTTCCGCGACGAATGCGCCGCCTATCTCGCCATGGCGCTGGAGCCGGAGATCCAGCGCATCATGCTGCGCGACGGACCGGCCGTGCTGGGAGACCCCTGGAGCTGGCCGATCCAGAACGACTGCATCCGGATGATGGCCCGAAGCCTCGAAGCGCTCGTCGCCGAGGGCGTTCTGATGCCGCTCGATCCGGAAGCGGTGGCGACGCTGATCTTCGGCGCGACCCAGCATGCGGCGCAATGGATCGCGCATGCGCCCGACCCGGAAGCGGCGCTCAAAGGCGCGACCGACGCCTTCAGCGCGATGCTCGACGGCCTCTTGCGCAAGCCATCATGAAAAAGGGCGCCAGCGGCGCCCATTTTCCTGACCTGCAGCGATCGCGGGTGACGCACGCCTCAGCGCGGCGCGAGCACCATGACCATCTGCCGGCCTTCGAGCTGCCAATCGCTCTCGACCTTGGCGATCTCGGCGGTGTCGACCTTGACGCGCTCCAGCACCTTCACGCCGAGGTCCTGATGCGCCATCTCGCGGCCGCGGAAGCGCAGGGTGACCTTCACCTTGTCGCCTTCCTCGAAGAAGCCGTGCATGGCCTTCATCTTCACGTCGTAATCGTGCTTGTCGATGCCGGGCCGGAGCTTGATCTCCTTGATCTCGATGGTGCGCTGCTTCTTGCGCGCCTCCGCGGCCTTCTTCTGCTCGAGAAAGCGGAAGCGGCCGTAATCGAGGATCTTGCAGACGGGCGGAACGGAGTTCGGGGCGATCTCGACCAGGTCGAGACCGGCATCCTCGGCAATCTTCAGCGCGTCGAAAAAGGACACGACACCACGGTTTGCGCCGGTATCGTCGATGAGCTGGACTTCGCGCACCCCGCGGATGTCACGGTTCGAGCGAGGACCTTCCTTGGTCGGGGTGGGGGCGGCGCGGTAAGGACGGCGAATGGGGGCTTCTCCTGTGTTTGGCGCAGCTCGCGCCGTTGATTCAGACACATTGCACAATGATGCGCGTTGTCAATGCATGACACCGCTGCGACGGGCATCTCCTGCCGCGAAAGCCGGTCAGCGCCCCAGCAACGCGCAATAGACGTCGAGGGTTTCCGCGACCATCGCCTCCAGCGAGAAATGCCGCTCGACATGGATGCGCGCCCGGCGCGCCAGCGCCTCGCGCGCCGAGGGGCGCAGGTCCAGCGCCTCGCGCAGGCCGGCCGCCAGCGCCGCGGCATCGTCCGGCGGCACGTGCCAGCCGGTCCGCTCGCCGGGCCCGACCTGCGGCGGCGCGAGCACGGTCTCGGGCACGGCGCCGAGATCGGAGACGACGACGGGGGTGCCCATCGCCTGCGCCTCGACCGCGACGCGGCCGAAGGCTTCCGGGTCGGTCGAAGGCACGGCGACCACCGCGGCGGAGAGCATCGCCGCCGGCATGTCGCTGCAATGGCCGACCCGCTTCACCCGCCCTTCCAGCCCCGCCTTGGCGATCAGCCCGTCGAGCTCCTTGACGTAGCCGTCGCGGCCCTGCGCGTCGCCGGCCAGGATGAAGGCGGTATCGGCGTCGCCGGCGTCCCGCATCAGGCGCGCCGCCTCGATCAGCACGCGCTGGCCCTTCCAGCCGGTGAGCCGGCCCGGCAGCAGCACGATGCGCTGATGCGGCTCGACGCCCCAGGCCTTGCGCAGCGCCTGCACCCGCTCGGCGCTGACGGCGGCCGGGGCGAAGGCCGCGAAATTGGTGCCGCGATTGACGACGCGCACCTTGTCGCGCGCCATCGGGTGCTTCGCCAGGATCAGCCCGGCGGTATAGGCCGAATTGGCGATGACGACGTCGCCGCGCGCCATTACCGAGTTATAGAGCGTCTTCACCGCCGAGCGGCTGTTATAGGAGCCGTGATAGGTGGTGACGAAGGGCAGCTTCAGGAACCTGGCCGCGGCGAGCGCGACCCAGGCCGGCGCCCGCGAGCGGGCATGGATCAGCTCGACCTCCTCCTCGCGGCAGAGCATGACGAGCTTGCGCACGTTGAGCGCCATCGCGATCGGGTTCTTCGAGGCGGCCGGGAAAGGCAGCCAGACGCCGCCCTTTGCCTGCAACTCGGCGACGAGTCGCCCGCCTTCGGTCGCGACCAGCGCCCGCGCGCCTGCATCGGTCAACCCCCTGGCGATGTCGACCGCGGTGCGCTCCGCCCCGCCGGCTTCCAGCTCCGGGATGATCTGCAGGATCGTGCGCCCGGCGAGCGGATGCGTCTCGGTCGAAGGCAGTGAGAGATGGGCACCCGGCTTGAAGGACATGCGCTCTGGAGGCTGTTGGTCTGGACTTTCGTGAACGGAGGCGAATATGCCCCTATCGGATGACGGCCGCAGCCCCTATTCGCCGCGGCCCCCTGATTCGTCACAGGAGAATTGCCTTGGAGCGCCAGCCCCCGCAATGGCTCGAGGTCGGTGAAACCTCCCGCCGCCTCGCCTTCCTGATGCAGGAGGGCGAAGGCGCGCCCGTCGTCTGGCTCGGCGGCTTCCGCTCCGACATGCGCGCGACCAAGGCCGAGGCGCTGGCCGAATGGGCCCGCGACAACGGCCGGGCCTATCTGCGCTTCGATTATGGCGGGCATGGCGAGAGCGACGGCGATTTCGGCGCCTTCACCCTCTCCGACTGGCTCGGCGACGCGCTCGCCATGATCGAGAGCCGGTGCCGGCGGCCGCCGGTCCTGGTCGGCTCCTCGATGGGCGGCTGGATCGCCCTGCTCGCCGCCCGCAGGCTCTTCGGCACGCCGTTGCAGCCGGCGGGGCTTGTCCTGATCGCGCCGGCCGTCGACTTCTCCGAGGAGCTGATGTGGGCGCAGATGCCCGATTCGATCCGCCGCACGATCCTCGACAAAGGCGTCTGGCTGCGTCCGTCGGACTATTCGCCCGAGCCGACGCCGATCACCCGCGCCCTGATCGAGGACGGGCGCCGGCATCTGATGTTCGGCGGCGAGATCAGGGCCGGCTGCCCGGTGCATATCCTGCAGGGCATGCGCGACCCGGATGTGCCCTGGCGGCAGGCGATCAAGCTGGTGGAGCATCTCAGCGGCGACCCGGTGGTGCTGACGCTGGTCAAGGACGGCGATCACCGCCTCTCGACCCCGGCCGATATCGCAAGGCTGCAGGCGGCGGTCGCCTCGGTGGCGGCCACGACCTGAACCGTCATTGCGAGGAGCGCGGCGACGAAGCAATCCAGCGAGACGTAGAACTCTACGACACCGGATTGCTTCGCTTACGCTCGCAGTGACGGGGTCAACGCTCAGCCAAACGAAATCCGCTCAGCGGGCCGATGCTCAATGGACGCTGACCATCTTGAGGTCATGCTCCCAGGCATTGGCCGTGGCGGCCTCGCGCGTGTCGGCCACGAGGATCGGCGCGCCATCCGCCGAGAGCAGGGTGTAGAGCTTGAGGCCGGATTCGATCTTCGGAGCCTGCGGGAAGATCCGCATCAGCTCGTCCGAAGTCATCGGCTTGAGATAGGCGACCTCGCCGGTGCCGAGCGCCGCGAATTCGGCCGGGGTCAGCGGGTTGTCCTGGGTCAAAATCCTGTCCTGTTTCATCGCGCCCTCCTTCAGAGCAGTGCGAATGCGGTTCGATGCTGCGCCTTCAATGATGAACAGATGCGTAAACCGCTGGCGCATCCTTCAAAGCCGGACGATTTCCCGTCCTCTATTCGCGGCTCATGATATCGATACGCCTGACGAACCTCTCCGGTTCCGGCCTGATCAGATCGATCGCGAGCAGGCCGTTAGACAGATCCGCCCCGAGAACCTGCATGCCGTCCGCGAGCAGGAAGCTGCGCTGGAACTGACGCGCCGCGATGCCGCGATGCAGGAACTGCCGGCTCTTGTCGTCGCTCTGGCGGCCGCGGATCGTGAGCTGGTTTTCCTCCAGCGTGATCTCGAGCTGCTCCCGCGCGAAGCCGGCCACCGCCAGCGTGATCCGCAGGCGGTCGGGCTCGTCCTCCGTCCGGGGCAGCCGCTCGATATTGTAGGGCGGATATCCCTCGCTCGCGCCTTTGGCGACGCGATCCAGCGCGCGCTCGATATCGTCGAAGCCGAGCAGGAACGGGTGGGACAAGCTAGGCGTGCGCGTCATATCCGAAGCCCTCGAAAGGCGCCTCATGAACCATCGGGACCCGCCGCTGGCAGCATCCCGCGGGCGAAAGGCGAACCCTTCCGCTTGAACGAGATATGGCGAAGCCGCGGCCGCGCTTCAAGAGGAGCCGGCGCAAGACCGCGGCCCCGCCGGGACGGCCCGGCCCATGCCCCGGTGAGCGCGCGGCTCAAAGCACGTCGCGGACGCGCGTCAGCGTGGAATCCATGTGCTTGCCGATCGCGGCCGACAAGGCCTGCGCGTCCCGCTTCAGCAGCGCCGCCATCATCTCCTCGTGCTCGGCGACGGCGCCGGCCCATTTCTCCGGCCCCTCATTGCCGATGAAGCGCAGGCGCTTGATCCGCGACTGGAGCGTGCCGTGCATCTCGACCAGCACCTGGTTGCCGGATGCGGCGACGGTGGCGGTGTGGATGGCCTGGTTGAGCTTGAAATATTCGAGCCGCTCGCGCGTCCGGTAGAGCTCCAGCATGCGCCGATGCAGCGCATGGATCGCCGCGATCGTCTCGTCCGAGGCCTGCGCGCAGGCGATCCTGCCGCCAAGCTGCTCGAGCGCCTTCAGCACCTCGAGCACCTGGTAGAGATCCTGCGCCGAAAACTTGCGGACGATCGCGCCCTTGGCGGGCAGGACCTCGACGAGCCCTTCGCTGGCCAGCGTCTTGATCGCCTCGCGCAGCGGCGTGCGCGAGACGCCGAGCTGCGCGCCGACCTGCCCCTCGTTGATGCGCTGCCCCGGCTGCAGCCGACCCTCGATGATCATGTCGCGGAGGCGTTCCAGCACCTCGTCATGCAGCGTGCGGCGGGTGATGCGGGGGTAATCGGTCGCTGCCTCGCTCATCGTGCCGCCATCGGTTCCGGGTCGCCTGCGTTTACGCCATGGCCACCCTGCCCTGTCAAACCCGGCCCGGCCGGCGCCCCGGCGAAGGACGTATCCTCCCGGCCAGGCATCCGCCGCGCCTGCACCGGGCAGGCCGCGACCGGCCCGCGAACAGCCGCGTGGCAGGCATGGACATTCATCGGCTCGCTCTCCCGTCCCCGGCCGGCCAGCCTCCTGCCCCGCCCTCTCGCGGCATTGTAGCGGCTTCATATTATACTGCATACAGCATACTTGCAGCCGGTGCCGGCGCCGTGTTAGCCAGACCGGGACGAGTGACATCAACGGAGGCGACCGGCCCGATCGTACCGCGATCCGGCCCTGGCACGCCCCAAGGAGAGCGGCGGTGCAGAGTTCCCGAAACGGCGCAAAGCCGGTCATCGCGATCGCGATGGGCGACCCGTCCGGCATCAGCCCGGAACTGCTGGCGCGGCTGCTGTGCGAGCCCGATCTGCGCGACGCGGCGCGCTACGTCGTTTTCGGCGACAAGCGCCTGCTCGACCTCGGCGCGGCCGACGGCAAGGTCGATCCGGACGTCGCGCTCGTCGCCTCCGAGGACGCGCTGCCCGCGACCTCGGACAAACCGCTCTTCATCGACCTCGCCAATCACGACCCGGCCGATCTCCGGCGCGGCCAGGCGACGCTCGCCGGCGGCAAGGCGGCGACCGAGAATTTCCGCCGGGCGCTGCAATTCGCCGCCGCCGGCAAGGCCGATGCGGTGTTCTTCACCCCGTTCAACAAGGCGGCGATGCGCTTCGCCTATCCGGGCTATGACGACGAGATCCGCTTCGTGCGCGACGCCATCGGCTTCGACGGGCCGGCGAGCGAATTCAACATCCTCGACAAGCTGTGGAATGCGCGCGTCACCTCGCATATCCCGCTCTCGGCGGTGGCGCAGAACATCACCCAGGAGCGCATCCTGCGGGCGCTGACCCTGGCCGACGCCAATCTGCGAGCGGCCGGCTTCAACCCGCCGCGCATCGCGGTGGCGGGCATCAACCCCCATGCCGGCGACGGCGGCAATTTCGGCCGCGACGAGATCGAGACGATCGCGCCGGCGGTCGAGGCCGCTCGGGCCAGGGGCTTCACCGTCGAGGGGCCGTTCCCGTCGGACACCGTCTTCCTGCGGGCGAAGAACGGCGATTTCGACGCGGTGCTGACGATGTATCACGACCAGGGCCAGATCGCGATGAAGCTGATGGGCTTCGACCGCGGCGTCACGCTGATCGGCGGCTTCCCCTTCCCGATCTGCACGCCGGCCCATGGCACCGCCTATGAGATCGCGGGCAAGGGCATCGCCAATCTCGGCGCCAGCCGCGCCGCCTTGTCGCTGGCGATCAAGATGGCCCGGGACGCACGGGAGAAGGCGCAGGCGGCCGCCTGATCCGGCCCCGATCAACCGAAGCCGCCATCCAAGAGCGGCGTCGTTCAATCAACATGCCAGGGAGAAACAGATGAAGACCATCGCGATTTCCGCCGCGCTCGCGGGCGCGCTCACCCTCGGAGGCTTCGGTGCCGCGCAGGCCTGGGAGCCGACCAAGCCCGTCGAGTTCGTCGTGACCTCGGGCGCCGGCGGCGGCACCGACAATTTCGCGCGCCTCGTCCAGGCGATCATCACCAAGCACAAGCTGATGGAACAGCCGATCGTGGTGGTGAACAAGGGCGGCGGCTCCGGCGCCGAGGGCTATGTCTACGGCAAGGGCAAGAAGGGCGACCCGAACGAAGTGATCTTCGGCACCAACAACGCCTATCTGCTGCCCTATGTCGCCAAGCTCGGCTACAAATACACCGACCTGACGCCGGTCGCGGCGATGGCGCTCGACGAGTTCCTGCTCTGGGTCAAGGGCGACGCCCCCTATGCCGACGCCAAGGCCTATATCGACGCGGTCAAGGCCAAGCCGATGGGCTTCAAGATGGGCGGCAGCCAGTCGAAGGACACCGACCAGACCCTGACCTCGATGATCCAGGACGCCACCGGCGCCAAATGGATCTACGTGCCGTTCCAGGGCGGCAGCGCCGCGGCGGTGCAGCTCGCCGGCGGCCATATCGATTCCAACGTCAACAACCCCAACGAGAATGTCGGCCAGTGGAAGGCCGGCCAGGTCAAGCCGCTCTGCGTGTTCGCGCCGGAGCAGCTCGCCAAGAGCGAGCCGATCCATGACGGCAAGGGCTGGGGCGACGTCCCGACCTGCAAATCGGCCGGCATCCCGATCGAATCCTTCCGCATGCCGCGCACCGTCTGGCTGCCCGCCGACGTTCCGGCCGACGCCGTGACCTACTACGCCAATGTGCTGGAGAAGGTCAGCCAGACGCCGGAGTGGAAGGAGTTCATCCAGCGCACCGCCCAGACGGCGAAGTTCATGAAGGGCCAGGAGTTCACCGACTTCGTCGCCAAGGACGACGCCGCCAACAGGAAGGTGTTCGAGGCGGAAGGCTGGGTGGTGAAGTAAGGCTCGGGATCAGCGCGTGCTGATCCGGCTCTGAAACACGCGGGTCATCCCGGGCTTGACCCGGGATCCATGCCAAAGTGCTTTTCGATCAAGGCTCAGGCATGGATCCCGGATCTCCGCGGAGTTTATCCTTGGGCCGATCGAAGATCGGACCCGAGGGCTCCGTCCGGGATGACCAGCATCTTTCATTCATGAACGCGTTTCCAGCTTCTCAGGCAACGAGGAAGCCAGCTCCATGATAACCCGTTTCTGGGCCGAGATCGGCACCGCGATCCTGACCCTCGCCTTCGGGCTCGTCATCGTGAAGGGCTCGCTCGAATTCGGCATCGGCTGGGATTCCAGCGGGCCGCAGCCGGGCGCCTTCCCGTTCTATGCCGGCGGGCTGGTCGCGCTGGCGAGCCTCGGCACGCTGGCGCTGACGTTCGGCAAGCGGCTGGCGGGCAAGGCGATGCTCGCTGACGCCTTCCTCGACGCCGCGCGCGGCAGGCGGGTGCTCTCCTTCCTGTTGCCGCTCGTCGCCTTCGTCGTGCTGAGCGTGACGCTCGGCATGTATGTCGCGACGATCCTCTATCTCGTCTTCGCGATGCGCTTCCAGGGCGGCTATGGCTGGATCGCAAGCCTCGCGACGGCCATTCTGACGGCGGCCTTCTTCTATTTCGCGCTCGAAAAATTCTTCCAGATCGGCCTGCTCAAGGGGCCGCTCGAACCCCTCCTCGGTCTCTGAGAGCGGCGACAAGGCATGGACAACATCGCCAACCTGATGCACGGCTTCGAGGTCGCGCTCACCGCCCACCACATCCTGCTGATGATCGCGGGTGTGCTGCTGGGCGTGCTCGTCGGCGTGCTGCCGGGCCTGGGCGCGCCGAACGGCGTCTCGCTCTTGCTGCCGCTGACCTTCAGCATGGACCCGGTCTCGGCGATCATCCTGCTCGCCTCGCTCTATTGGGGGGCGCTGTTCGGCGGCTCGACCACCTCGATCCTGTTCAACATCCCGGGCGAGCCCTCCTCCGTCGCCACCACCTTCGACGGCCATCCCATGGCGAAGCAGGGCAAGGCGACGGAAGCGCTCTCCTTCGCCTTCCTCTCGGCCGGCTTCGGCGCGCTCTGCGGCGTCGTGCTGATCACGCTTCTGTCCGGCTGGGTCGCGAATTTCGCGCTGCGCTTCTCCTCGCCCGAATATTTCGCGGTCTATTTCATGACCTTCGCGAGCTTCATCGGGCTCGGCGGCGCCTCGCCCTTCAAGACCGTGGTCTCGATGGGGATCGGCTTCTCGCTCGCGACGATCGGCATGGATTCGGTCTCGGGCAATGTCCGCCTCACCTTCGAATACGACGTGCTGCTGGCGGGCGTCAGCTTCCTGATCGCGGTCATCGGCCTGTTCGGCATCGGCGAATTGCTGCTGACCATGGAGGAAGGGCTGAAATTCGAGGGCGTCGCCGCCAAGGTCCGCATCGGCGACGTGCTGCGCACGGCGACCAAGCTGCCGCGCTACTGGCTCGCCCTGGCCCGGTCCTCGCTGATCGGCATCTGGATGGGCATCACCCCCGGCGGGCCGACCGCCGCCTCCTTCATGAGCTACGCCATGGCCAAGCGCTCCTCGCGCGACCCGGACAAGTTCGGCAAGGGCGAGCCGGAGGGCGTAATCGCCCCGGAGACCGCCGACCATGCCGCCGGCTCCTCGGCCATGCTGCCGATGCTGGCGCTGGGCATTCCCGGCTCCGCCACCGCCGCCGTGATGATGGGCGGGCTGATGATTTGGGGCCTCAACCCCGGTCCGACCCTGTTCACCGACCGGCCCGACTTCGTCTGGGGGCTGATCGCCTCGATGTATCTCGGCAACATCGTCGCCGTGGTGATCGTGCTGGCGACGGTGCCGCTCTTCGCCTCGATCCTGCGCATCCCCTTCGCGATCATCGGGCCGGTAATCGTGGTGATCTGCTTCATCGGCGCCTTCACCGCGGCGAACCGGGAGTTCGACATCTGGCTCGCCTTGATCTTCGGCCTCGTCGGCTATCTCTTCAAGAAGCTCGACTACCCGATCGCGCCGCTGGTGCTCGCCATGGTGATCGGCGACAAGGCGGAGGACGCCTTCCGCCAGTCGATGATCTTCAGCCAGGGCTCGCTCTCGATCTTCTGGTCGAACGCGCTGGTCGGCACGCTGATGGCGATCGGCCTCGTGTTGCTGTTCATGCCGCTGATCGGCGCGGGCCTGCGGCGCTTGCGCGGCCAGGGCGAAACACGCACCGTCTAACCCTCAGCCCAGCCGAAGGTCCTGCCCCATGAACGAACCCTATCGCGGCATCCTGCCGATCGCCCCGGTCGTCTTCCACGACAATGGCGACCTCGATATCGAGGGCAACCGCCGCGTCATGGACCTGATGGTCGACCAAGGTGTCGACGGCATCTGCATCCTCGCCAATTTCTCCGAGCAGTTCCTGCTCACCGACGAGGAGCGCGACCAGGTGATGCGGCTCTCGATCGAGCAGGTCGCGGGCCGCGTGCCGGTGATCGTCACCACCTCGCATTTCTCGACCCGCATCGCCGCCGCCCGCGCCAAGGCCGCGGCCGATGCCGGCGCGAAGATGCTGATGATGATGCCGCCCTATCACGGCGCGCTGCTCAAGGCCGACGAGCAGGGCATGATCGAGCACTTCAAGGCCGTGACCGATGCCTGCGGCATTCCGATCATCCTGCAGGACGCCCCGCTCTCCGGCGTCACCATGACAGTGCCCTTCATGGTCCGGCTGGCGAAGGAGGTGCCGCTCGTCCGCTACTTCAAGATCGAGGTGCCGGGCACGGCCGCCAAGCTGCGCGCCCTGATCGAGGCGGGCGGCGACGCCGTCGTCGGGCCCTTCGACGGCGAGGAGGCGATCACGCTGATGGCCGATCTCGACGCCGGCGCGACTGGCACGATGACCTCGGCCCTGATTCCCGACCTGATCAAGCCGATCCTCGCCGCCCATGCCGCGGGCGACCGCAAGCAGGCGGCGGCGCTCTATGCCCGGGTACTGCCGATCATCAACTACGAGAACCGCCAATGCGGCCTGCGCGCCGCCAAGGCGGTGATGAAGGAAGGCGGCGTCATCCGGTCGGACGCGGTGCGCCACCCGCTGGCGCCGCTGCATCCCAAGCTTCGCGAAGGGCTGCTCGAACTCGCGCGCGAGCTCGACCCGCTGGCGCTGCGCTGGGGGAAATGAAACGGCGCGGCCCCGGAGAGCCGCGCCGCCGATAGCGGACAGGACGGGGCGAAGCGGCGCTCCGCCCTTTGTCCCGGCACCGGCTTCCTGCGAAACGCGGAAGCCGTTTTCCGGTCAGATGCCGGAGCGCGCCGGAGCGCTCCTACCAATGGTCGTAATAGTGGCGCCGGTAGCCATAGGCGGGACCGTAGGGCGGGTAGCCCGGAGGGCGCCCGTAACCATAGCCGTAGCCGTAGCCGCCGCGATAACCGTAGCGATGGCCGTAATAGCGCTGCCGCGCCATGTTCTCCTGGATGATCATCAGGCGCTCGCGCTTGGCCGCCGTCATCGCGTAGGCGGCCGGCTGCCGGTCGAGCCCTTGCGCGAGGGATGGCGCGAGCGCCTCGCCGGCATAGGCGGCGGGCGCGGCGGCCAGGCCCCCGAGGACGATGAAGGCTGCAATCGTGAACCGATGCATGGAAGGGTCTCCCTTTCTGCTCCCGGCGACTTAACACTCTCCAGCCCAAACGCTTCGTGAACGCGATTGTTCAGCTTCGTTCATCTCGGAGAGCGCGGTTCGGCGCCGGCCGCAGAGCCGCAACCGCAGGCCGCGGCGCGATCGATTCGGGAAACCCCACGGATTTTCGGAAAGAAATGGTACAGCCACCCCGGCTCGAACGGGGGACCTCTAGATCCACAATCTAGCGCTCTAACCAACTGAGCTATGGCTGCCCATGACAGGCTGTCCGACCCGGCGCCGAGGCGGGGTCTCCAGCGGCGCGGAACCTAGTGCCGGCGCCGCGCTTTTGCAACCGCGTAATTCGCTTCCCCGGCGAAAAACCGTCCGCATCGCCGCACCCGCCGATGCGGGGCCGTTTCAACCGCGCGGAAAGGCCGCTCAGCCCTTGCGCAGAGCCGCGTTGGCGATGCGCGCGAGCTCCTTCAGATGCTCGGCATAGGATTCGTAGCTGCGGCGCACGGCCTTGGCCTGGAGCGCGATCGCCTCGGAGGCGCTGTCGCTGCGCGCCAGCGTCTCGGCCTCGCCCAATGTCGCCTTCAGCTCGGAGCAGGCATGCTCCAGCATCTTCGCCTGCAGGGCTCCGAAGGCGCGCGCCATGGTCAGCGCCTGGCTCATCACCGTCTCGCCGGTGAGCGCGGCGAATTCCGGCGGGCGCGGCAAGGGCAGCGAATCGAGCGAGGCAGGCTTCGCCGCTTCCTTGCCGGCAGGCGCCACCGGCGCCGCTGCGACGGGCTGCGCGGCCGCCGGGGCGGCGGGCGCCGGCTTCGGCGGCTCGGCAGGCTTGGCAACGACCGGCTTGGCGGCAGCGGGCTTGCCCACAGCGGGTTTGGCCGCGGCAGGGCCGGGCTGAGCCGGCCGGATCTCGCGCGCGGCCGGCGGCACGGGGTCGGCCGGCCTCCCCGCCGCGAGCTTCGCCACCGGCTTCTCGATCCGCAGCTTCGCAGAGACGATCTTCCTCGGCGGCTTGCCCGGCGCCTTCGCCCGAGCAGGCGCCGCGCTGGCCGGCGGGGCGGCGGCCGGCGCCGCCGCCGACCTAACCGGAGGCGGAGAGGAGGACGGGGCCGGCGCAGACACAGGCGCGGATGACGGCCCGGCGGCGGGCGCGAGCGGGGCGCTCTTCCCATCGGCCGGGGCCGAGGACAGCGCGTTGACGGGGGGCAGGCTGACCGGGAGCTTGGCCCGGGTTCGGGTCGGAGGCGGCTTGACCATCACGGCTCTCCTTCAGCGGCGGACGGGCGGGAGGCCGGGCGAAGCGCCCGGCCATCGGTCTCGGGGCAGCGCCGGGGAGCGGGCTGCCCGGCAGGCGGGCTCAGCGGCCGCGGGTGGCCTTGCTGACGGTCTCGGCGGCCTTGGCCGCCGCGTCCTGGGCGGCGGTGCCGAGATCCTTGATCTGGTTCTGGAACGCCGCCATCTGGGCCTTCAGGAAATCGGACTGGTGCTGCATCACCTCGGTGAGGTCCTTCGACTTCACCAGCTTCTGGGCGAAGTCGAACGCCGCCGTGACGTTGTTCTCGGCATAGGCGATGGCCCTGCGGGTCGCTTCCTGGGTGTTGACGCGGGCGGTCTCGGCCGAGCCATGCGCGCTATCCACAGCCTTCTGCGCGGCACCGATGAAACCGTCGAAAGCCTTGCGCGCCTGCTCTACGCTGCGCTCGGCGAATTCGCGCATCTCTGCCGGCACCTCATAGGAATGCTTGCTGTCCATGATCGTTCCTCCTGCTGCGAAAGGCGCCTCGATTTGATTGTGCACTGCAATATCATTACTGCAGTGCAATGACAACGATGCGACGGGACCGGCGCGCGGCTACGTTAACGCTGTTTCGAGGAGAAGCGGGAGAGCTATCTTCGGTTCCATGGATTCGTCCGCGTTTGGAAGCTATTAAAGATTTGTTAGCTATAAAGAGGCGGATCGGACGAGCGGATCAGCATGAGCGAAGCCGGACAGGACTGGGCACGATGGGGAGCTGCGGCGGGTGAAGACCCCGCCCTGACGACCTTTGCCGCCGGCGGCGCGCTGATCCTGTGGGACGCCGCGGCCGGCCGGCCGGGCTTCATGAACGCGGCCGGCCGGGCCCTGCTCGGCGCCGCGCCGGCAGCCGTATCGCTGCCGCCGCTCACCCGTCAACGCCTTTCGCTGCTGGCCGGCGGCCTCGCCCCGACATCGGGCGTCAGGCTGGAGCGCCTGCGGCTGACCGCGAGCTTCGCGGCGCTGCCCGTCACCTGCGGCGTCACGCTGCTGAGGCCGCAGGACGGGCACAGCGTGCTCGCCATCGCGGTGCCCGCTTCCGAATTGCGCCGCCTCGGCGTCACCGTCCCGCCCGAGGCCGATGAGCCGGCTCCCGCCCCGGCCGAGC
>UBNE01000002.1 GCA_900466745.1 Hyphomicrobiales bacterium | reverse complement strand
AGCGTTACTTCTATTCCGTGAGGGCGCGGCCGATTTCGGCCTTGGTGCAGCCGCGCGCTCTCATGCGAAGAGCGATGGCGAAGCGCTCAGCTTCTTGAGTGAGGGGGCGGCTGCGGGGCCGGACGGCGGAAGGCGCCGGATTGCAACCGGGTGCAACGGAAGTGGCGACGATGGGCGTACCGGTTGGAGAGGGCGCGCACTGCTTCCGATGACGGTCCAGCACCGATTTCGATACCCCATAGTCGGCTGCAACAGATCGAAGAGGCCGCCCCGTCGCCAAGGCAGCCTCGATAGCGTTCCGCTGTGGGTGGCGGCAGGCTGCGCAGGACATGATTAGGGCCGCCGGTTGTCGACAGCGAGGTAAAAGGTGGCCTCGTGCTCGTGGAGGTCCAGCCCTTCCGGCTGCTCGATGGGGGCATGCAGCACGGCCCACCCGGCCAGCCTCCAGCGATGGACAGCCTTGCGGCAAAGCTCCTCGACCTTCGAGCGGGTTCCGGCGAAGACGGTGCGCACGATCAGGTCCGTTGTTCCGGGCTGCTCGATCAGGTGCTGTGCAACCGAGGTGGCACCAGCCATTCGCAGTTCCGCCCCGAACACGGCGAACTTCTGGAACGCGCTAGCATCCCGTTTCTGTCTATCGGTAGCCATGGTCTAAGTTCCCTTGAAGAGCGCGCCGCCGGGCGCTGTTCGTTCTGAGCCCACTCGGCGATGAGGCCTTTGAAGGTCGAGCGGACCTCGCGGGCGATGTTCTTCGCCTGATTTTGATCCTGCTCCGCTCCCCCGGTGCCGCTGCTCTGCACGGTGATGTTGATGTCGCCGACGTTCATGGTCCCGCCGCCACCGCTGTCACCGATACCAGCCGCGCTCACACCGAACTTGCCGTTGGGCAGGCGCACGGTCGGGAGGATCGCTTCGTCCTTCTGAGCGATGATGGCTGCTTCCTTGGCGCCGAGGCCGGCATTCGCCGCGTCACTCGCCCGGCGCGCCAGACCGCCCTTATGGAAGCGCAGGGCTCCGTCGAACGCGCTCATGTGCATCGCGCGGCTGATGCCGCTGCTCCGTCCGGCAAGCCCGCCCTTGTGGTTGAACCCCACGCGAGCCATTCCGACTGCGCTGTCAGCGACGCCGGAGCCTCCGAAACCGAAGAATCCACTGATGGCGTTGCCGATGGAGCCGAAGATGCCACCGCCTCCAGAGCCGGACGCGCTGATGTTGGCAGCCGCCGTCTGGAGGGCCGCGCCGACCTGCGCACCGCCGGCCGTGACGGTGGTGGCCGTGGTGGTCAGGCCCGTGCCGACAGCGACGCCGCCCGTGGTCGTGGTCGCGGCAGCCGTCGTCATCGACGTGCCGATCTGCGCGCCGGACGTCTGAACCGCGTTGCTCGCCTGCTGCATGTTGCTGTTGAGCTGCGTGCCGTTGGTGCCGAGGTTCGTCGCGGTATTGGCGAGGTTCGTATCGAGCTGCGTCAGGTTGGGCGCGACGCCGGAGGCCGACGACGAGATGTCGCCGAACTGCTTGTTCAGGCTGTCGATGGTGCTCTGGTCGAGCGTGTATTTCGACATGTCGGAGGTGTAGTTGAGCGGCGACGACTGGAAGGCGGACGACGCCTGCCCGGCCCGAGCGCCAAGCGGCTCATCTTTTCTCGTTGGCTTCCCGTCAAGGGATCCAGCTACGCGCCGAAAGCTAAGCAGTTGGCGAGCCGGACGATGCTCGATGGCAGGATCGCACGCAACAATCTCCTCGGCCATATTCAGGGCCGTCGTTCCTTACGCCGATTCATGGCGTGAATCGTATGTTATCATGTAATGTTATAATATTAATGTACTTTGACGATGATATTGTATGTCTAAATGTGTAATCACTCCTATGATTGGCAAGAAAAATTATTTTATTTTATCGTATATTATCTTTCTTATCGCTGTATGGTATATTCCGTTCTTCGTTTATCAAAAGGTCGATGGCGTGTTGATCCATATCACCACTGCCTCCTGTTCGCCGACGTTGCGCCAGGCATGCGGTCTACGGCTCTCGAAGTAGAAGCTGTCTCCCGCCTCCAGGACGAAGAACCGATCTCCGTCTAAAACGATCTCGAGGCGGCCCGAGAGGATGTGGAGGAATTCCTCGCCCTCATGCTCGTAGGTACCTTCGCTGGAGGCGCCCGGAGCGAGCTCGAAGCGATGGCATTCCATCAGGGTCGGGCCGCGCGCCAGCGCCTGGACGGACACGCCGGGCGAGGTTGGCGGCCATGTCGTCCATTCGCCGGAGCGCACCAGGGATTCGCGCTGGTCGTAATCCTCCTGCCCGCTGATCGCCGCGACGGTCGTCCCGAAATGGCGGGCAAGTTCGTGCAGGGCCTTGAACGACAGGCCGATCGAAGTCCGCTCGAAGGTCGAAAGCACCGAGACCGGAATCGACGTCGCCCGGGAGACGTCTTCCAGCGTCTCGCGCGCGGTCTGGCGTAGCCGCCGCATCTTCAGCCCGACCGTGACCTCGCGCACCGGCATCTCCGCAGCGCCCTTCGATGCTCCGGTCGGCGGATCGCAGGCGTCTTCCCTGCGCATGCGCTCGGCAATCGCCGGCGGGTTGAGGCCCCGCTCGCGCCGGAGCCAGGCGATCTCCTGCAGGCGGTCGAGTTGCTCGCGGCTGTAAAGGCGCTGCCCCGAGGCTGTCCGGATCGGCTCGACCAGGCCTTGGGCTTCCCAGAGCCGCAAGGTCGAGGCCGAGACGCCCGTCATGCGGGCAGCCTCGGCAATGCGAAATCGAACAGGCTCCACATCCGGTCCCGGGGCTGTCGCGATCGTCACGGCGACCGCGGTGAAACCTATGGCGGAACACGTCAGGCGGCCATCTTGTTTTCTTGCAGAAAAACTGCAAGAAAACATCTCAGGGACGCCGGCGCAGGGGCGGCGACCGAGGGGTGAGAGCAATGTCCAATTCCGCCATCGAAGCGCGCAGGGTTGCGGCGATTTCCCGCGGCGTCGGCGTCGTGACGCAGATTTACGCCGAACGGGCGGAGAATGCCGAGCTGTGGGATGCCGAGGGCAAGCGCTATATCGACTTCGCCGCCGGCATCGCCGTGGTGAACACCGGCCACCGTCATCCGCGGGTCATCGCGGCGGTGAAGCAGCAGCTCGAGCGCTTCACGCATACCTGCCACCAGGTCGTGCCCTATGAGAACTATGTCGGGTTGGCCGAACGGTTGAACCAGGCCGTTCCGGGCGATTTCGCCAAGAAGACCATCTTCGTCACCACCGGGGCCGAGGCGACCGAGAACGCGATCAAGATCGCCCGCGCGGCGACCGGCCGCTCCGCCGTGATCGCGTTTGCCGGCGGTTTCCACGGCCGGACCTTCATGGGCATGTCGATGACCGGGAAGGTGGCTCCCTACAAGATCGGCTTTGGCCCGATGATGCCGGAAGTCTACCATATCCCCTTCCCGGCCGAGCTGCATGGGGCGACCGTGGAAGCGTCGCTGGCCGCTCTCGACAGGCTGTTCAAGGCCGATGTCGACCCTTCCCGCGTCGCGGCGTTCATGATCGAGCCGGTCCAGGGCGAAGGCGGATTCTACGAGGCGCCGCGCTCCTTCATGGCCGCCCTGCGGGCTCTGGCCGACCAGCATGGCATCCTGTTGATCGCCGATGAGGTGCAGACCGGCTTCGCCCGAACCGGCCGGATGTTCGCGATGGAACGGACCGGCGTGGCCGCGGACATCACCACCATGGCCAAGGGGCTTGGCGGCGGCTTCCCGATCGCGGCGGTCACAGGGCGCGCGGAGATCATGGACGCCCCCGGTGCCGGCGGGCTCGGCGGAACCTATGGAGGCAACCCGATCGGTGTCGCGGCCGCGCATGCCGTGCTCGACGTCATTGCCGATGAGGGGCTGTGCGCGCGGGCAGAGCAGCTCGGAGCCCGCCTGAAGCAGCGCCTGCAATCCCTGGCGGCGGACGTTCCGCAGATCGCCGACATCCGGGGCCCCGGCTTCATGAATGCGGTCGAATTCATGAAGCCGGGCACGAAGACGCCCGCTCCCGATTTCGCCAATCAGGTCCGCGCGCGGGCGCTCGAGAAAGGCCTGATCCTGCTGAGCTGCGGGGTCCACGGCAATGTGATCCGCTTCCTGTCGCCGCTGACCATCGGCGACGAGATCTTCTCCGAAGCGCTCGACATCCTCGAGGACAGCCTGCGCGAATGCGCGGCGGAGGCCTGAGACGATGGCGGTTGCAGCAAGCCTTCTCGCGCGGCTCAAGGACGCCTCCCTCGTCGCCGAATGCGGCTTCGTCGCCGGCCGGCCCGTCGCTGCCGCGGCGACGGGCCGGACATTCGAGGTCACCAATCCCGCGACGGGCGACGTCCTGGCGACCCTGCCGGACCTGAATCGCGAAGAAGTCACGGCTGCGATCGACGCCGCGCAGGAGGCGCAGCGCGGCTGGGCTGCCCTCACCGGCAAGGACAGGGCGGCGGTGCTGCGTCGCCTGTTCGATCTCGTGGTCGCCAATGCCGACGATCTCGCGGCGATCCTCACCGCCGAGATGGGCAAGCCGCTGGCCGAGGCAAGGGGCGAGATCCTCTATGGCGCGGCCTATGTCGAATGGTTCGGCGAGGAGGCCAAGCGGATCTATGGCGACACGATCCCGGGCCATCAGCCCGACAAGCGGATCATCGTCGTCAAGCAGCCGGTCGGCGTGGTTGCGGCGATCACGCCCTGGAACTTTCCCAATGCGATGCTGGCGCGCAAGCTGGCGCCCGCGCTGGCCGCCGGCTGTGCCGTGGTCGCGAAGCCGGCTGCCGAAACTCCTCTTTCGGCGCTCGCACTCGCCGTTCTCGCCGACCGTGCCGGGCTGCCGGCAGGGCTGTTCAGCGTGCTGACTTCGACCGATGCGGTTTCCGTCGGTCGCGCATTTTGCGAGAACCCGAAGATCCGCAAGCTGACCTTCACCGGCTCGACCAATGTCGGCAAGATCCTGATGCGCCAGGGAGCCGACCAGGTGCTCAAGCTCGGGCTCGAACTCGGCGGAAACGCCCCCTTCATCGTCTTCGACGATGCCGATCTCGATGCGGCGGTGGAAGGCGCCATCGTCGCGAAATACCGCAACAACGGCCAGACCTGCATCTGCGCCAACCGGCTCTACGTCCAGGCCGGGATTTACGACGCCTTCGCGGAAAAGCTCGCCGGCCGGGTCAGGCAGATCAAGGTCGGGGACGGCTTCGAGGCTGGAACGCTGACCGGCCCGCTGATCTCGGGCAAGGCGCTGGCCAAGGTGGAGGAGCATATCGCCGATGCAGTCGCACAGGGCGCGCAAGTGCTCGCCGGCGGCAGGCGCGACCGGCGCGGCGGCCTGTACTTCGAGCCGACCGTGCTGACCGGCGCTTCCGCGACGATGAAGATTGCGCGGGAGGAGACCTTCGGTCCGGTCGCGCCTCTGTTCCGCTTCGAGACCGTCGAGGAGGTCGTCGCGCTGGCCAACAACACCGAATTCGGCCTCGCTTCCTATCTCTACGCGCGCGACGTTTCCAAGATCTTCCGCGTTGCGGAGGCGCTGGAATACGGCATGGTAGGCATCAACACCGGGCTGATCTCGACGGAGGTCGCTCCCTTCGGCGGCATCAAGCAGTCGGGCCTCGGCCGGGAAGGGTCGAAATACGGTATCGAGGACTATCTCGAGATCAAATACCTCTGCCTCGGCGTCTAGGATCGGGCGGGTCGGATCAGGGCGGGGCCGCTTCCGCTTCCATCCCGGCCGTCCGCGGGACGACGCCGAGGAAGATGATCAGGACATGCTTCTCGATATGTTCCTTCAGCATGTCGAGAGTCATGGACTCGTCCGAGATGAAGCGGCCGAAATGATAGGTTCCGATCGCGGTGATGAGCTCGGCCAGGGCCCGGATATCGACATCGGCGCCGATCCGGCCGCGCTCCTGAAAGGTCCGCAGCATGCGCCGGTAATGGCGCTCGATCAGCCAGCCGAAGCTGATTCCGGCGCGGTGCAGGCGGCTGCCCGGCTGGGCGTAAGGCGCGGCCAGGATGATCCGCCAGCACTCGCGTCCCAGCGTGCGCATGGCCTGATCCGCGAGCAGGCGCTCGAAACCCTGCACGGCTGCGACCGGATCCTCCGGAGGGCTCTGCACGAAGCTGCTGCGCTCCGACCAGGAACTGTAGGCGTGCCGGGCCGCCAGCGCCGTCAGGATATTCGCCTTGTTCGTGAAGTAGTTGTAGACCGTTGCCGGCGCGACCTCGGCGGCCTCGGCGATTTCCTCGATGCGCGTGCTCTCATAGCCGTGCCGGGCGAACAGGCGAGAGGCCGCGCTCAGGATGAGCGCGATGCGATGCTGCCGATTCCGCTCTCTCAATCCGGTCACTTTACGGGCCAAAACATCCTCCTGCTCGCGGGCCAGCCCAGCGAAAAAAATTAGAGTCAGCTATTTTTTTATAGTTGACTCTCGATTTGTGGCGGCTAAATTCCATAAGCGCTCGACCACGCAGCCAAGGTCGTGACAAATATAATAGAGGGGCTGATTTGACAACGACGGCGACGAAACCAGGTCGAGATCTCTCGATCTCTGGTATATCCAAGACTTTTGGCACGTTCAAAGCTGTCAAAGATGTCTCCATCGACATCAAGAGTGGTGAATTTCTTACCATGCTTGGTCCTTCCGGCTCGGGAAAGACCACCTTGCTGATGATGATCGCGGGGTTCGTTCAGCCTGATCGGGGCGGCATTCATCTCGGCGGCCAGCCGATCACGCATCTGCCGCCGGAAGCCCGTAATTTCGGAATGGTGTTTCAGGGCTATGCTCTGTTCCCGCATCTGTCGGTCTTCGACAATGTGGCTTTTCCGTTGAAGGTCCGCCGGCGTCCGCGCGCCGAAATCGAGGAAAAAGTCAAGGCCGCGCTGGATCTGGTCAAGCTGACCACGCAAAGCCAGCGCTTGCCGCGCCAGCTTTCGGGCGGGCAGCAGCAGCGTGTGGCGCTGGCTCGCGCGCTTGTCTTCACGCCTCATCTTCTCCTGCTCGACGAGCCGCTGAGCGCGCTCGACAAGAAGCTGCGCGCCGAGCTTCAGGAGGAGCTGAAGCGCCTGCACCGCAAGCTCGGCCTGAGCTTCATCTATGTCACGCATGATCAGGACGAGGCGCTGTCGATGTCGGACCGCATCGTCGTGATGAGCGACGGGCGGCTTGTCGAGCAGGGCACGCCGCTCGAGCTCTACGATCGTCCGCGGACAGCCTTCGTCGCCGACTTCCTCGGCAAGAGCAACTTCGTGCGCGGCCGGGTCGAATCCCATGTCGAGGGCGGTTTCGTCTTCTCCGGAGGCGGGGCGCGCTTCATGCAGCAGATCCGCGACGCCAAGCCGGATATCGGTTCCGGCGTCACGGTCGCCCTGCGGCCGGAAAAGCTCTCGATCCTCGCTCCCGGCGCCGAGAGCGACAATCGGCTGAGCGGCGTCGTCAGGGAATGGAACTATTTCGGTTCGGAGTTCCGCATCCTGGTCGATACCCCATCCTGCGGCCCGATCAGCGTCGCGCTGCCGGCTTGGAACGCCGGCGTCTCTCCGGAGGTGGGCCAGTCCCTGGAGCTGGGCTGGAGCGCAGGGGCGGGCATGGAAGTGCAAGAGGCGTAGCGATCGCGCGCCTGTCGAGATCATCAACAAAAACAGGGGATTGAGATGGAAAAGCAGAGCTTTGCGGAAGATTGCGGAGTCCTGGCGACCGAGATCGGCGGCGGGCAGACACGTCGTGACCTGATCCGCAGCGCGCTCGCGCTCGGCGTCGCGCCGGCGGCGCTCGCTCTGGGCAGCGGAGCCGCGCGGGCCCAGGCCGGCAAGGAGGTCGTGCTGGTTAATTACGGCGGCGTCGCCATGAAGGCCTTCGACGAAGCCTATGTGAAGCCGTTCGCCGCGCAGGGCGGCAAGCTCGTGCTCGACGGCAGCGGCCCGCTCAACGGCAAGATCCTGACGATGGTCCAGTCGCGCCATGTCACCTGGGACATTTGCGACGCCGGCATCACGACCCTGGCCGAGCTCGGCCCGCACAATGCGCTGGAGAAGATCGACTATTCGATCGTCGACAAGACCAAGCTGACGCCGGAATTCGCCTATGAAGAGGGGGTGGTGAACTACATGTTCAGCTCCGTCCTCGCCTGGGACAAGAGCAAGATTTCCGGCGAGCCGACGCTGGCCGACTTCTTCGACACGAAGAAATATCCGGGCCGGCGCATGATGCGCAAGGACTCGCAGGCGATGCTCGAGCTGGCCCTGATCGCCGATGGCGTCCCCAGGGACAAGCTCTACCCGCTCGACGTCAAGCGCGCCTTCGCCAAGATCGCGACGATCAAGAAGGACCTGCTGTTCTGGAGCAGCGGTTCGGAGAGCCAGAGCCTGATGCGCGACGGCGAATGCGTGATGGGCCTCCTCTGGCACACCCGCGCCAATGTGCTGGCGGACGAGACGCAGGGACGCGTCACCTACACCTTCAAGGACGGCCTGCTCCAGCCCGGTCTCTGGGTCGTGCCCAAGGGCAATCCCGCCGGCAAGGAGGCCATGCGGGCCATTGCCTCGATGCAGCAGCCGGAAGGCCAGATCAAGCTCCTGGCGGCGATGGGCAACGGCCCCTCGAATCCCGCCGCCGACGCGCTCGTGCCGCCTGAGCTGAAGCAGAAGAACCCGTCCGATCCCGCCAATGCCGCGGTCCAGGCCAAGATCGACGCCGCGTGGTACAAGGCCAACCATTCGAAGACGTTCCAGAACTTCCTGGACCTGATCTCCTCGTAAGGCTTCGCCCTCCACGCGACCTGAGACGGCCCATGCCCGCCCGCGCGGGCATGGGTGCGCTTTCCAAGCGCCATCCCACCCGATCGGACATGTGATGACTGCTCCCGCCGACCCAGCGCGCAGCCGGGCCGGTCGCAGCCTCCTCGCGTCGCCTGCGGCGCGCTACTGGCTGCTGATCGCGCCGGCTCTCCTCCTGATGGGGGTGTTCTATTTCTACCCGATCGGCCGCGTGCTCTGGATGAGCGTCACCGTGCCGGCGGCAGGCTTCGACAATTACGCTCTTCTCGCGAGCAGCGCCTCGATCCAGCGCATGCTCTGGACCACGGCCCGGATCAGCGTGCTGACCACGGTTCTCACGCTGCTCTTGGCCTATATCGTGGCCTATGCGCTCGTCCATTCCTCCGCCAAGGCCCAGCGCTGGATGTTCCTCGGTGTGCTGGTCCCGCTGTGGATCTCGGTATTGGTGCGCGCCTTCGCCTGGTTCGTGCTGCTGCGTCGGGAAGGGCTAATCAACGCGGCGCTGATGGCGACGGGCGTCACCGATTCCCCGTTGAACCTGATCTGGAACGAAACCGGCGTCATGATCGGCATGGTGCACTACATGCTGCCGCTCGGCATCCTGCCGATCTTCTCGAACATGCGTGACATCGACCAGCGCTGCATCGCCGCCGCCCGCGGCCTCGGCGCGTCGCGGTTCGAGGCCTTCCGGCGGGTCTTCCTGCCGCTTTCGCTGCCGGGGGTGGTCGGCGCGGGCATCCTGGTCTTCATCTTCTCGCTCGGCTTCTTCGTCACTCCGGCCCTGCTCGGCGGCGGCAAGACGCTGATGATCGCGGAATACATCAAGGTCCAGATTCTCGAGGTCGTCCGGTGGGGCGTCGCCAGCATGCTGGCCGCCGTGCTGCTGATCGTAATCGGCGTGCTCCTTGCGATGCTGAGCCGGCTCGTCAACCTGCGCAAACTCTTTGGGGCGGGCTGAGACCATGATCGGCAGCGGCTTCGGCAACATCTCGATCATGACGCGCTCGCTGGCCTGGGCGATCATCTGCTTCCTCGTGCTTCCGATCACGGTGGTCTTCGCCGTCTCGGTGACGGACCGGCACTATCTCTCGCTGCCGGAGTCGGGGGTCTCCTTCCAGTATTACCGGAACCTGTTCGGCAGCGGTCCCTGGCTGACCAGCATTCTGCAGAGCTTCGTCATTGCCTGCGCCTCGACGGCCGTCGCCGTCGTTGCCGGGACGCTCTGCGCGATCGGCTGCTGGCGCCTCGGCAGCCGCGCCAGCGACCTCGTGCGCATGCTGATGCTGGCGCCGATCATGGTGCCGACCATCGTCTACGCGCTCGGCATCTACCAGTTTTGGATCGATCTGCGCCTGCTCGACACCTATGCCGGGCTGATCATCGCCCATGCGGTCACCGGCATTCCCTATGTGGTGATCACGGTTTCGACGGCGCTCGCCGGCTTCGACCCGCGCCTCGAGCAGGCTTCGCTCAGCCTGGGGGCCAGCATGGGCCAGACCCTTCGCCTCGTGATCATCCCGAACATCATGCCCGGCGTCGTCTCGGGGCTGATCTTCGCCTTCATTCATAGCTGGGACGAACTCGTCCTCGCGCTTTTCATCGCGGGCCGGGCCGTCTTCACCCTGCCGCGCCGGATGTGGGACGGCATCAACGAGTCGCTCGACCCCACCATGGCCGCCGTCGCCGCAGTCCTCATCGCCGTCACCGTCAGCCTGCTGTGCGCGGACGCCTATGTGCGCTCGCGGCGCGGGAGCTGAAGCATCGAAAGGCAGAACCATGTCCGATATCAGCGATTTCGGCGCAGCCAAGCATAGCGCGCTCGCCTGGCTGGAGCAGAACGCAGAACGCCTCTCCGCCGACCATATGACGATCTGGGACCTGCACGAGCCGTCCTGGCGCGAGTACCGCTCGGTCGCCTGGTATGTCGAGCGGCTGCGTGCCGAGGGCTTCACCGTCGAGGAGGGGTCCGGCGGCATGCCGACGGCATTCTGCGCCGAATGGTCCAATGGCAACGGCCCGACCATCGGCGGCTACGCCGAGTACGACGCCGTGCCGGGAACTTCGCAGGAGGCCGTTCCCTTCCGCAAGCCGCGCGCGGGCGTCAGCCGTCACGCCGCCGGCCACACCGACCCGCATTCGGCGCTCGGCATCGGTTCCTTCGCCGGTTTCCTGGCCGCCAAGCACGCCATGGAAAAGCACGGCATCAAGGGCCGCATCAAGTTCTTCGGCGAGCCGGCCGAGAAGATGTGCGGCTCGAAGCCGGTGCATGCGGCGAAGGGCTATTACAATGATCTCGATGCGGCGATCAGCTTCCACCCGCACTCGTTCCCGGCGCTGGCGAACAGTTGCTTCTGGGACACCCACAGCGCTCCCTATTGGAGCCGGATCTACACCTTCGAATGCCCGGATCCCGAGACCTGGCAGCAGACCGGCGCCTTCGCCGGCGTGACCCATAGTCACTCGACCGCGCGAGCGCCGGGCGCGATCGATGCGGTCTGCCTGATGTACACCTCGTCCAAATACATGAAGGAATCCATGTTGCCGCATCACGGCAGTTGGACCCTCAACGAGTACATCGTCCAGGCCGGCTATGCGGCCGCGGATAATCTCGCTCCCGGCCTCGCCCAGATCCAGTACTCCCTGCGCGCGCCGACCCTCGACATGTGCGAGCGCGTCTTTGCCGTCCTCGATCGCAACGCCGAGCACTGCGCCGCGATGAGCCATTGCACGGTGACCCCGGCCTGGATCACCCGCACCAGGGCCGGCCTTCCGAACCACGCAATGGCGCAAGCGGCCTGGCGCAATTTCGCCGCGATCGGCGCACCGCGATGGGGGGAAGAGGCCCGCGCCTTCGGCCGCGAGATCCAGCGCAATCTCGGCCTGGAGCCGATGGACGATCCCTTCATGCCGGAGATCCAGCGGCTGACGGCGCCGTGGGACGGCGAGGCGGCCTTCCGCGCCCAACTGCCCGCCTGGCAGAAGAACCTCGCTGCGGACGACTATGTCGACTACACGTGGCATGCGCCAACGGTACGGCTCTATGTCGGGCGCCCGACGCTCAAGGCGCCGCCCGGCTACCGCTATCCGGAATGGACCCGCTACGCCATGGGCGGCATGCCGGCCTGCATCGATCCGATGTGGAGCACGGCCGCCAGGGTGATCGCCACCACCATCGTGGATCTTCTGACGGACGGCACCAGCCTCGCCGCCGCCCAGGAGGAGTTCAAGGAGCGCACCGGCGGCGGCATCGGCGGCGAGAGGTGGGTGGCGCCGCTCCTGCCCGCCGATTTCGAGGCGCCCGTCAACTATCGCTGGCCGGAATACGTCACCACCGCCCGCGGCCACGAATGGACCATTCCGACCGCTGCCGGCTGAGAAGCCGCTGCGAGACAGCCGTTCAGCGCCGGATTCAGGAGAACAACATGTCGATCATTTCGGAACACGAATACCGTTACAACATGCTGATCAAAACCTTCGCCTCGCGGGCGGAGCCGGCCTTCGAGGCCGAGTCCGAGCAGGTCGAGGTCTGGGGGCGCCGCTGGGGCTGCAACAACGATGTCGGCCAGATCCGCAAGGTGCTGATGCACCGCCCCGGCCCCGAGCTCGACATCGTCGATCCGAGCAAGCGCATCCCGGATATCGGCGCCTTCGGCGACCCCGAGCAGGGCTGGTACTGGCGCGGCGATTCGATCCCCGATCTTCCGGCCCAGCAGGCCCAGCACGACAAGCTCGTCGCCGCCCTGCGCGAGGAGGGGGCCGAGGTCGTCTTCCTGGACGAATGCGCTCCGGGCAAGATGAAGTCGGTCTACACCCGCGACAGCGTCATCGCCATCGATGGCGGCGCGATCGTCACACGGCTCGGCCCGCCGATCCGCCGCGGCGAGGAGTTGCCGGTCACGCGCACCCTCGCCAAGCTCGGCATGCCGATCCTGCGGACGATCGGCGGCACCGGCCTGATGGAAGGCGGCAGCTTCGCCTTCATCACGCCGAAGGTCGCCGTCGTCGGCCTGTCGAGCCGGGTGAACGAAGAAGGTGCTCGTCAGCTCGAGGAAGTGCTGCGTGTCCACGGGGTCGAGCTGCTCCGGGTCGATCTCACCGGCTATCGGCTGCATATCGACGGCATGTTCGTGATGGTCGACGCCGAGACCGCTTTCGTGAACCCGACGCTGCTGCCCTTCTGGTTCCTCGAGCGGCTGACGCAGCTCGGAATTCGCCAGATCGAGGTCTGCCCGGACGACGGCAACTGGGTCATCAATTGCCTCGCCGTGCGCCCGGGCAGGGTGATCATGGCGGGCGGCCTGTCCGAGCGGACGCAGGCCAAGTTCGACAAGGCGGGCATCACCGTCCGCGTCGTGGAATACGACAAGGTCGCGCTCGGCGGCGGCGGCATTCACTGCTCGACCTCGCCGTTGATCCGCGACCCGCTCTGACCACAGCGGGCCGGGCTGATGCCCGGCCCTCCATTCTTCCGGCAGGACAAGACGGGACAAAAAGGGCATGAACGGCGCGGAAAGCTTGGTCAGGACGCTGATCGCAAGCGGAATCGATACCTGTTTCGCCAATCCGGGCACGTCCGAAATGCATTTCGTCGCGGCTCTGGACCGCGTTCCCGGCATGCGCTGCGTGCTCGGATTGTTCGAGGGCGTCGTTTCCGGGGCGGCCGATGGCTATGCCCGCATGGCGGACAAGCCGGCGGCCACCTTGCTCCATCTCGGCCCCGGCCTCGGCAACGCGCTGGCCAATCTGCATAACGCCCGCAAGGCCAATACTCCGATTGTCAACATCGTTGGCGATCACGCCACGCATCACAGCCTCTATGACGCGCCGCTGACCTCGGATGTGGAAGGTGTCGCCCGCCCCATGTCGGACTGGGTGAGGACCTCGAAGGACGCCCGTGCGGTCGCCCGTGACGGGGCCGAGGCGGTGGCGGCGGCGCTGTCCGGTGCCGGTCGGGTCGCGACGCTGATCCTGCCGGCCGATACCGCCTGGAACGATGCCGACGGTCCGGCCCCGCGCCTGGCACCGCCCGCGCGCCCGAAGGTCTCGGACGAGGCGCTGAGGGAGGCTGCGGCCGCGCTGCGATCCGGCGAGCCGACACTGCTGCTGGTCGGTGGCCGCGCCCTGCGCGCCCGGCCGCTGGAGCTGGCGAGCCGTATCGCGCAGACGCATGGCGTGCGCCTGATGGCGCCGACGTCCAATGCCCGCATCGCGCGGGGCGCGGGGCGCGTCGTGCTCGAGCGGGTCTTCTACCCCGTTACCGATGCGCTCGCGCAGCTTGGCGAGCTGCGCCGCGTCGTGCTGATCGGCGCGCAGGAGCCGGTCGCCTTCTTCGCCTATCCCGGCAAGCCCAGCCTCGTTCTGCCGCCGGATTGCACGGTCCATTGCCTCGCGGCGCCGGAAGACGATCTCGATGATGCGCTCGAGCGTCTCGCCGAACTGATCGGTGCCGGTGCGCCGCCGGTCCTGCAGGCGCTGGCCCGCCCGGGGTTGCCCTCCGGTGCGCTGACCGCGGAAGCCGCCGCCGCCGTCGTCGGCGCGCTGCTGCCCGAGGACGCGATTCTGGTCGACGAGAGCATCAATGCCGCCGGCTTCTGCTATCGGCATACGGCCGGCGCTCCGGCCCATGACTGGCTGCAGCTCACCGGCGGTTCGATCGGCATCGGGCTGCCGCTGGCGACCGGCGCGGCGGTGGCCTGCCCGGAACGGCGTACGGTGGCGCTGCAGGCCGATGGCAGCGGCATGTACACCTTGCAGGCCCTGTGGACGCAGGCGCGCGAGAACCTCAATGTCACCACCATCATTTTCGCCAACCGTGCCTATCAGAGCCTCGAGACCGAGCTGTTCAATGTCGGTGCGCTGAACCCCGGGCGGACGGCGCTCGACATGCTCGACTTGCGCCGCCCCGATCTCGACTGGGTCAAGCTCGCCGGCGGCATGGGCGTGGAGGGAGCCCGTGCGGACAGCGTCGAACGCCTGATCGAACTGGTACGGACGAGCTTCGGCCGCCCGGGTCCGTTCCTGATCGAAGTTCCCTGCTGAGAGACCTCATGACGAAGCCTGCGAACAACCTGAGCATCGACGCGAAGCGGCTCTGGAACGACCTCATGGAGACGGCGCGGATCGGCGGCACCGCCAGGGGCGGCATCCGGCGCCTGACGTTGAGCGAGGAGGACCGGCGCGTTCGCGACTGGTTCAAAGCCGAATGCGAGAAGCTCGGCTGCACGGTGCAGGTCGACGAGGTCGGCAATATGTTCGCGACCAGGCCGGGGCGGGACGGGACGCTGCCGCCGATCGCGATGGGCAGCCATCTCGACACCCAGCCGACGGGAGGCAAGTTCGACGGCGTGCTCGGGGTCCTGGCCGGGCTCGAATGCCTGCGCACCTTGCATGCGGCCGATTACGAGACCCATGCGCCGATCATGCTGGTGAACTGGACGAACGAGGAAGGTTCGCGTTTCGCGCCCGCCATGCTCGGCTCGGGCGTGCATGCCGGCGTCTTCGACAGGGCCTATGCCGACAGCCGACTGGATTCGGAGGGGACCAGTTTCGCGCACGCGATCGAGGCGATCTCCTATCGCGGTGACGTCCCCGCCGGAGCAACGCGGATCGGCGCGATGTTCGAGCTGCATATCGAGCAGGGGCCGATACTCGAGGCCGAAGGCGATACGATCGGCGTCGTCACCGGCGTCCAGGGCATGCGCTGGTACGATGTCGAGATCGGCGGCCGCGAATCGCATGCCGGCTCGACGCCGATGGCGATGCGCAGGGACGCGCTTCCCGCCGCTGCCGCGCTGGTGCTGGCCGTCCAGGGCGCGGCGCGTGCCTGCCCGGGCGCCGTCGCGACCGTGGGCACGATCGCGGTCCATCCCGGATCCCGTAACGTCATTCCGGGTGCCGCTTCCCTCTCGGTCGATCTGCGCCATCCCGATGCGGGCGCGCTCGACGGGATCGAAGCCGCGATCGAGCAGGCTCTCGCGGCGATCTGCACGGAACAGGGCGTCTCCGGAACGCTGAGGCGCATCTGGGATTCGCCGCCGGTGCCGTTCGATCCGCGCTGCCTCGCCTCGGTGCGCCATGCTGCCGGCAGCCTCGGTTACCGCATGCGCGAGATCACCTCGGGAGCCGGGCATGACGCGGCCTATATCGCGCGCGTCGCGCCGACGGCGATGATCTTCGTGCCTTGCGCCGGGGGCCTCAGCCACAACGAGGCGGAGGAGGCCTCCTTCGGCGATTGCGGCGCCGGAGCGCAGGTCCTGCTCCGGGCCGTGCTCGACTACGACCGCCGGCTCGCCGAGGGACGGCAGGAAGAGAGCCCATGACGTCCTATCGCGAGTTCTATATCGACGGCCGCTGGGTTGCCGCGGTCGGAACCGCGGTGCTTCCGGTCGTCGATCCGTCGACCGAAGCAGCTTTCGCGGAGATCGCGCTGGCCAGCGCGGCCGATGTCGATGCCGCCGTCGCGGCGGCGAAACGCTCCTTCGACGGCTATGCGCGCACGAGCCGGCTGGAGCGGATCGAACTGCTGGAAGCCCTGATCGAGGAATATCGCAAGCGTCAGGACGAGATGGCCGAAGCGATCTCGCTGGAGATGGGCGCGCCGCTGGAATTGGCGCGCAGGGCCCAGGCCCCGGCCGGGCTCGACCATCTGCAGCAGGCGGTGGCGGTTCTGCGCGACTACCGCTTCGATCGCTTCATCAACGACGCCCTCGTCACGCGCGAGCCGGTCGGCGTCTGCGGCTTCATCACGCCCTGGAACTGGCCGATGAACCAGATCGCCTGCAAGGTCGCCCCGGCTCTGGCCACCGGTTGCACCATGGTGCTGAAGCCGAGCGAGGTGGCGCCGATCTCGGCACTTCTCTTCAGCGAGATGGTTCACGCAGCCGGCATCCCTGCCGGCGTCTACAACATGATCAACGGCGACGGGCCGACCGCCGGCGAGGCGCTGGTGCGCCACCGCGATGTCGAGATGGTGTCCTTCACCGGCTCGACCCGTGCCGGCGTCCTGGTGGCGAAGGCGGCGGCGGACACCGTCAAGCGCGTCCATCAGGAGCTGGGAGGCAAGTCGCCCAATCTTCTGCTCGACGATGCCGATTTCGCCAGCGCCGTTCCGCGCAGCGTGCGGAGCTGCTTCGGCAATAGCGGGCAGTCCTGCAACGCTCCGACGCGCCTGCTCGTGCCGCGGGCTCGCCATGACGAGGTGGTGGCGCTGGCCGGCCAGGCGGCCGGGGCGCTGCGGGTCGGCCCGCCCCGCGCCGCCGGCACGGCGCTTGGTCCCGTCGTCAGCGCGACCCAGTTCGAGCGCATCCAGCGGCTGATCGGCATCGCGATCGCGGAAGGTGCGACGCTTGTCGCCGGCGGCCTCGGCCGGCCGGATGGGCTCGAGCGCGGCTACTATGTCCGCCCCACGATTTTCGCAGATGTGAGCAACGACATGACGATCGCACGCGAAGAGGTTTTCGGCCCCGTGCTGGCGATCATTCCCTATGATTCGGAGGAGGAGGCGATCGCCGTCGCCAATGACACGCCCTACGGCTTGTCGAGCTACGTCACCTCCGGCGACCGCGATCGTGCCCGCCATGTGGCGCGCCGGATGCGGGCCGGCATGGTCCATCTCAACGGCGCGCCTCTCGACAGCGCCGCGCCCTTTGGCGGCTACAAGCAATCCGGCAATGGTCGCGAATGCGGAATCTTCGGTTTCGAGGACTTCCTCGAGGTCAAGACGGTCTTCGGCCATGGGCGCGAGGGCGTGGAATCGTGAGCCTCCCGCGGGACGCGCTGGCGGCGCTCGCCGCGGCTCTCGGCGAGGACCAGATCCGCGTCGGTGCGGCTGTTCCCGTGCGCAACCATGCCGACAGCGCCGGCCTGCCGCCCTGCGCCCCGGCGGCCCTGCTGCTGCCGCGCAGCACCGCCGAGGTCTCGGAGGCGCTCGCGATCTGTCACCGCTTCTCCCTCCCTGTCGTCGTCCAGGGAGGCCTGACCGGGCTCGCCGGGGGCGCGCATCCGATCGCGGGCGAGATCGCGCTCTCGCTCGAACGCATGAACGGCATCGAGGACATCGATCCGGTCGGCCGAACGATGACGGTCCTCGCCGGTACTCCGCTGGAAGTCATTCAGGAACGGGCGGCCGAAGCCGGGCTCCTTTACGGCGTCGACCTCGGCGCGCGCGGTAGCTGCACGATCGGCGGCAATGTCGCGACCAATGCCGGTGGCGTGCAGGTCCTGCGCTACGGCATGACCCGTCGCAACGTGCTCGGCCTCGAAGCGGTGCTGCCGGACGGGCGCATCGTCAGCTCCCTCGTTAAGCTGATCAAGAACAATGCCGGCTATGACTGGACCCAGCTCCTGATCGGCAGCGAGGGCACGCTCGGCGTCGTCACGCGCGTCCTGCTGGCGCTGCAGCCGGCCGTGCCGAGCCTCCACACCGCGCTGTGTTCCGTTGCGGGCGTGCCCCAGGCGCTGCGGGTGCTCGACCGCCTCGAGGCGCGCCTGCCTGCCGGCCTTTTGGCCTTCGAGGCGATGTGGCCCGATTATCTGGCTGCGGCCGAGGCCCATGCGGGGCAGGCGCCGCCCTTCGCGCCGGGGCCTGCGCTGACGCTGCTGGTGGAGGCCGCGCTTCCGGCTGGCGAGGCTTATGCGGATCTCTTCCTGGCGGCGCTCGCGGCTCTGGCCGAGGAGGGGCTGCTCGAAGACGTGCTTGTCGCGCAATCGAGCCGGGAACGCGCCCGCTTCTGGGCCTATCGCGAGGCCAGCTCGGAATTCTACCGGGGCCTGACGGCGGGGCTGCACTTCGACATCAGCGTTCCGCTCGCGGCGATGGCGGAGGCCGCCGATCTCCTGCATGACCGGATCGGGAAAAGCGCATCCGGCGCGACGCTGATCCTGTTCGGTCATATCGCCGACGGCAATCTGCATCTCTCGATCCACCCGGCCGAGGGGGCGGGCTTCGAGGGGCTGGCCGAGGTGGTCTTCGGCATCGTTCAGCGTGTCGAGGGCAGCATCTCGGCCGAACACGGCATCGGCGTGCTCAAGCGGCCCTATCTCGGCTACAGCCGTTCCGACGCAGAGCTTGCGCTGATGCGGACGCTCAAACAGGCGATCGACCCCCTTGGGATCCTGAACCGCGGCCGCATCCTGGCCTGAGGCCCGGGCGAGCGGCCGCAGCGCCGGAAATCACGACAATTCCCGGTCCTGCAGGGGCTGCGGCCAGTACGGCACCTGATCGAGCCGCGGCCGCCAGGTTCCCGTCTCGGCGAGACCGCGCACATGGGCGGCGATCTCGCCCAGGCTGGCAAACCAGACGTCGCCCTTGTCCTGCATGTATTCGATCAGCCCGGCGAAGGCTTCCGCGCGGGAGGGCCGGCCCGAGACGAACGGATGCCAAACAGCATTCCAGAGCCCGCCATGGCGCCAGGCGGCGTCGAACTCCGCCCGGAAGACCTCCATGGCGCGTGACGGCGAGGCGATCGGCAGCATGTAGCCGAATTCCTTGATGCAAACATACTGCGTCCAGTCGTCGAGCGACATGTCGGTGGGAAGCTCGACGAGGTTTCCGCGCTGGTTGCCGATCAGATAGGGCTGGTCGTCGCCCAGCAACGAGCTGTCGTAGTGGAAGCCGCTCTCCAGCAGCAATTCCAGCGTGTGCCGCGAAAAGGCGTAGGCGGGCGCGCGATAGCCGGCCGGTCGAAGCCCGCTCAGCCTCGCCAGAGATTCGATTCCGCGTGCGAGGCTCTCGGCCTCCTGATCGCGGCTCTGCATGTTCGGCCGCATATGGAGATAGCCGTGATGGCCGAGCTCGTGACCCGCCGCCAGGATCTGCTCGACGGTTGCCGGATAGGCCTCGACGCACCATCCCGGGATGAAGAAGGTTTGCCGCAATCCGAAGCGGCGGAAGATCTCCAGCAGCCGGGGCACGGCGACCTGGGGCTCATAGCGGAGCATCGAGGCCAGCGCGACCCGGTCCGGTGCCTGCTGATGGAAGTTGACATGGAGGAGAGCCTCGCCGTCCATGTCGAAGGTGAAAGCGACCGCGCAACGGGCGTTGCCAGGCCATGGAATCGGGTTGCTTATCATCGACGGCGGCCCAGAGCTGCAATTCTTAATCTCTCTCGCACGAGACGCGTATTACAGTGAAGTCGTCGGGAAATCTGCACGCGAACAGTTCAGTGCAATGACGGAATTCTGGGCAAATATCGGCGCAATGACCGCCGGCTGTTCATTTATCCCGCACCAGGAACAATCGGCGAGCTGCGTTTCGACAAGTCCGAAGGTGCAAGTGCAGGCACTGCCGAACAGGCTTCCCGCATCGCCATGGCGGGCGCACCCTCCAAGCTCATCGGGTGGCTGATTTTGCAGTTGGCCGACGGCTTATGCGCGGCGGTTGTGAGCTGGGCGGGCGAGGAGAAGTTCGCGACGATCTCGGAGCGCCGCTGCGCGCGATGCCGCTCGTGCGATCGAGCGCGGCGTCGACCACGCCTTCGGCAAGCGGAACCTGCGCAGCTACGATATCGGCGGGCGCCACGGCACGCATGATATCGGGAACGCTATCGCGGAGCTGATCCGGAGCCGCCGAGCCGACCCGGAATGACGCTGAGCGCGGCCATCGGAAGCGTCCGGGGCCGGATCGACCCGACCCCGAGGCGCCCGCGAGGCCGATGCCCGCCGGGATCGGGCGCCGCTTTTAGCGGAGCCTTGCCTCGAAGCCGGAAATCATCCGGATGGTCGCAATCACCGCCAGGGCCGAAACGAAGCTCGCGATGCCGAACAGCCAGCCATAGCCCAGGGCGTCCGCCATCTTCCCGGCCAGCATCGAGCCGGCGAGATAGACCAGGAGTTGCGCGCAGGCGAGGATGGTGAAATCCGTGCCCGGCTGGTCGGAGGTCGTCACGGCCATGAACAGCGAATAGAGCGCGACGATCTCCATGTAGCGGATCAGCGTCTGGAAGCCGGCGGCGCCGAACAGCGGCCAGACGCCGACCACGGCGCCGAGCGCATGGGCCGCGAAGAGGGCGAAACAGATCGTCCGCAGCCCGCCGAGCAGGGCGAGCACGAAGGACAGCCCCCGGCTCTTCACCATCCAGGCGGCGAGCGCCGAGCCTGCGAGCCCCGCCGTCGTGGCCGAGAGACCGGAGAGATAGCCGATCTGGTCGAGCGGGATGCCGGCGTCGACGAGATAGGAGCCCTCCATCGCCTTCACGAGGCCCTCGCTCGCCCGATAGGTCAGGGCGATCCAGAGGATCTGGCGTGCCTCGGGGCGCTTCAGGAAGGCACGGATCGAGGGGCGCGGGGCGGGGGAGGCACCCGGCACGGGATCGTCCTCGCGCATCATCGCGGCGGCGATCAGCGGCAAGAGCGAGATCGCGGCGATGGTCGTCAGCATCCCGGTCCAGCCGATATGGTGGTAGAGCACGAGGCCGAGCGTGCCCCCGATGACGACGCCGAAGGCGACCGAGGCGCCCTGGATGGCGTTGCCGATGGCACGGTCTGCCGCGGGCAGATATTTCGCGGCATAGCCGTCGGTGGCGATGTCCTGCGTCGAGATCAGCAGCGAGGCGGCGAAGCCGATCGCGATGATCGCATCGACCTGCGTCGGTCCGACCAGGATCAGGGCGAGGATGGCGAGGATCGTCAGGCTCTGGGTGATCAGGATCCAGCCGGCGCGATGCGCCCGCGCGAAGGGCCGGAGGCGGTCGACCCAGGGCGCCCAGAGGAATTTCAGGACGAGCGGCAGCAGCAGGATGCTCATCGCTCCGATGGCGGTGCGCGAGACGCCGAGCTCGCGCATGATCGGCGGTAGCGCCGCGACGAAGAGATAGGAGGGGATCGCCTGCGCGAGATAGAGCCCGCCCAGCACGGCGAAAAGCCGGTAGCGCCGCATCGGCGCGGGCGCGGCGCCTGCGTGGAGGGGGCCGATCGCGCTGCTCACGATGTCGCCCGGCTGTCATGGCCGATGAGGAAGGCCCGGCCCGCCGCCTCCTCGCGCGCGGCGACGATCGGGAAGGGCCAGAGCCGGCGGAAGGTCTCGGCCGTCTTCTCGCTGGCATCGGGCCGCACGATGGCGCAGGCCCGGCAGGCGCGCGAGACCCTCTCCCGCGTCGTCTTGAACCAGAGCGCCTGCTCGCGCTCGCCCGCCTGCGAGAGCGCTCGTCCGCCGCCGAAGACGGTCAGCAGCGTATAGGGCTCCTCGCGCCGTCCGATCTCATGCAGCGCGTCGAGATAGGCGCGCTCATCCTCTGGCCGATAGGGCGGCATGAAGCGCAGCGTCACCACCGCGTCCGCGTCGATCTCGAGGCTCACCATGACCCAGAATGCCCCTCAGAAGGTCTTGCGGAAACCGAGGGTGACGGTCCGGCCCCAGCCATAGTTCGGCAGGTTGCGCACCGAAGTCGCGGTCGGGTTCTGATAGGCGCGGTCGAACAGGTTGTTGACCGCGACATAGGCCTCGCCCTGCCAGGCCGGGGCGGTGAGCGCGACGTTCATGGTCGCGGCGCCCTTCAGCTTGTAGCGCGTGCCGCGCAGGTCGATGGCGACGTCCCGATCCGAGAAGGCCTCGCCCTCGACCCGGAGCTGCATGCCGTTCACGAAGCGGTAGCTGCCATAGAGCATGCCGCGCCAGGGCGAGCCGATGCGGTTGTTGGGCAGGTTGCTGTCGAGCTTGCCGTCGCCATTGGTGTCGTAGCGGCCCTCGCGATACGACAGGACCGTGCCCATGGTGAAGGCGTCGGTGACGGCGACGTCGCCGGTCGCCTCGACGCCCCAGATCCGCTCCTTCTGCTGCGACATCGTGTTGGTCACCGAATCGAAGGTGACGCCGTCGTCGGAGGTGCTGATGAAGCCGGTCAGCGAGCCCTTGAAGCGGTCATAGCTACCGCGGATGCCGAGCTCGTAATTGTTCACGATCTGCGCCTTGGGCGCGATCGACGAATAGCTCACCGTCTGCCGGCTGGCGGGCAGGCAGTTCGGCGACTGCAGCGGGCAGGCATATTGCGTCGAGATGCCGGCGCGGCGGGTGAAGGCGCCGACATCGGGCAGGGCGAAGCCCTGCGAGAAGCCGCCGAAGATCTCGCTGGTCTCGGTGAGCTTGATCGTCACACCGAGATTGGCGGTGAGCGCCGAATAGTCGAAATCGCCGCCGAGCACCCGCAGCGCGGGCAGCACGAAGGCCTGATAGCCCTGCGCATTGTTCGCGGCGACCGCCGCATAGGCGGCGGGCCGCGTATAGTCGCTGACCGAGAGCGAGAAATGCTCGTAGCGCAGGCCGCCGCGCAGCACGACGCGCTCGCCGATCGGGATCTGGAGCTGGCCGAAGCCGGCCGCCGTCGTCTGCTTCAGCGGCGTGAAGACGTCCTGGCCGTTGGTCAGGGTCTGCCAGGTCTTCTCCTGGATCAGGTCGCCGCCCCAGGTCAGCTTGGCGCCGGGCAGGATCGCGTCGAGCGGGGTGTCGATCGTGACGTTCAGGCCGCCGCGCTGCGAATAGAGCGTGGTCTGGTTGTCCCGGCTCGTCGGCGAGAGCGGGTTGAAGGAATAGTAGACCTGGCTGTTGTAGGGATAGGAGAAGGTCGAGAAATTGAAGCGCTTCTTGATGTCGTTATAGTAGCCGAGCAGGCTGAGCTTGCCGAGCGCGAAATCGGCGTCGCTATAGCGCAGCGACACGGATTTGGTGTCTTCCAGCACGCTCTGGCCGGTATAGAGCTGCGTCCGGTCCGGCCGGGCGAAGGGGGCGGCGTAGTTGGTCAGGTATTTCGGAGCCTGGTCGAAGCCGATCCAGGAGGCGTTGAGCTCGATGCGCTTGCCGCCGGCGAAATCGTAGCCGAGCTTGGCGAGTAGGTTGCCGGCCTTGTAGCGGTCGCCGCCGCCCTGGCCGAGCAGCCCGTCGGAGGGCAGTTCGCGCCCGGCGCCGTCATAGGTGCGGCCGGCGCCGCGGATCTGGCCCGAGAACAGGTAGTCGACGCCGTCGGGGACCTTGCCGGAGACCGTCACCGAGGCCTCCGGCGCCAGCGAGCGGCCGATATTGTGGGTGAAGCCGCGGATCGCGGTGTTGACCGTGACGCGCGGCCTGCCTTCGGCCGCCTTCCGGGTGATGAAATTGACCGTCCCGCCGGTGGCGCCCGCGCCGTAGAGGCTGGAGGCGCCGGCGACGACCTCGATCCGCTCCACCGTGTTGAGGTCGATCAGCGCGAGGATGCGCGAGACGTCGCGCAGCGGCGTGTTCATCGGCACGCCGTCGATCATCACCAGTAGGTCGCGGCCGCGATAGTTCTCCGAGGCGCTCGAGACCGTCTGCGTCGACATCGAATAGCCCGGCACTAGCTTGCCGAGCACGGCGGCGGCATTGGGGCTGAACTTGAGCTGCTGCTCGATCTCCGTCCGGTCGATCACCTGGACCGATTGCGGCGTCTCGGCGGTGCTGCGCTCGGCGCGGGCGGCGGTGACCGTGATCGTGTCGAGATCGATCGTGGTCGGCGTGTCCGCGACCCGGCCCGGCCCGGCCGGGCGCGTTGCGGACTGGGGCGAAACCTGCGCGACCGCGATCGAGGAGGCGAGGAGCGCGGCAAGGCTGGTGGCGAGGCTGATCGGTCTGGTCATGGTTCTACCCGTGGCGCCGGCCGCCGCCCGGCCCATGTGTTGGGCACGGAGTCGATGCCGTTCTGAAGGTGGTTTACTTGGCTTGTTTCAGGATTTGCTTTTTAGAATTTTAGTAAAGTAACTTGATTTCATCACGGATTCGATTGCCGGTGCGTGTTGGGGCCGTTGTTAGCTGTTGCTGTAATGATATTTCTGCGGTCTAAGCTTGGACTTCCGCGAACGCGCCATAGGACTGAGACGAATCCGGTGTCGAAAACGGGCAATGTGGCTGTCGCGACACGCCCCGGATGCGAGGCGGCTCCGGAGGCCCGGAATTTCGCGCCGTTCTGGCTGGTTTCCGCCGAGGTCGGCCGTGACGAGGCGAGCGCCCTGTCCCGGCGCATTCTCGGCCATGCCACGGCGCGGGAAGCCGAGACGCCGGATCTGCCCCTGCCTTTCGATGCGCGCTGCGTGCTGACGACGCGCCCGGATATCGGACTGCGCTCCTGCTTCGGCCCGGCCCTGCACTGGGTCTGGCCGCCGCGGCGGAACGAAGGGGATTTGTCCTATATCCTCATCCGTCCGGCGGAGGGGCGGGTGGTGATCCGCCAGGGCGGCGGGCGGATCGCGCTACGCGCCCGCGAGGCGGCGGCGCTCGCCCTGGATCAAGCTGCGGAGTTCGTGCTGGCCCAGCCCGGCCGCATCGACGTGATCGAGCTCGATGCGGCCCTGTTGCCGCTATTGGCCGGCGAGGCCGCCGGGCTGATGCGGGTCATCCCACGCTCCAATCCGGGCTTGCAGGCACTGGCGCATTACGGCGCGCTCCTGCTGCGCGGCCTGCTGCCGCTGAATTCCGCCGAGCTTCAGGCCCTCGCCAGGGCACATGTCCACGACCTGGTCGGCGCCGCCCTGTCGGACCGGGAGCCTGCGGTGGCGGCGGTTCCGGCGGACAGGCGGGCCGGCCGTCTCGCCGCCATCAAGGCGGATATCGAGGCGCGGCTGGAGCGGCGGGATCTCGGAGTCGAGATGATCGCGACCCTGCATGGCGTCAGCGCCCGCGTCGTCCAGAAGCTTTTCGAAACCGATGGCCGGACGTTCTCCGACTATGTGCTGGAGCGGCGGCTCGACCGCGCCTGGCATCGGCTCGTGACGACGGAGGGCGTGGCGCCGGCCATCAGCGCCGTCGCCTATGAAGTCGGCTTCGGCGACCTCTCCTATTTCAACCGCTGCTTCCGCAAGCGCTTCAATTGCTCGCCTTCCGAGGCAAAGGCGGCAGGCGCCTGAAAGGCGGGCCGGGCGAGCCGGATGGCTGGCGCCGAAAGCAGGGCTCGCGAAGACGGCGCCGCCGCCGTTCGGGTCGAAATCCCCTCATCAGGCCTTCGCGATGTCCTGCCTCGCCTGCCTGCTTCCGCCGGCTTGACAGGGTTGGAAAAACACGGCTTGCTGATCTGGTCTTCTGGATGGACCAGTGGATCAGAGGGGCATGTCAGCATCTCCGAAGGGTTCGGAAGCCATCGTTCTGGCCGAGGTTCCATCGTTCCGCGACGCGATCGTCAAACGCTCGCTGAAGAATGTGATCGCGGACAGGATCGCCGGGCTGATCGCCTCCGGGCTCGTTCAAGTCGGGGATACCTTGCCGAGCGAACGCCAGCTTGCATCGTCGCTCAATGTGAGCCGCGAGACGACGCGCGGAGCGATCCTTCTCCTGGCGTCGCGCGGTATTCTCGAGATCTCCCACGGCGCGCGCACGCGGGTCGTTCGCAGCGATGTCGGCGAGATCACGATCGGCTTCGGCCAGGCGCGGGCGATCAACGCCTACGACATCGATTCCGTCCACGACGCGCGGCTCCTGATCGAGCGCCGGGTGGTGGCGGATGCCGCCCGGCGGATCGACGAGGCCGCGCTCGCGGCGCTCGACGGGCTCCTGGCCGTGCAGAAGGAGGCCTTCGACGATCCTGTCGGCTTCCTGATCTGCGACCGGGAGTTCCACGCCACGATCTACCGCGCTTCCGGCAACGCGCTGCTCGCGGACTTCGCCGCAGATCTCTACACCTACATGATGGAATACCGCCGGACGGCCGTCGCCAGGCCGGGGGCGATCGCGACGAGCTATGCCGATCATGCCGCGATCGTCGCTGCGCTGCGCGACCATGATCCGGATGCGGCGGTGGCGGCGTTCGCCGTGCATACCGACCGGATCTACCAGACAACGCAATCGGCCATGAAGGACGGCAGGCAAGACCGAAACTGAAGCCCGCCGTCCTTTCCGGGCGGCTCAAACATAAAAACGCAATGGAGAAACGCTATGGAACGCAGAACTGTCCTGAAGCTTTCGATCGGAGCCCTGCTCGGTGCGAGCACCGGGCTCGGCGGCCTGCAGGCGGCGATGGCCGCGGGCAAGGACATCGTCTATCTGACGCCGGGCCTCGATCTGCCCTTCTGGCGCTACCTGGCCAAGGGCGTCGAGGCCACCGTGAAGGCGCAGGGCTATAACTTCCAGGCGCTGGACTCGCATAACAGCGCCCAGACGCAATTGCAGAACGCGCAGGACGCGATCGCGCGCGGCGTCGCCGGAATCGTGATCTCGCCGACCGATTCGTCCACGGCGCCCAGCGTGCTGGCGCTCGCCAAGCGCGCCAAGATTCCGGCCGTGATCGCCGATATCGGGACCAATAGCGGCGAGTATTCGTCCTTCATCATTTCCGACAACTACAAGGGCGCCCACGATGTCGGCGTGGCGCTGGCCCAGAGCCTGAAGAAGAAGGGCTGGCAGGACGGCTCCGTCGGGATCATCGCGATCTCGCAGGCCCGCAAGAACGGCCAGGCCCGCACGAAGGGTTTCCTCGACGGACTCAAGGAGGGCGGCTTCACCGGCAAGCAGGCCGGGATGCAGCAGATGCAGTCCTACACCGCCGACGAGACCTTCAAGTTCACGCAGGACATGCTGACCGCCAATCCCGGCATGCGCGGCCTGTTCATCCAGACGGACCAGCCGGCGATCGGCGCCCTCCGGGCCGTGAAGGCGGCGCGGCGCGACGGCGAGCTTCTCGTCGCCGCCTTCGACGGCATCCCCGACTTCGTGGATCTGCTCAAGTCCGGCCAGCTCGTCGTGTCGGGGATGCAGCAGCCCTATCTGATGGGCGTGCGTTCCGGCGAGGCGATCCTGGCCACGCTCGCGGGCAAGTCTCCCGAAAAGGAGATCACCGTGCCGATCGTCGCGATCACCAGCGACAACATCGAAAAAGAGCTGCCGACGATCCGCAAGACCGTCTTCGCCGACGAGGTCTGATCGCGCCCGAGCGCTCAGCGCGCCGCCTGCGGATAGCGGTTCCGCAGGCGGCGCGCCGCCGCCTTGGGCGGCGTTGGGCGAGGCGGGCCGCGGCCCGTCTCTTCCGCCTTTCGGGCACGCTCCATGTCACTTCATGCACGCCGGCGCGCCGGCGCCGCGAGCCGAGGACAGATTCCATGCAGCATCCCCCGCCGCAGGGCGACAAGCCGCTGCTTCTCGCCGCCCGCGACGTCACCAAGACGTTCGACCGCACGCGCGCGCTCGCCGGGGCGGATTTCGAGCTCGCGGAGGGCGAGATCCATGGCCTGCTCGGCGCCAACGGCGCCGGCAAGTCGACCCTGTCGAAGATCATTTCCGGGCATCACAGCTTCGATTCCGGCGAGATGCTCTACCGGGGTCAGTCGATCCGCCTGCGCAATACGCGCGACGCGCTCCGCATCGGCATCGCCATCGTGATGCAGGAAACCAGCCTCGTTCCCGACCTCACGGTTCTGGAGAACATCTTCCTGCCGGAGCTCGGCCGCCCCGGGCGGCTCGACTATGCCGCGATGCGGGAGCGCGGCAGGGTCATTCTCGACAGCCTCGGCCAGTCCGACAGCCTGCCGTTCGACTGGAAGGTCCGGCAGCTCTCCTCGGCGCAGAAGCAGCTCGTCGAGATCGCCAAGGCGCTGGGCGTCGGCGCGAAGCTCATCATCTTCGACGAGCCGACCGCCGCGCTCAGCCCCGGCGAGGTGAGCCGGCTGTTCGACGTGATGGCCCGGCTGCGCGAAACCGGCCGCGGCCTGGTCTTCGTCTCGCACCGGCTGGAGGAGGTTTTCTCGATCACTGACCGCGTCACCGTCATGCGCGAGGGGCGGACGGTGCTGAAGGCCCACCCGACCGCCGATCTGAGCCAGGCGGAATTGATCCGGGCCATGGTCGGGGCCGAGCTCGGCGCGATCTACACCGAGCCGCATCGGCAAGGCGAGGCCCGCCATGGCCCGGCGATCCTCGAGGTCAGCCATCTTGCGGCGCAGCCGCAGGTGAAGGACGTGTCCTTTTCCGTGCGGGCCGGGGAAATCCTCGGCCTCGGCGGGCTGGTGGGCGCGGGGCGCTCCGAGACCGTCGAGGCCATCTTCGGGCTGAGGCCGCGCTCCGGCGGCGAGGTGCGCCTCGCCGGGCGGGATCTCAGGGCCAACGACCCGCAGGCCGCGATCCGCGCGGGCCTGGGTTTCGTCGCCGAGGACCGGCGGACGCAGAACATCGTGCCCGATCTCAGCGTGAAGGAGAATCTGCTGCTCGCCCATCTCGGCGCGCATCGCGGCTTCCTGCGCGGCTATCAGTCGCGCAAGCGCAAGGTCAGCGAGCTGCTGCAGCGGCTCGGCCTGCCGGAGGAGCGGCTGATGGACGCCTCCATGCTGAACTTCTCCGGTGGCATGCAGCAGAAGATCATCATGGCGCGCTGGCTCCTGCTCTCGCCGAAGGTGCTGATCCTCGACGAGCCGACCAAGGGGGTCGACATCGGCACGCGCGCCGGCATCTACGCGATGCTCCGGGACATCGTGGCGGAGGGGGCCGCGGTGATCGTGGTATCGTCGGATTTCGAGGAGCTGCTCGGCATCAGCGACCGCATCGTCGTGGTCAGCGACGGCTGCACCATCGCCGACCTGCCGAGCGCCATGCTCGACGAGGAGAAGCTGACGCTCCTGGCCGCTCCCCGCACCTCGATGGCGCACAACACGGCGATGCTCGAGCATTTCGCCCGGGAGCATGGCGGGGCGGGGTTCTGGGCCCTGGTCGAGGAGGACCGCATCATCTGCCTGAACGCGGTCGTGGCGAATGCCGCGCTCGATCCCGGCTTCAAGGCGGGCGAGGCCTGCGTCGCCGCGCAGACGCAGATCCCCCGCGCCCTGAGCCGGCGCGAGCCCATCTTCGTGCCGGAGGCCGACAACGGCCGCACCACGCTGCTCCTGCCCATGCGCAATTCCCGCGGGCATGATCTGGGCTGGGTCGGCCTCTCCCTCTTTCCCGACGCGGAGCTGCCGCAGCCCGAGGCGATCAAGGCCCGCATCGACAGCATCGCGGCCGCGCTGTGACCATCAAGGAGCCTTCTTCCATGGCATCGACCACTGCCGGCGCGCCGATGCGCGGCTCTCGCTTCAAGATGCTGGCGCAGCGGCTCGAGGTGCGCATGCTCGCCCTGGCCCTCGTCATCGGGTTCTGCCTGTCGCTGCTGTCGCCCTATTTCCTCACCCATTCCAACATCTTCAACATGCTCGACCAGTCGGTGGTGATCGGCATCGTCGCGGTGGGCATGACCTTCGTGATCCTGACCGGCGGCATCGACCTGTCCGTGGGCTCCGTCGCCGGCCTCACGGGCATCATCCTGGGCCTGTCGCTCCAGCACATGCCGATCGTGCCGGCGATCGCGGTGGCGGTTCTCGCCGGCGGCGGCATCGGCCTGGTCTCGGGGCTGCTCATCAACCTGTTCGGCCTCGCGGCCTTCGTCGTCACCCTCGGCGTCATGGCGATCGGCCGCAGCCTTGCGTATATCCTGTCCGGGCAGACCGCGATCTCCGATATTCCCGAGGGAATGCAGGACATTGTCTACACGAACATCCTCGGCGTGCCCTCGAACATCCTGTTCCTGATCGCCCTCTACATCGTCGCCTGGGCCTATCTCACCTACACCAAGGGCGGCCGCACCATCTATGCGGTCGGGTCGAACAAGGAGGCGGCCCGTGCCGCAGGCCTGAACACGCTGTTCTATTCGGTCCTGCCTTACGTCCTGTCGGGCGCGCTCTCGGCCGTCGCGGTGACCTTCTCGATCAGCCAGTTGCTGTCGGCCGACCCGCTGATGGGCAATGCCATGGAGCTCGACGCCATCGCGGCCGTCGTCATCGGCGGGGCAAGCCTCTATGGCGGCCGCGGCTCGATGATCGGCACGCTCATCGGCGTGTTCATCATGGTGATGATCCGCAACGGCCTCAATCTGATGGGCGTTTCGCCGTTCTGGCAGGGCTCCGCGATCGGCACCATCATCATTCTGGCCCTGCTGGTGGAGCGTCTCGTCAGCAGCCGCGCGAGCCGCTAGGAGGAAGAAAGCGATGACATCCACACCTTCGCTCGCCGTGGCCCTCTTCGGTACGGAGGAGCCGGCGGTGCTGCCGCGCATCCTCAGGGCGGGCCCGCTGACGGCAGAGCTCGACGCCGGCAATCTGCGCCATATCCGCTATCACGGCGTCGAGATCATCCGCGCGGTGTCCTTCATCGTGCGCGACCGCAACTGGGGCACCTACAACCCGACGATCGCCGATCTGGCGGTCGAGGAGGCCGCAGACAGCTTCACGGTCGCCTATTCCGCGGTCGCACGCGATGAGCGCCAGAGCTTCGGCTACAAGGCGCGGATCGCGGCCAGCGCCGGCGGCACCCTCGATTTCTCGGTCACCGGCACGGCCGACACGCCCTTCCTGACCAACCGCACGGGGTTCGTGGTTCTGCATCCCAGCGCGGCGTCGGGCCTGCCCGTCACCATCGCGCATGCCGACGGCTCGCGCGAGGAAGGCCGTTTCCCCGACATCATCGATCCCGTCCAGCCGATGATGAATCTGCGCGCCCTGACGCATGAGGCAGCGCCGGGGCTGCGCGTGACCTGCCGCATGGAGGGCGACGTCTATGAGATGGAGGACCAGCGCAACTGGACGGACGCTTCCTACAAGACCTATGTCCGGCCGCTGGCCTTGCCCTGGCCCTACACGCTGGCGGAAGGCGAAAGGCTCGAGCAGGCCGTCCGCCTGACGGCATCCGGCCGGCCGGCGGGCCGCGCGCCCGCAGGCGAGGCGGTCACCGTCCATGTCGGCGCCGCGGCAGGCGTCGTTCCGCCGCTCGGGCTGGGGCTCGACCCCGACGAGATCGCGGCGACGCGGGAGGAGGCCGCCACCCTGCGGCGCATCGGAGCCCGGCATCTGGTCGGCTTCCACGATCCGCGGCGCGGGCATGACCGCGAGACCTTGCGGGAACTGGCGGCTGCGGCCGAGGCGATCGGCGCGGAGCCCTGGCTGGAAGCGGTCATCGCCGATGTCGACGGCTTCGCCGGGGAGATCGCGGCGCTCGGCCGCGACGTGCGGGCGCTGGGCTCGCCTTTTCCGGTCGTGCTGGTCTCGCCCGCGCCGGATCTCAAATGCACGCTGCCGGGCAGCCCCTGGCCGCCGGCACCCCCGCCCCGCGACTTCTTCCAGGCCGCCCGCAACGCCTTTCCGGGCGCGCGGCTCGGTGGCGGCATGTTCAGCTATTTCACGGAGATGAACCGGAAGCGCCCGCCGAGCGATCTCCTCGATCTCGTCAGCTTCACGACGACCGCGACCCTGCATGCGGGCGACGATCACTCCATCACCGAGGGGCTGGAATCGCTGCCGGCCATGGCGCTGTCGGCGCAGGCCATCGCCGGCGGCAAGCCCTGGGCCGTGGGGCCGAGCGCCATCGGCATGCGCATGAACCCCTATGGCGAGGCGCCGCTCGCCAATTCGGGCAATATCCGGCAGGCGATGAACTTCAACGACCCTCGCCAGCGCGGGCTGCTGGGGGCGGCCTGGACGCTCGGCTTCTTCGCCCGGTTCGCGGCCGGCGGGGCCAGCGCGATCACGCTGGGCGGCACCACCGGCGCTTTTGGCGTGCTCCACCGGCGCCATTCCTGGCCGCAGCCCTGGTTCGACGACCATGGCGGGCTGTTCCCGGTCTTCCATGTGCTGAAGGGGCTCGGCGGGCTCGGCGGCGCGGCGATGCGCCGGGTGGAGCTGTCCGACCCTTCGGCGGTCCAGGGCATCGCCGTCGAGCGCGCGGACGGCATCGAGCTCTGGCTCGCCAATCTCACCGGCGCGGCGCAGACCTTGCATCTGGAGCAGGCGATCGCCGAACGGGCGATACTCGATGCCGAGTCCTTCGTCGAGGCGACGAAGAACCCGGACCTTCTCTCCGAGAGGACGGAGCGGGGAGGCGGGAGCATCTGCAGGCTCGCTCCCTATGCGGTCGCGCGTTTGCGCCTGAACTGAGCCAGTTCGGCATCGGACCGGAAGACGGCGTCCGCCTTCTGGTCCGATGCAGGAACAAAGCGATCGATCGTCGTGAACGCGTCCTGCCGGATGCGCGATGATCTATGCCGCCGGAGCCTCGGCGTCGGGCTGGTTCGCCGGGTGGGCCTCGCGAAAGGCGGGATGCTCCGCCGCGACGCGCTCGACCCGCAGGATCCGCGGAAAGCCGTCGAGCGGGACGTCGAAGCGGCGGGCGGCATAGAGCTGCGGCACCAGATAGACATCGGCCATGCCGGGTTCGGAGCCGAAGCAGAACGCCCCGTCGCCGATCATCGCCTCGACGGCGCTCAGGCCCTGACCGATCCAGTGAGCGATCCAGCCGCCGACCTCCGGCTCCGGGCGGCCGAGCTCGGTCCGCAGATAGCGCAGCGGGCCGATATTGTGCAGGGGGTGGATGTCGCAGCCGATCAGCGCCGCGACCGCGCGGACCCTGGCCCGCTCCACCGGGTCGCCCGGCAGCAAAGCCGGCGCCGGATAGGCCTCCTCCAGATATTCGAGGATCGCCGGCGACTGCGTGATGACGACGCCGGAATCGAGCACGAGGCTGGGCACGCGCCCTTGCGGGTTGAGCGCGCGATAGGCGGGGGCGTTCTGCTCCCCGCCGTTGCGGAGCAGATGGACGGGGACATGCTCCACCGCGAGATTCTTCAGGGCCAGTGCGATCCGCACGCGATAGGACGAGGTGGACCGCCAATAGGTGTGGAGTTTCAGGATGGGATTCCCCTCTGCTGGGCTTGCCGGAGCGACGCCGCGCTCAAGCCGGAACCGGCCTGGCCGGCAGGATCCTGGCCCGGCATTCACCGAAGCCGATCGGCGCATAGGCCTCGCGGCGGGCGCGGGCCCGCATGATCACCTCGTCGCCATCCTCCAGGAAGCGGCGCTGCTCGCCCGAGGCCAGCGCGACGGGCTCGGCGCCGCCCAGGGTCGCCTCGAGGATGCTGCCGCAGGAGGCGGCGTCCGGCCCCGAGATCGTGCCCGTCCCGAGCAGGTCGCCCGGCTGGAGATTGCAGCCGTTGCTGGTGTGATGCGCCACCATCTGCGCGGCGGTCCAGTACATGTTCAGGGCGTTGGAGAGGCCGAGGCGATGCGGCGGAAGCCCCTGCGCGCGCAGGCCGTCAGTGAGCAGCAGGACCTCGATCTCGACATCGAGGGCGCCGGCGCGCTGGTCCTCCGCATCGAGCAGATAGGGCAGCGGAGCGGGGTCGCCCGCGGGCCGTTGCGGCTGGCCGGCGCGGAACGGCGCCAGCGCCTCCGGCGTCACGATCCAGGCCGAGATGGTGCTGGCGAAGTTCTTGGCCAGGAACGGGCCGAGCGGCTGGTATTCCCAGGCCTGGATGTCGCGGGCCGACCAGTCGTTCAGCAGGCAGTAGCCGGCGATGTGGCTGGCCGCATCGGCGATCGGGATCGGCTCGCCCTGCGCATTGCCGGGGCCGACCCAGAGGCCGAGCTCGAGCTCGTAGTCGAGGCGTCGGCTCGGGCCGAAGCCGGGCTCGGCCGCATCGGGCAGCCTAGCCTGGCCGTTGGGCCGGCGGATCGCGCCGCCCGACAGACCGATCGACGAGGCCCGGCCGTGATAGCCGATCGGGACGTATTTGTAGTTCGGGAGCAGCGGATTGTCCGGCCGGAACAGCTTGCCGACATTGGTCGCGTGGTGAATGCCGACATAGAAGTCGGTATAGTCGCCGATGCGCGCCGGCAGATGCAGGCTGCAATCCGCCGCCGGGTGGAGGCAGGGCGACACCGCCTCGGCTTCGGCGCGTCCTCCCGTGAGAAGCGCGGAGAGGCGCAGGCGCAGGCTCCGGCGCGGGCCGGCGCCCAGCGCCAGGAAGGCGTTCAATCTCTCGCCCGAGGCGGCTTCGGCCGCTTCGCGCGCCTCGCCCTCGAGCAGGCCGGTCGCCGCCAGCGCGCCGAGGTCGAGGATCGCGTCGCCGATCGCGACGCCGCCCCGCGGCGCGGCCCCCGCGGGGCTGAACACGCCCAGCGGCAGGTTCTGGACCGGGAAATCCGGGTGTCCGTTGGCGGATTCCACCCAGCTTCGCAGCCTGGGATCATGAGTGTGGTCGATCTGAGCCATGGGTCTGCTTAGCGCTGCCGCGGATTGAAGTGCTTGTGCAATTGATGCCCGTAGGCGCCGTAGGATCTCTGCAGCGCGCTGCTTTCCGCCGCGAAGGCGGTGACGCGCTGCGGGAACCGGGTCTCGAACATGAACGCCATCGTGCCTTCGAGCTTGTGCGGCTTCAGCTCGACATTGCTGGCCTTTTCAAAGGCCTCGAAATCGGGGCCGTGCGGCAGCATCGAATTGTGCAGCGAGCAGCCTCCGGGGACGAAGCCCTGAGGCTTGGCGTCGTACTGCCCGTAGACCAGGCCCATGAACTCGCTCATCACGTTCATGTGGTACCAGGGCGGGCGGAAGGTGTTCTCCGCCACCATCCAGCGATCGGAGAAGACCACGAAATCGACGTTGGCGGTGCCGGGCGTCTCGGACGGGGAGGTCAGGACCGTGAAGATCGACGGGTCGGCATGGTCGTAGAGGACCGGCCCCACCGGCGAATAGCGCCGCAGATCGTATTTGTAGGGCGCGTAGTTGCCGTGCCAGGCGACCACGTCCAGCGGCGAATGCGCGATGTCGGCGGCCCAGATCGCTCCGCCCCATTTGACATACATGCGCCCGGGCGCGTCGACGTCCTCATAGGCCGCCACGGGGGTGAGGAAGTCGCGCGGGTTGGCCAGGCAGTTGGCACCGATCGGGCCGCGTTCCGGCAAGGTGAAGGCGCCGCCGTAATTCTCGCAGAGATAGCCCCGGGCCGGACCGTCGCGCAGCTCGATGCGCAGCTTCACGCCGCGCGGAATGACGGCGATCTCGCCCGGCTCGATGTCGATGATGCCGAACTCGGTCCACAGCCGCAGATCGCCCTGCTGGGGCACGAACAGCATCTCGCCATCCGCGTTGTAGAAGTATTCGTGCTCCATCGAGCGGGTGATCAGATAGACATGGGCGCCCATGCCGGCTTGCGCGCCGCCGTCTCCGGCCGTGGTGATCGTCCGCACGCCTTCGCGGAAGGAGAGCGGCTCGGTCGGGACCGGCAGCGGATCCCAGCGCATCGGCCCGATCGGCGGCTCGGCTTCGACGGCCGGGGCCGTGCGCCACAGGCCGGCATCGACCTTCCTGAAATCGCCCCAATGCGCGACGGTGGGGCGGATCCGGTAGAGCCAGCTCCGCTCGTTGGTTGTGCGCGGCGCGGTGAAGGGCGACCCGCTGAGCTGTTCGGCATAGAGGCCGTAGGCGCATTTCTGCGGCGAGTTGCGCCCGAGCGGCAGCGCGCCGGGCAGGGCCTCGGTCTCGAAACCGTTGCCGAAGCCGGACATGTAGTTCGCCTGGATCGCGCTCTCGGGCTGGGTCGCGGCCGAAGCGCGCGTCGGGATGTCTTGCTTGGTCATGGGGAAGCCCTCTCGCATTTTGTTACAAGAGTAACCGTTGATTTTGTAACCAACAACGCGCGGGATCGGTGGCGCGCGCCTTCGGGCTGAAGCCGGACGCACCCGCGCCCGGAGCCTGACCCGCCGGCCGATGGGCCTCCATCGTTCGGCCGGGGAGATCGGAACGTTCGAAGTTATGCATTGGATCGGATGATTTCGATCGGAGATGTTGCGCAGAGAAGAATTTTCTTCTCAATCTCCGAACCGTTCCATCGCTCCTGTTTCCGGAATTCCTCACCTTGGCTTCGCATCCCCTCGGGCGCCTTCTGCCCGGCTTCCTGCTGTGCGCGCTGATCAGCGCGGCGGCCTATGGCCTCGAACATCTCGAAACCCGTCTGGCGGGCCGCGCCTGGTTCGAGGCCCTGGTGCTGGCCATCCTGATCGGGACACTGGTCCGCAGCGTCTGGACGCCATCCGCGCCCTGGCGGGCCGGGATCGCCTTCTCGGCCAAGACGGTGCTGGAAATCGCCGTCGTCCTGCTCGGCGCCTCCCTCAACGTCGCCATGCTGGTCGCGGCCGGGCCGGGCCTGATCGTCGGCATCGCCGTGGTCGTCGCGCTGGCGCTGGCCGCGAGCTTCCTGCTCGGCCGGATGCTCGGCCTGCCGAAGCGGATGGCGGTGCTGGTCGCCTGCGGCAATTCGATCTGCGGCAATTCCGCCATCGCCGCGGTCGCGCCGGTGATCGGCGCGGATGGCGAGGACGTGGCGGCGTCGATCGCCTTCACCGCCGTGCTCGGCGTGCTGGTCGTTCTCGGCCTGCCGCTGCTGGTGCCGCTGCTGCGGCTCTCCGACACGCAATACGGCGTGCTGGCCGGGCTGACGGTCTATGCCGTGCCGCAGGTCCTCGCCGCGACGGCGCCGGTCGCCGCCGCCAGCGTCCAGATCGGCACGCTGGTCAAGCTCGTGCGGGTGCTGATGCTCGGCCCGGTCGTCCTCGTGCTCTCGCTCCTGGGCAGCCGGCTGCGCGAGGAACCGGATGCCCCGGCGCCGCATGTCACGGCGGGAGACCGGCCGGCGCGCGGGCGCCTGGCCGTGCACAAGCTCGTGCCCTGGTTCATCATCGGCTTTCTGGCGATGGCGGCGCTGCGCTCGCACGGCGCCATCCCGGAGGCCGCGCTCGCGCCGCTCGCGCGGATCACCACCGTCTTCACCATCATCTCGATGGCGGCGCTGGGGCTGGGCGTCGATGTCCGCTCCGTCGCGAGGGCCGGGGGGCGGGTGACGGCGGCGGTCACCCTCTCCCTGATCGCGCTCGCGGCCGTCAGCATCGCGCTGATCCGGCTCCTCGGCGTCGCCTGACCGGGCGTTTCCGCTCTCAAGCGAAGAGATGGGGGGCGCGCCCCCGCCGGGCGCGCGCCCCGTCTCAGATCATCCGCTGCATGCCGCTCAGCACGGCCTTGAGCGAGGCCATGACGATATTCGGATCGATGCCGACGCCATGGACGATCCGGCCTTCGGCATCCTCGAGCTTGACATAGCAGGCGGCGGTGGCGTTGGCGCCGCGGCCGACGGCGTGCTCGTGATAGTCGAGCAGCGAGAACGTCACGCCATAGGTCTTCTGTAGCGCGTCGACGAAGGCGTCGACCGGCCCGTTGCCTTCGCCCTCGATGGTGCGGACCGTGCCGTCCCGCTGCTTCAGATCGGCGGTCAGCGTGCGGGTGTCGGGGCCGGTCGGCAGGGTCCTGTGGGAGACGAGCTCCAGAGGCGCCCCGCTCAGCAGATAGGTCCGGCTGAACAGCGCCCAGAGCGCCGGGGCGGTCAATTCCTTGCCGTCGGCGTCCATCTGCTCCTGGGCGATCTTCGAGAACTCGACCTGGAGCGGGCGCGGCAGGTCGAGGCCGTGGTCGGCCTGGAGGAGATAGGCGATGCCGCCCTTGCCCGATTGCGAGTTGATGCGGATGACCGCCTCGTAGTCGCGGCCGACATCCTTGGGGTCGATCGGCAGATAGGGCACCTGGAAAAGCGGGTCGTTGCGCTTCTTCTGCGCCTCGAAGCCCTTCTTGATCGCGTCCTGATGCGAGCCGGAGAAGGCGGTGTAGACGAGCTCGCCGACATAGGGGTGGCGCTCATGCACCGGCAATTGCGTGCAGTATTCGGCCACGCTGCGGATCTCGTTGACGTCGCGCAGGTCGAGTTCGGGGTCGACGCCTTGCGTGAACAGGTTCAGCGCCATGGTGACGATGTCGACATTGCCGGTGCGCTCGCCATTGCCGAACAGCGTGCCCTCGACGCGGTCGGCGCCGGCCATCAGGGCGAGCTCGGCGGCGGCGACCGCGGTGCCGCGGTCGTTGTGCGGATGGATCGAGAGCAGCACGCTGTCGCGGTCGGAGATGTGGCGGCCGAACCATTCGAACTGGTCGGCATGGACGTTCGGCGTCGCCATCTCGACGGTGGCGGGCAGGTTGAGGATCAGCTTCTTCTGCGGCGTCGGCCTGATCACGGCCTTGACCGCCTCGCAGATCTCGAGCGCGTATTCGAGCTCGGTGCCGGTGAAGCTCTCCGGCGAATATTCGAAGGTGAAGTTGGTCTCCGGCGCCTGCTCGGCCAGCGCCTTGATCTGGACGGCGGCGTCGACGGCGATCTTGGTGATGCCCGCCCGGTCGGCGCGGAAGACGACGTCGCGCTGCAGGGTCGAGGTCGAGTTGTAGAAGTGCAGGATGACGTTCCTGGCGCCCTTCACGGCCTCGAAGGTGCGCTCGATCAGCTCCGGCCGGCACTGGGTCAGCACCTGGATCGCCACGTCGTCGGGAATGGCGCCCGCGTCGATGATCGCGCGCACGAAGTCGAAATCGGTCTGCGACGCGGCGGGGAAGGCGACCTCGATCTCCTTGAAGCCCATCTTCACGAGCAGGTTGAACATGCGGTTCTTGCGCTCGACGCCCATCGGCTCGATCAGCGCCTGATTGCCGTCGCGCAGGTCGACCGAGCACCAGATCGGCGCCTTGGTGAGGACCTGCGACGGCCATTTGCGGTCCGGCAGGTTGACGGGCGCATAGGCGCGGTACTTGGAAATCGGCATCTCTGACATGATTGGACCCTTGCGGTGGTGGCGCCTCGCCGGCCTGCTCAGGGCCGCTCGCGCCGCGATACGATCGACAGCCTGAAAATCCCGGCGCTTACAGCGCCGGGCGGCTAAGTCGAAGGGCCGGATCCCGCATGACAGACCGATATCGCATGGCGGCACTCTAGAGCAGGCGCGGAGCGGATTGCAACGCGATCCGGCCGGATCGCGTGCCGGCCGGCGGGCTTTCGCCGCCGGCTGCGCCGCGCGGCGGCGCGTAAAAATCACCTTCCGGCTGCCTGCCGCACCGCTGATTTGACCTCCGCCGCCGGCAATCTTTGGCAAGCGGTTTCATTGACGAGGCGAGGTTTCAGCGGAAAAATGCCAGCATCGATCGGCACCTCGCCGGTCGGTCGCGGGATTTGCTGGAGCAGCTTGCGCCGCGTCAACAACGCTAAAAGCACCACGAGACGATCGTGGGCTCCGCAACGGAGTCGGATCCATGACGAGGCTCATCGCATTCCGCCAGGCGCGCAGGACGGCGCGCCGATGTTGCCGATGACGTGACGGCGCCCGCGGGCGCCTCTCCACCGCAAGCGCAATCGAACGGCAACGCCGGCCTCCCGGCGAAGGATGACGCATGTCTCACGCCACCATTCTCGAAATCCGCGGCAAGACCGCGGGGCTGGTCGTCGGCGCCGAGGCCGGCTTCCGCTTCTTCTCCTCGCAGCCGGCCTTCGACGCGCTCGACGGCCAGCTCTTTCCTTCGGTCGTCGCGGCGCAGCGCGCGGTCAAGGCGCTGACGTCCCGCCGGGCGCCGCGCGACCGGCCGCTCGGCCGCGCGGCCTGATCCTTCCACCGGAGTCCGCCATGACGATCGTTCCGCTCGTGCCCAAGGATTTTGGGGCCAAGAGTTCTTTGACCAGAAATTCCGCGGCCCGAAATGCCGGGACCGGGCCGTCCCGGGCAGCGGTCCCGCCGGAGATCCAGACGGCCGATCTCGGCGGGTTCCGCGCGGCGCTGCGGCATCTGGCGGGCGGCGTCAGCGTCGTCACCACCGGGCGCGGCGCGAGCCGCACCGGGCTGGTGGCGACTCGGTCTCCTCGCTCTCGGCCGAGCCGCCGACGCTGATGTTCGGGCTCAATCTCGGTTCGTCGAGCTTTCCGGTGCTGCGCGAGCACGGCGCCTTCGCGGTCAACGTCCTGGCGGCGGACCAGAAGGAGATCGCCGACCGCTTCGCCGGGCGCGGCGGCGAGAAGGGGCCGGCGCGCTACGAGGGCGCGCGCTGGACCGAGGGCCGGACCGGCGCGGCGCTGCTCGACGGCGCGCTCGCCTCGCTCGACTGCGAGGTCGAGGAGCTGATCGAGCGCCATTCCCACGCGATCGTCATCGGCCGCATCCGCGGCATCAGGCTGGGGAGCGACGCCGCGGCGCTGCTCTACTGGCGGGGCGATTACGAGCGCCTCGGCTGGATGCCCGAGGAGGTCGCGACCGCGCTCGGCCTGCGCGCTTACTGAGGAAAGTCCGGATCATGGCCTACAGCTTGAGCCTGCTCGACAAGAGCCCGATTCCCGAAGGCGAGGCGGCCGCGGCGGCGCTGCAGCGGACCGTGACGCTGGCGCAGACGGCCGAGCGCCTCGGCTATGCGCGCTTCTGGGTGGCGGAGCATCACGGCTTCCGGGGCCTGGCGAGCTCGGCGCCGGAGGTGCTGCTGGCCTTTCTCGCCGCCCGGACGCGCAGCATCCGGCTCGGCTCCGGCGGCGTGCTGCTGCCGCATTACAGCCCCTACAAGGTCGCGGAGGTGTTCAACCTGCTGGCGACGCTGGCGCCCGGGCGGATCGATCTCGGCATCGGCCGGGCGCCCGGCGGCCTGCCGGCCTCGACGCGGGCGCTGAGGACGCTGCATGCCTCGGGCCGGCCGAGGCCGTTCGCGGATCTCCTCGCCGATCTCGATGCCTTTCTCGGCGGCGGCGCCCCGGCCGGCGAGGCGGCGGAGGCTCGCGCCCTGCCGCTGCCGCCCGCGGCCCCGGAGCGCTTCCTGCTCGGCGGCGGCCCCGACAGCGCCCGGCTGGCCGGCGCGCTCGGCTGGAGCTTCGTCTTCGCCGGCCAGCACAATGGCGACGAGAAGACGATCGAGGACAGCTTCGCGGCCTATGCGGCGGCGGGCGGCAAGGCCCCCCCGATCCTGGCCGTGACGGCGCTGGCGGCGCCGACGCCCGAGGAGGCCCATGCCGTCACCGAGGGGCTGAAGATGGTGCGCGTCACGCTGGAGGACGGCCAAAGCGTCAATCTCGGCACCGAGGAGCAGGCGGCCGAATTCGCCCGGCAGGCCGGCGCGGCCAGCTACCGCACCGAGATCCGCAGGCCGCAAATCCTCGCCGGCACGGCCGAGCAGGTCCGCGCCGAGTTCGAGCGGCTGCAGGCGCGCTTCGGCGTCTCCGAATTCGTCATCGACACCCCCGCGGCGGGGCCGGCGAAGCGCCTCGCCTCCGTGCTGCTGCTGGCCGGCGAAGCGCCGGCGCTGGCAGCCTGACCATTTTACAAAGGATCGCAGCCATGTCCCGTACCCACCTGACTTTCGGCCTGATGCTCCAGGGCGGCGGCAGCCACATGAACGCCTGGCGCCATCCGAGCAACCCGCCCGACGCCAGCGTCAATCTCGACTTCTTCATCCGCAACGCCCGCAAGGCGGAGGAGAACGGCATCGCCTTCGCCTTCGTCGCCGACGGGCTCTACATCAACGAGAAGTCGATCCCGCATTTCCTCAACCGCTTCGAGCCGCTGACCATCCTCTCGGCGCTGGCGGTGGCGACGCGGAAGCTCGGCCTCGTCGGCACGGTCTCGACCTCCTACAGCGACCCCTACACCATCGCCCGTCAGTTCGCCTCGCTCGACCTGATCAGCGGCGGCCGAGCGGGCTGGAACGCGGTCACCTCGCCGCTGGAGGGCTCGGGGCGCAATTACGGCCGCCCGCATCCCGAGCATTCCCTGCGCTACGAGATCGCGCATGAATATCTCGACGTCGCCAAGGGGCTGTGGGATTCCTGGGACGACGACGCCTTCCTCCGCGACCGCGAGACGGGCCGCTTCTTCGACCGCGAGAAGCTGCACAGGCTCGATCACAAGGGGCGCTTCTTCCAGGTCGAGGGGCCGCTCAACATCCAGCGCTCGCCGCAGGGCCAGCCGCTGATCTTCCAGGCCGGCGCCTCCGAGGCCGGCATCGGCCTCGCCGGCAAGCATGCCGATGCCGTCTTCGCCAACCATGTCCCGCTGGAGGAGGCGCAGGCCTTCTACCGCGCCATCAAGACCAGCGCCGTCGCCCATGGCCGCCTGGCCGACGAGGTCAAGCTCTTCCCCGGCGCCGGCCCCATCGTCGGACGCACGGCGGCCGAGGCGGAGGAGAAGTACCGCGCCATCCGCGAGCTGGTCTCGATCGAGGACGCGCTGGCCTATCTCGGCCGCTTCTTCGACCATCACGACTTCAGCGCCTATCCGCTCGACGCGCCGTTTCCGGAGCTCGGCGACATCGGCAAGAACAGCTTCCGCTCGACGACCGACCGGATCAAGCGCAACGCCGCGCTGAAGGGTCAGACCCTGCGCGAGGCGGCGCTGGAGGCGGCGACGCCGCGCACCGAGCTGATCGGCTCGGCCGAGGAGGTCGCCGACCGGCTGATCGAGCGCGTCGAGAAGCAGGCGGCCGACGGCTTCGTGCTCGGCTTCCCGGTGATCGGGCAGGGGCTCGACGATTTCGTCGAGCTGGTCATTCCGGTGCTGGAGGCGCGCGGCGTCTACGACCGCACCCTGCCGGGGGCGACCCTGCGCGACCATCTCGGGCTGCCGCGGCGCGAGAGCCGCTATGCCGCTGCCACGGATAAGGCTCCGGTCCGGCGGGCCGGCTGAGCCGCCGCGAAGCCCGCTCCAGAGATCGAAAGGCTCGCGATCATGGCCGATAGGTTCTTCTACACCACCCCGCTGCACCCGCTGGCCCAGCCGCTGGTCGAGCAGCTCACCTGGGAATACGCCACCCGCTACGGCAGCTATTTCGGCGAGCCCCCGGGCGCCGAGATGAGCCGCTATCCGGCCGAGCTCTTCGCGCCGCCGGACGGCAACTTCGTCCTGCTGCTGCGCGACGGGCGGGCCATCGCGGGCGGCGCCTTCAAGCGCTACGACGCGCGCACGGCCGAGCTGAAGCGCGTCTGGACCGATGCCGGCTTCCGCCGCCAGGGCCTGGCCCGGCGCATCGTCGCGGAGCTGGAGGCGCAGGCCCTGCGCCAGGGCTACGGCAAGATCTACCTGACCACGGGCTTCCGGCAGCCGGAAGCCAAGGCGCTCTATCTGGAGACCGGCTACCGGCCGCTCTTCGATGTCGCGGTCGACCCGGAGACCTACGGCAAGCTGCCCTTCGAGAAGGAGCTGTCGCAGGTGCCGGCCGTGCTGCCCCGGCCGCCGGATCCCCGCTCCTCGCTCAGCGCCGCCTGACGGCCCGCCTCCTCCTTCTTCCGAACCCAGAGTCCGCCATGACCCTCGCCAGCGATTTCGCGGGCCTGCCCGCGCATACCCAGAACCCGGCCCCGAACCGCGATTTCAGCCGATATCGGATCGTGCCCGCCCGCTATCCCGGGCGGATCATCGGCACGATCTTCGCCGGGATCGTGATCTTCGCGATCCTGAATTCGGTGCTGTCCAATCCGCGCTGGGGCTGGGACGTCTTCGCCGAGTGGTTCTTCGCCGAGCCGGTGCTGGCGGGGCTGGGGCGCACGCTGCTGCTGACGCTGCTGGGCACGGTGCTGGGCTTCCTGCTCGGCACGCTGCTGGCGCTGGCGCGGGTCTCCGGCTCGCCGCTGCTCGCCTCGCTGTCCTGGGGCTATGTCTGGCTGTTCCGCTCGATCCCGCTGATCGTGCTGCTGCTGATCCTGAACAATCTCGGCTATCTCTACAGCACGATCTGGCTCGGGGTTCCGTTCACCGGGATCAGCTTCGGCTCCTGGCAGACGACGCAGCTCATCACGCCGTTCTACGCCGCCGTGCTGGGCCTGACACTCAACGCCGCCGCCTTCTCCTCGGAAATCGTGCGCGGCGGCATCCTCGCGGTCGACCAGGGCCAGCACGAGGCGGCGGCCGCGCTCGGCCTGCCGAAGCGCCGGCAGGTCTCCCGCATCGTGCTGCCGCAGGCGATGCGCTCGATCCTGCCGACCGCCTTCAACGAGATCATCAGCCTCGCCAAGGGCACCAGCCAGGTCTACATCCTGGCGCTGCCGGAGCTGTTCTACACGATCCAGGTGATCTACCGGCGCAATCTCGAGGTGATCCCGCTGCTGATGGTGGCGACGGTCTGGTACCTCGTCATCCTCAGCGTGCTCTCCTTCTTCCAGCGTCATATCGAGCGCCACTACGCCCGCGGCGCGCTGCGCAACCCGCCGCCCTCGGTCATCGACGGCGCCCTGCGCTGGCTCGGCCGCGGCCGAACCGCCACGGCCGCCGCCGCCGGCCCGGAGCCCGCGGCCAGCATCCCGGCGCCGGCCGCGGCGCGGCAGCAGGCGGCCTCCCTCGCGACGCTCTCGCCGCGCCGCGGCGGCGAGATCCGCATCAGCCATGTCTCGAAGAGCTACGGCACGCTCAAGGTGCTCGACGATGTCAGCCTGGCGCTGCGCCCCGGCAGCGTCACCGCGATCATCGGCCAGTCCGGCTCGGGCAAGTCGACGCTGCTGCGCTCGATCAACCATCTGGAGCGGGTCGACGAGGGCTTCATCGCCATCGACGGCGAGCTGATCGGCTACCGCCAGGAGGGCGAGACGCTCTACGAGCTCAAGGAGAAGGACATCCTGAAGCGCCGCGTCGACGTCGGCATGGTCTTCCAGAACTTCAACCTCTTCCCGCATCTGACCGCGATCGAGAACATCGTCGAGGCGCCGGTGGCGGTGCGCGGGCTCTCCCGCGAGCAGGCCCTGGCCGAGGCCCGCGAACTGCTCGCCCGCGTCGGCCTGGCCGACAAGGCCGGCGCCTATCCGCGCCAGCTCTCTGGCGGCCAGCAGCAGCGCGTCGCCATCGCCCGCGCGCTCGCCCTCAAGCCCAAGGTCCTGCTCTTCGACGAGCCGACCTCGGCGCTCGATCCCGAGCTCGTCGGCGAGGTGCTCGACGTCATCAAGGAGCTCGCCCGCTCCGGCACGACGCTGGTGATCGTCACCCACGAGATCGGCTTCGCCCGCGAGGTCGCCGACCAGGTCGTCTTCATGGAAGCCGGCCGCATCCTCGAGACCGGCGCGCCGGCCAAGGTGCTGGGCGAGCCCGACCATCCCCGCACCCGCGAATTCCTCGCCAAGGTGCTCTGATCCTCCCTCGGACAAGGACCACGACCATGCTGACCAGACGCAGTTCGCTCGCTCTTCTCGCCGGCGGCGCCGCCTCGGCGCTGATCCCCGCCGGCGCCTTCGCCCAGCAGGGCGTCGACCTCTCGCCGGAGCAGCCCGGCCGGCCCCGGGCCGAGCGCGACGAGGAGGCGATCCGGCTCATCGCCAAGGACGCCAAATTCGCCAGGGACGGCGTCTTCACCGTCGCCAACAACACCGGGCGCTTTCCCTTCAGCGGCTATGCCAGCGACACCAAGACCGTGATCGGCGCGGAAGCCGAGATCGGCCAGCTCGTCGCCGACGCGCTCGGCCGCAAGCTCGAGATCGTGCCGACCGCCTGGGCCGACTGGCCGCTCGGCGTCGTCTCCGGCAAGTTCGACGCGGTGATCTCCAACGTCACCGTCACCGAGCAGCGCAAGGAGAAGTTCGACTTCTCGACCTATCGCAAGGACCTGCTCGGCTTCTATGTCAGGAAGGACAACGAGATCACCATCCGCGACCCGCGCGACGTGGCCGGGCTCAAGGTCATCGTCTCCTCCGGCACCAACCAGGAGCAGATCCTGCTCCGCTGGAACGAGGCCAACGTCAAGGCCGGGCTGAAGCCGGTCGAGATCCAGTATTACGACGACGACGTGGTGCTCTATCTGGCGCTCGAATCCGGCCGCGCCGACGCCTATCTCGGCCCCAACGCCCTGCTGAGCTTCAAGGCGGCGCAGGAGGGCAAGACCCGGCTCGCCGGCAATTTCAGCGGCGGCTGGCCGGTGCTGGCCGAGATCGCGGTGACGACCCGCAAGGGCGCGGGCCTGGCCGACGCGATCACCCATGCGATCAACACCCAGATCCGCAACGGCAACTACGCCAAGGTGCTCGCGCGCTGGAACCTCACCGCCGAGGCGATCCCGGAATCGCGCACCAACCCGCCCGGCCTGCCCAAGGCCTGAGGCCCGGCCGGCGCACCCATCGTTTCCTCAGGACTGGAGCTTACCATGATCTCGCGACGCAGCCTGCTGTCGCTCCTCGCCGGCACCATCGCCGGGGCCGGGCTCGGCCCCGGCCTGGCGCAGGAGGCGCCTTTCGACCTCGGGCCGGAACAGCCCGGCCGCATCCGGGCGGAGAAGGATGCCGCCGCGATCGCGCGCATCCCGAAGGATTACCGCTTCGCCGAGCCTGGCGCCTTCATCGTCGGCATCAGCCCCGGCGGGCCGCCGCTGGCGACCTATGCCACCGACGCCAGGACGGTGATCGGGGCCGACCCCGATCTCGCCCAGCTCGTGGCCGACAGCCTCGGGCTCACGCTCAAGCTGGTGCCGGTGGCCTGGGCGGACTGGCCGCTCGGCCTCAGCTCCGGCAAATACGACGCCGTCATCTCCAATGTCGGCGTCACCGAGCAGCGCAAGGAGAAGTTCGACTTCTCGACCTACCGCCAGGGGCTGCACGGCTTCTTCGTCAAGGCGGACAGCAGGATCGCCGCGATCCGGGAACCGAAGGACGCGGCCGGGCTCACCATCGCGGTCGGCGGCGGCACCAACCAGGAGCGCATCCTGGTCGAATGGAGCAAGCAGAACGTCGCGGCGGGGCTGAAGCCGATCGAGCTGCAGCTCTTCGACGACGAGGCGGCGCGCCTGGTCTCGCTGCGCTCGGGCCGTTCCGACGTGATCGTCCAGCCGCATGCCCAGCTCGTCTTCGTCGCCGCCCGCGACAAGGACATCAAGCGGATCGGGACGCTCAGCGCCGGCTGGCCGCTCAAATCCGACGTGGCCATCGCCACCCGCAAGGGCAGCGGCCTGGTCGACGCGCTGACGCTGGCGCTCAACGACCTGATCGACAACGGCAAGTACCGGCAGGCGCTCGCCCGCTGGGCGCTGGAGGAGGAGGCGCTGCCGCGCTCCGAGACCAATCCGCCCGGCCTGCCGAAGTTCTGACCGCCATGAGCCAGCTTTCGATCCGCAACATCGCCTTCCTGACGCCGGGCAATTACGACGACGCCGATCCGCGCACCGGCCTGGAGGAGACGCTCGCGCTGTTCGCTTATGGCGAGGAACTCGGCTTCGACGGCGCCTGGGTGCGCCAGCGCCATCTCGAGCCGGGCGTCTCCTCGGCGGCGACCTTCCTCGCCGCCGCGACCCAGCGCACGCGCCGCATCGGGCTCGGCAGCGCCGTCATCCAGATGGGCTACGAGAACCCGTTCCGGCTGGCCGAGGACCTCTCGCTGGTCGACGTGCTCTCCGGCGGGCGGCTGAACATCGGCTTGAGCGCCGGGCCGCCGCCCTTCGGCAAGCTCCTGGGCGAGCGCTTCTTCGACGGCGACCCGGCCGCGATCGACTTCTCGCATGCCCGCCTCGCCCGGCTGGCGGCGAATATCGACGGCAACTGGGTCGGGGAGCCGGAAACGCGCATCTCCTCCGCCGCCGGCGAGCACCGGCCCCGCCCGCGCCCGCATGCGCCCGGCCTGCGCCAGCGGCTGTGGTATGGCGGCGGCTCGCTGCGCTCGGTGCGCTGGGCGGCGGAGAACGGCTTCCACCTGCTCGTCGGCAACATCAACACCGCCGAGGAGACGGAGGATTTCCTCAGGACGCAGCAGCGCCATGTCGAGAGCTTCCGCGCGCAGTGGCGCGGGCCGGGCGAGCCGCGTATCGCCGTCGGCCGGGTGATCGTGCCCCTCGACGGAGCCGATGCGGCGACGCGGCAGCGCTACCGCGACTATGCCGCGAGCCGGCATGCGCGCACCCTCGCGCCGCAGGGCGAGCGGCGGACCCTGTTCGCGCCGGATATCGTGGGCACGGCGGAGGAGATCGTCGCGCGCCTGCAGGCCGACCCGGTGCTGCGTCTGGTGGACACGCTGCGGCTGGAGCTGCCCTATAATTTCAGCGCCGCGGACTACCGGCAGATCCTCGGGGATTTCGCCGGGCTGATCGCGCCGCGGCTCGGCTGGCGGGCGCGGGACGCCGCGGCGGAGGCCGCTTCCGGCGTCGCCCTCGACGAAGAGAAGCGCCAAGCCGTCGCCTGACGCTTCCATCGTCCTTTCACAGCGTCGCGCGGGCCGGAGCCGGTCCGCGCGACGTTTCGTTCGCGGCCGCGCTCAGCCGATCAGGGGCAGCAGCTTGTCGACCGAGGCCTTGGCGTCGCCGTAGAACATCCGCGTGTTCTCCTTGTAGAAGAGCGGGTTCTCGATGCCGGAATAGCCCGTGCCCTGGCCGCGCTTGGAGACGAAGACCTGCTTGGCCTTCCAGACCTCGAGCACCGGCATGCCGGCGATCGGGGAGTTGGGGTCCTCCTGCGCCGCCGGATTGACGATGTCGTTCGAGCCGATGACGATCACGACGTCCGTATTCGGGAAGTCGTCGTTGATCTCGTCCATCTCCAGCACGATGTCGTAGGGCACCTTCGCCTCGGCGAGCAGCACGTTCATGTGGCCCGGCAGGCGGCCGGCGACCGGGTGGATGGCGAAGCGCACCTCCTTGCCGGCGGCGCGCAGCTTGCGGGTCAGCTCCGAGACCGATTGCTGGGCCTGCGCCACCGCCATGCCGTAGCCGGGCACGATGATGATGCTGTCGGCCTCGTTCAGCGCGGCGGCGACGCCGTCGACGTCGATGGCGATCTGCTCGCCCTCGATCGCCTGGGCCGGGCCGGTGGTGTTGCCGAAGCCGCCGAGGATGACCGAGACGAAGGAGCGGTTCATCGCCTTGCACATGATGTAGGACAGGATCGCGCCCGAGGAGCCGACCAGCGCGCCGACGACGATCAGCAGGTCGTTGCCGAGCGTGAAGCCGATGGCGGCGGCCGCCCAGCCCGAATAGCTGTTCAGCATCGAGACCACGACCGGCATGTCGGCGCCGCCGATGCCCATGATCAGGTGGTAGCCGATGAAGAAGGCGAGCAGCGTCATCAGCAGGAGCGCCCAGATGCCGGCGCCCTTCACATAGAGGATCAGCAGCAGCAGCGAGAGGATGGCCGCGCCCGCATTGAGAAGATGGCCGCCGGTCAGCTTCTTCGCCTTGCCGTCGACCTTGCCGGCGAGCTTGCCGAAGGCGATGACCGAGCCGGTGAAGGTGACCGCGCCGATGAAGACGCCGAGGAAGACCTCGACCTTGAGGATCGAGATCTCGACCCCGGTCTTGTGGGCGAGCACGGCGGCGAAGCCGGTCAGCGCCTCGCGCGCCGCCGGATCGAGCGCCTGGACCGCTCCCAGCTCAAGATGCGCGTTGTAGCCGATGAAGACCGCCGCGAGGCCGACGAAGGAGTGCAGCGCCGCGACGAGCTGCGGCATCTCGGTCATCTGCACCTTCATCGCCACCTGCCAGCCGATGGCGGCCGCGATGGCGAACATGACGATGACGAGCCAGAGCTTGCCGCTGCCCGGGCCGAAGACCGTCGCCAGCATGGCGAGCGCCATGCCGACGATGCCGTACCAGACCGCGCGCTTGGCGCTCTCCTGGTTCGACAGGCCGCCGAGGGACAAAATGAACAGGATGGCGGCGGAGATATAGGCCGCGGAAACGATACCGATGCTCACGTCCGAGCCCCCCTCAGGACTTCTGGAACATGGCGAGCATCCGGCGCGTGACCAGGAAGCCGCCAACGATGTTGATCGATGCGATCAGCACCGAGATCATCGCCAGGATGGTGACGAGCCAGCCGGAAGAGCCGATCTGCAGCAGCGCGCCCAGCACGATGATGCCGGAGATCGCGTTGGTGACGGCCATCAGCGGCGTGTGCAGCGCGTGCGACACGTTCCAGATCACCTGGAAGCCGACGAAGCAGGCGAGCGCGAAGACGATGAAGTGGCTCATGAAGCTCGCCGGCGCATAGGCACCGACGATCAGCATCACCACCGTGCCGACGGTGAGCAGGGTGAGCTGCGAGCGGGTCTGCTCGCGGAAGGCGGCGGCCTCCTGCGCCCGCTTCTCCTCCGGCGTCAGCTCTTTCGCCTTCTCCTTCGGCTTCTGCGCCGCGATCGCGGCGACCTTCGGCGGCGGCGGCGGGAAGGTGACGGCGCCCTCATAGGTCACCGTCGCCCCGCGGATGACGTCGTCCTCCATGTTGTGGACGAGCTTGCCGTCCTTGCCCGGCGTCAGATCCGTCATCATGTGGCGGATATTGGTGGCGTAGAGCGTCGAGGACTGGGACGCCATCCGGCTCGGGAAGTCGGTGTAGCCGACGATGGTGACGCCGTTGGGGGTGACGATCTTCTGGTCGGCCTTGGTCAATTCGCAATTGCCGCCGCGCTCGGCGGCGAGGTCGACGATGACCGAGCCCGGCTTCATCGCCTCGACCATGTCCTTCGTCCACAGCACCGGGGCGTCGCGGCCCGGGATCAGCGCCGTGGTGATGACGATGTCCATCTCCGGGGCGAGCTCGCGGAACTTCTTGAGCTGCGCCTCGCGGAATTCGGGGCTCGACGGGGCGGCATAGCCGCCGGTGGTGGCGCCGTCCTGCTGCTGGCCCTTGAAGTCGAGGAAGACGAACTGGGCGCCCATCGATTCGATCTGCTCGGAGACTTCCGGGCGCACGTCGAAGGCGTAGGTGACGGCGCCGAGCGCGGTCGCCGTGCCGATCGCGGCGAGGCCGGCGACGCCGGCGCCCACCACCAGCACCTTGGCCGGCGGCACCTTGCCCGCCGCCGTGATCTGGCCGGTGAAGAAGCGGCCGAAATTGTTGCCGGCCTCGATCACCGCGCGGTAGCCGGCGATGTTCGCCATCGAGGAGAGGGCGTCCATCTTCTGGGCGCGCGAGATGCGCGGCACCATGTCCATGGCGATGACATTGGCGCCCTTGTCCCTGCAGAGCTCCAGGAGTTCCTTGTTCTGCGCCGGATAGAAGAAGGAGATCAGCGTCTTGCCGGCTTTCAGCCGCTCGGCTTCCGCCGTCTCGGGCGGGCGCACCTTGGCGACGACGTCAGCCTCGTCCCAGAGCGCGGCGGCGGTCTCGACCACTGTGACGCCGGCGGCGCGATAGGCGTCGTCGCTGAAGCCGGCCGCGATGCCCGCGCCGGTCTCGATCAGGCAGTCATAGCCCAGTTTCTGAAGCTGCACGGCGCTGTCGGGCGTCATCGCCACCCGCGCCTCGCCCGCCAGCACTTCCTTCGGTGATCCGATCCTCACGGTACCCCCTATCCACTCCGCATCCGCCGTCGCGGCGCGCACCTGCCCGTCTTCCCGCCCCCGGCGCCGCTCCCACGGTCGCCGGCTCGCAGCCGGAAGGCTCAATCCGATGATCGCGACACCGGGCGCGCAAGCCAGCCTGCGCGTCGCGGCTTCCGCCGATGACCGCTATTGCCTCTACATGCCACGAGGGAAAATATCGATTCCCTTTTGCAGGCCGGGCGGGCTCTTTCGGCCGGGTGTGGGGCGATCGCAACCGTCGTCCCCGGGGCCCGGTCGGGCGCGGTCGCGGAGCTGCCCGGCGCAGGCGTCCTCCGGCAACGCCGGGGAAGCTACAAAAAATGTAGCAATCTCTTAATTTTGCAGTATCGGTGCCGGTCCCTCCATTCGAATCTCTTCTGAAAACAATATCTTAATGCGTGGCATGGCACTTGCTGAAGGGCGCCGCGTAACGGAGCTTCAGCACGGATGCAGTGGCAGGCCATCGTCGATTTCGACGGCACCATCTCCCTGGAAGACACGACGGACCGGATTCTCGGCCGCTTCGCCGCGCCGGGCTGGGAGGAGATCGAGGCCGAATGGGTGGCGGGGCGCATCGGTTCGCGCGATTGCATGCAGCGGCAGATCGACCTGCTGCGGGTCTCGCCCGACGTGCTCGACACCTTCGTCGACAGCTTCGAGATCGACTGGGGCTTCGCCTTCTTCGTGCGGGTCTGCCAGCGCCATGGCATTCCGGTGACGGTGGTGTCCGACGGGCTCGACCGCACGATTCACGCGGTGCTCCGCCGGACCGGGCTCGCCGGCCTGCCGGTCATCGCCAACCATCTCGAATCCGTCGGGGGCGACCGCTGGCGACTGACCTCTCCGCATGCGGCGCGGGACGGAAGCTGCGTCAGCGGCACCTGCAAATGCGACGTGGCGCGCGGCTTCGGCCGGCTGGCGACCATCCTCGTCGGCGACGGCCGCTCGGATTTCTGCCTGGCCGAGCGGGCCGACCGGGTCTTCGCCAAGAGCGGGCTGATCGGGCATTGCCGCGCGAACGGTATCGAACACCACCCCTTTTCCCAGCTCGCGGATGCGGCTCGTCTCCTGGACGAAATGCTGACCGGCGCCAGGCCGGCCGTCGCGGGCCACCACGCCAAGGACATGATCGATGGATGACGGATTCCCCCAGCTCGACCGCGACCCGGCCGCTTCCGCCGCGGCGAACGCGGCCGGGCTCGCCGCCGAGGAGGCCCGCCTGCTCGCGCTGGAAGCCGAGTACTGCTCGCATGGCGACACGGTGCACTACACGCAGTTCCCGAAGATCTTCTCGGGCTGCGAGGGCTCCTTCATGCTCGACGCGGCCGGCAACCGCTTCCTCGACCTGCAGATGTGGTATTCGGCGGTCAATTTCGGCTACGCCAATCCGCGCCTCAACACCGCGCTGAAGCGCCAGATCGATACGCTGCCGCAGGTCGCCAGCCAGTATCTCCACCGCGAGAAGATCGAACTCGCGGCGATGATCGCCAAGGATGCCGAGCGCAAGTTCGGCGCCAAGGGCCGGGTCCACTTCAATGTCGGCGGCGCCCAGGCGGTCGAGGATTCGCTCAAGCTCGTGCGCAACGCCAAGGGCGGCAAGAGCCTGATGTTCGCCTTCGAGGGCGGCTATCACGGCCGCACGCTCGGCGCCTCGGCGATCACCTCCTCCTACCGTTATCGCCGCCGCTTCGGCCATTTCGGCGAGCGCGCCCATTTCATCCCCTTCCCCTATCATTTCCGGGGTCCCAAGGGCATGAGCAAGGAGGAGTATGGCGAGCACTGCGTCGCGCAGTTCGCCCGCCTGTTCGAGAGCGAATACAACGGCGTCTGGGACCCGAAGGTCGGCGAGGCGGAATACGCCGCCTTCTATGTCGAGCCCTTGCAGGGCACGGGCGGCTACGTCATCCCGCCGCCGAACTTCTTCACCGGGCTGAAGAAGGTGCTCGACGAGCACGGCATCCTGCTCGTCGTCGACGAGATCCAGATGGGCTTCTACCGGACCGGCAAGCTCTGGTCGATCGAGCATTTCGGCGTGCAGCCGGACGTGATCGTCTTCGGCAAGGCGGTGACCAACGGGCTCAACCCGCTCTCCGGCATCTGGGCCAAGGAGGCGCTGATCAACCCCACCGTCTTCCCGCCGGGCTCCACGCATTCGACCTTCAACGCCAACCCGCTCGGCACCGCCGTCGCGCTGGAGGCGATGAAGATGATGGCGGAGGAGGATTACGAATCCATGGTCATGGCCAAGGGCGCGCATTTCCTCGAAGGGCTGCAGGAGCTGAAGCGCCGCCACAAGATCGTCGGCGAGGTCGACGGGCTCGGCATGGCGCTGCGCATCGAGATCTGCGAGCCGCATGACAGCTATACGCCATCGAAGCGGCTGGTCGACCTGATGTGCGACGAGGGTATGAAGGCGGATCTCGAAGTGGCCGGCAGGCGCTACGGGCTCGTGCTCGACATCGGCGGCTACTACAAGAACGTCATCACGCTGGCGCCGGCGCTGACCATGAGCCATGCCGAGATCGATCTGGCGATCGCGCTGCTCGACCAGCTCTTCGCCCGCGTCGCCAGCGCCTGAGCCGGTTGGAGACGGGCATTTGCGCCTGAAGGTGATCGATCTCGACGGGAGCGTCGCCGGCCAGGAGCCGCTGCGGCGCCGCATCGATGCCGGCGAAGCGGCGCGCATCGATGCGGCGGACCTCGCGGCGCGCCTGCGCATCGTGGCGAGCCGCGATGCGAGCGCGCGCCTTCTGCGGCGATTGGCCGAGGGGCCGGACGAGGGGGCGGGACCGCCGGTCCATTTCTACGGCTCGGGCGACTTCCATCACCTCACCGCGCTGCTGCTGCGCGGCGTCGCCGAGCCGGTGACGGTCGTGCATTTCGACAACCATCCGGACTGGGTCCGCTTTCCGGCGACGGTGAATTGCGGCGCCTGGGTCAACCGGGCGCTGGAACTGCCGCAGGTCCGCAAGGTCGTCACCATCGGGCCGTGCAGCGGCGACCTGGTGCGGCCGGAATGGCAGTTCGCCAATCTCAGGGCGGTCGAGGCGGAGCGGATCGCGCTCTTCCCCTGGCGGCACGCGCCGTCGCGCGTCTGGGGGCGCTACGGCAGGGCCAGCAGCTTCCGCCAGGAGGGCAGCCATCTGCACTGGCGCAACCTGGCGGAGGAGGACTGGGCCGGCTTCCTCGACGATCTGCTGCCGGCGATCCCGACCGACGCCGTCTGGCTGACGATCGACAAGGACGTGCTCGGCCGCGGCGAGGCCGTCACCAACTGGGACCAGGGGGAGCTCAGCCTCGCCCATCTCCTCGCGGCGATCGAGCGTCTGGCGGCGGGGCGGCGCATCCTCGGCGTCGATGTCTGCGGCGACTGGTCCGAACCCCGCTTCTCCGATCCCTTCCGGGCGACGCTCGCCTATTTCGACCATCCGCCGCTGCTGCGGCCCTCGCAGGCGGAGCTCGCCGTCAATGCGCGGGCGAACGCGGCGCTGATCGACTGTTTCGCGCGGGTGCTGCCGTGACCCTGACCATCGTCTTCTGGTTCGTGCTCTCGATCGTCTGCGACGTCGTCGGGCAGCTTTGCCTCAAGCTCGGCGCGGACAAGCTGCCGGCGAGCGGCAGCCTCCGCGAGATGAGCGTCGCGCTCGGTCGCTCGGGCTGGGCGCTCGCCGGCGTGCTGACCTATGTCGCCGAGTTCTTCATCTGGCTGCGGATCCTCGCCGAGGTCCCGCTCTCGATCGCCTTTCCCATCGCCAGCCTGAATTTCCTTGCCATCACCTTCGCCAGCTCCATCCTGCTCGGCGAGCGGGTCGGCACGCGGCAATGGCTCGGCGCCTGCCTCATCACCTGCGGCGTGGTCATCGTCGCCCGCACAGCCTGACGGATCGAGACGTGACGATGCGCGACTTCAGCCTCCGCTATGCCGGCGACCGCACCGGCTTCCTGCTGATCCACGGGCTCGGCGGCACGCCGACCGAAATGCGGCTGGTGGCGCGCGCGCTGCACCGGGCCGGCCATACGGTCCACTGCCCGCAACTGGCCGGGCATTGCGCGGGCGAGAGCGAATTGCTGGCGACGAGCTGGCGGGACTGGGCCCGCAGCGTCACCGACGAACTGGAGCGCATGCGCAGCCTCTGCGACACCGTGATCGTCGGGGGGCTGTCGATGGGGGCGGTGATGGCGATGCATGTCGCCGCGGTGCGGCCCGACGCGGTGAGCGGCCTCGCCCTCTACGCGCCGACGCTGTGGTATGACGGCTGGTCGATCCCGCGCTACGCCTTCCTGCTGAAATGGCTGATCAACACCCCGTTCGGCCGGCGCTACAGCTTCGTCGAGCGCGAGCCCTACGGGGTCAAGGACCTGCGGACCCGCTCGATGATCACGGCCGCGATCACGCGCGGCGACAGCGCCGAGGCCGGCTTGCTCGGCACGCCCTCGGGCGCGCTCAAGCAGATGTGGGAGCTGATCGACCAGACCCGGCGCGAGATGCCGGCGATCAAGTGTCCGGCGCTGCTGGTGCATGCCCGCGAGGACGACGTCGCCAGCCTCTCCAATGCTTTTGAGATCCAGCGGCGGCTGGGCGGGCTCGTCGACGCGGTCATCCTCGACGACAGCTACCATCTCGTGACCATCGACCAGCAGCGCGAGATCGTGGTCGAGCGCTCGCTCGCCCTGGCGTCGCGGCTGGCCAGGGCGCATCTGCCGGAGCTGGAGCCGGGGCTGCGCGTCGTGGCGGCCGAATGAATGCGCTGAGCGCCAGAACGGTCGACAGCGTCGCCGCGGTCGAGGCCGCGGCCTGGGATGCGTGCCTGCCGGGCGAGGCGGAATGCCACGCCTATTACAGCGCCTGCGAGGCGGCCGCTTCCGCCTCCGGTGTCGGGCTGCGCATGGCCGCGGCCATCGTCGAGCAGCGCGGCCGGGTCGTCGCGGTAGCGCCGCTGTTCAGGCTGAGCTACCGGCTCGACACCCCGTTGCAGGGCCGGCTGCGCGGCCTCGGGGAGGCGCTGTTCCGCCGCCTTCCCGGCCTGCTGACGCTGAAGGCGCTCTGCGTCGGCTCGCCCTATGCCGAGCGCTGCCATCTCGGCTTCTCGCCCGGCCTCGATGCGGCCGGGCGCGCCGAGGCGCTGGGGCTGCTGATCGGAACCCTGCAGCGGCAGGCCGCGGCCGAAGGCGCCCAGCTCGTCGTCTGGAAGGATCTCGCTCCGGCCCAGGAGCAGGAGGCCGCCGGGCCGCTGGCGCAGGCCGGCTTCGCCCGCCTCGCCAGCCTGCCGGTCGCGGTGCTCGACCTGCCGTTCCGGGACGAGGCGGGCTATCTCGCCTCGCTGTCGGCGGCCACCCGCAAGGACATCCGGCGCAAGCTCGCCAAGGCCGGGGCGGTCCGCATCGAGTTCCGCAGCGACATCGCCGGGCTGGAGGCGCAGATCGACGCGCTCTACGAATCGACCCGGGCGCGCAGCGGTCTCGACTATGGCGATCTCGAAGTGCTGCCGCCCGGCTATTTCGCCGCCGTCGCGCGGGCGCTCGGAGACCGCGCGGTGTTCGCGCTCTACTGGATCGGCCCCGAGCTCGCGGCCTTCAACCTGCTGCTGCTCGAGGCCGACCGCGTCGTCGACAAGTTTCTCGGCATGCGCTACCCGCTCGCCCGCGAGCACAACCTCTATGTGGTGAGCTGGATGGCGAATATCCGCTTCTGCATGGCGCGCGGCATCGGCCTGTTCCAGAGCGGCCAGACGGCCTATGCGTCGAAGCTGCGCTTCGGCAGCAGGCTGGTTCCCTCCGCGATCCATGTCCGGCACCGCAGCCGCCCCCTGCAATGGGCGCTGCGGCGCGCGAGCCCCTGGCTCGGCTTCGACCGCTTCGACCCCGATCTGGCCGCGGGGGCCGGAAGGAAGGCCGCATGAGCGCCATGACATCCGAAGAGCCGGTCTCGCGCTGGCGCCAGCTCCTGGTCTGGCTCGCCTTCATCGCGCTCGACACGGGGACGCAGATCGCCTTCAAATGGGGGGCCGACGGCCTCGGCGACATGGATTTCGGCCTCGACATGCTGGCGCGCTCGGTCACGCTGCCGGGCGTCTGGTTCGCGATCATCGGCTATCTCGGGACCTTCGTGGTCTGGATGGCGATCCTGCGCGACATGCCGCTGAGCCGCGCCTTCCCGATGACCGGGCTGGTCTATGTCACGGTGCCGCTGCTCGCCTGGGCTACCTTCGGCGAGCAGATCGACCTGCTGCGCGCCGGCGGCATCGCCCTGATCATCGTCGGCGTCATCCTGCTGGGTTCGGAGCATGAAGATGAACAGTCCTAGGATGCGGATGGCGGCGCTGCTGGCGCTGCTGGCCGGCGGACTGCCGCTGCCGGCGCTGGCCGACCCGATGGCCGAGATCGTCGGCCGCTGGCGCGATTCGGACGGGGAATCGGAGATCGCCATCGCGCGCTGCGGCGCGGCGCTGTGCGGGCGTGTGGTCTGGCTGAAGCAGCCGCGCTTCGACCGCTTCAACCCGGACCCGAAGCTGCGGGCGCGCTCGCTGCTCGGCCTGCAGGTGCTGAGCGGCTTCAGGCCCGACGGGGCGAGCCTTCTGGCGGGGGAGGGCTACAATCCCGCCGACGGCAAGACCTATCGCACCACGCTGGAGCTGGCCGCGCCGGATTCGCTGGTCGTGCGCGGCTGCGTTCTCGGCGGGCTGATCTGCGACGACGACACCTGGACGAGGCGCTAGTGGGACGGGCCCCTTCCAGAACCGGCGGGTGGGGCGGATGCAGCCCGGCTCCCCGCGACATCCCGCCGGGCCGGGCAAGGTGACCTCGCTCCGGCTCCGGCTGGTCATCGGCTTCATGCTGGTCAGCGTGCCGGCCATGCTGGCCTCGGCCTTCATCGCCGCCAAGCTGATCTCCAGCGTGTTCGAGGACAATGTCGGGCACTGGCTGCGCGAGACCTCGCGCTTCTTCCGGCTGGAGATCGTCGAGGCGGTGCAGGAGGCGCAGCGCGTCGCCGGCGTCATCGGCCATCGCCTCGAGCACAGCGCCGACGACGTCAAGATGCAGCGGACCGTCGAGCGCGAATTCGCGGTGCTGAATTCGGTCGGCTACGATCTGATCGCGATCTACCGGCCCAGCGGCGAGATCATCTTCTCCTCGCGCCCCTTCTCCGCCATCGGCGCGCTGCCGACGGCGACCGGGCAGGGGCTGTTCAAGATCGCGGCGGACGGCCAGCGCTGGCTGATGGCCGGCGCGGTGCAGACGATCACCATCAACGGCCAGCCCGCCAACATCCTGGTCGGGAGCTGGCTCGACGACAACTATCTCGGCGGCATCAAGGTGGTGACCTCGCTCGAGGTGACGCTGTTCTCCGATTTCGACGGCAAGCTCGAAGCCATCATGCAGACGCATGACGACAAGCCGACGGCCGTGCCCCGGGACATCAAGGCCCGGCTCGATGCCGGCGAGGACGAAATCTTCGACCCGGGGGCGGGGGACGGCGCCTATCGCGCGGTCTATTCCGGCTTCCGCGGCATCGACGGCAAGCTGGCGGCGCTCAGCTTCATCGGCCTGCGCAGCGGGGCGGGACTTCTGGAGCAGCTCGGCCGCGAGCGGCTGTTCCTCGGCATCTTCCTGCTCGGCAGCTTCATCGCCGTGCTGGTCGGCAGCCTGATGTCGGGCGTGCTGGTGCGCCCCCTGCGGGCGCTGACGCGCGGCGTCAGGGCGATCGCGGCCGGCGATTTCGGACAGCGCGTGCCGATCGGCGGCGGCCGCGAGATCGCCGAGCTCGCCACCGGCTTCAACAGCATGGCCGAGCAACTGGGCAAGCTGCAGGAGCTGGAGACGGAGCTGCGCCGCCGCGACCGGCTCTCGGCGCTCGGCCAGGCGGCGATGGTGATCGCCCATGAGGTCCGCAATCCGCTCGGCATCATCAAGACCTCGACCGAGGTGGTGCGCAACCGCGCCCGGCTCGGCGGCGCCGAGGAGAAGATGCTGGGCTACGTCATCGACGAGGTGCGGCGGATCGAGACGCTGATGCGCGAGTTCCTCGACTTCGCCCAGCCGCGCCCGCTGGTGCTGAGCCCGCTGCCGCTGCGCAAGGTGATCGAGCGGGTCGCGGCCATCGCCGCCCCGGAGCTGGCGCGCCGCGGCATCGCTCTGCGCATCGACGACGAGAGCGAGGGGGCCGAAATCGCGGGCGACGCCGATCAGCTCCATCAGGCCTGCCTCAATCTGGTCCTGAACGCGATGGATGCCATGCCGATGGGAGGCACCATCTTCGCGCGCGTGGCGGTAGGGCCCGACACCGTGTCGCTGACGATCCGCGACGAGGGGCCGGGCGTGCCGGAGGCGATCCGCGCCGAGGTGTTCAACCCGTTCTTCACCACCAAGGCGAAAGGAACGGGGCTCGGGCTCGCCAAGGTGCAGAGCGTGGCCGCCGCCCATGGCGGGAGCGCGATCTGCGAGAGCGAGCCGGGCAAGGGCGCGGCCTTCACGCTCGTCCTGCCGCGGGCCGGGAAGGGAGAGGACGCGTGAGCCACGCCATTCTGGTGGTCGACGACGAGGAGCGGCTGGCCGACGTTCTGGCCGCCGCGCTGGAGGATCTCGGCTACCGGGCGACCGCCGTGACCAGCGCGCAGGCGGCGCTGATGGCGCTGGAGCAGTCGCGCTTCGACCTGGTGCTCACCGATCTGCGGCTGCCGGTGCTGGACGGGCGCGGATTGCTGCGCGAGGTCCGCCGCCGCTGGCCGGAGGTGCCGGTCATCATCATCACGGCCTTCGCCGCGGTGCGCGACGCGGTCGAGCTCGTCAAGGAAGGGGCGTTCGACTATATCGCCAAGCCCTTCGAGATGGAGGATGTCGCGGCGACGCTGGGGCGGGCGCTGCGCCTCGCCGATGTGGTGCGCGACAATGAGCGCCTGCGCAGCGAACTCGAGGGGCGCCACTCCTTCGACACGCTGATCGGCAACAGCGCCTCCTTCCGCCGCGTGATCGAGCAGGTCACCGAGGTCTGCGAAACCCGCGCTACGGTGATGCTGAACGGCGAGAGCGGGACCGGCAAGGAGCTGGTCGCCCGGGCGATCCACTTCAACAGCCCGCGCCGCGCCCGCCCCTTCGTCGCGGTCAATTGCGCCGCGATCCCCGAGACCCTGCTGGAGAGCGAGCTCTTCGGCCATGTCAAGGGCGCCTTCACCGGCGCCGTCTCCAACCGCGTCGGCCGCTTCGCCGCCGCCGAGGGCGGCACGCTCTTCCTCGACGAGATCGGCGACATGCCGCTGGCGATCCAGGCAAAGCTGCTGCGCGTGGTGCAGGAGCGCAGCTTCGAGCCGGTGGGGGCGAGCCGCAGCCAGACCGCGGATGTCCGCCTGGTCGCGGCGACGCACAAGGACATGCGCGCGGCGGTCGCCGCGGGCCTGTTCCGCGAGGACCTGTTCTACCGGCTGAACGTGTTCCCGATCCGGCTGCCGGCCTTGCGCGAGCGCGCCGAGGACATTCCGCTGCTGGCCGCGCATTTCCTGGCGTCGCTGTCCGAGACGGTCGGCAAGCCGGTCACGGGGTTCTCTCCGGCGGCGCTCGCCGCGATGTCGGCCTACGACTGGCCGGGCAATATCCGCGAGCTGCACAATTGCGTCGAGCGCGCGCTGATCGTCGCCAAGGGCTCGGCGATCGACGTGCAGGACCTGCCGCGGGAGCTGTTCGAGGGCCAGCGCCGGGCGGGAGGCGCGGCGCTGCCGCGCGATCTCGACGCAGAGCTCGAGCGGATCGAGCGCGAATTCATCCTCGAGGCGCTGCGCCGCAGCGGCGGCGTGCAGGTCAAGGCGGCGCGGCTGCTCGGGATTGCGGAACGCAGCCTCTGGCACCGCATCAAGAAACTCGGTATCCGGTTGAACCGGACCGTCGCGGAATGAGCCGCGGGATCGCGGCCGCAGCCGCACCGGCCGGCGCGGCTGCGGAGATCGATGAAGGGCGCGGAGGATCTGTGTTGCGTGTTGCCATCGGAAGCCTCGCCTGCCTCCTGCTGCTGCCGGCCGCCGCCGGTGCCGGAGAGGCGTCGCCGGCGCTGAGCGATCCGACGCCCGCCAAGGGCTGGATCGTCACGCTCGGCGGCACGGTCGAGCTCGGCCCCAAATACGAGGGCGCGAACGCGGCCGGGCTGTCCTTCATGCCCTCGATAAGCTGGCGCCGCGCCGGCGAGCCGGAGAGCTTCAGCGCCCCCGACGACAGCCTCGACTACGCGCTCTACGAAACCGACCGCTTCAGCTTCGGCGTCGCCGGAACCTGGAAGAGCGGCCGCTATTCCTCGTCGAGCCCCCGGCTGTTCGGCATGCGCGACGTTCCCTGGGCGATCGAGGCGGGGCTCTTCGCCGAGTACTGGCCGGTCCAGAGCCGTCTGCGCACCCGCGTCGAGGTCCGGCAGGGCTTCCACGGCCATCACGGCATCGTCGCCGATTTCTCCGCCGATTGGGTCGAGCGCTTCGGCCGGTTGACGCTGTCGGGCGGCCCGCGCCTCTCGCTCGGCAACGCTTCCTATATGCGGCGCAATTTCGGCGTCTCGCCGAGCGAGGCGATGATCAATCCGCTGCTGGCGCCCTACAGCCCCTCCGGCGGCGCCAAGAGCCTCGGCGTCGCCACCGCGCTCGACTATGCGTGGTCCGAGCAATGGTCGACGACGCTGTTCGCCCGCTATGACCGCATGATCGACCAGGCCGCGAGCTCGCCGCTCGTGCGCACCGTCGGCCAGCGCGACCAGGTCACGGTCGGCCTCGGCGCGAGCTATTCCTTCCGGCTCGATCTCTGACGGGCCGGCGCGGCCCGCGCGGTCATGGCTCACTCGGTCTGGATATAGGGCTCGACCAGCAGCGTGCCGCGGGCCGACCGCTCGAGATGCACGCCCACCGCATATGTCTCCGAAACGGCCGGATGGGCAAGCACCTCCTCCGGCGGGCCGGCCTGGGCGATGCGGCCGCCATTCATCACCAGGACGCGATCGGCGAAGCGCGCCGCCAGCGACAGGTCGTGGATGGCGGCGACGGTGACGATCCGGCGCCGGCGCGTCGCCTCGCGGATCGTCGCCATCACGTCGAGCTGGCGGCGCACGTCGAGCGCGCTGGTGGGCTCGTCGAGCAGCAGCACGTCGGGTTCGCGCACCAGCGCCTGGCCGATCGCCGCGAGCTGGCGCTGGCCGCCGGAGAGCGTGCCGATGTCGCGCGAGGCGAAGGGGCCCAGGCCCAGCTCGGCGATCACGGCCTCGACCGCGCGCATGTCCGCGGCCGAGGCGGCGAGTGCGAAGCCGCGATGCAGGCTCTTGCGGGCGAGCAGGATGATGTCGAAGACCGACAGTGCGACGCGGGCCTCGGTGTCCTGCGACAGGTAGAAGATCCTGCGCGCCCGCTCGCGGCCCGAGAGCGGGGCGAGATCGGTGCCGTCGAGGCTGGTGCTGCCCGCGCGCGGCCTGAGCAGCCCGGCGGCGCAGCGGAACAGCGTCGACTTGCCGGCGCCGTTGGGGCCGACCAGCGCCGCGAGCTCGCCGCGCGGCAGGAGGCCGGTGGAAAGCCCCTGCAGCACGGGCGCCGCGCCGTAGCTGAAGGAGAGGTCGCGGATCGCGAGCGCCATGCCTCAGGCCCCCTTGCCGCGGATCGACATGACCAGGCTGAAGAAGAACGGCACGCCGATCAGGGCGGTGATGATGCCGATCGGGTAGATGACGCCCGGCGTGATCGCCTTGGAGAGGCTGGAGGCGAGGGAGAGCAGCGTCGCGCTGGCGATCGTGGCGACCGGGAGGAAGAAGCGCTGGTCCTCGCCGACCAGAAGCCGGGCGATATGCGGGCCGACGAGCCCGATGAAGCCGATGCCCCCGACGAAGGAGACGGAGACGGCCGCGAGCAGGGAGGTCGCGATCAGGATCTCGAGGCGCAGCCGGTCGACGCGGATGCCGAGGCTCTCGGCCCGCTCGTCGCCGAGCCGCAGCGCCGTCAGAGCCCAGCCGCGCAGCAGGAAGAAGGGCAGGGCGAGCGCGATCAGCAGCGCCGCGACCCCGACCTTGGTCCAGGTCGCGCGGGCGAGGCTGCCGAGCGTCCAGAACACGATCTGGGTGAGCTGCACCTCGTTGGAGCGGTATTGCAGCAGGGCGGTGACGGCGTTGCAGGTGAAGAGCAGGGCGATGCCGACCAGGATCATGGTCTCGGCGCTGACGCCGCGCAGCTTGGTCATGAAGAACAGGATGAGCGAGGCGCCGAGCGCGAAGACGAAGGCGTTGGCGGTGACGATGAAGGCGCCGGCGCCGGGCAGCACGCTCCAGCCGGTGACGATGGCGACCGAGGCGCCGACGGTGGCGGCGGCCGAGACGCCGAGCGTGAACGGATCGGCGAGCGGGTTCGACAGGATGGTCTGCATGCCGGCGCCGCTGAGCCCCAGCATGGCGCCGACGGCGAGCGCCATCAGCGCGATCGGCAGGCGCAGGTCCCAGACGATGACGGAGAGGCGCGGCGCGGCCGATTGCGGGTCGGCGAGGGTCCGCAGCACGTCGGCGAGCGGCAGGTTGCCCGGGCCGATCGCGACGTCGAGCGCCAGCGACAGGACCAGCGCCAGCAGTCCGCCCAGGACGAGCAGCAGCCGGCGCGCATTGCGCTTGCGATAATCCGCGGCGGCATCGGCCGCCGCGGGCAGGACCGCGGCCATGGGCTTCATCTCACTGCAGCATCACTGCCCGGCTGTGACGCGAGGCCAGCGCAGGCTGCAGCCAGGCGGCAAAGCAAAGCGGGGTGCCGAGATCGGGAGCATCGGCTGGCGCTATCACGAGGTGTCGTTGCGCCGCAAAGCAATTTTTCTCTTTATAGCCTTTCTAAGATAATCGCTGCCGAGCCGCTCTTCCGCCGGCACGAGAAGGCATGCGCAGCTTCAAGTAAAATCCCGGACTATATTCGGAGTTTCGTCAGATATCCTTCAGGGAGCCCCTGGCGGAAGAACGCTGCCTCTCGTCGACACCGAAATTCGGTTCGGCCCATCGCTGCGTTTCATCAACCGGCCGGCCCGGCTGTCGTTGATCGCCGGCGCCGGAGGATCGCGGGGGAGGCGCCGCTGCCGCGGATTCAGCGCGGCAGCGCCGTGCCGATGCCACGCTCGCGCGCATGGCGGACGGCGAGATGGGCCAGCGCCAGATCGGCGAGGGCGAAGCCGCGGAAGCAGAACAGCGAGCGCCCGTTCCGCAGGGGGGCCTCGGTGCCGGCGGCGAGCCCGATGAGGTCGTGGCTGAAGGCGACCGTCGCGACCGGGTTGCCGGCGGCGTCGTAGGGCGCCTGCGACTGCTCCAGGCTGTCCGTCGCCAGGCTGTCGAAGGCGGGCAGGCTTTCCGGGATCCAGCTACGGCCGGTATCGACGGCGGCGGCGAAGGCGTCGGGCTTCATCAGGCGGGCGTCGAGGAAGGGCGCCAGCCCCGGGGCGCCCGGCACCATCGAGATGACGATGTCGCTGCGGGCCAGCAGCGCGCCGGCGTCGCCCGTCACCTCGGCCGCGAGGCCGCGGCCGGCGGCGGCGTCCCCCAGCCGCCGGGCCGAGGAAGGGCTGCGGCTCAGCGCCAGCGCGGTGGCCAGCCCGGGATAGAGATCGTGGAAGGCGGCGAGATGGGCGTGGGCCTGGAGGCCGCAGCCGACGAAGCCGATGGTCCTGGGCGCGGCCGGCGCCATCCGGCTCGCGGCGGCGGCCGAGAGCGCGGCGGTGCGGATCAGGGTGATCTCGTCGCCGTCGAGCACCGCCAGCGGCGCGCCGCCGGCATAGTCGCTGACGCAGAGCAGGGCGCTGACGCTCGGGGCGGCGCTGTCCGGCCCGGCCGGCGTCATCGAGACCCATTTCAGCGCCGCGATGCCGTCGGCTTGCGAGGCGGCCGCCATCGCCTGGAAGCCGTGCCCCGGGCCCAGCGCGAGCACGCTCTTGGGCAGGCTGCGGTTGAGCCCGGCGGCGTGGTCGCGGAAAGCTTGGAGGACGGCCTCGCGCGCTGCGCCGGGCGCGATGGCGAGCGCCTGCACATCCTGGCGCGAGAGATAGAGCAGGGACGCGCTCATGGCGGAGGCTCCGGGGCTTCGGGGCGGGGTCGCGGGCCCCGGTTCATGCCTGTCGATCCGCCGGCCGGCAAGCCTCGCCTCAAAAGCCTCGCCTCAGGCGAGGCCGTCCGCGCCCGCGCCGCAGACGATCGCGCAGACCCGGGTTCCGGGCGCGAAGCGCATGCGGCCGGCCTGAAGCAGCGCGACCGAGGCGGCCCCCGACAGATCGGCGGCGACGCCGAATTCGAACCAGAGCGAGCGGGCGGCGCTTTCCATCTCCGCGTCGCTGACCAGCGCGATCTCGTCGACATGGCGCCGGACGGTCTCGAAGATCGCCTGATCGGTCAGCCGGCAGGACATGGTGGCGACGCGGGTCGACAGCGTGTCCAGGGCGACGAGCCTGCCCGCCTCCAGGCAGGCATGCAGCGTCGGCGAGCCGACCGGCTCGATGCCGATGATCCGCGTCGCCGGTCGCCTGGCCTTGACCGCGGTGGCAAGCCCGCTGATCAGGCCGCCGCCGCCGATCGCGACGAGGATGACGTCGACTTCCGGCATGTCGTCGAGGATGTCGAGGCCGAGCGTGCCCTGTCCGGCCACGACGACGGGGTCGCTGAAGGGATGGGCATAGGTCGCGCCGGTGCGTTCGGCATGGGCGAGGGCGGCGGCGTTGGCGTCGTCCCAGATGTCGCCGACGATCTCGACCTCCGCGCCCCACTGCTTCAGCTTCGCGACCTTGTCGGGCACGACGTTGGAGGGCAGGAAGATCTTGGCGCCGGCGCCAAGCACCTTGGCCGAGCGCGCGATGGCGAGGCCGTGATTGCCGCCCGAGGCGGTGACGATGCCGCGCGCGCGCTCGGCCTCGGTCAGGGTCAGCAGCCGGTTCATCGCGCCGCGCGCCTTGAACGAGCCGGCCGCCTGCAGCAGTTCGAGCTTCAGCGTGACGTCGGGGCCGCCGGCGTCGCCGTCCTTGAGCTGGCCGTAGCGCAGCGTCGGCGTCTTGCGGATATGGGGGGCGATGCGCCGGCGGGCTTCCTCGATGGCGGCGAGATCGATCACGACAAGGTTCCCTTGTAAGGCGCGGCGACGATCAGGCAGCAATTGCCGGGCCTGACGCGTCCGGGCTGGCGGCGGCCGTAGAGGATGCCGTCGGCGGCGTAGTGCAGGAGCTCGGGCGCGCGCGCCGGGTCCCAGGTGCAGTGGATGCGGCCGGCGGGCTGACCGGCGCTGACGGTCTCGCCATTGGCGTGGAAGGGCTCGAAGATGCCGTCGGCGCTGGCATAGACATAGGCCGAGGTGCCGGGCAGTTCGAGGATGCCGCCTTCGCCGCGGCGCGGCTCGGGCGTGTCGCGCGCGACGATGCCGAGATGGTCGAGCACGTTGGCGACGCCGCGGCGGCAGACCTTCAGCGCCTCCAGCGAGACCGTGCCGCCGCCCGCCATCTCGGTGCCGACGGTGACGAGCCCGGCCCGGCAGGCGGCGGCGGTCGCGGTGCGCGGCTCGCCGAGATTGCTGATCACCACCGTCATCGGCGCGTCGAAGGCCCGCACGGCGGCGACGTTGCGCTTGTGCAGGGCCGGGTCGTCGGTCGGCTCGACGATCGCGCTGGGGATGATGTCAAGCGAGGAACCGCCGGAATGCAGGTCGAGGAAGGCGTCGCCGAGCGGGTAGACATGATCGGTGATGTAGGCCGAGATCTGCTGGGTGATGGTGCCGCGCGGATCGCCGGGAAAGGTGCGGTTGAAGTTCAGCCCGTCGACCGGCGAGGTGCGCCTGCCGGCGATGACGGCGTGGACGTTGTTGGCCGGCATCAGGATCAGCCGGCCCTGGACGCGGCCCGGGTCGAGATCGCGGATCAGGTCGCAGATCGCGATCGGCCCCTCATATTCGTCGCCATGGTTGCCGCCCTCCAGGATCGCCGTCGGGCCCGTGCCGTTCTTGATGACCGCGATCGGGATGCGGGTCGCGCCCCAGGCGTCGTCGTCGGGCGAATGCGGGATCATCAGGAAGCCGAGCTGCTTGCCCTCGCGCTCCGGGTCGATGGTGAGGAAGGCGCTGGAGGGCCGGGGGGCGGGCTGCTGGCGTTGGCTGGTCATGGCTGGCTCGGGCGTGGCGAGGCAATCGGTGCCGCTGGCGGCCCGCTGCCTGCGAAGAAGAAGGCCGGGCGCGGCATGCGCCCGGCCGGGCTGGGACGCTTCAGAGCGTCGGCAGCGGGTCCATCGGCATGTCGAGATACTTCCTGTGCAGCCGGTCGAGCTCGCCGTTCATCGTATTGAAGAAGATGAAGCTGTCGAGCCAGCGCACCAGATTGTGCTGGTCCATCTGCACGGCCATATGCGCCGGGCTGCGGCGGATGACGAATTTGCGCTCGAACTCCTTGTTCGGGTTCTGCTTGGCGAGCGCCTGCGCGACGATGCTGTTGGTCGCGAGCAGGTCGGCCTGGCCGGTGATATAGGCGGCGGCGGCGGTGGCGTCGTCCTCGGTGCGCATCAGGTCGGCCTTCGGCGCGGCCGCGCTGATCGCCAGTTCCTGCGTGGTGCCCTTGGCCGCGGCGATGCGGGTGGAGCCGAGCGTCTCGGGGCTGGTCACCGGCGAGGATTTCGGCCCGTAGACGGCGAGGAAGGTGTTGGCGTAGGGCGCGGTGAACATCACCTGCCGCGAGCGCTCGGGCGTGAGGCCGAGCACGGAGATGACGATGTCGACCTTGTCGGTCAGCAGGAAGGGGATGCGGTTGGCGCCGGTGATCTGCTGCATCTCCAGCTTCACGCCGAGGCCCTTGGCGACCATCTCCGCCATCTCGATGTCGAAGCCGATCGGGTTGCGGTTCGCGTCCTGCGCGCCGAAGGGCGGGGCGTCGAGCGGCACGCCGATGCGGACCACGCCCTTCTGAAGAATGTCCTGAAGCTTGTCGGCATGGGCCTCCACCGTGCCGAAGGCGGCGACGGCAAGGGCGGCCAGGCCAGCCAGAATGGAACGGCCTGCGAAGAATGAACGCATCTGATCTCTCCCCTCGTTGATTGGTCCGGAACGGTTCCTCAGTGCAGCACGGCGCTGAGGAAGGTCTGCAATTCGGGCGTCTTCGGCGCGGCGAGCACCGCCGCGGCCTGGCCTTCTTCATGGACCCGGCCCTCGTGCATGAAGACGACCCGCGAGCCGAAGCGGCGGGCGAAGCCCATCTCATGGGTGACGAGGATCATGGTCATGCCCTCCTGCGCGACGGATTCGAGCACCTTCAGCACCTCGCCGGTGAGCTCGGGGTCGAGCGCCGAGGTGACCTCGTCGAACAGCATCACCTTGGGCCGCATCGCCAGCGAGCGGGCGATGGCGACGCGCTGCTGCTGGCCGCCGGAGAGCTGCGCCGGAAAGGCGTCGAGCTTGTCCTCGAGCCCGACGCGGCGCAGCACCTCGCGCGCCACCTCGCGGGCCGCCGCCGGCGGCTGCTTCTTCACGACGCGCGGGGCGAGGGTGATGTTGTCGCTGACCGAGAGATGCGGGAACAGGTTGAAGCTCTGGAAGACGATGCCGACCTCCTGCCGCAGCTTGCGCAGATTGGTCGCGGGATCGTTGACCTGCACGCCGTCGACGCGGATCGAGCCGGCCTGGATCGGCTCCAGCCCGTTGATGCAGCGCAGCATGGTGCTCTTGCCCGAGCCGGAGCGGCCGATGACCGCGACGACCTCGCCGCGGGCGATGTCCAGAGAGACGTCCTTGAGGACCTGGACGGAGCCGTAGCTCTTGCTGATCCCGTGGATTTCAACGAGCGACATCGAGCTTCCGCTCGAGCGAGCGGCTCCATTGCGTGAGGGGGAAGCACATCGCGAAATAGATCGCGGCGACGGTGATGTAGACGGCGAAGGGCTTGTAGGTGCCGGCGGCGGTGAGCTGGCCCTCGCGGGTGAGCTCGACGAAGCCGATCGTCGCCGCCAGCGAGGTGTTCTTGATGAGCTGGACCAGGAAGCCGACCGTGGGCGGGATCGCCACCCGGATGGATTGCGGCACGATGACGTGGCGCAGTTGCTCGTAGAGCGAGAGGCCGAGCGAGGCGCCGGCCTCCCATTGCGTCCGGGCGATCGAGATCAGCGCGCCGCGCCAGATCTCGCCGAGGAAGGCGGAGCCGTAGATCGAGAAGGCGACCGCGGCGGCGATCCACGGATTGACCGAGATGCCGGTCAGGGGCAGGCCGAAGAAGATCAGGAACAGCCAGACGAGCAGCGGCGTGCCCTGGACGACATGGATATAGGCGGCGGTGATCCAGCGCAGCGGCGCCACCGGCGCGATCCGCGCCAGCGCCAGGGCGAGACCGAGCACGGCCGAGCCGGCGAAGGCGGTGACGGTCAAGGCGAGCGTCCAGCGCGCCGCCGCGACCAGATACATTACGTCGATAAAGGAGAAGGTCCGGATCATCGCCTGACGAACGCCCAGTAGTAGATGCCGGCGAAGAGGCCGCGGAAGGCGAAGGCGAGGCCGAGATAGAGCACGCCGATCACGGTGTAGACCTCGAAGTCGCGGAAGGTGCGCGACTGCACGATCGAGGCGGCGTGGAAGAGGTCCTGCACCGAGATCTGCGAGACCACGCTGGTCGCCAGCATCAGCAGCACGAACTGGCTGGCGAGCGCCGGGAACATCGCCTTCAGCGCCGGAAACATCACGACATGGCGGAAGACCTGCAGGCCCGAGAGCCCGAGCGAATGCCCGGCCTCGACCTGCGCCTTCGGCACGGCCTGGAGGCCGGCGCGGACGATCTCCGTCGTATAGGCGCCGAGATTGATGACGAGCGCGATGATCGCGGCGGTGAGGCCGTCGAGCCGCAGGCCGAAGCTCGGCAGGCCGAAGAAGATCAGGAAGAGCTGGACCAGCAGCGGCGTGTTGCGGATGACCTCGACATAGGTCCCGACGAGCCGCTTCAGCCAGCCCGGCCCGTAGACCCGCGCCGCGGCGCAGGCGACCCCGATGACGAGCCCGCCGACCATGGTGCAGACGGAGAGGAAGAGCGTGACGAGGACGCCGTCGAGGATCGACTCCCAGGCGGCGAAGACGTCGCGGAACTGCAGCCCGTACTTCATCGGGCCGCGCCCCGGCGCCGTTCTGACGTGCCGGCCCGGCCTGGCGGTATGGTCGACGTTCGCAGCATTGATCCCCTCGTTGCGGAGAGGCTAGGTTTGTTTCTTATTTGATGTCAAGCTTCATATATGAAATGAGAGAGCATGACCGACCACATCGATACGGATAGCGGCGACAGGATCTCCTATGCGGCGCCCGCGCTGGAGAAGGGGCTCGACATCCTCGAATTGCTGGCCGAGGTCGGCGAGCCGCTCTCGACGCGGGCGATCGCCGAGCGGCTGCAGCGTTCCAAGGGCGAGATCTTCCGGATGGTGTTCGTGCTGCAGCAGCGCGGCTATCTCGTGCGCGAGCCGGGGACCGACCGGCTCGCCCTGTCGCGGCGGCTCTTCGATCTCGGCATCCGCACGCCGGGCGGGCGGCAACTGACCTCGATCGTCCTGCCATTGATGCAGCGCTTCAGCGAGGAGAGCGGGCAGGCGGCGCATCTGGTCGTGCTCAGCCGGGCCCAGACCGTCATCCTCGCCGCGACCTCCGGCCATCTCGACGCCAGCGTCATGGTCCGGCCGGGCTATGGCCGGCCGGCGCTGGCCGCCAATTCGGGGCTGCTCATCCTCGCCTTCCAGTCGGAGGCGCGCCGGCGTTCCCTGATGCGGGATGCGAGCCCGGAGGACCAGCGCCGGCTCGACGATCCCGAGCTGGCCGCGGTCTTCGCCGCCATCAGGGCGCAGGGTCACCGGGCCGCGCCGAGCCGGGACATCATGGCGGTGACGGACATCGCCTGCCCCGTGATCGGCCCTTCGGGGCATGCGGAGGCCGCGATGCTGGTGCCGTCGCTCCAGCGCCACGGCGTCGAGACCGACGAGGAGGCGATCCTGCTCGGCCTCAAGGCGATCTGCCAGGAGGCGGGCGCGCAATTGTCGCTCTGAGCGCCGGTCCGGAACGCTGTCCGGCCGGCCCGTTGCTCAATCCTCGGCTGTCCCATGCTCGCCGATGGCAGGCACGAGCCCGCAGTCACGCGCGACGCCCATCGTGACCGCGGCGGCCATGCCCAATGCCGTCCGCCGGTTCACGCGTCTCCGAAGCGGGGCGGAGCGATGCCCCGCGCGAACCAGTCGATGAAGCCGATGATGTCGAAGACCGGCCGCCCGGTCGCAGCGGCGATCGCCGCGGCATGCGGCGGCAGGTTGGTGCATTCGCACAGGATGGCGCCGACATCGGGGTGGCGCTCGACCAGCGCCTGGGCGGCGGCCACGACCTCCTCCTCCAGCCTAGCCGGATCGGAAACCCCGCCGCGGTTGCCGTAGACCTGGCGGAACAGGCTGTCCGGGGGGAGGCCCATGACGGGCGTGTCCGGCCGGGCGCCCACGGCCGAAAGATGGCGGGCCGTCAGCGCCTCCGCCGCGAAGGTCAGGATGCCGACCTGCCGGCCGGCCGGCAGCATGGCCTCGATCAGCGGCGCCTGCAGGAGGCTGCTCGTCGCCACCGGCACGGGCAGGGCGGCGGCGAGCTCCTTCTGGAGCAGGGCGAGGAAGCCGCAGCTCGTGGTGATGCCGCGCACGCCGCAGGCGACGAGGTCGAGCGCGGCGGCGATGAAGGGTTGGAGGAACTCCTCCGGGCTGCCGTGGACGATGGCCGCCGGGTCGGCGCCGCGCACCACCCGGAACTGCACGGGGAACGACCAGGTGCGGCCATTGCCGACATCGCCCGGCAGGCGGCGGAAATGGGTGTCGAGCATCAGCACGCCGATGCTCAGTCCGTTCACGGCGGCATGGGCCGGGGAGAGGCCGGTGCCCGTCATCGCGAGGTCTCCTGAAGAGCGTGCGGCACCGCCGGCGCGGCAGGGTCGAAGAACCAGGCGAGGAAACGGTTTTCCTGGAGGAGGCGCAAGGGAATGTCCTCCTGCGCCAGCAATCCCGGCCGGCCGATCCGGCGCTGGCGCAGCAGATCGAGCACGGCCGCGACATGGGATGCCGCCGTGCGCCGCATCGCGCCGATGACGACGACGCCGATCGTCACCGGCTCGACCGCGCGCAGGAAATGCGCGGCGGGCGCGTCTTCGGCCTGCCGCGGCGTCGCGGTGATCGAGATCAGCAGGCGGTCGTCCGCGATCTCGGGCAGGGCGTTGAGGAAGAGGTTGCGCAGCAGATAGACGCGCTCGCGCAGCTTCAGCTCGTCGAGCAGGAACGCCATCTGCCCGGCATGGCCGGGATAGCGGATCGTGTAGGAGACCAGGTCGCCGACCTTGCCCGTCAGGCGCTGGCGCAAGGTCGCGGGGATGGCGCCCGAGACGAAGACCTCGTAGTCGCGCGCTCCGAGGCGCAAGGGAGAAAGCCGCGACAGCGGCGGAAGCTCGGCCTCCCGGCCGTCGAGCAGGGCGAGCGAGGCGCGGGTGTATTCGCGCAGCGTCGCATCGACGTCCCAGATCAGCCCGTAGCCGAGACGCCCGACGGGCTCCCGCGGCAGGCCGCCGATGCGGACCGCGATGTCGGGCGCCTGCGTGAAGCGCGCGGCGAGGTCGAGCACCAGCCCCGAGACCAGCCCCGGCGAGATGCCGCATTGCGCGACGAAGCAGCCGGCGGCGCCGGCGGCCTCGCGCCGGACGGCTTCGAGCGCGGCGCCGTCGTCGCCGAGGTCGAGGTAGTGGCAGCCATGGCGCCGCGCGGCGGCGGCCACCATCGGCGTCGCCTGCGAGGGCAGCGCGGCGACGACGGCATCGGCGCCTTCCAGGATCCGGTCGAGCGCAACGGGGTCGGCCGGGTCGGCCTCGGCGAAGGGCAGGGCCAGCGCCCGGGCCCGGTCGCGCCCCGGCTCGGTCGGGTCGGCGAGCAGGAGCGCGAAGCCTGGCTCCTCGCGCAGCAGCAGCGCCAGGGTGATGCCGATCCGGCCGGCCCCGACGACGACGACCCTGAACGGCCGGGTCCCGCCCTCGTGCCGCTCAGCCATGGAAGCGCGCGAGGAAGGTCTTGAGCCGTTCGTTGTCGGGATTGTGCAGGATGCGGTCCGGGCTGCCCTCTTCCGCGATGCGCCCGGCCTCCATGAAGACGACGCGATCCGAGACATCGGCCGCGAAGGAGATCTCATGGGTGACGAGCACCATGGTCATGCCCTGCTCGGCGAGGTTGCGGACCACGCCGAGGACCTCGCCGACGAGCTCGGGGTCGAGCGCGCTGGTGATCTCGTCGAGCAGCAGCGCGTCCGGCTGCATGGCGAGCGCCCGGGCGATGGCGACGCGCTGCTTCTGCCCGCCCGAGAGCTGGTCCGGCCGGGCGTCGCGCTTCTCGGCCAGGCCGACCTTGGCGATGTAGTCCATCGCGATGTCGACGGCCTCGGCCCGCGGCTTGCGCTGCACGGTGACGGGGCCCTCGATCACGTTCTCCAGCACGCTCATATGCGGGAACAGGTTGAAATGCTGGAAGACCATGCCGACATGGCGGCGCAATTCGCCGAGCCCGAGCGTCTCGCCCGCGGCACGGAACCGGGGGACGACGCGCCGGCCGCGGAAGCTGATCTCCCCGGCATCCGGCACCTCGAGCATGTTCATGCAGCGGATGAAGGTCGACTTGCCGGAGCCCGAGGGGCCGATGATGGCGACGACTTCGCCGCTGGTCAGCGAGAGGTCGATGCCGTGCAGGACGGTCAGCGCGCCGAAGCGCTTGACGATGCCGCGGGCGGCGAGAACGGTGTCGCGCGCGGCCGGTGCTGTGACGGAGGTCATGGAATGGTCCTCGCTCAATGGCCGCCGCGGGTCCGGCTCTCGACGATGTCGGCGAACTTCGTGATCGGGAACAGGATGGCGAAGTAGAGCACCGCCAGGACGGTGTAGGATTCCAGCGGGCGGTAGGTCTGCCCGTTGACGATGCTCGCCATGTAGGTCAGCTCGGCCACCGAGATCACCGAGATCAGCGAGGTGTTCTTGAACTGCGTCACCGACTGGTTGATGAAGGCCGGCATCATCCGGCGGATCGCCTGCGGCAGCACGATGCGGCGCATCACCTGCCAGCCCGACATGCCGATCGCGGCGCCGGCCTCGGACTGGCCCTTGTCGATCGAGACGATGCCGCCCCGGAAGACCTCGGCGTAGAAGGCCGCCGCATAGAGCGAGAGCGTGATCAGCGCCGCCGCCCAGTTGGCGAGGTCGAAGCCGAGCAGCAGCGGCAGGGCGTAGTAGATCCACAGCAACTGCACCAGCAGCGGCGTGCAGCGGAACAGCTCCTGGAAGCCCTGCGCCAGCCAGTTCAGCGGCCCGATGCCGGAAAGCCGTGCGAAGCACAGGAGCAGCCCGAGGACGAGCCCGATGGCGATGGAGGCCACCGTGTAGACCACGGTGATCCAGGCGCCCCAGAGGAACAGGTCGCTCGCCTGGAGGATCGGGGCGAAGCTCCACGTGTACATGTCATGCCAGCCTTTCGTGAGGGCGGCCCTTGCGGGCCGCCCTTGTTTCAACCGCCGAAGCCGAAGCCTTCGGGCATGTCGTCGAGCGTGATGCCGAAGGGCGCCAGGCTCTTCACGATCCAGGTCTGGTTGTTGCCGATGCGGCGGTTGTATTCGGCCCAGGCCGAGATGAAGGCGCGCGACTTCTCGTCGGCCTTCCAGCTCATGGCGACGACGGAGGGCGTCGAGAGGACCGGGGAGGGCACCATCACCTTGCCGATGCCGCTCGCCTTCTTGCTCATCACCAGCCCGTTCAGCATGGTGTTGACGAGGCCGTCGGCCTTGCCGCTGACCACCGCGACGATCGCCTCGTCGCGGGACTTGAAGCGCAGCATCTTGGCCTTGGGCAGATATTGCTGGGCGATCAGGTCCTGCGAGGAGCCGAGGTCGACGGCGAAGGTGTATTTCGGGTCGTTCAGCTCGGCCCAGCTCAGCTTCGAGAGCTCCGCCTTGGGCGAGACGATGACGAAGCTGTTGAAATAGGTCGGGGCCGAGAAGGCGACCGAGAGCGCCCGCTGCGGCGTCGCGGTGACGCCGAGCGCCAGGTCGACCTTGCCGCTCTGCACGTCGAGGATCGAGTTCGGCCAGCTCGATTCGACCACCTCCAGCTTGACGCCGAGGGTGCTGGCGATGTCGCGGGCCATCTCGATGGCGAAGCCGCGCCATTCGCCGGAGCGCGGATCCTTGTTGAAATAGGGGTCCTCGTTGATGATCCCCGGAATGCGCAGCACGCCGCGCGAGCGGATGGCTTCGATGGTGTCCTCCGCCCGGGCGGAGGTTTGAAGCGCCAGCAATCCCAGGCTGGCGACGCATAAGGCGCGAATGATCGATTTCATGAGCTTTCCACTCCGTTCCCTTGCCGATGTTGTTCGGTCTTGCGCTGGTGGTCAGGACGCCAAGAGCCTAGGCGACGCACTTGCGCGGACAATGCGAGAGTAGGGCGTCCTCCTACCGGATTTCTTATATGTTCGCGCGGCTCTCGAAGGCCTGCAGGCTTGCTTCCAGCGCCTTGCGGCTCTCCGGGCGCAAGGGGGCGAGCGGCGAGCGCAGTTCCGGGCCGATCTGCCCCGCCCGCGCCAGCGCCGTCTTGACCGGCACCGGGTTGCTCTCGATGAAGAGATGGCCGACCAGGTCGAACAGGGCCTCGTGGATGCGGCGCGCCTCGCGCGGGTCGCCGGCGAACCAGGCCCGGCACAGCGCCACCACCTGCGCCGGCAGCAGGTTGGAGGCGACGCTCGTGACGCCGTCGGCGCCGGCCGCCAGGAAGGGCAGGGTCAGGGCGTCATCGCCGGAATGGATGACGAAATCCGGGCCGAGCGCCAGCCGCAATTCGGTGACGCGCTCCGCCTTGCCGCCGGCTTCCTTGATGGCGACGATGTTCGGATGGGCGGCGGCCAGGCGGGCGGCCGTCGCGGGCGCGATCTCGACGCCGGTGCGCCCCGGCACGCTGTAGAGCATGATCGGCAGGTCCACGGCGGCGGCGATAGCCGAGAAATGCTCGTACAGGCCGTCCTGCGAGGGCTTGTTGTAATAGGGCGTCACCAGCAGGAGACCGTCGGCGCCCGCGGCCTGGGCGCGCTCGGCCTTGGCGATGGCGAGCCGCGTCGCGTTGGAGCCGGCGCCGGCCATGACGAAGGCGCGCCCGGCTGCGGCCCTGACCGTGGTGCGGATCACCGCCTCGGCCTCCTCCTCGCTCAGCGTCGCGGCTTCGCCGGTCGTGCCGACCGGGACGAGCCCGGCGACGCCGGCGGCGATCTGCGCCTCGATCAATTTCTCCAGCGCGGGGGTGTCGACGGCCCCGTCGCGGAACGGCGTGACCAGGGCGGTGAAGACGCCGGTCAGCCGCCGGCGCAAGGTGGGATCGATCATCGGATTGGCTCCTTGCATCGTCAGTCGATGACGACTTTGGTTTCGCTCATTTCGCGCAGGGTCATGTGGATGCCCTCGCGGCCGAGCCCGCTCGACTTGATGCCGCCGAACGGCACGTTCTCGGCCCGGAAGTCGGGCCCCTCGTTGACCATCACGCCGCCGACGCGCAGCCGGCGCCCGACGCGCTTCACCAGCGCGTGGTCGTTGGTGAAGAGGCCGGCCTGAAGCCCGTAGGCGCCGGCATTGATCTCGGCGATCACCGCGTCGGGATCGTCGAAACGGCGCACCGCCAGCACCGGCCCGAAGGTCTCGGAGCGGACCAGCTCCGTCTGCGCCGGGACGGAATCGAGCAGCGTCGGGGCGAAGAGCGTGCCGCGGCGGCTGCCGCCCGCCACGATCCGGGCGCCGTCGGCGACGGCGAGCCGGACCCGCCGCTCGACTTCGGCCGCCGCCGGCTCGTCGATGACGGTGCCCATGACGGTGCCGGCGTCGGCCGGGTCGCCGGTGGTCACCGCGGCGATCCGGGCCGCGATCCGCTCGATCATCGTCTCGCGGATCGCCTCGTGCAGGTAGAGCCGCTTCACCGCGGCGCAGCTCTGGCCGGCGATCTCGAAGCGGTGGGCGATCGCCACCTCGGCGGCGCGGTCGAGATCGGCGTCGGGCATGACGATCAGCGGGTCGTTGCCGCCGAGCTCCATCAGGCAGCGCACGAGGCCCGAGGCGTTCTTCAGGGCGAGGCCCGCGGCGGGGCCGCCGGTGAAGCTGAGCAGGTCGATGTCGCCGCTGGCGATCATCGCGGCGACGTCGGCGCCGCCATGCACGATGCCGAACAGGCCGTCCGGGAAACCCGCCTCCGCGGCCAGCTCCGCCAGGCGCTGCGCGGCGAGCGGCGCCTTGGGCGAGGGCTTGGCGACCACGGCGTTGCCGGCGGCGATGGCCGGGCCGAGCTTGTGGCAGAGCAGGTTGAGCGGATAGTTGAACGGGGTGATCGCGCCGACGACGCCGGCCGGCTCATGGGTGATCACCGCCTGCTTGTCGGGGGCGCCCGGCACGATCGCGGTCGGCAGCACCTCGCCATGCAGCACGGTGATGGCGTCGCCGCTCAGGCGCAGCGTGTTGCGGGCGCGGCGGACCTCGTTGCGCGCCTCGGTGATGGTCTTGCCGACCTCGGCGCAGATCGTTTGGGCCATCGCCTCGGCCTCGTCGCCGAGCCGGTCGGCGAGGCGGTGCAGCAATGCCTTGCGCTCGGCCGGCGTGCTGAAGCGGAACTCCGACCAGGCCCTGCGCGCCTTGCGCAGCGCCTCGGCGACCGCGACCTCGTCGGCCTGGCGGAGCTGGCCGACGGGCGACCCGTCGAACGGGTTGACGACCTCGATCAGGGAGGCGGCAGCCGCCCGGGCGGGCTTGGCGAGGGTCATGGGCACGGTGACGTCACTCCGTTTCATCGGTGGAGAGGCGCGCGAGCGCCGCGACCGAAACCGGTCGCAAGGGCCAGCGCGGGGGAGAGGCGGCCGGCACCGGCCGGCCTCGCAGGGCTGCGATCATCGGGCCGCAGAAGCGGCCCTGGCAGGCGCCGAGGCCGAAGCGGCCCATCAGCCGGATCTCGCGGGCCGAGGCGTCGCCGTCCAGGGCCTGCAGATCGGCATAGCTGCGGCCCTCGCAGCGGCAGATCAGGGTCTCGGGGGCGGGCTCGACCGGCTCGCTGCGCAGGGCCTGGGCCAGCGCCGCCTGGACCCGGCGGGCCCGTTCCAGCCTGCTCTCGAGCCCGGCGAGCTCCGCGGCGCCGGCGCCGAGGCGGGCGAGCAGTTGCAGGGCGGCGCGGCGGCCGTCGAGAAGCGCGGCATCGGCGCCGAGGGCCTCCCGCCCGTCGCCGGCCAGCAGGACGGGCACGGCCGCCTCCGGCGCCGGCAGCGGAATGCCCACGCGATTCGGTTCGATGCCGTCATGGATCAGCAGGTGCCGCACGCGCAGGACCCGCTCGTCCGCGCCGATGCGCATGCCGACCGTGAGGCCGGCGCCGTCCGGCTCGGCCCGGGTCACCACGGCGCCGCCGCGATAGGGCACGCGGGCGAGCGCGAGCGCCGCCGCATAGGCCGCGGCCTCGCCCATCGGCCCGCCCGCCAGAGCGAGGCGGGCGAGCGTCGCCGGCCGCCGCCAGGGCCTGCCGCGCTCCAGCACGGCGACAGGCGGGTTGCCGGCCCTGGCGAGTTGCGCCGCCAGCGCAGGAAGCAGCGGCCCGCTGCCGGCGATCAGGATCGGCCCTTCCGGCGGGCGGCCGGTTTCCTTGAGCAGGACCTGGGCGCCGCCCGCCGTCATCACGCCGGGCAGCTCCCAGCCCGGGAAGGGGCGGATCGTCTCGACGGCGCCCACCGCCACGATCGCGGCGCGCGGCCGGGATGCGAAGACGCGGCCGGCGCGGCGGTCGTCGAACAGGAAGCGGCCTTCTCCGTCGACGCCGAGGAAGACGGTCTGCGTGCGGATCTCGATCATGCCGGCGCAGGCGCGCAGCCGCGCCGTCAGCGCGGCCCAGTTGCGGCGGTGGCGGGCGGGACGCCAGACATGGTTTCCGGCGCCGTTGGCCGGCTGGCGATGGATCGCACCGCCGAGCTGGTCGCGCTGCTCGACCAGCAGGACGGGCAGGCCCGCCTCCGCGAGCGTCGCCGCCGCGCTGGCGCCGGCCGGGCCGCCGCCGACGATCAGGATGGGCGCCTCAGTCATGGCCGGCGCCGGTCGCGGGGAGCGGGCCGAGCCGCAGGCCCTCTTGCGCAGGCGTGAGGCAGGATTCGACCGGCGCCGCGTCCTCGACCGCGACGACGCAGCCCTGGCAGGCCCCGATCCCGCAGAAGACGCGCCCGCCCGGCAGGTGGCCGTCCGGCCGGCCGAGATCGGCGATGCCGGCCCTGAGCAGGGCGGCGGCGATCGTCTCGCCCGGCAGGAAGGCCACCGGCATGCCGCTCCAGAAGAAATGGCCGCTCATGCGTGCGCCTCGACACGGAGGAAACGCTGCGGCGACAGGGCCTTAAGATCGACCGCCGGCGCCTCGCCGAGCAGCAGGCGGGCCGCGCAGGCGCCCATGAACGGCCCCAGGCAGATGCCGTCGCCCTCGAAGCCGGTCGCGATCACGATGCCCTCGCGCCGGGGATGCGCGCCGACGATCGGCAGCCCGTCGCGGGAGGCGGTGCGCACCCCGGCGAAGCTGCGCAGCACGCGGCGATGGGCGAGCGGCGGGTAGAGATCGAGCGCCTCGCGCAGGATCGCCGCGATGGTGCGCGCATCGGTGGCGTGGTCGCTGCGATGGTCCTCGCGGCTGCCGCCGATCAGGAACTGGCCGGTCATCAGCGGGTCGATCACCAGGCCGATATGCCCGTCTTCGCGGGCGATGCCGCGCTTGGCGGCGAGATAGGAGGCCGCCATGAGATGGCCGTCGATCGCCGGTCCCGACGGGCTGGCGCGGTCGGTCACCGCCATCTGCCCCTTGCGCGGGATCAGGATCTCGCCGAGGCCGAGCAGCGGCGCCGAGCCGATGCCGGCGGCGACCAGCACCGCATCGGCGGCGACCAGTTCGTCGCCGATGGCGACGCCGGCGGCGCGCCCGGCCCGCATCACGATCTCGGCGGCCGGCGCATTGCGGCGGATGGCGATGCGGCTGCGGCCGAGCAGCCGCTGGGTGATCTCGTAGCCGAGGGCATGCCCGTCATCGGGGATTTCGAGCGCCGCGCAGACGCTGGCGCCGAGGCCCGGGATGCGCGCCAGCAGCGTCGCGCGGTCGACCTCGACGACGCGCTCGCCGGCCGCGGCGAGATCGGCGCCGTGGCGGGCGACGAGCTCGGCCTCGACCGCCGTGCGGGCGACGAGGAAGGTGGAGCGGCGATGGAACAGGCCGCGGAACAGGCCGTCCCGCTCGCAGCGGACATAGAAGGCGCGGGCGTGGCGGGCGAGGTCCATCATCGGGCCGGGCCGCTTGCTGGCGACCGAAACGGCGCCGTCGGAGGCGCCGGTCGCGCCCGCCGCCGGCCCCGACGCGTCGAGCAGCGTCACCCGCGCCCCCGCGGCGGCCAGGAAATGGGCGGCGGCGGCGCCCACGATCCCGGCGCCGATCACGGCGACATGTATGGCGGCGGAGGAGGCCATGCCGAAGCGGTTCGTCCCATCAAGCGATGGCCAGAACCTCCCCGGCTTCACCCGGCGGGTCGATGCAAATGATCCGCCCCGACTTGCCTCATTGTTTGCAAGTGGCGCAAAGCGGGCTGTTGTAGGAATGGAAACGACGAGCCCGCCCGCGGTAACGGACCATGCGCGAAGCCAATCTGACGCTCATCCAGACGTTCTTCATCGTCGCGCGCGACGGCTCCTATTCCGCCGCCGCGCGCAAGCTGGGCATGAGCTACCAGTCGGCGGCGAACCATGTCCGCCGGCTCGAGCAGCTTCTCGGCGAGCGGCTGGTCGTCTCCGAGCAGGGCGCCAAGACGGTGGCGCTGACGCCACGCGGGCGCAGCCTCTACAAGCTGCTGCTGCCGGAGCTCGACACTATGCTGGCCCGGCTCGACCGGACGCTGCAGAAGGAGCGGCCGGTGTTGCGCGTCGGGCTGCCGCAGGCGATCTTCTTCTACCTGATGCCGCCGATCCTGGCGCAGTTCAGGGCGCTGTTCCCGCAGGTCGAGATCATCGCCTTCGAGCGCGACACCGCCCTGCCGGAAATGATCCGGGACGGCAGCCTCGATCTGTGCATCACCGAGCGCTATTTCGGCGACCCCAACGTGCCGCAGCACCTCGTCTGCACCTACCGGCCGGCGCTGGTGCTGCCGCGGGACTGGGGCGCGCCGCCGCATGGCGAGATCAGGCCATGGCTCAAGGGGCGCCCCTTCGTGACCTATGAGCCCGGCCAGCTCCTGCGCAACCTCGCCATCGACTATCTGCAGACGGACGACGCCGAGATGGAGATCGCGATCTCGACATCGGGCAGCTCGAGCGTGAAGCGCTGCGTCGAGGCCGGGCTCGGCTACGCGATCATTCCCGCCTGGTGCATCGAGGGCACGGAGACCACGATCAGCACGGTCGACCTGCCGGAATTGCCGGAGATTCCGATCTATTTCGGCGAGGCCAGCTTCCTGGCGCGCAACCCCTATGTGACGGCGCTGCGGCAGCTCTGCGTCGGGCTGACCTCGGCCATCGACGCCTGACGGAGGGCCGCCGCCCGGCCTTCGACCGGATCTTTGCGCTCCACCGGATTTCGCGCCGCGGCGCGGCGGATTTACGATCCGTTAACCATTTGCTCGATACACCGAAGCAACCGAAAATTTACCAAGATAACCGACGTGTTAACTCAACCCCGGCCCATCCGCCTCAAGGGGCGGTCCTATCTCGCGCTGACGCTGACCCCGGAGCTGCCCTTCGAGGACTGGCTGGTGCGGCTCGACGATCTGGCGTCGCGCTCCGCCGGCTTCTTCCTGCGGCGGCCCGTCGTGCTCGACGTCACCGGGCTCGACATCGACCGGGCGGAGCTGCGCGACTTCGTCGGCAAGCTCGCCGCCCGCCAGGTCCGGATCATGGGCATCGAGGGCGCCTCCCCGGCGCTGCTCGGCTCCGACCTGCCGCCGGCCATGGCCGACGGCCGGCCGACCGCCGATATCGAGCCGCCGCCGGCGGCGCCGGAAAGCGCCGGGGCGCAGGCGGCCGCGAGCGTCGAGCCCGCGGCTCCGCCGCCGCCCAAGGCCGTGCCCTCGATGATCGTCACCCAGCCGGTGCGCTCGGGCCAGTCGCTGGTCTTCCTCGAGGGCGACGTCACCGTGGTCGGCTCGGTCGCGTCGGGGGCCGAGATCGTCGCGGGCGGGTCGGTCCATGTCTACGGCACGCTGCGGGGAAGGGCGCTCGCCGGCGCCATGGGCAACGGGGCGGCGCGCATCTTCTGCCGCAGGCTCGAGGCCGAGCTCGTCGCGATCGACGGCTTCTACAAGACCGCCGAGGACATGGAGCCGGAGCATCGCGGCAAGGCGGTGCAGATCTGGCTGGAAGGCGAAACGTTCAAGGTCGGCGCGCTCGCCTGAGCCGACGGCGTCATCATTCAAAGGAGCGGTCAATGGGCAAGGTCATCGTGGTCACATCGGGCAAGGGCGGCGTCGGCAAGACGACCTCCTCCGCCGCGCTGGGCGCCGCGCTCGCACAGGGCGGCGACAAGGTCGTCGTGGTCGATTTCGACGTCGGCCTGCGCAATCTCGATCTCGTCATGGGCGCCGAAAGGCGGGTGGTCTACGACCTCGTCAACGTCATCCAGGGCGAGGCCAAGCTGACCCAGGCGCTGATCCGCGACAAGCGGCTGGAGACGCTCTACCTGCTGCCCGCCTCGCAGACGCGCGACAAGGACAACCTCACGGCCGAGGGGGTCGCGGCGGTGATCGGCGCGCTGAAGAGCAGCTTCGACTGGGTGATCTGCGACAGCCCGGCCGGCATCGAGCGCGGCGCCACCCTCGCCATGCGCCACGCCGACGTCGCCATCGTGGTGACCAATCCGGAAGTCTCCTCGGTGCGCGATTCCGACCGCATCATCGGCCTGCTCGACTCCAAGACGCTCAAGGCCGAGAACGGCGAGCGCATGGAGAAACACCTGCTGCTCACCCGCTACGACCCCGCCCGGGCCGAGCGCGGCGACATGCTGAAGGTGGACGACGTCCTCGAGATCCTGTCGATCCCGCTGCTCGGCATCATCCCGGAGAGCATGGACGTGCTGCGCGCCTCCAATCTCGGCTCGCCGGTCACGCTCGCCGATGGCCGCTGCCCGCCCTCCGTCGCCTATTTCGACGCGGTGCGCCGGCTCAAGGGCGAGACGCTTCCGGTCGCGGTCCCCGGCGAGAAGCGCGGCTTCTTTGGCAAGATCTTCGGAAGGAAAGCGGCATGAGCCTGTTCCGTCTTTTCTTCCGCGCCCCGTCGGCTCCCGCCGCCCGCGAGCGGCTGCAGGTCCTGCTGGCGCATGAGCGCGCCTCGGTCGGCGATTCGGATCTCGTCACCAAGCTGCGCGACGAGATCCTGCGCGCCATCTCCAAGCACATGCAGGTCGACGACGAGAAGGTCAGCGTCCGCATGGAGCGCGGCGCCCAGGTCTCGACGCTGGCCGTCGACATCGAGATCCCGTTCGACGCGGGCAAGAAGGCGGCCTGAGGGCCGCCTTTCGCGCTAGCGCTATCCGCGCCCGCCGGATTCAAACGAAGCCTTCCGGTGCTCAGGCGACGACGAAGCCGTGGGCGAAGGGGTCGCGCTCGTCGATGAAGATGGTGTTGTAGCCGGTCATCCGCGCCCAGCCCGCGACGGAGGGGACGATCGCGGCGCGGCCCGCCACCGTCGCCGCCGCCTCGACGCGGCCGTTGAACAGCGAGCCGATGATCGATTCGTGCACGAAGTCCTCGCCGACCTTCAGCTTCCCCTTGGCGGCGAGCTGGGCCATGCGGGCGCTGGTGCCGGTGCCGCAGGGCGAGCGGTCGATCGCCTTGTCGCCGTAGAACACGGCGTTGCGGGCATGGGCTTCGGGCTTCGTCGCCTTGCCGGTCCACAGGATATGGCTGAGGCCCCGGATCTCGGGGTGCTCGGGATGGACGAATTCGTATGTGGCATTGAGCGCCGCACGCAGCCTCAGCGACCAGCCGATCAGCTCGCCGGCGCCATGGTCGGCCATGTCGCGGAAGTTCTTCTGCGGCTCGACGATGGCGTAGAAATTGCCGCCATAGGCGACGTCGACGACGATCTCGCCGAGACCCTCGACCTCGGCGGTCAGCCCTTCGGCATGGAGGAAGCCCGGCACATTGGTCAGGCGTACCTCCTCGACGAAGCGGCCCTCCTGGCGGTAGCCGATCTCGACCTTGCCGGCCGGGGCGTCGATCGCGAGCCGGCCCGGCTCGCGCGGGGCGATCAGCCCGTTCTCGATTCCCATGGTGACGGTGCCGATGGTGCCGTGGCCGCACATCGGCAGGCAGCCGGAGGTCTCGATGAAGAGCACGGCGACGTCGCAGTCGGGCCGGGTCGGCGGGTAGAGGATCGAGCCCGACATCATGTCGTGGCCGCGCGGCTCGAACATCAGCCCGGTGCGGATCCAGTCGAATTCGCGCAGGAAATGCGCCCGCTTCTCCAGCATGGTCGCGCCTTCGAGGCGCGGGCCCCCGCCGGCGACGAGCCGCACCGGATTGCCGCAGGTATGGCCGTCGATGCAGGAGAAGGTGTGGCTGGCCATGCGCGATGTCCCTCGGAAGGCGCTGCGGCGGGAACGGCGGTGCCGATGGCGGCGGGCGGGCTCAGGCGGCGGATCTGCGGGCGGCGTCCGTACGGCTGGACCAGTCCGCATACCAGGCGTCGAAGAGCGCGAGCTGCGCCTCGGCATAGCCGCGCTGGCTGTCGCTGAGCGAATCGGTCTCGTTGAAGTGCAGCGCGTATTCCGCATCGCCCTTCAGCACCATCATGTGCTTGAAGAAGAGGACGAGGTCCGGCCCCTCGTCGAAGGAGGAGAGCACGGCGAGGGCCTGCTCCAGCTCCAGCGCGCGGCGGCGGGCCTCGGCGTCGCCCGCGGCGGCGGCTTCGCAGAGCCGGCACAGATGCAGCACCTCCCGCGGCAGGACGTTGCCGATGCCGGTGATCGCGCCGGTGGCGCCGCAATTCACATAGCCGTGGAAGACGGCCGTATCGACGCCGACCATCAGCGAGACGTCGTCGTCGCGGCTGGTGATGTGCTCGGCGGCGTAGCGCATGTCGGCGGGCCCGCCGAACTCCTTGAAGCCGACGAGGTTGGGGTGCTCGGCGCGCAGGGCGAAGAACAGGTCGGCCCGGGTGGCGAAGCCGTAATAGGGGCTGTTGTAGATCACCGCCGGCAGCTCGGGCGCGGCCGCGAGGATCGCCTTGAAATGCGCCTTCTGGGCGGCGATCACGGTTCCGCGCGAGAGCACGCGCGGGATCACCATCAGGCCTTTGGCGCCGACCTTGCGGGCATGGGCGGCATGGGCGACGGCCGAGGCGGTGTTGACCGCGCCGGTGCCGACGATGACCGGAATGCCGGCGCCCGCCAGGCGCTCGACGCCTTCCATGCGCTGGGCGTCGCTGAGCAGCGGCCAGTCGCCCATCGAGCCGCAATAGACCACCGCCGACATGCCGGCGCCGATCAACTGCCCGGCCTTGCGCACCAGCCCGTCGAAATCCGGGCTGCGGTCCGGCTTGCAGGGCGTCATCAGCGCGGGGATCACGCCGGAGAAAATCTGGGCCTTCATCTCGCTCTCCCTTCCGCTTTCCGATGCGGCTAAGACGCGGCGCCGGCCGGGCCGCGCTCCTCCCGAAGGCTCCTCCCTATCAGTTTGCATATTATTTGTCGACAAGATTGCGGCTGCCGTGCCGGCGACCTCCGCCGGGCCGCATTGCACCGGGTCCTTCAGAGAGCGATGTCGAGCCGCTGCTCGCCGATCACCAGCTTGCGGATCTGCACGACGATCTGCTCGGCATGGGCCTTGCCGAGGCGCTCCGCCGTCTCGGCGTCGCCGGCTTCGATGGCGGCGATCATCGCCTCGTGCTCGTCGACGAAGCGCTGCGGCAGGCGGTCCTCGAAGGACTGGTAGTAGAGCCGCAGGAAGCGGCGGCCTTCGTCGAGCAGGCGGCTGAACAGGCTGTTGAAATAGGGGTTGCGGCCGGCCTCGGCGATCGCCGCGTGGAAGGCCGCGTTGGTGGCGATCATCGCCAGCGCGTCCTGGGCGGCGACCGCGGCGGAAAATTCCGCCTGCCGGGCGCGGATCGCCTCCAGATCCTCCGGCCGCCGGTTGCGGGCGGCGAGCTGGCCCGTCACCCGGTACATCAGCGTGAGCGCGTCGAAGAAGGGCGCCATGTTGAGGAAGTCGAGATTCGCCACCATGGTCGAGCGGTTCGGCAGCGTAGCGATCAGCCCTTCGCCGGCGAGCCGCACCAGCGCCTCGCGGATCGGCGTGCGCGACATCTCGAAGCGCTCGGCGAGCTGGACCTCGTCGATCGGGCTGCCGGGCGGCAGGACGAGGTCGAGGATCTCGTCGCGCAGCAGGTCATAGACCAGTCTGGCGCCCAATCCGCGCTTGCGCTCCGGCGGCGGGGACGGTGTCTTGGTGGCGTTCATCCGAAACCCTCTTGTCGGGAAGAGGCATAGGGGCGAGGCGGCCGGGGATCAATCGCGGCCGCCTCGGTCGGATGCGCCGCGCCCGGCCTGCTGCGTTTCGCGGCGAAACCGGGGTGTTCTAAGTGGCGAGTTCGGCGGCGCGCCGGGCGAAGGCCGCGGCGAGGCGGCCGGTCTCGGCGGCGTTGCCGGCCGAGGCGTTGCCGGCCCGGGCACGGGCCGCGATGCCCTCGAAGATCACCGCCCAGCGGAACAGCGCGAAGGCGAGATGGAAGGGTTGCAAGATCCGGCCGTGCCGGGCCTGCGATCCATAGAGGGCAGCGAAGCGATCGAGATCGGGCAGGCCGAGCGCGTCGAGGTCGAGCCCCGCGACGCCGCCATACTCGTCCGGCCGCGACAGCCAGGCGATGGCGGTATGGGCGAGGTCGGCGAGCGGGTGGCCGAGCGTCGACAGTTCCCAGTCGAGCAGGGCGACGACGCGTGGCTCGGTCGGGTGGAACATGGCGTTGCCGATGCGGTAGTCGCCATGGACCAGGCTGACCGTCTCGTCGGCCGGGATATGCTCCGGCAGCCAGGCGCGCAGCCGGTCGATATGGGCGTCGTCGCGGCTGCGCGAGAGTTCCCATTGCCGGCCCCAGCGCGCGATCTGGCGGGCGAAGTAGTTGCCGGGCTTGCCGTAATCGGCGAGGCCGGCCGCCGCGACATCGACATTGTGCAGCGCCGCCAGCGTCTGCGCCAGCGAGGCATACATGGCGCTGCGCTCCTGCGGCGCCAGGCCGGGCAGGGTGCAGTCGTGGTAGACCCGGCCCTCGACCTTCTCCATCAGGTAGAAGGGCGTGCCGAGGATGGTGCGGTCCTCGCAATAGAGCAGGGCGGGCGGGACGGGCACATCCGTCCGGCTGAGCGCGCTGATGACGCGGTATTCGCGGTCGATGGCATGGGCGGAGGGCAGAAGCTCGCCCGGCGGCTGCTTGCGCAGCACCAGCGCCCGGTCGTCATAGCTCACGAAGAAGGTCGGGTTGGACTGGCCGCCGCCGATCCGCTCCAGCCGCATCGGGCCGGAGAGGCGATCCACCGCCCGGCGCAGATAGGCGTCGAGCGCGGCGGCGTCGAAGCCGGCTTCCGGCTGTGCGGCGGGAAGCGTCACGCGCCGGCGACCTGCCAGCGCCAGAAATCGTCGCCTTCCTTGTCGAGGAAGCGGTTGAGGACCATCTGGTGCACCTCGTCGGCGCCGTCGACCAGCCGCGCCTGGCGGGCGTAGCGGTAGATCCATTCCAGCACCGTGTCCTTGGAATAGCCGCGGGCGCCGTTGATCTGGATCGCCATGTCGGCCGCCTCGTGCAGCGTGTTGGCGGCCTGGACCTTGGCCATCGAGACCTCTTTGCGGGCCTGGCCGCCGCGGTCGAGCTCCCAGGCCGCCTTCATCACCAGCAGCCGGCCGATCTCGATCGCCATGGCGGCGCGGCCGAGCTTGAGCTGGATGCTCTCGCGGTCGGCGAGGCGGATGCCGAAGCCCTCGCGCGTCGCCGCATAGGCGCGGGCGATCTCGACGCAGCGCTTGGCGAGGCCGAGCCAGCGCATGCAATGGGTCAGGCGGGCCGGGCCGAGCCGGATCTGCGTGACCTTGAAGCCGTCGCCCTCGCCCATCAGCACGTCCTCGGCCGGGATGTGCAGCCCGTCGAAGGCGATCTCGCAATGGCCGCCATGCTCCTCCGGCCCCATGATCGGAATGCGGCGCAGGATCTCCCAGCCGGGCTGGTCGCGGTGGAAGAGGAAGGCGGTCAGGCCGCGACGGGCGTCGTCGGAGCTGCGGGCGACGACGATGAAATGCGCGGCGGCCTCGGCGCCGGTGATGAACCATTTGCGGCCATGGAGCTTCCAGGAGCCGTCCGGCTGCTTCTCGGCGCGGGTGCGGATCATGGTCGGGTCGGAGCCGCCGCCGGGATGGGGCTCGGTCATGGCGAAGGCCGAGCGGACCTCGCCGGCAACGATCGGGGCGAGCCAGCGGCGCTTCTGGTCGGGCGTCGCCACCGCCTCCAGAACCATCATGTTGCCGTCGTCGGGCGCCGCCGAATTGAAGACCACGGGCCCGAAGATCGAGCGGTTCATCGCCTCGTAGCAGACCGCCATGCCGACCCGCCCGACGCCGAGCCCGCCGGTCTCCGGCTTGAGCTGGATGCACCAGAGCCCGGCCGCGCGCGCCTTGGCGCGCAGCTCTGCCAGCGCCGGCTCGGCGATGTTCTCATGCGCGTCCCAGCTCGCCGGGTTGGTCTCGTGCGGGATGATCTCCGTCTCGACGAAGGCCGCGATCCGGCGCCGCAGTTCCTCGAGCTCGGGGGAAATCGTGAAATCCATCATCGGTCCAGGCTGGCTGAAGACAGGGGGACAGGCAAGCTTCCAGAATATGCCGCCTGTCGAGACGACACGCTGTCATCCCGGGCTTGACCCGGGATCCTTGCCGGAACGCTTCCGATGAAGCTTCAGGCATGGATCCCGGATCTCCGCTTCGCTGCGTCCGGGATGACCCGCGCGTTTCGCGACAAGGCTAGGACGTGAGATAGGCGGCGAGCCCCGCGGTCGAGGAATCGTGGCCGGCACCGTCGGCCTTGCCCTCGATCACCGGCATGAGGGCCGTCGCCAGCTCCTTGCCGAGCTCCACCCCCCATTGGTCGAAGGCGTTGATGTCCCAGATCGCCGCCTCGACGAAGACGCGGTGCTCGAACAGCGCGATGATGCGGCCGAGCGCGAAGGGGTCGAGCTTGCGATAGGCGATGGTCAGCGAGGGCCGGTTGCCGGGGAAGGTCATGTGCGGCGCGCGCGCCTCGATCTGCGCCGGGGCGACCCCCTTCGCGGCGAGCTGCGCCCGGGTCTCCTCCAGCGTGCGGCCCTTCATCAGCGCCTCGCTCTGGGCGAGGCAGTTGGCGATCAGCAGGCGCTGGTGATGGGCGAGGTCGGCTTCATGGCCCTCGGCCGCGATCAGGAATTCGCAGGGCACGACGTCGGTGCCCTGGTGGATGAGCTGGTAGAAGGCGTGCTGACCGTTGGTGCCGGGCTCGCCCCAGACCACGGGGCCGGTCGGCCGCGCGACCGGCGTGCCGTCCTTGCGGACGCGCTTGCCGTTCGATTCCATGTCGAGCTGCTGGAGATAGGCCGGCAGCCGGAGGAGGTGCTGGTCGTAGGGCAGGATGGCGCGGGTCGGGTAGCCGCAGACGTCGCGGTGCCAGAGGCCGATCAGGCCCATGATCACCGGCAGGTTCTCGCCGAGCGGCGCGGTGCGGAAATGCTCGTCGACCGCATGGGCGCCGGCAAGGAAGGCGCGGAAATTCTCCGCCCCGACGGCGATCATCACCGGCAGGCCGATCGCCGACCAGACCGAATAGCGCCCGCCGACCCAGTCCCAGAAGCCGAAGACGCGCTCCGGCTTGATGCCGAAGGCCGCGACCTTGTCGAGCGCCGTCGAGACCGCGGCGAAATGGGCGCCGACAGCCGCCTCGCCGAGCGCGCCCGCGAGCCATTTGCGGGCGGTCGCGGCATTGGTCATCGTCTCGATGGTGGTGAAGGTCTTGGAGGCGACGATCACCAGCGTCCGCGCCGGATCGAGCCTGGCGATGGTGTCGGCGATATGGGCGCCGTCGACATTGGAGACGTAATGCAGGCGCGGGCCGTCATGATAGGGCGCCAGCGCCAGCGTGGCCATCACTGGCCCGAGATCGGAGCCGCCGATGCCGATATTGACGACATCGGTGAAGCGGCCGCCATCGGCCGCGGCGATGCGGCCGTCGCGGACGCCCTCGGCGAAGGCGAAGAGCCGGTCCAGCGTCGCCCGCACTTCCGGCATCACATCGGTGCCGTCGACCGTGACGGGGCGGTCCGAGAGATTGCGCAGCGCCGTGTGCAGGACGGCGCGGTTCTCGGTGGTGTTGATCGCCGCGCCGGCGAACATCGCGTCGCGCTTGGCCTCGATCCCGGCGGCGGCGGCGAGATCGAGGAGGAGGGCGAAGATCTCCGGCGTCACCGCGGTCTTGGAATAATCGAGCAGCAGGTCGTCGAGCCGGGCGGAGAAGCGGTCGAAGCGCCGGGGATCCGCGGCGAAGAGCGCGCGCAGGTGACGGTCTTTCGTCGCAGTGCGACGGGCGGCCAGTTCGCTCCAGATCCTGTCCAAGCGCTGCGGCATAATCGATGCTCCGTTCGTCCTGCCGGCGACCATAAGCCAAGAGCGGCCCGCGCCGACACCATGCATTGCAACCGTGCCATGCGCGACGATTCCGGTGCCGGCATGGCCCGGCCCCCGTGCTGCGGGGCGGGCAAGGGCGCAGCCGGCGGCTTCCGCGCCGCGCGGCCGCAAAAAATCTGCTGCCGATCGGCGGAGATGGGCTATTCCTCGCAACTCTCCGGGCGGACCGCAGGCCGGCCTTCCCCGCGTTTCGATAGGAGCCGTCGCCTTGAGTCCGGTCGCTTTCTCCCGCCATGCGGCGGTCGCCGTCGTCACGATCGACAATCCGCCGGTCAATGCCTTGGGCGCGGCGGTGCGGGCCGGCCTGGTCGCGGCGATCGCGCAGGCCAATGCGGATGCCGCGATCGAGGCCGTGGTGATCGCCGCCGCGGGCAAGGCCTCCATCGCCGGCGCCGATATCGGCGAATTCGGCAAGCCGCCGGTGCCGCCCCTCCTGCCCGACGTGCTCGATGCGATCGAGCGTTCGGCCAAGCCGGTCGTCGCCGCGATCCAGGGTGCGGCGCTGGGCGGCGGGCTCGAGGTCGCGCTCGCCTGCCATGCCCGCGTCGCCCTCCCGGCGGCGCAGCTTGGCCTGCCCGAGATCAGGCTCGGGCTCATTCCGGGCGCCGGCGGCACGCAGCGCCTGCCGCGGCTGATCGGGGCGGCGAAGGCCTTCGCGATGATGCTCTCCGGCGATCCGGTCCTGGCCGGGCGGGCGCTCGAATGGGGGCTGCTCGACGAGGTGGTGTCGAGCGACCTGCTGGCGACGGCGATCCGGGTTGCGCAAGGGCTTGCGGCCGAGGGGCGGCGCCCGGTGACCAGCGCGGCGGCGGAGCGTCTTACCGAGGCGGACCGCTCCGCCTTCGAGGCGCAGGCGAAGGAGGCGCTGCGCCAGGCGGGCGAGGCGCCCAACGTTCCGGCGCTGGTGGAAGCGGTGCGCAACGCCTTCCTGCTGCCCTTCGAGCAGGGGCTGGCGGCGGAGCGGGCGCTGTTTCTCGCCCTTCTCGACGATCCGCGGGCGAAGGCGCTGCGCCATGTCTTCTTCGCCGAGCGCGCCATCGCCAGGGTGCCGGGCATCGGGCCCGCGGTGACGCCGCGTCCGGTCGCGCGGGCGGCGGTGATCGGCGCCGGCACGATGGGCGGCGGCATCGCCATGTGCTTCGCCAATGCCGGCATCCCGGTGACGCTGATCGAGACGGCGCAGGCGCCGCTCGACAACGGCATGAACCGTATCGCCGCGATCTACGACATCTCCGTCCAGCGCGGCTCGCTGACGCCGGAGGCCCGCGCTGCGCGGCTCGCCCTGATCAAGCCCGCGGTCGGGCTCGCCGCCGCGGCGCAGGCGGACATCGTCGTCGAGGCCGCCTTCGAGGAGATGGGCGTCAAGCGCCAGATCTTCGGCGAGCTCGACGCGGTGGCGAAGCCGGGCGCGATCCTCGCCAGCAACACCTCCTATCTCGACGTGCCCACCATCGCGGCCGCGACGAAGCGTCCGCAGGACGTGCTCGGCATGCATTTCTTCAGCCCGGCCAACGTCATGAAGCTGCTCGAGGTGGTGCGGCCCAAGGGCGTGGCGGACGACGCCGTCGCCACCGCCGTCGCGCTCGGGCGCAGGCTCGGCAAGGTGCCGGTCGTGGTCGGCAACGGCTTCGGCTTTGTCGGCAACCGCATGCTGGAGCAGCGCACGCGCGCGGCAGAGCGGCTGCTGGTCGCCGGCGCGCTGCCCTACGAGGTCGACCGGGCGCTGGTCGATTTCGGCTTCAGGATGGGGCCCTTCGCCATGGCCGACCTCGCCGGCAACGATATCGGCTGGCGCTCGCGCAAGGCGCGCGGCCTCAAGGCCGCCGTCGCCGACGCGATCTGCGAGGCGGGCTGGTTCGGCCAGAAGACCGGGCGCGGCTATTATCTCTACCCGCAGGGCGCGCGCGCCGGGCAGCGCTGCCCGGAGGTCGAGGCGCTGATCCAGCGCATCTCGGCCGAGCAGGGCGTGACGCGCCGGGCCTTCACGCAGGAGGAGATCTTGGCGCGCCTGCTCGATCCGATGGTGAACGAGGGCGCGCGCATCCTGGAGGAGGGCATCGCCGCCCGGCCCGGCGACATCGATATCGTCTGGATCAACGGCTACAACTGGCCGGCCTGGCGCGGCGGCCCGATGTTCTGGGCCGACGGCGTCGGGCTCGGCGTGATCGCGAAGCGGCTTGAGGCGCAGGCGGCGGAGAGCGGCGACGCGGCGCTGAAGCCGGCGCCGCTGCTGAGGCGCCTCGCCGCCGAAGGCAAGGGCTTCGCCAGCCTCGCCTCCGGCGGGTGAGCCGGCCTCAGGTCAGCTCGGCGCCACGCCGTTCCGGGATCAGGAACCACATGGCGAGCAGGTCGAGGATGTAGAGCGCGGCCAGCGCCGCGATCGCGAATTCGAAGCCGTGGCTCGCCGCCAGCGCGCCGACCACCACCGGGCCGAAGCCGCCGACGCCGCGGCCGATGTTGAACAGCACGTTCTGGGCGGTGGCGCGCGCCGCCGTCGGATAGAGCTCGCTCATCAGCGCGCCGTAGCCGCCGAGCATGCCGTTGACGAAGAAGCCCATCACCGCGCCGCCGATCAGCAGCGTCGTCGGGTCGGTCAGCCGCGAATAGACCAGCACCATGACGGCCGCGCCGATCATATAGGCGAAGAAGGCCGGGCGGCGGCCGATGCGGTCGGCGATATGGCCGAAGGCGAAGATGCCGAGCGCCATGCCGCCGATGGTCACCGCCGTCCACAGCGCCGATTGCGTCAGGGCGAAGCCGAACCGGGTCGAGAGATAGTTCGGCAGCCAGATCATCACGCCATAATAGCCGAAGTTCTGGACCGAGCAGAGGATGACCATGCCGAGGCTGAGCTTGGTCGTGTCCCAATCCTTGACCAGCAGGTGCAGCGCCGATTCCTTCGGCTTGTCCTGCGCGCGGGCGACGAAGACGTCGGGCTCGTGCAGCGAGTGGCGGATGAAATAGGCGACGACCGCCGGCAGGATACCGAGCGCGAACATGCCGCGCCAGCCGATGCTCGGCAGCAGCAGCGGGGTCACCAGCGCGGCGGCGAGCACGCCCGCCTGCCAGCCGAGGCCGACATAGGAAGAGGCCCGCGCCCGCTTCGAGGCCGGCCAGGCCTCGGCGACCAGCGCCATGCCGATGCCGAACTCGCCGCCGAGCCCGAGGCCGGCGATGGTGCGGTAGATCAGCAGGTCCCAATAGCCCTGCGCCAGGGCGCAGAGCCCGGTGAAGACGGCGAAGAGGACGATCGTCCAGGTCAGCACCCGGACCCGGCCGATCCGGTCGGAGAGCATGCCGAAGCCGATGCCACCGAGCACGGCGCCGACCAGCGTCGCGGTGACCAGCGAGGCGGCCTGGCCCTGGCTGAGCGCGAGCTCGGTCGAGATCGCCTTCAGCATGAAGCCGAGGATCAGGAGGTCGAAGCCGTCCATGGCGTAGCCGATGGCGGCGCCCCAGACGGCCTTGCGGGCCTTGTCGTCCACCTCCGTCGGGGCGGAGAACCGCATGGAGCCGGCGGTTGCGGCCTGATTGTCGCTCACGGTGTCGATCCCCTTGTCTGGTCGCTGTTTCGCGGGCCCAAGGGCACTCGTTGACGCCTGGGTCAATTCGTATCCTTAGCCTACTATCGCCGCCCTTCGCATGCATGGCGCGGCGGGCATCCACAGCCACGATGGCCCCGGCCGGCCGGGCGCAGGCCAGCGATGCAAGACCCGGGCCCGGGCCGCTGTCGAAAACCCGCTTCGGGGATTGACCGGTCCCGCGGGACGGAACAGAAGGGGCCGTTTGCGAACTCGACAGGTGCCTCGTCCCACGCCGCCGCGCGGCGAACGCTGGCGCTCAGACCGGAGAAACTGACGCCATGGCCAATCTGTTCACCCCGACCGACCGCGCGGTGATCGCGCGCGAAGCAGCCAAGATGTTGCTCGAGATCAAGGCGGTCCATTTCTACCAGGACAAGCCCTTCTTCTTCACCTCCGGCTGGGCGAGCCCGGTCTATATCGACTGCCGCAAGATCATCTCCTATCCGCGCCTGCGCTCGACCCTGATCGATTTCGCCGCCACCACCATCGTCCGCGACATCGGCTATGAATCGCTCGACACCATCGCCGGCGGCGAGACGGCCGGCATCCCCTTCGCCGCCTGGATCTCCGACCGCCTGGCGCTGCCGATGCAGTATGTCCGCAAGAAACCGAAGGGTTTCGGCCGCAACGCCCAGATCGAGGGCTCGGTCGTCGAGGGCGCGCGCACGCTGCTGGTCGAGGACCTCGCCACCGACGGGCGCAGCAAGGTCAATTTCGCCGAGGCGCTGCGCCATGCCGGCGCCGATGTGCAGCACTGCTTCGTGCTGTTCTACTACGACATCTTCCCGAAGAGCCGCGAGCTGATGGCCGAGCTCGGCGTCAACCTGCACTATCTCACCACCTGGTGGGACGTGCTCGCCGCCGCCAAGGAGAGCGGCCATTTCGAGCCGAAGGTGCTGGCCGAGGTCGAGAGCTTCCTGAACGATCCGGCGAGCTGGTCGGCCAAGCATGGCGGCATCTCCGAATTCGGCCAGGAAAAGTCGGCCTGACGGCGATGGAGCCCGCTCCGCGCCTGAGCCTCGATGCCGGCCGCGGCCTGCTGCGCGACGCCGCCGGGCGCCGCTTCGATCCCGCCGCGCGCCTCTGGGCCGCCGGGGACGGGGCCGAAGCCGGCGAGGCCGTCACGGCGGCCGAGGCGCTGCGCTGGCTGCAGAAGGAGAGCGGCAGGGCCGTGCGCGTGCCCGTCGCGGTCGTCGGCCCGCGGGAGCCGGGCGCGGCGCAGGCCGCTACCGCCGAGCGTCTCGGCGCGCTGCTCGCCCGGCATGGCGTGACGGTGCTGTGCGGGGGCCGCGCCGGCGTGATGGAAGCGGTCTGCCGCGGCGTGGAAGGCGCGGGCGGCCTGTCGATCGGTCTGCTGCCGGACGAGGAGCCGGCGGCGGCGAACCCTCATGTCACGGTGCCGCTGGCGACCGGGATCGGCGTGGCGCGCAACGCGCTGATCGCGCGGGCGGCGCTCTGCATGGTCGCCGTCGGCGGCGGCTACGGCACCTTGTCGGAAATCGCCTTCGCGCTGCAGTTCAGGCGGCCGGTCTTCCTGCTGGAGGGGGCGCCGACGGTGGAGGGCGCCGTGCCCTGCGCCGATGCCGAGGCGGCGCTCGAATGGGTGGCGCGGGTCTTCCTCGCGCTCTGACCGCGCGAGGCAGGCGTCCGGTTGACGCGGCGGCCCGAGCCGCTCCACCTTTCGAGGGGATGCTTCGCGGCCATGGCCGGCCGCGGGCCCTGAGGAGCGGATGGAGAACATGGCAGCAGCGTCCCCGACGGTGGTCTTCGATGTCGGCAATGTGCTGGTCCGCTGGGATCCGCGGCTGCTCTACCGGGAGCTGATTCCCGAGCCCGAGCGGCTCGACTGGTTCATGCAGAACGTCTGCACCGCCGCCTGGAACATCGAGCAGGATCGCGGCCGCTCCTGGGCCGAGGCCGTGGCGCTGCTGGTGTCGCAGCATCCGGAATGGGAGCGCGAGATCCGCGCCTATGACGAGCGCTGGCACGAGACCGTGCCCGGCGTCATCGCGGACAGCGTCGCGGTGCTGGAGGAATTGAAGCGGCGCGGCGACAAGGTCTACGCCATCACCAATTTCTCGCGCGAGAAATGGGCGGAGTGCCTGATCCGCTTCCCCTTCCTGCAATCCTTCGACGGCGTCGTCGTCTCGGCGCATGAGCGGCTGATCAAGCCGGACCCGGCGATCTTCGAGCTGCTGCTGGCGCGCTACGGCCTCGCGGCCGGCGATTGCATCTTCGTCGACGACAGCGCCCGGAATATCGAGGCGGCGCGGGGCGTCGGCATGCGGACGGTGCATTTCGTCGAGCCGATCGATTTGCGGGCCGAGTTGCGCGGGCGCGGCCTGGCGCTCTGAACGACAGGGGCGCCTGCCGGCAGGAGCGGCATGGGCGGCGCCCATTACGGCGCCCCAGAACTTGCCGGCTATCTGCGCCGCTCCCCGGGCGGCCCGCTCGCGCCGGTGCGCGACGGCGGCCGGATCGGGCTCGGCGTCTCCGAAGGGCGGCTCGACCCGCTGGTGCCCGAAGCGGAGCTCCAGGCACGGCGCGCGGCCCTGCCGCAGGCCGTCGAGACTGAAAGGCGCGGCTGCGACAAGCGCCATGACAGCCATGTGCTCCAGGCCGAAGAGGGCGTCGATGTCGACCTCTGCTGACGGCGGGCGGCGTCAGAGCCGGATCGTCTCGGCGCCGGGCAGGGCCTCGACGCCGTGGCTCGACAGCACCACGACGCGATCCTGCAAGCGTTCGAGCAGCCGTCCGAGGATGCGCAGGCCCTGATCGGCGCGCAGATGCTCGGTCGGCTCGTCGAGCAGCACCAGCGGCTTCGCCGAGAGCCAGGCGCGGGCGAGGTTCAGCCGCTGCGCCTCGCCGAGGGAGAGCATGTCCTGCGTGATCCAGCCGTCCAGCCCCCCGGCCGCGCGGATGCGCTCGGCCAGCTCGACGGCCTCCAGCGCCTGCCAGAGCTCTTCGTCCGGGCAGGCCGGGGCGAAGAGGTTGGCGCGGACCGTATCGGCGAGGATCGCCGCGTCATGCGGGCAGAACATGCTGGCAGCGCGCCGGTCGGCGGCGGCGAGCGGCCCGGCCTCGCTCTCCAGCACGTCCTGGCCGGTCCAGCCGGCGATCTGCTTGAGCAGGCTGGTCTTGCCGATGCCGCTGGCGCCGGTGAGTATGGTCGGGCGCCCGGCGCGCAGGGCCAGGGCGAGCGGGCCGCCGAGCGGGCGGCCATTCGGCGCGCGGCGCTGCCAGGCGGCGCTGTGGAGCGTGGCGAGCCGGGCCGGGGCCCGGGCCGGCGCCGCCGAACGCGCCCGGGTCTCGGTCCAGCGGTCGATGCCCGCTTGCGCGGCCCGGCGGCGCAGCGTCGCGACGACCATGCGCGAGGCGCCCTGCGCCGCCTCAGCCAGCGCGAACCAGGAGAAGGCGAGGAAAGCCGGGACCAGCAAGGCCTCGGCCCGCGCCCCGCCATGCCAGGCGGCGGCGAAGACGCTGACGGCGGCGAGGGGGCCGAGCAGCGAGGCGAGCGCGTCGAGGCCGGACTGGGAGAGGCGCAGGGTGCGCTCGGCCTCGTCGGCGCGCGAGAAGCGGCCGAGCGCCTCGGCGCAATGGCCGGCCCAGCGTCCCTCGGCCTGGAGTGGCACGACCGCGGCCATCGCGGCGCCGAAGCGCTGCGCGCCGTCGCGGCGCAGGGCCCGGGCCTGCTCCCAGGCCAGCGCGCCCCTGCGGGCGAGCCGGCGCGCCGCGACGGCGAGGACGGCCAGCCAGGCCGCGATCGGAACCAGGGCGAGCGGGGCGATGCAGGCGGTGGCGACCAGGGCGGCGGCCGTTCCGGCGGCGAGGAGCAGGGCGGGGAGATCGGCGCGCAGCCGGGCGAAGTCGAGATCCTCGACGTCGTCGAGATAATCCGCCAGCCGCGCCTGGTCCGCGAGCTGCCAGCCGGCGCTGCGTACCGCCGGGGCGGCGGCCATGGCGCGGAACAGCGCGACCCGGCGCGTCGTCTGGTCGCTCAGCGCCGCATGGTGGCCGCTCAGGCGCTCGCCATAGCGGGCCGCCGTCCGGCCGACGGCGAAGAGCCGCACCAGCGCGGCCGGGATATGGAAGTTGAAGCTGTAGGCGGCGGCCGTCAGCCCCGCCAGCGCGACCGAGCCGAGGAACCAGGCGGAAAGCCCGCCGAGCAGCACGCCGCAGAGGAGCGCGGCCGCGGCGAAGAGCGCCGCCCGACGCCAGAGCCTGCGCGCGCCGCCGCTGCGTTCGGGAGAGGCATCCGTCATGCGGCCGTCTCCAGCCGGGGCGTGGCGCCGAGCGCGACGTTGCGGTCGGCGAGGGCGATCAGCGCGGGGTCGTGGCTCGCGACGATGACGAGCCGGGTTTTCGCCATGTCGCCCAGCGCGCGGCGCACCGCCGCGGCGGTCGCGGCGTCGAGCTTGGCCGTCGGCTCGTCGGCGACGACGATGCGCCGGCTCAGCAGTGCGCGCCCCAGGGCGATCCGCAGCCGCTGGCCGCCGGACAGGTTGGCGCCGCCGGCCCGGATGCGGGCCTCGAGCCCGCCGGGCAGCAGGGCGTCGTCGAGCAGGCCGATCCGGGCGGCGGCCTCGCGCAGGCGGGTCGGGCAGGCGGGGCCGGTTCCGTCGCGGAGCGCGTCCGCCAGCGTGCCGCCGGCGACCGGGCTGTCGGTCGCGACCCAGACGCAGCCCGGCAGCGGCCGGGGAGAGGGCGCCGGGCCGGCCTCGACGCCGGCGAGCCGGCGCAGCAGGGTCGATTTGCCGGCGCCGCTCGGGCCGGCGACGACGACGAGGCCCCGCGCCGGCAGGACGAGCGTCGCCAGGGCGCGCTCGACCGCGGGCAGGAGCGGTGCGGGGGCCGCGTCGGCGTCGAGCAGGCCGTCGAGGGCGGCGGCGGCGGCGAGCCCTTCGGCCTTGGCGTGATACTGCTCGGAGAAGCGGCGGAACGGCGCGAAATACTCCGGCGCGATCATCAGGATGAAGAGGCTCTGCCAGAGCGCCAGATCGGAGAAGCCGGGAATCGTCGCCAGCCTGAGATGGCCGAGGCCGAGGAAGACGGCGAGCATCGCGATCGAGAGCGAGGCGAAGAAGTCGATCAGCCCGGCATTGAGGAAGGCGATGCGCAGCACGCCCATGGTCTTGCCGACATAGGCGTCGAGCCGGCCGGCGAGCTTGCTCTCCTCGGCGGCGAGCGCGTCGTTGGCGAGGATGGTCGGCAGCGTGCGGATGCGGTCGGCGAACTGGCCGGCGAGATGGCTGAAGGCCTCCTCCTGGGCGTCGGCCCGCCGGCGGATGGCCTGGCCGACCAGGGCGAAGAACAGGATCATCACCGGGGTCAGGACCAGCACCAGCAGCGCCGCCTGCCAGGAGACGATGGCGAGCACCGCCGCCGCCAGGAGCGGACCGACGGCCATGGCCAGGCTGGCGGCGCGGTGGCCGATGACGAGGCTCGCCACCGCCTCGGGATGGCGCTGGAGCCCGACCGTGGCGCCGCCGGCCGAAAGGGCGCGCAGGCGCCGGGCCGGCAGGGACTGAAGCCGCATGGTGGCCGCGTCGCGCAGCCTGGTCGCGACCCGCGCCTCGGCCGTGGCCTGGGTGCGGTCGGCGATCAGCCCGGCGAGCGCCGCGCCGAGGGCCGAAAGCGCGATCCCGGCGACGAGCATGGGCGGGACGGTCCCGCCCATCACGAGATGGCCGAAGAGCCAGGCCATCAGGCCGGAAGCGGCGAGCCGCAACGCGAGGCGCGCGAACTGCCAGCCGAGCAGATGCGCAAGTCCGCGCGCGCCGAGGCGGCGCGCCCGCTCGAGCGCGGCGAAGGCGCCTCCGGCGCCGCCGCGGTCTGGCTGGTCCCCCGATGTGGCAGGCTGCTCCATGTCCCTTCCTTCGCACGGCGCCGGCCGATCCGGCTTGATCGAAGTCAAGAAGCGTGACGGCTATTGGGCTATAAGGAAACGTCCCGAAAGGATGCTGCCATGGTCGATCCGCTTCTCGTCGAGTTGTCGCGCCTCCAGTTCGCGCTGACGGCCCTCTATCACTTCCTGTTCGTGCCGCTGACGCTCGGCCTGTCCATCCTGCTCGCGATGATGGAAACCGTCTATGTCATGACCCGCCGGACGATCTGGCGCGACATGACGCAGTTCTGGGGCGTGCTGTTCGGCATCAACTTCGCGCTCGGCGTCGCCACCGGCATCACCATGGAATTCCAGTTCGGCATGAACTGGGCCTATTACTCGCATTATGTCGGCGACGTCTTCGGCGCGCCGCTGGCGATCGAGGGCCTGATGGCCTTCTTCCTCGAGGCGACCTTCGTCGGGCTGTTCTTCTTCGGCTGGGACCGGCTGTCGCCGCGCGCCCATATGATCGTGACCTGGCTGATGGCGCTCGGCACGAATTTCTCGGCGCTGTGGATCCTGGTCGCCAATGGCTGGATGCAGAACCCGGTTGGCGCCGCCTTCAACCTCGAGACGATGCGCATGGAGGTCACCGATTTCGTGGCGGTGATCTTCAACCCGGTGGCGCAGGCGAAGTTCGTCCACACCGTCTCGGCCGGCTATGTCTGCGCCGCCACCTTCGTGCTCGGCGTCTCGGGCTGGTACATGCTGCGCGGCCGGCATATCGAGCTGGCGAAGCGCTCCTTCGTCATCGCCTCGGCCTTCGGCCTCGCCTCGGCGCTGTCGGTGATCGTGCTCGGCGACGAGAGCGGCTATGCGCTGACCGACAACCAGAAGATGAAGCTCGCCGCGATCGAGGCGATGTGGGAGACGGAAGCGCCGCCGGCCTCCTTCACCGCCATCGGCATCCCCAGCCGGAGCGACCGCAAGACCCATTTCGCCATCCATATCCCCTGGGTGATGGGCCTGATCGGCACGCGCTCGGTCGACACGCCGATCCCCGGCATCGACGAATTGGTGCAGCGGGCGGAGGCGCGCATCCGCGACGGGCTGATCGCCTATGACGCGCTGGAGAAGCTGAAGGTCGACCGGGACGACGGCGTCGCCCGCGCCGCCTTCAAGGCCTCCTCGCACGATCTCGGCTACGCGCTGCTGCTGAAGCAGTTCGTCGCCGATCCGCGGCAGGCGACCGAGCAGAACATCAAGGACGCCGCCTGGTCGACCGTGCCGGGGGTGCCGTGGCTGTTCTTCGGCTTCCGCCTGATGGTGCTGTGCGGCTTCGTCCTGCTCGGCGTCTTCGCGGTCTCGCTGTGGCACACGATCCGCGAGGCGGAGGCGCCGCGCTGGCTGTTCCGCATGGCACTGCTGGCGATGCCGCTGCCCTGGATCGCGATCGAGGTCGGCTGGTTCGTCGCCGAGTTCGGCCGGCAGCCCTGGATCATCGAAGGCGTGCTGCCGACCTTCCTCGCGACCTCGGAGCTCGGCATCTACAATCTGCTGCTCACCATCGCCGGCTTCACGCTGCTCTACGGCGTGCTCGCGATCATCGAGGTCAGGCTGATGCTGGCCGCCATCCGCAAGGGGCCGGAGATCGCCGCCGTCGTCGAGGGGCTGCGGCCGGGCCGGCCGGCCCCGCGCCCCGCCGTCGCCCCGGCCGAATGACCGCAGCCCGCAAGGAATCATGACGATGATCGAATTCCTGTTTTCCTACGAGACGCTGCGGCTGATCTGGTGGGTCCTGCTCGGCGTCCTGCTCATCGGCTTCGCCGTGACCGACGGCTTCGACATGGGCGTGGGCGCGCTGCTGCCCTTCGTCGCCAGGGAGGACATCGAGCGGCGGGTGGCGATCAACACCATCGGCCCGGTCTGGGAGGGCAACCAGGTCTGGTTCATCCTGGGCGGCGGCGCGATCTTCGCCGCCTGGCCGGCGCTCTACGCGGTCAGCTTCTCCGGCTTCTACCTGGCGATGTTCCTGGTGCTGAGCGCGCTGATCCTGCGGCCCGTCGGCTTCAAATACCGCTCGAAGCGGCCCGACCCCGCCTGGCGCGCGCGCTGGGACTGGGCGCTGTTCATCGGCGGCGCCGTGCCGGCGCTGATCTTCGGCGTCGCGGTGGGCAACACCTTGCAGGGCGTGCCCTTCCACTTCACCCCGGACCTGCGGCCGATCTACGAGGGCAACCTCTTCGGCCTGCTCAACCCGGCCGCGCTCTATTGCGGGCTGGTGTCGCTGGCGATGCTGGTGATGCACGGCGCCGCCTGGCTCGCCTTCAAGGCCGACGGGCCGGTCGCGGCGCGGGCGCGCCGCTTCGGGACGCTCGCCGCCCTGCTGACGGCGGTGCTGTTCGCCGGCGGCGGGCTTCTGGTGCAGGCCGGCCTGCTCGGCGGCTACAAGGTGACCTCGCCGATCGCCTGGGACGGGCCGTCCAACCCGCTGCTCAAGACGGTGGTCGCCGATCCGGGCGCCTGGCTTGCCAATTTCCGGGCGCGGCCGCTGCTCTGGATCGTGCCGGCGCTCGGCGTCGCCGCGCCGCTCGTCGCCCTCATCGGCTTCCGGGCCCGTTGGGAGGGGCTGACCTTCCTCGCCTCCAAGCTCGGCGTCGCCATGATCGTGGCGACGGTCGGCGTGGCGATGTTCCCGGTCCTGCTGCCCTCGAGCAGCAATCCGGCCCATTCGCTCGCGGTGTTCGATGCCTCGTCGAGCCGCGCCACGCTGCGCAACATGCTGCTGGCGACCGTGGTCTTCCTGCCGCTGGTGCTGGCCTACACCGCCTGGGTCTACAGCGTGCTGTGGGGCAAGGTCACCGAAAAGAGCGTCGAGGATGCGGGCCACTCGGCCTACTGAACCCGGACAGGAGAGAACGCGCCATGTGGTATTTCGCCTGGATACTCGGCCTCGGCCTCGCCGCCTCCGTCGGCATCCTGAACGCGCTTTGGTACGAGCTGCGCACCGTGCGCGAAGAGCCGACGCACGAGGCCGTCCCGCTGCCGACGCCGTGATGGGACGGCCATGACACGCCACCCGGTCGGGAGCGGCGCATGGAACGCCGCCGGCTTCGTCCCGCGCATGGACATGGCGCGGGGCCATGCCCGGATGCTGGAAGCCTGCGAAGCGCTGGAGCGGATCGCCGACGAGCTGCCGGCCCATGTCGACCGGATGCGCTGCCTGATGCTGGCGAGCAGCCTCGTGCCGCTGATCGAGGCCTGCCACCGCTTCGAGGAGCAGTTCGTCTTCCCGGTCTTCGCCATCTCGCAGCGCAACGCCGTCATCGTGAGCCGGCTGCGCGCCGAGCATGTCCAGGATCGCTGCGCCGCCGAGGATCTGAGCGAGGCGCTGCGGGCCTATGGCGAGGGGCGGCCGATCGCGAATCCGGAGGCGTTCGGCTACATGCTGCGGGCGCTGTTCGACTCGATGCGCCGGCACATCGCCTTCGAGCAGGACTGCATCCTGACCATGCTGCCCGGGGGCGGCTGAGCGGCGCTCAGTTGCCGGCGCTGGCGGCGAGCTTGCGGATGTCGTCGAGGATGACGCGGCGGTTGTGCTCGATGCGGATGACGCCCTCGCTGCGCAGCCGCGTGAACTGCCGGCTGACGGTCTCGATGGTGAGGCCGAGGAAGTCGGCGATCTCGGCCCGCGACAGCGGCAGGTCGAAGGTGACGGCGCGCTGCTGCGGCTGCATCGTCGGGTCGATGTTGCGCGCGATCATCAGGATGAAGCTCGCGACCTTCTCCGCCGCGGTCTTGCGGCCGAGGGTTACCATCCAGTCGCGGGCCTGGTCGAGCTCCTTCAGGGTCTGCTCCAGCAGGCGGTGCTCGAGATCGGGCTGCTCCGCCATCATCCGCTCGACCGTGGCGCGCGGGAAGGAGCACAATTCGACATCGGTCGCGGCCTCGGCCGCGAGCGTGCTCTCCGTCCGGAAGGGCCGGCCGACGAAATCGGGCGCGAACTGGAGCCCGACGATCTGCTGGCGGCCGTCGGACAGCATCTTGGTCAGCTTGACCACGCCGGAGAGCACGTTGGCGTAGCTCTCGACGTTCTCGGCGTCGCCGATCAGCTCGGCGCCTTCCTCGGCCCTGCGCTTCGACGAGGCTTTGGCGAGCAGGGTGAGCTGCTCGGCGGTCAGCGCACCGCAGATCCCGCGATGGCGTGCTTCGCAGGAGGCGCAGAGGGCCGGCAAGCCGGTGGTGTGGATGTCGTCACGCAAGATGGCGCACCTTACCCTTTCGCAAGCCCGCGGCCAACTCGTGGCGCGGCCCACAATGCCGCACGAGGCAGCCTGCCGCATCGCCTTGACGGAGCGCCCTTCCTCATGCGGGAAAGGATATGTTCGGGCCGTTTTACGGGCTTCAGATTAACTGGGAGGTTATCCTGGCCGACATCATGCCGCGCCTTCGGCCGCTCAACGGGCGCATCAAGCTGCGCCATCTGGTGTCCTTCCTCGAGGTGGCGCGGCTGAGGAGCGTGGTGAAGGCCGCCGCGCTGCTCGGATTGAGCCAGCCCGCGGTCTCGAAGACCGTGCAGGAACTGGAGGACATCCTCGGCGCGACGCTGTTCGAGCCGAGCCGCCGGCCGATGGTGCTGACCGGCCCCGGGGAGGTGTTCTTCCGCTATGCCGGGGCGAGCGTGACGGCGCTGAAGCAGGGCGTCAGCATGGTCGGGCATGACGGCGGCGACTCCGCGATCGCGTTCTCGGTCGGGGCCTTGCCCACGGTTTCCGCGCATGTTCTGCCGCGCGCCCTGGCGGAGGTGGTGAGCCGCTACGGCGCGATGCGCCCGCGCATCGTGACCGGGCCGAACGACGTGCTGATGACGCAGCTCAGGCTGGGCGATCTCGACCTCGTGATCGGCCGCATGCCCGACCCGGAGACGATGCGCGGCTTCGCCTTCGAGCATCTCTATTCGGAGCGGATCGCGCTGGCGGTCCGGCCGCAGCATCCGCTGCTCGGCGCCGCCTCCTTCGACATGGCCAAGGTCGCCGATTACCAGTGGCTGCTGCCGCCGCCGGGATCGGTGATCAGCTCGACGGTGGAGCGCTATCTGCTCACCCATGCGCTGCGGCCGGCCGCCGGGGTGATCGAGACGGTGTCCGACGCCTTCGCGCGGAACTATCTGCGCCTGGGCGACGGTATCTGGTTCATCTCGGAAGGCGTCGTCGCCGAGGATGTCGGGACGGGCTGGCTCGCGGCCCTGCCGGCCGATACGGCCGATACGCTCGGCCCGGTCGGGCTGACGACGCGCAGCGACACGGTGCTGCCCCTGCCGGCGCAACTGCTCGCGGCGACGCTGCGCGAGCGCGCGCTGGACCGGGCGGCGGGAAAGGTTCCGCGCGGGTGAGGGCGACGATGGGCGGGGTTGCCCTCGCCCGCGCCGACCCTATATCGCCCGCGTGACCATGACCGACCGTTCGATGCCGCCACGCCCCTCAAGTTTTCCCGGAGTGCTGAACTCCAAGGAACTGCTCGTCGCCGAAGCGGTCCACGCCCGCGCCTGGGCGGCGCTCGGCCATGACGAGCGCCTCGCGGCGGAGCTGGAGAGCGACGCCAAGGCCCGGCTCGGGCGCATCGTGCTGCGGCTGATCGGCGAGCGGCCGGCCTCGATCACCGACCTCGCCGCCGCCGCCGTCGAGACGTTCAAGGCGACGCGCCCGCCCGGCCCCGATGCCGGGCAGGGCGGGCCGGATGCGCCGACTCAGTGAGCCGCCATGTCGAGCGGCGGCTCGACATCGTCGGTGATCGGATTGGCGAAGGGATTCTGCGCCCGGAAGGCGGCGAAGGCGTCCTTGGCCGCCGCGAGCAAAGCGGGGTCGTTCAGCACGTCCGCGGCGACGCCGGCCATTGCCTTGGCCGCGAGGGCGAGGCCCTTATGCGCGGCGGGGGCGAGGCCCTGCGCCACGAGCTGCCAGGAATGGCCGGGGGTGCCGACCGCATAGCAGGCCGTGCGGCACTGCACGGTCGGGACCACCCAGCTCACCGTGCCGACATCGGTCGAGCCGACCGAGGTGTCGCTGCCGGCGCCGAGCGGGTAGATCTCGTCGTTCAACGCCTCCCCCTGCCGAGGGGCCAGGCCCAGCCGCGCATAGGACGCGGCGATGTCCTCGGCGCTCAGCGTCTTCTGGAAGCCGGCGGCGAAGGCGTGGTCGGCGGCGTCGAAGCCGGGACCGCCGAGCGCCTGGAGATTGGCGTGCATCGCCTCCTCGAGCGGGCGGTTGCCGACGAGGTTGGCGTCGCCCGAAAGCTGCCTGGCGGCGACCTGCGTCTCGGTCATCAGCGCCGCGCCCTCGGCGATCTTCTTCACCCGGGCGACCAGATCCCACATTTCCGACAGCGTCGCGGCGCGGATGAGCTGGCGCGTCGTCGCCGTCGCCTGCACGACGTTGGGCGCGATGCCGCCGGCGTTGATGACGGCGTAGTGCACGCGCGCCGTCGACGGCATGTGCTCGCGCATGTAGTTGACGCCGATATGCATCAGCTCGACCGCATCGAGGGCGGAGCGGCCGAGATGCGGCGCGGCGGCGGCATGCGAGGCCCTGCCGGTGAAGGTGAACTCGACCTCGACGCAGGCCAGCGAGAACGGCCGGCTGACGCCGGAGAAGGAGGCCGGGTGCCAGCACAGGGCGATGTCGACATCGTCGAAGGCGCCGGCGCGGACCATGAAGCCCTTGGCCGAGCCGCCTTCCTCGGCGGGGCAGCCGTAATAGCGCACCCGGCCCTTCAGCCCGTTGGCGGCGAGATAGTCCTTGACCGCGGCGGCGGCCAGCAGCGAGGCCGCGCCCAGCATGTTGTGGCCGCAGCCATGGCCGTTGCCGCCCTTCTCGACCGGGGACGCGGCGGTGACGCCGGCCTCCTGGCTCAGGCCGGGCAGGGCGTCGTACTCGCCCATGATGGCGATGACCGGCCCGTCCTCGCCGGCTTCGCCGATCAGCGCGGTCGGCAGGCCCGCGACATTTTCGGTGATCCGGAAGCCCTCGCGCTCCAGCATGGCGCGGTGCTCGGCGGCGGAGCGCACCTCCTGATAGTTCAGCTCGGGCATGTGCCAGATGCGGTCCGACAGCGCGAAATACTCCGGGGCCTTGTCGTCGATCCGCCGCCAGACTTCCTTGCTGTTGCTGGCGTCCTTGCTGCTGCTCATGGGGGCTCCTGTCGCGCGGAATCGCGCCATCTGTATTGGCGCCAATTTTTCCCATATGGGTTGTGACGGGACAAGCCGGCCGGGCGCAGGGCGGCCGGTCCGGCGATGCATGAGGCGGCGATGGCTGGCGGCGAGGCGAAACGGGCGAGCGGGCAGGCGGGCAGCGCGAAGGCGCGCTCCGGCCGCCCCGACGCGCTCGCCAACGCGCTGGCGGGCGAGATCCAGTCCGGCGCGCTCGCTCCGGGCCAGTGGCTGAAGCAGATCGATATCGAGCAGCGTCACGGCGCCAAGCGCATGGATGTGCGCCGGGCGCTGGACCGGCTGGTCCAGAAGCGGCTCGTCGTGCACCTGCCCAATCGCGGCTACCATGTCGTCAAGCCCGACGGGCGTCTGGCGCGCGAGATCCGCGACGTGCGGGTCATCCTCGAGACCGGCGCGGTTGACGGCATCATGGCGCGTCTGCGGGATGAGGACGTCGCGGAAGCGCTGCGGCTGGCGCGCCGCTTCGAGAGCCTGCTGGGCAAGGGCACGGTGATCGACCTCCACGACGCCAATATCGCCTTCCACGGCCATCTGCTGGGCTTGTCCGGCAATCCCGAACTGACCGCGCTGGTGCAGGAGCTGCGCGGGCGCATCTCCTCGGCGGCGGCGGGGCAGTGGCAGAAGCGCAGCCGGATCGAGCAGTCGAACCGCGAGCATTTTGCCATGGTCGAGGCGCTGGCGGCCCGCGACGCCGCGGCGCTGCGCCGGCTGGTCCGGGCCCATATCCTGCAGGATGCGGCATGAGCGCGGCGCGAGCCATGAGCGCGGCGGTCCGGCCGCTGCCTGCCTCTCTCGCCCGGCCGCGGCTGTCTTCGCGCGGCCGGCTCCATAGCTTCCCATGTTTAGACTTTGTCGAATTCGGCTCAATTGCTGAAAAGACACAGGATGACGCGCGGGTCATCTGAAATCGTCTTTGGTTTTGACGTTGCCGTGGCGCCTTGCTACCTGCCGATGCAGTTCCTCTCGCTGAATTGAAATGCCATGAAGACTGTCCTTCGCCTGGGTTCGGCTTCCGCGGCCGCCGCTCTTCTGTTCTCGGCGCTCTGGCTTGGCGCGCAGCCTCTGCGCGCCCAGGAGGAGCCGGCGAGCGCTCCGGCGGCGCCTGCGCCCGCGCGCCCGGCGCCGAAGCCCGCCGCGCGCCCGGCCGCCAAGCCGGCCGCAAGCCCCGCCGCCCCGGCCGTGGCGCAGCCCGCGGCGGCTGCGGCGACGCTGCCGAACGGCGCGAGCGCGATCAACGAGACCTATGGCGACTGGACCGTCGACTGCCGCATCCTCAACGGCCAGCGCCTCTGCCTGCTGACCCAGGCGCAGGGCAACAGCCAGACCGGCCAGCGCGTCTTCGCCATCGAATTGCGCACTCCCAAGGACGGGCGGGCGGAAGGCACGATCCTGTTCCCGTTCGGCATGAAGCTGGAGAACGGCGCGGTGCTGCGGCTCGACGACAAGGATCTCGGCCAGGGCCTGCGCTTCTCGACCTGCCTGGCGCAGGGCTGCCTGCTGCCGATCTCCTTCCCGACGGTCGCGACCGATGCGATGAAGGCCGGCAAGACGCTGACGGTGGCGGCGCTCAACCTCTCCACCGGCGAGCCGGTCTCGTTCAACGTGCCGCTCAACGGCTTCGCCGCCGGGCTGGACCGGATCGGCCAGATCGACCGGTAGCCGGCACGGGACTCTCCGGGCTTTTGGCGTTTTTCTGCCATCGGGCGAAGATGTGTAGGGGAATCCGCTAAGAACGGCAGCCGCGGCGCTGAAAATTGGTTCGCCTCACCAGGGCTTCCATGCATGATCGGGAGCCTGGGGAGTTCGAGCCAAAAACCATGACCACCGATCCGCGCCTGCCGTTTCTCGCCGAGCTGGAGAAGAAGATCCTCTGGCTCGCCTCCTGGACGATCCACAACGCCAACCATATCCGCCCGAACGAGGACGGGATGAAGGTCGGCGGGCACCAGGCCTCCTCGGCCTCGCTCGCCACCATCATGACGGCGCTCTACATGGCGGCTTTGCGCCCGCAGGACCGGGTGGCGGTGAAGCCGCACGCCTCGCCGATCTTCCATGCCATCAATTATCTGATGGGGTTGCAGACCCGCGAGAAGCTGGAGAATTTCCGCGGCTACAAGGGCGCGCAGAGCTATCCCTCGCGCACCAAGGATATCGACGACGTCGATTTCTCGACCGGCTCGGTCGGCCTTGGCGTCGCGCAGACGCTGTTCTCCTCGCTGACCCAGGATTACGTGAAGGCGCATGGCTGGGCGAAGGATCGTCCCGAGGGCCGCATGGTCTCGCTGATCGGCGATGCCGAGCTCGACGAGGGCAATATCTTCGAGGCCCTGATGGAGGGCTGGAAGCACGGGCTGCGCAACACCTGGTGGATCATCGACTACAACCGCCAGTCGCTCGACGCGGTGATCCGCGAGGGGCTCTACGACCGCTTCGAGACGATGTTCCGCAATTTCGGTTGGGATGTCGTGACGCTGAAATACGGCTCGCTGCAGCAGGCGGCGTTCAAGGAGAAGGGCGGCGACAGGCTGAAGGCCTGGATCGATTCCTGCCCGAACCAGCTCTATTCGGCGCTGACCTTCCAGGGCGGCGCGGCCTGGCGCAAGCGGCTGATGGACGATCTCGGCGACCAGGGGCCGGTGACCAGGCTGATCGAGAAGCGCTCCGACGCCGAATTGTCGAAGCTGATGTGCAATCTCGGCGGCCACGATCTGCCGTCGATCCTGGAGGCCTTCGAGGCGATCGACCATGACCGGCCGGTCTGCTTCCTCGCCTATACGGTGAAGGGCTTCGGCCTGCCGATCGCCGGCCACAAGGACAACCATGCCGGGCTGATGACCAGGGAGCAGCTCGACGGCTTCCGCAAGGCCAACGGCATCCGCCCCGGCCATGAATGGGATCCGTTCGAGGGAATGGGCCTGCCCGAGGGCGAGATCCGCGCCTTCCTCGACGCCGTGCCGTTCTTCGCGGAAGGGCGCCGGCGCCTCTCCGCCGCCAAGCTGCCGGTGCCGGCCAGGCTGGAGGCCGGCATCCAGCCGACGATGTCGACGCAGATGGGCTTCGGCAAGATTCTGGACGAGCTCGCCAAGGCGGGCGGCCCGCTCGCCGACCGCATCGTCACCACGGCGCCGGACGTCACCGTCTCGACCAATCTCGGCCCCTGGGTGAACCGGCGCGGGCTCTTCGCCAAGGCCTCGATGGCCGACACCTTCAAGGACGAGCGCATTCCCTCGATGCAGAAATGGGAATTCTCGCCGAAGGGCCAGCATATCGAGCTCGGCATCGCCGAGATGAACCTGTTCATCAACCTCTCGGCGCTCGGCCTGTCGCATTCGATCTTCGGCGAGCGCTTGATCCCCATCGGCACGCTCTACGATCCCTTCATCTCGCGCGGGCTCGATGCGCTGAACTATGCCTGCTACCAGGATGCCCGCTTCATGCTGGTGGCGACGCCGTCCGGCGTGACGCTGGCGCCGGAGGGCGGGGCGCATCAGTCGATCGCGACGCCGCTGATCGGCATGAGCCAGGACGGCTTGTGCGCCTTCGAGCCCGCCTTCGTCGACGAGCTCGCCGTGATGATGCGCTGGTCCTTCGACTACATGCAGCGCGACGGCGAGGGCGACCCCGACGAGCGCGAGCTAGTGGAAAAGACCTGGCTGCGCGACGAGACCGGCGGCTCGGTCTATCTGCGCCTTTCGACCCGGCAGGTCGAGCAGCCGAGCCGGGCGATGACGCCCGAGCTGGAGCGCGAGATCATCGACGGCGCCTACTGGCTCAGGAAGCCGGGCCCGAACGCCTCGGTGGTCATCGCCTATACCGGCGCGGTGGCGCCGGAGGCGATCGAGGCCGTCGGCCTCCTCTCCGAGGACCGGCGCGATGTCGGCCTGCTCGCCATCACCTCGGCCGACCGGCTCAATGCCGGCTGGCAGGCGGCCGAGCGGGCGCGCCAGCGCGGCAACCACGCGGCGACCAGCCATATCGAGCGCCTGCTCGGCGTGCTCTCGCGCGATTGCGGCATCGTCTCGGTGCTGGACGGGCATCCGGCGACGCTGGCCTGGCTCGGCAGCGTCCATGGCCACCGGCAGAAGGCGCTCGGCGTCGAGCATTTCGGCCAGACCGGCACGGTCGCCGATCTCTACCGGCATTTCGGCATCGACGCGAACGCCATCGTCCACGCCGCCAACGCCGCCGCGCCGGGGCGGCCGGTGCGCTATCTCAAGGCGCTGCCCTGAGGTGACGCGGCGGGACGCCGTCGCTCAGAAGCGCGGCGTCTCGATGGTGTTGGCGAAGGGGTTGCTGCCGGAGCCGACGCGGCCGGGCAGGGTGCTTTCGCCATAGAGGCTGCCGGTGTTCACATAGACCGGCGCGGCGGCGAAATGCTGGCTCGCATAGTTGTTCATCGAGCCGACCGGCACGACATTGCCGGCGTCGAGATAGCTGCGCTTCTGGACGGTGATCCGCAGCGGCCCGCGGCGATTCTGGGCTTCGGCGAGGCTCGCCATGACGGTCGAGGCCGCCAGAGCGACGGCGCATGCGGCGGCAAGGCGCTTGAAAGACATCATGACAGACAACCTCCGGGAGTGGCGGCACCCACTCGATGTAAGCATCCCGATTACGCAGCGAAGCCTAATGCACGCCCGTTAACAAGATTGTTAGCGCATCGCCCGAAAAGCGGAACGCGGCCTTCGGTAAAATCACACGAAAAATCAGTGAGATAGAGTGTCGAGGCCGGTACGCCAGCGCCGGGGCCCCGCGGGCGGCTCAGCGCTTGCGGCGCGCGGCCTTGGCGCGGGCGGGGCGCGCCGGCGGCGTGGCCTTCGCCGCTTCCGCCGTCGCGGTCTTCATGCGCAGCGCCGGCACCGCGCCGTCGCCATCGAGCCAGGACGCCTTGCGGCCGGTCGCGGCGAGATGCTGCCGGGCGCAGGCGGGGTCGCGCGCGAGCTCGCTGCGGGCGAAGGCGCGGCGCAGCGCCTCGTCGTCCGCGGCGTTGACGAGGTCGAGCCGGTCGATGAGGCAGGCGAGCTGGCGCCGGTCGCTGGGCCTGCCGGCGGCGCACCACCAGCCGCTCATCGCGAAGGCCGCGCTCTCCTGCGCCGAGCGGAAGGCGAGGCAGTTGCGGCTGGTGCCGCCGTCGTCGAGGACGACATCGGCGGTTTCCAGCGTGCCGAAGCGGGTCGGGATCGCGGCCGGCGCGCTGCTGCGCGTCACCGAGAGCGCGCGCTGCGCCGCCTCGCGGACGAGGTCGATGGTGAAGGGCCGGGCGCCGCGCGCCGCCGATGGCCCGGTGCGCAGGCGCAGGGCGAGATGGGGTCCCTTCCCGGCGAAGGCGGCGAAGGTCATCACGTCCTCGCGGCGGCCGTCGGGCGCGCGCCGGGCCTCATAGGCGGGGGCGGCGCGGCCGAGTTCGGGCGCGGCGAGATCGAACAGCGCGATCGGGCGGGAAATCGGGCTCCAGTCGCCGGCGCCGAGGCTCGCCGGACGGGCGGCGGACCGCGCGGCCGGCGGCGAAGCGGCATCCTCCGATAGGGGAGCGGAGGCGAGGCTGGCCAATTGCGGCGGGGCCTCGTCCTTGGCCGAGAGCCCGGTGACCAGGGCCGCGGTCATGCCGAGTCCGGCCAGGGCGGCGAGCCCGCGCCAGAGCAGGGCGCCCGGCAGGCCGAGCCCGCGGCGTGGGACGAGCCGGCCCAGGCCTCGCCACAAGGCGCGCGCCTGGCGTTCGCCGTGATCGGCGGCGGAGATCAGGGCGGGGACGATGTCGATGCGCGCGAGACGCCGCGCCGCGCTTCGGCATGCCGCGCCGGCCAAGGCGAGCCAGGGCCGCAGCCGCTCCAGCCCCGCCCGCATGCTCCCCGACGCCGAACCCGATCCCGAACGCAACCCGTCACTCCCGCGCGGCGGCATCGCCGCGCCTCTCTGCAAAACTGCCCGGAGCCTGCCGCGGGAGGGTGGCCCGGAGGTTACCGGGCGGCGGGTTTCGCCCGGCAGCATGAACAGCGGGTCAAGAAGCAGGGTTAATGGAGCGCGCCGCCGGAACGGCGGAACGGGTAGGGAATTGACTTTTTGTCGCCGCCGGTGTTCTGACAGCGCACGGCGCAGTCTCGCGCCGCTTTGCGAAGTTTGCAGCCCTTCGGGATTGGTTCCGTGACTGTCGGCCTGACGACGAAACACACGACCAAAACGACGACCGGGAAAGCCGGTCCGTCGCGCTGACGCTTCGCCTCGGTTCCGGGTCCATCTCCCCCCGGCGGGGGCAGATCGCCGAACCCGCCCGAGACAGGACGGGGGCGGCTCCCAAAGGGAGATCCGAACCGATCTATCCGCAAAGGATCACATCAATGAGCTTCAAGGTCGCAGTGGTCGGGGCTACCGGCAATGTGGGCCGCGAGATGCTGGACATCCTCGCCGAGCGCGCCTTCCCCGTCGGCGAGGTGGTGGCGCTGGCCTCGTCCCGCTCGGTCGGCACCGAGGTCTCCTTCGGCGACAAGACGCTGAAGGTGAGGGCGCTCGAGCATCACGACTTTTCCGACACCGACATCTGCCTGATGTCGGCGGGCGGCGAGATCTCGAAGGAATGGTCGCCCAAGATCGGCGCGCAGGGCTGCGTCGTGATCGACAATTCCTCGGCCTGGCGGACCCATCCCGACGTGCCGCTGATCGTGCCGGAGGTGAATGCCGCGGCCGCCGCCGGCTTCGGCAAGATGAACATCATCGCCAACCCGAACTGCTCGACCGCCCAGCTCGTCGTGGCGCTGAAGCCGCTGCATGACCGCTTCGGCATCAAGCGCGTCGTCGTCTCGACCTATCAGTCGGTCTCCGGCGCCGGCAAGGAGGGCATGGACGAGCTGTTCAACCAGACCCGCGCGGTCTTCTCGGCCGGCGAGATCCAGACCAAGAAGTTCCCGAAGCGGATCTCCTTCAACCTCATCCCGCAGATCGACGTCTTCATGGAGGACGGCTTCACCAAGGAAGAGTGGAAGATGGTGGTCGAGACCAAGAAGATCCTCGACCCGAAGATCAAGCTGACCGCGACCTGCGTGCGCGTGCCGGTCTTCATCGGCCATTCGGAAGCGGTCAACATCGAGTGCGAGAAGCCGATCACCGCCGATGAGGCGCGCGAGGTGCTGCGCAGCGCGCCCGGCATCCTCGTCATCGACAAGCACGAGCCCGGCGGCTACATCACCCCGCACGAGGCGGCCGGCGAGGACGCCACCTATATCTCGCGCATCCGCGAGGACGCCACGGTCGAGAACGGCCTCGCCTTCTGGTGCGTCTCGGACAATCTGCGCAAGGGCGCGGCGCTCAACACCGTCCAGATCGCCGAGGTCCTGGTCAACCGCAAGCTGATCCAGCCGCGCAAGCAGGCCGCCTGAGCGGCACGCCCCGGCTTCGCTCTGCCGAGAGGCAGGCTTCGGCCCGCCTTTTTCGTCGGGCAGGAACCGGGTCGCGCCCGAGCGGCGCATGAGCCGTGCATGAGCCGTGCATGGGCCGCGTGTGATCTTTGCGCAGCAGCGCGGCTTCAAATCGATTAAGCTGCACGCCTCCTCGCGACCATCCTCGCCGTGCCCAGCCCGATTCCTTCCGGACCCGCCTCCGAAACCGCGCATCCGGCGCCCGCCGGATCGCTGCGGCGCGACAACGCCCTGCTCGGCATCGGCATCATGCTGCTGGCGACGATCTTCCTGTCGGCGGGCGACGCGGCCTCGAAATATCTCGCCTCCGAGAACGTGCCGGCGCTGCACATCGTCTGGCTGCGCTACACCACGTCGGGACTGATCCTGCTGGCGATCGTCGCCTGGCCCGGCACGCGGATTTCCCTGCGGACGCGCCGCGCCGGCCTGCAATTGCTGCGCGGAATCGGCCTGATCGGCTCGTCGGTGCTGTTCGTCTCGTCGCTGAAATACCTCAAGATCGCCGATGCCACCGCGACCAGCTTCGTCGCGCCGCTCTTCGTCACGGCGCTGTCGATCCCGTTCCTGGGCGAGAAGGTCGGCTGGCGGCGCTGGCTGGCCACCGTCATCGGGCTCATGGGGGTGCTGATCGTGGTCCGGCCGGGCGGCAGCGGTTTCCAGCCCGCCTCGCTGCTGCCGGTCTTCTCGTCGCTGAGCTGGGCGTTCTCGCTGATCGTGACCCGGCTGATGAGCGGGACGGAGAACCCGGTCGCGACCATCACCTGGTCGACCCTGTTCGGCGCGCTCGTCTCCACCTTGCTGCTGCCGCTGCACTGGGTCGAGCCGAGCTGGACGATCGCCTGGGTCGGCCTCTTCATCGGCGCGGTCTCGACGGCGGGGCACTGGCTGGTGATCGTCGCCTTCCGCTTCGCGGCCGCCTCGCTGCTGGCGCCCTTCTCCTATATCCAGCTCTTCTGGGCCTCGCTGTTCGGCTTCCTGCTGTTCGCGACACTGCCGGATCTGTGGACCTGGGCCGGCGCGGCGATCATCGCCGGCTCGGGCCTCTACACGGCGCATCGCGAGCGGGCACGGGCGCGGGAGGTGACCGGGCGCGCCGGGTGAGGGCGTCAGGCCCGGCGCTTCACGCCGTAGCGGGCGAGGAACATCGCCATCGCCTCCTCGACGACATGGTCGATCTCGGCCTCGTCCGGCGGGGTGCGGACGGCGTTGAACAGGCGCGGACGGGTCAGCGTCGACTGGCACAGATCGATGAACTGCACCGCCGCGAGCCCGGTATCGGCGATCGGCACCAGCTTGCCCTCGGCGACCATGCGATCGAGATGGCGGGCGATCAGCCTCGTCCCCTGCATCGGGCCGTTCTCGTAGAAGCTGCGGCCGATATCGGGCATGCGCTCGGCCACGCCGATGACGATGCGGTGGGCGCTGACCGCGAATTCGTGGGTGATCATGCGCACCAGGCAGCGGCCGAAATTCGCCAGCGCCCGCACGGGGTCGGCATCCTGGTCCAGCGCCTCGAAGGCGCCGCGCTTCTGCGTTTCCCGCTCGCGCTCGATCAGCGCGACGAAGAGATGCTCCTTGTCCTGGAAATAGACGTAGAGCGTGCCCTTCGAGACATTGGCGGCGGCCGCGATGTCGTTCATGCTCGCGGCGTCGAAACCGCGGGCCGTGAAGACCTGATAGGCGCCGTCGAGAATCTGGCGCCGCTTTTCGGGGTCCGTTCCGGCCGCCCGCCGGTTGCGCCGTGCCGGTCCGGAGACCGGCGTCATCGTGTCCGTCATGATTGTTCCGCCGGCAGGCCGGCCATTCAAAATAATCGAACCGCCCAGTTCGACTTCACTTGATATGCAATATCGGCGGCGCTATTTCAAGCGCAATCGAACCATGCGGTTCGAATTGTTCTCATCAGGATCACCGATGTCCGCCGAGATCACGGAAAAGCGCCGCGACCGCCTGAAGCTGGTCGACCCGGCCCTCGAAACCGCCAGTCCCGCCGAGGCGCGCCAACCCGCCGAGAGTGCCGAGGCCGCTCCGCCGGACGCGGCGCAGCCGCCGGCGAAGCGCAACACCCTGCGCCGCGCCGGGCTGATCCTGGTCGGGGCGGCCGCGATCGGCGCCGGCCTGTGGTACGGCATCGACTGGTGGCGCAACGGCCGCTTCATCGTCTCGACGGACGACGCCTATGTCGGGGCCGAGATGGCGACGGTCTCGGCGAAGCTGGCGGCCAACATCGCCACGGTCTCGGTGGTGCAGAACCAGGAGGTCAAGGCCGGCCAGCCGCTGGTGACGCTCGACGACGGCGACTGGCGGATCGCGCTCGCCAGCGCCCGGGCCAAGACCGCGACCGCCCGAGCCACGCTGGCGCGCATCGACAGCCAGATCGAGGCCGGGCGCGCCGCGCTGGCGCAAGCCAAGGCGCAGCAGAGCTCGGCTGAGGCGGCCGTCACCCGCACCAGCGCCGATTACGAGCGCGCCAGCAGCCTGGCCGCCAAGTCCTACGGCTCCCAGGCGACGCTCGACGCCGCCACCGCGGCGCGCGACCAGGCCGTCGCCGCGCTGGCCAGCGCCAAGGCCGGCGTCGTGCAGGCGGATGCCAACATCAAGGTTCTCGAGGCCCAGCGCGTCGAGGCCGCCCGCCAGATCGACGAGCTGAAGGTGGCCGAGGAGAAGGCCGAGCGCGACCTCTCCTTCACCCAGGTCAACGCCCCGATCGACGGCGTCGTCGCCAGCACCAATGTCCAGCTCGGCGACCTCGTCAGCGCCGGCAAGCGCCTGATGTCGGTCGTCCCGCTCGACCAGGTCTATGTCGACGCCAACTTCAAGGAGACGCAGATCGCGCCGCTGAAGATCGGCGACCGCGCCTCAGTCACGGTCGACGCGCTGCCGGGCCAGGTCTTCCACGGCACGGTCAGCGGCATTGCCGGCGGCACCGGCTCGGTCTTCACCCTGCTGCCGCCGGACAACGCGACCGGCAACTTCACCAAGATCGTGCAGCGCGTGCCGGTGCGCATCGCGCTCGACCGCGAATCGACCAGCAAGCATGTGCTGCGGCCGGGCATGTCGGTCGTCGTCTCGATCGATCCGCGTCCCGCCGCCCAGCGCTGACGCTGCAAGGAGGCCGTCATGGCCACCGCGACCATCGCCGCCGGGCCGGCCGCCAAGCCGGCCGAGGACGCGATCCCGCTGCGCCGGATCTTCGCCTTCATGGCGATGGTCTTTGGCATGTTCATGGCGATCCTCGACATCCAGATCGTCTCGGCCTCGCTGGCCGAGATCCAGGCCGGCCTGTCGGCCTCCTCGGACGAGATCGCTTGGGTGCAGACGGCCTATCTGATCGCCGAGGTGATCATGATCCCGCTGTCGGGCTATCTCAGCCGGGCGCTGTCGACGCGGGTGTTCTTCTCGATCGCGGCGGCGGGCTTCACCATCTCCAGCGTGCTTTGCGCCACCGCCTCCTCGATCAACGAGATGATTCTCTGGCGCGCCATCCAGGGCTTCATCGGCGGCGGCATGATCCCCGGCGTCTTCGCCGCGGCCTTCACCATCTTCCCGCCCTCGAAGCGGCCGGTGGTCTCGCCGCTGATCGGCCTCGTCGCGACGCTCGCCCCGACGATCGGCCCCACGGTCGGCGGCTATCTCAGCCACGCCTTCTCCTGGCACTGGCTGTTCCTGGTCAATGTCGTGCCCGGCATCGGCGTCACCATCGCGGCCTGGACGCTGATCGATTTCGACAAGCCCGACCACAGCCTGATCAAGCGCTTCGACTGGGTCGGGCTCGGCGCCATGGCGGCCTTCCTCGGCAGCCTCGAATATGTGCTGGAGGAGGGGACCCGGCTCGACTGGTTCGAGAGCGAGGAGATCGTCGTCTTCTCCGTCGTCATGGTGGTCGGGGCGGTGCTGTTCTTCTGGCGCGCGTTGACCCGCGACGAACCGCTGGTCGACCTCTACGCCTTCAAGGACCGCAACTTCGCCTTCGGCTCGCTGTTCTCCTTCTGCATGGGCATCGGGCTCTACGGGCTGACCTATCTCTATCCGGTCTATCTCGGGCGCATTCGCGGCTATGACGCGCTGATGATCGGCGAGACGATGTTCGTCACCGGCCTGTGCATGTTCTTCACCGCGCCGGTCGCCGGCCGGCTCTCGGCCAGGCTCGACCCGCGCGTGATGATGATGATCGGGTTCAGCGCCTTCGCCCTCGGAACCTGGATCGCCTCCCGGATCACCGCGGACTGGGACTTCTACGAGCTGCTCTGGCCGCAGGTGCTGCGCGGCTGCGGCCTGATGCTGTGCATGGTGCCGATCAACAACGTCGCGCTCGGCACGCTGCCGCCGCAGCAGCTCAAGAACGCCTCGGGCCTCTACAACCTGACCCGCAATCTCGGCGGCGCCGTCGGCCTCGCCATCATCAACACCCTGCTGAACACCCGCACCGACCTGCACATCACCCGGCTGCACGAATGGGTCGCGGCCGGGCGGCAGGTCGCGGAGGAAGCGCTCGCCAACACGACCCAGCGCTTCGGCGATTTCGGCGACGCCGCCCAGACCATGGCGCTGGCGGTGCTCAACCAGCGCGCCCACAAGCAGGCGCTGGTCATGGCCTTCGGCGACGTCTTCCTCGGGCTCACGGCGATCTTCGCCGCCCTCGTGGTGCTGTCGCTGTTCCTCAGCAAGCCGAAGCCGGCGCCGGCCGGAGCGGGCGGCGGCGGCCACTGAGCGGAGCGGCGGCCGCGGCGGATCCGCGCGGCGCGCACCGCCGCCGCCACGCCCGGTTTCCGGCGTCCACGACCGGCCGGCGCCGGTGCATAACGTTGCGCTGCTGCGCGATGTCGCAACCCGCGCGATTGACATTTCCGCTCCGGCAGGCCAAATATGGCAGTAATATCAGTAGTTTAGATGACTTCTAAACTACGCGGCCGCAAGGCAGGCAGCGTGGAAGGCGTTCTAGATGGGCATTCTGGCAAGCAAGGATCGGGAGCAGGCTGTCGCGGCGGAGCATATTCCGTGGCCGCAGAAAAGCCCGGCCTCCTGCCCGATCAGCGCGGTGAAGGCGCGGCTGCGTTCGGCGGGGCTGCGGCCCACGCGCCAGCGCATGGCTTTGGGCTGGCTGCTCTTCGCCAAGGGCGACCGCCATGTCAGCGCCGAGATGCTCTACGAGGAGGCGCTGCGCGCGCGCGAGCCGCTGTCGCTGGCGACGGTCTACAACACGCTGCGCCAGTTCTCCGAAGCCGGCCTGCTGCGCCAGGTCTCGGTCTCCGGCCCCAAGACCTTCTTCGACACCAATGTCTCGGAGCACCACCACTTCTACAATGAAGAGGACGAGACGGTGACCGACATCCCCGGCTCGACCATCCATGTCTCGGGCCTGCCCGAGGCGCCGGCCGGGATGGTGATCTCCTCCGTCGAGGTCATCGTGCGGCTGCGCAGCGCCGATGGCGAAGAGGTGACCACGAGCAAGCGGGTGGCGGGCCATCACGCGTGATCGTCTGCTCCTGCAACGTCCTGTCCTGCCGGCAGATCAGGGGCACTGTCGGCCCTGACGGCAGCGGTCCGCGCACGGCCGGGGAGGCTTACGACTGCCTCGGCTGCAGCCCGGATTGCGGACGTTGCGCGCGCGAGGTCCGCGCGATTCTGGCCGAGGCCCGCGCCGCCTGCGCGAGCCAGTGCGATAGCTGCGCCAGCCGTGACATCGAATGCGCCGTCCATGTCAGCGTCGGACGGATTCTCGAAGGCATCACCATTTCCGAAGACGCCGCCCAGGCGGCCTGAGGGGCATCGGCGGACCGGCGCAACGCGCGCCTCCGCTTCATCCCCGTTTTGCTCTTCCCTTTCGCTCCGCATCTCTCTACATTAGGATTATTCTAATGTGGATCGCGAGGAGCGGCGCCATGAAGGGCGACAAGAAGGTCATCGAATATCTCAACCGGGGGCTGCGTTCGGAGCTCACCGCGATCAACCAGTACTGGCTGCATTACCGGATGCTCGACAATTGGGGGCTGAAGGAGATGGCCAAGACCTGGAAGAAGGAATCGATCGAGGAGATGGTCCATGCCGACCGCTTCGTCGACCGCATCCTGTTCCTCGACGGCTTCCCCAATCTGCAGACGCTGGACCAGCTCCGCATCGGCGAGAACGTCAAGGAAGTGATCGAATGCGACCTCAAGGCCGAGGTCGAGGCGCGCGCGCTCTATCAGGAAGCGGCGAAATATTGCCGCGAGGTCGGCGACTACCCGTCCGAGGACCTGTTCAAGGCGCTGATGAAGGACGAGGAAGGCCATATCGACTTCCTCGAGACGCAGCTCGACCTGATCGGCCGCGTCGGCCTGGAACTCTACACCCAGAAGCATATCGGCGGTCTCGAAGGCGACGACCACGAGCATTGACGGAGGCCGGGCCGGGGCTCGTCTCCGGCCCATCCGTCCGGCGTGCGCCTCGGGCTGCCTTCCGACGGCGCGCACGCCTTGCCGCTCCGTGAGACCGGAGACGGGATTTCGGCAAGACGGCCGTGCTGACGTTTCCGCTATGCCCTGCGGAACAGAAACGGGTCCGCTCCCGTCGTTCCGGCTTGGGACCGAGACCAGCGGCCTCGCGATCGTCGGATCGATTCCGGGACGCCTCGGGGCGCAGATTTGGTGCGATTCTTCGGGAATGTGTTCGCGGACGGATTGCGCCTGCGGGGGAGGGGCCAAGAAAAAGGGCCCGCCATGGGCGGGCCCTCGATGGTTTCGTCTCGGACGAATCCGATCAGATGAAGCTGATGTTCGAGGCCTCCGGCCCCTTGCGGCCGGCGCGGATCGAGAAGCGCACGCGCTGGCCGTCCATCGGCGCCTGCAGGCCGCTGCGGCTCAGCGAGGAGACGTGCAGGAAGACGTCGGGCCCGCCCTTGTCGGGAGCGATGAAGCCGAAGCCGCGATCCGAGTTGAAGAACTTGACCGCGCCGTCGAAGGGACCCTCGACGGGGCCGCTGTCGCGGTCCTGGAAGCCGCCGCCGCGGGGGCCGCGGTCACGGTCCTGGAAGCCGCCGCCGAAATCGTCGCGCGGCGCGCGCGGGGCAAATCCGCGGGGCGCGGCCGGCGCCGTCTGGGTCGCGGTCGTCGGGTCGATCTCGTGGACCGCGACGACCTGCAGGCCGCGGCGGCCCTCGCCGAGATCGGCGACGATGGTCGCGCCGGGCAGCAGGTCCTGCTGGTCCAGCGGTCCGATCGCCGAAATATGCAGGAAAACGTCGCCCGAACCGTCGACGGGGGAGGCGAAACCGAACCCCTTCTCGGGGTCGAACCACTTGATCTTGGCTTCGATATTTTCGTGCGTGACGAAAGGCTGAGCAGCGGGAGGCTTGCGACGATCGAACATGGAGCTTCAGGTATGAGTGACCGGGAGCACGCAACTTAGCTCATGCCGGGCGCGCCGTCATCGGGGGCAACGCGAAATTATTACACGACAATTCACGTCATAATAGTGCTTTTTTCCGCGCCGTCCCCAACTGGAGTGGCGGCGGTCGTCATGCGTCTGATGCATGATGCTCTGCAAATATTGCCTGTTTTTTCGGCCGTTCTGGCAAAAATGCCGCAGCTCGACCTCTTGCAATCGCCGCAATCGGGGACGATCTGAAGCGCGTATAGGGAAGAACGCCTCCTGTTCGATGGCGCCGCGAGGCGCCGTTCGGGAGATGAGAATGACTCGATCGACGAAAGCCCGCGGCAAGGTCCGCCACGGGGAAATCCGCAGGCTGTGGCTCGCCGAGCGCGACCTGTTCCGGGAACATCTGCTGCGGCTCGACCCGCTGACGCGGCAGCAGCGCTTCGGCACGGCGGTGAACGACGCCTTCCTCGAGAACTACGCCGCGACGACCTTCGGGGTCGGCGGGCTGGTCTATGCCTATGTCGAGGACGGGGTGGTGCGCGGGGCGGCGGAATTGCGCGGCCTCGACGACATCATCGCGCAGACCGGGGAAGCCGCCTTCAGCGTCGAGACCGAATGGCGCCGCAGCGGCATCGGCAGCGAGCTGTTCGCCCGGCTGATCACGGCCGCGCGCAACCGCGGCATCCGGACGCTCTACATGACCTGCCTGCCGGAGAACGCCGCGATGCGGCGGCTGGCGCACAAGTTCAAGGCGGATCTGGTCGGCGGCTATGCCGATATCGAGGGCGTGATCGCGACCGGCGGCCCGACGCCCTTCACCATCCTCGACGAGGCCCTCGACAATGCCAAGGGCTTCGCGACGCTGGCCCTGTCGCTCCAGAAGGCCTTCTGGCCGACGCGGCTGCTCGCCCGCGCCATGGGGGCATAGGCGACGCCTTCACGCTCGCCTCGCTCCGTCGGCCCGGCGAGCGATCTTCCTGCCCGTTTCAGCGATTGAGCGACAGCGCGGCGCCGGACTTCGTCACGGCGCCGTCGAGCGCATTGCCGCTGGTGGCCCGCAGCCGCGCCGCCACCGTGCCGCCCTGCTGGTAGAGATAGACCTCGCCGTCGCGATAATCCCAGGCCGTGATCTTCTGCAGGTCGCGATTGGCGCAGCCCGAGGAGCTGGCGCGGTAGAGGTCGAGCGTCGGCGCGCTCGAGAGTTGGATGCGGCAGGTGCCCCCCGTCGCCTCGCGCGCCGTCCAGCCGCCGATCACGTTGTCGCGCGTCGCGGAGGGGCGGGCCGGGGCGGCCGGGCTCGGGCCGAGGCCCGCGACCTGGTTGTTGCCGGGCGCGGTGGGAGCGGAACCCGGCTGTCCCATCGGCGGCTGGCCCTGGCCGGGCGGCACGCCGCCGGATTCGAAGAAGGGATCCTGCCCCGGAGCGCCGGGAGCGGGCGCCGGCGCGGAGGCGGCGGGGTAGCCGCCCGGCGGCGGCAGCGGCTCGGAGGTGACGGGCGCGGAGGCCACCGGCGGGGCCGCGGGCAAAACGGGCTGGCTGTAGGAGGGCGGGTTCATCACCGGGCCGGAGAAGCGCTGCGAGCCGGCGCAGGCCGTCAGGGCCAGGAGCGGAAGCAGCGCCGTCGCTTTCAGCGTCGGAATGGCGGTTTTCGTCGTCGTCATGCGGCGCGGTCCCGATCGATGCAATATCAAGCCAATATCATAAAGCCATCATGAACGCGGCATGAGCATGGTCTAGCCCAAGCGCATCCGCTTGCGAACCCGCGAAGCCCGGTCTGGTTCCGCTCGCGCGGGGCGGGCATAGTGCGGCCCTTCGGAAGGACCGCCATGACGCCGCTCGACCCCGCCACCATCGCCCCTCCCTTCGCCCGCTACAGCCACGGCATCGCGGTGCCGGCGGGGTGGCGCCTGGCCGTCTGCTCGGGGCAGCTCGGCATCGCCGCGGACGGCGCCGTGCCGGAGGATGTGCGGGCGCAGGCCGATCTCTGCTTCGCCAATATCGCCGCGATCCTCGCCGAGGCGCGGATGACGCTCGCCGATATCGTGCGGGTCAACGCCTATGTCACCGATCGCGCCCATATGAAGGGCTATATGGAATCGCGCGATGCCCATGTCGGCACGCCGCCGCCGGCCTCGACCCTGATGATCGTCTCGGGCTTCACCCGGCCGGAGTTCAAGGTCGAGATCGAGGTGATCGCGGCCTCGCCAAATCCGTAGGCGGCGGGAGCGCGACAAGACGGCGATTCCGCCGCCGCGGGAGGGCGGTGCCGGAAGGGGCGGCCCCTCCCGGCGGACGCGCCTGCGGGCCCGGGCCGGCTCAGCCGGCCTTGCGCCTGTTCTGGCGGTTGGCGACGAGGTCGTCGACCACGGCCGGATCGGCCAGGGTCGAGGTGTCGCCCAGCGCGCCGTGCTCGTCCTCGGCGATCTTGCGCAGGATGCGGCGCATGATCTTGCCCGAGCGGGTCTTGGGCAGGCCCGGCGAGAACTGGATCAGGTCCGGCGAGGCGATCGGGCCGATCTCGCGGCGCACATGGGCGACGAGCTCCTTGCGCAGATCCTCCGACGGGCTCTCGCCGGTCATCAGCGTGACATAGGCGTAGATGCCCTGGCCCTTGATGTCGTGCGGGTAGCCGACCACCGCGGCCTCCGAGACCGCGGGATGCGCGACCAGGGCCGATTCGACCTCGGCGGTGCCCATGCGGTGGCCCGAGACGTTGATGACGTCGTCGACGCGGCCGGTGATCCAGTAATAGCCGTCGGCGTCGCGCCGGCAGCCGTCGCCGGTGAAGTACTTGTTCGGATAGGTGGCGAAATAGGTTTCCTCGAAGCGCTTGTGGTCGCCATAGACCGTGCGCATCTGGCCCGGCCAGCTATCGGCGATGACGAGGTTGCCTTCGCAGGCGCCCTCGAGGACCTTGCCCTCGGTGTCGACGATCTCGGGCCTGATGCCGAAGAAGGGCCGGGTCGCCGAGCCGGGCTTCAGCCGGGTCGCGCCGGGCAGCGGCGTGATCAGGATGCCGCCGGTCTCGGTCTGCCACCAGGTGTCGACGACCGGGCAGCGGCCCTCGCCGACGACGCGGTGATACCACTCCCAGGCTTCCGGGTTGATCGGCTCGCCGACCGAGCCGAGCAGGCGCAGCGAGGCGCGGCTGGTCTTCTTCACCGGCTCCTCGCCGGCGCCCATCAGCGAGCGGATCGCGGTCGGGGCGGTGTAGAAGGTGTTGACCTTGTGCTTGTCGATGACCTCCCAGAAGCGGGAGATCGTCGGATAGGTCGGGATGCCCTCGAACATCAGCGTCGTCGCGCCGTTGGCGAGCGGCCCGTAGAGGATGTAGCTGTGGCCGGTCACCCAGCCGACATCGGCGGTGCACCAGTAGATGTCGCCGTCATGATAGTCGAAGACGTATTGGTGGGTGATCGCGGCATAGACGAGATAGCCGGCGGTGCTGTGCAGCACGCCCTTCGGCTTGCCGGTCGAGCCCGAGGTGTAGAGGATGAAGAGCGGGTCCTCCGCCTGCATCTCGGCCGGCGGGCAGTGGCCCGAGACCTTCTCGGCCTCCTCGTGGTACCAGAAGTCGCGGCCCGGCTTCATGGTGACGTGGCCGCCGGTGCGCCGGACGACGATGACGGCGCCGATGCCGCCCTTCACCTTGTCGTCGGCGGCGTCGACATTCTTCTTGAGCGGCACGGCGCGGCCGCCGCGCAGGCCCTCATCGGCGGTGATGACGACCCTGGAATCGGCGTCCTCGATGCGGTTGGACAGGGAGTCCGGCGAGAAGCCGCCGAAGACCACGGAATGGATGGCGCCGATCCGCGCGCAGGCGAGCATCGCATAGGCCGCCTCGGGGATCATCGGCAGGTAGATGGTGACGCGGTCGCCCTTCCGGACGCCATGCGCCTTCAGCACATTGGCGAATTTGCAGACCTCGGCATGGAGCTGGCCATAGGTGATCGTCCTGGACTCGGCCGGGTCGTCGCCCTCCCAGATGATCGCGGTCTGGTTGGCGCGGGTGGCCAGGTGCCGGTCGACGCAGTTGTAGGCGACATTGGTGGTGCCGTCCTCATACCATTTGATCGAGACTTCGCCCGGCTTGTAGCTGACGTTGCGGACCTTGGCGTAAGGCTTGAACCAGTCGATGCGCCGGCCATGCTCGCCCCAGAACGTGTCCGGGTCCTTGATCGAGGCGGCGTACATCTCCTTGTACTGGGCGTCGGTCACCCAGGCCTTTTCCGCCCAGGCTGCGGGCACGTCGTAGATCGTTTCGGACATTTGCAGGCGTCTCCCCGGATAGGGTCTTGTGTCGCGTTCCCGTCTCCGCCGCGACGGCGGGCGCGGTCCCGCTCCTTTGAATTGGGTGCATCATAGGATGCGCGTGCGGCGCGGCAAGCGCTTCGCGCTCGCACTTTCGTGTCACAGACTTTCGGCGGTGCGCGCCGGCGGCCGGAAGGCGGTCCGGAAGACGGCCTCATAGGCCGCCCATCTTGCAGACGATGTCCCATTCCTCGTCCGTCACCGGCTGCACCGAGAGGCGGAAGGAGGTGACGAGGGACATTTTCGCGAGCCGGGGCTCGGCCTTGACGGCGGCGAGGGTCACGGGCTTCGGCAGCGGCTTCACCGCCCTGAAGTCGACCAGCACCCAGGGCGGGCCCGCCTCTTCCCAGGGATAGGCTTCGCGGATGACCTCGGCGATGCCGACGACCGCGAGCCCTTCGTTGGAATGGTAGAAGAAGACCTGCTCGCCGCGCTTCATCGCCATCAGGTTCAGCTTGGCGGTGTGGTTCTTCACCCCGTCCCAGCGGGTTCCTTCCGCGCCGGCCTTGACCTGGTCGTCCCAGGACCAGACCGAGGGTTCGGATTTGATCAGCCAGTGAGCCATCAGGCCTCGTCCTCCTTGAGCGGCACCGGCGGCTGCGAGGCCGCCTCGCCCTGTTCGTTCCAGAAGCGCACCATCTCGCGCGTCAGCGCGGCGTAGTCCTTCGGCTCCAGCTCGACGCGGACCTCGCCCTCGCCGAAGGGCAGGATCAGCACGAAGCGATGCGTGCCTTCGGCCCGGCGGCGGCGATGCTGGATGACCGGGCCGGCGATCCGGCCGGCGAGCGGCACCGGGCCGCTCTCGGCGATGAGCTCGGACCCCGTCGTCTTCTTCACCTCGGCGATGCCGCGCGCGATGCGCTTGCCGAGATCGGAGAGGTCTCCCGCCATGGCTTCCTCCGTCATTCCGCCTTGAGCGGCCGGGCGAGCAGCGCCGCCACGGCCTCGCGCACGCCGCTGCGGCCGGCGATGATCGCGGCGACGGCCTCGGCGATGGGTGTCTCGATGCCGCCCGCCCGCGCCATGCTGGCGAGGATGGGGGCGGTGAAGGCGCCTTCGGCCAGCCGGCCGCCGGACGCCTCCGCGGGGCTCATGCCCCGGCCGAGCGCCAGACCATAGGCGAAATTGCGCGATTGCGGCGAGGCGCAGCTCAGCACCACGTCGCCGAGGCCCGACAGCCCCATCAGCGTCTCGGGCTCGGCGCCATGCGCCTCGCCGAAGCGGCGCAGCTCGGCGAAGCCGCGCGCCACCAGGGCCGCGCGGGCGCTCTCGCCGAAGCCGAGCCCGATGGCGATGCCGGCGGCGATGGCGAGCACGTTCTTGGCCGCGCCGCCGATCTCGACGCCGCGCGGATCGCCTGAATGATAGATGCGGAAGGCGGGCGAACTCAACGCTTCGGCCAGTGCCTGCGCCAGATCGGGAGCCCCAGACGCGAGCGTCACCGCGGTCGGCAGGCCGCGGCCGATATCGGCGGCGAAGCTCGGCCCGGAGAGGATCGCGGTCGGCGCGCCCGGCCAGGCGGCGGCGATGATCTGCGTCGGGAAGAGGCCGCTCGCCTGCTCGATGCCCTTGGCGGCGGAGACCACCGGGATGCCGCAGGGCAGGGCGGGCGCCATCTCGGCGCAGGCCTGGCGCAGGCTCTGGGTCGGCACGGCGAGGATCAGGGCGTCGCAGCCCGCGAGGTCGCCGCGCCGGGCGGTGGCCTGGACCGCCGCGGGCAGGTCGATTCCGGGCAGGCGCGGCGCCTGCCGCGTCCGGTCGATCGCCTCGACCGTGGCGGCGTCGCGCGCCCAGAGCCGGACGGTGCGCCCGGCCCGGCTGGCGGCGAGCGCCAGCGCGGCGCCATAGGCGCCGGCGCCGACCACGCCGATCGTGGCGAAGCCCGGGCCTGGACTCATGCCGCCGTCGCTGGCTTCGGCGCCAGTTCGTCGAGCGGCCAGCGCGGACGGGCCGCGACCGTCATGTCGTCGACCAGGCCGAGCCTCAGCCGCTCCAGCCCGGCCCAGGCGATCATCGCGCCGTTGTCGCCGCAGAGCGCGAGCGGCGGGGCGACCATCGGCAGCCCGGATTCGGTGGCGAGGCGGGCGAGCCCGCTGCGGATCGCCTGGTTGGCGGCGACGCCGCCGGCGACGACCAGGGTGGAGGGGGTGATGCCGGCCTCGCGGCAGGCGCGCAGGCCGGCGCGGGTGCGGTCGACCATGACGTCGACGATGGCGGCCTGGAAGGAGGCGCAGAGATCGGCGACGTCGTTGTCGGACAGGGGCGCGATGCGCTCGGCGACGAGGCGCACGGCCGTCTTCAGGCCGGAGAGCGAGAAGTCGGGGTTGGGCCTTCCCTGCATCGGGCGGGGGAAGTCGAAGCGCTCGGGGTCGCCCTTGGCCGCCTCGCGCTCGACCGAGGGGCCGCCCGGATAGGGCAGCGCCAGCATCTTGGCGATCTTGTCGAAGGCCTCGCCGACGGCGTCGTCGATGGTGCCGCCGAGCTTGAGGTAGTCGCCGACGCCGCGCACGGCCAGGAGCTGGGTATGGCCGCCGGAGACCAGCAGCAGCAGATAGGGAAAGGCGACGTCGTCGGTCAGGCGCGCGGTCAGCGCATGGGCCTCGAGATGGTTGACGGCGATGAAGGGCTTGGCGAGCGCCAGAGCGATCGCCTTGCCGGCGGTGAGGCCGACCATGACGCCGCCGACGAGGCCGGGGCCGGCGGCGGCGGCGACGGCGTCGATGTCGCCGGGCCTGAGATCCGCATCGGCGAAGGCGCGGGCGACGATGCGGTCGATCGCCTCGACATGGGCGCGCGCCGCGATCTCCGGCACCACCCCGCCATAGGCGGCATGGGCCGCGATCTGGCTCAGGATCTCGTTCGACAGGATCTTCGTTTCGCCCGAGCGCTCGACGGAGACGATCGCCGCTGCCGTTTCGTCGCAGGTCGTCTCTATCCCAAGAACACGCATGATTCGGTCGACTTGTCCCGCGGAATGGAGGATCAGGTGATGAAGCTTTGCAGGCAGCGGTATCCTGCCGGCAATTCCCTCGTATAGTGCCTGCCATGGCCGAAGGCCAATGGCAAAGCGGCACGCTCCGGAGGGCGGCCGCCGCCGGGTCGGGAAGAAAAGGGAGAAGGGATGGCCGGCATCATCGTTCCGCCTCAATGCGACCCGATCGCCGGAACCGCGGCCGCCTGCGGCGGGTGCTGTGATCGTAGGCTGTCCCGTCAGGAGCTGTGAATGCGCGTCTTCGTCTTCCGACCCCGCCCCGATGCAGAGCGCACGGCGCAGGCCATCGCCTCTCACGGCTTCGAGCCGCTGATCGCGCCGCTGTTCGAGGTGGTGCGGCTGCCGGGCGAGGCGCCGGCCGGGGATTTCGCCGCCATCGTGCTGTCCAGCGGCAATGCCGTGCCGATGCTGGCGGAGGGGCCGCAGGGCTGGCGCGAGCTGCCGGTCTTCGCGGTCGGCGCGCGCACCGCCGCCCGGGCGCGCGAGGCCGGGTTCGGCGATGCGCGCAGCGCCGATGGCGACCGCAACGACCTGATCGCGCTGATCGAGCGCACCCTGCCGGCGCCGGCGCGGCTGCTGATGATCGCCGCGCGCGACCGCAACGAGGACGTGCCGCCGCGCTTGCGGGAAGCCGGCTACGAGGTCGTGCTCTGGGAGGCCTATGCCGCCGAGGCGGTGTCGGTGCTGCCGGAGGATGCCCAGGCCGCGCTGCGGCATGGCGAGGTCGGGGCCGCCCTGCATTACTCGCCGCGCGGCGCGCGCACCTTCCTCAGCCTGGCCCAGGCGGCCGGCGTCGAGGAGCAGGCGCTGGAGCTCACCCATGTCGCGCTCTCGGCCAATGTCGCCTCGCCGCTGATCTCGGCCGGCGCCAGCACGGTGCTGGTGGCCGAGCATCCGGAGGAGGCCGGGATGCTGGCCGCGCTCGAGCAGGTCTCGCAGCGCCTGCGGCCCGGGGAGGCGGAACGCCCGCAGGCGCGCGGCAGCCTCAAGCGCACGCCGCCGACGATCGAGCTGGAAGCCGCAGCGCAGGCGCAGGCTGAGCCGGACGCCCCGGCCGGCAAGCCGTCGCCCGAGGCGGTGGCGCCGACCGAGGCCCTGCCGCAGGAATTCTCCCCGCCGCCGGCCGAGCCGCCGCGCGCCGCATCCGCGCCGGCTGCGAAGCCCGCGACGCCCTGGCTCGCTCTGGCGATCGCCGGGCTGCTCGGCGGTGGCGTCGGCGCGGGGCTGACGGCCTATGCGTTGCGGCCCGGCGGCCCGGCCGTCACCCCGGCGCAATGGTCGGAACTCTCCGGCCGCGTCGATGGGGCGCAGGTCGCCGCAGCCGCCGCCGACCGCAAGGCGGGCTCGGCCGCCGAGGCCGCGGCGAAGGCGGACGCGCAGGTGCAGGCGCTCGCCGGCCGCGTCGGCGAACTCGCCAAGGCACCGGCTCCCGATACGGGCGCCGTGGCCGAACAGCTCCAGCGCGCCGAGACGGCCCTGGCCGCCTCCGGCGAGCGCTTCGACAGGCTGGCGGCCCGGGTCGCGGCGGTCGAGTCGCAGGCCAAGGCCGCCCCCGCGACCAGCCCCGAAGGGCTGGTCGCTGCGCGCCTCGTCCTCGCCGAGCGGGTCCAGCGGGCGCTGGCGGGCGGGCGCCCCTTCGCCAACGACGTCGCGGCGCTGGTGAAGGGCGGCGTCGCCCAGGCCGATGCGGAGCCTCTGACGGCCGTTGCGGCGGCGGGAGCGGCGACGCGCGAGACTTTGCTTGCCGGCTTCCGCCGGCACGGCGCGATGTTCCAGCGCGAGGTCACGCCGCAATCCGACAACTGGACGGACAGGCTCTGGGGCCTGGCGAGCCGCATCGTCACCGTGCGGCCGGTCGGGGACAATGAATCCAGCGACCCGGCGACGCTGCCGCTGCGGCTCGAAAACGCGATCGCGGCCGGCGACATGCCGAAGGCGGCGGCGCTGTGGGGCCAGTTGCCTGAGCCGGCGCGCCGTGCCAGTGCAGCGTTCGGCGCCGCGCTGCAGCAGCGCGCGGCGGCCGAGGCGGCCATCGCCAAAATCGCGCAGGATGCGGTTGCGGCGCTGGGCACGGCGGGCTGACGGAGGGTAGAAGAGGCCATGGTTCGCGTTCTCGTCTATCTCGCCGTCTTCGCCTGCCTCGCTTTCGGGGCGGTCTGGCTCGCCGACCGCCCGGGCGAGATCTCGGTGATCTGGCAAGGCTACCGCATCGACACCAGCGTCGCGATCGGCGCGATCGGCGTGGTCCTGCTCGCCTTCCTGGTGCTGCTGGCCTGGGCGGTGATCCGCTTCGTCTTCGGCCTGCCTTCGGCCTTCAGCCTGTCCTCGCGGGCGCGCCGCCGGGCGCGCGGCTTCGAGGCCGTCTCGCGCGGCATGGTTGCGATCGGCGCGGGCGATCCGGTCGCGGCCGGGCGCTATACCGGCGAGGCGCGCCGCTTCGTGCCGAACGAGCCGCTGACCCTGCTGCTCGAGGCGCAGACGGCGCAGCTCACTGGCAACCGCCCCCAGGCCGAGGCCGCCTTCAAGGCGATGCTCGACCGTTCGGAGACGCGCGTGCTCGGCCTGCGCGGCCTGTTCGTCGAGGCCAAGCGCCGCGGCGACATGGCGGCGGCCCGGGCCTTCGCGGACGACGCCGTGCGGCGCTCGCCCTCGCTCGCCTGGGCCAATGACGCGCTGCTCGACTTCCACACCAATGCCGGCGACTGGCAGGCGGCGCGCACCGCCGTGGAGCGCCGCGCGGCGCTGCGCCTCGCCGACAAGGCGGAGGCGCGGCGCCAGCGCGCCGTGCTGCTCGCCGCCGAGGCGCTGGAGGCGCGCGACAAGGAGCCGGAGCGGGCGCTCGCGGCGGCGCTCGAGGCGGTGAAGCTCGCGCCCGGGCTGACGCCCGCCGCGGCGCTGGCCGGGCGGATGCTGTCGGAGCGCGGCGATGTCCGCAAGGCGTCGAAGCTGCTCGAGGCGGCCTGGCGCGAGGCGCCCCATCCCGACATCGCGGCCGCCTATCTCGACGTCCGCCCCGGCGACAGCGCGCTCGATCGGCTGCACCGGGCCCAGACCCTGTCGCGGCTGCGCCCCGCCGATCCGGAAAGCGTGCTGGCGCTGGCGGGCGCGGCGATCCAGGCCCGCGAATTCCAGAAGGCGCGCGAGACGCTGAAGCCGCTGCTGGCCGGCGGCGCCTCCGTCCGCGCCTGCCTGCTGATGGCGGAGCTGGAAGATGCCGAGCACGGCGCCGCCGGCAAGGTGCGCGAATGGCTGGCGCGCGCCACGCGGGCGCCGCATGACGCCGCCTGGGTCGCGGACGGGCTGGTCTCCGACCACTGGATGCCGGTCTCGCCGATCACCGGGCGGCTCGACGCCTTCGTCTGGACCGTGCCGCCGGCGACGCTCGGCAGCCCGCCCCAGGCGCTCGACGACGTGCTTGCCGATCTCGACGATTCGACCAAGCTGATCGAGGTCAAGGCGGAGACCGTCGCCACGGTCGAGCCGGCGGCGGTGACCGCGCCGCCCGCTCCGAAGGAGGCGCCGAAACCGATGCCGGCGGCTCCTTCCGAGGCCGGAGCCGCGCCTGCCCGGAGCGAGTCGCCTGCCAGTCCCGACCCGGCCAGGGTGGAAACCGTCGAGGCGCCGAAACCGGCGGAAGCGGCCGACGCTCCGGCCGGTGCGGTCGCCGTCGCCGCGGCCCGTGATCCGGCGGTGCCGAAGCCGGTGATCTTCCCCGTGCCGCATGCGCCGGACGATCCGGGGCCGGACGAGGAGCCGCCCTCCGAGCCGAAGAAGAGCGGGTTCCGGCTGTTCGGCTGAGGCGGGCGTTCCTTCTCCCCTTGCGGGAGAAGGCGGCAGCGCGAAGCGGTGACGGATGAGGGGCGGGCGACGTTTCCCGTCATGGCGAGCCCCCGGGTCTTGCCTTCGGCAAGCCCGCGGACAGGCTCGCGAAGCAATCCGGGGGACGTGGAGCCCGGCCGCCTCCGGGCTGCTTCCTCGCAATGACGGCTCACACGCGCCTCGCGGTCATCGAAACGCGCGAATCAAACCCAGGCACGATGAGGCCAGCATGCGGAAAAGGCGTGCGGCGGGAGCCCATGCGCCTTATAGCGGCGGCATGGATTCTGGATTTGAAGAGAACGGCCGAACGGGCCCGGCGGACGGCTCCGTCACCCTGCAGGTCGGCGCCGAACAGGCGGGGCTGCGGCTCGACAAGGCGCTGGCTTTGCTCGCCGGCGAGGTTTCGCGCGCCCGTCTGCAGCAGGTCATCAAGGAGGGCGGCGTCAGGCTCAACGGCGCCGTCGTCGGCGACGGCAGCCGCAAGGTCGCGGAGGGCGATGCGCTCGCCCTCGTGATGCCGGAGGCGAAGCCGCCCGAGCCGGTTGGGCAGGACATCCCGCTCGACGTCGTCTACGAGGACGAACACCTGATCGTGATCGACAAGCCGGCGGGTCTCGTCGTCCATCCGGCCGGCGGGCACGAGGACGGCACGCTGGTCAACGCGCTGATCGCCCATTGCGGCGAGAGCCTCTCCGGCATCGGCGGCGTTCGTCGGCCCGGCATCGTGCATCGGCTGGACAAGGATACGAGTGGGCTGCTCGTCGTCGCCAAGAACGACCGGGCGCATCAGAAGCTCGCCAAGCAGTTCGCCGACCATGGCCGCACCGGCCCGCTCCAGCGCGCCTATCTTGCCCTGGCCTGGGGCGTGCCGCGCCTGCGCGAGGGCACGATCGATGCGCCGATCGAGCGCTCGAGCCGCAACCGCGAGAAGATGACGGTGGTGAAGGAGGGGCGCGGGCGCGAGGCGATCACCCACATCACCCTGCTCGAGCGCTATCCGCCGCTGCTCAGGGGGCTCGACGAGACGGAAGCCCTGGCGAGCCTGATCGAATGCCGGCTGGAGACCGGGCGCACGCACCAGATTCGCGTGCATATGAGCCATATCGGCCATCCGCTGCTCGGCGACCAGCTCTACGGCTCGGGATTCGCGACCAAGGCGGTGCGGCTGCCGGAGGAGGCGCGCGAGGCGCTGGCCGCGCTGGGGCGGCAGGCCCTGCACGCCGCCCTGCTCGGCTTTGCTCATCCGGCAACCGGCGAGGAGATGCTGTTCGAATCCGATCCGCCCGCCGATTTTGCGAATCTGCAAGCAGCGCTCGCGAGGCTGTGAGCCGATCTGGCGCCGCTGCCACCTTTCCGCCAGACTGAGTTCGCATATACTGGGGTTGTCGGATGCGGATGGCCAAGGGGGCGCCGCACGCAATCGATCCCGCCGAACTCCAGAGCGGTTTCTGCGTTGGATCAATCGCATTGTCCGAAACCTGCGCGAAGGTTGATCGCGCGGTGGGCCTGCCGCGCAGCGGGGGCCTGAAGGAGGAGACACGCGCATGGCGAGTGCTTCGCTGCCTGTCCTGTCCGCCGAAGGCGGGCTCTCACGCTATCTCGACGAGATCCGCAAGTTCCCGATGCTGGAACCGAGCGAGGAATACATGCTGGCGAAGCGCTGGCGCGAGCATGGCGACCGCGATGCGGCGCACAAGCTCGTCACCTCGCATCTGCGCCTCGTCGCCAAGATCGCCATGGGCTATCGCGGCTACGGCCTGCCGATCGGCGAGGTCGTCTCGGAGGGCAATGTCGGCCTGATGCAGGCGGTCAAGCGCTTCGAGCCCGACAAGGGCTTCCGGCTGGCGACCTATGCGATGTGGTGGATCAAGGCCTCGATCCAGGAATACATCCTGCGTTCCTGGTCGCTGGTGAAGATGGGCACCACGGCGAATCAGAAGAAGCTGTTCTTCAACCTGCGCAAGGCCAAGAGCAAGATCTCGGCCCTGGGCGACGGCGATCTGCGGCCGGACCAGGTCAAGCAGATCGCGACCAAGCTCGGCGTCAACGAGCAGGACGTGATCGACATGAACCGCCGCCTCGGCGGCGACGCCTCGCTCAACACGCCGCTGCGCGAGGACGGCGAGGGCGAGTGGCAGGACTGGCTGGTCGACGATTCGGAAAGCCAGGAGCGCCGCCTCGCCGATTCCGAGGAGGCCAGCAACCGCCATACGGCGCTGCGCGAGGCGCTCGACGTGCTGAACCCGCGCGAGCGGCGCATCTTCGAGGCGCGCCGCCTCGCCGAGGATCCGATCACCCTGGAGGAGCTCTCCGAGGAGTTCGGCGTCTCGCGCGAGCGCGTCCGCCAGATCGAGGTCCGCGCCTTCGAGAAGGTGCAGGAGGCGGTGAAGAAGGCAATCACCCGCATCGAGGCGCCGCGCGCGGCGCTGCCGGCGGCCTGATCGCGAGGCTGCGGCGCCCGGTGCCTTCCGCCCGGCGGCGCGGTTTCGCCCGCGCGGGAAGGGGCGTTCCGACCGTCGGCGGCTATCCCCGCGCCGTGGGGCCGAACGCCGTGCGCGGGAGGTCGATGCGCAGCCACAGCCCTTGCGAGGAGGGCCGGCGGGTCATCGTGCCCCGCAACTGGCCCTCGATCATGGTCTTGAGCAGGCGCGAGCCGAACCCTTCGCCGACCTTCCCGGCGATGCCGCCTTCGAAGCGCTCCTGCCAGTCGATGGTCTGGCGACTCTCATCGGCGCTCAGCCTGATGCCGAGCGTGCCGCCGGCACGGGACAGCGCGCCGTATTTCGCCGCGTTGGTGATCAGTTCGTGGAACACCAGCGCGACCGCGGTAACCGCGCCCGCATCGATGGCGACGTCCTCTCCCGCGATGGCGATACGGCCGGCGCGGCCGTCGCGATAGGGGGCGAGCAACTGTTCGATCAGGAGGCGCAGCGAGCCGCACCGCGCATCCCGCTCTCCCCGGATCAGCCCGTGCGCCCGGTTCAGCGCCTCGAGGCGCGCCCGCAGCGCGTCCGCCAGCGGGCGGTGCTCGGGCAGTTCGCGCAGCGAGAGGGTGACCAGCCCGTTGACCAGCGCGAACAGGTTCTTGATCCGGTGGTCGAGCTCATGGGCGACCAGCTCCCGCTGCTGATCCAATTGCTTGGGCGCGTCGATGTCGCTTGCCGTGCCGTACCAGCGGATGATCCTGCCTTCCGCGTCCCGGAGCGGGAGCGCCAGCGCCCAGAGCCAGCGATAGCTGCCGTCCCGGTGCCGGAAGCGGTAGTCGATATCGTAGGTTTCTCCCGTGGCGAAGCAGTTCTGCCAGGCCTGCTGCACCCGCGGCCAGTCCTCGGGATGGACCAGCTCCTGCCAGGTCGTCGGCTCAATCCGGTCGGGAGCGATGCCGGTGAACTCGTTCCAGCGCCGGTTGAAATAGTCGTGCCGCCCCTCCGCATCCGTGCTCCAGACGATCTGCGGGATGGATTCGGCCAATATGTCGAAGCGCAGATTGCTCTGCTCCAGCGCGGCCGCCGCCTCTGTCTGCTCGGTGACGTCGATGACGATGCCGGCGTACTGGACGATGGCGCCGGCCTCGTCGCGGCGGGGACGGCCGGTCAACACGAACCAGCGCGTTTCGCCGTCGCGGGTCACGGCGCGGTAATCGCAGCGATAGTCCGAGCCCGTCCCGATCGCGCTCCTCAGACCGCCGAGCACGCGGTCGCGGTCGTCGGGGTGCAGCGCGGTGGCCAGGACATCGGTGCTGATGCCGCGGCGGGCCTCGTCGCCCGAGACGCCGAAGAGCTCGGCGAAGGCGCCGTTGGTGAAGACCGTGTCGGTGTTGATGTCGAGGTCCCAGGTCCCGACGATGCCCCCCGCCTCGAGGGCGAGGTCCATGCGCTGCCGCGACTGGCCGAGCGCCCGGAGCGTGCGCATGCGTTCGGTGGTTTCGCTGATGATCACGAAGGCGCCGTAGATCCTGGCCGCGATGTCGGCGATCGGCGTCAGGCTGACCGAGAACCAGGCCGTCTCCAGGAGGCCGTTGCGCAGCAGCTTCAGCGGGTGGTCCTGATAACGCACGCCCTTGCCCTCGCCGCAGGCGGCGATGGCGTCGCGGAAGAAGCCGGCGGCGATCGGAAGCGCCTCGGTGACCGGCAGGCCGAGAATGCCGGCATAATGATCGCCGAGCAGCCGGTGAAGCGCGTCGTTGTGGACGATGATGCCGTCACCGCCGATCAGGACGGCCATGGCCGATTCGGAGAGGAGCATCATCCTGACGGCGGACCGGATCTCGTCCGGCCAGGTTTCGATGGGGCCGACAGACGATGCCGACCAGTCGAACGCCCGGATCCGTTCCAGCATGACGCTGTCGTTCGGGAAGTCAGAGTGGCGCTCGCCGAACCGGACAAACAGATGTTCCGGCATCTCTTCTCCTGCGTCTGCTGAGCGCAAGCTACAATGAGATGAGGCGGGCGTCCATTCTTGGGAGAGACGCAGCAATCGCAGTCGCTCGGAGTACTTAACAGATCGTGGGGCGTCCGGAATTTCCGCGCCGACGCAGAGCGCAAGATATTCCCCGCATGGAGAGGCGAAGGGGCGGGCCTCTGTCTTGAAACGACGTTTCGTCTTCTGTCGAAAAGCAGGGCGGCGCCGCGGAACCGGAGAAGAGCCCGGCGGATTGGCCGAGGCCTCAAAAGCGCGAGGGCTTCGCCCGCGCCATGGCGGGCGGTGGGCGTGCCGGCCCCGGAGCGGGGGCCGGCACGCCCGTTCAATAGAGCGGCAGGAGCGGCTTCAGCGGCAGGCGCAGCGGGCCGAGGAAGACGCGGCCCTCGCGCAGCGAGACCGGCGGCAGCGGCGTGAGGCCCGGCGCCGCCGTGGCGGGGCCGCGGCCGCCGAGCAGGCCGCCGAGCCCGCCCAGGAGATTGCCGACGCGGATGCCGCCGATCTGCTCGATGCCGGCCGCCGCGAGCTGCAGGTCGCCGCCGATGCGGTGGGTCGGATCGAGCAGAAGCTGCCCGCTGCCTTCGATGCGGGCCGTGCCCTTGGTGGCGGCGATGCGGGTCAGGTCGAGCACGCCGTTGCCGTCGCGCCAGCCGTCGAGGGCCTCGGGGTTGAAGCCTTTGCGGAAGGCCTCCGCCTGCGTCAGCGTCGCCTGGAGGTCGATGGTGCCGGCGTCGGTGGTGCCGAGCAGCGCGTCGATCGCCGGCAGGACCGTGCCGGTGGCGGAGAGGGCGATGTCGACGGCCTGGTCGGCCGCGGGCCGGTCGGGGTTGCGGCGCAGATGGGCCTCGAGCGTGGCGGCGCGCCAGGTCTCGTCCGTCTGTCCCGGAGCGGTCAGCGTGGCTTGGGGCTCGGTCGCGACCAGGGCGAAGCGCTGCGGCTCGCGCCAGGCCAGGCTGGCGTCGAGCTGCTTCCAGGAAAGGGCGATGCGGCGGCCCTCCGGCAGGGTGACGCTGGCCGGGCCGGTCGCCTCGACGATGACCAGGCCGGGCGAGTAGATCTGGCCGACGGCCACGGCCGGGCCGGTCTCGACGCGCACCGCCTCGGACCAGCGGGTCGAGGTCAGCGCCAGCGAATCGCAGCGCAGCTCGATGCGGAACGGGTAGCCGCCGACGGAGCGGTTGTTGCAGGTCCAGGTGCGGCCGCGCTCGGCCTCGCGCGCCAGGGCCTTGTCGAGCTCGGCGACGACGCGGCCATGGGCGTAGAACCAGAAGCCCGACCAGGCGGCCGCCAGAAGGACGAGCAGGGTCACGGGGCCATAGAGCCAGAAGCGGCTCTGGCGGCGCGTCGCTGGGATGTCGGTCATGCGGCAGGCGTTCCTTGCGCGAAGGCGGGCGGCTGAATAGATCGCCTGCTGGCGATCCCAGCACGTTGTTGCAGCATCGGGTTTGGTCGAAAAGCGGATTCCGCTTTTCGCAGCGACCCGATAGCTCGCAATGGCGGCGGGCGCCAGCAGGCGTTCCTGCCGCACCAAGCAGGCCCGGGCGGCCAAATTATGAGATGGCGATGACGAGCGGGGACAAGGCGGCGGATCTCTGGGTCTTCGGCTACGGATCGCTGATCTGGCGGCCGGGCTTCGCCTTCGAGGAGAGCGTCGCGGCGCGCCTGCACGGCTATCACCGCTCGCTCTGCGTCTTCTCGCATGTCCATCGCGGCACGCCGGAGCGGCCGGGCCTCGTGCTCGGGCTCGACCGCGGCGGGGTCTGCCGCGGCCTGGCCTTCCGCGTCGCGGCCGGGCTGGCGGAGGAGACCATCGCCTATCTCAGGGCGCGCGAGCAGGCGACTTCGGTCTATATCGAGCGCCATGTCGGGCTGAAGCTGGACGATGGCCGGCAGGTGCGGGGGGTGGCCTATGTCGCGGACCGCCGGCACCTGCAATATGCCGGCCGGCTGCCGGCGCAGGAATTGCTGAAGCTGGTCCGGCAGGGGCGGGGCGAGTCGGGCGAGAATCCCGATTATGTGCTCCAGACCCATGAGCATCTGCGCCGGATGGGGGTCTACGACCCGGTGCTCGCGGCGCTGGCCCAGGAGCTGGCGCCGGGGCTGCGCGCGACCCACCCGCCGCTGAAGGGCTGAGCGGGGCGGCCTCAGTCCGCCGCATCCGCCTGCGGCATCAGGTCGAGCAGCGCCGCGCGCCGGCTCGCGCCGTCCTCGGCGAGGAGATGCACGTGGATTTCCCGGGCGCCGGCCTCGGCGACGGAGCGCTGCCAGCGCGCCAAGGCGGCCTCGACGCCGAAGGGGCCGGAATCGCGGGCCGCGACGATCTGCCGTTCCGCCGTGACGGCGAGCAGCACCGCATCGGTGAAGCTGAGGGCATGGCTGTCCTCGACCGGGAAGACCGAGGCGACATAGCGCCGGCCGGAGCGGCCGCGCCAGGCGGTGAAGCGCCGCTCGCTCAGCGAAGCGGCGCTGCGCAGCGGCATCTCGCGGGCCGCGGTTTCCGGCGCCGGGGCCGGCTCGTCGAACAGATCCGGGGTGAAGCGATAGGCGAGGGCAGCCATATCCGTTCCTCCTGTGCTGAGGAACAAAATGGGAACAAGATGGGGATAAGTCAACAGGCGCCGGGCGCGGGGAGTCCAGGCTGCTGTCAGGACCTGTCAGGAGCGGCGAACGGATCCAGCCCCTGCGCGGCGAGTTCCGCCCGGCCCTGGGCGAGCAGGCGGTCGCAGGCCGCCTCGATGCGGCCCTGCAATTCGTGCTGGAAGCTCGCCTTGTCGAGGCCGGGCAGGATCGGCGGCAGGATCTCGAGCCGGATCGTTCCCGGCCGGCGGAGGAACTGGCGGCGCGGCCAGTACAGCCCCGAATTCAGCGCCACCGGAACGCAGGGCACGCCGAGCTCGGCATAGAGATGGGCGACGCCGAACTTGTAGGCGGGCGGGGCGCCGGGCGGGCGGCGCGTGCCCTCCGGGAAGATCAGGAGCTGGCGGCCCTTCTGGCCGAGCTCGACCCTGGCGCGGCGGGTGACGTCCTTGAGGGCGCGGGCGCGGGCGCCGCGATCGACCGGGATCATCCTGAGCTTGGCCAGGCACCAGCCGAAGACCGGGATGCGCATCAGCTCCCGCTTCAGGATGAAGACCGGATCGGGGAACAGGGTGAAGAGGGTGAAGGTCTCCCAGAAGGACTGGTGCTTGGCGGCGACCATCAGCCCGCCGGCGGGGATGTTCTCGCGGCCGATCACCTCGTAGCGCGTGCCGGCGACGACGCGCATCAGCCAGAGCGCGCTTCGCGCCCAGCCCGCGGCGATGAGCTGCAGCGCCTTCGGCGGCAGCAGCAGCGCCGGCAGGGCCGCGCAGACCAGCCAGAGGACGAGGTTGGCGTAGAACAGGACGTTGAAGGCGAGCGAACGCAGGATCAGCATGAGCCCGCAATGAGCGTGAGACGGGGCGCCGGTCAAGCGCCTCGCGGTTCAGCCGTCGCGGCTCGGGCCGCCGCGCAGATGCGAGCGCCGCTCGGCCTCGGGCCCGAGCACCTCGGCCGGCTTGGGCGAAACCGGCTTGCGCCCGCCGATGATCACCGAAAGATGCGAGTTCTCCGGGTCGCTCTCGACGAGGCTGCGCAGCCGGGCGACGAGGTATTTCGCGTATTCCGGCATCAGCACCTTGATCGTCGCCCAGCGGCGCCACCAGCCGGAAGGATCGAGCCGGTCCGTGACGACCGGATGGGCGACGAAGCGCACCCCCGGCATGGCATGGCCGAACTCGGCCAGGGTCCGCGGCATGTGGTAGTTCGAGGTCACGACCAGGAGCGAGCGGAAGCCGTGCCGGAGCGCCCAGCGGCGGGTCTCGATCGCGTTGCCGATGGTGTTGCGGGCGCGGTAGTCGAGATCGACGCAGCAGGCGAGCAGGTCGCGCGAGGCGGGGTTGAGCCGGGCGAGCTCCTCGCGGCTGGTCTTCTCGTTGACGCCGCTGATCAGGAGGCGCGCGCCGCGCTCGGCCCCGAGCAGGCCGATGGCGTCGCCGACGCGCTGCGAGCCGCCGGTGACGACGACGATCGCGTCGGTGCGCGGCGTCGCCGCGGGCTCGCGCGCCTCGATGCCGGCGGCGAAGCGGGCATAGCCGCAGAGGAACAGCACCACCCCCAGAGCGGCGGCCGCCGCCGCGGCCAGCGCCAGGAGCCGCCGGCGCGAAAAGCCGCCGCGCGGGACGGATGCGCCCGGCGCGCCCACCGGGAGATGGTCGTTGCCGCTGCCGATCATGGCCATGACGCGCGGACCGTAGCCGGCCAATCGGGCATAACGGCGGCAGCGCGCCGGTCCTGGCCGCGCCGCGCCGTCATGCCAGCATCTTCAGGTAGTGGCGCACGGTGATGCGCGAGACGAGCCCGGCGATCGCCGCGACGACGATCGCAACCAGCAGCACCGCGGCATAGCCGGCCCAGCCGATCTCGAAGGCGCCGAACAGGGCCTGCAACTGTTCGGCTTCCGGCGCCGTCGACCAGAAGGAGGCGAGGAAGCCGAGGAAGGCGATGGCGACGATGGCGGCGACCCCGCCGGCGGCGCCGCCGCGCAGGCCGAGCCGGATGAAGCGGCTCTGGAACTCGCGCGCGATGAAATCGTCGTCGGCGCCGACGAAATGCAGCACCTCGACGCTCTCCCGGCTGCCGGCCATGGCGCCGCGCGTGGCGAAGGCGACGGCCAGCGCCGCCGCCGTCAGCACCAGCAGAACGACGACGAAGCCGGAAAAGATGATCGTGCTCGCCATGGCCGAAAGCCGCCTGACCCAGAGCCGGTGATCGTCGAGGATCGCCGTCGGCACCTCCTTGCGCAAGGCCGGACCGAAGCGGGCGATGTCGGGCGTGGCTCCCGGCCTGAGCTTCAGCACGATCAGCCGCGGCACCGGCAGCTCGACGAGATCGAGCCCGGTGCCGAGCCAGGGCTCGAGCAGCTTGTCGGATTCGGCCTTGGGCACGGCGCGCACGCTCTCGATGCCGTCGAGCGCCTGCGCCATCGCGACGGCCCGGGCGACGTCCTCCTCGATGCCGCGATGCGAATCGGGGCGGATCTGGATGGTCATCTCGTCGGAGACGGCGCCGCGCCATTGCTCGGAGGCGCGCGCCGCGAGCACGGCGGCGCCGGCGCTCAGCGCCGCGAGGAAGGTCAGGATCGCGATCACGGCCATCAGCGCGCGCCCGGCCACGGTATCGACCGGGACCAGCGGCTGGTCGCGCCGGAGATTGACCGGCAGCGGCTTCTCCCGCGCCGGCTCCGGCTCGTATTCGGCGGTCTCAGGCATCGACATGCAAGTGCCCGTCGGCGAGGACCAGACGCGGCGCGTCGTAGATGTCCATCAGGTTGAGGTCGTGGGTGGCGATGATCACGGCGGTGCCGAGCTGCTGCAATTCCATGAACAGGCGCAGCAGACGGCGGCCGAGGCCGGGGTCGACATTGCCGGTGGGCTCGTCGGCGAGCAGGAGCTCGGGGCGTCCGATCAGGGCGCGGGCGATGGCGGCGCGCTGCTTCTCCCCGCCCGAGAGCACGGCGGGCACGGCATGCATGCGCTCGCCGAGGCCGACCCAGCGCAGCAATTCGACGACCTCGGCGCGATAGCTCGCCTCCTCCTTGCCGAGCACGCGCAGGGGCAGCGCGACGTTCTCGTAGACGGTGAGATGGTCGAGCAGGCGGAAATCCTGGAAGACCACGCCCATGCGGCGGCGGAAGGCCGTCAGGGTCGGCGCGTCGAGGCGCGAGACGTCCTGCCCGAACAGGTTGACCAGGCCGCGTGTCGGCTTCAGCGCCATCAGGATGAGGCGCATCAGCGTGGTCTTGCCCGCGCCGGACGGCCCGGTCAGGTACTGGAACGAGCGGGGCTCGATGCTGAAGTTGATGTCCTTCAGCACCTCCGGGCCCATGCCGTAACGCAGGCCGACATTCTCGAAGCGAACCAAGCGGTCTTCCTCATCAAACGGGTTGGCGCCGCCATGCCGCGAGCCGCGGCCGGGCGGGCGCCGCGGCCATCATGCTCCCGAGATTCTTCACGCGGCGTTAACCATAAACGGCGTCAATGGCGGTGGCCGCCCCGGCCTGCCGGGGCAACGCGGCGTCGCGGCTTGCCGTTTGCCCGGAACCGGGAAAGGCTCGGGGCCGCGCCGACCGCCGCCGCCGCCATCAGGGAACACGCCGCCTCCATGCTGATCGTCTGCCCCTCCTGCGCCAGTCAGTATGAGCTCGACGCGGCCAAACTGGGGCCGGACGGACGCAAGGTGCGCTGCGCCCAGTGCAGGACGCTCTGGCATGTCGACCCGGCGAGCGAGATGCCGCCGGCGCCCAGCCCGGAGGAGACGCAGGCCCTGCTCGCCGAGGAGCTGGAGCGCGCCGCCGCCATCGAGGCCGAGATCACCGCCGTCGCCGCCGAGGCCGATGCGGCGCCGGGCGAGGCGGCGGAGATCGTGGCGGACGAGCCGCCTGTCGTCGCGGCGCCGCGGCGCCCGGCCGCCGCGCGCCAGCCGGGCCGCGCCGAGGCGGGCATGATCGCCCGCAGGGGCGTCGCCCTGCCGGCCGCGGCGGCGCTGGCCGGCGCCGCCCTGCTGGCCGGCCTCGCCTGGCAGCGCAATCTCGTGGTGCGCGCGCTGCCGCAGCTCGCCGGCGTGTTCGAGGGCGTCGGCCTGCCGGTGAATGTGCGCGGGCTCAGCCTGAGCGCGGTCGAGAGCGGGCTGGTCGCGGACGGGCCGAATCGCTTCCTGGTCGTCGAGGGCGACGTCACCAATATCGCGAAGGGGCGGACGCCGGTGCCGCGGATTCTGGTTTCGGTGCGGGACGAGGCGGGCCAGACCCTCTATAGCTGGACGACGGAGCCGCCGCGCAGCGTGCTCGAGCCGGCAGAGCTGGTGCGTTTCCGGGCGCGGCTCGCCTCTCCACCGGAAAAGGGGCGTTCGGTGCAGGTGCGCTTCACTTCCGCGCCGCCAGCCACCAATATCGCCAGCACGCATTAGATCATCGCGCGTCCTTCCGGACGCGGTAACGATGCTCTATCTCATTGTCGGAGCATCGGATTCTTCCGAAAAGCGGATTCCACTTTTCGGTCCGATGCTCTAGCCTCGCCGGCCATGCGCGCCGGAGCGCGGTTCGCCGCGGGGCCGGGTCGGGTTATCATTCAGCGGCAGCGAGTTCCGGCGCGGCGATCCGCGCTGGGCTGTTGCGGCCGGAGCGTCACAGGAACGGAGTCGACATGCCGGAACGGCGGATCAGGGTGCTTTTCGACGAGGCTGCGATCGCGCAGCGCAACGAGGCGATCGCGCAGGCCGTCGCGGCCAGCCAGCCGAAGGATCTGCTCGTCGTCGCCGTCCTCAAGGGCAGCTTCATGTTCGCCGCCGACCTGATCCGCGCCATGCATCGCGCCGGCCTGAAGCCGCAGGTCGAGTTCATCCATCTGTCGAGCTACCGGGCCGGCACCGTCTCGACGGGCCAGGTCGAGATCCTGCGCGACGTGCAGAGCGAGGTGCGCGACCGCGACGTGCTGCTGATCGACGACATCCTCGAATCCGGCCGCACGCTCGCCTTCGCCAAGGATCTCCTGGCGGCGCGCGGCGCCCGTTCGGTCTCGACCGCGGTGCTGCTGGAGAAGCCGACCAGACGCGCCGTCAACATCCATGCGGATTATGTCGGCTTCGAATGCCCGGACTATTTCGTCGTGGGCTATGGCATGGACGTCGCCCATTCCTACCGGCAACTGCCCTTCGTCGGCGTCGTCGAGACGGAGGATCAGGCCGGCCTGCCGGGCATCTGAGGAACTGCCATGTCGCGTATCCTGGTCGTCGACGACGAAGAGCCCTTGCGCCTGCTGGTGGCGCGCGGCCTCGGGATGGATGGCCATGCCTGCCTCACCGCCGCCGACGGGGCCGAAGCGCTCGACCGGCTGGTGGCCGAGCAGGGCCGGTTCGACCTGCTGCTGACCGATATCCGCATGCCGCTGATGGACGGCATCGCCCTGGCGCTCGCCGCCAAACAGCAATTCCCCGACCTCACCATCATGCTGATGACCGGCTATGCCGAGCAGCGCGAGCGGGCCAAGAGCCTCGAGACGATCGTGGCGGAGGTGATGAGCAAGCCCTTCACCATCGCCGAGCTGCGCAGCACGGTGATGAAGGTGATCGAGCGCTCGATCGGCTGAGGCATCAGCGGTTCAGCCACCAGATCGAGGCGTTGAGCAGGGTCGCGAAGCCGACCCAGGCCAGATAGGGCCAGAGCAGATTCGACGCGAGCCGGTCCAGCGGCCTGAACGCGGCGATCGTGGCGAGGATCGCCGCGAGCAGCGGCAGGATCACGGCGAGGCCGGCCAGGGGGCTGTTGGCTCCGAAAAAGGCGAAGGACCAGGCGACGTTCAAGAGAAGCTGCAGATGATAGGCCAGCAAGGCCCGCCGCCGCCCCGGCTGGCCGACCGGAACGCGCAGGATGCGGAATACCGCCAGCGCCATCAGCGCGAAGAGCGCGGTCCAGACCGGCGCGAAAATCCAGTTGGGCGGATTGAATGGCGGCTTGGCCAGGCCGGCATACCAGCCGGCGATCTGGGGGACGGTCGCGGCGCTGCCCAGCAGCGAGGCCGCGACGACGGGAACAATCGCGATGAGCAGAGCCGCCCAGAGCGGCGGGCGGCGTTCGGTGGAGAGGCCCGGCAGCGTCGTCATGCTCCGAAGATGAAGGCAGCTCGGGCGACCGGCAAGGCCGCGCGGCGGTCCCCGACATGTTTCTCGCCCCAGCCGGCATGCTCGCCCGTCATGGAACCTTTCCGCCGGCCGCACGCCGGATCGCAATTCCTCGGACAGGGGGGCGGCGGCGATTTGCGCCGTGAGATAAGCCGTCATGGCGAAAAGAGTCTTCGCCCGACGAAGAACGCCGACTAAAACAACGCTCGCCCGTTTCAGGATGCGTTCGGCCGCGGGCGTCGCCAGGACCGCCGCAACGCAGGAATGCACGGAGAGACGATGAGCAGGAAGAGCTGGAGCCCGCGGAGTCTCGCCGCGCAGGCCATGGGCAAGGTCGATGCCGTGACCAAGGCGGTGGTGCCGCCGATCCATGTCGCGACGACCTATATCCGGGATCCGGATAACGGCTATTCGACCGGCTTCGTCTACGGGCGGCCGCATAACGAGACGACGCATGAGGCCGAAAGCGTGCTGGCGATGCTGGAGCAGGCCGAGGCCGGCGCGCTGCTGTTCGGCTCCGGCTCGGCAGCGGCGACGGCGGTGTTCCAGGCGCTCTCGCCCGGCGACCATGTCGTCGCCTCCAAGGTGATGTACTGGGCGCTGCGCAACTGGCTGATGACGGAGGCGACGCGCTGGGGGCTGAAGGTCGAGTTCGTCGAGACCGACGATCTTGCGGCGCTGCAGGCGGCGGTGAAGCCCGGCGTGACCAAGCTGGTCTGGGCCGAGACGCCCTCCAACCCGCTCTGGACGATCACCGACATCGCGGCCGCGTCCGAGATCGCGCACAGGGCCGGGGCCAAGCTCGCGGTCGATTCGACCTGCGCCTCGCCGGTCCATACCCGGCCGCTGACGCTCGGCGCCGATATCGTCATGCATTCGGCGACCAAGGTGCTGAACGGCCACTCCGACGTGATCGCCGGGGCGCTCTGCGCCCGCGAGGACGACGCGTTCTGGAACCGCGTCAAGACGATCCAGAAAGGCCAGGGCGGCATCCTCGGCCCGTTCGAGGCCTATCTCCTGATGCGCGGCATGCGTACGCTCCATGTCCGGCAGGAGCGGCAGTCGGCCTCGGCCATGGCGCTGGCGCAACGGCTTTCGGCCCATCCGCTGGTGGCGCGGGTGCTCTATCCGGGCCTGCCTCAGCATCCCGGCCACGATATCGCGGCGCGACAGATGGAGAACGGCTTCGGCTTCATGCTCTCGGTCCAGGTCACGGGCGGCGAGGCGGCGGCGATTGCCACAGCGGCGCATGTCGAACTGTACAAGAGGGCGACCTCGCTCGGCGGCGTCGAGAGCCTGATCGAGCACCGCGCCTCGATCGAGGGGGCGGGCTCGCCCTGCCCGACGGACCTGCTCAGGCTCTCGACAGGCATCGAGGACGTCGACGATCTCTATGCCGATCTCGACGCGGCGCTGAAGGCAGGGCACGCCTAACGTATCGGACCGAATATCGTATTCAGTCCGATACGCGAGGTCTCTGATTTTGCATCCGCTTTTCGGGCCGATGCTCTCGTCCGCTTCAAAAGCCGGCGCGCTCCAGGGCGACGAGCGCCCGGGGCGGGCGGCGTCACGTCCAGATCCCCTTCGCCTTCTCCAGATAGCGCGTCCGCTCGGCAAGCCCGTTGCGGCCGCCATTGATCAGCCTGGTCACGGCGGCGACGTCGTCGGCATCGGCGGCGGGGTTGATCGCGCGCTCGCGCCAATAGGCGAAGGCGACGGCGAGCGAGATTGCGGGCTCGCCGGCCCGTTCGGGCTCGGCCTCGAGGTCGATGCCGACGATCCTGCCGAAGCGGCGGTAATTGGCGCGGCCGGTGAGCTGGAAGATGCCGCGGCCGTGATAGCGGATGCCGTCGCCGGCCTGGACGTTGCCGAGGTCCTGCCGGCCCTCATAGCGCAGGAAATAGCTCGGTCCGCCATATTCAGCGAGGGTGCGGAAGCCGTCGGTCTCATGGGCGGCCTGGGCCAGGAAATGGCAAAGGCGCAGCCGGGTATCGACATCGTGCTGCCGCGCCAGCGCGTCGAAGCGCTGCGCGATGCCCTCCACGATGCCGGCCCTGCCCGCGGGCGCGAGGCGCAGCAGCCGCTCGCCGGTGACGGCCAGCGCGGCCGGCGGCGAGCCGCCGAAGATGGACGAGACGATACCCCTGAACGACATGGCTGACCTTCCCTCTCGAGAAGGCCATCCTGATGCCGTGGGCGGCCGCGTGGATAAGTGGCCCGGCCAGGAGTATCGGACTGAATATCGTATTCAGTCCGATACTCAAGGTCTCTGATTTTGCGTCGGATTTTCCCGAAAACCGCGTTCCACTTTTCGGGCCGATGCTCTGGGCTCAGCCGCCGACGGCGACGTATTCCGTCTCGATCGAGGAGGCGTGGAGCTCGTGGTCGAAGCCGTAGATATGGATCGAGATCGCCTCGCCCGGCCCGACATTGCGCATCCGGTGGATATTCGGCCCGGAGGGCAGCATGCAGGCGACATAGCCGGGCTCGCGCTGCTGCTCGGCGGTGGGGACGGCGCGGGTGGCGTCGATGGCGCGATACCAGGTCTCGGTGATGGTGCCGGAGACGACGCCGAAGCAGCAGGAGCAGTGATGGTCGTGGATCGAGGTGGCCGAGCCCGCGCCCCAGACCATCGCCCAGACGCTGACCCCCTCGTCGCCGGCGAGCAGGTTGCGGGCATAGACGCCGGGCTTGCGTTCGAGCGGCAGGCGCTGGATCAGTTGCGGCCTGGCCACCAGCTCGCGCAGCACCGCGCGGGCGGCCGCGAGATAATCGCCCGAGAGCGTGCCCTGGCCGCTGCGCAGGCTGTGAAGAACCGCGCCCTGCCGCTCTGCGCTCAGAATGCCCTGCATCCGCTTTCCCCTGCTTCACTCCGGCCGGAATGATAGGGCGCCGGGGCAGGCAGCCATTTGCGAAGGTGGAGAATTTTTTGCTGAGATCGGAAAATAATACCCTATATCTCCTGATATCAGAAAAAATAATCCACTTCATTGGGTTATAAAGGGAATCGAATTCCGATTTCAGGAGGCTCCGTGGCCAAGCTCGACGCTTTCGACCTGCGCATTCTGGCGCGGCTCCAGGAAGATGCGAGCCTGCCGCTCGCCGAGCTCGCCGAGACGGTGGGGCTGTCACCCTCGCCCTGCTGGCGGCGGGTGCAGAAGCTGGAGGAGGGCGGCTATATCAGGCGCCGCGTCGCCCTGCTCGATCGCGACAAGCTCAAGGCCGGCGTCACCGTCTTCATTGCGGTGCGGACGGCGCGGCATTCGATGGACTGGCTGGAGCGGTTCCACGCGGCGGTGCACGACCTGCCGGAGATCGTCGATTTCTACCGGATGAGCGGGGAGATCGACTATCTGCTCAAGGCCTATGTCTCCGACATCGCCGCCTATGACGCGCTCTACAAGAAGCTGATCTCGCGCATCGACCTCTCCGACGTGACCTCGATGTTCGCGATGGAGGAATTGAAGTCGACGACGGCGATCCCGCTCGGCTTCGCGCTGGAGGGCTGAGCGGGCGCAATGAAAAAGGGAGCGGCGAACCGCTCCCTTCCCCCCTCGCCCCAACCGGAAGAGCGCCGCTCAGAAGCGGTAGGTCACGCCGGCGCCGATCAGCCAGGGGTCGACCCGGACCTTGCCGGCGACCAGCCCGTTGTTGACCTTCACCTTCGGCTCAAGGAAAATCTTCTTCACGTCGACGTTGATGCCCCAGTGCCGGTCGATCATGTAGTCGAAGCCCGCTTGCAGGGCGACGCCGAAGCTGTCCTGGAGGTCGAAGCTGGCGAAGCCGCCCTTGGCCTTCTCGTCGAAGAAGACGGTGTAGTTCACGCCCACGCCGACATAGGGCTTGAAGGCGCCGAGATCGGTGAAGTGATATTGCAGCATCAGGGTCGGCGGCAGCAGCCAGGCCGAGCCGATGCGCGTTCCCGCCAGGCTGCCCGCACCCTTCACATTGTGCGGGGTGACGCCGAGGATGAGCTCGGCCGCGATGTTCTTGGTGAAGAAATAGGTGATGTCGAGCTCGGGCACGAGCGAGCTCGAGATCGAGACGTCGCCGCCGACGATCGGCGCGCCGCCGAGCTTGAGGTTGGCGTCCTCCTGCGGCACGACGAAAAGCGCCCTGCCGCGGATCATCCAGGGGCTCCACGGCTCCAGAATCGGGGCGACCGGCGCCGCCTTGCTCGACGGCAGATCCGAAGCCAGGGCCGGCGAAAGCGCGGTCGCGCCGAGCAGCGCGGCGGCGAAGGAAAGGCGGATCGAATGCGAGATCATGGCGGTTGCCCCCGAATGGCGAGCCGCGATCCGCTCTCTGCCGCGCGACCGGGCTCATGCCGCCATCAGCGCCGATTCCGCCTGCCGCGGGTTGATCGGAATCAAATCCCGTTCCGGAGCGGAAGCGCTGTCTCTTTTGCGCAACAGCGGCTCAGCCCTTGGCGGCCTTCTGGTAGTCCTTGACGTCGGAGAAGGTCACGCCGGGCGCGCGCTCGGCATCGTATTTCAGGGTGAACTGCGACGAGGCCATGAAGACCGGGTCGCCGTCGAGGTCGTCGGCCATGGCCGAGGGCTTGGCCCCGACGAATTTCGCCAGCGCCGCCTTGTCGTCGGAGGAGACCCAGCGCGCGATCGAGAACTGGCAGGGCTCGAAGTCGATCGGCAGCGAATATTCGACCTCCATCCGCTCCTTGAGCACGTCGAGCTGGAGCGAGCCGACGACGCCGACGATGGCGGGCGCGCCGTCATGCGGCAGGAAGAGCTGGACGACGCCTTCCTCCGCCATCTGCTGGAGGGCCTCGCGCAGCTTCTTGGCCTTCATCGCGTCCTTGAGCTTGACCCGGCGCAGGATCTCGGGGGCGAAGCTCGGCACGCCCTTGAAGACGATCTCCTCGCCCTCGGTCAGCGTGTCGCCGATGCGCAAGGTGCCGTGGTTGGGCAGGCCGACGATGTCGCCGGCATAGGCCTCCTCGGCGATCGAGCGGTCGCGGGCGAAGAAGAACTGCGGCGCGTTGAGCGGCATCGGCTTGCCGGTGCGGACGAGCTTCGCCTTCATGCCGCGGGTCAGCTTGCCGGAGCAGACGCGCATGAAGGCGATGCGGTCGCGGTGGTTGGGGTCCATGTTCGCCTGGATCTTGAAGACGAAGCCGGTCATCTTCGGCTCGCCGGCCTCGACCGCGCGCTTGTCGGCGACCTGGGCGCGCGGGCTCGGCGCATAGGCGCCGAGCGCGTCGATCAGGTCGCGCACGCCGTAGTCGCGCAGCGCCGCGCCCCAGTAGAGCGGCGTCAGATGGCCCTCGCGGAAGGCCTGAAGGTCGAAGGGCTTCAGCCCCTCGCTGGCGAGGAAGACCTCCTCGCGCCAGGTCTCGGCGGCGCCGTCCGGGAGGGTCTCGTCGAAGAAGGGATCGTCCCAGCCGTTGACGCGCCTGTCCTGGGCCGTCTCGTCGCCCTTCTGGTTGCGGCGGAAGGTGTTGGCTTTCAGGTCGTAGGTGCCGGCGAAGTCGCGGCCGCGCCCGACCGGCCAGGTCATCGGCGCGACGTCGAGGGCGAGCGTGGTCTCGATCTCGTTGATCAGGTCGAAGGGGTCGCGGGTCTCGCGGTCGACCTTGTTGATGAAGGTGACGATCGGGATGTCGCGCAGCCGGCAGACCTCGAACAGCTTCCTGGTGCGGTCCTCGATGCCCTTGGCCGCGTCGATCACCATCACGGCCGAGTCGACGGCGGTGAGGGTGCGATAGGTGTCCTCCGAGAAGTCCTCGTGGCCGGGCGTGTCGAGCAGGTTGAAGACGTGGCCGCCATATTCGAAGGTCATCACCGAGGTGACGACCGAGATGCCGCGCTGGCGCTCGATCTTCATCCAGTCGGAGGAGGTCTGGCGGCGGCCCTGCTTGGCGCGCACCTCGCCGGCGAGCTGGATGGCGCCGCCGAAATAGAGCAGCTTCTCGGTCAGCGTCGTCTTGCCCGCGTCCGGGTGCGAGATGATCGCGAAGGTGCGCCGGCGCGCATGCGGGGCCTGCGTCCCCGGTGCCTGGAGGGTCGAGAGATCGGTCATGGCGCGCTTCAAGACGGAAGGGGGGCGGAAGTCAATGACGCTCTCTCGCTCAGTCATCCCGGACAAGCCGCGTCAGCGGCGCCGATCCGGGATCCATGCCTGAACCGTTCCGGCATGGATCCTGGGTCTGCGCTTCGCTCCGCCCGGGATGACCTATGAGCGGAATGCTCAGTTCTTCAGCCGGTAGCCCGTCCTGAAGATCCAGCCGATGATGCCGATGCAGAGCAAGAGGAAGAAGAGCGTCATGCCCAGGCTCACGCCGAGGCTGACATCGGCGAGGCCGTAGAAGCTCCAGCGGAAGCCGCTGATCAGATAGACCACGGGGTTGAACAGCGTCACCTTCTGCCAGAAGGGCGGCAGCATCGCGATCGAGTAGAAGGAACCGCCGAGGAAGGCGAGCGGCGTCACGATCAGCAGCGGGATCACCTGCAATTTCTCGAAGCCGTCGGCCCAGATGCCGATGATGAAGCCGAACAGGCTGAAGGTCGTCGCCGTCAGCACCAGGAAGAGCAGCATCATCGCCGGGTGCTCGATGCGCAGCGGCACGAAGAAGGTCGCCGTCAGCAGGATGATGAGGCCGAGCAGCATGGATTTCGAGGCGGCGGCGCCGACATAGCCGATCACCGCCTCCCACCAGGCGACGGGGGCGGAGAGCAGCTCGTAGATCGTGCCGGTGAATTTCGGGAAATAGATCGCGAAGGAGGCGTTGGCGATGCTCTGCGTCAGCAGCGACATCATGATCAGCCCCGGCACGATGAAGGCGCCATAGGGCACGCCCTCGATCGACTGCATGCGCGAGCCGATGGCGCCGCCGAAGACGATGAAATAGAGCGCGGTCGACAGCACCGGCGAGACGATGCTCTGCAAGGGCGTGCGCCAGGTGCGCGCCATCTCGAAGCGGTAGATCGCGGCGACGGCGCGCAGGTTGAGGCGCATGCCGGCCGCGTCGCGTTGGGAGGTGGCGGTGGTCATGCGCGCTCCTTGACCAGGCTGACGAAGATGTCCTCGAGCGAGCTCTGGCTGGTGCTGAGGTCGCGGAACCTGATGCCAGCCTCTCCCAGACCTTGCAGCAGCGTGGTGATGCCGGTTCGCTCGGCCTGGGTGTCATAGGTGTAGACGATCTCGTCGCCGGCAGGGGACAGGCTGAGGTCGAAACCCGAGAGCGCCGCGGGCAGGGCGGCGATCGGCTGCTGGAGCTGGAGGGAGAGCTGCTTCTTGCCGAGCTTGCGCATCAGCTCGGCCTTGTCCTCGACCAGGATGATCTCGCCCTTGGAGATGACGCCGATGCGGTCGGCCATCTCCTCGGCCTCCTCGATGTAATGCGTGGTCAGGATGATGGTGACGCCGCCGTCGCGCAGCCGGCGCACCATCTGCCACATGTCCTGGCGCAGCTCGACATCGACGCCGGCAGTCGGCTCGTCGAGGAAGAGGATGCGCGGCTCGTGGGCGAGCGCCTTGGCGATCAGCACGCGCCGCTTCATGCCGCCGGAGAGCCGGCGGATCTGGGTGTCCTTCTTGTCCCAGAGCGAGAGCTCCTTCAGGATGCGCTCGATGAAGGCCGGGTTCTTCGGCTTGCCGAACAGGCCGCGGCTGAAGCTGACCGTGCTCCACACCGTCTCGAAGGCGTCGGTGGTCAGTTCCTGCGGCACGAGGCCGATGGTCGAGCGGGCGGCGCGATAGTCGCGCTGGATGTCGTGGCCGTCGGCCAGCACGGTGCCGGCGCTCGGCTTCACCAGCCCGCAAATGATGCTGATCAGCGTGGTCTTGCCGGCGCCGTTGGGGCCGAGCAGGGCGAAGATCTCGCCGCGCCGGATCTCCAGATCGACGGATTTCAGCGCGCTGAAGCCGGTGGAATAGGTCTTGGAAAGCCCGGAGACCGTGATGATCGGTGATGGCGAGGTCATGAGCATGGCCGCCATATAGGCCCGTTCGGCGCCGGTTGCGATGGCTGGCGGGCGTGCGCCGCGCGCATTCCTGCCAGGGCGTGGCGGCACCGGCAACGGAAAAGGCCGGGCGATCCTGCCCGGCCCTGCGGCACGCCTGTCCGATGGGCGGCTATTTCATGAAGAACCACAACAGGATGATGATCGGGATCGGAACGCCTACAAGCCACAGGATGATCGAACGCATTGGCAGCCCCTCATGGACAGGATGATGCTGCGGCAACGCCCGTCGCCGGTGGAAAGTTCCTGGCCGCCGCCATGCACCTAGGGCGCCAGCGCCTCGGCGCTGGGATGCCAGAACGGCCGGTATCCCCGGCTCAGCGCCGCCAGGGTCGCGGGCGGGGTGAGCACGGTCACGGTGCCCGTCGGGCGTTCGCGGCGGCCGGCATAGCCTGCCGGCGACCAGAGCAGCGCGCTCTCGCCGCGCAAAGCCAGGAAGGCTTCGCCATCGTCCGAGCGCAGCACCGCCCCGTCCGGCAGCCCGACCGCCGGCAGGCGATGCGCGCGCTTGTCCCGGCCCGCGCGGCGCTCGCCGTCGAGGATGCGGTCGATCTCGGGAAAGAGCGGGGTGCGTGCCAGGCCGAGGCCCTCGACCAGCGCGGCGCGATAGGCGAGGGCGTCTTGCCGCCGGCATTCCATGCAGGGGCGGTGGCCGGCGGCCAGTGCCGTGACCTCGTCGCAGAAGAACAGGTCGGTATAGCCCGGACCCCAGACCCGGTGCCGGCGCCCCTTGAAGGAAAGGACGCAGCAGATCCACTGGCGGCTGGCCTGGATGCGGCGCGGCAGCGCCTGTGTCCGCGGGTCGTGGAAGCGGCCGCCGCGATTGCCGAACAGGGTGCCGCGCGCGGCGTCGGCGAAGAGCGCGCCGTCGGGCCTGACGCGATTGGGCAAGGGCATGGGCTCTCCTCCGCCGGGGGACGCAGGCCAGCATAGGCTGCCCTGCGTCAGGATGCGGCAGGGTCGGGTTTCGACCATTCCGGCAGGTTCTTCTTAACGTTAGGAGCAGATCGCCGGCGGCCCCTAAGGCATTTGAAGTAGTTTCGGACGCATTCCGGGAACCGTACAGAACGAGCGGAGCCGACCGGCAGCACGATATGAGTTCCTATATTCCCCTGATCCTCTTCACGGTGCTGACCAATGCGGCGGCGCAACTCCTGCTGAAACGGGGCATGAGCGGCCTCGGCGGCTTCGACCTCGCCCGGGACGGGATCGTCGGCACGGTCTTCCGCGTCGTCTTCAATCCCTTCGTCTTCGCCGGCCTGTGCACCTTCGTGGTCAGCATGGCCTCGCATCTGATCGTGCTGTCCAAGGTGCAGATCAGCTACGCCTACCCGTTCCTGAGCCTCGCCTATGTCGTGGTCGCGGCCTATGCCTATTTCGTCTTCCACGAGGATCTGAGCCCGAGCCGGCTCGCCGGCATCGGCTTCATCGTCATCGGCACTGTTTTCATCGCGCAAAGCTGAGGAAGATCATGGACCTGATCGTTCGCCTGTTCCTGCGCCTCGGCGCCTTCTGGACGCCGCGGCCCGCGCCCGTCCCGGTGCCGGTGCGCGCGCGCCGCCCGCAACGCTGACCGGAGCCCGGACATGAAGCACATCATCATCGGCGGCGACGGCTTCGTCGGCTCGCATCTGGCGGCCGATCTGGCGGCGATGGGCGAGAGCGTGCTCGTCGCCGACATCCACAAGAGCGGCCATGCCCATTATGCGAGCGTGCCCTTCCTCGCCGTCGACGTGACCAGGGCCGAGAGCGTCGAGAGCATCCCGCTCGCGCCGGAGGACGTGGTCTACAACCTCTCGGCCAAGATGCTCTCGCCGATCGTCACGCGGGCGGAACGCCACGACTTCTTCTGGCCGGTGAACTATCACGGCACGCAGAACATCCTGAGCTGGATGGAGAAGAACGGCGCCGACCGGCTCGTCCACTTCACCACCGACATGATCTACGGCCATTCGGTGAGCGTGCCGCAGGACGAGACCCATCCGGCGAAGCCTCTCGGCGAGTATGGCGAGAGCAAGCTCGCGACCGAGCGCCTGGCCGACGAGTACAGGGCCAAGGGCTTCAAGATCCCGATCTTCAGGCCGCGGCTGATCATCGGGCCGGGGCGGCTCGGCATCCTGGTCAAGCTGTTCAAGCTGATCGACCTCAACCTGCCGGTGCCGATGATCGGCGGCGGCAACAACCCCTACCAGTTCATCTCGGTCTTCGACTGCGCCAGCGCCTGCGTCGCGGCCTGGAAGGCGGATTTTCCGAACGAGGCCTATAATCTCGGCTCGGACGACCCGCCGCCGGTCAAGAAGCTGCTCGGCGACCTGATCAGGCATGCCGGCTCGAAATCGATCCTGCTGCCGACGCCGGCCGCGCTGGTCAAGCTGACGCTCGACGCGCTCGATGCGGTGAACATGCCGATCATGGACCCGGAGCAGTACAAGATCGCCGACGAGATCTGCATCCTCGACACCTCCAAGGCCAAGCGCGAGCTCGGCTGGCGGCCGCAATACCGCGACGAGGACATGCTGCTCGCCGCCTATACCGAATACCGCAAGGGCAAGGATGCCCTGAAACAGGCGCAGAGGAGCCTCGCCGCATGAGCATGCCCGCCTTGAACCGGGAGGATGCGCCCGTGAACGGATCCCGCCCGCAGCTCATCGGCGTCGAAGCCGCCAAGCAGCTCGACGCCGCGCAGGTGAAGGATCTCTTCGCCGCCCATATCAACCCCGGCCAGCTCCATTTCCTGAAGCTGCTCGGCTTCGACAAGATCCTCGTCGATCGCGCCGAGGGCATGCATTACGTCACCAGGGACGGCCGCAGGATCCTCGATTTCTTCGGCGGCTTCTGCTCGGTCGCCTTCGGCCACAACCATCCGCGCATCGTCGCGGCCCGGCAGAAGTTCCAGGACGAGAACCGCCACGAGATCTGCATGGCCTTCATGTCGCAATATGCGGCGGCGCTGGCGAAGAACCTCGCCACCATCGCGCCGGGCGATCTCGACATGGTCTTCCTGGGCTCGACCGGCTCGGAGGCGATGGAAGCCGCGCTCAAGGTCGCCGAGCAGGCGCAGGGGCCGGGCAAGTCGAAGATCCTGCACGCGGCGAATTCCTTCCACGGCAAGACCAAGGGCGTGCTCTCGGTCACGGATTCGACGCTCTACCAGTCGCAGTTCAAGCTGGTCGAGAACCGGGTCAAGGTGCCCTTCGGCGATATCGCCGCGGTCAGGCAGGCGCTGGAGAGCGATCCGTCGATCGGCATCGTGGTGATGGAGACGATCCAGGGCGGCGGCGGCATCGTCGAGGCGCCCGAGGGCTTCTGGCGCGAATTGCGCGCGCTCTGCGACAAGCATGGCGTGCTCTGGGTCGCCGACGAGGTGCAGTGCGGGCTCGGCCGCACCGGCCAGTTCTTCGCCTTCGAGCGCGACGGGGTGGTGCCGGACGTGACCGCGCTCGCCAAGGCGCTCGGCGGCTCGAAGGCGGCGATGGGCGCGATGATCGCCCGCCGCGAGGTCTATATGAAGGCCTATGGCAAGCCGAAGACGGCGCTGATCCACGCGCAGGCCACCTTCGGCGGCATGGGCGAGGCCTGCGTCTCGGCGATCGAGGCCCTCGAGGTCCTCTATGACGAGGACCTGATGGGCAATGCGAAGCGCCAGGGCGACTACCTGATCGCGCGGCTGAACGCGCTGCGCGCGAAATACCCGACGCTGCTGAAGGAGATCCGCGGGCGCGGGCTGATGATCGGCGTCGAGTTCCAGGACATCAGCGAGACCATGCCTTTCGGGCTGAAGCACATGGTCGCGCTGCTCGACGACAAGCTGAAGGGCTCGCTCTGCGGCTTCGTCGGGGCGCTTCTGCTGAAGGAGCACGACGTGCTCGTCGCCTTCACCGAATACAACCGCAACGTCATCCGGCTCGAGCCGCCGCTGATCGTGACGCGCGAGCAGTGCGACCAGTTCCTCGCCGCATTCGAGGATATCCTGTCGCGCGGCGTCGCGGGGATCGTCACCGGCTATCTGCGCAAGGTCGCGACCGCCAAGGGCTGAGCCTCGCGGTCATTGCGCGGAGCGCAGCGACGAGGCAATCCAGGGGCCGCAGGATTGAACGCCCGGCCCCCATGGATTGCTTCGCTGCGCTCGCAATGACGGTTCGGCGGTGCATGAACGAAAAAGAGGCCGGCTCGCGCCGGCCTTTTGAGTGAGGGGTCTCGAAACAGGGGTCGCTCGGGACAGCTCAGTAGTAGCCGCAGACGCGGCGGTAGCCGATGACGTTGCCCCAGCGGTCGAGCCGCTCGACCAGATCGCAGGAGCGGACCGGGGCGGCGTAGTAGCCGTAGCCATAGGCCGGGCGGGCCGCGCCGGCGATGAGCGCGCCGGCGGCGATCGCGCCGACCACGCCGGCGCCGACGCCCCAGCCGCGATGGCCGTGACCATAGCCGTAGCCCCAGCGCGGGCGGGCTTCGGCGCCCGAGGCCATCAGGGTCGCCGCCAGCGTCAGGGCAGCGAGGGTGGCGGTCGTCGCTTTGCGGAACGTCGTCATGATCGTCTTCCCGAGTTCGGCGAGAGCGAACCGTTCGCCCTCTACGACCGTTCGTCGCAGCGGGTGCGAAAAGGGTTCAAAGCGAATTCCGCTCGCGGCGGAAGGCGGGCCCGGCGGCACAGCGCTCAGCCGCCGCCGACGCGGCGCCAGAAATCCGAGGAGAAGCCCGGGTCGATATGGGCGGCGAAATCGCGCCATTGCGGGAAGGAGGCCCGGAAGGTCCGCGCCGACATGCGGGCGTCCTTGTAGGGGTTCACCCGGCCGCCGGCCTCGATCGCCAGCCGGTCCAGCTCGGTCAGCAGGGTCTCGGTGCGGGCGCCGCGGTTGGGGAAGTCGAGCGTCAGCGTGGCGCCCTCGAGCGGAAAGGACATCAGCCCGGGCGACGGCCTTGCGCCGAAGAGCTTGAGCACGGTCAGGAACGAGGCCTCGCCGGCGGAGAGCGTCCGGCGCAGCATCGCCTCGACGGTGCGGCGAGCCTCGGCCATCGGGATGGCGCATTGGAATTGCCGCAGGCCCTGCGGACCATAGGCGCGATTCCAGTCGCGGATGCGGTCGAGCGGGTAGAAGAACGGCCTGTAGGGCACGCGCCGCGGCGCGGGCACCCGCGGCTGGCTGTGGCGATAGGCCCAGTTGAAGGCGCGCATCGTCGCCCGGTTGATCAGCGGGAAGGGCGGCTGCAGCGGAAAGCGCAGGCCGCGCGCCGTCGCCGGCGGCAGGAAGCCGTGATCCGGCGCATGGTTGGCGCGAAAGAAGACGCCCCGGCCGAAATGCCGGCCGCTGGCGAGCGAGTCGACCCAGGCCACGGTGTAGTCATGCGTCGCGTCGGAGGCGGCCGCGAGCGCGAAGAAGCCGTCGAGATCGTCGAAATGCAGGACCTCCTGCTCCATCGCCGCCGAACGGATCGGCATGAGCTGGAGCGTCACCTGCGTCACCAGCCCGGTCAGGCCGAAGCCGCCGATCGTGGCGGCGAAGAGGCCGGGATTGATGTCGGGGGCGCAGAGCAGGGTCTGCCCGTCGGAGCGCATCAGCTCGAAGGCCCGGACATGGCAGCCGAAGCTGCCCGCGCGGTGATGGTTCTTGCCGTGCACGTCGTTGGCCAGCGCGCCGCCGATCGTCACGAAGGCGGTGCCCGGCGTGACCGGCGGAAACCAGCCGGCCGGCACTACCATGTTGAGCAGGCGGTCGAGCAGCAGGCCCGGACCGCAGGTGAGCAGTCCGGTTTCCCGGTCGAAGGCGCGGACCTCGTCGAGCGTCTGCGTGTCGATCAGGGTGCCGCCGCTGTTCAGGCAGGAATCGCCGTAGGAGCGGCCGTTGCCATAGGCGAGCGCCGGGCGGCGGTGACCGCCGGGCCGCGCGATCCAGTCCGGCGCCTCGACGATCTCGCTGTCGCGTGCCGCAAGTCCGCCCCAGGAGCGATAGGCGTCGAGCGGCGCCGTCATGGCAGGATCGTGGCCGCGACCATGATGACGACGACGACGAGGCCCATGAGCTGGCTGCGCCAGTCGCGGATCATGAACACCAGCGGATCGTCCGGCATGCCGCCGCGGCGGGCCATGAACCAGATGCGGGCCATCTGGTAGAGGACGATCGGGCAGAGCAGCCAGATCAGCTCCGGGTGGCGATAGAGCTGCTTGACGTTGGCGCTGTCGACATAGAGCGCCATGATCAGGGCGCAGGTGCAGCCCGAGGCCATGCCGAGCTGGGACAGCGCCTCGATGTCCTCCGCATGATAGCCGCGCCCCGCTTTCTTCAGGCCGGACCGGTCCTCGGTGATGCGCAATTCGGCGTAGCGCTTCACCAGGGCGAGGCTGAGGAACAGGAACATCGAGAAGGCCAGCAGCCAGGACGAGACCGGGATGGCCGCCGCGGCGTTGCCGACGAGGATGCGCAGCGTGTGCATCGCGGCGAGGCCGAGCACGTCGACCAGCAGCTTGCGCTTGAGAAAGAGCAGATAGGCCAGGGCCAGGAAGAGATAGGCCAGCAGCGCCAGCAAGTAGTGCCAGGGCTGCGGCACCAGCAGGACGGTCGAGAAGGCGGCGACGAGCAGCAGGGGCACCGCGGCATAGGCCTGGCCCGCCGTGATCTCGCCGGCGGCGAGCGGCCGCTTGCACTTGGTCGGGTGCCTGCGGTCGGCCTCGACATCCTTGATGTCGTTGAGCAGGTAGATCGCCGAGGCGATCAGGCTGAAGGCGACGAAGGCGACCAGGCCGAGCCAGAGGGCGTGCGGATCGAAGACATCGTGGTTGAGCAGGATCGGGACGAAAACCAGCCCGTTCTTGAGCCAGTGATGTGGCCGCATCGCCCTGATCAGTGCGGTGACGGACATGGTCGGGCCTCCCCCCAAGCGCTCCTGCGTCTCCACCCGCCCCGCGACGCGGGAGCGGGCGGCCGGGTTCCCGGCGCGAGGGTTGTGGCGGAAAACTCCTAAGCGGGGGTGCATGCCTCCCGCGCGCCGCCGCGAATCCGCCTTCATGCTTAACGGCAGGCTTCCGTCCGGGCGGAAGCCTGCCCTGGAGGCGCTCAGAGCTTCGCGGCGCTCGCGGCGGCGTCGATATTGGCGACGAGCTCCGCGTCGAGACCGAGCGAGCCGGCGAGGCCGGCGAGGAAGTCCTTCTCGGCGGCGGTGTCGGGATTGATGGCCAGCCGCGCCGCCGCATAGATCTGGGTGGCGAGTTCCGGCGTTTCGGCCGCGTCGGCGAGCTGGTCGATCGAGGCCGGCTTCGCCATCTCCTGCGCGAGCCAGTCATGCGCGTCGGCCTCGAGCCCGGCCTGCTTGAGCCCGCCGAGAATGGCCTGGCGTTCCTCGGCGTCGATCGTGCCGTCGGCCGCCGCCGCGGCGATCATGGCGCGGATGAAGACGAGCGCGGTGGCCTCGGTGGCGGCCTGCGGCTCGAAGCCGGTCCCGGCCGGGGCGGGCAGGATCGGCTGGTGGTTGCCGTCGAGCAGCGGCTTGCCGGCCTGATAGTTCTGATAGGCCTTGTAGGCGAGGCCGCCGATCAAGGCGAGGCCGCCGAGCTTGGCGGCGGAGGCGGCGACGGAGCGGCCCGTGCCGGTGCCGAAGACGAGCGCGCCGAGCCCGCCGAGGACGGCGGTGGCCAGCGCCGGGTTGCTGTCGAGGGCGCCCTTGGCCTGGGCGAGGAGATCGCCCGCCGTCAGCCCGCCGGTGACGCGGCCGAGCGCGTCGTTGGCGCCCTGTTGCGCGCCCGTCTGGCGCGCGGCCTCTCCGAGCCCCTGCGTCGCCTGGGTGAGGATCTGGCCGGCCACTCCGCCGAGCCCGCCCGAGCGCTGGACCTGCTCCGCCAGGCCGCCGAGGACGCTGCCGAGGCCGCCCTGCTGGCCGGCCTGCGCAGCGGCCTGGCTGCCGGCGCTCACCAGGGCGTCGAGCAGCGATTTGGCGTTGAACATATCGGTCCTCCTCAGAATGCCGCCGCGGACACGGCGCTTTCCCCGCCATGCCATGCGAGAACGGCACGACGAGGGCGCTGCCTGCATAGCGCCCGGCCGGAGCCAGCGGCAACGACGAAGCGCGGGCTCCTTCAGAGATGGTTTATGCCGGCGGCGGGGCCTGCTTCGCCGGCGTCGCGCGCATTTGCGTCAGGGCGAGAGCTTGCGCATCAGGAGCGGCGCCCCCACGGCCGGGTCCTTGCGCCACTGGCCGTTCTCGAAGACGAGCTCGACGCTGTGGCCGCGGCGGGCGACGAGGGCGAGGCGGCCGCCGGCATAGCGCCAGCCGACGGGGTCGAAGATGGTGAGCCCGGTATCCTGGCAGCCGCCGTCGAAGGCGGCCGGCGCCATCTGCCCCGGAGCCGTTCCGGCGGCCGGGGCCGAGAGCAGCAGGCGGCAGGCCTCGCGATCCTGCTGGCGCATCAACCGGTAGCGGCCCGGCAGCGCGTCCGGGGCCGGCGCCTGCGCCGGATCGACCGCGGTCGGCCGCCGGGCGGCCGCCGCGGTCGCGTCGGCGGGCTCCTGCGGCGCGCGCGCCGCGATGCGGGGATGCCCCTTTCCGGAAAGGCGGTAGGTCTTGCCGTCGCTGCCCGCGCCCTCCCAGCCGGTTTCGGCGGAGCCTGCCCGGAACTCGATCAGGACCTTTCCCTGCGCGTCGAGGAGGCGCGGCCGGCCCTCGGCGGAGAGCGTCCAGGCGGCGGCCGTGGCGAGGATGGGCAAGGCGCGCCGGCAGGTCGCCGGGAAGCGGAGCGCGCGGCGGTCGCCGCCGGCTTCGGCGCCGAGCGTGACGGTGCAGCTCCGCGGTGCGCCGGCCAGGGCGAGCTCCCAGGCGCCGAGCCAGGGCCGGACCGGGGCGGGAGCCGTGACGGCGCCGCGCGGCGGCACCGTCTGGGCGGCCGCCGGCAGGGCGCCGGCGGCGAGGAGCAGGAGCGGCAGGAACCGCCGGGTCAGGCCTTTTTCCATGGCGTTTCCGAGACGGGTGTCAGGGGGCCCTTGCCATCGAACCACGAAACCAGGTTGTCGACCAGCAACTGGCCCATCGCCTCGCGCGTATGGACCGAGGCCGAGCCGACATGGGGCAGCAGCACGGCATGCTCGATCGCGATCAGCTCGGCCGGCACGCGCGGCTCGTCCTCGAAGACGTCGAGGCCGGCGGAGAGGATGGTGCCGTCCTGCAGGGCCCTGATCAGCGCCTTCTCGTCGACCACCGTGCCGCGCCCGACATTGACCAGGATGCCGTTGCGGCCGAGCGCCTCGAGCACCTCGGCATTGATGATGTGACGGGTCGAGGCCCCGCCCGGCGCGACCGAGATCAGGACGTCGACATCGGCGGCCATCTCGACCAGCGAGGGGTAGTAGCGATAGGCGACGTCGTCCTGGCGCGAGCGGCCGTGATAGGAGACCGGCACGCCGAAGGCCTCGAGACGATGCGCGACCGCCTTGCCGATGCGGCCGAGGCCGACGATGCCGACCTTGCGCCCGCGCAGCGAGGTGGTCAGCGGATAGTTGCCCTTCAGCCACTTGCCCTCGCGCAGATAGCGGTCGACCTGCGGGAGCTGGCGGACCGTCGCGAGCAGCAGGCCGATGGCGAGGTCGGCGACCTCGTCGGTCAGCACGTCGGGGGTGTTGGTGACGACGAGGCCGCGCCGGCCGGCCTCGGCCGCGTCGACATGGTCGTAGCCGACGCCGAAGCTGGAGACGATCTCGAGCTTCGGCAGCGCGTCGAACAGCGCCGCGTCGACATGGCTGTGCCCGCCGCCGGCCGCGACGCCGCGCACGCGGCCCGAGACCTCGCGCAGCAGCGCGGCCGCGTCCGGGGCGTTCCAGAGCTCGTGAACGGTGAAGCGGGCCTTGAGCTGATCGGCGGCATAGGCCATCAGCGGGCCGGTCATGACGATCTCGGGGCGGTCGGAAGCTGTCATCTCGGGTCTGTCCATATCCGTGATTGCGATGATTCGGTCTTTGCGAATCGATTGAATTCAGGCGTTGCCGCAGAGGATAGCGCGGCAGCCCGTCCTTGAAACGGCCTGCCCCGCGGCAGCGGCGCTCTCATCATTTAGTATGCTTTATTCGGGCGATTTTGTCGGGCTCGACTTGGCCGACATTCACCGATGCGAGCGTCGTGTTCAAGCTGTCGATGACCAGCCCGGTCATGCGGACCGCGGCGAGGTCGCCGTCGCGGTCGATGATCGCGAGCAGGATGTTCTCATGGTCGGGGAGGGAGTCGGCGAAGGCCTCCTCCTCGCCCTTCTTCAGCACCATCGACCATTGCAGCGTGGCGATCACCGCGCTCGCCAGGCATTGCAGCGGCGCGTTCTGGGAGGCGGCGAAGATCGCCTCGTGGAAAGCGAGGTCGCCGCGCACGCAGGCGTCGGAATAGGGCGGGTTCTCGGTCATCGCGCGCAGGGCCGCCTCGATGCGCGCGATGTCGGCGGCGGTGCGGCGCTGCGCCGCCAGCCGCGCCACGCTGGGCTCGACGAAACGGCGCAACTCGAAGAGATCGCGAATGAATTTCTCGTTCGGGTCGGCCTCGAAATGCCAGGACAGCACGTCGGGGTCGAGCAGGTTCCAGCGCTCGCGCGGCGCGGCGCGGGTGCCGCTCTTCGGGCGCGCCTCGACGAGGCCCTTGGCGGTGAGGATCTTGACCGCCTCGCGAAAGGCGGTGCGCGAGACCGAGATGTCGGCGCGCAGGGCGTCCTCGTTCGGCAGCAGCTCCCCGGCGCCGATCTCGCCGCTGATGATCGCGACCGCCAGCTTCTGGGCGACCTGGCCGAAGAGGCGGTCCGCATTGAGGGTCGTCGGCCGCGAGAAATCGCGCACCCTGATGGATCGGCCCTTCCTCTCGCCCTGCGGCACCTGCGCGCTTCCCCGGTCGCTGACCCGGGGTGGCGCCTGCTTGACAGGCTTCCGGGTATCGTATGACTTTATCCCAGACGCACGAGGATACAACCGCCGGGATCGTGGCCTCGTCTGCATCAGTCGGTCACAAGAAGCCGATATCAGAACGGCATGCGCGCAGCTTTGGCGCGCATCCGGGGAACGGTCGCAGGGAGGATAAGGATGGCATCTGTCCAGATCGCCGATGTTCGCAAGGCCTATGGTTCGACGCAGGTCATTCACGGCGTCGACATCGACATCGACGACGGCGAGTTCGTGATCCTGGTCGGCCCGTCCGGTTGCGGGAAGTCGACGCTGCTGCGGATGATCGCGGGACTGGAGAACATCTCGGGCGGGGAGATCCGGATCGGGCCGAAGGTGGTGAACGACGTTCCGCCGAAGGAGCGCGACATCGCCATGGTGTTCCAGAACTACGCGCTCTATCCCCATATGACGGTGGCCGACAACATGGCCTTCTCGATGAAGCTCAGGAAGGCGCCGAAGAGCGAGATCGACGAGCGGGTCGGCAAGGCGGCGCAGATCCTCGGGCTGACCAATCTGCTGGAGCGCTATCCGCGCCAGCTCTCGGGCGGCCAGCGCCAGCGCGTGGCGATGGGCCGGGCGATCGTGCGCGATCCGCAGGTGTTCCTCTTCGACGAGCCCCTGTCCAATCTCGACGCCAAGCTGCGGGTGCAGATGCGCACCGAGATCAAGGAGCTGCACCAGCGGCTGAAGACGACGACGGTCTATGTCACGCACGACCAGATCGAGGCGATGACGATGGCCGACAAGATCGTGGTGATGCATGACGGCATCGTCGAGCAGATGGGGGCGCCGCTCGATCTCTACGACAATCCGGCGAACCTGTTCGTGGCGGCCTTCATCGGCTCGCCGTCGATGAACCTGCTGAAGGGGACGATCACGGCGGCGGGCTTCGAGGCGGAGAACCCGAAGGGCGGCGCGCCGCTGGTCTGGCCGATCGGCCAGCGTCCGGCGGGGAGCGAGGGCAAGGCCGCGGTCTACGGGATCCGGCCCGAGCATGTCCGGCTCGACCCGAACGGCATCCAGGCGGAGGTGGCGGTGATCGAGCCGACGGGCTCGGAAACGCAGGTGGTGGTGCGCTGCGGCGGCCAGGAGCTGACCTGCGTCTTCCGCGAGCGCATCACGGCCCAGCCCGGCGAGAGCATCGGCATCGCGCCCGATACCGGCGTGACCCATCTCTTCGACGCGGCCACCGGAAAGCGTCTCTGAACGGCGGCGCCCGCCGGCAAGAGGCTGCCGGCGGCGCCATATCTGCGGCGATGACCATGCGTGACGGGGGCCCGAAGCAGGCCCGCGCGGCTTTTACGGAGGAGATGGTGACCATGGGTATTTCCAGACGCGACGTATTGATCGGCGGTGCCGGGCTGGCCGCCGGGGCTGCCATGCCGCTCGCGCCGGCGTTCGCGCAGGCCAATATCGAGAAGGGCGCGACGCTGCGCGTGCTGCGCCCGACCAAGTTCGTCGAGCTCGACCAGCAGATCTTCGACGAGAACACCGCCGCCTTCACCAAGGCGACCGGCGTGCAGGTCAAGGTCGACTATGCCGGCTGGGAGGATCTGCGCCCGCAGACGGCGGTCACCGCCAATACCGGCGCCGGCCCCGATGTCGTCGTCGGCTGGGCCGACGATCCGCACATCTTCTCGGACAAGCTGATCGACCTGACCGACCTCGCCGAGGACCTCGGCAAGAACAATGGCGGCTGGTATCCGATCGCCGAGAAATACGGCAAGAAAGACAAGACCAACCAGTGGGTTTCGATCCCGATGGGCGCCTCCGGCGCGCCGGCCGTCTACCGCGAATCCCACGTCAAGGAAGCCGGGTTCGACAGCTTCCCGAAGGATCTCGACGGTTTCCTCAAGCTCTGCCGCAAGCTCAAGGAGCAGGGCCACCCGGCCGGCTTCGCGCTGGGCAACGCCGTTGGCGACGGCAACGCCTATTGCAACTGGCTCGTCTGGACCCATGGCGGCTACATGGTCGATGAGAACAACAAGGTCGCGATCAACTCGAAGGAGACGATCGAGGCGCTGAAATACGGCAAGGCGCTCTACGAGACCTTCATCCCGGGCACGCTGTCCTGGCTCGACATCAGCAACAACAAGGCGCTGACGGCCGGCGAAATCAGCGTCACCCAGAATGGCGTCTCGCTCTATTTCTCGATCAAGAACTCCAAGGACGAGAAGACGGCGGCGATCGGCAAGGACCTCAACCACGCCACCATGCCGATCGGCCCGCTCGGGCGGCCCTCGGAGCCGGCGCTGATCATCAACGCCATGGCGTTCAAGCACACCAAGTTCCCGAACGCTGCCAAGGCCTATCTCCGCTTCATGATGGAGCGCGAGAACTACGACAAGTGGCTGACCGGCAGCTCCGGCTACTGGGCGCAGCCGCTCAAGGGCTATGCCGACAGCAAGGTCTGGTCGAGCGATCCCAAGATCACGATCTATCGCGACACCTGGGAGCGCGCGCTCTGGAGCGGCTACAAGGGCTCGATCAACGAGGCGGCCGGCACGGTCAACGCCGAATATGTGACCGTGCAGATGGTGGCCTCCGTCTGCGCCGGCCAGGCCACGCCGGAGGAGGCCGCCGCCGAGGCCGAGCGCCGGGCCAAGCGCTACTACAAGAGCTGATGCCCGCCCGGCATTGACGCGGAAACATCCGGCCGCCGGCAGGTCCGGCGGCCGAACATTGCCGATCCGAACGCGAGGGCGCCATGGCCGTTGCTGCCGCCGAATCGCGAACCGTCCACAGCCTGCAGCAAAGCTGGCTGGTGCGTCTGTTCGACTATAAGCCTTTCCTGATCTTCCTCTGCCTGCTGCCCGCGGCCGGCTTCCTGCTGGTCTTCCTCAGCTATCCGCTGGGGCTCGGCATCTGGCTCGCCTTCACCGACACCCGCATCGGCCGGGTCGGGCATTTCATCGGCTTCGAGAATTTCGAGTCGCTCTGGTACGACCGGGTGTTCATCACCTCGGTCTGGAACACGCTGCTCTATACGGGGGTGGCGACGGCCGGGAAGTTCGCGCTCGGCCTGTGGCTGGCGCTGCTGCTCAACAACCATCTGCCCTTCAAGTCGCTGCTCCGGGCGATCATCCTGGTTCCCTGGATCGTGCCGACCGTGCTCTCCGCCATCGCCTTCTGGTGGATCTACGATCCGCAGTTCTCGATCATCTCCTATGTCCTCGTCGACGTGCTCGGCTGGCGCGATACCTACATCGACTTCCTCGGCCAGGCCTGGCCGGCGCGCTGGTCGCTGATCGCGGCCAATATCTGGCGCGGCATCCCCTTCGTCGCGATCAGCCTGCTCGCCGGTCTCCAGACGATCTCGCCCTCGCTCTACGAGGCGGCGATGCTGGACGGGGCCAATGCCTGGCAGCGCTTCCGGCACGTCACGCTGCCGATGCTGATGCCGATCCTGGCGGTGGTGCTGACCTTCTCGGTGCTGTTCACCTTCACCGATTTCCAGCTCGTCTACGCCATCACCCGCGGCGGGCCGGTCAATGCCACGCATCTGATGGCGACGCTCGCCTTCCAGCGCGGCATTCCCGGCGGCCAGCTCGGCGAGGGCGCGGCGATCGCGGTGGCGATGATCCCGTTCCTCGTGCTGGCGACGCTGTTCAGCTATTTCGGCCTGGCCCGGCGCAAGTGGCAGCAGGGGGAAGACAATGACTGATCAGACCCTGAGCCAGCGCCCGCATCTGACGGACAAGGAAAGCACCGGCGTCATCGACTGGTCGTCCGGCCCCCGGCGCTTCGTCACGCTCTATCTGCCGCTGTCGATCTTCGTCCTGGTGCTGCTGTTCCCGTTCTACTGGATGGCGATCACCGCGATCAAACCGAACGGGGAACTGCTCGACTACAAGAACAACAACCCGTTCTGGGTGAAGTCGCCGACGCTGGAGAACATCAACAAGCTGCTGTTCCAGACCGACTATCCGCAATGGCTTTGGACGACGATGATGGTCGCGGCAGTGGCGACGGCGCTGTCGCTCTTCGCCAGCGTGCTCGCGGCTTACGCGATCCAGCGCCTGAAGTTCAAGGGCTCGCAATATGTGGGGCTCGCGATCTATCTCGCCTATCTGGTGCCGCCCTCGATCCTGTTCATCCCGCTGGCGACGCTGATCTTCCAGCTCGGGCTGTTCGACTCGCCGCTGGCGCTGATCCTGACCTATCCGACCTTCCTGATCCCGTTCTGCACCTGGCTCCTGATCGGCTATTTCAAGTCGATCCCCTACGAGCTCGAGGAATGCGCGATGATGGACGGGGCGACGCGGCTGCAGACCCTGTGGCGCATCACCCTGCCGCTGGCCATGCCGGGGCTGATCTCGGCCGGCATCTTCGCCTTCACCCTGTCCTGGAACGAGTTCATCTATGCGCTCGCCTTCATCCAGTCGGCCGAGAAGAAGACGGTGCCGGTCGCGGTGCTGACCCAGCTCGTCGAGGGCGACGTCTACCATTGGGGCTCGCTGATGGCGGGCGCGCTGCTGGGCTCGATCCCGGTGGCGATCCTCTACTCCTTCTTCGTCGACTACTACGTCGCCTCGCTGACGGGCGCGGTGAAGGAGTGACGCCGCAGCGGCGGCGCCGGCTTCTCGGCGCCGTCTGCCTGCACTTCCGGCGTGCCGCGCCGCGGGCCCGGCACGCGTTCCTGCGAAAGCCGCCGACAGATGCCTGACCGTCCGATCTCCACCATCGCCTTCATCGGCCTCGGCGCGATGGGCGCGCCGATGGCCGGGAACCTTGTCAGGCGGCAGTTCCGCGTCACCGGCTTCGACATGCGCGAGGCCGCGCGCGAGGCGCTCGTGGCGGCAGGGGGCGCGGCCGCCGCCAGCGCGGCCGAGGCGGCGGCCGGCGCCGATGCCCTGCTGCTGATGGTGGTCAACGCGGCGCAGGCGCGTGCCGTGCTGTTCGAGGCCGGGGCGCTCGCGGCTTTGGCGCCCGGCGCGACGGTGATCCTGATGGCGACCTGCCCGCCGGACGAGGCCGAGGCCATCGCCGCCGAGGTGACGCGGACGGGGCGGCATTTCGTCGATGCGCCGGTCTCCGGCGGCGTCAACGGCGCGCGCGGCGGGACGCTGACCATCATGGTCGGCGCGCCGGCCGTGAGCTTCGCGCGGGCGAAGCCGGTGCTCGACGCGCTCGGCGACAAGGTCTTCCATGTCGGCGAGAAGCCGGGGCAGGGTGCGACGGTGAAGACCGTCAACCAGCTCCTGGCCGGCGTCCATATCGCGGTGGCCGCCGAGGCGCTGTCGCTGGCCGAGAAGGCCGGCATCGACGGGCGCCTGCTGTTCGAGATCATGGGCGGCTCGGCCGCCTCGTCCTGGATGCTGAAGGATCGCGGGCCGCGCATGCAGGAGCCGGACCCGGCGGTGGCCAGCGCCGTCGACATCTTCGTCAAGGATCTCGGCATCGTGCTCGATGCCGGGCGGGCCGCCAGGGCGGCCCTGCCGCTGGCGGCGGCGGCGCATCAGATGTTCCTCGCCGCCTCGGGATTGGGCCATGGCGCGCGCGACGATTCCCAGGTGGTGCGCGCCTATCGCGCCCTCAACGCCAGGCCCGCGAACGATGCCTAGCGGGTCAGCGGGGCGGGCAGGTCGTCCCGCGCAGCACCAGTTCGGGCGTCAGCAGCAGCCGCTTCTGCGGCGCGGCCGGCTCGGCGATGCGCTGGAGCAGGAACTCGGCCGATTTCGCGCCCATCCGGTTCTGGAAATTGTGGATGGTGGTCAGCGCCGGATACCATTGCGCCGCCTCCTTGACGTCGTCGCAGCCGATCAGCGCGAAGTCGGTGCCGGCCTCGCGCCCGCGATGGCGCAGGCCGAGCATGGCGCCGAAGGCGGCGAGGTCGTTCATGCAGACGGCCGCGGTCGGCGGCTCGGCCGCGTCGAGCACCTGCTGGATGCCCTTGAGCCCGTTCTCGCGCGTGCCGTAGGAGAAATAGATCAGCGCCGGGTCGATCGGCAGGCCGTGCCGGGCCAGCGCCTCGCGATAGGCATGGTAGCGGTTGCGCCCGGTCGAGATGCCCTCATTGGCGCAGAGGAAGGCGATGCGCCGGTGGCCGAGCCCGATCAGGTGCTCCATCGCCTGCAGGATGCCGTGGCGGTCGTCGGAGCCGACGAAGTCGAGGCCGAGCTCGGGAATCTCGCGCGAGAGCTGGACGATGGGGATGCCGGTCGCCACGAGATGGCGCAGGCTCTCGGCCGTGCTGCCGCCGGCCGGGCAGAGGATCATGCCGTCGGGCCTGTATTCGGCCAGCGAGTTCAGCACGCGCTCCTGCCGCTGCAGATCCTCGGCATAGGTGCCGAGCAGCAGCGAGCGGCCGAAATCGGCGATGGTCGCCTCGATCGCCGAGAGAAGCTCGGCGAAATAGGGGTTGGTGATGTCGTGGAAGCCGACGCCGATGATGTTGGTGCGGTCGGTGCGCAGGGCGGCGGCGCTGCGGTTGTAGCTGTAGCCCATTTCCCGCGCGATCTCGCGCACCCTCTGGCGCGTCGCCTCCGCCACCAGCGGGGAATCGCGCAGGGCCAGCGAAACCGTCGCGGTCGAGACGGACAGGCGGTCGGCGATGATCTGAAGGGTGACGCGGCTGCGGCCGACGGCAGACGCCGAACTGGGCGGGGACGAGTCGCCGGCGGTCATCGCCGGTCCGTATCGAGGGCGAGCGTCGTCATGCGTCCTGAAGCCATCCGTGCCGGAGAGAACTCTCCCATTGGCATAGTCATACAGACAAGCTGGAGAATATGAAAATGAGCGCTGCCAGGGAATCGATCGGCTTCATCGGCGTCGGATTCATGGGCCAGGGCATGGCCGCCAATCTCGTCGCGAAAGGCTTTCCGCTGACGGTGATGGGGCACCGCAACCGCAAGCCGGTCGAGGAGCTGGTCGCGGCCGGCGCCGTCGAGGCCAGGACCCCGGCCGATCTGGCGCGGCGCTCCAGCATCATCTTCCTCTGCGTCACCGGCTCGGCGCAGGTCGAGGAGGTGCTGAAGGGCGAGAACGGCATCGTCGCCGGAGCGCGGCCGGGCACGGTCGTCGTCGACTGCTCGACCTCGGACCCGACCGTCACCGTCCGGCTCGCGGCGGAGCTCGAGGAGGCGGGGCTGCACCTCGCCGACGCGCCGCTCGGCGGCACGCCGGCGCAAGCCGCGCTGGGCCAGCTCTCGGCGATGATCGGCGCCTCGCCCGAGGTGTTCGCGCGGATCAGGCCGGCCTGCGAGGCCTGGGCGCAGAAGATCGTGCATCTCGGCCCGGTCGGCGACGGCCACAAGATGAAGCTGATCAACAACTTCCTGTCGATGGGCTATGCGGCGATCTATGCCGAGGCGCTGACGCTGGGCCAGAAGATCGGCATCACGCCGCAGACCTTCGACAGCGTCATCCGCGGCAGCCGGATGGATTGCGGCTTCTACCAGACCTTCATGCAATACGTGCTGGAACGCGACCGCGACGCGCACAAGTTCACGCTCGTCAACGCGCTCAAGGACGTGCGCTATCTGGAAGGCGTCGCCAATGCCGCCGGCGTCGCCAACCCGATCGGCAACGCGGTGAAGAACAGCTACGCCACCGCCGTCGCCAGCGGCCGGGGCGGGGACTATGTGCCGATGATCTCGGACTGGATCGCCGGGCTCAACGGCGTCTCGCTGGCCGGGAAGGGCTGATCCCTCCCGACGCGCCGGGCGGCGGCAGGGCGGGCCGGCCGCCATCCGCGCGGACGGGCGCCACTCGCCCGCTCCGGCCGCGGAGAGGATCATGCAGGGCCTGTGGAAGGCGGGGGCGGTCGCTCGCATTTTAAGGATTCCCGACGTCCTTTCTTAAGCGGATGCGCCGTTTCAAGGGCTGTCTCGCGATTTGGCAGACGGTTTGAAGATGGATGCATTGGACGAGGCCGGTCTCGATCTCGAGCTGAGCGAATTCGGCAAGCGGCTGGATTCGCTGCTGATCTCGCGCGGCTGGCCGCGGCGACGGCGGGCGGCCGCCCGCAGCGATTTCGAGCTCTTCGTCCAGCGCAGCGGCCCCGATCTGGTGCGGCTGGCGCTCGACGTCACCGTTCCCGAAAGCGTTGCCCGGCAGATCATGGCGCTCGTGCTGGAGCACGGCCTGGCGGCCCCCGAGGCGGGCGGCAAGGAAACCCGGCGCGATCGCCCCTGAGAGGCGGCGCCGGCCTGGAGGCCACGCCGGCTTTCCCTGACCGGCCCGCGCGGATTGGCGCGCTTATTGATCCTCTCGGCCGAACGCCGCGAGGAACGCGCCGAAATGAAACAATCCGGTTCGGATCGGAGCCATCGGCAGCCCTGGGGGAGATGCGGCGCGCGCCGCGGAGCCCGGAGGTCTGCGCGATGAAGCGGCTCCACCGGCTGTCCCAGGCGATGCGCCGGGCGACGTCGAAGCGCGAGCAGGCCCGGCGCCGCAAGGAAAGGGAAGGGCGCTTTCCGAAGCCGAAGCTCGTGCCGAAGGAGGAGATTGCGGGCAGCGGCGGCGACGAGGAGCGGAAGACCTCGGCGCCCGTTCCGGCCCGGCTCGCCGGCGTGCCGCGGGCGGGCGAAGGCTCCGTCCTGCCGTTTCAAGGCCCGGCGTGAGGCCGCCTTGCGTCCGGCGATCGTTTCCGGGATGGGTAGGCGATCCCCGAGGGTGGTGGGCCGCTGCACGAAATTCCGGTGAAGCGATGGAAGGTCCGGAGCAGGCTCTCGCTCAACTCCTTGAGACATGACGGCGCGGCCATGTCGCGAGCCGCCGCGGCCTACTGGTTGGAGGACGGCATTCCCGCGGTCGAGCAGGTACGGCTGCAGGGAAGCGTCGTGGCCTGAGGACGAGTTCCGAAGGCTGGCGCCGAGAGGCAGGGCATAATGGTGTCGGCGCCGCTTGATTCCTGCATGGCCTTCGCAACGCTGGCCCCATGCTCCGGCAAACCACAGGATGAGCGGGTCCCGAAACCTGCCGATGGCGTCGACCGTCTTTGGCCCGCGCTCGATGCGGGTCGCCGGAGGCTCGCGCGCGAATGCCGCCTCTGCCATTCAAGAGGGGAAGGTCCGGCCGTCGCCGTGCTAGGTTCGGCCCGAATCGATTTTCGGGCCCATCGTTCAGAGACAAGATTCCCGCATGTTTATCTTCAGATCATGGATGGTGGCGGCGCTGGGGATCGTGATGTCGGCCTCCGTATCGACGGCGCAGAAGGCTCCCGAGCGCATCTTCCTCAATGCCGAGATCTTCACTGCCGACGAGGCCCGGCCTTCGGCCGAAGCGTTTGCCGTCAGCGAGGGGCGCATCCTCGCGATCGGGTCTCGCGCCGATATCCTGGCCAGGAGAACGCCCGCCACCGAGATCGTCGACCTGGCCGGAAGGCGGGTGCTGCCGGGCCTGATCGATGCGCATTCCCACGCGATTTTCGGGGGGCTCGCCGCCTTGGCGCCCAATCTTGAGGACGCCGAGATCACGAAGGACGAGCTGAAGCGCCGCGTGCGATCCTGGGCTGCGGAGGAGCGCCGGGACGGGAATGCCCCCCTGGTCGTCTTCGGCGTGAATTCTGGCACATGGGATGATCCCGCCGCCCTGGCCGCGCTGTTCGATTCGGGCGAATGGGCCGCCCGGCCGCTGCTGCTGATGGGGTCGGACTATCACACCGCCTGGGCCAACGGCGCCATGCTCGCCAGGGCGGGGATCGACCGGCGGTATGTCCTGGCCCTGCCCGAAGCGCGCAGGCATATGGTGGGGGCGAGGGAGGACGGTGAGCCGAACGGCATCCTCGTCGATGCCGGGCTCGATCTGGTCAGCGTGCATCTCCCGAAACCCGACGAGAAGACCCTGCTCGAAGCCGGCAGGATCGCGGTGAAGACGAATAACGGCTATGGCATCACCGCCTGGATGGACGCGGCGGCCAATGCCGGCCCCGGCGAGGCGCTGTTCTCCCGGCCGCCAGGGAGCCTCGGCACCGGCGTGCTCCCGGCCTACCGCGCGCTGGCCGGCGCGAATGCGCTGACCGCGCATGTCGCGGCGCTGCTGGTGGCGAGTCCGCAGGGCGATGCCGCCGACCTCGACCGTCTGGAAAGCGTGCGGCGGGCGTTCCTCGGCATCCCGAACCTCACACTCCCCGGCATCAAGATATTCGCCGATGGCGTGCTGGAATATCCGGCGCAAAGCGCGGCGCTGCTGGGGCATTACACCAATTCGGGGAAACAGGGAGAAATGCTCCTGGAGCGGCAGGTTCTGCGCGGACTGGTGGACGCCGCCGACGCACGGGGCTGGCTGGTCCATATCCACGCGCTGGGCGACCGTGCGGTGCGGGAATCCCTGGATGCCTTCGCGGCGGCGCGAGGCCGGCGCGACAGCGGGGTGCGTCATTCGATCACCCATCTCCAGCTCGTCGATCCCGGGGATTATCCGCGATTTGCGCAGCTCGGCGTCATCGCCGTCATGCAATTGCACTGGGCGCAGATGGACAATTACCTGACCGAGCTGGTGAAGCCCTATATCGGCGAGACCGAATTCAGGGGCCAGTATCCCGCCAGATCCCTGCAGCGCAGCGGCGCGGTGATCGCGGGAGCCAGCGACTGGCCGATCTCGACGGCCAATCCCTGGGAGGCCATGCATCACGCCATGACGCGCAGCGGGCCGGACGGAGGACTGAACGAGGCGGAACGCATGGACCGCACCGACATGCTGCTGGCCTATACGCGCCATGCGGCGCAGGCGATCGGCCTGGAGCGGGAGATCGGCACCCTGGCCGAAGGCAAGCGGGCCGACTTCATCGTCGTGGATCGCGACGTGCTCGCCGTCGATGTCGAGGCTTTGCAGAACACGAAAGTGCTGGAGACCTTCTTTGGAGGCGAAAAGGTCTACAGCGCCGAATGAAGGCTTGTTTTCTGTGTTCCATCCGCGCCCCATGGCCTTTCCGGAAACCCGCGTTCCGCTTTCTGGGCCGATGCACCAGCAATGAGATAGATCATACTCTTCGCTAAGGTCTAAACTCAACGGATTGATTGTGATTCACTTGGGTCATGGGGAGGAGAGTTCCATGAGCCGGCTGTTCTGGTTGACGAGCAGTGGTCGAAGATCGAGCCGTTGCTGCCGCATTATGGCAGCCCGCCTCGGGTCGATGACCGGCGTATCCTGAGCGGGATCGTGCATGTGCTTCGGTGCGGCTGCCGCTGGTGCGATTGCCCGGCGGAGTACGGCCCCTCTACGACAGTCTACAACCGCTTCAATTGCTGGTCCCGGAAGGGCATCTGGCAGAGCATCTACGCCGCTCGCGCAGGCCCGAGAGCGAGGTGTCGACGACGAGCGCCAGGCACTCGCGCGTGTAGTCGTCGACGATGGCGAGCACCCTGAAGCGGCGACCGTCCGAGATTGTATTGGACAGAAAATCAAGGCTCCAGTGTGCGTTGGCCCGGATCAGGCACCTTCACCGCAGAACAACTGGAGATAACGGTTCTGTAACCGCTGTTTTTCAGGCCACGGCCTTGAGCGGCTGGGTCGCGTAGGCCCAGGGCAGCAGGTCGTCGATCTGGCTCTGGGGCTGGCTGGCGACGATGCGGGCGATGACGTCGGCGAGGTAGGCTTGCGGGTCGACGGCGTTGAGCTTGCAGGTCTCCACCAGCGAGGCGATGACGGCCCAGTGCTCGCCGCCTCCGTCGGAGCCGGCGAAGAGCGCGTTCTTGCGATTGAGGGCGATCGGCCGGATGGCGCGCTCGACCACATTGGAGTCGATCTCGACGCGGCCGTCGTCGAGGAAGCGGGTGAGACCCTGCCAGCGCGAGAGGGCATAGCGGATGGCCTCGGCGAGCTTGCTCTTCTGGCTGACGAGGCCGAGCTTCTCCTTGAGCCACGGCTCCAGTGCCGCGACGATGGGGCGGCTCCTGGCCTGCCGGGCAGCGCGACGTTCCTCGGCCGAGCAGCCGCGGATTTCGGCCTCGACCTGGTAAAGCGCCGCGATGCGCGCGAGCGCTTCCGTGGCGATCGGCGCCGGGCCGGATTGGGCGAGTTCGTAGAACTTGCGCCGGACGTGGCTCCAGCAGAACGCCAGGCTCACCGCATTGCGCTCGGCCAGGACCTTGTAACCCGCGTAGCCATCGACCTGCAGCGTGCCCGCGAAGCCCTGAAGATGCCGGATCGGCTGCTCGGCCTTGCGGTCGGGAGCATAGAGATAGGCCGCGCCAGGCGGATCCGATCCACCCCAGGGCCTGTCGTCGCGGGCATAGGCGAAGAGCTGGCCGGTCTTGGTCCGGCCGCGACCCGGGTCGAGCACCGGCGCCGTGGTCTCATCGGCGAAGAGCTTGTCCGACGCCTTCAGGCGCTCGAACAGCCGCGCATGCACGGGCCGCAGCAGGAAGGCGGCCTTGCCGACCCAGTCGGCCAAGGTCGAGCGATCCAGGTTCACGCCCTGCCGGGCATAGATCTGGGCCTGCCGGTAAAGCGGCAGGTGATCAGCGTATTTCGCGACGAGGACATGGGCGACGGTGGCCTCTGTCGGGATGCCGCCCTCAACGAGCCGGGCGGGCGCCGGCGCCTGCACCACAACCTCCTCGCAGGCCCGGCAGGCGTATTTCGGTCGACGCGTCACGACCACGCGGAACTGAGCCGGCACGATGTCGAGGCGTTCGGACACATCCTCGCCGATGGCATGCAGCGTGCCCCGGCCGCAGGGGCAGGTTTTGTCCTCGATATCGACGACCTGCTCGAGGCGCGGCAGGTGTGCCGGCAACGAGCCCCGGTTGATGCGCCGCTTCCTGGCCCGCTCGGCCCGTTTGGCAGGATCGGCTGCCTCCTCGCCGGCAAAGCCCTCGGCCTCGATCTGCTCGGCCTCCTCGAGCCCCAGAAACTGATCGATCGGCAGGCTCTCGGCCCTGCGGCCGAAGCGGTGGCACTGTAACTCCTTGATGATCTGGCGGAGCCGCTCATTTTCGGCGCGCTCCGCCGCGAGCATCGCCCGAAGCGTGATCGGATCGTTGATCTGAGGTTCGGCCGCGTCGCTCACAAAGCCGATTCAATCATGGATTACAGTGGCTTGCCAGCGCAGGTCCGATCAACTTGCGGCGATTGGAACGCGCGTCTGGCGCCGCTCATGCACGCGGCGCCAGTCCAGACCCTCCAGCAAGGCCTGAAGCTGGGCAGCCGTCAGCCGCACGACACCGTCGGCGATGGCAGGCCACTGGAACTTGCCATCCTCCAGCCTCTTGGAGAACAGGCAGACGCCGGTTCCATCGAAGTAGACCAGCTTGATCCGGTCGGCGCGCCGCGCCCGGAACACATAGACCGTGCCGGAGAACGGATCCCCGGCTCAACCAGTAGCGGATCAGTCCACGGTAAACCCATCGTCCACGGGTAACGCGACCCGGATCACGAAACTCGCTGCGAAACTGCATAGCCAAAGTACCGCCGCAGCGACTTCATCCGCCTGACGCAAACGGCCGATTGGCTGCCGCTTCTTGATCTCGGCGATCGCATTCGAGGAGACCACAAGTTTGTCAGCGCGCCGGAGATGATGGTCCAACTCCGGGGGAGCGCTGCGAACGACGTTGTGCTTGAAACGTCAAAGACGTAGCTCTACCAGGCGGCAGCTGTACATCTGTACGGGTCGACAAGGTATGTCTGGAAATACGATAAATGCCTGTAATTTGGCCGATAGCAGACAGCCTTCTATTGTAAGGAGCAGGAACGGCGTCTTTGGACAATCAGGGCTATTCTGCCGGTCAGCACCCAGGCGAACCAAGATGCTGACGACACTGCGCAAACCCTTGCTGGCACTCTTCCTGGGCGTTCTGCCCTACGTGGCTTTCGTTGGCGCCAGGAGCTCGACGCGGATTAACGGGCAACTTGTTCATCAGGATGAGATCAATCTTTTCGGTCTTGCGCTGGCCGTAGCGGGCCTCGTTGTCGTGTGGCGATACATGCGCGCGCCGAGGGGCCGATCCTCGGTTGCCAATGTCGTGGCGACTGCGGCTGCGATCGCCTGTGTCGTGCAAATCCCCGTGTCGGCGGGCGTTGTCTCGCCCGTGCGCCTCATCGCCGGACTGAGCGCGGACTCCGATTTGCCGCCCCTTGCCTATGAGGGGTTGGACGCCGGAAACCGCCGGATTCCGGAGGGCATTCTTGCGAAAGGCGACCCGGCGGAGACGCGCCGTCAGATCATCGGGTACAAGGCATCAGTGTTCGCCTATGCCAGTACTCATCTTGCTTATGCCGACCGGTGCCACAACGGGCGGCAGCGGATCGACCCGACGGTGGTTGAAACTGTTCCCGACTTTGCGACGGAGGTCGACCGCGCCTCGTTGGCTCAAGAGGCCGCATCAGGACGCGCGCGTGGCGAGGCCCTCGCATGCAACGAAGCGAACACGCGGCATGCCATGGGCGACTTGGTCGACAAGGTGAGCCGGCTCGGCGACTTCATCACTATCCTTGAGCAAGGACTTTCCAGCCAATTGAACACGAATGGATGACGTCGTCACCGGTGCAGGACCGCGAGAGGCGTTCCCGCGCGTTCGGCCCCCGGCATGAGCGTCCATCGTTTGCAGCCACCGGGCAATAACTCCATCTGAATGTGCCCGAGGGAATGGGCGGCGACCCATTCTACGGGATAGTTCGCTATGTTGCCCTGTTGCACTTCCGGCAGGGCGCGCAGCATTTCATCCGCCTTCTCGTCATCGTCGAGAAACCAGATCCAGCCTTGCGGTTCCTGGACATGCCATGCTTGAGCGATGGCGACGAGCTTCGCACCGCGCAGCCCCGGCGACAGCTTTACATAAATGCGCTCAAAACCGTGTCGATCCTTGAATCGACCGAGCACCTCGCCCTTCAGATCGAGCGACGGTTCGTCAGCTTCGCCGCTCGCGGCAGAGGCGACGATGGCCGCCTTCGAAGCTATGCCCACAAGCAACGAGGTCAATATGGAACGGCGGGTTATTGGCCTTGCCACGTCAATCCCCTTCGTTCGATCTTCCGGCTGGAAGCGTTCCAACTGCGCGAACAGAGCAGTGAAAATCAGAGACGACGCCACGCTCGTGAAACTGTGGCGTGGCGCGCAAAAATCCGACGTTCGAAGTCCGTCTTCCGGTCAGTTCGCGCTTCCGGCGACATATTGCCGGCCGATCTCGCTTGCCCGCGCGACATACCAAGTATCAGCCTTGTTGCGGCCCTGCCGTTGAACGCGGGTAAGGTACTCCTTGCCGAGCGCACCCACCTGCTGTCCGATATTGCGGGCGGCTGCGACCATCCATTTGTCGGCATTCGCCTTGCCGTAAGCGGCGGCCCGACGCTTGTATTCCGGGTTCAGCCTGGCGAGGACTGCACCTTGGGTGCGGTCGACGATGTAATCCGGGATTCCGCTCGAATGTGCAGATACTTCCGAATTGCGCGTGCGACGTCTGTCGAGTTCCCGGCGTTCCGCATCGAGCCTGTTCATATTGTTGTTGTAGGTATTCAGGGTACCGAGGTTCTGGTTCATGATCATCGCGCTGAAATCGGTATCGTAAACCTGAGCGTTGGCCGGACCGACTGCGACAGTGCCGCAGGCCAGTAAGATGGCGGGGATCAATCCATTCGTTCTCACGGTGTTATTCCTTTCCTTTTCACTCGCACTCCCGTGTTACCGCTCCGACGACAGCATTGCCGGATCGATGAGCTGTTAAGTGCCGCTTGCAGCGGCCAGAAATTCGCCGGCTCGCGTAAGGCGCTGGTTCCTGCTCCTGCCAGAGCTGTTGGGTTGAAGATCAGTTGTGTTCACGGCTCAACCAGCGCTTCGGCCGCCTCCTAGGTTTCGTGGACAGTTA
>UBNE01000006.1 GCA_900466745.1 Hyphomicrobiales bacterium | reverse complement strand
TCGACGAGGATTTCGCGCTTTCCGGCGTGGTTGGCGGGACCGACGATGCCCTCGTTCTCCATGCGCTCCATGATGGAGGCGGCGCGGTTGTAGCCGATCTGGAGGCGGCGCTGGATGTAGGAGGTCGAGGCCTTCTTGTCGCGCAGCACGACGGCGACCGCCTGCTCGTAGGGGTCGTCGCTCTCGACCGCGCCCATGCCGGTCTTGTCGAAGACGGCGCCGTCCTCGCCGCCCTCGGCCTCCTCCTCCTCGGAGGTGACGGCGTCGAGATAGTGCGGCCGGCCTTGCGTCTTCAGATGCGCCACCACCTTCTCGACCTCGTTGTCCGAGACGAAGGGGCCGTGGACGCGGGTGATGCGCCCGCCGCCGGCCATGTAGAGCATGTCGCCCTGGCCCAGGAGCTGCTCGGCCCCCATCTCGCCCAGGATCGTGCGGCTATCGATCTTCGAGGTGACCTGGAAGGAGATCCGGGTCGGGAAGTTCGCCTTGATCGTGCCGGTGATGACGTCGACCGAGGGGCGCTGCGTCGCGAGAACCACATGGATGCCGGCGGCGCGCGCCATCTGGGCGAGGCGCTGGATCGTGCCCTCGATCTCCTTGCCGGCGACCATCATCAGGTCGGCCATCTCGTCGACGATGACGACGATATAGGGCAGAGGCTCGAGGTCCATGACCTCCTCCTCGTAGATCGCCTCGCCGGAATGCTTGTCGAAGCCGGTCTGCACCGTGCGGGTGATGACCTCTCCCGCCGCCTTGGCCTCCTGGACCCGGGCGTTGAAGCCGTCGATGTTGCGCACCGAGAGCTTCGACATCTTCTTGTAGCGCTCCTCCATCTCGCGCACCGCCCATTTGAGGGCGACGACCGCCTTCTTGGGGTCGGTGACCACGGGAGTGAGCAGATGCGGGATGCCGTCATAGACGGAAAGCTCGAGCATCTTCGGATCGACCATGATCAGGCGGCACTCCTCCGGCTTCAGCCGGTAGAGGATCGACAGGATCATGGTGTTGATCGCGACGGACTTGCCTGAGCCGGTGGTGCCCGCCACCAGAAGGTGGGGCATGCGGGCGAGATCGGCGATGACCGGCTCGCCGCCGATGGTCTTGCCGAGGCAGAGCGCCAGCTTGTGCTTGGTCGCCTCGAAATCCTGGCTGGCCAGGAGCTCGCGCAGGAAGACGGTCTCGCGGCGGGTGTTCGGCAGCTCGATGCCGATCGCGTTCTTGCCCTGAACCACCGCCACACGCGCCGACACAGCGCTCATCGAACGCGCAATGTCGTCCGCAAGCGAGATCACGCGCGAGCTCTTGATGCCGGGAGCGGGTTCCAGTTCATAGAGCGTCACGACCGGCCCGGGGCAGGCCTGGACGATCTCGCCGCGGATGTTGAAGTCCTCGAGCACGCCTTCGAGCAGGCCGGCATTCTGCTGCAGCACCTCGACCGGCATGGTCTCGGCGCGGTCCTCCGGCGGCTCGGCCAGGAACTCGATCGGCGGAAGCTGGAACCCGGCCTGCGGCTCCGGCCGGCGGGCCGGCGCCGCCTTGCGGATCGGCGCGGCCGGCGGAGTCGGCGGTGTGACGGCTTCCGCGACCTCGTCCTCGGGAGGAGCGATCGCGGGCAGGGGCGGCGGCGGCGCCGGCGCGGGAGCCGGGGCCGCGCCGATCTGCAGCGCCACCGGCTGGGGCGCCAGCGAGACGCGCAGATTCACCGAATAGCTCGGCCAGGGCGCCGCCGCGAGCGGAACGGCCGCCGGGGCAGGCTCCGCGACGTCCATGGCCGCGTCCTCGAAAAGCGCTTCCTCCGCCTCTTCCGCGCGGATGCTCCGGGGCGCAGCGGGAGCCGCTGCGCCGGTGGGCGCGGGCGCCCCGCCGTCGTCGCGACCGATCTCCGGCACCAGATCCCAGAAGGCGTGATCCGAAAGGAAGGCGAAGGGGTTCGCCCGCGGCGCTTCGGCGGCCGGCGGCGGCGCGGTCTCGACCGTCGTCACCGCCGTCGGGGCCGGCCGGCTCTCCGCCATCGCCTCGTCCGACCAGGCTTCGCCCGTCGAGGCCTCGTCGGTCAGGGCTTCGTCGACGACGGCCTCGGCCGGCGCCGGCTCCTCGATCGGGAGGAGATCGGCTTCCCGTCCGGCGGCCTCGGGCGCCGGCGGCGGCAAGGCGGCGGCACCGTCCGGCATGCCCCAGATCTCGTGCATCAGATGCTTCGGCGTGCGCCAGAAGCGGACCCGGGTCGAATCGGCGAGCGTCACGGCCGGCGGGTGTCCGCCGCTGAACAGCAGAGGCGGGCTCTGCCGCTCGGCCTCCGCCGCCGGTTGGTCGGGCCTCGCCTTGCCCGGCGTGCGGGACTGGCGGACATAGACCGGCGCGGTTGCTGCGGGCGCGTGCCCCGCCACGGCCTCCGGCCTGTCGGCGCGGCCCGTGCGGGCTGGCGCTTCATCTGTGGAATGAGCCTGATATTCGCTCGATGCGAAGCTGTTTGCTCGCTGATGACGGTCGCGTTTATACATAGAAGACAGCGAACACTACGACTGACTGATCCGGTCTTCTTCCCTAGAGGGGCAGGGTTAACGGCGCATAAACGGAGGGCCGAAAGCCGGGGACAGGCGCCTAGAGATAAGGCGGCGTGCAGGCGCTGACGACGATGCAGCGTTCCGTGCCGATATTGCGGAAGCGGTGCGGCACGCGGCTGTCGAAGAGATAGGCCTCGCCGGGACCCAGCACCTTGGCCTGGTCGCCGACGGTGACCTCGAGCTCCCCGGAGAGGACCACGCCGCCCTCATGCGAATCGTGCTTGAGCATGGCGACGCCGGTATCGGCGCCCGGCTCGTAGGATTCGTGCAGGATCTGGAGATTATGGGCCTGGGCGTCCCCGACCTGGCGGAACGACATCCGCCCCCGGCTTTCGCCGCCATTGACCTGATGAAGCCGCGAGGTCAGGTCGATCAGCTCGTCGGCCTCGAAGAAGACCCGGTCGCGCGGCGTCCGGCGCTCGTCGAAAAAATTGACCATGCTCATCGGCACGCCGTCGAGGATCTTGCGCAGCGAGGCGACGGACGGGCTGTTCCGGTTCTGCTCGATCAGCGAGATCAGGCTGTGCGTCACCCCCGAGCGCGCGGCGAGTTCGCGCTGAGAAAGCCCGGCGGCCAGCCGGATTTCGCGTAATCTGCCGCCGACATCGAAGCTCATTGCCATCCCCCTTCGCCATGCGGGCCTGACGCCCTCGGCGCGTCTCGCCATGCCCCGGGCGCTGGTCGAGGCCTCTTGCGCCGCTCAATATTCTGAGCAATGCTACCACAGAACCAACAAGAAAATCATGTGACGGGGAACAGGCGAGGTGGAATAATTTTCACGATCCGGGTCGGCCGTTCAGATCAGGATGCTCCGTGCGCCTCCGCCGGACCCGGCGCGACGGGACCGTTGCCGCCTGCATCGATCGCCATTTGTTCTGCCGGGCCGGACTGTTCTTGCCGTCGCGAGAATTCACGTTGAACGCGAGGGGCCGCGCACGTCATGACACGCGCAGATACCGTATTGTTGAATGGCCGTATCTTCCTCGGCCTGGCGGAGGGGTTCGCTGAAGCGCTGGCGGTCGCGGACGGAAAGGTCCTGGCGGCGAGCTCCGCGGCCGAGATCGCCGCGCTGCAGGGCCCGGGCACGAAAATCGTCGATCTCGCCGGGCGCGTCGCCATCCCCGGCCTCAACGACGCGCATATGCATCTGCTGCCGCTCGGCCTCGCCATGGGCGAGGTCAATCTGCGCCCGGAGGAGGGCGTCAACGGCATCGACGAGATCCTTGGGCGCATCGCCGCCGCCGCCAAGGGCCGCAAGCCGGGCGAATGGGTCGTCGGCCGCGGCTACGATCATAACGAGCTCGCCGAGCGGCGCCATCCCACGGCCGAGGAGCTCGACCGCGCCGCGCCGGACAACCCGGTCTACATCAAGCGCACCTGCGGCCATGTCGGCGTGGTCAACAGCCGCGCCCTGGCGGCCGCCGGCATCGGCCACAACACGCCGAGCCCCGATGGCGGGCTGATCGAGCGGCGCGGCAACCGGCTGACCGGCCTGCTCGCCGAAAGCGCGATGCGGCTGATCGTCGAGGCGATGCCGCGCCCGAGCGCCGCCGAGCTGAAGGCCGCGATCGAGACCGCCGGGCACTACATGCTGTCGCAGGGCTTCACCAGCGTGATGGACGCCGCCGTCGGCATGACCGCCGGCATGGCCGAGCTCGAGGCCTATGAGGAGGTCGCGCGTGCCGGCACGCTGCCGGTCCGCACCTGGGTCTGCATCTATGGCAACGCCGACGGCATCGGCGACGCGGCCCATGCGGCCGGCTACCGCTTCGGCCGCGAGACCGGCCTCCTGCGCTACGGCGCGATGAAGGTCTTCGGCGACGGCAGCGCCGGCGGCCTGACCGCGGCGATGAGCGAGCCCTATCTGGTCGGCGACCCCGCCAATCGCGGCATCTTCATCTATCCCGATGCCGATATGCATCGCTATCTCCGGCATTATCACGAGCTCGGCTACCAGCTCGCGATCCACGCCATCGGCGACGCCGCGATCGAGCAGGTGCTCTCCGGCATCGAGAAGGCCGACAGCCCGGAGCACCCGATCCGCGGAAGGCGCCACCGCATCGAGCATTGCGGCTTCCTGACCGACGGCCAGCTCGCCCGCATGGCGGCCGCCGGCATCGACCCGGTGCCGCAGCCGGCCTTCATCTACGAGTTCGGCGACCTCTACGTCACCAATCTCGGCCAGGCCCGCGCCGATGCCTCCTACCCGATGCGCAAATGGCTCGATGCCGGCCTGCACGCGGCGGCGAGCTCGGATGCGCCGGTCTGCGCCACCGACCCGTTCAAGAACCTCTTCACCATGGTCACCCGCCAGACCAAGCGCCACACCGAGATCGGCGGCGCCGAGCGGCTGAGCATGGCGGAGGCGGTGCATGCCTACACCCTGCTCGGCGCCTATACCCAGTTCGCCGAGGACAGGCTCGGCCGTCTCGTCCCCGGCCAGCTCGCGGACATCGCCGTGCTCTCGCAGGACATCTTCGCGGTGCCGGTCGCTGCGGTCGAGAACGATCTGCGCTGCGACCTGACGCTGCTGGCCGGCGAGGTCGTCTTCGACCGGCACGGCCAGCTCGCCGCCGCGGCGCAATAGGCCGGGGGACTGCGAATGCTGCGACATACGCTGCAAAGGCTGCTGCTGGTCCTGCCGGTCATGCTCGGCGTGCTGCTGATCGGCTTCCTGCTCATGCAGGTGGTGCCGACCGATCCGGCGCAGGTGCGCGCCGGGCCGACCGCGACGCAGGACGTCGTCCAGGCGATCCGCGAGGAGCTCGGGCTCAATCAGCCGCTCTGGAAGCAGTTCGCCATCTATATCGGCCGGCTCGCCCAGGGCGATCTCGGCGTCTCGATCATCAACAACGTCCCGGTGACGCAGGAGCTCGGCGCCACCATCGGCCCGACGCTCGAGCTGATGCTCGCCTCCCTGGTCTGGGCGATCCCGCTCGGCATGCTGCTCGGCACGGTCGGCGCCTATTACCGCGGCTCGCTGCTCGACCGGGCGATCATGGCGGTCTCGGTCGGCGGGGTCTCGCTGCCGGTCTTCTTCCTCGGGCTCGGGCTGATCTGGCTCTTCGGCTTCAAATACCCGATCCTGCCCTTCACCGGCCGCACGGGGCCGCTCTGGACCTGGGAAGGGCTTCAGGGCGTCATCCTGCCGGCGCTGACGCTGGGCGGGGTCTTCGTCGGGCCGGTGGCGCGGATGACGCGGACCTCGGTGCTCGACGAGCTCGGCGCCGACCATGTCCGCACCGCCCGCGCCAAGGGGCTCGGCGAGAGCACCGTCCTGCTGCGGCACACGCTGCGCAACGCGCTGGTGCCCGTCGTCACCCTGATCGGCCTGCAGATCGGCTTCCTGCTCGGCGGTGCCGTCGTCACCGAGTCGGTGTTTAGCTGGCCGGGCATCGGGCGGCTCGCCGTCGGCGCCATCCTGTCGAGCGACCTGCCGATGGCGCAGGGCACGATCATCGTGCTCTCGCTCGGCTTCATCCTGATCAATCTCGCCGTGGACGTGCTCTATGCCGTGCTCGACCCCCGCGTGAGGGGCGCCTGATGAGCTCCGCCAGCGATCCCCTCTCCCGGACCCCGAAGGCGGTGGATGCCGCCCTCAGCATCGTCGCGGCAGCGCCGGTGCGCCGGAAATCCGTGCTGAGGATGCTGCTCTCCGATGTCGGCGCTTGCATCGCGCTCGCCCTCGTCGTCCTCGCCATCCTCGGTGCCGTGTTCGCGCCCTGGCTCGCCCCGACCGACCCCTATGGCAACGACCTCGCCAACACGCTGAAGGCGCCGGGCGAGGCCGGCCTGCTCGGCACGGACGGGCAGGGCCGCGACATGATCACCCGCCTGCTCTTCGGCCTCAGGACGACGCTGCTGATGGGCTTCGCCTCCGTGGTCTTCGGCTGCGTCATCGGCGGGATCATCGGTTTCGCCGCAGCCTATTACCCGCGGCTCTCCGGCGTGCTGATGCGGCTGATGGACATCCTGCTCTCCTTCCCGGCCATTCTGTTCGGCCTCGCCATCGCGGCGATCTTCGGGCCCGGGCTTCTGGCCGTCATCATCGCGCTGGCGATCGCGACGGTGCCCTTGATGGCGCGCGTCGTGCGCGGCTCGGCGCTGGTGGTGCTGCAGCAGGGCTATATCGAGGCGGCACGCTCGCTCGGCCTGACCGATCTGCGCATCATCCTGCGCTATGTGCTGCCGAACTGCCTCTCGGCGATGTTCGTCTTCGTGACGCTGCGCTTCGGCCAGGTGATCCTGCTCGGCGCGGCCCTGTCCTTCCTGGGGCTGGGCGCGCAGCCGCCCACCGCCGAGCTCGGCGCGATGGCGGCGGACGGGCGCAACTTCCTGTTCTTCGCGCCGCATGTCTCGGTCCTGCCGAGCCTGGTGATCTTCCTGGTCGTGCTCGCCTTCAACGTGCTCGGCGACGCCTTGCGCGACGCGCTCGACCCGAAGCTGCGCAAATAGCGCCGGCCCTTCATCCGTCACTGGCGTTCGAGAAACGAAAACAGGGGATTTGCTCGATGATGAAACGATACGCTCTGCTTCTGGCCGGCGCGGCCGGCGCGGTTCTGGCGGCGGCTCCGGCCGTCGCGCAGCAGAAGGCGCCGCTCTCGATCCTGCGCGTCATCGACGCCGATAACTACGACCCGATCCGCTCGACCGCGACGGCGGCGGCCGAGGTCATGTACATGCTGGCGGATACGCTGGTGACGGTCGATTTCGACATGAAGACGATCAAGCCGGGCCTCGCCGAATCCTGGACGGTCTCACCGGACGGCAAGACCTACAGCTTCAAGATCCGCAAGGATGTGAAGTTCTGCGACGGCCGGCCGATGACCATCGACGACGTGGTCTATTCGCTGAAGCGCTGGACCGACCCGGCCAACAAGTCGCCGGTCTCCTTCCGCGGCGGCCCGGTCAAGGACATCCGCGCCGAGGGCGATTCGACGCTGATCTACGAATTGAAGGAGCCCTACAGCGACCTGCTGTTCCAGATGGCGCTGTCCTTCGCCTCGGTGGTCGACAGGAACACGGTCGAGAAGCTCGGCCAGAATTTCGGCGTGCAGGGCTTCAACGGCACCGGTCCCTATTGCTGGGTCAAGTGGACGCCGCGCCAGGAACTGGTGATGAAGAAGAACCCCTATTACAATTGGGGTCCGCCGATCTACAAGGATCCGAAGCCGCAGATCGACGAGATCGTCTGGAAGATCATTCCGGAATCGAACACGCTGATGGCCGCGATCCAGGCCAGGCAGGCCGACGTGACCTATTACATGCCCTATATCGCGCTCGACACGATGCAGCGCATCCCCGGCATGACGGTGCAGCGGCAGGAAAACTACATCTACGACATCTTCATGGGCTTCAAGGTCGACAAGCCCGTCTCCAGCGACAAGGCGATCCGTGAGGCGGTCAACATGGCCGTCGACAAGCAGGCCATCGCCAAGGCGATCTTCTTCGGCAAGGGCCAGGTCCTGCCCTCGCTGCTCAACCCCGCTGTGCTCGACTACGACAAGGAATCCGCGGCGGCGATGCCGAAGCACGATCCGGCGGGCGCCGCCAAGCTGCTCGACGAGGCCGGCTGGAAGCCGGGCGCCGACGGCATCCGCGAGAAGGACGGCAAGAAGGCGACCTTCACCGTCTACGGCATCCGCAACGACGTGAACCCGCGGATCTCCGAGGCGATGCAGGCGGACCTGCGCAAGGTCGGCATCGATCTGAAGATCCAGCTCTGGGACGCGACCGTCGCCTGGGGCAAGCTCGCCACGCAGGAATTCGACGCCTTCTACATGGCCTATCCCTATGTGACGGCCACCGAGGCGCTGAACCTCTACTTCGCCAGCCGGCAGGTGCCGACGCCCAACCGGATGAACTGGAAGGACCCGAAGACCGACGAACTGCTCAAGGCGGCCGCGACCGCCACCGACGACAAGGCGCGCAAGGAGGCGATCGGCGCCGTCCAGATGCAGCTCACCGACGCCAATGTCTGGGTGCCGCTGGTCTCGCAGCCGCTCTGGGTCGTGGCCGGCGATCGCGTCGAGGGCGTGCGCGCCCACGGCATCTACGGCGCCGGCCTCTACAAGGGCCTCGACATCAAGCTGAAGCGCTGAACTGCATCGGCGCCGCGCGGCAGGGGCCGCGCGGCGCTTTTCCAGGGTTCGGGAGGAAGGAAGCATCGTGACGATCACGGTCATCAAGAACGCCGACGTCGTTGTCGCCTGGGACGCCGCGGCCGCGCGGCATGTCTATCTCACGGGCGGCGACGTCGCCTTCGCGGACGGCACCATCCGCTTCGTCGGCAAGCGCTATGACGGCCCGGCCGACGAGACCGTCGACGGGCGCGGGCGCATGGTCATGCCGGGCCTCGTCAACATCCACTCGCATCCCTCAAGCGAGCCGCTGAACAAGGGCTTCCTCGACGAGCTCGGCTCGCCCGCCCTCTACAACTCCTCGCTCTACGAATTCATGCCGATCCTGCGGGCGGACGCGGAAACCGTGCCCGACTGCGTGCAGGTCGCCTATTCGGAACTGCTGCTGTCCGGCGTCACCACCCTCGCCGATCTCTCGGTGGCCCATCCGGCCTGGCTCGATCTCGCGGCCGAGAGCGGCCTGCGCGTCTGCGTCTCGCCGATGTTCCGCTCGGCGCGCTGGTACACGAAGAACGGCCATGTCGTCGAATACGAATGGGACGAGAAGGCCGGGCAGGCGGCGATGGCGCAGGCCTTCGACCTCATCGAGCAGGCTGAGAACCATCCTTCCGGCCGGCTCTTCGGCATGGTCTGCCCGGCGCAGATCGACACCTGCAGCGAGGGGCTGATCAAGGAGAGCCACGCCGAGGCCAGGCGCCGCAACCTGCCCTGGCAGATCCACGCCGCCCAGTCGACGGTCGAGTTCCATGAGATCACGCGCCGCCACGGCGTCTCGCCGATCCAGTGGCTGGAGAAGCTCGGCGTTCTGGGCGGGACGAGCATCATCGGCCACGCCATCTTCCTCGACGATTATCCGCGGGTCGGCTGGCACAGCCGGCGCGACCTCGCCTTGCTCGCCGAGACCGGCACGCGCGTCGCGCATTGCCCGACGGTGTTCCTGCGCCGCGGCATCGCGCTCGACGATTTCGGGCGCTATCGCCGCGCCGGGGTCAGGATCGGGCTTGGCACCGACACCTATCCGCACAACATGCTCGAGGAGATGCGCCATGCCGGCTACGTCGCCCGCCTGATGGCACAGAGCCCGCGCACCCTGACCACCACCGACCTGTTCGAGGCGGCGACCACGGCCGGCGCGGCCGCGCTCGGGCGCGACGACATCGGCCGGCTGGAAGCGGGCACGAAGGCCGATCTCGTGCTGGTCGATCTCGACCATCCGATGATGCAGCCGCATCGCGACCCCGTCCGCAGCCTGGTCTATGCCGCGGCCGAGCGCGCCGTCGACCGCGTCTATGTCGACGGCCGGCTGGTGGTGCGGGACGGCACCGTCCTGACCATGGACTATCCGGCCGCGGCGCGGCGCCTGCATGCGGGCCAGAAGCGGACCGAGGCGGCGGCCCCCGGCCATGACTGGGCGCATCGTCCCGTCACCGATTATTCGCCGCTGACCTTCCCGCAGGGCTGAGGCGGGCTGGCACGATCGCGGCCGCTTCGCCCGTCCGGGCTGGCGAGGCGCGGACCCGGAAACCATCCTGAGGCGCGCCGCCCTTCGATGGATTCCGGAGCGCCGCAATGCGCCGTCACCGATTGCCGAAGCGTGCCGACCCTCAGTAAGTCTCCGGCACATACATCTCCGGCGGCACGGGATGGCGCAGATAATCCGGGTTGCGCACGCGCCCGGGCAGGACGATCTCCGGCTTCGGCACCTCCTCATAAGGGATCTGGGCGAGCAGGTGCGCGATCATGTTGAGGCGGGCGCGCTTCTTGTCGACCGCCTGCACCACCCACCAGGGCGCATGCGCGGTGTGGGTGCGCTCCAGCATCTCCTCCTTGGCGCGTGTATAGTCTTCCCAGTGCACCCGGCTTTCCAGGTCCATCGGCGAGAGCTTCCACTGCTTCAGCGGATCCTCGATGCGCATGCGGAAGCGGAACTCCTGCTCCTCGTCCGTGATCGAGAACCAGTACTTGATCAGGACGATGCCGGAGCGCACCAGCATATGCTCGAAATCGGGGACCGAGCGGAAGAACTCCTCCAGCTCGTCGGGGGTGCAGAAACCCATCACCCGCTCGACGCCGGCGCGGTTGTACCATGAGCGGTCGAACAGCACCATTTCGCCCGCCGTCGGCAGATGCGGGACATAGCGCTGGAAATACCACTGGTTGCGCTCGCGCTCGGTCGGGGCGGGCAGGGCGACGACGCGGCAGACGCGCGGGTTCAGCCGCTGCGTGACGCGCTTGATGGCGCCGCCCTTGCCGGCCGAATCGCGGCCCTCGAACAGCACCACGACCTTGAGCTTCCTGTACTGGACCCAGTCCTGCAGCCGCACCAGCTCGTGCTGCAGCCGGAAGAGCTCGCGGAAATAGACCCTGCGGTCGAGCCTGCGCTCGCCCGGGCCGCTGAATTCCTCCGCCGCCAGATCGTCGAGGCGGTCGTCCTCGAGCTGCAGTTCCAGCTCCTCGTCGAAGCTGTCGACGATCTCGTCCTTGATGCGGTCGATGGTGTGGGGCGACATGGTCTCGGCTCTTGGTTGCGGCGGAGCGGACCGGCAGGCGGGGCGGCCGCGCAAGCCGCCCGCGGCGGCATGGCGAGGCGCCGCAATGCCGTTCTCCGCCAGTCCGGGCCCGGTCGCCGGAACTATCGCCGGCTCACATGACGGCGCGATGAAGGCGCGGTGAAGGCGGGTCGGGTCGTGCGGCCCCGCCGATCGCTCGTGTCCCGCAGGTCGGACGGGATTCGCCGGCAGGGGCAGATGCGCGATCGCCGGGCCACCCGCGAGGGCGGCCCGGCGATCGCTGTCGCCCGTCGTGCTCGCTCGATCAGCGCACGTCGAAGCGGTCGAGATTCATCACCTTGGTCCAGGCCGCGACGAAGTCCTGCACGAACTTCTCCCCGGCGTCGGCGCTGGCATAGACCTCGGCCAAGGCCCGCAGGATCGAGTTCGAGCCGAAGACGAGGTCGGCGCGGGTGCCGGTCCATTTTGGCGCGCCGGTCTCGCGATCGGTGCCCTCGAAGACGTCCTTGGCCTCGGAGACGGCCTTCCACTGCGTGCTCATGTCGAGCAGGTTGACGAAGAAGTCGTTCGTCAGCGCGCCCGGACGGTGGGTGAGCACGCCGTGCCTCGAGCCGTCGGCATTGATGTCGAGGGCGCGCAGGCCGCCGATCAGAACCGTCAGCTCCGGCGCGGTCAGGGTCAGGAGCTGCGCCCGGTCGATCAGCGCCACCTCGGCCGGGATCCTGGCCCCGGCCTTCTGGTAGTTGCGGAAGCCGTCCGCGGTCGGCTCCATCACCGAGAAGGCATGGATGTCCGTCTGCTCCTGCCTGGCGTCGGTGCGGCCCGGCGTGAACGGCACGGTGACGTCATGCCCGGCGGCCTTCGCCGCCATCTCGACGCCGGCATTGCCGGCGAGCACGATCAGGTCGGCCAGCGAGACGCGCTTGTCGTCGTCCGCCTCCTTGTTGAACTGGCGCCGGATGCCGTCGAGCACCGCGATCACCTTGGCGAGCTGCTCCGGCCGGTTGACCTCCCAGTCCTTCTGCGGAGCCAGGCGGATGCGCGCGCCATTGGCGCCGCCGCGCTTGTCGCCGCCGCGGAAGGTCGAGGCGGAGGCCCAGGCGGTGCCGACCAGCTCCGAGACCGAGAGGCCGGAAGCCTTGATCCTGGTCTTGAGCGCGGCGGCATCGGCGGCGTCGATCAGCGGATGGTCGACCGCCGGGACGACGTCCTGCCAGATCAGCTCTTCCTTCGGCACTTCCGGGCCGAGATAGCGCGAGCGCGGGCCGACGTCGCGATGGGTCAGCTTGAACCAGGCGCGCGCGAAGGCCTCGGCGAAGGCCTGGGGGTTTTCCAGGAAGCGGCGCGAGATCTTCTCGTAGACCGGGTCGAAGCGCAGCGACAGGTCGGTGGTCAGCATCGTCGGCTTGTGCTTCTTCGACGGGTCGTGGGCGTCGGGGATGATCGCCTCGGCGTCCTTCGCCTCCCACTGGATCGCGCCGCCGGGGCTGCGCGTCTGCACCCATTCGAATTTGAACAGGTTCTCGAAGAAGAAGTTGCTCCACTGCGCCGGGGTTTGGGTCCAGGTCACCTCGATGCCGCTGCCGACCGTGTCGGCGCCGTGGCCGGTCCCGTAGCTCGAGACCCAGCCGAGGCCCTGCGCCTCGAGATCGGCCGCCTCGGGCTCCGGCCCCTTGTACGACTCGGCCGCCGCGCCATGGGTCTTGCCGAAGGTGTGGCCGCCGCCGATCAGCGCCACGGTCTCCTCGTCGTCCATCGCCATGCGGGCGAAGGTCTCGCGGATGAAATGGGCGGCCGAGAGCGGGTCGCCATTGGCGCCGGGCCCTTCCGGGTTGACGTAGATCAGCCCCATCTCGGTGGCGCCGAGCGGCGCGTCGAACTTGTCGAGCGGGCGATGGGTCAGCCAGCCGGTCTCGGCGCCCCAGTTGACGTCATGGTCGGGCTCCCAGCTATCCTCGCGGCCGGCGGCGAAGCCGAAGGTGCGGAAGCCCATCGTCTCCAGCGCGACGTTGCCGGTGAGGATCATCAGGTCGGCCCAGGAGATCTTCTGGCCGTATTTCTGCTTGATCGGCCAGAGCAGGCGCCGCGACTTGTCGATGTTGACGTTGTCGGGCCAGCTATTGAGCGGGGCGAAGCGCTGCTGGCCGCGGCCGCCGCCGCCCCGGCCGTCGGCGAGCCGGTAGGTGCCGGCCGCGTGCCAGGCCATGCGGACGAATTGCGGGCCGTAATGGCCGAAATCGGCGGGCCACCAGGACTGCGAATCGGTCATCAGCTTGCGCAGATCGTTCTTCAGCGCCTCGTAGTCGAGCGTCTTGAACGCCTCGCGGTAGTCGAAGGAGCCGCCGAGCGGGTCGGATTTGGCCGAGTGCTGGTTGAGGACCTCGACGGGGAGCTGGTTCGGCCACCAGTCGCGGTTCTGCCGGGTGGCGCCGCCATGGGCGACGGGGCATTTGCCGGTGCTGTCGTCAGTCTTGGCGTTCATCTCACTCTCCGGGCTGAATGGGCCGATGGCTTGGTTCCGCGGGTGGAAGGGACCGGCTCCGCAGCGCCGTCCCCGCCATCGATCGGGGTGACGGGCGGATGCGATGTCCGGCCGGGCCAGCGCGGCAGGCGGCGGGCTCCGGCAAATTCCGGCGGCATCGCGGCCTGCATGGCGCATGGCGATCGGAGCATCTGCGTCCCCCCTTCGCTGCATGCCTCTTATCAAAGCCGTTTCATTATATTAATTCCGATTTTCTGATTGTCGGGATAAGTTTTAATTATGCCAAATCTGACAGTGCGGCAGCTCCGCTATGTCGAGGCCCTGGTGCGGCACGGCCATTTCGGCCGCGCGGCGGAAGCCTGCGCGATCTCGCAGCCGGCCCTGTCGATGCAGGTCAAGGCTTTCGAGGAGGAGCTCGGCGTGCCGGTGTTCGAGCGCGGCGGGCGCCAGTTGCGCCTGACTCCCTTCGGCGAGGAGGTCGTCGCCCGGGCGAGGGACATCCTGCGCGGGCTCGACGAATTGGAGGGCTTCGCCCGCGCCTCGCGCGGCGGGCTGGTCGCCAAGCTGCGCATCGGCGTGATCCCGACCGTCGCGCCCTATCTGCTGCCGGCCCTGATCGGCGAGCTCGGCCGGCTGCATGACGGCATGGACCTGCATGTGCGCGAGACGCTGACGCCGAAGCTGGTCCAGGAGCTGGCCGAAGGCCGGCTCGACATGGCGATCGTCGCCCTGCCGGTGTCGGAGCCCTCCCTGGCGGAGGTCGCCCTCTTCACCGAGAGCTTCGTGCTGGTCCGGCCGCGCGAGGACGAGGGCAAGCCGGTGCCCAGCCCGGCCGCGCTGCGCGAGATGCGGCTGCTGCTGCTGGAGGAGGGGCATTGCTTCCGGGCCCAGGCCCTGGCCTTCTGCGACATCAGGCAGGGCAGCATGCCGCCGCGCGACCTGCTGGACGCAAGCTCCCTCTCGACCCTCGTCCAGATGGTCGATGCCGGCCTCGGCGTCACCCTGATCCCGGAAATGGCGGTGGCGGTCGAGACGCGCTCGGCTTCCGTCTCGGTCGCGCGCTTCGGGCAGCCTCATCCGTCGCGCACCATCGGCATGGTCTGGCGCAAGCGCAGCCCGCTCGCGCCGCAGCTCCACCAGATCGCGGATGTGGTGCGCCGGGCGGCGGAAGCGCCGCGGCAGGGGCAGGGCGGGCCATGCGGGCCGGCCTGACCGGAGGGCGGCTCAGCCGGCGATCTCGGGGCCTTCCAGGCATTCCTCGAGCTGCCGCAGCAGGCCCTGCAGCTCGGCCAGGCGCTCGCTGCCGTAGCGGCTGGTGATCTCGCGGTAGATCGCCTCGGATTCGATGCCGGCACGCGCGATCAGGTCGAGGCCCTGCGGCGAGATCGAGACGATGCCGCGGCGCAGGTCGGAGGGCGAGGTCCGGCGCAGGACGAGGCCGCGCTCGTCGAGGTCCTTCAGGATGCGCGACAGGCTGGGCCCGAGCAGGAAGGTCGCCTCGGCCAGCTCCGTCACCTCGAAGTCCTCGCCGGAGGTGAGGGCGCGCAGCACGCGCCATTGCTGCTCGGTGATGCCGAAACGCCGGAGGCTCGCCCGGAAATGGCGCATCACCGCCTCGCGCGCCCGCAGCAGCGACATCGGCAGCGATTTCGAGAAGTGCCGGATGCGGATGCGCGCCGCGGCCTGCTCGGCCTCCCGCGGCGCTGCGCCGGAACGACCCTGGATGGGTTCGGACATGGAAACTCCCAGAAATCGGGCGGCGCGGCGGGCGAATCCGCGCCCGCGCCGCCCAGGCCTCAGGCTACCACCTTCTCCGGAAGGCCACGCTGCTTCAAATATTCCCGATAGTTGCTGGTCTTGAAGTTCAGCGTCTCGTCGGCCTCCTCCATCTGGACGGAGATCCCGAGCGGCCGTGCCGCGGTCACGGGGGCGAGCAGCGCCTTGGCCGCGGCGAAGACGCGGCCGGCCGCCTCCTTCTTGTCCGCCTCGGAACGGCCCTTGGCGATGCGCAGCAGCACATGCACGAAGGCGTTGTCGGGATGGCCGTCGACGATCAGGTAGTTGGCGACGGGCACGCCGCGCGTGCGGGCGCCGGCGAAGGGAAACACCGTCCCGTCGCCGATGAGCGCGTCCTGCACCGTCTTCAGCAGCGCCGGCACGTCGAGGCTGGCTTCGAGATTGCTGGAATATTCGACCCAGATGTGAGGCATGGCAGCGGTTCCGTGGGCTTCAGCGGAGGGAGGCGATGGCGGCGGCGACGCCGCAGCCGGGGGCCGGCACCTTGTGGCCGAGCGCCGTCAGGCTGAGCTCGAGATAGTGCAGGTCGGTCAGGATGTCGGCCTCGCTGATCTGCCCCATCGTGCCGATGCGGACGACTCGGCCGTTCAGCTTGTTGCGGGCGCCGGCGATGACGGTGTTGTAGGTCTCGTACATGTGCTTGACGATCGGGCCGGCCGTCAGCGGCTCGGGGACGGACGCGACGACGACGGTGCGCGAGGCGGTGGCGGGATCGCCGAAGGCCGGCAGGCCGAGCGCGACGCAGCCCGCGCGCAGGGCGTCCGAGAGCCGCTTGTGGCGGGCGAAGACCTGCGGCAGGCCTTCCTCATGGATCGCGCGCAGCGCTTCCTGCACGCCGAACAGCAGGGAGACCGGGCAGGTGAAGGCGGTCTCGTGCTTGTCGACGGTGGCGAGCGCCTTGCGCATGTCGAGATAGAAGCGCGGGCAGCGGTCGTCGCGCTCGATCACCTGGCGGGCTTTCCCGCTGACGCTGGCGAAACCGAGGCCGGGCGGGCACATCAGCGCCTTCTGCGAGCCGGTGACGACGATGTCGAGGCCCCATTCGTCCTGCCGCAGCTCCATGCCGGCGAGCCCGCTGACGGAATCGACCAGGAACAGCGTGTCGCGGTCGCGCAGCAGCCTGCCGATCGCGGCGAGGTCGGTCACCGCGCCGGTCGAGCTCTCGTTATGGACCGTGATGACGGCGCGGTAATCCGCCGTCTCCAGCTTTGCCGCGACCACGGCCGGATCGGGCGCCCAGCCCCATTCGGTCTCGATGACGTCGACCTCGGCGCCGAGCGCGCGCGCGATCTGGGCGTAGCGGTCGCCGAACTGGCCATGCGCCAGCGCCAGCACCTTCTCGCCCGGCGCCAGCACGTTGACGAGGCTCGCCTCCATCACCCCGGTCCCGGAGGAGCCGAAGGTCAGCACCGGCGCCTGCGTGCCGAAGAGCGGCTGGATCAGGCGCTGGATCTCCTCCAGCACCACGCGCATCTCGGGGCCGCGATGGTTGACGATCGGGCGCGCCGTCGCCTGGCGGATGCGCTCGGGGATCGAGATCGGGCCGGGAAGCCGGAGGCGATAGGGGTAGGAGGGCGAGGACGTCACGGGAAGGGACTCCGGAAGGCTGGGCTTGGCAATGGCCGGCGTTTCGCCGGTCAGTGGATGACCTGCTGGATGAACTGGCGGGCCCGCTCGGTGCGGGGCGCGGAGAAGAAGGCGTCGGGCGCGCCGATCTCGGCGATGGAGCCGTCGGCCATGAAGACCACGCGGTCGGCCACGGCGCGGGCGAAGCCCATCTCGTGGGTGACGCAGATCATGGTCATGCCCGTGCCGGCGAGCGCGATCATCACGTCGAGCACCTCCTTGACCATTTCCGGGTCGAGCGCCGAGGTCGGCTCGTCGAACAGCATCACGTCGGGCTCCATCGCCAACGCGCGGGCGATGGCGACGCGCTGCTGCTGCCCGCCCGAGAGCTGGTTCGGGAACTTCAGGGCCTGCTGCCCGATATGGACGCGCTCCAGCAGCTCCATCGCGCGCGCCTCGGCGGCGGCGCGCGGCATGCGCTTCAGCTTGATCGGCCCCAGCGTCAGATTGTCGAGGATCGACAGGTGCGGGAACAGGTTGAAGTTCTGGAAGACCATGCCGACGCGCTGGCGGATCTTCTCGATATTGTCGTCGTCCTGGGCGACGCGCTCGCCGGCGACGGTGATCGTGCCCTGCTCATAGGCCTCCAGGCCGTTGATGCAGCGGATCATCGTCGATTTTCCCGAGCCTGACGGCCCGCAGACGACGATGCGCTCGCCCGGCTTCACCGCAAGGTCGATGTCGCGCAGGACATGGAACTGCGAGTACCATTTGTTGACGCCGGCGAGCCGGATGAGGGGATTATCCATGGCGCGATGATCCGTTCAGGTGCGCTCGGCGCGCGCGAAGCGGGCCTCGATGGCGCGGCTGTAGCAGGAGAGCCCGAAGCTCATCAGCCAGAAGACCAGGCCGACGATGAAATAGCCCTCGGCCTGGGAGCCGGCCCAGAGCGGGTCGGAGACGCCGGCCGAGACGATGTTGAGCAGGTCGAACAGGCCGACCACCATCACCAGCGTCGTGTTCTTGAGCAGCGAGATCGTGGTGTTGACCACCCCCGGCACGACCTTGCGCACGGCCTGCGGCAGGATGATGTGGAGCATCGTGCGCCAGTAGCCGAAGCCGATCGCCATCGCCGCCTCGTACTGGCCCTTGGGCAGCGCCTGCAAGCCGCCGCGCACGACCTCGGCCATATAGGCGGCCTCGTAGAAGATGATGCCGACGACGGCGAGGGCGAGCGGGTCCGGCTTCGTGCCCGAGGGCAGGAAGAAGGGCAGCATCACGATCGCCATGAACAGCACGGTCAGGAAGGGCACGCCGCGGCAGAACTCGATGAAGCCGATGCAGAACCAGCGGACAAGCGGCATCCGGCTGCGCCGGCCGAGCGCGAAGAGCACGCCGAAGGGCAGCGAGAAGGTGATGCCCGAGACCGCGAGGATCAGCGTCAGCAGCAGCCCGCCCCACTGGTCGCTCGGCACCACGGTGAGCCCGGCGAAGCCGCCATGCAGCAGCAGGAAGGTCGCGACCGGCAGCACGATCATCATGAAGAAGCCGGCATAGGCCTTCGCCGGGATGCGCGGCACCATCAGCCAGACGAGGCCGGCGACCAGCAGCGCGAAGGCGATGTCCGGGCGCCAGCGCTCCGCCGGCGGATAGAAGCCGTAGACGAATTGCGAGGCCTTGGCCGAGACGAAGGCCCAGCAGGCCCCGCTCCCGGTGCAGTCGGCGCGGCTGGCGCCGTGCCAGGTCGCGTCGAACAGCGCCCAGGGCACGATCGCCCAGGCGATGGCCCCGAGCACGGCGATGACGCCGAGCGACAGCAGGCCATCCCGCCAGGAGGCGAAGAGGCGCCGCCGCAGCCAGGACACGGCTCGCGCGGGCAGGGCGCCGGCGCTCCCCGGGACGGGCCGGGCGCGGCCGGCCGGCAGTGTGGCTGCGTCGGTCACCGTTCGACGATCCTGGTCATGTGGTTGAACAGGTTGATCAGCGCGCCGATGAGCAGGCTGATCGCGAGATAGACGGCCATCGTCATGGCGACGATCTCGATGGCGCGGCCGGTCTGGTTGATGCTGATGCCGGTGAAGACGCCGACGAGGTCGGGATAGCCGATCGCCACCGCGAGCGACGAACCCTTGAGGATGTTGAGATACTGGTTCGACAGCGGCGGCAGCAGCACGCGCACCGCCTGCGGGATGACGATGAAGCGCAGCGTCTGCCACCAGCCGAAGCCGATCGCGGCGGAGGCCTCGCGCTGGCCCTTGTTGACCGATTGAATGCTGGCGCGGACCAGCTCGCCGATGAAGGCGGCGTTGTAGATCGCCATGGCGATCACCAGCGCCGACAGTTCCGGCACCAGCACCCAGCCGCCGGCGAAGTTGAAGCCCTTGAGCCGCGGCACGGAGATGCCGAGCCCGGCGCCGCTCAGGCCGATCGCCAGCGCCGGCACCAGCAGGAGAACCGCCAGCGCCGGCAGCCAGGCATTCACCGAGCGGCCGCTGCGCTCGGCATAGCCGGTCAGGCTGCGGAACAGGGCGAGCGCCGCGGCCAGCCCGACCAGGACCGCGAGGGCGAGCAGGCCGGGACGGTCGGTCGTCAGCGCCGGGACGAGGATGCCGCGATTGGAGAGATAGACGGCATCGCCCAGCGAGATCGCCGCGCGCGGCGCCGGCAGGGCGCGCAGCGCGACATTGTAGAGGATCAGGATGTGCAGGAGCTGCGGCAGGTTCCGCACGATCTCGACATAGATGCGCGCGGCGCGCGACATCGCCCAGTTGCCGGAGAGCTGCGCGATGCCGACGGCGAAGCCGAGGATGGTCGAGAACAGGATGGCGAGCACGGTGACCAGCAGCGTGTTGGTGATGCCGATCAGGAAGACCCGCCAGTAATTGTCGCTGGCGGTGTAGGGAATGAGGTGGAAGGCGATCTCGAACCCGGCTTCCTGCCAGAGGAAGTCGAAGCCGAGCTTGAGGCCGCGCGCCGCCAGATTGTCGTGCAGATTGCCGACCGCGACGCAGGCGAGGAGCGCGAGCGCCGCGACGAGCAGCCCCTGATAGAGCCAGCCCATGACGCGCCGGCGGCCGAAGCGAGGGCGTCTTGTCGGCAGGGAAGCGGCAGATGAGACGGTCATCGGTGGCGGCGTCGCAACTCGTCGGGGGAGGGGAGGCCGGCGGCTGGCGCCGGCCCCGATGGCCTGTCCTCAGCGCAGCAGCGGCGCGGACATCAGGCCCTTGTTGTTCCAGAGGTTGTTCAGCCCGCGCTGCAGCTTGATCGGGCTCTTCTCGCCGAGATTGCGCTCGAACATCTCGCCATAGTTGCCGACGGCCTTGATGGCGTTGAGGGCCCAGGCATTGTCGATGCCGAGCTTGGTGCCGAAATCGCCGGTCGCGCCGAGCAGGCGCTGGACCTCCGGCGAGGTCGAGCTCGCCTTCATCTGGTCGACATTGGCCTGGGTGATGCCCAGCTCCTCGGCGGCGATCAGCGCGTTCAGCGTCCAGGCGACGATGTCGCGGAAGCGGGCGTCGTCCTTGCGCACGACCGGGCCGATCGGCTCCATCGAGATCAGCTCCGGCAGCACGACCCAGTCGTCCGGGTTGCCGAGCTTGGAGACCGCGCCGGCGAGCGCGCTGAGCACGTTGGCGTAGACGTCGCAGCGGCCGGAAGCCAGGTTCTTCTCGTTCTGGTCGCGCGTATTGGCGGCGACGGGCGTGAACTTCATGTTGTTCTTGCGGAAGAAGTCGGCGAGGTTCAGCTCGTAGTTCGAGCCGGCCGAGACGCAGATCGAGGCGCCTTCGAGCTCCTTCGCGCTCTTCACCCCGAGCGACTTCTTCGCCAGGAAGCCCTGGCTGTCATAGAGATAGACGCCGGGCCATTCGACGTTCAGCTCGATGTCGCGGATGAAGGTGTGGGTCGCGGTGCGGGCCAGCACGTCGATGCCGCCCGACTGCAGCGTGGCGAAGGCCGTCTTGATCTCGAGCGGCACGTATTTGATCTTCTCGGCGTCGCCGAGGACGGCGGCCGCGACCGCGCGGCAGAAATCGACCTCGAAGCCCGACCATTTGGCGTTGCTGTCGAGCGTGCTCATGCCGGTCTGGACGCCGCTGGAGACGCCGCAATTCAGGGCGCCGCGCGCGGCGATGGCCTTTTGGGTCGCGCCGCTTTCGGCCGAGGCGGCCGTCGCGGCCAGCAGCAGACAGCCGGCGGCCAGCGTCCAGGGGTTGCGCAGATATCCGAGCATTCAGTCCTCCCAGTGTCGGCGGCGGGCGGTGCGGATGGCGGATCGCCCCCACGCTCCGCTCGAAGTGACATATAACATGTTAATTATCAAGTTAATTATATTGCCGCGGGACGCTCGGGGTCATTCGTCCGGGCGTCGCGCGGCGTTCCGCGTCAGGCGAAGAAGCAGCTCACGGTTCCGAGCGGCCCGTAATCGCCGACGATGGTGTCGCCGTGCCGCGCCTCGACCGGGCGGATGAAGGAGCCGGCCAGGACGATCTGGCCCGCCTCGATCCGGGCGCCGTATCGCGCCAGCCGGTTGGCCAGCCAGGCGATGCCGCGGGCCGGATGGTTGAGCACGCCGGCGCCCAGCCCGGTCTCCTCGACCTGCCCGTTGCGCGAGACGATGGCGCCGACCCAGCGCAGATCGACCTGGTCCGGCCGCATGGCGCGCCCGCCGAGGACGATCCCGGCATTGGCGGCGTTGTCCGACACGGTGTCGACGATGGTGCGCGCCTGCTTGGTCTGCGGGTCGACGCGCAGGATGCGGGTGTCGAGGATCTCGAGGGCCGGCGTGACGTAGTCGGTTGCGTTCAGCACGTCGTAGACCGAGACGTTCGGCCCCTTCAGCTCCGACTTCATCACGAAGGCGATCTCGGCCTCGATGCGCGGCTGGATGAAGCGGTCCGGCGGGATCTCGCTGCCGTCCTCGAAGCGCATGTCGTCGAGCAGCACGCCGGAATCGGGCGTGTCGATGTTGAGCGCGTATTGCATCGCCTTGGAGGTGAGGCCGATCTTCCAGCCGATGGCCTGGCGGCCGGCGGCGCGCTTGCGCTCCATCCAGGCGCCCTGGATCGCATAGGCGTCGTCGAGCGTCATCTGCGGGAAGCGCAGCGACATCAGGCCGGTCTGCCGGCGGGTCTTCTCGGCCTCGTCGAGGCTGAGGGCGGCGGCGGCGATATCCTCGGATGTCAGCATGGTTCAGGCCTCGTCGGCGATGGTGTTGCGCAGCAGGCCGATGCCCTCGGCCTCGACCTCGACGACGTCGCCGGGCCTCAGCCAGATCGGCGGGTCGAAGCGCGCGCCGGCACCGGTCGGCGTGCCGGTGATCAGGATGTCGCCCGGCACCAGGGTGGTGAAGGTCGAGACGTAATTGATGATCTTGCGGAAGGAGAAGATCATCCGGCTCGTCCGGTCGCTCTGGCGGACCTCGCCGTTGACCCGGGTGGTCAAGGCGATGTCGGCGAGCTGCGCCTCGTCGGCGAAGGGCACCAGCCAGGGGCCGAGCGAGCCGGAGCGGTCGAAGTTCTTGCCCTGGGTGACGTTGAACTTGGCGTGGCGCACCCAGTCGCGGATCGTTCCCTCGTTGGCGAGCGTCAGCGCCGCGATATGGCCGAGCGCGTCGCGCTCGGCGATGCGGCGGCCCGGCTTGCCGATGACGATGGCGATCTCGCCCTCATAGTCGAGCTGCTCGCTTTCCGGCGGGCGGATCAGCGGCTGCTCATGCGCCGTGAAGGAGCGCAGGAAGCGCGGGAACAGCGAGGGGTTCGGCGGCGCCTCCTTGCCGTCCTTGTACTCGGCGTTGCGGTCGGGAAAGTTCACGCCGACGCAGATGATCTTCTCCGGCGCGAGGGTAGGCAGCGCGTAGCGCAGGCCCTCGAGCGGCAGGTCGGGCGCCAGCGCCGCGCCGGCCTCGGCCAGGGCGCCGAAGGCGCCTTGCGCCACCACCTGCTGCAGCGTCGGCCATTGCGCCCGGTGGCGTGCGGACAGGTCGACGACGCCGCCTGCGGCGATCAGGCCATAGCGCGTTTCATCGCCATGGGCGAAACTGACGAACTTCGAAACCAAGGGGTGTTCCTCGCAAACGGCACGACGGGGCGCGCTGGGGCCGCAGACGAAGCGGGCATGGCGGTGCCGCACGCTCGCGACCGAGCCCGGTTCCGCCTCGCCGCCGCATCATCTAGTTATCATGTTAAATAGATGGCTGCTCGCTCTGTCAATCCGCCGCGGGCGCGCCCGGCGCGGGCAGTGCCGGCCTGTGGACGGGCAAAGTGGGAGCCTCCCGCCGGGCGGCGGGGCGCCGCGCTGCCGCGCGGAGCCGGGCGGTTGCGCAGGCGGGTCGGCCCGGGAGGTTATCGCAGGAAGTAATAGGCCGTCAGCAGGGCGGCGATGCCGGTGACGATCCAGCGGATATAGGCTTGGCTGACGCGCCTTGCGGCGTAGATCCCGGCGAAGCCGCCCAGGGTCGCGCCGGGGATCAGGAGCAGGGCGCCGCTCCAGTCGATGACGCCTCCGCCGATGAAGACGACGACCGCCATCAGGGCGATGCTGATCGAGAGCAGGTTCTTCAGCGCGTTCAGCCTGTGGTAGTCGCTGCCCTCGGTCAGCCCGAGCGTCGCCAGCATCATGATGCCCATGCCGGCGCCGAAGAAGCCGCCATAGATCGCGGTGACGAGCTGCAGCAGCCCGCGCGCCGCGCGCCTGCCGGGGCCGGCCTTTGCGGCCTGGCTCCGCGAGCGCGGCAGATAGGGGCCGGCGACGAACAGCCCCGTCGCGAACAGCAGCAGCCAGGGCACCAGCGCCGAGAAGGACTTGTTGTTCATCGCCAGCAGCAGCGTGCCGCCGATGATGCCGCCGATGAAGGAGACCGCCAGCAGGCCGAGGGCCGTGCGCCAGTTGCCGAGGATTTCCCGGCGGTAGCTCAGGGAGGAGGCGAGATAGCCCGGCAACTGGGCGATGGCCGAGGTCGCGTTGGCGGTGATGGCCGGCATCCCCGCCATCGTCAGCGTGCCGAAGGTGATGAAGGTGCCCCCGCCGGCGATGGCGTTGACGACGCCCGAGGCGAAACCCGCCAGGAAGACGAGCAGGACCATGTCGAAACCCATCGCCTGCCGCTCCGCCCCCTGTGGAAGATGGCCAGCCCGCACGGCGATGCCGATGGCTGGCGCATGGTAAGGATCCGGCGCGCGCATAGATAGCGCTGCCGGCGATGTCAAACGCCGTCGCCGGCTCGCCTGGCCCTGCGGCTGCACTCGGCGCGGGGAGAATGGCCGTCATTGCCGCCTGTCCGGATCGGATCGTCCGGGGCCGCCGATGATGTCTCCGGTTTGATCTTCGATCAGTTCAAAAGAGAGCGGCGGGCGGGGGTGGATATTTTCAGTCATTGGTTTGTAATAGCTATAAATTCAGCTTGGAACTATAATATAGTGATAAGATTCAATTTGCGAATCTTTTGCCAATGGAATAATCGGCTCGCCGACAAAATGGTGGGCTGGGTTATGAAAAGAAATTATAGGATTATATCTGTTTTAATCTTGGCTGCGTCGGCTCCGTTAGCCGGCGCGAAAGCCCAGTCGGCACCGCCTGCGGCGGCCGAGCCGGGCACGATCTCGCTGGATCAGATCACGGTCACCGCCGAGCGCGGCGCCAAGCAGGTTCTCGACGTTCCCGGCACGGTCAGCGTGATCACGCGGCAGGAGCTCGACGATCGGATCATCCGCGACACCCAGGACCTGATCCGCTACGAGCCCGGTGTCAGCGTCAACCGCATCACCAGCAGCACCGATCCGTTCAGCAATTACGGCGGCTTCACCATCCGGGGCGTCGGCGGCAACCGCGTCCAGATGCAGGTCGACGGCTCGCGCGTCATCGAGCGCGTCACCGACGGCAACCGCGACTTCGTCGACCTGCCCTTCCTGAAGAGCGCGGAGATCGTGCGCGGCCCGGGCTCGGTGCTGTGGGGCGCGGACGCGATGGGCGGCATCGTCGCCTATCGCACGCTCGACCCGGAGGACCTGCTGAAGGGCAAGGACAAGCCCTATGCGGTGCGGCTCAACTCCGCCTATGACAGCCTCGACCGCTCCTTCGTCAAGACGGGCATCGCCGCCTTCCGCTTCTCGCCGATGCTGGAGGGCATCGTCGGCCTCAGCCACAAGAGCGCCCACGAGGCGAGGCTGACCAAGGCCCGCGCCGATGGCGGGCGCTGGGGCTGCCCGGTGCCGACGCTGCGCTTCCTGCCTTGCGACAAGCTCAACCCGCTCGACGTCACGGTCTGGAACAGTTTCGCCAAGCTCGTCTTCAAGCCGACCGGCGACCACACCTTCAAGCTGACCGGCGAATACTACGACAGCGATTCGACCGTGAACCAGCTCTACAACTACAATGTCGTGAGCGGCGGCGTCCGCAACGGTCCGAACATCCGCAACCAGATCAAGAGCCGCAAGCGCATCGCGCTGGAGCATGAATGGGATGCCGGGCTGAGCTTCCTCGATTCGCTGCGCTGGCAGGCCTCGTTCTCGCCGCAGGAGCGCACCTTCGTCACCAACAACCTGCAGACGCTCGCCAACGGGCAGCAGCGCTTCACGCGCGGCCTGCACGACTATTCCGAGCAGTTCTCGCAGCTCGACATCCAGGCGAAGTCGAGCTTCGCGCTCGGCCCCAGCTTCCACCGCCTGACCTACGGCTTCCAGGGCGACATCACCCGGACCGACTACAAGCGGCAGGACGACGTCAGGAACCTCGCCACCGGCGTCACGACCACGACGCTCGCCGGTGGCTTCAACTTCGCCAACGCCACGACGACGCGCGCCGACATCTTCCTGCAGGACGAGATCGAGCTGCTCTCCGGCCGCTGGACGATCACGCCCGGCATCCGCTATGCGACCTACAACATCGATCCGCGCATGGGCCCCGGCTATGTCATCGTGCCGGGCAAGGAGCCGCGGGAGCTCGACTCCCGTAAGTTCATTCCGCAGATCGGCACGATCTTCAAGCTGGACGAGACCTACTCGCTCTATGCGCGCTATGCGGAAGGCTTCAAGATGCCGACCGCCGAGCAGCTCTACACCTCGCTGCCTTCGACCACCTTCAACCTGATCCCGAACCCCGATCTGCGGCCCGAATCCGTCCGCTCCTACGAGGCAGGCCTGCGCGGCAAGTTCGCCGATGGCTGGTTCTCGGTCGGCGTCTTCCACGCGCGCTACAAGGACTTCATCCAGTCCTTCTACGAGATCCCCGGGACCATCGACATCACCTACCGCAATCTGTCGCAGGTGCAGATCTCGGGCATCGAGGCCTCGGCCGAGTGGCGTTTCCACGAGCGCTGGCTCGCCAATGTTTCGCTCAGCTATCAATACGGCAAGCAGCGGGTCGAAGCCGGCGAAGCGCGGACGCCTTTCGACGTCAATCCGTTCAAGGCCGTCACCGCGGTGAAGTATCTGATGCCGGAATACGGCCTGGAGGCCGAGGTGATCGGCACCTTCGCCGGCGGCGTGAACCGCGCCAGCTCGCCGAGCCTGTTCAAGGCGGGTGGCTACTCGGTGTTCGACGCCTATCTGAACTGGAAGCCGACCTCCTTCATCACGGTGCGCGGCGGCGTCGAGAACATCTTCGACAAGCGCTACTTCGCCAACCTCGTCGGCGGCACGAGCTATGAGAAGGTGCCGTCGCCCGCCTCGACCGCGGCGAGCAACCCGCTCGAATTGCAGACCGCGCCCGGCCGCACCTTCAAGCTCGCCGCCACGGTCGAATTCTGAACCCGGCAGCGAGACGCCGCGCCCCGGCGCGGCGAAACGGCGGCGCTTCGACCGAGACCCCGGAGCGCCGCCCCCTTTTTCGGAGACCATCATGACCAGCACCGCCAGGCCGCGCGAAAAACTGAGCGCGCAACCCGCCGAGATCCTGAAGAGCCTGCCGGCGATGGGCCGGCTCATGCTGAGCGCGCGCACCGGCGGGGCAACGCATGAGCGGATGGGCGCGGTCGAGACGGTGGCCGTCGAGGCCGGGTCGGCACGGCTCTCGGGCGCCTGCCATGACAGCCGCATCGACCTCGCCTGCGTCGCCGATATCGTCGCCGACCGCACCAGCCGGATGCGCGAGCGCGTGCTGCCGCGCCTGGAATGCCGGGATGCGGCCGGGGAGACCCTGTTCAGCCTGATCGGGCTCGACGGGCTGGAGCCCTTCGACGCGGCGCTGGAGGGCTTCGGCCCGGGCGAGGCGCTGGAGCCGGTCCAGCGCGAGGCGCCCGGAAGCGGCGGGCCGGCCGAGGTGCCGGAGGACGATCTCGGCGCGCGCAGCTTCGCGGCGATCCGCGCCAGCGGCGAGGACGTCGCCATCGTGATCGAGCGGCCGGGCCTGTTCCAGCACTGGCGCGGCGCCTTGCCCGAGCCGAAGCCGGCCATGGGGTTCGTCAACATCATGCAGCCGGATTTCCATCTGCATCTGAAGGCCGGCGCCGTCTCCGGCTGGGAGCGCGAGGCCGAGGGCCCGGCCACCATCCTGCATGCGCTGGACGCGCAGGGCGGCCGCTTCGGCCTCGCCTTGCGCGGCCCGGCCGCGGCCTTCGCCAAGGTGCCGAAAAGCCATGCCGTCCGCGGCTGAGGCCGAGGGCGGGCGCGGCCTGCTGGCGCATCCGCGCGCCGGCTGGCTCTGCCCGGCAACGGGCCGGGAGCTGCCGCAGCCGGAGCTGATGCGGGCGATGGCGGCCAGGCGCGTCGTGCTGCTGGGCGAGACGCACGACGTCGCCGAGATCCATCGCTGGCAGCTCCATGTCGCGGCCTTCCTGCGCCTGCTGCGGCCGTCCCTGGCGATGGGCTTCGAGATGTTCCCGCTCCGGGTCCAGCCCGTGCTCGACGCCTGGATCGAGGGAGCGCTGGACACCGCCACCTTCCTGGCGCGCAGCGACTGGGACGCGGTCTGGGGCTTCGATCCCGCGCTCTATCTGCCGCTGTTCCATTTCTGCCGCCAGCAGCGGGTGAAGATGCTGGCGCTGAACTGTCACCGTCCGCTGGTGACGCGGGTCGGGCAGGTCGGCTGGGAGGCGATCCCGGTCGGGGAGCGCGACGGCGTGACGCCGTCGGCACCGGCGAGCGAGGCCTATCGCCGCTATCTCGCGGCGATCACCGGGCGCTTCGCCGGGCCGGCGCGGCCGGAGGCGATGGCGCCCGAGCGCTTCGACCGCTTCGTGCGCGCGCAGCAATGCTGGGACCGTTCCTTCGCCTGCCGCATCGCCGATCACCTGGCCGCGGCGACGGACGATCCGCTCGTCATCGGCATCATCGGCCGCGGCCATCTCGAATACGGCCACGGCACGCCCTACCAGCTCCGCGATCTCGGGATCGAGGATGTCGCGGTGCTGCTGCCGACCACGGCGGCGGAGCATGATCCGGCGGAATTCGCCGGCATCGCCGATGCCGTCTTCCGGCTCGACACGCCGGAGCCGCCGCAGCCGCGCCGGACCCAGCCCCGGGCCGCGTCGTGAGGGCGGCGCTGGGGCGGATCGCGCGGCTGACGCGGCTGTGCGTCGGCGGGCCGGGCGGCAGGATCGGCGCCCTCTATTTCCTGATGATCTTCGGGCTCGGCCTCGCCGGCGTGCAGATCGGCGTGCGCCTGATCGCCTGGACGGCGGATTTCTACAACGCCTTGCAGAAGCTCGACGTCGACGGCGCCCTGCGCCAGATCGCGATCTTCTTCGGGCTGATCGCGGTCAGCGCCTCGCTCCATCTCGCCAGCACCTATCTGCGCAAGATGCTGCAGATCCGCTGGCGCCATGCGCTGACGGAGGCGGCGCTCGACCGCTGGCTCGCCGGAAAGGCCTTCTGGCATCTGCGCGACCGCACCGATCACGGCCTCGACAACCCGGACCAGCGCATCGCCGAGGATTGCCGCATCTTCGTCGACAAGCTGACGGCGGAGGGACTCGAGCTGGCGACCAATATCGTCGCGCTCACCACCTATGCCGCGATCCTGTGGTCGCTCTCGACCTTCCCGCTCGCCTTCGCCGTGATGGGCGTCTCCGTCGAGATTCCGCGCTACATGGTCTGGGCGGCGCCGCTTTATGTCGCGCTGGCGAGCGGCGTCACCCATCTGCTCGGCCGGCCGCTGAAGGCGCTCTCGGTCGAGCAGCAGCGCCGCGAGGCGGATTTCCGCTTCGCGCTGATGCGGATGCGCGAGCATGTCGAGGCAGTGGCGCTGGCCGATGGCGAGCCGGCGGAACGGCGGCTGTTCGGCGCGCGCTTCGCGTCGATCGCCCGCAACTGGCGCAGCCTCGCCAAGCGCGACCTGGTCCTCGGGCTGTTCACCCGGCCCTATTTCCAGACCGTGCTGCGCATTCCGCTCTTCCTTGCGCTGCCGGCCTATCTCGCCGGGCGCGTCAGCTTCGGCGGGCTGATGCAGATCGGCTCGGCCTTCCAGAACGTCGTGACCACGCTGTCCTGGTTCGTCTTCTCCTATCGCGACCTCGCCGAGCTCGCCGCTGCCGCCAGCCGCCTGTCGCATTTCATGCAGGCGGCCGAGAATGCCGCCGCTCCGGCCACCCGCCCGGCGCTGCACCCCTCGGCCGATGGCGCGCTGGCGCTGAAACAGGTCGTGCTGGAGACGCCGGGCGGCCGCCGGCTGCAGGCCCTGCCGGAGCTGCGGCTGGCGGCGGGCGGCGGCTACTGGCTGTCGGCGCCGTCCGGCCATGGCAAGAGCTCGCTCGCCAAGGCGGTGGCCGGGCTGTGGCGCCACGGCGACGGCCGGATCGAGCGGCCCTGGGGGCGGATCGTGGTTCTGCCGCAGCAGCCCTATCTGCCGCTCGGCGATCTGCGAACCGTGCTGTCCTATCCGCTGCCGCCGGGCGCGCTCGACGACGACGCCCTCCGCCGGGCCCTGGAGCAGGTCGGCCTGCCGGCCCTGTGGACGCTCGACGCGGCAGGCTGGAGCGAGGCCCGGCGCGGCCTCTCGGGCGGCGAGCGCCAGCGCCTGGCGCTGGCCCGCGCCCTGCTCCAGAAGCCGGACTGGCTGGTGCTGGACGAGGCGACGAGCGCGCTCGATCGCGCGGGCGAGGGGCAGGTCCTCGCGGCCCTGCGCGCCGCGCTGCCGCTGGCGACCCTGATCGTCATCGCCCATCGCGAGCCGGCCGGCCTCGGCCCGCTCGAGCTGATCGAACTCGACAGGGCCGTGCCGGTGCGTGACGACGCGGCATTTCCGGCCTTGCGCTCGGCCTGAACCGGGGCGCCGCCCGGCCGGTGCCCAGCGCGAGCCGGCGCGCGAATTCCTATGGAATTCCTATGCCGCGGCGTTTTCGCCCGTCTCGAAACCCTATGCGCGCCTCCCGATAATTCATGCACGGCCATTCGGCTGACCGGCTTCGCGCCGCCGCCGGCGGCAGGGCCGGCCTGCGCCTGCGCCGATCGCAACGCCCGGTCGAAAGGACCACGGCAATGGATATCGCCATGCTCGCGCTCGGCTTCGCCTTCTTCGCGGCCAGCCTCGCCTACATCCGCGCCTGCGACGCGCTCTGAGGGGTCCCCATGCTCGTCGACTACCTTCTCGGTGGGGCGGTGACGGCGATCCTGCTCGTCTACCTCACCTATGCGCTGCTCCGCCCCGAGCGGTTCTGACGGCGCCCGGCGCAAACGGAAGCTTCTGCCATGACTCTCAACGGCTGGATCCAGATCCTCGTCTTCTGCGCGCTCGTCGTCGCGCTGACGAGGCCGCTCGGCGGCTATATGACGCGCGTCTTCAACGGCGAGCGCACCTTTCTTTCGCCCCTGCTCGCGCCGGTCGAGCGCGGGCTCTATGCCCTGGCCGGCACGCATCAGCGCGAGGAGCAGCACTGGAGCGCCTATGCGGCCGGGCTGCTGCTGTTCAACCTCGCCGGCCTCGTCCTGCTCTACGGGCTGCAGCGTTTCCAGGGCCTGCTGCCGCTGAACCCGGACGGCATGGCGCCGGTGGCGCCCGATCTCGCCTTCAACACCGCCGCGAGCTTCGTGACCAACACGAACTGGCAGAACTACGGCGGCGAGAGCACGATGTCCTATCTCTCGCAGATGCTCGGCCTGACCGTGCAGAACTTCGTCTCGGCGGCGACCGGCATCGCCGTCGCGGTCGCGCTGATCCGCGGCTTCGCCCGCGCCTCGGCCCGGACTGTCGGCAGCTTCTGGGTCGATCTCACCCGCGCCACGCTCTACCTGCTGCTGCCGCTCTGCATCGTGCTGACGCTGGCCTATGTCGCACTCGGCATGCCGCAGACCCTCGATGCCGCGGTGACGGCGACGACGCTGGAAGGCGCGCAGCAGACGATCGCGCGCGGTCCCGTCGCCTCGCAGGTCGCGATCAAGATGCTGGGCACCAATGGCGGCGGCTTCTTCAACGCCAATTCGGCCCATCCTCTCGAGAATCCGAACGCCGTCACCAATCTGATCCAGATGGTCTCGATCTTCGCGATCGGGGCGGCGCTGACCAATGTCTTCGGCCGCATGGCCGGCAATGAGCGCCAGGGCTGGGCGATTCTCGCCAGCATGGGCGTGCTGTTCCTCGCGGGCGTGCTCGTCTGCTACGGGGCCGAGGCGGCCGGCAACCCGCTCGTCCAGGCGCTCGGCCTCCAGGGCGGCAATCTGGAGGGCAAGGAGGTCCGCTTCGGCGTTCCGCTCTCGGCGCTCTTCGCCGTCGTCACCACGGCGGCCTCCTGCGGCGCGGTCAACGCCATGCATGGCAGCTTCACCGCGCTCGGCGGGCTGATCCCGCTGGTGAACATGGAGCTCGGCGAGGTCATCGTCGGCGGCGTCGGCGCCGGCTTCTACGGCATCGTGCTCTTCGTCGTGCTGGCGATCTTCGTCGCCGGGCTGATGGTGGGGCGCACGCCGGAATATCTCGGCAAGAAGATCGAGGCCAAGGAGGTCAAGATGGCGATGCTCGCCGTGCTCTGCCTGCCGGCCGGCATGCTGATCTTCACCGCCATCGCCGCGGTGCTGCCGAGCGCCGTGGCCTCGGTCGGCAACAGCGGCCCGCACGGCTTCTCGGAGATCCTCTACGCCTACACCTCGGCCGCGGCCAATAACGGCTCGGCCTTCGCCAGCCTCTCCGGCAACACGCTCTGGTACAACCTCACCCTGGGCATCACGATGCTGATCGGCCGCTTCCTCGTCATCGTCCCGGCCCTCGCCATCGCCGGCTCGCTCGCCGCGAAGAAGTCCGTGCCCGCCTCCGCCGGCACCTTCCCGACCGACGGGCCGCTCTTCGTCGGCCTGCTCGTCGGGGTCATCCTGATCGTCGGCGGCCTGACCTTCTTCCCGGCGCTGGCCGTCGGCCCGATCGTCGAGCATCTCGCGATGCTCGCCGGCCAGAGCTTCTGAGGAGGCGGCCATGGCGAGCTGCCTGCGCCAATTGCGCCGCGAGGCCGTCCACCGCGACGCCCCGGCGCGGGAAACCGACAGGGCGCTCCTGCGCCCCGCCACCCTCATCCTCGGCCTGACGGTCGCGCTGTTCCTCGTTCTGCTGCTCGTCCGGGCGCTCGCCGGCCTCCTTGCCGCCGTCTGAGCCGGACCCGACACCACTCCGCCGGAGTCTCTCATGAGCCAGTCCAAATCCGCGAGCCTGATCGACGCCCGCATCCTCGTGCCGGCGCTGGGCGACGCCTTCCGCAAGCTCGACCCGCGCAGCCTCGCCCGCAACCCGGTGATGTTCGTCGTCGCCGTGGTCTCGCTGCTGACGACCATCCTCTTCCTCAAGGATCTCGCCACCGGCGGCGCCGATCTCGGCTTCACCTTCCAGATCGTCCTCTGGCTCTGGTTCACCGTGCTCTTCGCCAATTTCGCCGAGGCCGTGGCGGAAGGGCGCGGCAAGGCGCAGGCGGATTCGCTGCGCAGGACCCGCACGGAAACGCAGGCGAAGCTGCTTTCGGGCGAGGAGCGCACGCAGTTCCGGCTCGTCCCCGGCACCGCGCTCAAGGTCGGCGACGTCGTGCTGGTCGAGGCCGGCGACATCATTCCCTCCGACGGCGAGGTGATCGAGGGCGTCGCCTCGGTCAACGAGGCCGCGATCACCGGCGAATCCGCCCCGGTCATCCGCGAATCCGGCGGCGACCGCTCGGCCGTCACCGGCGGCACGCAGGTGCTCTCGGACTGGATCTGCGTGCGCATCACCGCCGCCGCGGGCTCGACCTTCATCGACCGGATGATCGCGCTGGTCGAGGGCGCCGAGCGCCAGAAGACGCCGAACGAGATCGCCCTCAACATCCTGCTCGCCGGCATGACGCTGATCTTCGTGCTCGCCACTGCGACGATCCCGAGCTTCGCCGCCTATGCCGGAGGGTACATCCCCGTGGTGGTGCTGGTCGCGCTGTTCGTGACGCTGATCCCGACCACGATCGGCGCCTTGCTGTCGGCCATCGGCATCGCCGGCATGGACCGCCTCGTGCGCTTCAACGTGCTCGCCATGTCGGGCCGCGCCGTCGAGGCCGCGGGCGACGTCGATACGCTCCTGCTCGACAAGACCGGCACGATCACGCTCGGCAACCGCCAGGCGACCGCGTTCAAGCCGGTGACCGGCGTCAGCGAGCAGGAACTGGCCGACGCCGCCCAGATCGCCTCGCTCGCCGACGAGACGCCGGAAGGCCGCTCCATCGTCGTGCTCGCCAAGGAGAAATACGGCATCCGCGCCCGCGACATGGCCGCGCTCCATGCCAGCTTCGTGCCCTTCACGGCGCAGAGCCGGATGAGCGGCGTCGATCTCGAAGGCGCGCAGATCCGCAAGGGCGCCGTCGACGCCGTGCTGACCTATGTCGAGGCCGGCGCCACTGGCGCGCGCCCTGCCGCCGGGGCGGTGCGCGAGGTCCAGGCCATCGCCGCCGAGATCGCCAAGGCCGGCGGCACGCCGCTCGCCGTGGCCAAGGACGGGCGCCTGCTCGGCGTCATCCACCTCAAGGACATCGTCAAGGGCGGCGTGCGCGAGCGCTTCGCGGAACTGCGCCGCATGGGCATCCGCACCGTGATGATCACCGGCGACAATCCGATGACCGCCGCGGCGATCGCGGCCGAGGCCGGCGTCGACGACTTCCTCGCCCAGGCGACGCCGGAGAACAAGCTCACCCTGATCCGCGAGGAGCAGGGCAAGGGCAAGCTCGTCGCCATGTGCGGCGACGGCACCAACGACGCGCCCGCGCTGGCCCAGGCCGATGTCGGTGTGGCGATGAACACCGGCACGGTCGCGGCGCGCGAGGCCGGCAACATGGTCGATCTCGACTCGGACCCGACCAAGCTCATCGAGATCGTCGAGATCGGCAAGCAGCTCCTGATGACCCGCGGCGCGCTGACCACCTTCTCGATCGCCAACGACGTCGCCAAGTATTTCGCGATCATCCCCGCGATGTTCCTGGCCTTCTACCCGCAGCTCGGCGCGCTCAACATCATGGGCCTCGCCACGCCGCAGAGCGCCATCCTCTCGGCCATCATCTTCAACGCGCTGATCATCGTCGCGCTGATCCCGCTGGCGCTGAGGGGCGTGAAGTACCGGGCCGTGGGGGCGGGCGCGCTGCTGCGGCGCAACCTCGCCGTCTACGGGCTCGGCGGCCTCGCCGTCCCCTTCATCGGCATCAAGGCCATCGACATGGCCGTGACCGCGCTGCACCTCGTCTAGGGAGCCGCAACCATGCTCAAGCAGATCCGCCCCGCCTTGGTGATGATCGTCGCCCTCTCGGCTCTCACCGGGCTCGCCTATCCGCTGGCGATGACCGGGATCGCCCAGGCCGTCTTCCCGCGCCAGGCCAATGGCAGCCTGGTCGAAAGGGACGGCAAGGTCGTCGGCTCCAGCCTGGTCGGCCAGAACTTCGCCGGCGAGCGCTATTTCCACGGCCGGCCCTCGGCGACCACCGGCGCCGACCCGAGCGACGCGACGAAGACCGTCGAGGCGCCCTACAATGCCGCGAGCTCCGGCGGCTCCAATCTCGCCCCGACCAACCGGAAGCTGATCGACCGCATCAGGGCCGAAGCCGAGGCGCTGCAGGCCGGGAATCCCGGCGCGCCGGTGCCGATGGACCTGGTGACGGCCTCCGGCAGCGGGCTCGACCCGCATATCTCGCCGGAAGCCGCCTATTTCCAGGTCGCGCGCGTCGCCGCGGCGCGGGGCGCCGACCCGGCGACGGTCAAGGCTCTGGTCGACGCCCATGTCGAGCCGCGCACGCTCGGAATCCTGGGCGAGCCGGTGGTCAACGTGCTGGCGCTCAACCTCGCTCTCGACGGCGCGGCGCGACGCTGACACAAAGGCGGCAGCGGCTTTCTGCCCCGCCGCGGCCTCGTGAACCCGCCATGCCACCCGCCGAGAACCATCGCGAGACCAGGGCGAGGCCCTCGCCCGAGGCGCTGCTCGAAAGCGCCCGGCGCGAGGGGCGCGGGCGCCTGAAGATCTTCCTCGGCGCGGCGCCGGGCGTCGGCAAGACCTACGAGATGCTGACCGCCGCCAGGGCCCGCAAGGCCGAGGGCGTCGATGTCGTGATCGGCGTCGTCGAGACCCATGGCCGCAAGGAGACGCAGGCGCTGGTCGACGGCTTCGAGATCGTTCCGCGCCGCAGCATCGACTACAGGGGCCGCACGCTCGACGAGATGGACCTCGACGCCATCCTCGCGCGCCGTCCCGCGCTCGTGCTGGTCGACGAGCTCGCCCATACCAATGTTCCCGGCAGCCGGCATCCGAAGCGCTATCTCGACGTCGAGGAACTGCTGTCGCAGGGCATCGACGTCTACACCACGCTCAACATCCAGCATGTCGAGAGCCTGAACGACGTCGTCGCGCAGATCACCCGCATCCGCGTGCGCGAGACCGTGCCGGATTCGATCGTCGACCGCGCCGACGACATCGAGGTCATCGACCTCACCCCGGCCGATCTGATCAAGCGGCTGGAGGAGGGCAAGGTCTATCTTGGCAACACCGCCCGGCGCGCCATCGCCAACTATTTCGCGCCGGGCAACCTGACGGCCCTGCGCGAGCTGGCGCTGCGCCGCACCGCGCAGCGGGTCGACGAGCAATTGCTCAGCCATATGCAGGAACACGCGATCTCGGGCCCCTGGGCCGCGGGGGAACGCATCCTGGTCTGCATCGACGAAAGCGCCGGGGCGCCCGCGCTGATCCGCCATGCCAAGCGCCAGGCCGATCGCCTGCGCGCTCCCTGGAGCGCGCTCCATGTCGAGACGCCGCAGGCCGCGGCCTTGTCGGAAGCGGCGAAGACGCGCATCGCCAATGCGCTCCGGCTGGCGGCGCAGCTCGGAGGCGAGGCCGTCACCTTGCCGGGGCAGGATGTCGCGGGAGAAATCCTCCGGCATGCGGCCGCCGGCAACGTCACCCAGATCATCGTCGGCAAGCCGGCCAAGCCGCGCTGGCGCGAGTGGCTGGGGCCTTCCGTCTCGCATGAACTGATCAACCGCGCCGGCGATATCGGCATCCATGTCGTCGCATTGCCGGACCAGCAGGCGGACGAGGCCGGCGCCGTTCCGGCCGCCGGCAAGCCCGGCTTCTCGCCCAGGCCCTATCTCGCGGCGATCGCCTATGTCGCCGCCGCGCTCGGCGCGGCCGAACTGCTCAGCCAGATCATGGACCTGCGCAACATCGCGCTGGTCTTCCTGACCGCAGTGCTCGCCTCGGCCGTGACGGCGGGGCTGTGGCCGGCCCTCTTCGCCTCGCTGCTGAGCGCGCTCGCGCTAAATTTCTTCTTCATCGCGCCCTTCTACACCCTGACGATCAGCGACCCCGAGAACGTCGTCGCGCTCGGCTTCTTCCTGCTCGTCGCCCTGATCGCCTCGAACCTGACCGCGCGCGTCCAGCGCCAGGCCAATGCCGCCCGCCAGCGCGCCCGGACGACGGAAGACCTCTATCTCTTCTCCAAGAAGCTCGCCGGGACCGGCACGCTCGACGACGTGCTCTGGGCGACCGCCTTCCAGATCGCCTCGATGCTCAGGGTCCGCGTCGTCATCCTGATGCCGGGGGAGGGCTCGCTTGCGGTCCGGGCCGGATATCCTCCCGACGACACGCTGGTCGACGCCGACATCGCCGCCGCGCGCTGGGCCTGGGAGCATGATCGCCCGGCCGGGCGCGGGGCGGACACGCTGCCCGGCGCCAGGCGGCTCTACCTGCCCCTGCGCACCGGGCGGACGGCGATCGGCGTGATCGGCCTCGACGACGACCGGCAGGGCCCGCTCCTGACCCTCGAGCAGCAGCGCCTGTTCGACGCGCTCGCCGACCAGGCCGCCGTCGCGGTCGAGCGCATCCAGCTCGTCGACGATGTCGACCGGGCGAAGCGCGCGGCCGAGGCCGACCGCTTACGCTCCGCGCTGTTGACCTCGATCTCGCACGACCTCAAGACGCCGCTGGCCTCGATCATGGGGGCGGCGGATACCTTGCGCGACTATCGCAGCGTGCTGCGGGAGGAGGACCGCGCCGCGCTGCTCACCACCCTGGTCGACGAATCCGAGCGGCTCAACCGCTTCATCGCCAATCTGCTCGACATGACCAGGATCGAATCGGGGGCGATGGAGCCCAATGCGGCGCTGGTGGATCTGGCCGAGGTGGTCGGCAGCGCGCTCCGCCGCGCCGCCAAGATCACGGCCGGCCATCGCGTCGAGACCGCGCTTCCCGCCGACCTGCCGATGCTCAGCCTCGATCCGGTCCTGTTCGAGCAGGTGCTGTTCAACCTGATCGACAACGCCGCCAAATACGCGCCGGCGGAAACCGCGATCGCGATCCGGGCCCGGCAGGACGCCGGCGCGATCGTCGTCGAGGTCGCGGATGAGGGGCCGGGCCTGCCCGAGGCCGATCTGGAGCGGATCTTCGACAGCTTCTACCGGGTCAGGAAAAGCGATCGGGTCCGCGTCGGCACCGGGCTCGGCCTCGCCATCTGCCGCGGCTTCGTCGAGGCGATGGGCGGTACGATCCGGGCGGGGAACCGCCGGGACCGGCCGGGCGCGATCTTCACCATCCGGATGCCCGTCGAGGCCCGGCCGGAGGAACGGGAGCCGCTGGCATGACCACATCCGCCGTCAAGGTCCTGGTCGTGGACGACGAGCCGGCGATCCGGCGCCTGCTGCGGGTCGGGCTCTCGACCGAGGGCTACGCCATCCGCGAGGCCGAGACGGGGCGGGAGGCGATCGCGATGGTCGCGCAGGATCGGCCCGATCTCGTCATCCTGGATCTCGGCCTGCCGGACATGTCGGGCCAGGAACTGCTCCGGCTTTGGCGGGCCGAGGCGCTGGCGCTGCCGATCGTGATCCTGTCGAGCCGCACCGACGAGGCCGGCATCGTCGCGGCGCTGGAGAGCGGCGCCGACGACTACGTCACCAAGCCCTTCGGCATGAAGGAGCTGGCGGCGCGGCTGCGCGTGGCGCTGCGCCACAAATTGCAGCAGCAGGGCGAGAAGCCGGTCTTCCAGACGGGCGAGCTCTCGGTCGACCTCGTCAAGCGCATCGTCCGCGTCGGCGGGCGGGAGGTGAAGCTCTCGCCCAAGGAATACGACATCCTGCGCATCCTCGTGCAGCATGCCGGCAAGGTGCTGACGCACCAGTACCTGATGAAGCAGGTCTGGGACGCCTCGGCCGATGTGCAGTATCTGCGCGTCTATGTCCGGCAGTTGCGCCAGAAGATCGAGCGCGCGCCCGACCAGCCGCAATACATCATGACCGAGACCGGCGTCGGATATCGCCTCCGCGAGGCCGATTGATCCCGCCGGCGTCCCTTCTCCCGGGGCGCACCGCCTCCTGTCCGGACGAGCAGCCATGCAGGCCACAGACCTCATTCGCCCCGAGCACGTCATCCCGCATCTGGCGGCGCCGTCGAAGGCGGCTCTTCTCCAGGCGCTGTCCGGGGAGGCGGCGGGCAGGCTCGGCCTCGACGCGGAGGCGGTCTGCGCGGCGCTATGCCGGCGCGAGGCCCTCGGCTCGACCGGCGTCGGAGACCGCGTGGCGATCCCGCATGCGCCGATCGCCGGGCTGAAGCGGCCTTTCGGCCTGCTCGCCCGGCTCGACCGGCCCGTCGCCTTCGATGCGATCGACGGCGAGCCGGTCGATATCGTCTGCCTGCTGCTGACGCCCGGCGGGGGCGGGCGGGCCTCTCTCGACGCGCTCGCCTGCATCGCCCGCCGCCTGCGCGCGCAGGATGTCCGCGACCGGATCCGCCGGGCCGACGGCCGCCGGGAGATCCACGCCGCGCTGCACGAGGCGGGCTGACGGCCCCGTCCGGGAGAGGGGGCGCCCGCCGGGCTCTTGCTCATGCCGCCTGCAGGACGTCTTCGCCCTTCTGCCAGTTGCAGGGGCAGAGCGCCTCGGTCCGCAGCGCGTCCAGCACGCGCAGCACCTCCTGCGGGTTGCGCCCGACCGAGAGATCGTTGACCGAGACGAAGCGGATGAAGCCTGCCGGGTCGACGATGAAGGTCGCGCGCAATGCGACGCCCTCGTCCGGGTGGAGCACGCCGAGCGCGGCGCTGAGCTCGCGCTTGATGTCCGCCAGCATCGGGAACGGCAGGGTCTCGAGGTCGGGGTGGCTCCGGCGCCAGGCGAGATGGACGTATTCGCTGTCGGTGGAGACGCCGTAGATGACGGCGTCGCGCTCTGCGAATGCGCCGGCGAGCTCGCCGAAGGCGGCGATCTCGGTCGGGCAGACGAAGGTGAAATCCTTCGGCCAGAAGAAGATCACCTTCCATTGTCCCGGGGCGCTCTCCCGTGTGATCCGGGTGAAGGCCGTGGCCGGGTCGGTCGAGACGACGGCGGGCAGGTCGAAGGCGGGGATTTTGCAGCCGATGGTGAGCATGGTCTGACTCCATTCGCGGTCGGATGAGGGACGAGGCGGATCGACCCGCCCCCATCCGCAAGGGCGGTCCGCGATCCCGGTCTGGCGGCGAGGGGCCGGCCGTCGCGTGCTGCGCGCGTCAGGCGCCGGCGTCGCGGGCTTCGGCAGGGAGCGGCCGCGGGCGCCTGTGAAGGCGGCAGGTCACGGACCGGTCCCGATGCGGCGGAGGCGGACGACGACGTCGACCTTGGTGATCTCGTAGCCGGCGGGCGGGGCGGGCAGCCCGCCGACGCTGATCCGCCCCGGCTCGATGTCGATGATCCGGTCCTCGGCCTCGATGTAGAAATGGTGATGGTCGCCGGTGTCGGTGTCGTAATAGGCCTTGCCGCCACTGACGCTGACCCTCCGGATCAGGCCGGCCTCGTCGAATTGCGACAGCGTGTTGTAGACGGTCGCCAGCGAGAGCGAGATGCCTTCGTCGATGGCCTCGAGATGAAGGTCGTCCGCCGTCAGATGGCGGTGTCCCTCGCCGAACAGAAGCGTTCCGAGCGCGATCCGCTGGCGGGTCGGACGCAGGCCCGCCTGCTTCAGGATCGCGCAGGCCCCGGCAGGCGACATCCGGGCCCTGTTGCGCTCGGCTTCGAGGCGGCTTCTCGTTTCAGGCGGCACGAACAGCATCGACGGTCCTTCCGGATGGACGAGGCAAGGCGGCAGCGCGGGGCGCGAGACGCCGCCGTCGCCGGCGGCTCTCGCCGCCCTTCCTTGCAATTGAGCCTCAATTGCATAGCGGCGCCCTCCATGGTCGTCAATTGCATTTGCAAATCAGTTGCAATTATATAGATGCACGGCGCTCCGCCTTCCGTCCGCGGAGCTTTCGCAGCCTTTGCCGGAGATCCCGATGAGCCGCCCTGTCCTCCGACGCCGAGCGCATTTGCCCGCCGCATGCGCTTTCTCCTGCCTGGCGCTGGCCTCGCTGCCCGTGCGGGCGGCGGACCCGCCCGGCCTGCCGGTCCCCGCGGGAACCGAGGCGAGGCTGCTCGAGCGCGAGCGTCTCACGGGCGATTGGGGCGGCGCGCGCACGCGCCTGGAGGACGCCGGCCTGAGCTTCGGGCTGACCGCGACCGGCGACATCTCGGCGAACCCGGCCGGCGGCCTGCAAAGAGGCCGCGGATTTTCAGGCCTGCTGCAGTTCGGCCTGGACCTCGATCTCGAAAAGATCGCGGGCTGGAAGGGCGGCGCCTTCCATGCCGGCGCCTTCCTGATCGGCGGTCATGGCCTGTCCGGCAAGTTCCTCGGCAATCTGATGCCGATATCGAACATCGAGGCGGATCCGGCCGGACGGCTGGCGGAAGCCTCCTTCACGCAGACGCTGCTCGACGGCAAGCTCTCGATCAGGATCGGCCAGCTCCTCGCCGACAGCGAATTCGCCACCAGCGAGACGGCGGGGCTCTTCGTGAACTCGGCCTTCGGCTGGCCCGCCCTGCACGGCATCGTGCTGCCGGGCGGCGGCCCGGCCTATCCGGTGCCGGCTCCCGGGGTGCGCGTCGCGTTCAAGCCGGGCGAGGCCTGGACCTTGCAGGCCGGCGTCTATAGCGGCAATCCGCTCGGGCGAAACGACAGGAACCGGCACGGGCTCGCCTTTCCGCTGAACCAGGGTGCCTTCGCCATCGCCGAGGCGGCCTATACGCATGATTTCGGCGGCGGGGTGACCGGCACCTACAAGCTCGGCGGCTGGTACAATTCGCGGCGGTTCGACGATCTGCGGTTCGCGGCGAACGGCCTCCCGCTGGCCGATCCGGACGCCGATCCGGATCCGCGGCGCCACCGCGGCAACCTCGCCTTCTACGGCGTCGTCGATCAGGTGCTGTGGAAGTCCGCCGACGCCGAGACGACGGGGCGCAGCCTCGCCGGCTTCGCCCGGCTGGTGCTGGCGCCGGAGAAGAACCGGAGCCATGTCGATTTCTACGCCGATGCCGGCCTCACCTATACCGGGCTGCTGCCCGGCCGGAAGAACGACGTCGTCGGCCTCGCCGTCGCCTATGCCAGGGTCAGCTCCAGCCTGCGCCGGCTCGACCGCGACATGACGACCTTCGCCGGGGAGGCCCGGCCGCTACGGTCCTCGGAGCTGGTGGTCGAGGCCTCCTATCAGGCGCAGGTCGCGCCCTGGCTCAAGCTTCAGCCTTTCGCGCAGTGGATCGTCCGTCCCGGCGGCGGCGAGCCCGATCCCGACAAGCCCTGGCGCAAGATCCCCAACGCCGCCGTGCTCGGCCTGCGCAGCGTCGCGGCGTTCTGAAGCGGCCGGCGGGGCTTTCTCTGTTTTGCAAATCAATCCTACTTGCAAAACGGGGGAGGCTTGGGTAATGGTCATTCGATTTTGCAACTCATTCGCAACAAAGAGGCATCCATGCTCGATAGGACGCGACGCTCGATTCTCGCCGGTGCGGCGACGGCGGCTTTCGCCGCCGTGCTCTGCGCCCTTCCGGCCGCGGCGCAGGAAAAGTTCAAGGCGGTGACGACCTTCACCGTCATCGCCGACATGGCGAAGAACGTCGCGGGCGATGCCGCGATCGTCGAATCCATCACCAAGCCGGGGGCGGAGATCCACGAATACCAGCCGACGCCGGGCGACATCCAGCGCGCCCAGGGCGCGCGGCTGATCTTCGCGAACGGGCTCAATCTCGAGCTCTGGTTCCGCAAGTTCTACCAGAACCTCAAGGACGTTCCCGAGGTCGTCGTCTCGAAGGGCGTCGAGCCGATGGGCATCACGCAGGGCCCCTATAGCGGCAAGCCCAATCCGCATGCCTGGATGTCGCCGAAGAACGCGATCGTCTATGTCGACAATATCCGCGACGCCTTCATCCGGCACGACCCGAAGAACGCCGAGGCCTACAAGGCCAACGCCGCCGCCTACAAGGCGAGGATCGAGGCCGCCATCGCGCCGATCCGCGAGACGCTCGGCAAGATCCCGGCGGACAAGCGCTGGCTGGTGACGAGCGAGGGCGCCTTCTCCTATCTCGCGCGCGATTTCGGGCTGAAGGAGCTCTATCTCTGGCCGGTCAATGCCGACCAGCAGGGCACGCCGCAGCAGGTGCGCAAGGTCGTCGACGCGGTCAGGAAGCACCAGATTCCGACGGTGTTCAGCGAAAGCACCGTCTCCGACAAGCCGGCCCGGCAGGTGGCGCGCGAGACCGGCGCCCATTACGGCGGCGTGCTCTATGTCGATTCCCTCAGCGAGGCGGACGGGCCGGTGCCGACCTATCTCGACCTGCTGCGGGTGACCTCCGCCACGGTTGCAAAGGGCCTCAACGAAGGGCTGACGCAATGACCGTCGCGGTCGGCGACCTCGCTCGCCCCGCCGCTTCGGCGGCGGGAAACGGCATCTCGGTGACCGATGCGACCGTCACCTACCGCAACGGCCATACCGCGCTGCGCGACGCCAGCTTCAGGATCCCGACCGGCACGATCACCGCGCTGGTCGGCGTCAACGGCTCCGGCAAGTCCACCCTGTTCAAGGCGATCATGGGCTTCGTGCGGCTCGCCAGGGGCGAGATCCGCGTGCTCGGCATGCCGGTCGAGCAGGCGCTGCGGAAGAATCTGGTCGCCTATGTGCCGCAATCCGAGGAGGTCGACTGGAACTTCCCGGTGCTGGTCGAGGACGTGGTGATGATGGGCCGCTACGGCCATATGGGCCTGATGCGCCGGCCGAAGCCGGCCGACCATGAGGCGGTGGCGGCGGCGCTGGCCCGCGTCAACATGAGCGAGTTCCGCAAGCGCCAGATCGGAGAATTGTCCGGCGGCCAGAAGAAGCGCGTCTTCCTCGCCCGCGCCCTGGCGCAGGATGGCCGCGTGATCCTGCTCGACGAGCCCTTCACCGGCGTCGACGTCAAGACCGAGGACCAGATCGTCAAGCTGCTCCGGGAGCTGCGGGACGAGGGCCGCGTCATGCTGGTCTCGACCCATAATCTCGGCTCCGTGCCGGAGTTCTGCGACCGCACCGTGCTGATCAAGGGCACCGTGCTCGCCTATGGGCCGACGGTCGAGACCTTCACCCAGGAGAATCTCGAGAAGGCCTTCGGCGGCGTGCTGCGCCATTTCGTCCTGAACGAGGCGCAGAACGGCAGGCCGACGCCGGTCGGCGTCTTCACCGACGACGAGCGCCCGCTGATCCTGCAAGGCGGGAAGGCGGCGGCCCGCGGCTCCGGCGGCGTGTACGGGGACCGGACATGACGCCCGAATTCCTCGAGCCCTTCACCTATGACTACATGCTGAACGCGATGTGGGTCTCCGCCCTCGTCGGCGGCGTCTGCGCGTTCCTGTCCTGCTATCTCATGCTCAAGGGCTGGTCGCTGATCGGCGACGCGCTCTCGCATGCGATCGTGCCCGGCGTCGCCGGGGCCTATATGCTCGGCCTGCCCTTCGCGATCGGCGCCTTCTTCTCCGGCGGGCTTGCCGCCGCCGCCATGCTCTTTCTCAACCAGCGCACCAAGCTGCGCGAGGACGCCATCATCGGCCTGACCTTTTCCTCCTTCTTCGCGCTCGGCCTGTTCATGGTCTCGCTGCGGCCGATGGCGGTGAACATCCAGACCATCGTGCTCGGCAATGTCCTCGCCATCACGCCCGGCGACACGCTGCAGCTCGCGATCATCGGCTTCGTCTCGCTCGCCATCCTGCTGGTCAAATGGAAGGACCTGATGGTCACCTTCTTCGACGAGAGCCATGCGCGCTCGATCGGCCTCAACCCGGCCCGGCTGAAATTCATGTTCTTCGCGCTGCTCTCGGCCTCGACGGTCGCGGCGCTCCAGACGGTCGGCGCCTTCCTGGTGATCTGCATGGTGGTGACGCCCGGCGCGACCGCCTATCTGCTGACCGACCGCTTTCCCAAGCTGCTGGCGATCGCCGTCGCCATCGGCACCCTGACGAGCTTCATCGGCGCCTATGCCAGCTATTTCCTCGACGGCGCGACCGGCGGCATCATCGTCGTGCTGCAGACGGCGATCTTCCTGATCGCGTTCCTGTTCGCGCCGAAGCACGGCCTGCTTGCGGCCCGCAGGCGCGCCGCGCAGGCGCTGGAGGCCGCCCGATGATCGACGCGCTGCTCGCGCCTTTCCGGTTCGACTTCATGGTCAACGCGCTGGTGATCTCGGCGGTGGTCGCCGTGCCGATGGCGCTCCTGTCCTGCTTCCTCGTCCTGAAGGGCTGGTCCCTGATGGGCGACGCGATCAGCCATGCGGTCTTCCCCGGCGTGGTCGTCGCCTATATCGCCGGGATTCCCTTCGCCGTCGGTGCCTTCACGGCCGGCATGCTCTGCGCCGTCGCCACCGGCTTCCTGAAGGACAACAGCCGGATCAAGCAGGACACGGTGATGGGCGTCGTCTTCGCCGGCATGTTCGGCCTCGGCCTCGTGCTCTATGTGAAGGTGCGCTCGGAGGTGCATCTCGATCACATCCTGTTCGGCGACATGCTCGGCGTCTCCTGGCACGACATCGCCGAGGCCGGCGCCATCGCGGCGGTCACGGCGGGCGTCATCGGCGTCAAATGGCGGGATTTCCTGCTGCACGCCTTCGACCCGGCGCAGGCGCGGGCGGTCGGGCTGCGGGTCGGCCTGCTGCATTACGGCCTGCTCGGCCTGATCTCGCTGACCATCGTCGGCGCCTTGCAGGCGGTGGGGCTGATCCTGGCTGTGGCGATGCTGATCGCGCCCGGCGCCATCGCCTTCCTGCTCGCCCGCCGGTTCAGCGCAATGCTGGTCCTGTCGGTGGCGATCGCGGTGGCCGGCTCGTTCCTCGGGGTCTATCTGTCCTTCTTCATCGACAGCGCCCCGGCGCCGACCATCGTGCTGCTGCTCGCCATCGCCTTCATCCTCGCCTTCGTCCACAGCAGCCGCAAGGCGGCGCGGATCGAGGCGCGCGAGGCGCCGGCCGCCTGAGCCGGTCCTGCCGCGCCGCGGCTGCGCCGCCGGCGCGGCGGGCCGGTTCACCAGGCGAAGCGCGGGATGCAGTAGCGCGGATGCTGGTCGTCGCGGGCGAACAGGGCGAAGCAGCTTTCCGCCTCGGGGGCGTCCCCGTCCGGCCAGACCAGCTCGTCCTTGTGGATGCCGCCCGCGATGAAGCAGGCGCCGATGCCGGCATTGGCGGCGCCGGCGACATCGTGGGCGAGCGAATCGCCGACGGCCAGGACCTTCTCCGGCGGCAGCCCCATGATGCCGAAGCAGCTCCGGTAGATTCGCGGATAGGGCTTGCCGTGATAATGCACCTGCCCGCCGAGCTCCTCATAGGCGAGGGCGAGCAGCCCCGGCGCCTCGTGGAGCCGGCCGCTGGCGTGCACGCGATGGCGATCGGGATTGCCGCAGATCATCGGGATCCCCCGCGCCGCGCCGCGCTCCAGCAGGGGCCTCCAGCCCGGCAGCGGCTGCCTTTCCGGGTCAAAGGTCAGGTTCAGGATGAAATCGGCCTGGTCCGGATCGGCGGTCAGGCTGAAGCCGAGGCCGTCGGCGAGATATTCCTCGCCGGGCCGCGCGATCAGCAGGCAGCGCTCGCCGAGGTCGCGATAGGCGGGCTCGTCGCGCCGGAGCAGCGCCTCATGCGCGTCGTCGCCGGCCGAGACGATGTGGTGGTAGAGCTCGCGGCCGAAGCCCATGCCGGCGAGCACCGCCTCGTTCTCGCGGCCGCGCCGGCCCGAATTGGACAGGATGATGATCGTCTTGTCGGCGGCGCGCAGGCGCTCCAGGCAGTCGACGGCGCCGGGATAGGCGGTGGTGCCGTCGTGCAGCACGCCCCACTGGTCGAGCAGGAAGCCGTCATAGCGCTTCGCCAGCGCGGCCACGCCGACGGGAAACAGGGTCTCGGCCCGGAGCTCAGACGATGCGGGAGCGGACATAGGCGGAGAGCGCCTCGCTGACGATGACGATGCCGAGGATGGCGATCAGGATGACGAGCGCCTGCGACCATGCGAACTGGTTGATCGAGGCGTAGAGCAGCAGGCCGATGCCGCCGGCACCGACGAAGCCGAGCACGCTCGATTCGCGGACATTGATGTCCCAGCGATAGATCGTGGTGCCGATCAGGACCGGCAGGATCTGCGGCAGGATGGCGACGCCATAGACCTGCAGGGTGGTGGCGCCGGTCGATTCCACCGCCTCGACCTGCCCGGCATCGACCTCCTCGATCGCTTCGGCCACGAGCTTGGCGATGAAGCCGACCGAGCGGGCCGCCACCGCGCAGATGCCGGCGACGGGGCCGGGGCCGAAGATCGCGACAAAGACCAGGCCCCAGATCACCGTGTTGATCGAGCGCGAGAGCACCAGCATGGCGCGGCCGATCAGCCAGGTGCCCTGGTTCCAGGTGGTGTTGCGCGCCGCCAGGAAGGCGACCGGCAGGGCGAAGACGACCGCGATCATCGTGCCGAGCGTGGCGATGTGCAGCGTCTCGATCAGCGGCTGGACGATGCGGGGCAGATAGGACCAGCGCGGCGGCCACATCCGCTCGACCAGGTCGACCGCCTGCTCATGCGCATCGGCGAAGAAGGCCCATTCGATGTCGAGCGCCGAGACCGACCAGGCGGCGGCGAGCGCGATGCCGCCGAGCCAGAGCCAGTGGACGATGCGCTCGCGCGGCGAATAGCGCTCCCAGCGGTCCGGATAGGTGCGGGCGGGTGCGGTGCCGCGCGGCGGCTGCTGATGGGCCGTCATCTCAGCCTCCGCCTGGCCCAGTCGCTGAACCATTCGCCGAAGGCGACCATCGCGGCGATGGTGAGCAGGATCGCGCTGGCGAAGTCGAAATCGTAGCGTGTGAAGGAGGCCGACAGGGTCTGGCCGATGCCGCCGGCGCCGACGATGCCGATCACCGTCGAATGGCGCAGATTCGAATCGAGCCGGTAGATCAGCACGCCGAGCGTCTTGACCAGCACCTGCGGCACGACGGCGTAGAAGAAGGTCTGGCCGAAGCTCGCCCCCGTGGCGCGGATCGCCTCGACCGGGCCGGGCTTCATGTTCTCGATGTCCTCGGCCAGCATCTTGCCGAGGAAGATCGCCGAGGAGAAGGCGAGCGTCAGCAGGCCGGCGACCGGCCCGAAGCCGAAGAGCTTGACGAAGAAGATCGCGATGATGACCTCGTGGAAGGTCCGGCCGACCACGATGAAGGCGCGGGCCGCGAGATAGAGCGGGCGCGGCGACAGGTTGGCCGCCGCGGCAATGCCGAGCGGCACCGAGAAGACGGCGCCGGCGATCGTCGCGGCGATGGCGATCTGGATGCTCTCGGCCATGCCGGTCAGCAGCAGGTGCCAGCGCGAGAAATCCGGCGGGACCATGCGTTCGAGAATGGTCCAGGCGCGCGGCAGCCCGGCGAGGACGCGCGCAGTGTCGATATTGAGCGTCGAGAGCGACCAGGCCAAATAGGCCAGGACGACGGCCCAGAAGGCGAGACGCCGGCCGGGGCTGCCGAACAGGCCCGGTGCGCGCCAGCGTCTCGGATAGGAGGCGGTCGCCGCCATCATGAGGTCATGCCGAGCGAGGCCATGGCGGCCGCTCCCGCCGGGATGTCCTCGTCCTCTTCCTGCGGGCTCGACCAGTCCTCCTCGCCATAGATCTGCGTCAGCGCCGCCTCGGTCAGGGAGCCGGCCTCGGCGTCGAAGACGATCAGCCCGTCCTTCATGCCGATGATACGGTCGGCATAGGCGCGGGCCAGCGCGACGTCGTGGATGTTGATGATCGCCGGCGTCTGGCGCTCGGCGACCAGCTCGCGCACCAGCCGCATGATCTGGCGAGAGGTTTTTGGGTCAAGGCTCGCCGTCGGCTCGTCGAGCAGGAGCAGGTCCGGCCGCTGCATCAGGGCGCGCGCGATGCCGACGCGCTGGCGCTGGCCGCCCGAGAGCGCGTCGGCGCGCCGGTCGTGATAGCCGGCGAGCCCGACCCGGTCGAGCAGGGCGAAGGCGGCCTGGATGTCCTGCGGCGGGAAGCGATAGCGCAGCGCCGCGAGAAGCCCGACATAGCCGAGCCGCCCCGAGAGCACGTTCTGCATCACGGAGAGCCGCTCGACCAGATTGTATTCCTGGAAGATCATGCCGATGCGGCGGCGCGCCGCGCGCAGGCCCTTGCGGTCGAGCGCGACGATGTCCTGCCCGTTCAGCAGGACGCGGCCGGCCGTCGGCTCGACCAGCCGGTTGATGCAGCGGATGAAGGTGCTCTTGCCGGCGCCGGAGGAGCCGATCACCGCGACGAGCTGCGGCCGGTCGATGACGATGTCGACGCCGCCCAGCGCCTTCTTGCCCGTCGGATAGACCTTGGCCAGCCCTTCGACGGCGAGCAGCGGCCGGGGCCTGCCCGCGGCCTGAACCTCTGCGGCCATCAGTCGCCCTTCAGCTTCGAGAGGCCGTCCTGGGTATAGGTGATGCCGCTGTTGCTCTGGATCAGGATGATGTCGCCCCACGCGTCCTTGTAGTTCAGCTCCTTGAAGCCCTTGGTGTCCTTGAATTCCTTGCCGAGGGCGGAATTCACGAAGTCGAAGGTCAGGAAGGCTTCCTTGATCTTGGCCTGCAGCTCCGGCTTGAGGTCGTAGGCGATGCCGAAGGCCGTGCGCGGGAAGGGGCTGGATTCGTAGACGATGCGGATGTCGTCGCGCTTGAACATGCCGCGATCGGCCATGCGCTCGACCACGCTCGAGGCCACCGGGGCGGCGTCGTAGTCCTCGTTGACCACGCCCATGATCGAGTTGTCGTGCTTGCCGGAATAGAGCACCTCGTAATCCTTGCCCGGCTCGACGCCCTTCTCCTTGAACAGGATGCGCGGCGCGGTGTCGCCGGAATTGGAGGAGGGCGCGACATGGGCGACGCGCTTGCCCTTGAGGTCGGCGATGCTCTTGATCGGCGAGTCCTTCGGCACGATGAGCTGCAGCGTGTAGCCGATCGAATTGTCCTTCTTGGCCATGGCGACGATCGGGACGAAGCCCGCGAGATTGACCGCGAAGGGCGTCGGCCCGCTGGCGACGCCGGCGATGTGCAGCCGGCCGGAGCGCAGCGCCTCGACCTGCGCCGCATAGGATTCGGCGCCGAACCATTTGACCTTCTTGCCGGTGACCTTCGCCAGATGGGTCAGGAACTCGGCGAAGACGTTCTCGTAGACGGCCGGGTCCTCGACCGGCGTGTAGGAGAAGATCAGCGTGTCCGGGTCCTTCTGCTTCGCCGGGTCGGTCGGCGTGTCGGCGAGGAGGTCGCGGTTGGCGTCGCAATAGCGCGCGTCGAGGGTGCCGCGATTCGGGCAGTCGTCCGCCAGGGCCGGGCCGGCGAGGCCGAAGGCAAGCAGACAGATGGACGCGAGTTTCGCGCGCGACATGGCGACCTCCCTGGAACCCGGCGCCCTTTGTGACGGCGCTCGTGTAAGATTTCTTCCATCCTGATCAAAATCGCTCAGGCGTGCAAGGGCTCCCGGGGGTCGGGACCGCCGGAATGAGCGCCGTTACGCCACGCGCCAGCGGGTCGCGCCCTTGCGCCAGGCCGCGGCCAGCGACCGGGGCGGCTCGGCATCGATGACGACGAGCGTGCCGGGCCCCGGCGTGGCGATCCGGGCCGTTCCGACCTGGTCGAACTTGCTGCGGTCGGCGACGAAGATCGCCCGGCCCGCCCGGCCGATCGCGGCCTGGCGGACGGCGATCTTCTCCAGGTCGAAATCCATCGGCGCGCCGTCCTCGTCGAAGCCGCCGAGGCCGAGGACGGCGCAGTCGAAGCGGAAGTTCAGGATGCTGGCGACCGCCGCCTGCCCGACCAGCGAGCCGTTGGCGCCGCGCGTCGTGCCGCCCGTGACCACGATGTCGAAGATCCCGGCATTGCAGAAGATCTGGGCGACGGCGACGCTGGCCGTGACCACGCGCAGCCCCGGCTTGTCGAGCAGGGCCCGGGCGACGGCCTCGACCGTGGTGCCGACATCGAGGAAGACCGAGGCGCCGGGGGGAACGAGCTCGGCGACGGCGCGGCCGATGCGCTGCTTGCCCTCGGGCGCGACCGTCAGCTTCTGCGCATAGGCCGAGCGGATGCCGCCGGAGGCGAGGCCCGCCCCGCCATGGAAGCGCTGCAGGAAATTGCCGGCCTGGAGGCGGATGATCTCGCGCCGCACCGTCTGCGCGGACACTCCGAAGCGCTCGGCCAGGGTCTCGATCGTGGTGAAGCCGAGTTCCTGCACGAGCCTCAGGATCTCGCGCTGCCGGGGCGTCAGGGTGGCGGGGGCGGGGGGAACGG
>UBNE01000063.1 GCA_900466745.1 Hyphomicrobiales bacterium | reverse complement strand
GCGATGATCGAAGCGACGACGCCGGCGCCAACGGTGCGTCCGCCTTCGCGGATGGCGAAGCGCAGCTTCTCCTCCATCGCGATCGGGGCGATCAGCGTCACCTCCATCGAGATGTTGTCGCCCGGCATCACCATCTCCGTGCCTTCCGGCAGCGTCACCACGCCGGTCACATCCGTCGTGCGGAAGTAGAACTGCGGGCGGTAGTTGGTGAAGAACGGCGTGTGGCGACCGCCCTCTTCCTTGGTCAGGATATAGGCCTCGGCCGTGAACTTGGTATGCGGCTTCACCGAGCCCGGCTTGCACAGCACCTGGCCGCGCTCGACGTCCTCGCGCTTCGTGCCGCGCAGCAGCGCCCCGATGTTGTCGCCCGCCTGGCCCTGGTCCAGCAGCTTGCGGAACATCTCGACGCCCGTCACCGTCGTCTTCACCGTGTCCTTCAGCCCGACGATCTCGATTTCCTCGCCGACCTTCACGATCCCGCGCTCGACGCGGCCCGTCACCACCGTGCCGCGCCCCGAGATCGAGAACACGTCCTCGACCGGCATCAGGAACGGCTGGTCCACCGGACGCTCCGGCTGCGGGATGTACTCGTCGACCGTCTTCATCAGCGCGATCACCGCGTCGTGCCCGATCTCCGGCGTCACGCCGTCCAGCGCGGCCTTCGCCGAGCCCTTGGTGATCGGGATGTCGTCGCCGGGGAAGTCGTATTTCGACAGAAGCTCGCGGATCTCCATCTCGACCAGCTCGAGCAGCTCCGCGTCGTCGACCAGGTCGACCTTGTTCATGAACACCACCAGCGCCGGAACGCCGACCTGCCGCGCCAGCAGGATGTGCTCGCGCGTCTGCGGCATCGGGCCGTCAGCCGCCGAAACAACCAGGATCGCCCCGTCCATCTGCGCCGCGCCCGTGATCATGTTCTTCACATAGTCGGCGTGCCCGGGGCAGTCGACATGCGCATAGTGACGGTTCGGCGTCTCGTACTCGACATGCGACGTCGAGATCGTGATCCCGCGCGCCTTCTCCTCAGGAGCCTTGTCGATCTGGTCATACGCCGTGAACGACGCCCCGCCAGCCTCCGCCAGAACCTTCGTGATCGCAGCCGTCAAAGACGTCTTGCCATGGTCAACGTGACCAATCGTTCCAATGTTGCAGTGCGGCTTCGTCCGCGAAAACTTCTCTTTGGCCAT
>UBNE01000005.1 GCA_900466745.1 Hyphomicrobiales bacterium | reverse complement strand
GGCGTAGGGCGGGTGGGGGTGGGAGTCAAGCGGAGGGTATGCGTGCCTGCTTGCGCCCCTGAGCGGACGCTGGACGTATCGACGACTCACGATATTATCGAGCTTGGCCCGCGCAGCCCGCCGCTCGCTCCTGTTTGGAATGGTGAATGCGCAACCGATCCATCGGTTTGACCCTTCCGGGTGGTGTGTCAGCAATGCGAGCCCTGACCTTCGTGCTGCCCGGAAAGGATGGAACCGATGCGCAGCTTTTTGAATGCGAAGCTCATGGCCAAGGACCTCAAGGAGGCCTTGGCAGGGAAAGGGCACGCCCTTTCGCATAGCGCTTGTCTCGAACTCGTCGCAAAGCAATTTGGATCGACTGATTGGAATACGCTCTCGGCGATCATCGAACGCATTGAGCGGCGGCAGGCCCCTCTTCCGGCGGCGGAAGGTTGGTTCTCTGGCGGCATGACCGATCCCAAGAAGATCAGGATGGGATTGGAGCCGGGCAATCCGGGGGTCGCTTTGATCGAGTCCTTGGTCGACCGTGCGATGGAAGAGCCCGCCGCGGATCTGTTCGGCTGCCTGATGCAGAGTGTTTCGGCTGAAATCTATCGTGGGCAAAAGCTCAAGCTTACGGCCGAGCTCCGAGCGACCGACGCAGGACTCGGCACGATATGGATGCGCATCGATGGCGGAACCGGGACCGTCCTGCGCTTCGACAACATGATGCAGCGCAAGAGCGACGGCGCGATCAGCGGCACGACCGGCTGGACCCGTCGCTCAATCGTCCTTGACGTGCCCGACGAAGCTGAAAGTGTCCATTATGGCTTCTTCCTGAGGGGCATGGGCCAGGTCCGCGCTCGCGCCTTCGATCTGACGCCCACCGACTCCGATGTGTCCGTTCCCGACGTGCCGCGTCCAAGGCGGAACAGGAAGCTGCCTCTCGGACCTGTCAATCTGCATTTCCTCGACCGCCAATCCGGCTGACAGCGACCCGTGCAAGGTGGAGAGCGGATGTTCCGCTTTCCACCGATTGCGGAAGTCCGCTGCTTGGCGGCGGCGACTTCTCATCTTTACCCTCGTTCCCTATGGAAAAGAGCCTCGCGCCCATTCCGATTGAGCTAAGCTCTCAGTTGAACACGATTCACGGAAACCAAATGCCCCGCAAAACTCCCGAACAGCTCGCCCGTGAATTCGAAGGCCGCAAGGCCAAGGGGCTGGCCAAGGGCGGGGCGGCGTTCTGGCCAAACATCCTCGCCAACGCCGTGCTGAAGCTGACCGCGGCGCGGGCCGAGATCACTCCAGAGTCGCTGATCGCGCTGATCGAGCGCGAGGGCGAGACGCAGGACGTCTCGGTGAAGGCCGGCGCGGCGGAGGCGATCGCGCGGCTGAAGCAGGCCGTCGCCAAGGGCGCCTGAGAAAACTTATCCCCGTCCCGTCCGGCCGCGCTTATCCTCGCTCCACCTCATCCCCGAGGGGCAGCCATCCGGAGGCATGTCGTGTGGCGGGATGAGGGCGGCGCCCTGCGGCCGGCCTTGCAAGCCGGACTCGGGAGGCTGCGGGAACCGCCCTGGGGATATTACGGTCCCTGCGCGAGGGGCTCGCTGGAAGGTTCGACGGGAAAGGTCTTGTGACCCGAGGCGCGACGAGGCTCGGCCGAACTGGCGTCGAGGGAGCAGGGCCGGAAGCGCAGAGCCGGATAAGCGCGGCCCGCAGTCTGCAAGAACGCCGATGAGCGGAGCGCCACGGGGCGTGCGGAAGGTGGCTCAATCCTTCCGCGCCGCTTCCTGGCTCAACGGAAGCGGCCTGATACCACCTGCGCCTCGCGGCGCTCCGCTGCCCCTCATCACGAACGAACGCGCGCCGGCGCGGGCGGGCGCCGGCGCGCGTCTTGAAGCCGTGCCGGCTCAGGCGCCCTTCAGCCGGGCGTTGCACTGGCTGTAATAGCCGCCGCCCTTCTGAATCCATTTCAGGCCGCCATTGCCGTTGCTGGCCTTGTTGGCGTTGTACTGGTCGTTGCAGGTCTTGAAGCGCTGCTTGCCGGCCGAGAGCTGCGAATATTTCGGATCGACCTTGCTCGGGAACACGGCGCTGCCCGTCGGCGCGGCCGAGGGGGCGGCGGCGGGCTTCGGCGCGGCCGGGGCGGTCGCGGTCGTCGTCGCCGGCTTCATCGGGTTGGCCGGGGCGGGCGCGGTCGCGGCGGGAGCGGCGGCGGGGCTCGCGGCGGCGCCGTCGCCGCACTGGGTCTTGCGGAAATCGTTCCAGGATTGGCCGTTCAGCGTGTTGCCGCTCTTGGCCGCCTGGTACTTGGTGCTGCACTCCTTCATCGTCAGCGCGAGCGCCGGCGTCGAGGCCTGCAGCGTGAACCCGCCCGCGAGCGCGAGAAGGCCGGCAGCGAGCGCGAATCTGGTCCGAGTCATGTGAGATCCTCCCGGTGAAGGGACGCCTGTCGATGCCGCTCTGGCCGGGCGGATCATTCCGGGCGGTCGGGCAGCGGAACGCAGGCTAGGACCGCGAAGATGAACCGTCCATGACGGGTTTCGCCGGATTTCGGCCACGTTTCGCCAGATAGAGCCGCGCCGCATTGCCGCCGAAGAGCGCGGCGCGATCCGCCGCCGAAAGCGTCGCGGTGAGGCGCTCGGCCGCCGCGAGCCAGCCGGCATAGGGCGTGCGCAGCGTGACGACCGGCCAGTCGCTGCCCCAGAGCAGGCGCTGCGGCCCGAAGCAGGCGAGCAGATGCGCGACCGCCGGCGCCAGCGTCGCGGCGGTCCAGCCCGGCCTGGCCTCGGTGACGAGGCCGGAGAGTTTGCAGACGGTGTTCGGCCGGGCGGCCAGCGCCGCGATGCCGTCGCGCCATTGCGCGAGATCGGTGCCGGCGAGGTCGGGCTTGGCGCCGTGGTCGATCACCACGGGAAGCCGCGTCTCGCGGTCGAGGAGGGCGAGCAAGGCCGGGATCTGCGGCGGCTTCACCAGCGCGTCGAAGACGAGGCCATGGCGCGCGAGCGCCGCGAAGGCGGGGGCGAGGTCGGGCCGGGCGAGCCAGCCGGGATCGGGGATGTCCTGCGCCATCGGCCTGAGTCCAACGAGCAGCGGGTCGGCCGCCAGTGCAGCGATGCGGGCGGGGGCGTCGGGCGCGGCGAAATCGGCCCAGCCGACGACGCCGGCGACGAAGGGCGTAGCGGCCGCGAGGCCGAGCAGGAAGCGGGTCTCGGCCTCGGTCGGAGCAGCCTGGACCAGGATGGTCGCGGCGATATCGTGCGCGGCGAGCAGCGGGGCGAGATCGGCGGGCTCGGAATCGCGGTGGATCGGCCCGAGCGCGGGGGTGAGCCAGCCATAATCGCCGCGGGAGAGCCGCCAGAAATGCTGGTGGGAATCGATGCGCGGCGGGCTCGTCACGGGCGGCTCTCGCAGAGGATCCCGCGCCGGAACGGAGCGGTCTGGCAGCACTATGTGCACGCCAACATGTTAGCTTGCAACCGGCCGGAAAGCGGATTAGCGTTCTTCCCGATCGCGGAAGGGGCGGCATTGCCCGCCGGCGGTACCGCGCACCATGAAAGGCCCGAAACGGGCCGCCTGCAAGTCCTGGGGAGGACGCCGATGACCGATCATCTTCTCAAGCCGACCCGTCGCGTGCTGCTCGGCGGCGCGGCGGCCGCGCTCGCCTCGCCGCTGGTGCTGCGCAGGGCGCAGGCGCAGGGCGCCTTCGACTGGAAGAAGTTCTCCGGCCAGTCGATCGACGTGCTGCTGGTCAAGAACCCGCGCTCCGACCTGATGCAGCAGGCCGAGAAGGAATTCACCGAGCTCACCGGCATCAAGGTCTCCTCCGAGCAGGTGCCGGAGCAGCAGCAGCGCCAGAAGGCGGTGATCGAGTTCGCCTCGGGCAAGCCGAGCTTCGACGTCAGCGGCATCTCGCTGCATGTGCAGAAGCGCATGGCGGCCAAGGGCAAGTGGTTCGAGAATCTCGAGCCCTTCATCAAGAACGCCGCGCTGACCGCGCCGGATTTCGACTTCGCCGATTTCGGCGCCGGTCCCGTGGCCTATGCGCGGCAGGCGGACGGCTCGCTCGATACGCTTCCCTTCTTCGTCGATTACTGGATCATCTACTACAACAAGGAGCTCTTCGACGCGAAGGGCGTGGCCTATCCCAAGACGATGGACGAGATGTTCACCGTCGCGCAGAAGCTGCACGATCCGGCCAAGGGCATCGCCGGCTTCGTCTCGCGCGGGCTGAAGAACGCCAATGTCCCGGTCTGGACCTCGCTGATGCTGGGCCAGGGCATGGAGACGGTCTCGCCCGAGGGCAAGCTGCTGACCGATACGCCCGAGGCGGTCTGGGCGGGCGAGCTCTACAAGAAGCTCAACAAGGAGACCGGCCCGGTCGGTTCGGTCGGCTTCAACTGGAACGAGTGCCAGACGACCTTCATGCAGGGCCGCGCCGCGATGTGGCTCGACGGCGTCGGCTTCGCCACGCCGCTGGAGGATCCGAGCAAGTCGCGCATCGTCGGCAAGGTCGGCTATGGCGTGACGCCGCCGGGGCCGAAGGCGCATCACGCCGGCATGTTCGCCGACGGCATGGGCATCTCGCGCGGCTCCTCGAAGAAGGAGGCGGCCTGGCTCTATCTCCAGTTCATGACCAACAAGAAGAACCAGATCGCCATGCTGAAGAGCGGCGCCGGCGCGCCCGGCCGCTCCTCGGCCTATCTCGACACCGAGACGATCCAGGCCTCGAAATTCGGCAAGCAGTATTTCGATTGCCTGCTGGCCTCCGCCAAGATCGCGCGCGCCGGCCTGCCGCAGATCGTGCCGGTGACGGAGTTCCGCGACGTCTTCGGCGTGGCGCTGACCAATATGATAGGCGGGGCGGATGTCGCCGGCGAATTGAAGAAGGCGACGGAGACCTTCGCACCGGTGCTCGCCAAGAGCGAGCAGGGCTGAGCGGCGCCCTTCGGCGACAGGCATGGCCGGGCCGACCCGGCTATGCCGTGACCACTAGGCTTCCTTACAGAGATGCCCCGGGTCGAGCCCGGGCATGACGGCCCGGAACGCATGACCAGCACATCCCTTCCAGCGAGACTCTCCAGCGCGGCGCCCGTGAGCGCCGCCGCGACCTCGCAGGATTTCACGCCGCGCTACTGGCTGTTCTCGCTGCCGGCGGTGCTGGTGATCGCCGCGGTGATCGTGTTCCCCTGGCTGTTCACGCTCTACATGTCGACGCAGGACTGGAAGATCGGCGGCGGCGCGGAATTCGTCGGCCTCGGTAATTTCGCCGAGCTGGCGCAGGATGCGCGCTTCCTCGAATCGATCTGGCACACCGTCTATTTCACCGTGCTGGCGGTGGTGCTGCCGATCGTCTTCGGCACGGCGGCGGCGCTGGTGTTCCATCGCGAATTCCCGGCGCGGGGCCTGCTGCGGACCGTGTTCGTCATGCCGATGATGGCGACGCCGGTCGCGGTCGCGCTGGTCTGGACGATGATGTTCCACCCGCAGCTCGGGGTGCTGAACTATCTGCTCTCGCTCGTCGGCATTCCGCCGCAGGGCTGGGTCTACGATCCCGGCACGGTGATCCCGACGCTGGTGATGGTCGAGGTCTGGCACTGGACGCCGCTGGTCATGCTGATCGTGCTCGGGGGCCTCGCCGGCCTGCCCCGCGAGCCTTACGAATCCGCGCTGATCGACGGCGCCAACGACTGGCACATGTTCCGGCACATCACGCTGCCGCTGGTCTGGCCCTTCGTCATGGTGGCGATCGTGATCCGCACCATCGACGCGCTGAAGGCCTTCGACACCATCTTCGTGATCACCCAGGGCGGGCCGGGCACGGCCTCGGAGACGCTGAACATCTTCCTCTATCTGCAGGCCTTCCAGTTCTACAAGATCGGCTACGCCTCGGCCGTGGTGGTGATCTTCTTCGTCATCATCATCATGCTCTCGCTGCTGCTGCTCTATGCGCGGCAGAAGTCGAAGTGGAACACGTGATGGGCGGACCTTTTGTCATAAACGCGCTGTCATCCCGGGCGAAGCGAAGCGCAGACCCGGGATCCATGCCGGAACCTTTCCGGATGGATGTTCAGGCATGGATCCCGGGTCTCCCTGCGGTCGCCCGGGATGACCGTGCTGGAAATGGCCAGACAGCGAGGTCGCCATGAACCGCACGCTCAAAAAGCTCGGCTTCTGGGCCTCGGTCTTCGTGCTGGTCTCGCCGGCGGTGCTGGTCTTCCTCTGGATGATCTCGCTCTCGCTCAAGAACGAGCTCGACAACACCGCCTTCCCGCCGGTCTTCATCCCCGATCCGCCGACGCTGAAGAACTATGTCGACGTCTTCGCCCAGAACGATTTCGGGCTCTATCTGTGGAACTCGATCCTGGTCACCGGCGGGGCGGTGCTGCTCGGGCTGATCGTCGGCGTGCCGGCTGGCTACGGCATCGCGCGCGGCAAGGCGCATAAATTCGCGATCCTGATCCTGGTGGCGCGGATGACGCCGGCCCTGTCCTATCTCATCCCGCTGTTCCTGCTGTTCCAGATCACCGGATTGGTGGGCACCATCACGGCGCTGGTCATCACCCATCTCGTCATCACCATCCCGATCATCGTCTGGATCATGATCGGGTATTTCGAGAACGTTCCCATGGAGCTCGAAGACGCTTCGCGCATCGACGGCGCCACGAGCTGGCAGGCCTTCCGCCATGTCGCGCTGCCGCTGGCCAAACCCGGCATCGTGGTCGGCGGCATCCTCGCCTTCATCTTCTCCTGGAACAACTTCATCTTCTCGGTGGTGCTCGGCGGCAAGGCGAGCCGCACGCTGCCCTCGGCCGTCTACAACTCCCTGACCTTCGAGCAGATCTCCTGGGGGCCGCTCGCCGCGGCGGCGCTTCTGGTGACCTTGCCCGTGCTCCTCGTCACCGTCATCGCCCAGCGCCAGATCGTCGCCGGACTCTCGGCCGGAGGCCTGAAGGACGGCTAGCGAAAGCCGCGTGGGCCGCTTGCGGACGGCGCTGTCTCCATACTAACATGTCAGTCACCAGTCAGCCTTGAAAGCCCTTCCCATGGCCACCGACAAGACCCGCTTCGGCCTCTCCTGCGCGATCACCACCCCGATGCGGGAGGGCGGCGGCGTCGACCTGCCGCGCCTCGTCCACCATGCCCGCCATGTGCTGGCGCATGGCTGCGACTCGGTCACGCTGTTCGGCACGACGGGCGAGGGCGCCGCGCTCGGCCTGCCGGCGCGGACCGCGATGATGGGGGCGCTGATCGGGGCGGGGATCGACCCGGCCGCGAAGATCTATGCCGGCGTGGCCGCGGCCTCGATGCATGAGGCGGTCGAGCAGGCGCGGCTGGCGCTCGATGCCGGGGCAAGGGGCCTGCTCGTCGCGCCGCCCTTCTACTTCAAGGGCGTCGGCGACGAGGGGCTCTATGCCTGGTTCGCGCAGTTCTTCGAGAAGCTCGGCGCCGCGGCCCGCAATGTCGTCCTCTACCACATCCCCTCGGTGACAGCGGTGGATATCAGCCTCGGGCTGGTGCAGCGGCTGAAGACGGCGTTTCCGGGGCTCGTCATCGGCGTCAAGGATTCCTCCGGCGACGCTGCCAATACCGAGGCGCTGCTGAAGGCGCATGGCGAGCTCGCCATTCTGGTGGGCGACGAGCGCCAGCTCGCAAAGGCGGTGCGCAACGGCGCGCAGGGCACGATCTGCGGCATCGCCAACCTGGTGCCGGAGCTGGTGCGCCCGATGGTCTATGAAGGCAAGGACAGCCCGGCGGTGAACGCGCTGGTCGACGAGATCTGCGCGTATCCGGTGCTGGCGGCGGTGAAGGCGCTGACCGGCCACATCCATGGCGATGCCGGCTATGGCGCGATGCGCCCGCCGCTGGAGGCACTGGACGAAGCGACGCGGAAGCGGCTCTTTGCGGCCTTCGATTCGATCATGCAGGCGAAGGCGGCCTGAGGGGCACGATGGAACCGTCATTGCAATGACGGGGAAGGACAGGAGGAACAGGTGAGCCAGCCGGAGCAGGAGCCGCGCGAGGGCGAGCCGCTGAAGCTGCGGGAGCGCGCCTATGCCTCCTTCACCGAGCGGCTGCTGGCGCGCGAGATCAAGCCCGGCCAGTTCGTGACCCAGCGCGAGCTGGTGGCGATGACGGGCTTCCCGCTCGGCGCCATCCGCGAGCTGATCCCGCGACTGGAGGCGGAAGGGCTGATCAAGACCGTGCCGCAGCGCGGCATGCAGGTCGCCCATGTCGACCTCAACCTGATCCGCAACGCCTTCCAGTTCCGGCTCTTCCTCGAGAAGGAGGCGACGGCGCTCTACACCCGGAACGCGACCGATGCGGAGATCGCCGAGCAGCGGGCGCGGCACGAGGCGATCGTCCGGCGGGCCGAGGCCGGCGGCGATGCGACGCTGATCGAGGATGCCGAGGATATCGACCGGCTGATGCACGAGGCGATCATCGACCATCTCGACAACGAGATCGTCAGCCAGGCCTTCCGCGTCACCTGGCTCAAGATCCGGCTGATCCGGCAATACGAGACGCGCATCCACAACAGCATCATCGTCCCGGTGATGCAGGATCATCTCGCCATCATCGCGGCGATCGAGACGCGCGACGCCGAGCGCGCGGCGGAAGCGATGGCGACCCATATCGGCAACGCCCGGACACGGGCGATGCAGTACTGAGATCATCGCGAACGAGCCGGAGAACCGGCTGCCTGTGGAGGGAACGGACATGAAAAAGCAGACGAGACGCGATTTTCTGGCTGCCACGGCAGCGGGGGCGACGGCGATCGCCGCGCCCGGCATCCTGCGGGCCGAGCCGCTCGTGCTGCGCTGGGCCGACGGCCAGCCGGCGAGCCATCCCTCGCCGCAGAGCGCGGTGAAGGCCGCCGCCGAGATCAAGGAGAAGACCGGCGGGCGCATCGACGTCCAGTCCTTCCCGAACGGGCAGCTCGGCTCCTCGCGCGACATGGTCGAATCGGTCGCCTCGGGCGCGCTGACCATGGTGACGGAGGGCGCGGCGCAGCTCGGCCAGTTCGTGCCGCAGATCTCGATCATCGAGGCGCCCTATATCTGGAAGGACGCGGCGCATGTGACCCGCGCGCTGAAATCCCCGCTGATGGACGAGCTCAACCAGGTCCTCGTCGCCAAGCGCGGCATGCGCATGATCGGCGTCAACTATTACGGCGTGCGCCACCTCACCAGCGGCAGGAAGCCGATCCATTCGGTCGAGGACATGAAGGGCTTCAAGCTGCGCGTGCCGGAGGTCGACACCTTCCGCGCCATGGCCGAGGCCTGGGGCGCGCGGCCGACGCCGCTCAACTTCTCCGAACTCTATCTCGCGCTCTCGCAGGGCGCCGTCGACGGGCAGGAGAACCCGCTGCCGACCATCGCCTCGGCCAAGCTCGCCGAGGTGCAGAAATACCTGGTGCTGACCGCGCATATCATCACGCCGCGGCTCGTCATCGTGAACGAGGCGGCCTGGCAGAAGATCCCGCAGGCCGACCGCGACATCGTCGTCGCCGCGATCGACAAGGCCGCCGCCTGGCAGGACCAGGAGATTCTCGACCAGGAGAAGGGGCTGGTCGACGGCCTCACCAAGGCCGGCATGAGCGTGTCGACGCCCGACAACGAGGCCTTCCGCAAGCCGGTGCTGGCGAGCGTGCCGGCCAAGTTCGAGAGCAAATGGGGCAAGGGCCTCTGGGACCGCATCCAGGCGCTGTGACGGCGCTCTCCTGAACCTCGACCGTCATTCCGGGGCGCTGCGCAGCAGCGAGCCTGGAACCCATGAACACCGGCTTGAGCCGGCAAGTCGCAGCACGCGCGCCCGCTTCCTACTGCGGCGTGGTGTTCATGGGTTCCGGGCTCAGGCCTTCGGCCTGCCCCGGAATGATGGCGTCGATGCCTGAAGCCTAACCATGAAAGCGAACCGCATGACGATCTGGCCCAGGCTGTTCGACCGGACCATGGAGGTGATCGCCGCGATCCTGCTCGTCGCGCTGCTCGTCACGGTGACGCTCGGCATCGTCACCCGCGCGCTCGGCGAGCCGCTGATCTGGACCGACGAGGTCTCGCGCTTCCTGATGCTGTGGGTGGCGGTGGCGGGCTGGATCCTCGCCAGCCGGCGCCGCGCCCATATCCGCATCCGCTTCTTCCACGACATGCTGCCGGTCAGGGCCTGGCGCGCGGCCGAGGCGGGGATGCAGCTCGCCATGATCCTCTTCGGCGGGCTGATCGCCTGGTATTCCGCGCATCTGGTGCAGGCGAACCACGATCTCGAGGCGACCACGGTGCCGCTCTCGATGGGGCTGCTCTACGCGCCGATGGTGCTGGCCGGGATCGTGACGCTGCTCCAGGGCCTGCACGAGCTGGTCGACAATCTGCGCAACCGGCGGATGTCGCCGCATGCTCCGGCCGCGGCTCCCCTGCAGGAGGCCGCCGAATGAGCGCGCTGATCTTCAAGATCTCGGCCGTCTGGCTGCTGTCGATCCTCGCCGGCTTCCCGCTCTTCGCCTCGATGGGGCTCGCCGCCTTCGCCTTCGTGCTGCTCGGCGATCTCTCGGCCTCGATCGTGCCGCAGAAGATGGCGCAGGCGATGAACTCCTTCCCGATCGTGGCGGCGCCGCTCTTCATCCTGATGGGCAACATCCTGGCGGCGGCGCGCATCACCGACCGCATCGTCGCCTTCGCGACCGCGGTGATCGGCTGGCTGCGCGGCGGCTATGCGCATGCCTCGATCCTGACCAGCATGATCTTCGCCGGCATGGTCGGCTCGGCGGTGGCGGATGCGGCGGGCTCCGGCGCGATCGAGATCCGGGCGATGCAAAAGGCCGGCTACCGGCCCGAGACCGCGGCCGCGATCACCGCCTCGGCCGCGACGATCGGGCCGATCATCCCGCCCTCGCTGCCGATGGTGATCTACGGCGTCACGGCCGATGTCTCGATCGGCCGGCTGTTCATCGGCGGCGTCATCCCGGGCATCCTGATGGGGCTGTCGCTGATGGTGATGGTGATGTTCGTCGCGCGCCGGCAGGGCTTCCGCAAGGAGCGCTTCAAGGGCTTCCGCGAGATCGGCCGCAGCTTCCTCAACGGCTTCTTCGCGCTGATGACGCCGCCGATCATCCTCGGCGGCATGTTCACCGGCATGGTCACGCCGACCGAGGCGGCGGCCGTCGCCTGCCTCTACGCGCTGTTCCTCGGCTTCTTCGTCTACCGCACGCTGGAGGTGAGGCAGCTCTGGCCGATCCTGATCGAGACGGTCGAGACCATGGGGCTCGTCGCCGTGCTGGTGATGGCGGCGGGCGCGCTCGGCTGGTGCATGTCGATCTCGCGCGTGCCGCAGACGCTGACGCCGCTGATCGTCGAGACGATCCAGCACCCGCTGATGTTCCTGCTGGTCTGCAACCTGATCCTGCTCGTGGTCGGCTGCTTCATGGAGGCGCTGGCGGCGCTGCTGATCCTGATCCCGATCCTGGTGCCGGCGGCGAACAGCTTCGGCATCGACCCGGTCCAGTTCGGCATCATCATGATCCTCAACCTGATCCTGGGGACGATCCATCCGCCGATCGGGGTGGTGCTCTTCGTGGTGACGCGCATCGCCAACGTCTCCTTCGAGACGATGTCGAAGGCGATCCTGCCCTGGCTGGTGCCGCTGCTCGTCGTGCTCGCGGCGATCACGCTCTGGCCGCCGCTGACGACCTGGCTGCCGAACCACGTCATGGGGCCGTGAGAGGCGGCCGCTCGTCATTGCGAGAAGCAAAGCGACGGAGCAATCCTGGAGGGACCGGGCCGGCGTTCCACCGGTCCCTCCGGATCGCTTCCGGATTGCTTCGCTGCGCCCGCGGTGCCGGACAGCCTTCTCAGCTCTCCGGCTCGCCGCCCTTGTCGAGATAGCGCGCGACCGAGACAACGACCTTGTCGTCGAGCGGGCCGATCGCCGTCTCGTCCTTGCCCTTGTAGGGGATCGCCCGCAGGACGTGGCGGATGGCGTTGAGGCGCGCGCGCAGCTTGTCGTTGCTGCGCACCACGAACCAGGGAGCCGCCTCGGTCGAGGTCCGGGCGAGCATGGCGTCGAAGGCGCGGGAATAGTCGTCGAAGCGCGGGATCGCCTCGAAGTCGATCGGCGAGAGCTTCCAGCGCTTCAGCGGGTCGTGCCAGCGCGCATGCAGGCGCGTCATCTGCATCTCGCGGCCGATGGTCAGGAAGAGCTTGACGATGCGGATGCCGTCGCGCGCCAGCATGCCCTCGAAGACCGGCGCCTCGCGCAGGAACTGCTCGGTCTCCTCCGGCTTGCAGAAGTCCATGACGCGCTCGACGCCGGCGCGGTTGTACCAGGAGCGGTCGAAGAACACCATTTCGCCCGCCGTCGGCATCTCGGAGGCGTAGCGCTGGAAATACCATTGCCCCTGCTCGGTGTCGGAGGGCTTGGGCAGGGCGACGACGCGGGCATGGCGCGGATTGAGGTGCTGGGTGAAGCGGGCGATGGTGCCGCCCTTGCCGGCGCCGTCGCGGCCCTCGAAGACGATGACGATGCGCTCGCCCTGCTTCTGGGCCCAGCGCGTCAGCTTCTGCAGCTCGATCTGCAGCGGCTCCAGCTCGCGGCTGTAGCGCTTGCGCTTCATCCGCTTGCCATAGGGATAGCCGCCGCTGTGATAGGCGGCGTCGACGATCGATTCCGGCAGGATCTCCGCCTCGATGTCGAAGGCCTTCGCCTTGCCGGGCTTGTCCCGCTGCGGCTCCCCGGCCGTGGAGGGCGCGACGGCGGCGCTGGCTTGCGAATCCGGGGATTTCTTCGTCATCGGCTGCTCCTCGTCGTTCCGCGAAGCCTAGAGCATCGGACCGAAAAGTGGAATCCGCTTTTCGGAAAAATCCGATGCACTCACAATGAGATAGATCATCGTTACCGCGTCCGAAGGGACGCGCGATGATCTAGCCGGCTGCCGTACGGAAGGGAATTGACGCCTTGGGCGGTTATGCGCAGGAAGGCCTGCCGGTAACCACCGGCGGCTCCGAGCGTTCCATGATCGACACCGCCGTCTTCCCCATCACCGCCGTGCGCGGCCTCGTCGAGGCGCTGGGCTCGGCCGTCGTGCTGCTCGACGAGCAGGGCGTGGCGCAGGCGCTCAGCCCGGCGATGCGCGCCCTGATCCCCGGCCTCGAGATCGGCAAGCTGCTGGCGCTGGTGCTGCGCGACCCCGACCTGATCGAGGCGATCGAGACGGTCGCGCGCGGCGGCGAGCGCAAGACCATCGAGCTCGTCGAGCGCGTCCCGGTCGAGCGCACCTTCCGCATCCATCTCGCCGCCCTCGAGGGGCGGGGCGAGCGCCGCCCGACGCTGCTGACCTTCGAGGATCTGAGCGAGCAGCGCGTCATCGAGCGCATGCGCGTCGACTTCGTCGCCAATGCCAGCCATGAATTGCGCACCCCGCTGGCCTCGCTGCTCGGCTTCGTCGAGACCTTGCAGGGTCCGGCCCGCAACGACGAGCGGGCGCGCGAGCGCTTCCTCGGCATCATGCGCGAGCAGGGCCTGCGCATGGCGCGCCTGGTCGACGACCTGCTTTCGCTCTCGCGCATCGAGCAGCGCGCCCATGTCGCGCCGGACACGCCGGTCGACCTCGCCGGGATCTCGCGGGAGATCGTCGATTCCCTGACCCTGCTGGCGCGCGAGCGCGAGGTCACGCTCAAGCTGAGGGCGCCTTCGGAGCCGTTGCAGGTGCCGGGCGACCGCGACGAGCTCTTGCGCCTGATGGAGAACCTCGTCGAGAACGCGATCAAATACGGCAGGCGCGGCGGCGACGTCTCGATCGCGGTCGAGGCCCATGACGGCGAGGCCAGCGTCTGCGTCCGCGACGACGGGCCGGGCATCGCGCCGGAGCATCTGCCGCGCCTGACCGAGCGCTTCTACCGGATCGACACGGCGGCCAGCCGCGAGACCGGCGGCACGGGCTTGGGGCTCGCCATCGTCAAGCACATCGTGCTGCGCCATCGCGGGCGCCTGACCATCGAGAGCAGGCCGGGGGAGGGCGCCGCCTTCAAGGCGATCCTGCCGCGCTTCGGCACGGCGCGCGGCTCGGCCTGAGCCTTCGCAATTCGGGACGGAGCTGCCTTTGTGACGCTTTTCATGACGGATTGTCATGCGGCTGTCATACGCAGGGTGTTCTGACGAGGCCGCTGCCAACAGCGACCAGATGAGGACATCTCACATGCGCAAGATTCTCGTTCTCGCGGCCGTTGCCGCCGGGATCGCCGGCTCCGCCCAGGCCGCCGACATCACCGGCGCCGGCGCGACCTTCCCCTTTCCGATCTATTCGAAATGGGCCGAGGCCTACAAGAAGGAGACCGGCACCGGCCTGAACTACCAGTCGATCGGCTCGGGTGGCGGCATCCGCCAGATCAAGGCCAAGACCGTCGCCTTCGGCGCCACCGACGCCCCCCTCAAGGGCGGGGACCTGACCAAGGACGGCCTCGTCCAGTTCCCGACCGTGATGGGCGGCGTCGTTCCCGCCGTGAACATCGCCGGCATCGCGCCGGGCAAGCTCAAGCTCTCCGGCGAGATCATCGCGCAGATCTATCTGGGCGACATCAAGAAGTGGAACGACCCCAAGATCGTCGCGCTCAACGCCGGCGTCACCCTGCCGGACGCCAACATCAACCCGGTCTACCGCTCGGACGGCTCGGGCACGACCTTCGTCTTCACCGACTACCTCTCCAAGGTCTCGGCCGAGTGGAAGTCCAAGATCGGCGCCAACCAGTCGGTCCAGTGGCCGGTCGGCATCGGCGGCAAGGGCAATGAGGGCGTCTCGGCCTCGGTCAAGCAGGTCGCCAACTCGATCGGCTATGTCGAATACGCCTATGCCAAGCAGAACAAGCTCTCCCACGCCCTGGTGAAGAACGCCGACGGCAACTTCCCGGCGCCGGAAGAGAAGGCCTTCCAGGCCGCCGCCGCCAACGCCAACTGGCAGGAGCAGCCGGGCTTCGGCATCTCGCTCAACAACCAGAAGGGCGCCGATGCCTGGCCGATCACCTCGGCCACCTTCATCCTCGTCCACGCCAAGCCGGAGAACCCGGCCGAGGTGCAGGAAGCGCTCAAGTTCTTCGACTGGGCCTACAAGTCCGGCGACAAGCTCGCCAGCGAGCTCGACTACGTCGCCCTGCCGGCGAATGTGAAGGACCAGGTCCGCGCCGCCTGGAAGGGCGTCACCGACAATTCCGGCAAGCCGATCTTCTGATCGCGCCGACCCTGGCGAGGCGGGCCCGGCCCGCCTCGCCAACCCGTTCGAGCCCTCATCCCGAGGAGCCGCGGCGCGCGGCGCCTCGCCGGATGGCCGAGAGCGAGCCGACGCCTCCGCGCGAGGCCCCCGCGGCGCGCTCCTCAGGATGAGGGCCGAGGTTGACGGGCCGGGCGACCGGCCGCAGACAGCCTCCGCCACGCCACCGGAGCCTTCGCGGATGACCGCAGCAACCGACATGACGAGCATGCCCGGCGCGACGCCGATCGTCCGCAGGACGCCGAAAGCGACCTTCGACGCCGTCTTCCGCAATGCCAGCTTCGGCGCGGCGATGCTGGTGCTGGTGCTGCTCGCCGGCATCATGGTCTCGATGGTCGTCGGCGGCTGGCCGGCCTTCCGCGAATTCGGCCTCGGCTTCATCACCTCCAGCGTCTGGGACACCCAGAACGAGCAGTACGGCGCCTGGCCGGCGATCGTCGGCACGCTCTCGACGGCGCTGATCGCGCTGGTGATCGGCGTGCCGCTCTCGCTCGGCATCGCCGTCTACCTGACCCAGCTCGCCCCGGCCTGGTTCAAGAAGCCGGTCGCGACCGCGATCGAGCTGCTCGCCGCCGTGCCCTCGATCATCTACGGCATGTGGGGCCTGTTCGTCTTCGTGCCGCTCTTCGCGCAATATGTGCAGATCCCGCTCTCGAACATCGTCGAGGGCATGCCGGTCGTCGGCACGATCCTCTATTCGCGCTCGCCCTCGGGGCTGGGGATCTTCACCGCCGGCATCATCCTCGCCTTCATGATCGTGCCGTTCATTGCCTCGATCACCCGCGACATGCTGGAGCAGATCCCCTCGGTGCTGCGCGAGAGCGCCTATGGCATCGGGGCGACGACCTGGGAGGTCGTGCGCCATGTGCTGGTGCCGCAGGCCGGCGTCTCGATCATCGGCGCGGTGATGCTCGGCCTCGGCCGCGCCCTCGGCGAGACCATGGCGGTGACCTTCGTGGTCGGCAACGCCAACCGTCTCTCGGCCTCGATCCTCGACCCGGGCTCGACCATCGCCTCGCGCATCGCCAACGAGTTCAACGAGGCGCTGGGGCTGCAGCTCAACGCGCTGATCGCGCTGGGTTGCATCCTGTTCTTCGTCACCTTCGTCGTCCTCGTCATCGCGCGGCTGCTGGTCGCCCGCGTCAAGCGCTACTGAGGTCCCCCCGCCATGACCATGACGAGCACACCCCGCGAACTGCCCCATCAGCCCTGGGGGCGCGTGCGCCAGTCGCGCCGCACCGCCGACCGGCTGATGAAGATCATCGCCACCGGCTTCACCTTCGTCGCCATCTTCGTGCTGTTCTGGATCCTCGGCATGCTCCTGGTGAAGGGCATCGGCGGGCTCTCGCTCGCCACCTTCACCGCGGTCACGCCCGGCCCGGGCAGCGAAGGCGGCGGCCTCGCCAACGCCATCGTCGGCTCCTTCGTGCTGACCTTCCTCGGCATCGCCATCGCCACGCCGATCGGCGTGCTGGCCGGGACCTGGCTGGCGGAATACGGCCGGGGCTCGCAGCTCGCCAATCTGATCCGCTTCATCAACGACATCCTGCTCTCGGCGCCGTCGATCCTGATCGGCCTGTTCGTCTACGTCATCCTGGTCGAGCCCTTCCGCGGCTATTCCGGCTGGGCCGGCGGCGTCGCGCTCGGCATCATCGCGATCCCGGTGATCGTGCGCACCACCGAGGACATGCTGAACCTCGTCCCCGGCCATCTGCGCGAGGCCGGCGCGGCGCTCGGCGCGCCGCCCTCCGTCGTGATCACCGGGGTGACCTGGCGCGCGGCCAAGGCCGGCATGGTCACCGGCGTCCTGCTGGCGCTCGCCCGCATCGCCGGCGAGACCGCGCCGCTGCTCTTCACCGCGCTCAACAACAATTTCTGGTTCTCGCCCACGCTCGCCGGCGGCGTCTCGAACCTGCCGGTGACGATCTACCAGTTCGCCTCGGCCCCTTACGAGAACTGGCAGCAGCTCGCCTGGGCCGGCTCGCTGATCATCACCGTCTCGATCCTGCTGCTTTCGATCGTCGCCCGCCGGATCGTCGCCGGCGGCAAATAAGACTTGAATCCAACCCGGTCGCGCCCGACCTTGAGGACCATGTCGATGCTTTCGACCCTTGAACTCTCCCCCCAGTCGCTCGATGCCGAGGCCCCCGTCCGGATCGCGGTGAAGAACCTCGATTTCTACTACGGCGAGCACAAGGCGCTGAAGAACATCAATCTCGACTTCCGCGACCGCCACGTCACGGCGCTGATCGGCCCGTCCGGCTGCGGCAAGTCGACCCTGCTGCGCATCTTCAACCGGATCTACTCGCTCTATCCGGAGCAGAAGGCCACCGGCGAGATCCTGCTCGACGGCCGCAACATCATCTCCAACGACGTCGACGTGAACGAACTGCGCTCGCGCGTCGGCATGGTGTTCCAGAAGCCGACGCCCTTCCCGATGTCGATCTACGACAACGTCGCCTTCGGCATCCGCCTCTACGAGAAGCCGCCGAAATCGGAGCTCGACGACCGCGTCGAGGGCGCGCTGCGCCGCGCCGCGCTCTGGGACGAGGTCAAGGACAAGCTGAAGAGCTCCGGCATGGGCCTCTCCGGCGGCCAGCAGCAGCGCCTGTGCATCGCGCGCACCATCGCGCAGAAGCCGGAGGTGATCCTGTTCGACGAGCCGACCTCGGCGCTCGACCCGATCTCGACCGGCAAGATCGAGGACCTGCTGGAGCAGCTCAAGAGCGACTTCACCATCGCCATCGTCACGCACAACATGCAGCAGGCGGCGCGCATCTCGCAGTACACCGCCTTCATGTATCTGGGCGAGGTGGTCGAGTTCGCCCCGACCAACACGATCTTCATGAACCCGGCCAAGAAGCAGACGCAGGACTACGTCACCGGCCGGTTCGGCTGAGCGATATTTTGTTTCGCATCGGGCTTCCCGAAAGCCGCCTTTCGCGTCTCGGGCCGATGCACCGGAGGACAACCATGACCGACCATATCGTCCGCTCCTATGACGCGGATCTCGAAGGCCTCCGCCGCAGCCTCGCCGAAATGGGCGGGATGGCCGAGCGCATGCTGGGCGATTCCACCGTGGCGCTGGTGCGCCGCGACACGACGCTGGCCCAGAAGATCATCAGCGCCGACCAGCGCCTCGACAATCTCCAGCGCGAGGTCGAGGAGAAGGCGGTTTTGACCATCGCCCGGCGCCAGCCGCTCGCCAACGACCTGCGCGAGCTGATCTCGGCGATCCGCATCGCCGCCGATATCGAGCGCGTCGGCGATCTCGCCAAGAACATCGCCAAGCGCGCCGTCGCCATCTCCGGGCAGTTCCAGCCGCCGCACCGCGCCGTGGTCGGGCTGGAGCACATCAGCCGGCTGGTGCAGGCGCAGCTCAAGGAGGTGCTCGACGCCTATGCCGCCGGCAACGAGCAGAAGGCGCTCGAGGTCTGGCGCCGCGACGACGAGATCGACGCGCTCTACACCTCGCTGTTCCGCGAGCTCCTGACCTATATGATGGAGGACCCGCGCAACATCACCTTCTGCACGCATCTCCTGTTCTGCGCCAAGAACATCGAGCGCATCGGCGACCACACCACCAACATCGCCGAGACGATCCATTACCTCATCACGGGCGACTCGCTCGACGTGAACCGGCCCAAGCTCGACACGACCAATATCGAGGTCGAGGCCGTCACCGGGAGCTGAGACGGGACATCATGGCCGCACGCATCCTGATCGTCGAAGACGAAGAGCCTCTGACCCTGCTGCTGCGCTACAACCTCGAAGCCGAGGGCTTCGAGGTCGACAGCGTCGCACGGGGCGACGACGCCGAACTGCATCTGCGCGACCACACGCCCGATCTCGTGCTGCTCGACTGGATGCTGCCGGGCCTCTCCGGCATCGAGCTCTGCCGCCGGCTGCGCTCGCGGCGCGACACGGAGCGGGTGCCGATCATCATGCTGACGGCGCGCGGCGAGGAGACCGAGCGGGTGCGCGGCCTCGCCACCGGCGCCGACGACTATGTGGTGAAGCCGTTCTCGCTGCCCGAGCTGACGGCGCGCATCCAGGCGCTGCTGCGCCGGGCGAAGCCCGGCCATGTCGCGGGCCTGCTCCAGGCCGGCGATCTCGAGCTCGACCGCACGACGCGCCGCGTCCGCCGGGCCGGCAGCGAGCTGCATCTGGGCCCGACCGAGTTCCGCCTGCTCGAATTCCTGATGCAGGCGCCGGGCCGGGTCTATTCCCGCGCGCAGCTCCTCGATGCCGTCTGGGGCCGCGACGTCTATATCGACGAGCGCACGGTCGACGTGCATGTCGGGCGCCTGCGCAAGGCGATCACCCCGGCCAACGCCAAGGACCCGCTCAGGACCGTGCGCGGCGCCGGCTACGCCTTCGACGAGACCTTCGCGCGCTCCTGAGGCGCGCTGCGCGAGCGGTGGAAGAGCCGGCGCAGGCTGCGCTTGGCGGCCTCCAGCGTCTCGCGCCGCTTCGCCGGCAGGTTCCGGCCGGCGCGGTTGATGTAGAACGTCAGCATCGACATGGCGGAGCGGTAGGCGGAAGCCTTGCGCCGCCGGCTGCGCTCGGCCGAGCGCTTCAGCGAGCGGGCGATGCGGCGCGGATCGTCCTGCGTGAAGACCTTGTCCCGGAGGTCGAGGGCATCGCTCTTGCGGGTGACCTCGGCGGACCATTTGCGTGTGCGGGTCGGCATGGCGGCTCCATGGCTGTCAGGCGTCGGGCCCGCCCTCGATATCGGCCGCCCAGGCGAGGGCGGCCTCGCGCTCGGACGGCGGGAAGCTGCGGATCGCGACGAAGGGGATCACCGGCGCGAACAGCCGCGCGGCGCTGTCGAGCCAGCCCTTCTCGACGATGATCGCCTCCTTCGGGAAGCGCCTGAGCTCCCACAGTTTGCCGAAGCCGTAGCGGGCGTCCTTCCAGGCGGCGGCGAAGGTCATGTCGTCGAAATCCGTGAGATCGGCGAGGATCGAGACCTTCTCGTGCCGGGCGAGCCGCTCTTCGAGATCGGCGGCGACCCGCTCGATGTCGGCCGGCTCGATCGTGCCGCTGAGCGCGATGGCGAGAACATGGTCGGGTGCCGGGAGAAAGGTGATCATGGCGGCTCCTCCTGCCGGTTCAACGCATGACGGGCGGAGAGGTTGCCGGCCGCTCACGCCGCCCGGGTCGCGGCCTCGAACGCGGCGGCCTCCACCTTCAGCCAGTCGATGAAGGCGTCGAGGCCGGGGCGGGCGGGCCGGTCGAGGCGCCGCGTCAGCCACAGGCCGGTGACGCTGGTGAAGCCGATGTCGAGCGGGTTGACCAGCGCGCCCGAGGCCAGCTCCTCGGCGACGTAGCAGCGCGGCGCCAGCGCGACGCCGAGGCCCGCGACGGCGGCGCGGATGATGACGGAGTAGTAGCCGTAGCGGACGGTATGAGCCGGCACCGCGCCGCGCAGGCCGTGCGCCTCGGTGAACTCGGCCCAGAAGGTCGGCATCTGGAAATGCTGCAGCAGGGTCATCTTCTGGATGTCGCCGGCGCGGCGGAAGCCGCCCATGCGCTCGAGCAGCGCGGGCGCGGCGAGCAGCGCGACGTCGCGGCCGAACAGGTAATGCGCCTCCTTGTCCGGCCAGGGCGGCGCGCCATGGCTGATCTCCAGATCCGGTTCCTCCGTCTCGCTCTCGCTGACATAATTGGTGAACTGGACGTCGACGCCGGGATGCGTCTCGGCGAAGGCGGGAAAGCGCTCGATCAGCCAGCGCTCGCCGGCGATGGCGACCATGTGCAGCCGGATCGGCCGGCCGAGGGCGGACCGCTCGGAGAGCCGCATGGCGCCGCGCTCCATCTGCTCCAGCGCCGCCTCGGCGTAGGGCAGGTAGATCGCGCCGGCCTCGGTGAGCTTGAGCCCGGCCGGGCTGCGCTCGAACAGGGGCATGCCGAGATGATGCTCCAGCGACAGGATCTGCTTGGAGACCGCGCTCTGCGTCAGGTTGACCACGCCGGCGGCGCGGGCGGTCGAGCCCAGGCGGGCGACCGTGACGAAGGCGCGCACCGAGGTCGAGGAGGGCGGAAGCCGCGGAGCCATGGGTATTCCATTCTGGACTAGCTGGCCGGAGATCGTTTCGTTTGCCGGTTGTCCGGTCAAGAGGCCATTCATCTTCAGGGGAGGAGGACCGAGATGAACCAGACGACGCGCCTATGGGGCGGCCGCTTCCGCAAGCCGCCGGATCCGCGGCTGATGAAGCTTTCGAGCGCGGCCGGCGAGCATGCCAGGCTGGTGCCGCAGGACGTCGCCGGCGGCAAGGCGCATGCCGCGGCCCTGGAGAGCGCCGGGCTGCTCAGCCGGACGGAGCGGGACCTGATCGCGCAGGGGCTCGACGGCATCGCCCGCGACGTCGCGGCGGGGACGATCGCGCCCGCCGCCGGGGACGAGGACGTCCATACCTTCATCGAGCGCGTGCTGACCGAGCGCATCGGCCCGACCGGCGCCAAGCTGCGCGCCGGCCGCTCGCGCAACGACCAGGCGGCGAACAACCTCAAGCTCTATCTGCGGCAGAAGGCGCGTTCGATCGGCGCGATGCTGGCCGAACTGCTCGCCGCCATCGCCGAGCAGTCGGAGCGGCACGCGGCCTCCGTCTGCCCCGGCTTCACCCATCTGCAGAACGCCCAGCCCGCCACCTTCGGCCATTGGCTGATGGCGCATGGCCAGGTGCTGCTGCGCGACGCCTCGCGCCTGCAGGACTGGGAGAAGCGCTCGGGCCAGTCGCCGCTCGGCGCCGCCGCCTTCGCCGGCTCGGCGATCACGCTCGACCCCGCCGCGAGCGCGGCGGCGCTCGGCTACGAGGCGCCCTTCGAGAACTCCGTCGACGCGGTGGCGGCGCGCGACCATGTTGCGGAATTCCTGTTCGTCGCGGCGCTGACGCTGGCCGATCTGTCGCGCCTCGCCGAGGAGGTGACGCTGTGGACCTCGCGCCAGTTCGGCTGGGTGACGCTCGACGACGGCTTCGCCACCGGCTCCTCGATCATGCCGCAGAAGAAGAACCCCGACATCGCCGAGATCTCGCGCGGGCGCGCGGCGCGCCTCGCCGGCGACGTGGTGACGATGCTGGGGGCGTTGAAGGGACTGCCGCTCTCCTATAATCGCGATCTGGCGGAGGACAAGCGCACCGCCTTCGACGCGGTCGACGTGCTGGAGGAGGTGCTGCCGGCCTTTGCGGGGCTGATCGCCAGCATGGAGGTCCATCCCGAGCCGATGCGGGCGCAGGCAGGCCTGGGCTTCACGCTGGCGACGGAAGTGGCCGATTATCTCGCGCGGCAGGGCGTGCCCTTTGCCGAGGCGCATGAGATCACGGGGGCGCTGGTGCGCTATTGCGAGGAGATGGGGCGCGAGCTCGAATCGCTCGACGCCGTCGACCTGAGGGCGGTCGATCCGCGGCTCGACGGCGGCGTGCTCGACTGCCTGACGCTCGACGCCGCGGTCAAGGCGCGCAGCGGCCATGGCGGCACGGCGCCGGAGCGGGTACGCGAGCAGATCGCGCGCTTCAGGACGAGGCTCTCGGCTCTCGAGGGCTGGGCGGGGGAGACGGGCCGATGAGCGACACCACCTCGCCGATCGCCGGCCGCGAGCTGGCGGCGGTCGCGCAGCTCCGGATCGTGCCGCGGCGCTTCTACGGGCGCTGGGTCGCGGCGGCCGCGATCCTCGCCGTGCTGGCCTGGCTGGTCTCGGCCTTCGTCGAGGGCGACATCGCCTGGCCGGTGGTCGGCCAGTTCTTCACGGCGCCGGCGATCCTGTCCGGCCTCGGCAACACGCTGATCATGACGGTCTGCGCCATGGCGCTCGGCGTCGTGCTCGGCGTCGTCTTCGCGATCATGTACATGTCGCCGAACCCGGTGCTGCGCGGGGTGGCGCTGTTCTACATCTGGTTCTTCCGCGGCACGCCGCTGCTGCTGCAACTGCTGATCTGGTTCAACCTCGCCCTGGTCTTCCCGACCATCGGCATTCCAGGCCTGTTCTCCTGGCGCACCATCGACGTGATCGGGCCGTTCATGGCGACGCTGCTCGGGCTCGGCATGAACCAGGGCGCCTATACGGCCGAGGTGGTGCGCGGCGGCATCCTCTCGGTCGATACCGGCCAGACCGAGGCCGCCAAGGCGATCGGCATGACGCGGCTGACCACGCTGCGCCGGATCGTGCTGCCGCAGGCGATGCGCGTCATCATCCCGCCGGTCGGCAACGAGGTGATCAGCATGGTCAAGCTGACCTCGGTGGCGAGCGTCATCCAATATGCCGAGATCCTGCGCAACGCGCAGACGATCTACTACGCCAATGCCCGCGTCATCGAATTGCTGATCGTCGCCGCCGGCTGGTATCTGCTGGTGGTGACGCTGCTGCAGATCGGGCAGTATTTCCTCGAGCGCCATTTCTCGAAGGGGCGCGGCGGAAGTCGGAAACAGCGGGCGGCCGCGGTCGAGGAGGAGCCCGCATGAGCGCGGTGCAGAGCCAGGCGGGCGGCGACACCGCCATCGTCAGCGTCGCCCATGTCAGCAAGTTCTTCGGCCCGTTCCGGGCGCTGAACGACGTCTCGCTCTCGATCGAGCCGGGCATGGTCCAGTGCATCATCGGGCCGTCCGGCTCGGGCAAGTCGACGCTGCTGCGCTGCATCAACCAGCTCGAGAAGATCGACCAGGGCGCGATCCGGCTCGACGGCGAGCTGATCGGCTATCGCCGCGTCGGCGACGAGCTGCACGAGCTGTCCGATGCCGAGATCGCGCGCCAGCGCCTCGCCACCGGCATGGTGTTCCAGCGCTTCAACCTGTTCAACCACATGACGGCGCTGCAGAACATCATCGAGGGGCCGCTCACCGTGCTGAAGCGGCCGCGCAAGGAGATCGTCGCCGAGGCGATGGCGCTGCTCGAGCGCGTCGGGCTCGCCGACAAGCGCGATTCCTATCCGAGCGAGCTGTCGGGCGGGCAGCAGCAGCGCGTCGCCATCGCCCGCGCCCTGGCGATGCGGCCCAAGATCATGCTGTTCGACGAGCCGACCTCGGCGCTCGACCCGGAGCTGGTCGGCGAGGTGCTCAACGTGATGCGCGACCTGGCGGCCTCGGGCATGACCATGATCGTGGTCACGCATGAGCTCGGCTTCGCCCGCGAGGTCGCCAATGACGTCGTCTTCATGGCGCGCGGCGAGATCGTCGAGCGCGGCGCGCCCGATGTCGTCCTGGTCGCGCCGACGCAGGCGCGCACACGCGAATTCATCGCCGCCGTGCTGAAGTGAGCGGCGGCGAACGGCTATCATCAGAGGGAGAAACCCAATGCTTCGTTTGACACTGACGGCGGCGCTGCTCGCCGGGACCGCCCTGGCCGCGCAGGCCCAGACGGTTCCCGACCGGATCAAGAGCGCCGGCAAGATCGTCGTCGCGACCCAGCCGAACTATCCGCCGATCGCCTTCAAGGACCCGGCGACCAACCAGCTCTCGGGCTTCGACATCGATCTCGGCGAGGCCATCGGCAAGGAGCTCGGCTTCAAGATCGAGTGGCAGGAAACCGCCTTCGCCCAGATGCTGCCCTCGATCCAGACCGGCCGCGTCGACATGGCGATGGCCGGCATGAGCGACCTGCCGGCCCGGCGCGAGCAGGTCGACTTCATCGACTACATGGTTTCGGGCGCGCAGTTCTACACGGTCACGCCGTTCAAGGACACGATCAAGACCCCCGAGGATCTCTGCGGCAAGAGCGTCGGCGCCAGCCGCTCGACCAACTGGCCGCGCCAGATCGGCGAGTGGAGCGAGAAGAACTGCGTCGCCAAGGGCAAGCCGGCGATCACGGTGGTCGGCACGGAAGGCTCGGTCGACGCCCGCACCCAGCTCAAGACGCAGCGCCTGCAGGGCGGCGTCCAGGGCAGCGAGACGATGGGCCATTTCCAGAAGATGGAGCCGAACACCTATATCCCGCTCGGCAAGCCCTTCACCCAGTCGCTCTCCGGCATCCCCTTCGCCAAGACGGCGGAAGGCACGCAACTGCGCGAGGCCGTCACCGCCGCGCTCGGCAAGCTCCAGGAAAACGGCACCTATGACGCGCTGATCAAGAAGTACGGCATGCCCGACAACGCGCTGAAGCCGGTGACGATCAACAAGGGCGAGTAAGCCTCCGGCGCCGGCCGCGGCCGGCGCGCACCCCTCCCGTCATCCCGGCCGGCCCGTCCGCGCCGGGATGATGCGTTTCGGGGCCGCCCGGGCAGGGCGGGGTTGCGGTGGGGATCGTGCTGCCGTAACCCGGAGGCTCCTTGTCGCGAGCCCTCGTCTCCTGCCGCCATGCCAGCCTCGATCACCGACCGCTATGCCGCCCTGGTCGAGGCGGGCGCCATCGAGCGCGATCCCGCCCAGCTCGCGGTGGTGAGGAAGCTCGAGGCGCTGACCGCGACGCTCGCCGCCCGCCGCCTCGCCCGCAAGGGCAGCGCGCTCGGCTGGCTCTTCGGCAAGAAGCCCGAGACGAGCGAGGCGCCGAAGGGGCTCTATATCTGGGGCTCGGTCGGCCGCGGCAAGACCATGCTGATGGACATGTTCTTCGAGGCCGCGCCGGTGAAGCGCAAGCTGCGGGTGCATTTCCACGAATTCCTGGCCGATGTGCATCGCCGCATCAACGCCTACCGCCAGAAGATCAAGACGGGGGAGGTCAAGGACGGCGACCCGATCGCGCCCGTCGCGGCGGAGCTGGCGGAGGAGGCCTATCTGCTCTGCTTCGACGAATTCACCGTGACCGACATCGCCGATGCGATGATCCTCGGGCGGCTGTTCACGGCGCTGTTCGCCGCCGGCGTCGTGGTGGTGGCGACCTCCAATGTCGAGCCGTCGCGGCTCTATGAGGGCGGCCTCAACCGGGCGCTGTTCCTGCCCTTCATCCAGCTCCTCCAGACAAAGGTCGAGGTGCTGAAGCTCGATGCGCGCACCGATTTCCGGCTGGAGAAGCTCGGCGGCGCCCCGGTCTACCATGTCCCGGCCGATGAGAAGGCCAAGGCCGCGCTCGACGCCGCCTTCAAGGCGCTCTCCGGCACGGCGCAGGGGCGGCGCACCGTGCTTACCGTGCAGGGGCACGAGCTGGTGCTGCCGCAGGCGGCCGGCGGCGTGGCGCGGGCGAGCTTCGCCGATCTCTGCGCCCAGGCCTATGGCGCCTCGGACTACATCGCGCTGGCGCAGCGCTTCCATACGCTGGTGCTCGACGACATCCCGATCCTGAACTACGACCGGCGCAACGAGGCCAAGCGCTTCATCATCCTGATCGACACGCTCTACGAGCATCATGTGAAGCTCGTCGCCTCGGCTGCGGCCGAGCCGCACGAGCTCTATCATGCGACGCAGGGGCGCGAGGCGTTCGAGTTCGACCGCACCGTCTCGCGGCTGATCGAGATGCGTTCGGAGGATTATCTCGGCATGCCGCATGGCCGGCCGGACTCGGCCGCGAGCGGCGATACGACGGGGCTGGTGGAGACGTGATGACGGGCGGCCGCGGGAACCTCGATCCGTCATTCCGGGGCGCCCGTAGGGCGAGCCCGGAACCCATGAACACTGCCTCTCGGCTTCGAGCCGCGGCTGTCGTCGTGCTTGCGCGACCGAGGTCGGTGTTCATGGGTTCCGGGCTCATCGCTGCGCGATGCCCCGGAATGACGGCGAGGTCTTGCGAGCGGCTGGGCAACTGAGCCATGCCCCAGCGCGAGCCGAGCGAGACACGCATTCTCACGGTCGCGGGCGAGCATCTGCGCCGGTTCGGGCTGAAGCGCTTCACCGTCGTCGCCGTGGCGGAAGAGGCCGGCATGACCCATGCCAATGTCTACCGCTACTTTCCCTCGCGCGTGGCGCTGATCGACGCGGTGGTCGATGTCTGGCTCAAGGCGACGGAGCGCAAGCTCGCCGACATCGCCGACGGGCCGGACCCGGCCGACGACAAGCTCGAGCGGCTGATCCTCGGCCTCGCCAAGGCCAATCGCGACCTGCTGAGCGAGGACCCGCATCTCTTCGCCGCGCTCTCGCTCGCCGTCGCCAAGCGCCATGCCGTCAGCCGGCGCAACCGCACCCGCGTCCGGGCGCTGTTCGAGCGGGTCGTCGACGAGGGAATCGCGACCGGCGTGTTCGAGCCGCGCGACCGCGACAGGGCGATCGCCTTCGTCATCGACGCCACCAACCGCTTCATCCATCCGGCCTCGCTGGCGCTGGAGGCGGACGTGCCGCAGGCCTCCGTCGACACCCGGCTCTCGACCCTGATCCGGGTGATCCTGCGGGTGCTCGGTAGCGGGATCGTGTGAGCAAATCCGGTAACCAATTACAGATTATGTAAATTGTAATCAGTCGGTTTCGGGCCCCGCCTGCCGGTCCTGCGGCCCGGGCCTCGACGCAAGTCCTTGAAAAATCAGGGCCTCGCCATTGCGGGGCGGGCGCGGTCGCGGCGCGCCCCGGAAAAGCCGCTTTTCCGGCAAGGGTTGCGGCAAAAGGCCGGTTTGGGCCAAAGGAACCCACGGTTTGTCCGGCCTGCCGGCTTTTCACCGCCAGGGGATCGGGCCAAGGCATTCCGGATGCCGGAGCCGGCAGCGGTCGGTGCCCCGCGCGAAGCGCCAGAAGAGAAGGACTAGGCTATGGCCCGCAAGAAGATCGCCCTCATCGGTTCAGGCCAGATCGGCGGCACGCTCGCCCACCTCGCCGGCCTGAAGGAACTCGGGGACGTCGTCCTCTTCGACATCGCCGAGGGCATCCCGCAGGGCAAGGGCCTCGACATCGCCGAGTCCTCTCCGGTCGACGGCTTCGATGCCGGCTACAGGGGCACGAACAGCTACGAGGACATCAAGGGCGCCGACGTGATCATCGTCACCGCCGGCGTGCCGCGCAAGCCCGGCATGAGCCGCGACGACCTGATCGGCATCAACCTCAAGGTGATGAAGGCGGTCGGCGAAGGCATCAGGCAATACGCCCCGAAGGCCTTCGTGATCTGCATCACCAACCCGCTCGACGCGATGGTCTGGGCGCTGCAGAAGTTCTCGGGCCTGAAGCCCAACATGATCTGCGGCATGGCCGGCGTGCTCGACTCCGCCCGCTTCCGCTACTTCCTCGCCGAGGAGTTCCAGGTTTCGGTCAAGGACGTCTCGGCCTTCGTGCTCGGCGGCCATGGCGACGACATGGTGCCGCTGGTCCGCTATTCGGGCGTCGCCGGCATCCCGCTGCCCGACCTCGTCAAGATGAAGTGGACGACGCAGGAGAAGCTGGACGCCATCGTCGAGCGCACCCGCAAGGGCGGCGGCGAGATCGTCAACCTGCTCAAGACCGGCTCGGCCTTCTACGCCCCGGCCGCTTCGGCGATCGCGATGGCCGAGAGCTATCTCAAGGACCAGAAGCGCGTCCTGCCGGCGGCTGCCGCGCTCAAGGGCCAGTACGGCGTCAAGGACATGTTCGTCGGCGTGCCGGTGGTGATCGGCGCCAAGGGCGTCGAGCGCGTCGTCAAGATCCGCCTCAACGGCGCCGAGAAGGAGATGCTGGCGAAGTCCGTGGCTTCGGTCCAGGGCCTGATCGACGCCTGCAAGAGCATCGATCCGTCGCTCGCGTGAGCTAGTCGAAGGCGGCGGACGTCGATACGCTCCGCCGCCTTTTCGTCTTCATTTGTCGCTGTCAGGGAAACCGAGCACATGAACATCCACGAATACCAGGGCAAGGCCATCCTCAAGGAGTTCGGCGCGCCCGTATCAGCCGGTTTCCCGGCGCTGTCGGTGGCGGAGGCGGTCGAGGCCGCCAGGAAGCTGCCCGGCCCGCTCTATGTGGTGAAGTCGCAGATCCATGCCGGCGGCCGCGGCAAGGGCAAGTTCAAGGAACTGCCGGCCGACGCCAAGGGCGGCGTGCGCCTCGCCAAGTCGGTCGAGGAGGTCGAGGCCTTCGCCAAGGAGATGCTCGGCAACACCCTCGTCACCGTGCAGACCGGCCCCGCCGGCAAGCAGGTCAACCGCCTCTATATCGAGGACGGCTCGGACATCGAGAAGGAGTTCTACCTTTCGGCGCTGGTCGACCGCGAGACCTCGCGCATCGCCTTCGTCGTCTCGACCGAGGGCGGCATGGACATCGAGGCCGTCGCCCATGACACGCCGGAGAAGATCAAGACCTTCTCGGTCGATCCGGCGACCGGCATCATGCCGCATCACGGCCGCACCGTCGCCCAGGCGCTGGGCCTGACCGGCGACCTCGCCAAGCAGGCCGAAAAGGTGCTGGCGCAGATCTACAACGCCTTCGTCGCCAAGGACATGGCGATGCTGGAGATCAATCCGCTGATCGTGACCACGCAGGGTCAGATCAAGTGCCTCGACGCCAAGGTCAATTTCGACTCCAACGCGCTCTACCGCCACCCGGACGTCGTCGCCCTGCGCGACGAGACCGAGGAGGACCCGAAGGAGATCGAGGCCTCGAAATACGACCTCGCCTATATCGCGCTCGACGGCACGATCGGCTGCATGGTCAACGGCGCCGGCCTGGCCATGGCGACGCTCGACATCATCCAGCTCTACGGCGAGAGCCCGGCGAACTTCCTCGACGTCGGCGGCGGCGCCTCGGAAGAGAAGGTGACGGCGGCGTTCAAGATCATCACCGCCGACCCGAAGGTGAAGGGCATCCTGGTCAACATCTTCGGCGGCATCATGAAGTGCGACGTCATCGCCCGCGGCGTGATCGCGGCGGTGAAGGCCGTCGGCCTCAAGGTTCCGCTGGTGGTGCGCCTCGAAGGCACCAATGTCGAGGAAGGCAAGACCATCATCCGCGAATCCGGCCTCAACGTCATCCCCGCCGACGACCTCGACGATGCGGCGCAGAAGATCGTCGCCGCGGTCAAGAAGGCCTGAGGAGCAGACATGTCCATCCTGATCGACAAGAACACCAAGGTCATCTGCCAGGGCTTCACCGGCAAGAACGGCACCTTCCATTCCGAGCAGGCGATCGCCTATGGCACGCAGATGGTCGGCGGCACCTCGCCGGGGAAGGGCGGCGCGGTCCATCTCGGCCTGCCCGTCTTCGACACGGTCGCCGAGGCCAAGGAGAAGACCGGCGCCACCGCTTCGGTCGTCTATGTGCCGCCGCCGGGCGCCGCGGACGCGATCTGCGAGGCGATCGATGCCGAGATCCCGCTGGTGATCTGCATCACCGAGGGCATCCCGGTGCTCGACATGGTGCGCGTCAAGCGCTCGCTCTCGGGCTCCAAGACCCGCCTGATCGGGCCGAACTGCCCGGGCGTCGTCACCGCCGGCGAGTCGAAGATCGGCATCATGCCGGCCAACATCTTCAAGCCCGGCTCGGTCGGCATCGTCTCGCGCTCCGGCACGCTGACCTATGAGGCGGTGTTCCAGACCACCCGCGAGGGCCTCGGCCAGACCACGGCCGTCGGCATCGGCGGCGACCCGGTCAAGGGCACCGAGTTCATCGACATGCTGGAGATGTTCCTGGCCGACCCGAAGACCGAGTCGATCGTCATGATCGGCGAGATCGGCGGCTCGGCCGAGGAGGACGCGGCGCAGTTCATCAAGGACGAGGCCAAGCGCGGCCGCAAGAAGCCGATGGTCGGCTTCATCGCCGGCCGCACGGCCCCTCCCGGCCGCCGCATGGGCCATGCCGGCGCGATCATCTCGGGCGGCAAGGGCGGCGCCGAGGACAAGATCGCGGCGATGGAAGCCGCCGGCATCAAGGTCTCGCCCTCGCCGGCGCGCCTTGGAAAGACCTTGGTCGAAGTGTTGAAGGGCTGACGCGCCTTCGGCGCGTCGTGGCCGGGTCAGACCCCGCCATCTCGTGCCGGAGCCGCGACCGAAAACCGCCAGGAGGTGCCCGGGCCGAGCCCGGGCATGACGGCAAGTTGAAGGATGTCCGGGCAAGGGTCCGGGCATGACTCAAGCGGGAAGGAAGGCAGGAGCATCATGGCTCGCCAGGACATCAACGAGGCTCTCGCGCAGACCGGCTTCCTCTATGGCGGCAATGCGGCCTATATCGAGGATCTCTATGCCCGCTACGAGGCCGACCCCAAGTCGGTCGACGAGCAGTGGCGGAGCTTTTTCGGCGCCCTGAAGGACGACAGGAAGCTCGTGCTGGAGAACGCCAGGGGCGCCTCCTGGAAGCAGCCCAACTGGCCGCTTCCCGCCAGCGGCGAGCTGGTCTCGGCGCTGGACGGCAACTGGGCGCAGGTCGAGAAGGCGGTCTCCGACAAGCTCGGCGCCAAGGCCAAGGCCGCCGGCACCGCGCTCTCCGCCGCCGATGTGCAGCAGGCGACCCGCGATTCCGTGCGCGCCATCATGCTGATCCGCGCCTACCGCATGCGCGGCCATCTCTACGCCAAGCTCGACCCGCTCGGCATCGAGACGCGCACCGACGACGACGAATTGTCGCCGGCCGCCTTCGGCTTCACCGAGGCCGATCTCGACCGCAAGATCTTCATCGACAACGTGCTCGGGATGGAGTTCGCCACCGTCCGCGAGATGGTCTCGATCCTGCAGCGGACCTATTGCGGCACGGTCGGCATCGAGTTCATGCACATCTCCGATCCCGAGCAGAAGGCCTGGCTGCAGGAGCGCATCGAGGGGCCGGACAAGGAGATCGCCTTCACCAAGGAAGGCAAGAAGGCGATCCTGAACAAGCTGGTCGAGGCCGAGGGCTTCGAGAAGTTCCTCGACCTGAAATACACCGGCACCAAGCGCTTCGGGCTCGACGGCGCCGAGGCGCTGGTGCCGGCGCTGGAGCAGATCATCAAGCGCGGCGGCGCGCTCGGCGTGCGCGACATCGTCTTCGGCATGGCCCATCGCGGCCGCCTCAACGTGCTGACGCAGGTTCTCGGCAAGCCGCATCGGGCGCTGTTCCACGAGTTCAAGGGCGGTTCCTTCGCGCCCGACGACGTCGAGGGCTCGGGCGACGTGAAGTACCATCTCGGTGCTTCCTCGGACCGCGAGTTCGACGGCAACAACGTCCATATCTCGCTGACCGCCAACCCGTCGCATCTCGAGATCGTCGACCCCGTGGTGCTCGGCAAGGTGCGCGCCAAGCAGGACCAGTTCGGCGACATCGTCGAGCGCTCCAAGGTGCTGCCGCTGCTGATCCATGGCGACGCGGCCTTCGCCGGGCAGGGCGTGGTGGCGGAGTGCCTCGGCCTCTCCGGGCTGAAGGGCCACCGCACCGGCGGCTCGCTGCACTTCATCATCAACAACCAGATCGGCTTCACCACCTATCCGCGCTATTCGCGCTCCTCGCCCTATCCGTCCGACGTGGCGAAGATGGTCGAGGCGCCGGTCTTCCATGTGAACGGCGACGATCCGGAAGCGGTGGTCTTCGCCGCCAAGGTGGCGATCGAGTTCCGGCAGAAGTTCCATAAGCCGGTCGTGATCGACATGTTCTGCTATCGCCGCTTCGGCCATAACGAGGGCGACGAGCCGGGCTTCACCCAGCCGCTGATGTACCGCAAGATCCGCGGCCACAAGACCACGCTGGAGCTCTATGGCGAGAAGCTCGCCGCCGAGGGCGTCGTCAACGCCGGCGAGCTCGACGCGATGCGCGCCGCCTGGAAGGCCAGGCTCGAGGTCGAGTTCGAGGCCGGGCAGAGCTTCAAGCCGAACAAGGCCGACTGGCTCGACGGCCGCTGGGCCGGGATGAAGGCGATCCGCGCCGACGAGGACGATCCGCGCCGCGGCGCCACCGGCGTGCCGGCGGAGACGCTGAAGGAGATCACCGAGAAGATCACCGCGGTGCCGGCCGGCTTCAACGTCCACCGGACGATCCAGCGCTTCCTCGACAACCGCCGCAAGGCGGTCGAGGCCGGCGAGGGCATCGACTGGGCGACCGCCGAGGCGCTGGCCTTCGGCTCGCTGCTGCTCGACGGCAATCCGGTGCGCCTCTCGGGCCAGGATTGCGAGCGCGGCACCTTCTCGCAGCGCCATTCGGTGCTGATCGACCAGGAGACGGAGGCCCGCCACACCTCGCTCAACCATATCCGCGACGACCAGGCCCGCTACGAGGTCATCAACTCGATGCTCTCGGAAGAGGCGGTGCTCGGCTTCGAATACGGCTATTCGCTGTCGGAGCCGAACGCGCTGACCTGCTGGGAGGCCCAGTTCGGCGACTTCGCCAATGGCGCGCAGGTGGTGTTCGACCAGTTCATCTCCTCGGGCGAGCGCAAATGGCTGCGCATGTCGGGCCTCGTCTGCCTGCTGCCGCACGGCTATGAGGGCCAGGGGCCGGAGCACTCCTCCGCCCGCCTCGAGCGCTTCCTGCAGATGTGCGCCGAGGACAACATGCAGGTGGCGAACTGCTCCACCCCGGCGAGCTACTTCCACATCCTGCGCCGGCAGCTCAAGCGCGACTTCCGCAAGCCGCTGATCCTGATGACGCCGAAGTCGCTGCTGCGCCACAAGCGCTGCGTCTCCGACCTGGCGCAGCTCGCCGAGGGCTCGACCTTCCACCGCGTGCTGGCGGACGACGCCGAGCGCGGCAAGTCGACCACCAAGCTCGCCAAGGATTCGAAGATCCGCCGGGTCGTGCTCTGCTCGGGCAAGGTCTATTACGACCTGCTGGAGGAGCGCGAGAAGCGCGGCATCGACGACGTCTATCTGATGCGCGTCGAGCAGCTCTACCCGTTCCCGCTGAAGACGCTGGCGCAGGAGCTGGCGCGCTTCAAGGGCGCCGATGTGGTCTGGTGCCAGGAGGAGCCGAAGAACATGGGCTCCTGGACCTTCGTCGAGCCCTATCTCGAATGGGTACTGGGCCATGCCGGCTCGAAGTCGAAGCGGCCGCGCTATGTCGGCCGCCCGGCCTCGGCCGCGACCGCGACCGGCCTGATGTCCAAGCACACGGCGCAGCTCAACGCCTTCCTCGACGAGGCCTTCGCCGCCTGATGAACACGTCGTCCCGGACAGGCCGCCCGCGCGAAGCCGATCCGGGATCGACGCCCGAACCGTTCCGGAATGGATCCCGGGCCTGCGTTTCGCTCCGCCCGGGATGATCCCCTGAGATCCGAATAAGAAGAGGCCTGACATGGCGACCGAAATCCGCGTACCCACCCTCGGCGAATCCGTTTCCGAGGCCACGATCGGCAAGTGGTTCAAGAAGCCGGGCGAGGCGGTGAAGGCCGACGAGCCCCTCGTCGAGCTCGAGACCGACAAGGTGACGCTGGAGGTCAACGCGCCGGCCGCCGGCGTGCTCGGCGAGATCGTCGCCAAGGAAGGCGAGACCGTCGGCGTCAACGCGCTGCTCGGCTCGATCGCCGAGGGCGGCGCCGCTGCCGCCGCCGCGCCGAAGAAGGACGACAAGCCCGCCGCCGCCCCGGCTCCGGCGGCCGCCGAGGCCCCGAAGGCGGCTGCGACCAAGGCGGCCGATTCCGGCCCGGCCGTGGCGCGGCTCGCCGCCGAGAGCGGCGTCGACCCGGCCTCCGTCCCGGCCTCGGGCAAGGATGGTCGCGTCACCAAGGGCGACATGCTGGCCGCGATCGCGACCGGCGGGGCGGCCGCCCCGGCCGCCGCTCCCGCGCCGGTTCAGCTCCGCGCTCCCTCGGCGCCGGACGACGCCTCGCGCGAAGAGCGCGTCAAGATGACGAAGCTGCGCCAGACCATCGCGCGCCGCCTCAAGGAGGCCCAGTCCAACGCCGCGATGCTGACGACCTTCAACGAGGTCGACATGACCAACGTCATGGCGCTGCGCGCCCAGTACAAGGACGCCTTCGAGAAGAAGCACGGCGTCAAGCTCGGCTTCATGGGCTTCTTCGTGAAGGCCTGCGTGCAGGCGCTGAAGGAGATTCCGGCGGTCAACGCCGAGATCGACGGCACCGACATCGTCTACAAGAACTACTACCACATCGGCGTCGCCGTCGGCACCGACAAGGGCCTCGTGGTTCCGGTGGTGCGCGATGCCGACCAGCTCTCCATCGCCGGCGTCGAGAAGAAGATCGGCGAGTTCGGCAAGAAGGCCCGCGACGGCAAGCTCTCGATCGAGGAGATGCAGGGCGGCACCTTCACCATCTCGAATGGCGGCGTCTACGGCTCGCTGATGTCGACCCCGATCCTGAACGCGCCGCAATCGGCGATCCTGGGCATGCACAAGATCCAGGAGCGCCCGATGGTGGTGAACGGCAAGATCGAGGCCCGGCCGATGATGTATCTGGCGGTCAGCTACGACCACCGCATCATCGACGGCAAGGAGGCGGTGACCTTCCTCGTCCGCATCAAGGAGGGGCTGGAGGATCCGGCGCGCCTCGTCCTCGACCTCTGAGCCGGGGGAGAGCGTCGTGTCGGGCGTTGCGATCGTCACCGGCGGCAGCCGCGGCATCGGCCGCGCCGCCGCCATCCTGCTGGCGGAGCGCGGCTACGACGTCGTCGTCAACTACCAGGCCAATGCGCAGGCCGCGGCCGAGACGGTCGCCGCCGTCGAGGCGCTGGGCCGGCGCGGCGCGGCGGTCAGGGGCGATGTCGGCAGCGAGGCCGACGTGCTGGCGATCTTCGCCGCCGCCGACGCGCTCGGCCGCCTGACGGCGCTGGTCAACAATGCCGGCGTCGTCGACCGGCCGCAGCGCATCGACGAGATGAGCGTCGAGCGGCTGGAGCGGATGTTCCGGATCAACCTCACCGGCAGCTTCCTCTGCGCCCGCGAGGCGGTGAAGCGGATGTCCACCCGCCATGGCGGGCAGGGCGGCGGCATCGTCAACCTGTCCTCGGCCGCGGCGGTGCTGACCGCCGCCGGCCAGTATGTCGACTACGCCGCCTCCAAGGCGGGGATCGACGTCTTCACGCTCGGCCTCGCCCGCGAGGTCGCCGCCGAGGGCATCCGCGTCAACGCGGTCCGGCCCGGCATCATCGACACCGAGATCCATGCCAGCGGCGGCCTGCCCGACCGCGTCGCGCAGATGCGCGACCAGTTGCCGATGAAGCGCGAGGGCACGGCCCATGAGGTGGCGCTGGCCATCGCCTGGCTGCTCTCCGACGAAGCCTCCTACACCAATGGCAGCGTCCTGAACGTGACCGGCGGCCGCTGAGATCCGGCCGGGACGGCTGAGCCGCCCCGGCCGTGCCCTGCCGTCAGGGCTGCACCACCATCGCCGAGAAGGGATGGACATAGGCCTGCAGCATGACGAAGCCGCCGACCAGGCTCGCCAGCACGATCGAGTGCCAGAAGACGAAGCGCAGGATCACGCCTTCATGGCCGAACCAGCCGGTCGCGGTCGAGGCCACGACGATCGACTGGGCGTCGATCATCTTGCCCATCACGCCGCCGGAGGAGTTGGCCGCGCCCATCAGGATGGGCGAGAGGCCGAGCTGCTCCGAGGTGACCTTCTGCAGGTTGCCGAAGAGCACGTTCGAGGCGGTGTCCGAACCCGTCAGCGCCACGCCCAGCCAGCCGAGCAGCGTGCCGAAGAAGGGATAGAGCACGCCGGTGCCGGCGAAGGCGAGGCCGAGCGTGGCGTCGATGCCCGAAAGCCGCGTCAGCGTGCCGATCGCCAGCATCGCTGCGATGGTGATCAGCGAATAGGCGCAGAGCTTCAGCGTGCGGCCGTAGACCTGCGCCATCTTGAGCGGGCCGAAGCCCATGGCGAAGCCGGAGAGGATCGCCGCGATCAGCATGCCCGAGCCGGTATAGGTGAGCCAGGTGAAGGAGAAGACCGCACCCTCCGGCGTCGGCTTCGCCGCGACGGGCGCGACCTTGTTGATCATGTTGTGCAGCTCGGGAACCGCATAGTTCCAGGTTGCCCAGGGATTGACCGCGTTCTTGAACCAGCCCGTGCCCCAGACCAGCAGGATGATGCAGACGATGATCCAGGGCGTCAGCGCCATCCAGACCTGCGAGGAGCTCGGCTTTGCCGCGGCGGCGGGCGGCTTCAGGCTGCCGTCGTCGGAGACGTCGTGGCCGCGCAGCTTCGGCGAGGTCCAGACCTCCTTCGGCTTCCAGATCTGCAGGAAGCCGATCAGGCAGGCCATCGAGATCAGCGAGGCGCCGATATCGACGATCCAGGGGTTGATGAAGTTCGAGATCAGATATTGCGGCACGGCGAAGGAGACGCCGGTGACCAGCACCGCCGGCCAGATCTGCAGCATGCCGCGCCAGCCGGCGAAGACGCAGATCAGCCAGAACGGCACCAGCACCGAGAAGAAGGGGAGCTGCCGCCCGACCATGGCGCCGAGCAGGAAGGGGTCGATGCCGGTGACCTGGCTCAGGCCCTGGATCGGCGTGCCGAGCGCGCCATAGGCGACCGGCGCGGTGTTGGCGATGAGCGAGAGGCCGGATGCCGCGAGCGGCGAGAAGCCGAGCCCGATCAGGATCGCGCCGGTGACCGCGACCGGCGTGCCGAAGCCCGACGCGCCCTCGAAGAAGGCGCCGAAGGCGAAGGCGATCAGCAGGAGCTGGATGCGCCGGTCGTCGGTGACGCCGCCGATCGTCCGCTGCAGGATCTCGAAGGCGCCCTTCTCCACCGTCAGCCGGTAGAGGAAGATGACGTTGAGCACGATCCAGCCGATCGGGAAGAAGCCGGTGACCGCGCCGAGCACGCTGGCGCGCAGCGACATCCCCGCCGGCATGGTGAAGATGAAGATCGCGACCAGATTGGCGACGATCAGCGCGATGACGGCGGCGATATGCGCCTTGACGGCGTTGGACGCGATGAGGCCGAGCAGAACGACGACGGGTAGCGCGGCGGCGAGCGTCGACAGGACGCTGTTGCCGAATGGGTCATAGACCTGATTCCACATGACGGCGTGCCCCTCCAGCGGGCTGATCTGCGAGGTTTTTCAGCGGATGGCGTTTCGTCCTCTTGTTCTGGCGGCAGCCAGTAAGCCTGCGACAGCCTGCCGCAGCAAGGGCGCGGAGCCGTTCGTCAACACATGAATGGCATGGCGCCGCGGCCGGAACCGATGTATGCCCGCCCCCACGCGCCGCCGCCCGTGCCGGCGGCTTCATGAGAGCAGCAGCGGAAGGACGTCATGGCCTACGATCTCGTCGTCATCGGAACCGGCCCCGGGGGCTATGTCTGCGCCATTCGTGCCGCCCAGCTCGGCCTCAAGGTCGCCGTCGTCGAGAAGCGCAAGACGCATGGCGGCACCTGCCTGAATGTCGGCTGCATCCCGTCCAAGGCGCTGCTGCACGCCTCCGAGATGTTCGAGGAAGCCGGCCACACCTTCGAGAAGCTCGGCGTCGTCGTCGGCAAGCCGAAGCTCGACCTCAAGGCGATGATGGCCCACAAGCAGGAGACGATCGACGCCAACGTCACCGGCGTCGGATTCCTGCTGAAGAAGAACAAAATCGAGGCCTTCCACGGCACGGCCTCGATCCCCGCCGCCGGCAAGGTCGTCGTCACGGCGGAGGACGGCAAGGCGCAGGAGCTGGAGACGAAGAACATCGTCATCGCGACGGGTTCGGAATCGGCGCCGCTGCCGGGCGTGACCATCGACGAGAAGACCGTCGTCACTTCGACCGGCGCGCTCGAGATCGGCGCCGTGCCGAAGGAGCTCGTCGTGGTCGGCGCCGGCGTGATCGGCCTCGAGATCGGCTCGGTCTGGAGCCGGCTCGGCGCCAAGGTCACGGTCGTCGAGTTCCTCGACCGCATCCTGCCCGGCATGGATGGCGAGGTCGCCAAGCAGTTCCAGCGCATCCTGGAGAAGCAGGGCTTCAGCTTCCAGCTCGGCTCCAAGGTCACCAAGGTCGAGACCGGCAAGGCGGGCGCGACCGTCACCGTCGAGCCCGCCGCCGGGGGCGAGGCCAAGACGCTCAAGGCCGACATCGTGCTGGTCGCGATCGGCCGTCGTCCGAACACGGATGGGCTCGGGCTCGACAAGGCCGGCGTCGCCACCGAAAAGGGCCGCGTCGTCATCGACGACCATTTCAGGACCAATGTCGCCGGCATCTACGCCATCGGCGACGTGGTGCGCGGGCCGATGCTGGCGCACAAGGCCGAGGACGAGGGCGTCGCGGTGGCCGAGATCCTCGCCGGCAAGGCCGGCCATGTGAACTATGATGCCATTCCCGGCATCGTCTACACGGCTCCGGAAGTCGCCGCGATCGGCAAGACCGAGGAAGAGCTCAAGGCTGCCGGCGTCGCCTACAAGAGCGGCAAGTTCCCGTTCACGGCGAACGGCCGCGCCCGCGCCATGCGCCATACCGACGGCTTCGTGAAGGTGCTGGCCGATGCCGCGACCGACCGCGTGCTCGGCTGCCACATCATCGGCCCCCATGCCGGCGACCTGATCGCGGAAGTGACCGTGCTGATGGAGTTCGGCGGTTCGGCCGAGGACCTTGCCCGCACCTGCCATGCCCATCCGACGCTGGCCGAGGCGGTGAAGGAAGCCGCGCTCGCGGTCGACAAGCGCCCGATCCATATGTGATCGGGTCGGCGGGCCGTGCTTCTGGCGCGGCCCTGCTGCAGGAACGAGGTTTCGAAGGAGCTGCAGTCTTGCAGCTCCTTTTCTTTTGGATGCGTTTCCGAAGCGGTGCGACGACTGTCGCGGGCTCAGCCCCGCCGGGCGTGGAACGCCGTCAGCGTGTTCTTCAGCAGGCAGGCGATCGTCATCGGGCCGACGCCGCCGGGGACCGGGGTGATCGCGCCTGCGACCGTCACAGCTTCCGCGAAATCGACGTCGCCGGTCAACTTGCCATCGGGCAGGCGGTTGATGCCGACATCGATCACGGTCGCGCCGGGCTTGATCCAGTCGCCCTTGACCATGCGCGGGCGGCCGACGGCGGCGATGACGATATCGGCGCGCTTCACTACGGCGGGCAGATCGCGCGTGCGCGAATGGGCGATGGTGACGGTGCAGTCGGCCTGGAGCAGGAGCTGCGCGACCGGCCGGCCGACCAGCTCGGAGCGGCCGATCACGACGGCATCGAGGCCGGATAGCGAGGGGAGAGCCTGCTTCAGCAGGAGCATGGAGCCGAGCGGCGTGCAGGGGACCAGCCCCTTCTTGCCGCCGGCGAGCAGGCCCGCATTGATCGGGTGCAGGCCGTCGACATCCTTGGCGGGGTCGATGGCATCGATGATGCGGCCGGTGTCGATATGCTTGGGCAGCGGGAGCTGGACCAGGATGCCGTCGACATGGTCGTCGGCGTTGAGCTCGGCGAGCTTGGCGAGGAGCTGCGCTTCGGTCGTCTCGGCCGGCAGCCGGTGGGCGACCGAATTCATGCCGACTTCGACGGCGAGCTTCTCCTTCGAGGCGACATAGACCTTGCTCGCCGGGTCTTCGCCGACCAGGACGACATGGAGGCCGGGCACGATGCCCCGCGCCGCCTTGATCGCCGCGACCTCGCGGCCGATCTCGGCCCGGAGCGCGGCCGCGATGGCCTTGCCGTCGATGATGCGGGCTTCGCCGGTCATGGATCCGACCTCGTGCTGGTGATGACGCCGTCCTCATGCGCGATCCGGCCGGCCCGGACAAGCCCGAATGCGACGGCCGCATGGCCGCAGGCGGCATCGGCGGGGGAGGAGGGGGCGGCGCGGCTTGCGGGCCCGCGGGCTGCCCGGTATCGACGGGTGGAGGGTGGCTTCCAGGAAGGGCAGGGACACAGTGACGACCGGTTTTGCCCGCCTGCCCGGGGCCTCCGCCTTCCGCCTGGCCGATCTGCGCCTGCCCGCCTGCCTGCTCGAAGACGAAGGATTTCCCGCCGGTCGCGACGGGCTCGCGCGCGTCGATCTCGCCATCGCCGATGGGCGGATCGCGGCGATCGAGCCGGCAGGGGCGTCAGTCGCAGGGGACGGGCCGGTTTCGAGCCTCGACGGCGGCATCGCCCTGCCGCGCCTCGTCGACTGCCACACCCATCTCGACAAGGGCCATATCTGGCCGCGCAGCCCCAATCCGGACGGCACCTTTCCGGGGGCGCTCGCGACCGTCGGTGCCGATCGCGAGGCGAACTGGTCGGCGCGGGACGTGCGGGCGCGGATGGATTTCGCGCTGCGCTGCGCCTTCGCGCATGGCACGGCAGCGATGCGGACGCATCTCGATTCCCTTGGCAAGCAGATCGGTATTTCCTGGCCGGTCCATGCGGAGCTGCGGGCGGAATGGGCCGGACGCATCGCCCTGCAGGCCTCGCCGCTCTTCGGCGCCGAGGAGGCGCTCGATCCGGTCCATATGGCGGCGGTGGTCGCCGCGGTGAAGGCGCATGGCGACGGCCTGCTCGGCTGCGTCACCTATATGATCCCGGAGCTCGACCGGGCGCTCGACATCCTGTTCCGGGCGGCGATGGAGAACGGTTTCGACCTCGATTTCCATGTCGACGAGAGCAACGATCCGGCGGCGCGCTCGCTGGAGCGCATCGCCGACGCGGCTTTGCGCCATCGCTTCGAGGGCAGGATCTTGTGCGGGCACTGCTGCTCGCTCTCGCTCCAGGCGCCCGAGGACGCGGCGCGGATCATCGCCAAGGTTCGCGAGGCCGGCATCGCCGTGGTCTCGCTGCCGCTCTGCAATCTGTATCTGCAGGACCGGCAGCCGGGCCGCACGCCGCGCTGGCGCGGCGTCACCGCCCTCCACGAGCTGAAGGCGGCCGGCGTGCCGGTGATGATCGCCTCCGACAATACGCGCGACCCGTTCTACGCCTATGGCGATCTCGATCTCGTCGAGGTGCTGCGGGAGGGAACGCGCATCCTCCAGCTCGACCATTCCGGGCCGAACTGGGCCAGGGCGGTGGCGCGGACGCCGGCGGAGGCGATGGGCGTGAAGGCCGGCGTCGTCGCTGTCGGCGCGCCGGCCGATCTCGTCCTGACGCGGGCGCGCGACTGGACCGAATTCTTCTCCCGGCCGCAGGCCGACCGCAGCGTGCTGGTTGCCGGCCAAGCGATCGACCGGACCTTGCCGGACTACCGCGAACTCGACCATCTGATGGGCCAGGTATCATGACGACCCGCTACGACATCGCCACGCTGAAAACGCGCCTCGACGGCATCCGCACCGAGGAGAACCCCGCGCTGGTCAAGCAGAAGAGCCGCGACTTCTTCTGGTATTCGCCGATCCTGAAGCGCCAGCTCGACCATGTCGTCGCCGACATCGTGGTCTCGCCGGTGAGCGAGGCGGAAGTCGTGCAGGTGCTCGCCGCCTGCCACGAACTCGGCATCCCCGTGACGCCGCGCGGCACCGGCACCGGCAATTACGGCCAGGCGATGCCGCTTTCGGGCGGCGTGCTGCTCGACCTCTCCGGCTTCAACAAGGTCAGGGAGATCGCCGCCGGCCGCTATGTCGCCGAGCCCGGCGCGATCATGGCCCGGATCGACGACGAGACGCGGGCGCATTCGCGCCAGGAACTGCGGCTCCACCCCTCGACCTACCAGACGGCCTCGATCGGCGGCTTCATCGCCGGGGGCTCGGGCGGGGTCGGCTCGATCAAATGGGGCGGCCTGCGCGACTGGGGCAACATCATCCGGCTCAAGGTCGCGACGATGGAGAGAAGCCCGCGCATCCTCGAATTTTCCGGCGAGGACCTGCACAAGGTCGCGCATGCCTATGGCACCAACGGCATCATCACCGAGGTCGAGATGCCGCTCGGGCCCGCTTACAATTGGGTCGATGTCATCCTCGGCTTCGAGAGCCTGCGCGCCGCGACCGAATTCGCCAATGCGGTGGGCGAGCAGGACGGGCTGGCGCTGAAGAACCTCTGCGTCGTCGCGGCGCCGGCACCGCACGACTATTTCCTGCGCCATCGCAAGTTCCTGCCGCGCGACAGCCATCTCGTCATCGTCATGGCCGCCGATTTCGCCGTCGATGCGCTCTGCGCCTATGCGCGCCGCTTCAAGGGCGCGGAACTCCTGTTGCGTACCGACAGGCTCGCGCCGGCGGACGCCAAGGGCCTGCCGCCGGCTTACGAGCTCGGCTGGAACCACACCACGCTCAGGGCGCTGCGCGTCGACCCCGCGATCACCTATCTGCAGGTGCTCTATCCCTATCCCAACCAGGTCGAGCTGGTCGACAGGATCCATGCCCGCTTCGGCGACGAGGTCACGGCGCATCTCGAATTCGTGCGCTTCGACGGCAAGATCACTTGCTTCGGCCTGCCGCTGATCCGCTTCACCTCCGAGGAGCGGCTGGAGGAGATCATCGCCATCCATGAGGAGATGGGCGCGCCGATCTTCAATCCGCATCGCTACACGCTGGAGGAGGGGGGCATGAAGCAGACCGACGAGACGCAGCTCGCCTTCAAGCGCGAGGCCGACCCGCAGGGCCTGCTCAACCCCGGCAAGATGATCGCCTGGGAAGACCCGTCCTACGACTACCGCTCGGGCAAGACCTTCCTGTTCCGCAGCCTGGCCGAAGCCGGGGTCGGCTAAGGATGCGCGTCCTCGTCCTCTACGCCCATCCCGTGCCGGAAAGCTTCGGCGCCGCCCTCCACGAGACGGTCGTCGCCAGCCTGAGGGCGGCGGGGCACGAGGTCGACGATTGCGATCTCTATGCGGAGGGGTTCGATCCGGTGCTGAGCCGGGAGGAGCGGCGCGGCTACCATGACACGGCGAGCAACACGGCGCCGGTTGCCGCCTATGTCGGGCGGGTGAAGCGGGCCGAGGCGCTGGTGCTGTGCTTCCCGGTCTGGAATTTCGGTTATCCGGCCATCCTCAAGGGCTTCTTCGACCGGGTCTTCCTGCCGGGCGTCTCCTTCGAGCTGGCGCAGGGCAAGGTGACGCCGGCCCTCGGCCATATCCGCAAGCTCGCCGCGGTGACCACCTATGGCGCCTCGCGCTGGACCGCCTTCCTGATGGGGGACCCGCCGCGGCGGCTGGTCTGCCGGGCGCTGCGGGCGGTCTGCCGGCCGATGGCGCGCACGCTCTATCTGGCGCATTACGACATGAACCGCGCGACGCCCGAAAGCCGCGCCGCCTTCCTGCAAAAAGTCGCGGCCAGGCTCGCAGTCTTTTAAGACCGACATCGGACTGTCATCTGTCTGTCATCTTCGCAGGCGAATACGCAGCCGGCGAAGCGTCTTCCTTATCCGCGCAAGGATTCGTCCGAAGGATGGCCCGATGAGCAAGGCTCTCGAGAAAAGTGTCGGTCGCGCCCTGCTCGTCACGGCAAGGCTGCATCGCTCGCGGATGGGTGAAAGGCTGAACGGGCTCGGCCTGTTCCCCGGCCAGGAGCAGGCGCTGAAGGCGCTGCAGCCGGCGCCGATGACGATGGGCGAGCTCGCCTCGCTGCTCCGGGTCAAGCCGCCGACCGTCTCCAAGACCATCGGGCGCCTGTCCCTGCAGGGGCTGGTGACGCGCGAGGGCGGCAATCGCGACGGGCGGCTGGTCCAGGTCGCGCTGACCGAGGCGGGGCAGAAGACGGCGGCCGAGCTCGACGCGGTCTGGAACGATGTCGAGGAGGAATTGCTCGACAGGCTCGACAGCAAGGAGCGCAAGCAGCTCCGCAAGCTGCTGCGCAAGGCGGCCAAGGGCCTCTCCAGGGCCGGGGCCGAGCAGGACGACCCCGAGATCGACGGCGAAGAGGCCGATAGCGACGCCTGATTTCCGCATGGAGCGCATGCGCTGCGGTGCTGGCGAGGCGCTTCAAATCGTTTAAGCCTGACGGTCACATTCGCTCGAAGCATAGCGAGGCGGGCTTGCCTGCGCCTTCTCCTTCCGCCGACGAGGCGCGCCGCGCGCGCCTGACGGCCATCGGCCTGATGTGCGCAGCGGTGCTGTGCTTCGCGCTGCTCGACACCAATGCGAAATGGCTCGGCGTCCACGGCATGGACCCGCTGCTGGTGACCTTCGCGCGCTACGGCGTCAGCGTCGTGCTGGTCTCCTTCCTGATCAATCCCTGGAGCCATCCCGGCGTGCTGCGGACGAAGCGGCCCTGGCTGCAGCTCTTCCGCTCGCTGATGCTGCTCGGCTCGACGGTCCTGAACTTCATCGCGCTGCGCTATCTGCAGCTCGCCGAGACGATCTCGATCATGTTCGCCGGGCCTTTCCTGGTGGCATTGGCCTCGGGGCCGCTGCTCGGCGAATGGCCGGGGCCGCGCCGGCTGGTCGCCATCGGCATCGGCTTCCTCGGCGTGCTGGTGGTGACGCGCCCCGGCAGCGGCGGCATGCATCCGGCCGCGCTGCTCTCGGTCGCCGGCTGCTTCTGCTATGCCTTCTACGTGCTCTCGACGCGGATGCTCGCGGCATTCGATTCCTCCGAGACGACGATGGTCTATTCCGGGCTCGCCGGCACGGTCATATTGTTGCCGGTGCTGCCTTTCGTCTGGACGACGCCGCAGGAGCCGCTGAGCTGGCTGCCGCTGTTCGCGATCGGCTTCTTCGGCGCGGTGGGGCACTGGATGCTGATCGTGGCGCACCGGCTGGCGCCGGCCACGGTGCTGGCGCCGTTCATCTATTCGCAGCTCGCCTGGATGGTGCTGATGGGCTGGCTCGTCTTCGGACAATGGCCCGACCGCTGGACCTTCATCGGCGGCGGCATCGTCATCGCCTCGGGGCTCTACCTGCTCTATCGCGAGCGGGTGCGGCATGTTCCCGAGGAGGCGAGCTCGGCGCGGCTGGATTGAGAGGGGCAACAGTCGGCAGTAGGGGCACGACTGCCGACTGCCTCTCGCCGAGCGCCGTTTCTCAGACCGTGACCTGGGTGCCGACCTCGACGACGCGGCCGGTCGGGATCTGGAAGAAGCTCGTCGCGTCGGTCGCGCTCTTGGTCAGGCTGATGAACAGGTTGTCCTGCCAGATCGGCATGCCCGATTGCGGCGAGGGCTTGATCGAGCGGCGCGACAGGAAGAACGAGGTCGACATGATGTCGAACTTGAAGCCCTGCTTGCGCAGCATGGCCAGCCCCTTGGGCACGTTCGGGCTCTCCATGTAGCCATAGACCATGTCGACGCGCCAGAAATCGTCGGTGATCCGGGCGAGGCGCACGCGCTCCTCCTCGGCGACGCGGGGCGTGTCGGCCGAGCGCACGGTCAGGATCACGTTGCGCTCGTGCAGCACCTTGTTGTGCTTGAGGTTGTGCAGCAGCGAGGCCGGCGCCGTCTCCGGGTCGCTGGTCAGGAAGACGGCCATGCCCTTGACCCGCGCCGGCGGGCTCTTCGACAGCATGGCGACCAGCTCCAGCAGCGGCACGTCGGTCTTGCGGGTCTTGTCGAACAGGATCTTGGTGCCGCGCATCCAGGTCCACATCACCAGCGTCAGCCCCATGGCGAGCAGCACCGGCACATAGCCGCCATGGAACAGCTTCAGCATGTTGGCCGAGAAGAACGACACGTCGACCAGGAAGAAGGGCAGGATGATCGCGGCAGTGGCCGGCAGGCTCCAGCCCCAGTGGCGGCGGATCACGATCGAGGCCAGCAGCGAGGACACCACCATCGTGCCGAAGACCGAGATGCCGTAGGCATGCGACAGGCTCGACGACGAGCGGAAGGACCAGACCAGGATCAGCACGACGACGAGCAGCAGCAGGTTGACGCGCGGCACGTAGATCTGGCCGGAGGTCTGCTCGGAGGTGTGGCGGATCTCCATGCGCGGCAGCAGGCCGAGCTGGATCGCCTGCCGGGTCAGCGAGAAGGCGCCGGTGATCACCGACTGGCTGGCGATGATGGTCGCGACCGTCGCCAGCACCACGAAGGGCAGCAGGAAGCCCTGCGGCGCGAGGCGGTAGAACGGGTTGTCGATCGCGCTCGGGTCGGAGAGGATCAGCGCGCCCTGGCCGAGATAGTTGAGCCAGAGCGCCGGGAAGACGACGTAGAGCCAGGCGCCGCGGATCGGGCCGCGGCCGAAATGGCCCATATCCGCATAGAGCGCCTCCGCCCCCGTCACGGCCAGGCAGACCGAGCCGAGCACGGCGAGCGACACCCCGGCATGGTCGCGGAAGAAGGACAGGGCGTACCAGGGGTTGATCGAGCGGAAGATCGTGGGGTCGTCGGCGATGTGGTAGATGCCGAGGCAGCCCAGCGTCACGAACCAGAGCAGCATGATCGGCCCGAAGAAGGTCGCGACGCGGTGCGTGCCGTGGCTCTGCATGACGAAGAGGCCGATCAGGATCGCCGAGGCGAGCCAGAGGATGTAGTCGTCGAGCACGGGCGTGACGAGCTTGACGCCTTCGATCGCCGACAGCACCGAGATCGCCGGGGTGATGACGGTGTCGCCGTAGAACAGCCCGGCGCCGACCATGCCGAGCAGCAGCGCGGTGCGGCTCTTGTTGCGGCCGAGCGCGCGCTGGGCGAGGGCGACGAGGGTGAGGATGCCGCCTTCGCCGTTATTGTCGGCCCGCATCAGCAGCACGACATATTTCAGCGTCACGACGACGACGAGCGACCAGAGAATCAGCGAGAGCACGCCGATCACCACCGTCGGCGGGACCACCGCGTTCTCGACGCCGCCGGTCGCGGCGAGGATGGTCTCGCGCAGCGCGTAGAGCGGGCTCGTGCCGATGTCGCCATAGACGACGCCGAGCGCGCCGAGCGCCAGCGCCGCGAAACCCTGCTTGCCGGGGCCGTGATGGCCGCCGGCAGCGCCGTGGCCGTCATCGAGTCCGAAGCGGGAATCTTCCGGCCGGACGGTCGAAAGGCCCGGTTGTTCATGCCCCATGGGGGATCTCCGCGCGTGCTGCGGTGCAGCGGAAGGCCGGGGCCTCTAGCATAATGCGGACGGCAGGCAAAGAGCGCGGGTCAGCCGGCGGCGGCGATACCGACGCCGAAGCGCCGGGCGACGTAATCCGCGACCATGGCCTTGAACTCCTCCGCGATTCCGGCGCCCCGCAGGGTCGCGACCTTCCGGCCGTCGACGAAGACGGGCGCGCTCGGCACCTCGCCCGTGCCCGGCAGCGAGATGCCGATATCGGCGTGCTTCGACTCGCCCGGCCCGTTGACGATGCAGCCCATCACCGCGACGTTGAGGTTCTCGACGCCGGGATACCGGGTCTTCCATTCCGGCATCGAGGTCGAGATCCAGTCCTGGATGTCGCGGGCGAGCTCCTGGAACACCGTCGAGGTGGTGCGCCCGCAGCCGGGACAGGCCGCGACCAGCGGCACGAAGGCGCGGAAGCCCATGGTCTGGAGCAGCTCCTGCGCCGTCCTGACCTCGAGCGTGCGGTCGCCGCCGGGCTCGGGCGTCAGCGAATAGCGGATCGTGTCGCCGATGCCCTCCTGCAGCAGGATGCCGAGCGCGGCGGAGGAGGCGACGATGCCCTTCGAGCCCATGCCGGCCTCGGTCAGGCCGAGATGGATGGCGTAGTTGGCCCGGCTCGCCAGCATGCGGTAGACCGTGATCAGGTCCTGCACGCCGGAGACCTTGGCCGAGAGGATGATGTATTCGCGGCCGAGGCCGAGCTCCTCGGCACGCTCGGCCGAGAGCAGGGCCGACTGGACCATGGCCTCGCGCATGATGGCGCGGGCGTCGAGCGGACGGGGGCTGCGGGCGTTCTCGTCCATCAGCGCCGTGAGCAGCTCCTGGTCGAGCGAACCCCAGTTGGCGCCGATGCGCACCGGCTTGCCGTAGCGGATCGCCAGCTCGACGATCTGCGAGAACTGCTTGTCCTTCTTGTCCTTGAAGCCGACATTGCCCGGGTTGATCCGGTATTTCGCCAGGGCCTCGGCGCAGGCGGGATGGTCGGCGAGCAGCTTGTGGCCGATATAGTGGAAGTCCCCGACCAGCGGCACGTCGATGCCGACGCGGTCGAGCCGCTCGCGGATCCTCGGCACGGCGGCGGCGGCCTCGTCGCGGTCGACGGTGATGCGGACGAGCTCCGAGCCCTGGCGGGCGAGGGCCGCGACCTGCGCCACCGTCGCGCCGATATCGGCGGTGTCGGTGTTGGTCATCGACTGCACGACGATCGGCGCGCCGCCGCCGACCGTGACATGGCCGACCTTGACCGGGACGGTGACCTGGCGGCCCAGGGGGCCGGCGCGCTCCGGCGTCAGGTAGGAGAAGGCACGCTCGTTCATGCGGGCTGCTCTATCACGAACCGGCGCTCCGGCAATGCTCGCAGCGGCCGACGATCTCGACCATCTGGTGCGAGGGCGAGAATTGCCGGGTTTCGGCGATCGCCGCCACCGCTTTCTTCATCGCGGGGGAGGAATCCTCGTCGACGCCGCCGCAGACCTCGCAGATCAGGAAGGCGACGACCTCGTGCGCGCCATGGCCGTGCAGGCAGGCGATATAGGCGTTCTTCGAGGAGAGCCGGTGGACGAAGCCCTGCTCCACCAGGAAGTCGAGCGCCCGGTAGATCGAGATCGGCGCGAGGCGGCGCCCGCCTTCCGGCGAGATCCGGTCGGCGAGGTCGTAGGCGCCGACCGGGCGGTGGTCGGCGTGGAGCGCCTCCAGCGCCTTGCGCCGGATCGGGGTGAGGCGCAGGCCGCGCTCGCGGCAGATCCGTTCGGCGCGCGACAGCGCTTCCGCCGCATGCGCGCGATGGTCCGCGGCATGGCGGCAGCCGCCTTCGCCATGGGCGTGCGACGCATGGTCATGGTCGCCGTGATGATGCGGGTTCGGCTGCATTGTCGTCATGTTGCGTTGCAAAGACTCATCGGGCAACCTGCGGCGATATCCTGTCGGTGCATTGCCTCGTTCGGCCCGAACCTAAGCATTTTCTCCCCGATTGTCAGGAGCCTTGACGCTCATGTTCCTCAAAGACCGTACCGCCGCCATTACCGGCTCCACCTCCGGCATCGGCCTCGCCTATGCCCGCGCGCTCGCCGCCGAGGGCGCCAACCTCGTCATCAACGGCATCCTGCCGCCGGCCGACGCCGAGAAGCTGCGCAGCGAGCTGGAGCAGGAATTCGGCGTCAAGGCGGTGTTCTCCCCGGCCGACATGACCAAGCCGGCGGAGATCGCCGCGTTCATCGCCGCCGGCGAGAAGGCCTTCGGCGCCATCGACATCCTGATCAACAATGCCGGCATCCAGTATGTCGCGCCGGTCGACGAGTTCCCGCCCGAGAAATGGGAGCAGATCATCGCGATCAACCTGTCCTCGGCCTTCTACACGATCCGCGCGGCGTTGCCGAAGATGAAGGAGAAGGGCTGGGGCCGCATCATCAACACGGCCTCGGCGCATGCGCTCGTCGCCTCGCCGTTCAAATCGGCCTATGTCGCCGCCAAGCACGGCATCGCCGGCCTGACCAAGACGGTGGCGCTCGAGGTCGCGACCAAGGGCATCACCGTCAACGCCATCGCGCCGGGCTATGTCTGGACCCCGCTGGTCGAGAAGCAGATTCCCGACACGATGAAGGTCCGCGGCCTGACCAAAGAGCAGGTCATCAGCGACGTCATGCTGGCCGGGCAGCCGACCAAGGAATTCGTCACCGTCGAGCAGGTCGCGGCGCTCGCCGTCTTCCTCTGCACCGACGGAGCGAAGTCGATCACCGGCGCGACCCTGCCGATCGACGGTGGCTGGACCGCCGAGTGAGCGGGCGCCAGAGCCACCGCCCCGAGCCGGCCAAGGGGCTGGCGGGACCGAAGGCGGAGAAGACGATCTCGCTCGCCCTGCAGGGGGGAGGCGCGCATGGCGCCTTCACCTGGGGCGTGCTCGACGTCATCCTCGAGGACGGGCGCCTCGGCATCGAGGCGCTGACCGGCACCAGCGCCGGCGCGATGAACGCCGTCGTGCTGGCCGAGGGCTGGATCGACGGCGGCGCCGACGGGGCGCGGGCCAAGCTCGAGGCGTTCTGGCGGGCGATCAGCGTCGACGGCAAATATGGCGGCTCGGAGCGCTCGCTCATCGACACCATGCTCGGCGCCTGGGGCAACAACGGCACGCCGCCGGGCATGGTCTTCTTCGAGATGTTCTCGAAGGTGGCGAGCCCCTACGACGTCAACCCGCTCAACATCAACCCGCTGCGCGGCGTGGTCGCCGACCTGATCGATTTCGAGAAGGTGAGGGCGCATGACGCGGTCAAGCTGTTCATCGCCGCCACCAATGTCCGCACCGGCAAGATCGCCGTGTTCGAGCGCAAGGAGCTGACCGCCGAGCATGTCATGGCCTCGGCCTGCCTGCCGATGGTGTTCCAGGCGGTCGAGATCGACGGCGAGGCCTATTGGGACGGCGGCTATATGGGCAACCCCGCCCTGTTCCCGCTGTTCTACGAGGCGCATTGCGACGACATCCTGCTGGTGCAGATCAATCCGCTCCAGCGGCGGGAGCTGCCGACCAGGGCGCGCGAGATCCAGGACCGGCTGAACGAGATCACCTTCAACGCCTCGCTGCTGCGCGAGCTGCGCGCGATCGACTTCGTCAACCGCCTGGTCGATGCCGGCAAGCTGCCGCGCGAGGAATACAAGCGCGTGCTGATGCACCGCATCGACGGCGGCCCGCCGCTGGCGGAGCTGACCTCCTCCTCGCGCATGAACGCGGAATGGGATTTCCTGCTGCGCCTGCGCGACATGGGGCGGGCTGCGGCGAAGCGCTGGCTGAAGCGCAACTACGCCGCGATCGGCTCGGCCGGCACGCTCGACCTCAAGGAAGCGATTTCTTGAAGGGCCTTCCGGCCGGGCGCTCGGTCGGAACCGGACGCCGACGCAGCCCCTTGACGGGGAGCAAGGTGAAGGCCGCCGGCACCGTGGCGGCGGCAGCGCATTCTTCGCGTTTCGGCGGCGCAGATGTTCCAGCGCCGCCGCTTGCGCCGGGCCGGTCCGCGATGGCATGCAACATGGTCCCAGGCTCCCCTTTCAGAGAGACGGTCTTCCCATGCAGAAACTGGTCATCACCGCCGGCCCTTACAGCTTCGAGGGGAAGTTCGAGCTCGAGGCTGCGCCCAGGACCTGCGCCGCCTTTCTGCGGCACCTGCCCTTCGTCAGCAAGATCGTGCATGTCCGCTGGAGCGGCGAGGGCGTCTGGATGCCGCTGGGCGATCTCGATTTCGGCGTCGGCTACGAGAACAACACCGCCTATCCCGCGCCGGGCCACATCATCCTCTATCCGGGCGGCGTCAGCGAGACCGAGATCCTGCTCGCCTATGGCGGCGTGCAATTCGCCAGCAAGGCCGGGGTGCTCTCCGGCAACCACTTCATCACCCTGACCTCGGGGCTGGAGAACCTCTACACGCTCGGCCGCAAGACCCTCTGGGAAGGGGCGCAGGACATCCGCTTCGAGCTGGTCGGCTGAGACCGGGCGGGGCGATTCCGCGCTGACGATATCGCGGCGCGGGGGCTGCACCCGCGCCGGCGTGCCCGACCATGCGCCGGCTTCAGGCTTTCGGCTTTTCGAGCAGGATCCGGCCCTGCTTCTCGACGCCGAGCTTCAGCTTCTCGGCGAAGATCGCGAGCATCCAGGGCAGCGTCACTTCGACGCGCACCAGCGCCTCCTCGATATCGAGCCGGCCATGCACGGTGTGGCCCAGCGCGGCGACGCCGAAATGCAGGCTGTCGCCCTCCCAGCGCTCCTCGACGAGCTGCATGCGCACCAGGCCGAGCCGGTCGCGGATGCTGTCGACACCGCCGCGCAGGCGATTCAGCGCGGCCTCGCGGCCGAGGTCGTGGGAGACGGTGATCGAGACGGGCTTGGCCATGGCGTTCCGCAGGATGGGGCTTCGGGATGCCTGCCACATGGCAACGGCGCCGGAGAATTTCCAGCGCCGTTGCGGGGATGCTGCTGCGATGGCGGGCGGCGAGCCGCGTTTCACGCGCCGCACCGCACCGGCCGGGCGGATCAGCTCCGCTCGCTCAGCCGCCTCTGGCCGGTTTCGGTGACGCGCCAGATCGCACCATCGGATTCGACCAGGCCGCGATCCTTCAGGGCATGAAGCATCGTCTCGTCGAAGATGAAATGCCGGGTCTCTTCCTCGATGCTCTCGAGCGCGATCCATTCGGGATCGGAGAGGACGGAGGGATGCGCGATCTGGAGGTGCTGAACATGCATAAGCGTCTCCTTCTCGTTTGATGCCCCTGTTGTCCGTTGACCTCGCATCCAATCTTGACGGGGTGATGGCCGAAACGTCCTGCTTCGATGACGCCGTGCTTTTCCTGGCACCGGGGGGAACCCACCCGCGCCTGCCGGGTTCAGTGGCCATGACCCTGTTCAGAAACGGAGCATCCGCGATGGCCAACACCAACAGCTTTCCCCCCGACGTGCCGCGGGACTTCGACGAGGCGCGCGAGGAAGCCGGCGCGACGGTGCGCAGCTTGCGGGACAAGGCCGGCGAGATCGCCGACAAGGCCGGCGAGGCGGTGAAGGAGCGCTATGCCCGCGCCAAGGACGCGGTGAGCGAGGCCGTCGGCGACGCCGACCCGCTGGAGACGGCGCGCCAGGGCGGGCAGGCGGTCGTGAACGCCGTCGAGCGGCATCCGCTGGCGACCCTCGGGCTCGGGGCGCTCAGCGTCGGGCTGATCGCCTGGGCGGCGCTGCGCAGCAACGCGCCGGCCTCGCGCTGGGAGCGCTACCAGCCGGATTACGGCCGCTGGCGCGGCTGGCTGCAGGATTACGGCTCGAGCGCCGCCGATGCCGGCGACCGCGCGCTCCAGGCCGGCAGCAAATGGCTGCGCAGCCATCGCGGCGAAGCCGAGGATTACGCCGAGCGGGCCGGCGACTATGCGGCGCGGGCGCGCGAATACGCCGATCGCGGCGGGCGCATGCTGGTGAAGCGGGCGGAGCGCGAGCCGGTCGCGGCGCTGATCGGCGTCGGCATCGCGGTCTATCTTCTCGGCTCGCTGCTGACCTCCGGCCGCGCCGAGGCCGAGCCGGCGGCGCCGCGGCGCCGGACGGCCAAGCGCTGAGCCATCTGCGGCGGCCATTCGCCGCCTGCAAAAAGCGCCTGCAAAAAGAAAGCCCTGCGGCGAGCCGCAGGGCTTTTTTCGTCCGGTTCGGAGGCCTGCCCCGGAGGGCAGGCCGATCCGATCACCACCAGTAGCGGCGCGGACCCCAGTAACCGCGATAGTAGTGACGATCGGCGCTGGCGGCGATGGCGCCACCGACCACGCCGGCGGCGACGCCGGCCGCGACGGCCGAGCCCGCCTCGTTCGACGCGCGGCGGTTCTCGACATAGTTCGCCGAGCGGCACTGCTGATAGGCGCGGGTGCCGGGGCGGAAGCCCTGGGCCTCGCAGGTCACTTCGGCGTCGGCCATCGATTCCTGCGCGGTCTGGCAACCGGCGAGAAGAGCGGCCATGGCCCCTACGATCAGAATGCTACGCATATTGGTTCCTTTGCAGCCTCCCATTGGCCTGCCCGGACTTAAAAGCAGCCGTGTGGGCAGGTCAAGAATGAGCGTGGCGGTTGAGTTAAGTTCACACGGCTGTTTTTCGGCAATTGTTGCGGATCGCCGGCGCGACGGGACGGGGCCGGGCCGCTCCGGCCCGGATGTCGCGGCCGGAGCGATGCCGGAGCTTCGCCCGCGGCGCCGGGCCGGCATTTGTGTGCGGGCTTGCATTTGTGCGAAAGCGGCGGAACATGTGTTCGATGCCCCCCAGAGAGACCTTCCGGTGAAGATCAAGCCGCGTTTCCCGATTCTTCTTCCCGCGCTCCTGCTCGGCGCCTGCGCCTACCAGACCTCGCGCAGCAGCATCGTCGTGGTGACCAATACGCAGGGCGTCGTCGAGAACTGCCAGAAGCTGGGCGAGATCGACGGCGCTTCCGGCTATGGCGCGATCCTGCCCCTCGACAAGAATCGCGAGATGACGCTGACGCGGCTCAAAATCCGCGGCGCCGAGATGGGCGGCACCCATGTCTTCTCGGACATCGCCGACATCAAATGGGCCGGCGGCAAGACCACCGGCACCGTCTACAAGTGCAATCCGGGCTAGCGTATCGGACTGAATATCGTGTTCAGTCCGATACGCTAGCTCTTTGATTTTGCATCGGCTTTTCCCGAAAACCGCGTTCCGCTTTTCGGGCCGATGCTCTCGATCGCCGGGCACGCTGCGGGCTCCCTCCCATGCGCGCCCTCCCGGGCCGCGCATGGGTGATGGAACCGGCAAGTCGCCATCGGCGCGTCCTGCGTTCGAAGGAGTTGTCCGCTCCGCTCAGCCCTTCAGCAGCCATTCGTGCTCGGCGGCGTTGTGGAATTTCCAGATCCGCTTCGGGCCGGCCATGACGTTGAGATAATACAGGTCGTAGCCATGGCAGGTGGCGCAGGGATGGTAGCCCTTCGGCACCAGCACGACGTCGCCATCCTCGATCGCCATCGCCTCGTCGAGGCTGCGGTCGTCAGTATAGACCCGCTGGAAGCCGAAGCCCTGCGGCGGGTTCAGGCGGTGGTAATAGGTCTCCTCCAGTTGGGATTCGCGCGGCAGGTCGTCCCGGTCGTGCTTGTGCGGCGGATAGCTGGAGGTGTTGCCGGCGGGGGTGACGACCTCGACCACGAGCAGCGAATCGGCCGGCTCGGTCTCGGGCAGGATATTGGTGACGTGGCGGGTGTTGGCGCCCTTGCCGCGCACCTCCTGGCCGAGATCGTCGGGGCCGATGACGCGGACCGGCAGCCCGCCGCCGAGCCCCGGCGCGGTGCAGACCGCGAGCTCGAGATCGGTGGCGGCGGCGACGGACCAGTCCGTGCCCTGCGGGACATAGACCGACCAGGGCTTGCCGTCGAAGGGGCTCATGCGCCCGCCGAGCTCGCCGAGCTCCGTGCCGCCGGCCGCGACCCTGCCCTTGCCGGTGACGAAGACGAGGCAGGCCTCGCGGCCGCCCGTCGCCGCCGAGACCGTCTCGCCCGGCTTCAGGCGGTGCAGGTCGAAGCCGACATAGGTCCAGCCGGCGCTTTCGGGGGTGACATGGGTGACGCGGCCATGCGTGCCGGTGGGTCTGACCTTGAGGTGGGACATCGGCTGTTTCCTATGCGTTGGGCAGGTCATGCGCGGGCCGGCCCGAGCATCTCCCGCCGAAGGGGTGTTGCGCCTTTCCTGGCCGCGATTCCCGGGCCTGCGCCCGGCTTCGCCCGAGAAAAGCGGCGTGGGTCGTTCAGGCCAATCCCGCTTCCTTGACGAAGCGGCTGAGATTGGCATGGCCGAGCCTGGCATAGGCCGCCGGTTCCGCCTTCTTCGGATCCTGCTCGGCCTCGACCACGATCCAGCCGGAATAGCCCTGCAATTCCTTCAGCACGCGGACATAGTCGATCAGCCCGTCGCCGGGCACGGTGTAGACGCCGGCGAGGACGGATTCGAGGAAGGACCAGTCCTCGCGGTTGGAGCGCCACATCACCGCCTCGCGGATGTCCTTGCAATGGATGTGATGGATGCGCGCCTTCCAGTGGCGGGCGATGCGGGCGGGGTCGCCGCCGCCCCAGGTGGCGTGGCCGGTGTCGAGCAGCAGGCCGACGGCCGCGCCGGTGACGCCCATGAAGCGGTCGATCTCGGCCTCGGTCTGCACCACCGTGCCCATATGGTGGTGATAGACGAGCTGCAGGCCGTGTTCGGCCTGCACCGCCTCGGCGAAACTGGTGTAGCGCGAGCCGAAATCGTCCCATTGCGCCTTGGGCAGGACGGGCCGCGCCGAGAGCGGCTTCGTGATGTCTGAATGGATCGCGTTCGAGGTCTCGGCCGCGATCAGCACCGTGCAGCCCATCTCGCGCAGCAGCGTCGCATGGGCCTTCACGGCCGCCATCTCGGCGGCGACGTCGCGGACCAGCAGTTCCGTCGAGTACCAGCCCGAGACCAGGGCGTGGCCATGGGCGTCGAGGATCGGCTTCAGCCGCGCCGCCTCGCGCGGGAACTTGTTGCCGAGCTCCATGCCGGTGAAGCCGGCTTCGCGGGCCTCCTTCAGGCAGGTCTCGAGCGGGATGTCGCCGCCGATCTCCAGCATGTCGTCATTCGACCAGCCGATGGGGTTTGCGCCGATGCGGATCATATGAATCTTTCCTGATGATGGTCTCTGCCGTCATTGCCCGCGTGGCGAAGCCATCCGGGAGGACTTGGCGCTCCGCCGCCCCTGGATGGCTTCGTGGCTGCGCTCCTCGCCATGACGGTCATGCTTCTACTCACCGATGCGCTGCTGCTTGCGGCGTTCGTCGTAATGCGCCCGCGCCGTGCGGACCTCGGCGCGCGCGCTGACCTCCGGCACCGCGACATCCCACCAGGCGCCGCCGGCGCCGGTCGAGGCCAGCGGGTCGGTGTCGATGACGACGACCGTGGTGCGGCTGTTGGCCTTGGCCTGCGCCAGCGCGGTTTCGAGCTCGGCGATGGAGGCTGCCTTGACCGCGATCGCCCCCATGCTGGCGGCATGCCGGACGAAGTCGATCTCCGGCAGCGTCTCGTGCCGCGCGTCCTTGAGCAGGTTGTTGAAGCTCTCGCCCCCGGTCGCGTTCTGGAGGCGGTTGATGCAGCCGAAGCCGCGATTGTCGAGCAGGACGATGGTGAGCTTCAGCCCCAGCATCACCGAGGTCGCGATCTCGGAATTGAGCATGAGATAGGAGCCGTCGCCGACCATGACGACGACCTCCTTGTCAGGCCGCGCCATCTTGGCGCCGAGCCCGCCGGCGATCTCGTAGCCCATGCAGGAATAGCCGTATTCGGCATGGTAGGAGCCGGGCGAACCGGCCCGCCAGAGCTTGTGCAATTCGCCGGGCAGCCCGCCGGCGGCATGGAGCAGGACGACATCCGCGCCGAGGGCCCGTTGGACCGCGCCGATGACCTGCGCGTCCGAGGGCAGGGCGGCGTTGCCGGCGGCGGTCGCCTTGTCTGCCTGCCCGCGCCATTCGGCCTTGCCGGCTTTGGCGTTCGCGGTCCAGCTCTCGGGCGCCTTCCAGCCGCCGATGGCCTGCGCCAGCTCCGTCAGGCCTTCGCGGGCATCCGCGACGAGGGGGAGGGCGCGGTGCTTGCCGGCGTCGAAAGGCTGGACGTTGAGGCCGACGATCGTCTTCTCCTGCGCTCCGAACAGGGCCCAGGAGCCGGTGGTGAAGTCCTGGAGCCGCGTGCCGACCGCGAGGACGAGATCGGCCTCGGCGGCGAGGCGGTTGGCGGCTTCCGTGCCGGTGACGCCGACCGCGGCCATGTTGAGCGCGGCGTCGTCGGGCAGGGCGGACTTGCCGCCTTGCGTCTCGCAGACGGGTACGCCGGTCGCTTGCGAGAAGCGGGCCAGTTCCTCGCTCGCGCCGGAATAGAGCACGCCGCCGCCGGCGACGATCAGCGGCTTTTTCGCGGTTTTCAGCGCCGCGGCCGCGGCTTTCAGCTCGTCGCGGTCGGGGCGGGGCCGGCGCGGCGTCCAGAGGCGCTCGGCGAAGAAGCTCTCCGGGTAGTCATAGGCCTCGGCCTGCACGTCCTGGCAGAGGGCGAGCGTCACCGGCCCGCATTCGGCCGGGTCGGTCAGCACCTGCATGGCGCGGGCCAGCGCGGGAACGATCTGCTCGGGCCGGGTGATGCGGTCGAAATAGCGCGAGACGGGGCGGAAGCAGTCATTGGCCGAGACGGTGCCGTCGCCGAAATCCTCGACCTGCTGGAGGACCGGGTCGGGGATGCGGCCGGCGAAGACGTCGCCCGGCAGCAGCAGCACCGGCAGGCGGTTGACATGGGCGAGCGCGGCGGCGGTGACGAGGTTCGTCGCGCCGGGGCCGATCGAGGTGGTCGCGGCCATGAAGCGGCGGCGCATGTTGGCCTTGGCATAGGCGATGGCGGCGTGCGCCATGGCCTGCTCGTTATGGGCGCGGAAGGTCGGCAGGCGCGCGCGCTCCTGCCAGAGCGCCTCGCCGAGGCCGGCGACGTTGCCATGGCCGAAGATCGCCCAGACGCCGCCGAAGATCGGCAGGCGCTCCCCGTCGATCTCGGTCATCTGCGCGGCGAGGTAGCGCGTCAGCGCCTGCGCCATGGTGAGGCGGATGGTGCGGGTCATGTCGGCTTCCGACTCTTTGCAACAAGTGACGATGTCATCACGGGCGCGTGCACCGAGGCGCTTGTCATTCCGGGTTCGCGCCTGCGGCGCCCCCGGAAAGACAGAGGTGGTTCCCGGCCGAACACTCCTACGCCGCCTTGCGGCCGCGCGTGGCGAGCCAGAGGCCGGTCAGCGCCTCGAAGCGCCCGGCCATGTCGGCGATCGCCGCCTCGTCGTCGAGCTTGCCGGCAAGCCAGCCCTCGGCGGCGTTCATGAAGATGGTGCGGCCGACGGCGAAACCCTTGACGATGGCGGCGCCCGCCGTCGCGGCGAAGCCGGCCTCCAGCTCCTCGGCCGGGGCGTCGAGCCCGAGCAGCAGCACGCCGCGGCACCAGGGATCGTGCCTGGCGATGGTCTTCTCGACCGCCGCCCAGGCGGCGGGAGAGGATTGCGGCTCCAGCTTCCACCAATCGGGCCTGATGCCGAGCGCATAGAGCTCTTCCAGCGCGCGGGCGACCGTGTCGGGGCCGAGCGGGCCGTTCTTGCCGGCGATGATCTCGACCAGCAATTCGCGCCCGACCTTGCGCGCCGCCTCGAACAGGCCGCGCAGCTTCTCCTGCTGCTCGCGCTTCAGCTCGGCGGGGTCGTCGGGGTGGTAGAAGCAGAGCGCCTTGATGCAGTGATCGACCGGCCATTCCGGCAGGAGCGAGCCGATATCCTGGCTGGTCTCGAAGCGCAGGGGCCGCGAGCCCGGCCGCTCGACCGGGCGGCCGAGCCAGGTGAAGGGATGGCGGGCGAATTCGAACATCGCCTCGCGACCATGCTTCTCGTCGAGCAGCATGCCGTAGCCGGGCCGGCCATCGGCGACGCGGGCGGCGGCCTTGACCGCCAGCACCTTGAAGCCGCGGATGCGGGCCGGGTCGGCGCCGAGCCGCTCGGCCAGCTCTTCGAGCTGGGCGCGGTGATCGCAGGCCAGCGCCATCAGCGAGGGGATGTCGCGCCGGCGCGTCGTGGCCCAGTGGATGTGGTTGATGGCCTCGTCCTTGCGCAGGGCGCGATGCGGGCTGCCATGCGCGAGGAAATACTGCAGCTCCTCGAAGGTCGGGCTTTCGGGCGAGCAGAGCAGGCGCGAGACGGCGAAGGCGCCGCAGGCATTGGCCCAGGTCGCGGCGGTAGCGAGGCTTTCGCCGCCGAGCCAGCCGCGCAGGAAGCCGGACATGAAGGCGTCGCCCGCGCCCAGCACGTTGTAGACCTCGATCGGGAAGCCCTTGCCGACGATGCCGTCCTCCAGATCGTCGGAGATGGCGCCCTCATAGACGATGCAGCCCATCGGGCCGCGCTTGAGCACGATGGTCGCGGGCGTCAGCGCGCGGATCGTCTTCAGGGCCGGCAGCAATTCGCTCTCGCCCGAGGCGATCAGCACCTCCTCCTCCGTGCCGACGATCAGGTCGCAGCCGGGCAGCACCGTCTTCATCCGCTCCGAGACCGCCTGCGAGGCGATGTAGCGGTTGTCGCCGGCGTCGTGACCGGCCAGCCCCCAGAGATTGGGGCGGTAGTCGATGTCGAGCACGACCTTGCCGCCGGCCTGGCGCATCAGCGCCATCGCCTTGCGCTGGGCGGCCTCGGGCCCGGGCCGGGCGAAATGCGTGCCGGTGACCACCAGGGCGCGGGCCCTGGCGAGGAAGGCGGGGTCGATGTCGCCCTCTTCCAGAGCCATGTCGGCGCAGTTCTCGCGGTAGAACAGCAGCGGGAAGGAGGTGTCGCTCTCGACCGAGAGAATGGCGAGCGCGGTCAGCCGTTCGGGATCGGTCTTCAGCCCGTCGAGATTGACGCCCTCGCGGGCGAGCTGCTCGCGCAGGAAGCGGCCGAACTGCTCGTTGCCGACGCGGGTGAGAAGGGCCGAGCGCAGGCCGAGCCGCGCCGTGCCGATGGCGATGTTCGCCGGGCAGCCGCCGACCGATTTGGCGAAGGAGGCGACGTCCTCCAGCCGCGAGCCGATCTGCTGTCCGTAGAGATCGACCGAGGCGCGGCCGATGGTGATGACGTCGAGCGCCTGCGTCGATCCGCTGAGCGGTCCCGTCATATGATCCTCCCGGCTGCGCTGCACGCCAGGCCGGACGGCCTGGTCGCCGGTATGAAATGATAATTCCATTATTTCGTCAACGCGGAATATATATTCCTAATCAGGCCCGCGCTCCGCTTCAGGCGCGGCCGCGGCGCCTGCCCTTGCCCGCGCTTTTGCCGGCGCCGGCGCGGCGGGCCTCGCCGATGCCGACGGCGAGCGCCATCGCCAGCGCCATCGTCGAGGACAGCGTGCGGAAGCCGCCGAAATCGGCCTCCGCCACCTCGAACCACAGCCTGGCGACGTTGGCGAGCGGCGAGAAGGCGCTGTCGGTGATGGCGACGAGCGGCACGCCGCGCTCGGCGAGGCCGCGGGCATCCTCCACCGTCGCCGGCGCATAGGGCGAGAAGCTGACGACCAGCACGGCGTCCTTCGGCGTGGCGAAGGCGATCATCTCCGGGTCGAGCCCCGCCGCCGACTCGACGAGCTGGTAGCGGACGCCGAGCTTGCCCAGCGCATAGGCGAGATAGCTCGCGACCGGATAGGAGCGGCGGCGGGCGACGATATAGAGGGTCTCGGCGCCGGCCAGCAGCGCGATGGCGCGGTCGAGCGTGCCCTCGTCGAGGCTGCGGCTCATCACGTCGAGCGATTTGCGCGAGGCGGTGAGGAAGCCGTCGAGGATGCGGTGGTTGCCGGCGGCGCCCTCATCGGCGCGCAAGGTGTTGAGCCGCTCCTCATAGCTGGAATTGCGCTCGCGCAGCCGCTCGCGGAAGACGACCTGCAGGCTGGTGAAGCCGTCGAAGCCGAGATGCTGGGCGAAGCGGATCAGCGTCGAGGGCTGGACGCCGGCCGAGACCGCGATGCTGGCGGCGGTGCCGAAGGCGATCTCGTCGGGGTTGTCGAGCGCATAGGCGGCGATCTGGGCGATGCGCTTGGGCAGGCTCTCGCGCTGGCCGAGGATCAGCGCGCGCAGGCCGTCGAAGTCGCGCGGCAGGTCCGCTGTCGCCGTCTCGCTCATCCGAACTCCGTTCCCCTTGCGGATTCCCGTCGCCGTTCTTTCTGGCAGCGAAGCCGGAATGGAGCAAGCGTTCCAGCCGGGGAATGAACAGTCGATGCTCGAGGGAGGTTCCAGCGTTCCTCGCGGAAGATCCTCAGGATGAGCCCGAGAAGGACGGGAGATGGTTCCGGGCTCAGCCGAGCGGCGCGGTGGCGCAGCTCTGGCCGCCATCGACCGGCAGGCAGATTCCGGTGATGAACTTCGCCTCGTCGGAGGCGAGGAAGACGGCGGCGTTGGCGATGTCCCAGGCTGTGCCCATCTGGCCGAGCGGCACCAGCGCGTTGCGGGCGGCGACCATCTCCGCGACCGAGGCGTATTGCGTGGAGATCTGCCTGTAGATCAACGGCGTGTCGATCAGCCCCGGCATGATGCAGTTGGCGCGGATGCCGGCCCTCGCATACTGCATCGCCAGCGCGACCGTCGCCTGGTTCACCGCCGCCTTGGTGGCGTAGTAGGCGAAGTAGGGATAGCCGGTCCAGCGGATCGCCGCGAGCGAGGAGATGTTGACGATGGCGCCGCCGCCGCCCTTCAGCATCGCCGGGATCGCCGCCTTGGCGCAGCGATAGACCGAGCCGAGATTGAGCTGGAGCGAGGCCTCGAACTGCTCTTCCGAGAGTTCGACCGGCCCGCCCATATGGGTGACGCCGACATTGTTGTGGAGGATGTCGAGCCGGCCGAAATGCCGTGCCGTCTCGGCGACGCAGGCCTCGACCGAGGCGAGCTCGGTGACGTCGGCGGCGAGCGCCAGCGCCCGGCCGCCTTCGCCGGCGATGATCGCGGCGGTTTCGGCGGCGGCGTCGCGGTTGAGGTCGATGCAGGCGACGCCGGCCCCCTCGCGCGCATAGGCGACAGCGGCGGCCTTGCCGTTGCCCCAGCCCGGTCCGGAGGAGCCCGCGCCGAAGACGATGGCGATCTTGCCCTTCAGCCGGTCGGCCATGGTGGTCGGTCTCTCGATAGAAGACAGATGCGCGAGTCAGCCCGGACGAGCGGCGAAGCCGCGCCGATCCGGGATCCATGCCTGCGCCGTTCCGGCATGGATCCCGGGTCTTCGCTTCGCTGCGCCCGGAATGGCTTGCGTGCGGTGATGGGCGTGGCTCAGCTCAGCGGGCTGCCGACGGCCTTCTCCAGGATGGCCCAGGCCTCGTCGCCATACTTCTTCTTCCACTCGGCGTAGAAGCCGGCCTTGCGCAGCGCGTCGCGGAAGGCCTCGGCCTTGGGCTCGTTGATGGCCATGCCCTTGGAGGCGAGCTCGCCCTGCAGGCCGGCATTGAGCTTGGCGACGTCCTCGCGCTCGAGCAGCGCGGCGGCGTTGATGTTCCTGGCGACGATGGCGCGCAGGTCCTCGGGCAGCTTCTCCCAGGCGCGGCGGTTGGCCAGGAACCAGAAGCCGTCCCACATATGGTTGGTCAGGGAGAGGTATTTCTGCACCTCGAAGAGCTTGGCCGTCGAGATGATGGCGAGCGGGTTCTCCTGGCCGTCGACGATCTTGGTCTGCAGCGCGGTGTAGACCTCGGCGAAGTTGATCGAGGCCGGGGCCGACTGGAAGGCCGTGAACATCGAGGTCCAGAGCGGCGAGACCGGCACGCGGATCTTGAAGCCCTTGAGGTCGTCGGGCGTGTTGATCGGGCCCTTGGACGAGGTGATCTGGCGGAAGCCGTTGTCCCAGATCTTGTCCATGACGACGAGGTTGGCCTTGTTGATCTGGCCGCGGACATAAGTCCCGAGCTCGCCGTCCATCGCCTTCCAGACCGCGTCGTAGTTCGGGAAGGCGAAGCCGATGCCCGAGAGCGAGGCGTTGGCGACCAGGGTCGACAGGATCAGCGGCGAGAGCGTGAAGAACTCGACGCCGCCCGAGCGGACCTGGCTCAGCATGTCGGTGTCGGAGCCGAGCTGGTTGTTCGGGAAGATCTGGATCTCGACGCGGCCCTTGGTCTCTTCCTTGATCTTCGCCGCCGCCTCGTTGGCGCGCTGGTTCATCGGATGCGCGACCGGCAGGTTGTTGGCGTATTTATAGGTGAACTCGGCGCTCTGGGCGTTGGCGCGGCCGATGTGGAAGGTGCCGATGGCGGAGGCGGCGGCGGTCGCCTTGAGCAGGCTGCGGCGTGAGATGGTCATGGGCGTTTTCTCCTTGGGCTCTTGGTTTCTTGTCCGGCGAGGCGGCTACAGCACCCAGGTCGAGAGGCCGGGGACGAGGGCGATGACGACGAGGCCGACCAGCAGCGCGACGAGATAGGGCCAGATCGCGCCCATCGCCTCGTCGGGCGAGACGTTGCCGATCTTGCAGGCGATGTAGAAGCCGATGCCGATCGGCGGCGTCATCAGGCCGATATTCATCGCCGTGACCACGACCATCGAATAATGGATGTCGTTGATGCCGAGATTCTTGGCGATCGGGAACATCAGCGGCGCCATCAGCACGATCGCCGGCAGGCCCTCCAGCACGCAGCCGAGGATCATGAAGACGACGATGGTGACCGCCATGAAGGTGAGCCAGCCGCCGGGCAGATTCGCCATGAAGCTGGCGAGGTCGCGGGCGAAGCCGGTCTGCGTCAGCGCCCAGGCCATGGCCAGCGCCGTGCCGAGGATCATCAGGATCGCGCCCGAGAGCGCGGCCGTCTCGACCAGCATGCGGTAGAATTTCGGCAGGCCGATGCCGCCATAGAGCACGATGCCGATGACCAGCGCGTAGAGCACGGCGATGGTCGAGACCTCGGTGGCGGTGGCGACGCCGCCGCCGACCGCGGCGCGGATGATGAAGGGCAGCACCAGGGCCGGCGCCGCGATCAGCGCGACCTTGCCGATCACCGCCAGCGGCGCGCGGCGCACGCCCTTCATGTCCTCCGCCATCGCCTTCCAGCGGGCGAGGCCGGCGAGCGCGACCAGCAGCACGCCGGCGATGACGAAGCCGGCGTTGAACAGCCCGGCGATCGACACGCCGGCGACCGAGCCGAGCACGATCAGCACGATCGAGGGCGGCACCGTGTCGGCCATGGCCGCGCCGGTGGAGAGCAGCGCGATCAGGTCCTTGGGCTTGTAGCCGCGGCGCTTCATCTCGGGGAACAGGGCCGGCGCCACCGTCGCCATGTCCGAGACCTTCGAGCCGGAGATGCCCGAGACCAGGAAGAGCGAGCCGAGCAGCACATAGGACATGCCGGCGCGGACATGGCCGAGCAGCGAGGCGAGGAAATCGACGATCGCCTTGCCCATGCCGGTGGCGTCGAGCACGCAGCCGAGCAGCACGAAGATCGGCACCGAGAGCAGGATGATGCTCGACATGCCCTCGTCCATGCGCCCGACCACGACCATCATCGGGACATTGGTCGAGAACACCAGGAAGCAGAGCGTGCCGAGCCCGAAGCAGAAGGCGATCGGCACGCCCGCGACGAGGCAGGCGGCGACGACGCCGATCAGGAAGATCAGGATGTTGAAATAGCCGAGCCCCTTCAGCGTCGGCCCGAGCAGCCAGAAGGCGAGGCCGAGCCCGCCCACCAGCAGCCCCGCCCAGGCGAGATCGGCGAGGCGCGCGGTGCCGAACAGATAGCGCAGCGTCAGCAGCAGCATCAGCGCGATGCCGGTCGGAATCGCCGAGACCCGCCAGCTATTGGGAATGTTGAGCGCCGCCGAGGTGACGTAGCTCTCCTCCACCGCATATTCGATCGACGGATCGACCATGGCGGCCAGGAAGGCGGCGACGGCGACGAGCGCAAGCGTCTCGACGAAGCCGCGCAGCCGCGCCGGCATCAGGCCGACGAAGAGCGTCAGGCGCAGATGCTCGTTGCGGTCGATGGCGATGGCCGCCCCCAGCATGGCGAGCCAGATGAAGGAGATCGAGGCGACCTCGTCGACCCAGACGAAGGGCAGCGAGAAGACGTAGCGCGAGGTGACGCCCAGCAGCAGCACGCAGATGATGAAGGCGACCAGCGCCGCCGCGACGATCTCGACCGGGCGCATGATCGCCGAGCCGGGGCGCGCGTCCTCGTTCTCGCTCAGGTTCTCGGGGATCGACAGCGTATCGACGGCGTCGGCCATGCCGCGGTCTCAGCGCCGGATCGGCGGGCGCGTCGCGCCCGCCATGCGGGTTGCCTTGCAGCTCATCGTTTCGTCCTCCCTCCGCGCCGGTCTTGCGATGCAGACGGCGTCGATCGTGGTCCACACTGTGAATGGCTACGCAGCGGAACGTCGGCGAGATTACACGAGGGAGGCCGCATTGCAATCCGCAAAGCGCCAATCTAGGGTTAGTCCATAAGAACAAGGTCCATATCGTGGACTTACGGGAGGATTGCTTGCCGCAAAGTGCCGTGACCGGCGCCGGATTGTCCGGTTCGCAGAGCGTGGACCGCGCGCTCGGCCTGCTTTCGCTGATCGGGCGCGAGCCGGCCGAGGGGCTGCCGCTCGGCGAGATCGTCTCCGGCAGCGGGCTCAACAAGCCGACGGCGCGGCGGCTGCTGCTGGCACTGATGCGGGCCGGGCTGGTCGAGCAGGAGGCGCAGACGCGCCATTATTGCCTGGGCGAGGAGGCCTTCGTGCTCGGCGTGCTGGCGGCGCGGCGCCACAGCCTGCTCGAGCTGGCGATGGACAGCCTGCGCCGGCTTTCCGGCGAGACGCAGGATACGAGCTTCCTTACCGTCCGGCGCGAGAACTACGCGATCTGCCTGCACCGGGAGGAGGGGACCTATCCGGTGCGCACCCATGCGCTGCAGGCCGGGGACCAGCATCCGCTCGGCGTCGGCGCCGGTTCGCTCGCGCTTCTCGCCGCATTGCCGGACGCGGATGTGGACCGCATCGTCGCGGCCAACGAGGCGGCGCTGCTGGCGCGCTATCCCGGTTTCCCGCCCGATGCGGTCCGGGCCGATATCGTGCAGACCCGCGCGCGCGGCTTCTCGCTCAATCCCGGCCGGCTGGTCGCCAGCTCATGGGGCATGGGCCGGGCCTTCCGCTATCCCGACGGCCGCGTCGCCGGCGCGCTGTCGCTCGCCGCGATCGACAGCCGGATGACGCCGGCCCGGCAGGCCGAGCTCGCGACGCTGCTGGCCCGCGAGGGCGCGCGGATGGAAGCGCTGCTGGCGCGGATGTTCCTATCGAAACCGGGCGGGAAGCCCGTGGCGGCGGCCGTGCCGCGCAGGATCGAGACAGGGAGAGCCAAATGAGCTCCGCAACCGCAGCCCCCGCCGGGGGCGTCGTGCCGATGTCGCGCCGGGTGATGAACCTCGCCCATATCGTGACCCAGAACGCCCGGCGCCTGCCGGGCCATGCCGCCTTCATCCAGGGCGATCTGCGGCATGACTGGGCGGCGTTCGACACGCAGGTCTCGGCGCTGGCCGCCGGCCTGAGGGCACGCGGCATCGGCAAGGGCGACCGCGTGCTCGTCCATTCCAAGAACTGCGACACGATGTTCGTCTCGATGTTCGCGACCTTCCGGCTCGGCGCCGTCTGGGTCCCGACGAATTTCCGGCTGATGCCCGACGAGGTCGCCTATCTCGCTTCGGCTTCGGGCGCGAAGGCCTTCCTCTGCCATGGCGACTTCCCCGAGCATGCGGCGGCGGTCGCGGCGGCGAGCCCGGCGCCGGCGTTCATCTGGCGGATCGGCCCGGGCAGCCTCGGCGAGGACGAGGCCGGGGCGGTGATCGCGCGCCATCGCGGCGAAAAGGTCGAGAGCGTCGCGGTCGAGCGCGACGATCCCTGCTGGTTCTTCTTCACCTCGGGCACCACCGGGCGCTCCAAGGCGGCGGTGCTGACCCATGGCCAGATGAGCTTCGTGGTGACGAACCATCTCTGCGACCTCGTGCCGGGCTCGACCGAGGCCGACGCCTCGCTGGTGGTGGCGCCGCTCTCGCATGGGGCGGGCGTGCACCAGCTCATGATGTCGGCGCGCGGCGCGACCTCGATCCTGCTTTCGACCGAGCGCTTCGACGTCGACGAGGCCTACCGGCTGATCGAGCGCTACCGCATCAGCAACATCTTCACCGTGCCGACGATCCTGAAGATGCTGGTCGAGCATCCGGCCGTGGACCAATACGATCATTCGAGCCTGCGCTACATCATCTATGCCGGCGCCCCGATGTATCGCGAGGACCAGAAGGCGGCGCTGAAGAAGCTCGGCAAGGTGATCGTGCAGTATTTCGGGCTGGGCGAGGTCACCGGCAACATCACCGTGCTGCCGCCCGCCCTGCACGAGCCGGAGGACGGGCCGCATGCGCGCATCGGTACCTGCGGCTTCGAGCGCACCGGCATGCAGGTGCAGATCCAGGACGATGACGGCAAGGAGGTCCCGCCCGGCGTGCAGGGCGAGATCTGCGTCATCGGCCCCGCCGTCTTCGCCGGCTATTACGACAACCCGGAAGCCAATGCGAAATCCTTCCGCGACGGCTGGTTCCGCACCGGCGATCTCGGCCATATGGACGAGCAGGGCTTCGTCTACATTACCGGCCGCGCCTCGGACATGTACATCTCCGGCGGCTCGAACATCTATCCGCGCGAGATCGAGGAGAAGATCCTGACCCATCCGGCGATCGCCGAGGTCGCGGTGCTCGGCGTGCCCGATCCGGTCTGGGGCGAGATCGGCATCGCGGTCTGCGTGGCGCGCCCCGGCCAGGGCGCGAGCGAAGGCGAGATCGCGGAATTCCTCGGCGCCAAGATCCCCCGCTACAAGATGCCCAAGCGCTTCCTGTTCTGGGAGGCGCTGCCGAAATCCGGCTATGGCAAGGTGCCGAAGCGCCTGGTCAGGGACGAGCTGGAGAAGCGCGGCGAGCTCGACTTCCTGAAGGGGAAGGCGTCGTGAGGCGGATCGAGCAGCCCGGCACCGGCACGCCCGAGCGCATCCAATGGGTCGAATGCGGCGGGCGCGCCGTCTCGCTGACGCTGCCGGCCGGGATGCCGCTGCTGGAGGCGGTGCGGGAGGGCTTCGCGGCGGCGGGCTTCGCCTCGGGCACGGTGAAGCTCGACGGGCTGGCGCTTTCGCCCTTCGCCTATGTGATGCCGGCGCTGTCGAAGACGCCGGAGCATGCGGCTTTCTACAGCGAAACGTTCCGGCCTGCGGGCGGGGCGCGCATCGAGCGCGGCGTGATGACCTTCGGCCGGCGCGATGGGGCGCCGTTCTTCCATGCGCATGCGCTGTGGGTGGAAGGCGACGGCAAGCGCAGCGGCGGGCATATCCTGCCGGAGGAGACGATCGTCGCCGAGACGATCACCGTGCCGGCGCTCGGGCTCGACGGCGCGGCCTTCGTCGCCGAACCGGACGGCGAGACCCATTTCAAGCTGTTCGGGCCCGTGCCTGCGCCCGCGGCCGGGCCGCGGAAAGGGCGCTTCTTCGCACTCCGCATCAAGCCGAATGTCGATTTCTGCGGGGCGCTGGAGGCGTTCTGCGCCGAGCGCGGCATCCGCGAGGCGGCGGTCCATGGCGGCGTCGGCTCGACCATCGGGGCGCGCTTCGCCGATGGCGGGAGGGTCGAGAATTTCGCGACCGAGGTCGCGATCACCGCGGGGCGGATCGGGGCCGGCGCCGGCGGGCTCGCGGCTGCGATCGACGTCGCGCTGGTGGACTATGCCGGCGCGCTGGCGAGCGGGCGGCTGGTCCGGGGCGACAATCCGGTGCTGATGACCTTCGAGCTGGTGCTGGAGGCGCGCTGACGTTTTTCCAGAACCCGCGGGGAACCCTCTCCCGGAGGAAGAGGGCAGGGTGAGGGGTAGGCCGCTCACCGTGTTTGCTGTGAGGCGGTCGCTGCTGCGGTGAGGGCGTGCCTAACTGGTCCAAGGGCCTACACCTCACCCCTGCCCCTCTCCTTATAGGAGAGGGGTTCCTCGCACCCCAAGCCTGCTGCCCCTTGCCTTTCAGCCGCCCCGCTGCTTCGCGATCTCGCGGTTGCGCAGCTCCTTGCGCATGATCTTGCCGGTCGCGGTCAGCGGCAGCTCTGTCACGAATTCGACCTCGCGCGGATACTGATAGGCCGCCAGCCGGTCGCGCACGAAGGCCTGGATCTCGGCGGCCAATGCGGGCGAAGGCGTCACCCCCGGCTTCGGCAGCACGAAGGCCTTGACGATCTCGGTGCGGACCGGATCGGGCACGCCGATCACCGCGACCATCAGCACGGCCGGATGGCGGATGATGCAGTCCTCGATGTCGCCCGGCCCGATGCGGTAGGAGCCGGAGGAGATGATGTCGTCGTCGCGGCCCTGGAACCAGAAATAGCCTTCCTCGTCGCGCGCGCCGGTGTCGCCGGTGACGAGCCAGTCGCCGATGAACTTCGCCGCCGTGGCCTCCGGCTGGTTCCAGTATTCCAGCATCATCACCGGATCCGGCCGTGCGACCGCGATCAGGCCCTGCTCGCCGGGCGGCAACTCGCGACCCTCGGGCGAGATCACCGCGACGCGGTGGCCGGGCACGGTGCGGCCCATCGAGCCCGGCTTGACCGGATAGAGGCCGGCGCAATTGGCGACGAGCAGATTGGCCTCGGTCTGGCCGTAGAACTCGTTGACCGGGAAGCCGAAGGTCTCGCGGCTCCAGTCGAGCATGTCGACGCCGAGCGTCTCGCCGCCGGTCCCGATCGAGCGCATATCGTAGCCGAAGCGCCTGGGATCGCGGACCTGTCGCATCAGCTTGAGCGCGGTCGGCGGCAGGAAGGCGTTGCGGACCTTGTGCCGCGCCATCAGCGCGAAGGCGGCCTCGGGGTCGAATTTGCGGGCGCGCGAGGCGAGCACCGGCACGCCGCAATAGAGGCTCGGCAGCAGCACGTCGAGCAGGCCGCCGATCCAGGCCCAGTCGGCCGGGGTCCAGAACAGGTCGCCCGGCTGCGGGAAGAACTCCTGCGGCATCTGCACGCCCGGCAGATGGCCGAGCAGGACGCGGTGGGCGTGCAGCGCGCCCTTCGGCTTTCCGGTGGTGCCGGAGGTGTAGATGATCAGCGCCGGATCGTCGGCACGCGTGTCGGCGGCGGTGTAGCTGTCCGAGGCCTTCGCCAGCTCGGCCTCGAAATCGGGATGGCCGGCGCCGCCGACGACGAGGATCTTGCGCAGGTTCGGCAGGGCGTTGCGGATCGCCTCGACCTTGCCGATGTTCCCGGCATCGGTGACGAGCACGCTGGCGCCGCTATGGCCGAGCCGGTGCTCCAGCGCCTCCGGCCCGAACTGGATGAACAGCGGGAGCGCAATGGCGCCGCGCTTGTAGGTGCCGAGATGGGCGATCGCGGTCTGCGGCGATTGCGGCAGGAGGATGCCGACGCGCTCGCCCGCCCCGATGCCGTGATGGGCGAGGAGATTGGCGAAGCGGTTCGAGGCGCGGGCGAGGTCGTCGAAGGAGAGCGTCGCGACCCGGCCAGCCTCCTCCTCGAAGATCAGCGCCGGTTGGCCCGAGCCGTCGGCATGGGCATCCGAGCAGGCGGTGCCGATGTTGAAGCGCTCGGGAATGCGCCAAGCGAAGCGGCGCAGCGTGTCGTCATAGGTGGTCCCGCGTTCGAGCATGTCGTCATCCGTCTGCTGAGGCTTGCGACACTAGATTCGCCATCGGGGGCGTCTGACAAGGCGACGGCGGGCCTCAGCCCGGCATAACTTTCGTTATAACCGTGCGTATGTTATACGCGTGATATAACGCCATTGCCTTCAGAAAGAATTTCGCGATGAACAAGCAGAACCCTCCTGCGACCGAGCGTGGCAGCGAGAATGCCAAGGTGCTGCAGATCCGGAAGATCGGCAACTCGCTTGGGCTGATCCTGCCGCGGGACGTCCTCGCGCAGCTCAAGCTCTCCGAGGGCGATAAGGTCCATCTGGTCGAGCAGGCCGGCGGCGGCTTTCGCTTCGTCAAGCAGAAGCCGGATTTCGACAAGGCGATGGAAGCCGCGCGGCGCGGGATGAAAATCTATCATAACGCCCTGGCGGAACTCGCGAAGTGATCGAGCCAAATTGGCTGTCGGACGAGATCATCATCGCGATTCACGACGAGCAGCTCGCCATTCATGGCGGGGGAGCAGGATTGCGCGATGAAGGCATGCTCGTCTCGGCGCTCGAACGACCGATCAACAAATGGTCCTATGACAACGCCGGGCTGCCCGAGCTCGCCGCTGCCTACGCATTCGGGTTGGCGAAAAACCATCCCTTCATCGACGGCAACAAGCGAACCGAGCTGCTCGCGCTCTACACCTTCCTCTACATCAACGGCGTCGACTTCATCGTGCCGGAGGCCGATGCCGCCGCCGCGATCCTCGCGCTCGCGGCGGGCGAGGTCGACGAGGACGGGCTGACGCGCTGGATCCGCGACAACTGGCCGAAGGATATGCCTGCATGACCGAGCCGATCTGGATCGAGGCCGCGATCAACGGTCCCTGGGGCAAGGAACGCCAGCCGGGCATCCCGATCGCCATTCCCGACATCGTCGCGGACGGCATCGCCGCCGTGGAGGCGGGGGCCGCGATCGTGCACCTGCATGTCTACGACGTCGCGACCGGGCGCCAGCGCGACGACTGGGAGCTCTATGCGCAGGCGATCGAGGGCATCCGCGCCAGGGTCGACGCCATCGTCTATCCGACGATCCCGATCCTCGGCTCCGGCTATGCCGGCGACATGCATGAGTCCGGCCGCTACACCCATCTGGAGGAGCTGGCGAAGCGCGGGCTCGTCGAATGGGGCGTGCTCGACCCCGGCTCCTGCAACTGGACGAGCTTTGACGGCATCCCGCAGGGAGAGGCCGGCTTCATCTACCAGAATCCGGGCGAGCATATCCGCGAGGGGATGGCGGTGGCGCAGCGCCACAAGGTGCATCCGAGCTATGCGATCTACGAGCCCGGCTTCACCCGGCTCGGCGCTGCGCTGGCCAGGGCCTATCCGGGCCTGCCGATGCCGATCTACCGGTTGATGTTCTCCGACGCCTTCGCCTGGGGCTTTCCGCCGCGCGAATGGGCGCTCGACGCGCATCTGAAGCTGCTGGCGGAAGCCGCGCCCGGCGCGCCGGCGATGATCGCCGGGCTCGGGGTCGATCTGGCCGACCTGATCGGCCCGGCGGTGGCGCGGGGCGTCCATGTCCGCGGCGGGCTGGAGGATGCGCCCTTCGGCTGCGAGAAGACCAACGCGCAACTGATCGCGCAGACGCTGCGCCGGGTCGAGGCCGCCGGCGGTCGCGCGGCGCGCGTCGACGAAGTACGAAGCAGCCTCGCCCGGATGGGCGGCGCCTGAGAATCGAGGATTTGCGTTCGATGAGCCTGAGAGACGAGTTGCTGGAGCGGTTCTTCCGCTATGTCGCGGTCGAGAGCCAGAGCGACGCCGCGGCCACGACGCTGCCGAGCACGCCGGGCCAGCAGCGGCTGGCGGAGCTGCTCGCGCAGGAGCTGCGCGGGCTCGGGCTCGATGATGTCGTCGTCGACGAGCATGCCACGGTCACGGCGGTCAAGCGCGGCGCCCGGCCCGATGCGCCGCGCATCGGCTTCATCGCCCATCTCGACACGGTCGATGTCGGCCTGTCGCCGGTCGTCAAGCCGCAATTGTTGCGCTTCGCGGGCGAGGATCTCTGCCTGAACGCGGAGCAAGGGATCTGGCTGCGGGTCGCCGAGCATCCGGAGATCCTGCCCTGGAAGGGGCACGACATCGTCTTCAGCGACGGCACCAGCGTGCTCGGCGCCGACAACAAGGCGGCGGTCGCGATCCTGATGACGCTGCTCGGGCGGCTCCGGGACGAGGACGGACATGGCGACATCCATGCCGCCTTCGTGCCGGACGAGGAGATCGGCCTGCGCGGCGCCAAGGCGCTCGATCTGGCGCGCTTCCCCTGCGATTTCGCCTATACCATCGACGGCTGCGCGGTCGGCGAGGTCGTCTACGAGAACTTCAACGCCGCCGGCGCCGAGATCGTCTTCACCGGCGTCACCGCCCATCCGATCTCGGCCAAGGGCGTGCTGGTCAACCCGCTGCTGATGGCGCAGGACTTCATCGCCGCCTTCGACCGGGCCGAGACGCCGGAGAACACCGAAGGCCGCGAGGGCTATGTCTGGTTCACCGACATGCGCGCGAATGCGGCGCAGGCGGTGCTCAAGGCCAATATCCGCGATTTCGACAAGGCCTCCTTCGCCGCCCGCAAGCAGCGGATCGCGGATGTCGCCGCGCAGATCGCCCGCCGCTATCCGACCGGGACGGTGACGGCGACGGTCAGCGACACCTATGGCAACATCAGCGACAGCCTCGGCGACGACCGCCGCCCGGTCGAGCTGCTGCTGACGGCGCTGAAGCAGTTGCAGATCGCCCCGAACATCCTGCCGATGCGCGGCGGCACGGACGGGGCGGCGCTCTCGGCGCGCGGCCTGCCGACGCCGAACTTTTTCACCGGCGGACTGAACTTCCACTCGCGCTTCGAGTTCCTGCCGGTGCCGGCCTTCGAGGCGTCCTACGAGGTGGCCCGGCGGATCTGCCTGCTCGCGGGGCAGGGCGGCGGCGCGGCGTGAGCGGCCGCGGGCCGCTTGCCGCATTGGCGGCGGGGGTGCCGCTGCCTACATGGTCGGGACGGGAACAGCGAAAGCGCCATGGGCATGTCCGAACGCGATAGCGAAGCCAACCGATTCTCCGCCCGGGCGGCGCGCTATGCCCGTGTCGGCGCGAATGTCGGCGGGGTGGCGGCGCGGATGGCGGGCGCCCGGCTCTTCGGCATGGAGGGGCGCGACGCCTCCAATGCCGAGGCGCTGGCGAAGGCCCTGGGCGGGCTGAAGGGGCCGATCATGAAGGTGGCGCAGCTCGTCGCCACCATTCCCGATGTGGTGCCGCCGGAATACGCCGCCGAATTGCAGAAGCTGCAGTCGCAGGCGCCGCCGATGGGCGCGGCCTTCGTCAAGCGGCGGATGATGGCCGAGCTCGGCGCCGGCTGGCGCGAGCGCTTCGGCGAATTCGACCTCCGGCCGGCGGCCGCGGCCTCGCTCGGGCAGGTGCACCGGGCGACGACGCTCGCCGGCGTGCCGCTCGCCTGCAAGCTGCAATATCCCGACATGGAATCGGCGGTGGAGGCCGATCTCGCCCAGCTCGAAGTGCTGTTCTCGCTGCACCGGCGCATGGGTGCGGTGATCGACACCAGCGAGATGGTCGAGGAGATCGGCGCCCGCATCCGCGAGGAGCTGGATTATCGGCGCGAGGCCAAGCATGTCGCGCTCTACCGGGCGATCCTGTCGGAGACGCCCGAGGTCCGCGTGCCGGCGCTGGAGCCTGCGCTCTCGACCAGGCGGCTGCTCAGCATGCACTGGCTCGACGGCAGCCCGATCTTGTCGCACAAGCAGGACGGGCAGGCGGCGCGCGACCGCATCTCGACCGCGATGTTCAGGGCCTGGTGGCGGCCCTTCAGCCATCACGGCGTCATCCATGGCGACCCGCATCTCGGGAACTACACGGTGTTCCCGGTCGACGGCGAGCCGCAAGGCATCAACCTGCTCGACTATGGCTGCATCCGCATCTTCCCGCCGAGCTTCGTCGAGGGCGTGGTCGATCTCTATCGCGGCCTGCAGCAGGGCGACGAGGCCCGCGTCGTCCACGCCTACGAGACCTGGGGCTTCAAGGGGCTGAGCAAGGATCTGGTCGACACGCTCAACATCTGGGCGCGCTTCATCTACGGGCCGCTGCTGGAAGATCGCGTCAGGCGCATCGCCGAGGATGTCAGCCCCGCCGAATACGGCCGCAAGCAGGCCTTCCAGGTGCATCAGGCGCTGAAGAAGCGCGGGCCGGTGACGGTGCCGCGCGAATTCGTCTTCATGGACCGCGCCGCGATCGGACTCGGCGGCGTCTTCCTGCATCTCGACGCCGAATTGAACTTCCACCGGCTGTTCGAGGCGGAGATCGAGGGGTTTTCGGTGGAAGGCGTGGCAGAGCGGCAGGCGAAGGCGCTGGCGAAGGCGGGGCTCTGACCGGCTGCCGGACTGGCGCCCATGAATGCGACAATGATCCAGCCAGCGCGGGGAACCCTCTCCCGTAGGGAGAGGGCAGGGTGAGGGGTCGGCCGTTCGACGCTGTGCCCGTGACCTGACCGCGGCCGCTGTGAGGTTGCGCTTACTGGTCGAAGGGCCGACACCTCACCCCTGCCCCTCTCCTTACAGGAGAGGGGTTCCCCGCGCCGTCTGCACAATCGAGGATTCGGGGCTCATCGCTGCGTGATGCTCAACCATCTCGATGAGATGGCTTGGCAGCGGCAACGCCCATCGCAGCTCTTCAGAGCGGGCCCCAGTGGATCCAGACGCCGACGATCAGCGAGACCACCGAGATCACAAACCAGACGCCGACCAGCGGCAGGACGAAACGCACCCAGCGGCCATAGGCGATGCCGGAGGTGGCGAGCACGGCCATCAGCACGCCCGAGGTCGGGTTGATGCAGTTCATGATGCCCTCGCCGAGCAGCACCGACTGGACCGTGACCTGACGGGTGAGATGCAGCGCGTCGCCGAGCGGCGCGAAGATCGGGATCAGCGCCGCCGATTCGCCCGAGCCCGAGGAAATCGCGACATGCATCGCCGCGGCGCTGACGAACATGCCGATCGCCGCGACCATCGGCGAGAGCGGCTCGAGCAGGCTCGACAGCGCGTTGACGATCGGGTCGAGGATCTTGCCGTCGGCGAGCACGATCGAGATGGCGCGGGCGAGGCCGACGATGAAGGCGCCCGGCACCAGCTTGCCGCTGCCGCGCAGGAACTCGTCGGCGATCGCGCTCGGGCCCATCCGGCAGATCAGCCCGCCGCCGATGGCGATGATCAGGAACATCGCGGTCATTTCCGGCTCGCCCCATTTCCAGCGCAGCGTGCCGATGATGAAGACGACCAGCGAGACCGCGGCGAGGCCGAGCGCCAGCCATTGCGCGCCGGACATCGCCGCCTGCGAGGCGGCCGCCTTGTCGGAGACGGCGCGCTGCGCCTCGGTCATGGTCGCGCCGATGTTGCGGGCGCGGCAGCGCCGGGCATAGAGGGCGAGGAAGGCGATCGTCGCCAGCAGGAAGGCGATGCCGACCACGGCGCGCAGCTCCATGCCGGAGAACAGCGGCAATTCGGCGAGGCGCTGCGACAGGCCGGTGGTCAGCGGGCTCAGCACCGCCGAATTGAAGCCGGAATAGGCGCCGAGATAGATCAGCCCGACGCCGAACTCGACCGGCAGGTTCATCGAGCTCGCGATCAGCAGGCCGAGCGGCACGAAGGCCACGACCGAATTGGCGACGATGCCGAGCGTGCCGAGCAGCGAGAAGATGGCGCAGACGATGACGATCACCGTCAGGTCGCCCGAGCGCGAGGCGCCGCTCAGCCGGTGCAGGGCGCCGGCGACCGTGCCGGTCTTCTCCAGCACGGCGAGCGTGCCGCCGGTGAACAGGATCAGGAAGATGATCGAGGCCGAATTGACGACGCCGGTCGCGATCGCGGTGAAGATGCGGCCGGGCAGCACGCCCTGCTGCGGCACGGCATGGAGGCTGCCGGGCACGACGAAGCTCACCCCGTCCTTCATCACGCGCTGGAATTCGCCGGCGGGGATGATCCAGGTGGCGAGGGCGGCGACGACGAGAATGCAGAACAGCAGCACATAGGGGCTGGTCGGCTTCTTGTCCTTGCCGGCGCGCGCCGCGGCGGCCGGGGGCTTCTGGAGGTCTGCGACTGTCATGATCTTGTCCTGGAGGCGGGTGGGGCAACCCCAGGAGCGGCGAGGCTCGTTCCTCGCCGCCGCGGCCCGCCAAGCTGAGCTTTCGATGTCGGGCGTCGCCATGCATCGGCAGCATGGAGCAGGCCCCGGTGGCGATGACGGGTAGACCGCGCGAGGGCCGGTTTCAACACTGCGGGGGTCATGGCCGGGGTGCAGCCGTGGTGGGACGGGCACCGGCCGCGGCTCTCCGTTGCCGACCTCGCGCGCCTGCGCTACACGGCTCTTTGGAAACCGTTTCTTGTCAGGATGAGACCATGGCCGATCACGCCCATCACGCCGATGTCCCCTCGATGGACTATTCCGAGCATGAGCGGACCTATACCGGCTTCGTGCACATCGCCGAGGTCGCCACCTCGGTCAGCCTGGCGATCGTGGCGGCCCTCGCGGTCGGCGGCGTCAAGCATGCCTGGGGCACGGCGCTGGTCGGCACGCTTCTCGCCGTGATCTCCGCCGGCGTCGGCATCGCCTCGGACAAGATTTCCTGGCGCGCTCCGGTCGCCGTCCTGGTGCTGATGCTGCTGGCGCTGCTGCTCTACTGAATCCGTCCCCGGCGACATCCGCCCTCCGGTTCCGGGAGGGACGTGGCAAGACATGAAAAAGGCCGGTTCGCGCCGGCCTTTTTCATGGTCGCTCCGGTATCCCGGGCCTTCAGCTCCGGAAGAGGCCGCCGCCGCCGCCCAGCCGCGCCTGGCCGGCACGGGCCTGGGCGTTGTTGCCGTCGAGGCCGAGCGCGCGCTGATAGGATTGCTGGGCCTCGGATTTCTGGCCGAGCTTCTCCTGGGCGAAGCCGCGACCGGCCCAGGCATCGGCGTTGCGGTTGTCGACGTTGAGGGCCGCGGTGAAGTCCTCCAGCGCCGCATCGTATTTGCCCAGCGCGTTCAGGCTCTGGCCGCGGGCGATATAGGGCGGGGCGGTGTAGGGGTTGCGGTCGATCACCGAGTCGAAATCGGTGACGGCGTGCTGGTTCTGCCCTTCCTTCTGGTAGACGAGGCCGCGGGCATGGAACGCCTCGGCCGATTCGGGGTTGAGCCGGATCGCCGTGTTGAGGTCGGACAGGGCCTGCTGCAGATTGCCCTGCTGGCGCAGCAGGTTGGCGCGGGCGACATAGGCCGGCGCGTAGTTCGGGTTGGCGGTGGTGGCCTTGTTGAAATCGGCCATGGCGGCGTCGTTGCGCCCGCTCTGGCGCAGGGCCAGGCCGCGATTCGTATAGGCGGAAGCGAGATTGGGGTCGAGCTGCACCGCCTTGGTGAAGTCGCTGATCGCATCCGAATAGCGGCCGACGCGGGCATAGGCGGCGCCGCGGGTGTTGTAGGCGCCCGGATCGTTCGGGTTGCGGCTGATGACCTCGCTCAGCGAGCCGATATTGACGCTCGCATCGGCGCCGGCGCTGGTGTCGAGCACGGCCACGGAGGGCTGGGAGGAGATGCCGGAAACGCTGTCGCACCCGGCCAGCGCCACGGCCATGCCGGCTGCCGCCAACCAATAACTGCCTCGGATCATGCTTCGCCTCATCGATCTCGGCCTCGTCGGTCCCGTGTTTCGCCTGTCGCGGCGCTCCCGTCCAGCGGAAGCCGGGCCCGCAAGCCCGCCGCGGCGTGATCGCGCCTCCCGGCCCGCTGCCGGGGCCGAACGGCGTCTCTCCAGAGAAAACTACCGGAACAAGCCAAAACTTGGTTAACGCGCCTGAAAAACAAGAACGCCCGGAGCGGACTCCAGGCGCCTGTCATTCTCGGCCCCATCCTGGGCCGCGCGAGGCGGCCCGGCGAGGATCAGGGGCGCTTGGCCTTGGCCGGCGCCGGCAGCAGGCCTTCGCGCTGCATCTTCTTGCGCACCAGCTTGCGGGCGCGGCGGACGGCCTCGGCCTTCTCGCGCGCCTTCTTCTCGGAGGGCTTCTCGTAATGGCCGCGGAGCTTCATCTCGCGGAAGATGCCTTCGCGCTGCATCTTCTTCTTGAGGGCGCGAAGAGCCTGGTCGACATTGTTGTCGCGAACGAGAACCTGCACGTGAGTGTCCGTCTTTAACGAGTTGATCCAATGATGCGGGCCGGCGACGCCGCTATGCGGATCGCGCGAAGGTCCGTGCCGATAACAGGATTCCGTCCGGCTGTCCACGGCAGGGCGCGGCGAAAATGCAGCCTCGCCGGTTTTTGATCGCGCCCGGGCCGGGTCGCGTCAGCGCTCGGCCCGGATGCGCGTGACATGGCCCATCTTGCGGCCCGGCCGGGCGTCGCGCTTGCCGTAGAGATGCAGATGCGCGCCCGGCTCGGCCAGGATCTCGCGCCAGCGCAGCGCGGCCTCGCCGATCAGATTCTCCATCTCGGCCCGGCCCCGCCGCGCCGGCGAGCCGAGCGGGAAGCCGCAGACGGCGCGGACATGCTGGTGGAACTGCGAGGTGTCGGCGCCCTCGCTGGTCCAGTGCCCGGAATTGTGCACGCGCGGGGCGATCTCGTTGACGATCACGCGCTCGGCGCCGCCCTCGGCCAGCACGAACATCTCGACGGCGAAGACGCCGACATAGCCCAGCGCCTCGCCGATGCGGCGGGCGGCGTCGATCGCGGCGGCGGCCGCCGCCGCGCCGAGCTGCGCCGGAACGCGGGTGAAGGCGAGGATGTGGTCGCGATGCTCGTTCTCGCAGACGTCGAAAGCGGCGAAGGCGCCGTCGAGCCCGCGCGCCGCGACGACCGAGACCTCGCGCTCGAAGGGCACGAAGCCTTCGAGGATCGCGGGGAAGCGCCCGATCGTCTCATAGGCGTCGGCGAGGTCGGTGCCGGGCGCGATCTTGACCTGGCCCTTGCCGTCATAGCCGAAGCGGCGGGTCTTCAGCACCGAGGGCCGGCCGAGCGCCGCCACCGCCTCTTCGAGATCGGCCAGCGAATCGACGGCGCGGAAGGGAGCGACGGCGAGGCCGAGGCCGTCGACGAAGCTCTTCTCGCTGAGGCGGTCCTGCGTCACCGCGAGCGCGCGGGCGCCCGGATGCAGCGGCGTGCGCGCCGCCAGGAAGGCGGCGGTGGCCGCCGGCACGTTCTCGAACTCGTAGGTCACGACGTCGACGGTGTCGGCGAAGCGGGCCAGCGCCGCCTCGTCGTCATAGCCGGCGATGGTGTGGCGGGCGGCGACGTCGAAGGCCGGGCTGTCCGCTTCCGGCGCGAAGATGTGGCAGCGTATGCCGAGATCGGCCGCGGCGAGCGCGATCATGCGGGCGAGCTGCCCGCCGCCGAGGATGCCCAGCATGGCGCCGGGGGCGAGGCCGGTCGGGACGGGCGCGCTCATGCCTCGTCCCGGCGCGGGCGCTCGGCGATGGCCTCGCTCTGGCGGGCGCGATAGGCGTCGAGCCGCGCCGCCAGCGCCTCGTCCGAGAGGGCGAGCACGGCGGCGGCCAGCAGCGCGGCGTTGACCGCGCCGGCCCGCCCGATGGCGAGCGTGCCGACCGGGATACCGGCCGGCATCTGGACGATGGAGAGCAGGCTGTCCTGCCCCGAGAGCGCCTTCGATTCGACCGGCACGCCGAAGACCGGCAGCGGCGTCAGCGAGGCGGCCATTCCGGGCAGGTGGGCGGCGCCGCCGGCGCCGGCGATCACCACCTTGAAGCCCTCGGCCTTGGCGCCCCTGGCGAAGGCGAAGAGCCGCTCCGGCGTGCGGTGGGCCGAGACGATGCGGGCGTCGTAGGGGATGGCGAGGGCGTCGAGCGCCTCGGCCGCATGGCGCATCGTCGCCCAGTCGGACTCGCTGCCCATGATGATGGCGACGGGGGGGCTGGTCTGGGCCATGGATGCTCGGGGCTCCGCCTCGGGAAGCGCGCGATCTAGACCGCCCCGCATCCGATAGGCAAGCCCGGAATCGGCCGCAGCGGACGGCGGCTGCCGGGCTCAGGCGATGATGTCCGGCGTCAGCGCGTCCTCGATCTGGGCGATGCGGTCCTTCAGATAGAGCTTGCGCTTCTTCAGCCGCTGCACCTGGATCTGGTTGACCGGGCCGACGCGCTCCAGCGCGTCGATGGCGCTGTCGAGATCGCTGTGCTCCTCGCGCAGCCGCGCCAGCTCCGCGGTGAAGGTCTCGACCTCTTCCGGGCTGAGCTCGAATCCCATGGCCATCTCATCGTCGCCGTAGTTTGGCGCGACTATGCCTTCGCCGCCCCGCGCACGGCAAGAGCGCGGGGTGGCGCAAGCCGGCGCGACGCGCCATAATCACCGCTTCCCGCAAGATCGGCCGGGCAGGATCACAGAATCTCATGAATGCCGTGTGACGGCGCGGGGCAGACGCGAAGCCGGCTTTCTGTCAGACTGGCCCGGTCAACCGCTCATCAGGAGGATCCAGATGTCGTTGCAGACCCGTCTCATCGAACTCGAGCGCAAGCATCGCCAACTCGAAGATGCGATCGCTCAGGCCGTGGCGAGTCCCTCATCGAGCGATCTCACAGTCGCGGAGCTGAAGCGGAAGAAGTTGTTGCTGAAGGACGAGATCGAGCGCGTCAGGCTGACCATGCCGGAGCCGACCCTCCATTGAACAGGAGACCATAGCGCCAGCCCATGGCGCATCGTTTGATGCGGTATCGAACCGGCCCTCCGCGGGCCGGTTCTTTTTTGCGCGCCGGCGCGCTCCCGATGGAACCTTTCCGCCGCAGGGCCGTTCAGGCGTGGCGCTGCGGCACCGCCGTTCAAGCGCGGCGCCTCAGCATGGGAGGGCGAGCATGGGCATCATCTGGACCATCATCATCGGCTTCATCGCAGGCATCATCGCGAAGTTCGTCACGCCGGGCTCGAACGAGCCGTCGGGCTTCATCCTGACGACGATCCTGGGCATCGTCGGCGCCTTCGTGGCGACCTATCTCGGCCAGTCCCTGGGCTGGTACGCGCCGGGCGAAGGAGCTGGGCTGATCGGCGCGGTCGTCGGCGCCGTCATCGTCCTGTTGGTTTGGGCGATGATCAGTGGACGCCGCAGTTCCGTCTGATCCCCGCTGAGTTCGAAGAAGGAGAGCGTCTCGTGAGCAATGATGGCAAGAGCAGCGGCTTCCCGTCGCTAACCGCCCTGCTGGGCCTCCTCGCCGTCGCCGGCTACCAGCATCGCGACCAGATCGCCGACTGGTTCCGCAACAATGTCGGCGGCGGGCAGGAAGCTCCGCCGGCCGGCGGCGGACAGGCCGCCGGCCAGGCCCCGGAGCAGCAGGCGGGCGGCGGGCTTCTCGGCGGGCTCGGCGGTCTCCTCGGCGCCGGCGGGGCCGGCGCGGTCCTGAGCAGCGGCCTCGGTGAGCTGGTCGACCGCTTCAACCAGGCCGGGCAGGGCGACAAGGCCAATTCCTGGGTCGGGACCGGGCCCAACCAGGACGTCGCCCCGTCAGATCTCGAGCAGGCGCTCGGGCCGGAGGTGCTCGACGCCATCGCCAAGCAGACCGGGCTTTCGCGCGAGGACCTGCTGGCGCGGCTTTCCAAGGTCCTGCCCGACGCCGTCGACCGCTATACGCCCGGCGGCAGCCTGCACGGCGCCGCCTGAGGCCCGCGGAGGCGAGCGGGCGCAGCGTGCCGTGGTCTTTCTAGCTGGCCGTCCCGGGTTTCGCCCGGGGCGGCCGCGCTTGCCGGTGGCATGCTGATTTACGAGGAAACGCGGTGTCATGCCGGGCTTGACCCGGGACCCATGCCGGAGCGTTTCCGATGGAGGTTCGGGCATGAACCTCGGATCTCCGCGTCGACACAGCGCGCTTCAGAGCGCGCGCGCCATCTCGCGCAGGCGGAACTTCTGGATCTTGCCGGTCGAGGTCTTGGGGATCTCGGTGAAGACCACCGTGCGCGGGCATTTGAACGCGGCCAGGTGCTCCCGGCACCAGGCGACGAGCTCGGCCTCCGTCGCGGGCTTGCCCGGCTTCAATTCGACGAAGGCGCAGGGCGTCTCGCCCCATTTCTCGTCCGGCCGGGCCACCACCGCCGCCGCCTGCACCGCCGGGTGCTTGTAGAGCGCGTCCTCGACCTCGATCGAGGAGATGTTCTCCCCGCCCGAGATGATGATGTCCTTCGAGCGGTCCTTGAGCTGGATGTAGCCGTCCGGGTAGCGCACGCCGAGGTCGCCGGTGTGGAACCAGCCGCCGGCGAAGGCGGCGCCGGTCGATTTCGGGTTCTTGAGATAGCCCTTCATCACGACGTTGCCGCGCATCATCACCTCGCCCAGCGTCTCGCCGTCGCGCGGGACGGGCCGCATCGTCTCGGGGTCGAGCACGTCGAGCCCTTCCAGCGCCGGGTAGCGCACGCCCTGGCGCGCCTTCTTCGCGGCCTGCTCCGCGGCGGGAAGGGCGTTCCAGTCGTCGTTCCAGTCGTTGACGACGGAGGGGCCGTAGCATTCGGTCAGGCCGTAGAGATGGGTCACCTCGAAGCCCGCCTGCTTCATGCCGGCGAGCACGGCCTCCGGCGGCGGCGCCGCGGCGGTGAAGAAGGAGACCGTCTGCGGGAAGTCGCGGCGCTCCTCGGCCGGCGCGTTGAGCAGCGTCGACATCACGATCGGCGCGCCGCACAGATGCGTGACGCCATGGTCGGCGAGCGCGTCGTACATCGCCCTGGCCCGGACCTGGCGCAGGCAGACATGGGTGCCGGCGACGATCGAGATCGTCCAGGGGAAGCACCAGCCGTTGCAGTGGAACATCGGCAGCGTCCAGAGATAGACCGGATGGCGGCCGAGATTGCCGGTGATGACGTTGGAGGTGGCGAGCAGGCTCGCGCCGCGATGGTGGTAGACCACGCCCTTGGGGTCGCCGGTGGTGCCGGAGGTGTAGTTCAGCGCGATCGCGTCCCATTCGTCATCGGGCATCCGCCAGTCGAAACCGGGGTCGCCCGAGGCCAGGAAATCCTCGTATTCGACGCTGCCCAGCCGCTCGCCCGGCCCGTCATAGACCGGGTCGTCATAGTCGATGACCAGGGGCTTCGCCTTGCAGAGGGCGAGCGCCTCCCGGATCGTCTTCGAGAATTCGCGGTCGGCGATCAGCGCCTTGGCCTCGCCATGGTCGAGCGAGAAGGCGATGATCGCGGCGTCGAGCCGGGTGTTGAGCGTGTTCAGCACCGCGCCGGCCATGGGCACGCCGTAATGGCATTCGAGCATGGCCGGGGTGTTCGGCAGCATCGCGGCGACGGTGTCGTTCTTGCCGATGCCGTGCCGCGCCAGCGCCGAGGCGAGGCGGCGCGCGCGGGCATAGAACTCGGCATAGGAGCGCCGCAGCGGTCCGTGGACGATCGCCGTGCGGTCGGGGAAGACGGCCGCGGCGCGCTCGAGGAAGGTCAGCGGCGTCAGCGGCTGATGATTGGCCGGGTTGCGATCGAGATCGGTATCGTAAGCCGAACGGGTCATGGAGGCGCCTTCTGCCGAAACGTCCGCGCAGGCCTAGAGCATCGGACCGAGAAGTGGAATCCACTTCTCGGAAAAATCCGATGCACCGGCAATGGGATAGATCGTCGTTACCGCGTCCGGAAGGACGCGCGATGATCTAGCGGCCCGCGCCTGCCGAGGTAATCCATCCTTTTTTCCGATGCGGCGCAATCGCGCAGCCGGGCTCAGGCGAAAGGATGCAGGCCCTGCAGCCCGTCGAAGACGAGCTTGAGCCCGACCAGCAGCAGCAGCCAGTAGATGTAGACGTAGAAGCGCTCGGCCGGAACGCGCCGGACCAGCCAGACGCCGGCGAAGGTCGCGGCGACGGCGACCGGCAGCAGCGCCGCCGAGGCGAGGAGATTCGCGGCGCTGAACTGGCCGAGCGCGAGATAGGGCACGACCTTCACCAGGTTCATCGCGGCGAAGAAGATCGCCCCGGTGCCGACGAAGACCGCCGGCGGCAGCCTCTGCGGCATGACGTAGATCTGGAAGGGCGGGCCGCCGGCATGGGCGATCATGCTGGTGAAGCCGCAGACGAAGCCCCAGAGGCTGCCCGCCCCCCAGCGCGCCCGCGTCACCACCGGCTCGCGGCGCCCGTCGCCGAGCATGCGCCGCAGCGCGAAGCCGATCGAGATCGCCCCGACCGCCAGCCCGACCGCGGCGTCGGAGACCTGCGCGGCCAGGAGATAGCCGGCGAGCACGCCGATGAAGGCGCCGGGCGCCAGCGTCGCGAGGTTGCGCAGGTCGAATTCGCGGCGATAGGACCAGACCGTCACCACGTCCTGCGCGATCAGCAGCGGCAGCATGATCGCGGCCGCCGTCACCGGCGAGACGACCAGCGCCATCAGCGGCAGCGAGAGCAGGCCCAGGCCGGCGAAACCGCCCTTCGACAGCCCCATCAGGATGACGGCCGGCACCATGGCGGCGAAGAAGGCGGCGTCGAAGGTCATGGCGGACCGGATTTCGCGGGCGGGAAAGGCGGATGGGCGAAAGTCTGAGACGGCGGTGCTTGCGCCAGGCGGGCGGAATGCGCAGGGTTCCCGGCAAAACCGCCTCGCGAACCGCCGGCCCGCCCGCGAGGCTTTAGGACGAAACCCGGCGAAGAGGAACGCTTCCGATGAATGCCTCGCATGCGGCGCCCGCGCCCTCATCCTCGGCCTATCGCGAAACCTATGCGCGCTGGCAGGCCGATCCGGCCGCCTATTGGCTGGAGGTCGCCAAGGGGATCGACTGGATCAGGCCGCCGCAGAAGGCCTTCGACCCCGCGGCGGGGATCTATGGCCGCTGGTTTCCCGACGCGACCTGCAACACCTGCTTCAACGCGCTCGACCGGCATGTGCGCGACGGCCGCGGCGGGCAGACGGCGCTGATCTACGACAGCCCCGTCACCGCGACCAAGGCGCGCTACACCTATGCCCAGATGCTGGAGGAGGTCGCGGCGCTCGCCGCCGTGCTCCAGGACCTCGGCGTCGGCAAGGGCGACCGCGTCATCGTCTACATGCCGATGGTGCCGGAGGCCGCCTTCGCCATGCTGGCCTGCGCGCGCATCGGCGCCGTGCATTCGGTGGTGTTCGGCGGCTTCGCGGCCAAGGAGCTGGCGACGCGCATCGACGACGCCACGCCCAAGGTGATCCTGACCGCGAGCTGCGGCGTCGAGCCGACCCGCGTGGTCGAATACAAGCCCCTGCTCGACGGGGCGATCGAAATGGCCCGGCACAAGCCGGAGGCCTGCGTCGTGCTGCAGCGGCCGCAGGCCGAGGCCTCGATGCAGGCGAGCCGCGACAGGAACTGGCGCAGCCTCGTCGCCGCCGCCAAGGCGGCGGGGCGCCAGGCGGAATGCGTCGAGGTCGCGGCGACCGACCCGCTCTACATCCTCTACACCTCCGGCACGACCGGCCGGCCCAAGGGCGTGGTGCGCGACAATGGCGGCCACATGGTCGTGCTCAAGGAGACGATGGACCAGCTCTACGACGTCGGGCCGGGCGAGGTGATGTTCACCGCCTCCGATGTCGGCTGGGTGGTCGGCCACGGCTACATCGTCTACGCGCCGCTGATCCAGGGCGCGACCACCGTGCTCTACGAGGGCAAGCCGGTCGGCACGCCCGATCCCGGCGCCTTCTGGCGCGTCGTGGCCGAGCATGGCGTCAAGGCGCTGTTCACGGCGCCGACCGCCTTCCGCGCCATCCGCAAGGAGGACCCGCAGGGCAAGCATCTTGCCGGCCACGACCTGTCGCGCTTCAAGGCATTGTTCCTCGCCGGCGAGCGGGCCGATCCCGAGACGCTGAAATGGGCCGAGGACCTGCTCGGGGTGCCGGTGATCGACCATTGGTGGCAGACCGAAAGCGGCTCGCCCATCGTCGGCAACCCGCTGGGCCTCGGCCTGCTGCCGATCAAGCACGGCTCGCCGACCGTGCCGCTGCCGGGCTGGGACGTGCGGTGCCTCGACGAGGGCGGCCATCCGGTCGCGCCGGGCACGATGGGCGCGATCGTGCTGAAGCTGCCGCTGCCGCCGGGCGCGCTGCCGACGCTCTGGAACGACGATGCCCGCTTCGAGGACAGCTATCTCGCGACCTATCCGGGCTTCTACAACACCTCGGATGCCGGCTTCATCGACGCGGACGGCTATGTCTTCATCATGGGCCGCACCGACGACATCATCAACGTCGCCGGTCACCGGCTCTCGACCGGCGGCATGGAGGAGGTGCTGGCGGCGCATGCCGCCGTGGCGGAATGTGCGGTCGTCGGCATCCGCGACGCGCTCAAGGGCGAGCAGCCCTGCGGCTTCGTCGTGCTCAAGGCCGGCGTCAGCCAGTCGCAGGAGGAGATCGAGCGCGAGCTGGTCGCGCTGGTGCGCGAGCGGATCGGCCCGGTGGCGGCCTTCAAGCTGGCGGTGACGGTGGGCCGGCTGCCGAAGACCCGCTCCGGCAAGATCCTGCGCGCGACGATGAAGAAGATCGCCGATGGCGAGGACTACGCCGTGCCGGCGACGATCGAGGACGTCGCGGTGCTGGCCGAGATCGGCACGGCGCTGAAGGGCAGGGGGATCGGGTAGGGACCCCGGGAACCGCTACGGGGTCATCCCGGATCGGCGCCGCCGACGCGGCCTGTCCGGGATGAAGGCGTTGCGGGATGGAGCTCCGAGGGCCTCAGCCCTCGTCGTCCTCGTCATCCGTGCGCTTGAGCTGCTTGAGCTTGGCGAAGACGGAATCGACGTCGATCTGCGCCTCCTCCTCGCGCTTCGGCCGGCTCATATCGGCGAAGGGCTGCGGCTCGGCGTGGACGGGCTCGGGGGCCGTGGTCTCCTCGGCGGAGAGCAGGGTCGAGCCGGCCTCGGCCAGCGCGGCCGGGCGGTCCTTGGCGGCGCGGGCCACCTCGAAATCCAGGTCGATCTGCGAGCACAGGCCGAGGCTGACCGGGTCGATCGGCGTCAGCGACTGGGCGTTCCAGTGGGTGCGGTCGCGGATCTGCGCGATGGTCGACTTGGTCGTGCCGATCAGGCGGATGATCTGCGCGTCCTTGAGCTCGGGGTGGTTGCGCAGCAGCCAGAGGATGGCGTTCGGCCGGTCCTGGCGCTTCGAGACCGGGGTGTAGCGCGGGCCCTTGGTGCGCTTGATCTCGGGCACCTTCACCTTGCGCTCGGCGAGGCGCAACTGGTGGTTCGGGTTCTTGGCGGCGCGCTCCAGCTCCTCGCGGGTGAGCTGGCCCGAGGTGATCGGGTCGAGGCCCTTGATGCCGGCCGCCACCTCGCCATCGGCGATGCCGCGCACCTCGAGCGGGTGCAGCTTGCAGAACTCGGCGATCTGCTCGAAGGTCAGCGAGGTGTTCTCGACCAACCAGACCGCGGTGGCCTTGGGCATCAGCGGGGTTTGTGACACGGGCGTCTCCTGAAATGCCCTGGCGCCGTCGCAGGCTCGGCAGGGCTTAGGTCGCGGACAATAGCTCTCATGCGCCGACCGGCCTCCTCGGCCGGCCATCCAAATCATCGACGATGAGCAGGATGGCGCGCCTTATAGGCGAGGGCGTGGCCGGTGTCCACGAAAAGCGTGCGTGACGCGCGCGCTCCTCGCAATGCGGCCCTCACACCGTCAGCACGATCTTGCCGATATGGGCGCTCGATTCCATCAGCCGGTGCGCTTCCGCCGCCTCGGCGAGCGGGAAGGTCGCGTGCACCTGCGGCTTGCAGCGCCCGGCCTGCAGCAGCGGCCAGACCTTCTCCTGGAGCTCGGCGGCGATGGCGGCCTTCTCGGCCACGGTGCGCGGACGCAGGGTCGAGCCTGTATGGGTCAGCCGCTTCAGCATCAGCCGGCTGAAATTGGCGCTGGCCTTCGGGCCGTTGAGGAAGGCGATCTGGACGATGCGGCCCTGGTCGGCCGCGGCCTCGTAGTTGCGGTCGATATAGTCGCCGCCGACCATGTCGAGGATCAGGTTCACGCCGCGCCCGCCGGTCGCGGCCTTCGCCGCCGCGACGAAATCCTCGCTGCGATAGTCGATGGCGTTGTCGGCGCCGAGAGCGCGGCAGGCCCGGCACTTCTCGGCGGAACCGGCGGTCGCCAGCACCGTCGCGCCGAAGGCCTTGGCGAGCTGGATCGCCGTGGTGCCGATGCCCGAGGAGCCGCCATGGACGAGGAAGCTCTCGCCGGCCTGCAGCCGCCCGCGCTGGAAGACGTTGCTCCAGACGGTGAAATAGGTTTCCGGCACGGCGCCGGCCTCGACCAGCGACAGCCCTTCCGGCACCGGCAGGGCATTGCTCTCATGCACCACCGCGTATTCGGCATAGCCGCCCCCGGCGACGAGGGCGCAGACCGCCTCGCCGGGCGCGAAGCGCGTCGCCCCCGGGCCGCGCCCCACGACGGTGCCGGCGAATTCGAGCCCGGGAATGTCGGAGGCGCCCGGCGGCGGATTGTAGCCGCCCTGGCGCTGCAAGACGTCCGGCCGGTTGATGCCGGCGGCGGCGACGGCGACGAGGATCTCGCCCGGGCCCGGCTGCGGCACAGGGCGGGTTTCCGGCCGCAGGACGTCGGGGCCGCCGGGTGCCGTGATGCCGATCACGGTCATCGTCTGGGGAAGGGCGGGCATGGTCTGTCTCCTCGGGCGGCGCCGGCCATGCTGCGGTGCAGCTTGGCGCGGCGGGATGGAGATGTTTAGCCTGCCCGCTCGATTTTGGTGAGATGCGAGGCTGCCATGTCGTTATTTTCCGAGGATGACCGCCCGAAGCCGAAGAGCGTCCATGAGATCGGGCAGGACCTGTCGACGCTGTCGCTGGAGGAGATCGATGAGAGGATCGCCGCGCTCAGGGCGGAGATCGAGCGGCTGACGGAGGCGCGGGCCGGCAAGAGTGCCTCGCGCGCCGCAGCCGACGCCTTTTTTCGCCGGCCGGCCTGAAAAGGCGCGTGCGGAGACGCCCCGTTAAGAGGTCGTTAAAGATTCCAAAGTATGAATCTGACCATCCAGTTTGTCTGGATGTCGAGTGGCTCCTGCCTACTCTGTTTGACGCCTCCCTGTTGACCTCACGAGCCGCCCCTGGCGGCTCTTTTTTTGTCGGGCGACCCGGTGCGGCGGGCGCGGGCGGGCTGCCTTTTTCTCGCCACGAGGCTTCTATCTCCGTTAAGGTTAACGATATCCTACCGACGCCCGGCATCGTTAACGGCGCTATTCTTGCGGTGTCGACGGCATGATCCGCGTGGCGTTCCAGAGGCGCACGCGGTTGTGCCGATGGGAGACACCGTATGAACGACGCCCAGTTGCTGGAGCCGCAGGCGCAGGAGGGAGCGATCTCCTTCGCGCGCGGCTTCGTCCGGTCCGAGGCCTTCATGATGCTGTTTCGCGAGGGGATGGGGCTGGTCGAGCAGACCGCGGCCTATCTCGACGGCGACGGGCGCAAGGACTCCGCGGCGCTGCCGCGCGAGGTCGCGCTGACCTACGCCACCGAGAGCATGCGCCTGACCACGCGGCTGATGCAGATCGCCTCCTGGCTCCTGGTGCAGCGCGCGGTGGCCGAGGGCGAGATGACCGCCGAGCAGGCCCGCGCCGAGCACAGCAAGGTCAAGGTCGGCGACCCGATGCTGCCGCCGGCCGAGCATATCGCCGCGCAGTTGCCCGAGCGCCTGCGCGGGCTGATGGCCCATTCGCTCCGTCTGCAGGCGCGCATCCAGCATCTCGAGGAGCAGATGTGGGGCGTTGCGCCGCTGCGGGAGCTGGCGAATCCGGTGCAGGACCAGCTTGCCAGCCTGCAGGCCCGGCTCGGCCTGGGGCGCTGAGGGCTGCCATTTTCGCAAGGAAACCCGCCGTCATTCCGGGGCGGCCCGAAGGGCTGAGCCCGGAACCCATGAACACGACGTTCCCGAGAAGGACCGGGTTTCGTCCGGTGACGGCGGTGTTCATGGGTTCCGGGCTCAAGCGCTGCACGCTTGCCCCGGAATGACGGCGAGGTTCCGTCGTCGATCTCACGCGAAAGCAAAAAACCCGGCCGCGAGGCCGGGTTTTCGCATTGTCGCGGAGGAGGCGGCGGGGCCGCGCTCTACTCACTTCTTGCCGAGCGCGCCCAGGCCGCCGAAGCGGGAGTTGAAGCGCGAGACGCGGCCGCCGCGGTCCATGAGCTGCTGGGTGCCGCCGGTCCAGGCCGGGTGGGTCTTGGGGTCGATGTCGAGGTTCAGCGTGTCGCCTTCCTTGCCGTAGGTCGAACGGGTCAGGTACTCGCTGCCATCGGTCATCACGACCTTGATGGTGTGGTAGTCGGGGTGGATGCCGGTCTTGGCCATGGCGAAATCCTCGAAACTCGAAAAAACGGGCGTAATCGACAAGCAGGCGAGCCTGCCCGGCCCGTCGAAAGAATTCGGATGAGCCTGTCGTGAAGTCGCGTGCACATATCGCAGACGCAGGCGCAGTGCAAGTTCGGCCCGCATGCCGCCTGCGGCGATGCGGCATTTGCCAAGACTTGCCCGATCGGGTTTGAGCGGTGTTGAAGATTGCTATCCTTCCAGGGCGTGCCGATGCGCGCGTGACCGCAGGAGTTCCAGCGCGTGGCCGAAACCGAGGGCAAGACCAGCAAGGCACGACCCGACTTCCGCTCGCTCGCGACCTTCTGGCCCTATGCCCGCGCGCAGAAGCGGCGGATCGCCGCGGCGCTGGTCGCGCTCGTCGTCGCCTCGCTGGCGACGCTGGTGCTGCCGGTCGCGGTGCGACGGGTCATCGATGTCGGCTTCGCCGGCGGCGAGCGGCAGCTCGCCAACAGCTATTTCATCCTGCTGATCGGGGTCGTCGCCGTGCTGGCGCTGGCGAGCTCGGCGCGATTCTATCTGGTGATGACGGTCGGCGAGCGCATCGTCGCCTCGCTGCGCGCCGACGTCTTCCGGCATCTGACGCGGCTCGAGCCCGCCTTCTTCGATTCGAGCAAGGCGGGCGATCTCGTCTCGCGGCTCACCGCCGATACGACGCAGATCAAGTCGACCTTCGCCTCGACCGCCTCGATCGCCTTGCGCAACGCCATCATGGCGCTCGGCGCGCTCGCGCTGATGGTGGCGACGAGCCCGCGGCTCTCGGCCATCGTCATCGGCGTCATCCCGCTGATCGTGATTCCGCTGGTGATGTCGGGCCGTTCGGTCCGGCGCCGGGCGCGGATGGCGCAGGACCGGCTGGCCGAGGCCTCCGCCTTCGCGGCGGAAGCCGTCGGCGCCATCCGCACCATGCAGTCCTTCGGCGCGGCGCGGCAGACATCGGCCCGTTTCGAGGCCGCCTCCGACGAGGCCTACGCCGCCTCGCGCGGCGCCACCGCCTCGCGGGCGCTGCTTTCCGGCGTCGCGATCTTCCTGGTCTCGGCCAGCGTCGTCTGCGTGCTCTGGACCGGCGCGACCGAGGTGTTCGACGGGCGGATGAGCGGCGGACGGCTGTCGCAGTTCATCCTCTACGCGGTGCTGGCGGCGAGCTCGCTCGGCCAGCTCTCGGAGGTCTATGGCGACATCAGCGCGGCGGCCGGCGCCTCCGGCCGGCTCGGCGAGATCCTGGCGATGAAGCCCGCCATCGCCGCCCCGCCGCATCCCAGGCCGATGCCGGAGCCCTCGCTGGGCGAGCTCGCCTTCGAGGACGTCTCCTTCAGCTATCCGGGGCGCGAGGCCTCGGCGCTGCATCATCTGAGCTTCTCGATCCGCCCGGGTGAGCGCATCGCGCTGGTCGGCCCGTCGGGCGCGGGCAAGAGCACGGTGCTGCAACTGGCGCTGCGCTTCTACGATCCGCAGGGCGGGCGCGTCATGGTCGACGGCGTCGCCGGGCCGGAGGCCGAGCCGGACGCCTGGCGGGAGCGCTTCGCGCTGGTGCCGCAGGAGCCGACGGTGTTCGGTGTCTCGGTTCGGGACAATATCGCCTATGGCCGCCCCGGCGCCACCCAGGACGAGGTCGAGGAGGCGGCGCGGCTTGCCGCGGCGGACGGCTTCATCCGGGAGTTGCCGGAGGGCTACGACACCATCGTCGGCGAGCGCGGCGTGACGCTTTCCGGCGGGCAGCGACAGCGGCTCGCGATCGCGCGCGCCGTCTTGAAGGACGCGCCGATCCTGCTGCTCGACGAGGCCACCAGCGCACTCGATTCGGAGAGCGAGCGCGCGGTGCAGGACGCGCTCGACCGGTTGATGCGGGGGCGCACGACGCTCGTGGTCGCGCACCGGCTCGCCACCATTCTTTCCGCCGACCGCATCCTCGTGATGGAGGAGGGGCGCATCGTCGAGCAGGGCAGCCATGCCGAGCTCAAGGCGCGCGGCGGGCTCTATGCCAGGCTGGCGGCGCTGCAGTTCGGGCTGGAGGCGGCGTGAGCGTAACGCCTCGATCCCGAACCTCCCCGTCATTCCGGGGCGGCCCGCAAGGGCCGAGCCCGGAACCCATGAACACGACAATACGTTGAAGAGGCGCCGGTCCGTCTCGTAAAATGCGGTGTTCGTGGTTCCGGGCTCTGGCCTTCCGCCTGCCCCGGAATGACGATGCGGTTCCCCGCGCGAAGCGACGTCTCAGCGCGGCGGCAGGGAGGCGTAATAAGCCGCGAGCGCGGCGATCTCCTGCACGGACATCGCGCGCGCCATGTAGCGCATCTCCTTGTGCTGGCGCTTGCCGGAACGGAACGCCAGCATCTGGTTGAAGAGGTAGCGTTCGTTCTGGCCGGCGAGATGCGGGACCTCGGTGTCGCGGGCGATGCCGTCGATGCCGTGGCAGGCGCCGCATTCCTCGACGCTGGAGCCGCGCGGCTCGGCCGATGCGGGCTGTCCCGCCAGCAGCGCGGCGAGGGCGAGCAGCGGCGCCGTGGCCGCCAGCCTGCGGATCATGGCCTCAGCGCTCCGTGATCTTGAACTCGATGCGCCGGTTGCGGCGATGCGCCTCGTCGGTATTGGCGACGTCGAGCGGCTGGTATTCGCCGAAGCCGGTCGCGGCGACGCGGTCGTTCGGCAGGCCGCGCGAGATCAGATACTCGACCACCGCGATGGCGCGCGCCGAGGAGAGGTACCAGTTCGACGGGAACTGCGCCGTCCGGATCGGGCGGTTGTCGGTATGGCCGTCGACGCGCAGGATCCAGGGCAGGTCCGGCGGCATCTCCTTGGCGAGGTCGAGCAGCACGGTGGCGAACTTGTCGAGCTCGGCCTGGCCCTCCGGCTTCAGCACCGCCTGGCCGGCGTCGAAGAAGATCTCCGACTGGAAGACGAAGCGGTCGCCGACCGTGCGGATGTCCGGCCGGGTGCCGAGCACCTGCCGCAGGCGCCCGAAGAAGTCGGAGCGGTAGCGCGCCAGCTCCTGCACGCGCTGGGCGAGCGCGACGTTGAGGCGCGAGCCGAGATCGGCGATGCGGGCCTGCGAATCCTTGTCCTTGGCCTCGGAGGCGGCCAGCGCCTCCTCCAGCGCCGCGAGCTGGCGGCGCATCGCGGCGATCTGCTGGTTGACGAGGTCGACCGTCGCCTGGGCGCGGGCGGAGAGCTGCTTCTCGCTTTCCAGCGCCTTTTGCGTCTCGGCGAGCTGGGCGCCGGCATTGCCGTTCTGCTGCGTCTCGAGCAGGCCCTGCAGGCGCGAGCGCTCGCCCTGGGCCTGGGCCAGCGTCGACTGCATGAGCTGGAGGCTCTCCTGCGCCTGCCGGTTCGAGGAGCGCTCCAGCGCCAGCAGGTCGGTCAGTTCCGAGATCTGCTTGTTCAGCCGCTCCAGCGCCGTGTCCTTGCCGGTCAGCTCCTGCGACAGGAAGAACTGGCCGAGCACGAAGACGGTGAGCAGGAAGACGATGCCGATCAGCATCGTCGAGAGCGCGTCGACGAAGCCGGGCCAGAAATTCACCTCCTCGCGGCGGTGGGCGCGGGAAAGGGCCATCGTCAGGGTCCTGCTGTCATGGTCCGGTGCTCGACGGGAATCATGGCTCGGTGATCTGGTCGGCGGTGAGGCGCTCGATCAGCCGCTTCAGCTCCTTCTCGCGGGCGGCCTGCGCCTCGACCCAGTCGCGGATCATCTGCTGCTCGGAGCGCATGTGCTGGACCAGGCCCTGGATGCCCTCGGCGAGGTTGGACAGGGCCTGGGTGGCGGCGCGGTTGTTGGCGGTGCCGTCGACCATCGCCGCGCTCAGCCTGTCGAAGCGCTCGGCCAGCGGATTGCCGGCGGGCAGGAGCGGCATGGCGCCGGGCAGGGCGGTGCGGCTGCCCAGCCAGCTCTCGACCTCGTTGCGGAAGCGGCGCTGCGCCTGCGCGACCTGGAGATCGAGGAAGCCGAGGATCAGCGAGCCGGCGATGCCGAAGAGCGAGGACGAGAAGGACAGGCCCATGCCGGCGAGCGGCGCCGACAGGCCCGCCTTGAGGTCGTCGAAGAGCACGCCGGCTTCCGCCCCGGTGCGCAAGGAGTTGATGACGCCGCCGACCGAACCGACCGTCTCGAGCAGGCCCCAGAAGGTGCCGAGCAGGCCGAGGAAGACCAGAAGCCCGGCGAGATAGCGCAGCACCTCGCGGCCGTCGTCGAGCCTGACGGCGATCGATTCGACGATCGAGGCGGCCTGCGCCGGCGCGAGGCTGGCTTCGTCGAGCGCCGGCAGCACGGCGCCGAGCGGCGCGATGACCTCGCCGCGGCGGATCTCGGCATGGCGGGGCGCGGCGGCGAGGCGGGTGGCGGAGCGCGCCTCGCTGGCGAGGCGCCAGAGCTCGCGCAGGGCGACCAGAACGCCGACCAGCAGGGCGCCGAGGATCAGGCCGTTCAGACCGGGATTGGTCATGAACGCCTTGATGAGCCCGGCCTGCAGGATGTAGCCGAGGAAGCCGATCAGCGCGATGAAGACGAGCGCGCGGACGGCGTAGCGGAGAGGCCGGGAGAAGCGGGTATCCTCTCGCGGGGGGGCGGCCGCGATCTCGTCGGCCGCCAGATCCTCATTCGCCATGCTTCGTCTTCCGTTCGCCTCGGATCGCGTCGCAGACTGTCGCCTCCCGGACGGCCGGGATCAAGGCCGAAAGCGCGGCTCCCGTCGTCATTGCGCGCGGAGCGAAGCAATCCCGAGGCAGCCGCGCTCCACGTCCTCCTGGATTGCTTCGTCGCTTCGCTCCTCGCAACGACGGCCCGCGCGGGCCGGAGCGGCTCTATGCGGCCGCCGTCTTCAGCGCCGCGCGCAGGGCCTGCTCGCAGGTCTCGTTGCCGCAGATGATGTCCCTGGCATGGGTGGCCTGCTTGCCGTCGAGCGTGCCGAAGGTGCCGCCCGCCTCGCGGATCAGCACGGCGCCCGCCGCGAAATCCCAGGTGTTGAGGCCGCGCTCCCAGTAGCCGTCGAGGCGGCCGGCGGCGACATAGGCGATGTCGAGCGCGGCCGAGCCCATGCGCCGGACATTGGCGAAGCGCGGCATCACCGCGGCGAGCTCGCGCAGGAACAGGCCGTGCCCGCCCTTGCCGATATGCGGGATGCCGGTGCCGACCAGCATCTCGGCCGGCTCGCGGCGGCCGGAGACGCGCAGGCGCCGGTTGTTGGCATAGGCGCCCTTGCCCTTCTCGGCCATGAACATCTCGTCCTTGGCGGCGTCGTAGACCACGCCGGCGACGAACTGGTTGTCGCGTTCCAGCGCGACCGAGATGTTCCAGTGCGGGATGCCGCGCAGGAAGTTGTGGGTGCCGTCGAGCGGGTCGATATGCCAGCGGTTGCTCTCGTCGGTGCCGTGGACGACGCCGCTCTCCTCCATGACGAAGCCGTAGCCGGGCCGGGCCTTCTCCAGCGATTCGCGCAGGATCTGTTCGGCCTTGTGGTCGGCCTTGGAGACGAAATCGCCCGGGCCCTTGGCGAGCACCTGGAGATTCTCGACCTCGCCGAAGTCGCGCTTCAGCGAGCGGGACGCCTTCATCACGGCGTCGGTCATCACGGTCATCAACGGGGAACGGATCATCTGAACCTCTTGCGTGCCGTCGGGAGGCACGGCGGAAAAGCGAAGGCAAAGAGCGAAGACTGGAAAATCCCCAGCCCTCATCCTGAGGAGCGGGCGAAGCTCGCGTCTCGCAGGATGCTCCAGTGGACCCTGGACCGTGCTGCGAGGCGCCGCATTCGCGGCTCCTCAGGATGAGGGCTGTGTTTCGGCGGCAGTCAGCCTGTCACTTGCGCGGCTCCTAGGGCGCCGTCAAGACGAAGCTGCTGATGCGGGAGGCCGCCATGCGGGCGGCGCGACCCTTCTGCTCGGGGTTGAGCCGGTCGAACAGCTCGTCGAGGGCCGGGTCGCCGAGGCCTTGCGAGCGGGCGGCGAGATGCCAGGCGGCGGCCTCGATCCGGTCCGGCGCGATGCCGAGGCCGAACTGGTAGAGCTTGGCGAGGCGGTTCTGCGCGATGGGATTGCCCTGATGGGCAGCGCGCAGGAAGAGCTTCGCCGCCGCCTCTTCGTCCTTGGCCACCCCGGTGCCGTTGAACAGCATGATCGCATATTCGACCTCGGCCGGGACATTGCCGGCGGCGGCTCCCTTCTTCATCCAGCCGGCCGCCTCCTCGTCGGATTGCGGCAGGCCGCGACCCTGCCGGGCGAGGGTGCCGAGCGCCTGCATCGCATCGCCGATCTCGGCCTTCGCCGCGATCCGCAGGCAGGCGACGGCGCGCTTGTCGTCGCTGTCCTTGCCCGTCGCGAGCAAAGCGAGGGCGAGGTTGTAATTGGCGAGCGGATGGCCGGCTGCGGCGGCCTTTTCCAGCAATTGCCCGGCACGAGCGGGATCGCGCTTGCCGCTGTTCTGGTCGAGGAGCTCGGTCGCGAGCGCGAAGGTGGCGTTGATGTCGCCGCGCGCATCGGCCTGCTCGTACCATTCGGTCGCGGCCTTCTGGTCGGGCGCGACGCCGAGGCCCTGCCGGTAGATCTCGCCGAGCAGCGTCATCGCGGCGGCGTCGTTGTGGTCGGCCTCGACGCGCTTCAGCGCTTCGGTCTGGGCGCGCCGGTAATGGCCGGCCTGATAGGCGCCATAGGCCAGGTCCTCGAAGGGCTGCGCGGCCGCGGCCGGCAGGGCGAGGCCGGTCAGCGCGCCGAGCACGAGGCCGCAACGCAGCCCTTTCATCGGGCGGTCTTCCGCGCCGCGCAGGCGGACATCGCCGCATTCGCCGCCTCGACCAGGGCGCGGATGTCCTGCCCCTCGTCGAAGGCCCAGGCGCCGAGGGCGACGAATTCCGCCCCGGTCTCGACCAGCGGCTCGATGGCTTCGGCGTCCGGCGCATAGGCGACGCAGGGCGTCTCGAAGATCTCGGCCCACCAGCCGGCGCGCTCGATCACCGCCGGCAGGGGCGGCACGCTGCCGTCCGGCCGCGGCTCGCCGAACAGGACGTAGTCGACGCCGGCCTCGCCGACATCCATGGCGTCATGGCGGGCGCGCAAGCCGCCGGCGCCGATGATGCGCTCGCTCTTCAGGCTGGAGCGCGCCTCGGCGATCGCGGCCGGGCCGCCGGTGAGATGCACGCCGTCGGCGCCGCCGCGCGCGGCGACAAGGGCCGTGTCCTCGACGACGAGGGCGACGTTGTTGGCCTGCACCGGGCCGGCGAGGCGCTTGACGCGCTCGATGCGGCTGCGGTCGTCGCCGGGCGCGAGCCGGAGCAGGATGGCGGCGACGTCGCCGCCCGCCATCGCCTGCATCAGGCGGAAGGCCATGGCGTCGGCGTCCTCGACCGGCGGGGTGACGAGCATCAGGCGGGTGGGGGAAGGGTGCGTGGTCATGATCGGCTGCGCAAACGGCCCGCGGCGAAGTCCAATGTCAAGACCGCAAGCCCGGCAATCAGGCTCCAGAAGGCCGAGCCGATGCCGAAAAGCGAGAGGCTGGAGGCCGCCACGCAAAAGGCGATGGCCGCCGCGAAGCGCTCCTTGTCGGAGGACATCGTCTGCCCGAGCGCGCCGGTGAAGGAGCCGACGAGGCCGAGGCCGGCCACCGCCACGATCAGCGCCTTCGGCAGGGCGAGCAGCAGCGCGATCAGGAGGCCGGTGCAGCCGGCGACGACGAGATAGGCGAAGCCGTAGACGACGCCCGCCTTCCAGCGCTGGGCCGGGTCGGGATGGGTGTCGCCTCCGGTGCAGATCGAGGCGCTGATCGCGGCCATGTTGGTCATATGCGCGCCGAAGGGGGCGGTCAGCAGCGAGACGAGCCCCGTGGCGAAGAGCGCAGGGGCGGTCGGCGGTTTGTAGCCGGCGGCGCGCAGCACGGCGAAGCCCGGCAGGTTCTGGGCGGCCATGGTGACGAGATAGAGCGGGACGCCGATGCCGAGCATGGCGGCAATATCGAAGCGGGGCGTGACGATTTCGAGGCTGGTCAAGGCGATCTCGCCGCCGGGCCAGTGCGCGAGCCCGCCGGCGAAGCTGATGACGATGCCGGCGGCCAGCGCCGCGATGACGCCGAGGAACGGATTGAGGAGCCGGGCGACGAGAAACACCGCCAGCAAGGGCAGCACGAGCCATGGCGACAGCCGCATCTCGTCGAAGACGGCGACGACGAAGCGGAAGATCACGCCCGCCAGCATGGCCGAGGCGATCGGCATCGGGATGCGCTCGATCAGCCGGCCGAGCGGGCGGAAGGCGGCGGTGAGCATCATCAGCAGCGCGGCGACGAGGAAGGCGGCGACCGCAGCGGCCATGTCGAAGCCGCTGGCGGCGGCGATGAGCGCCGCGCCCGGCGTCGACCAGGCGCAGATCATCGGCATGCGATAGCGCCAGGACAGCCAGATACTCGGCAGCGCCGTGCCGATGGCGAGCGCCGCCACCATCGAGACGGTCTGGCCGGCCGTGGCGCCGAGCGCCTGCGCGGCCGAGAGGATGACCGCGACCGAGGCGGCGAAACCGACGAAGACCGCGACCAGGGCGGAAAAGACAATCGACATGGGTTGCGGGCTCGGGCGGCGGGGCATGCCGTTGAATCAGAAATCGCGGCGCACGGAAAGGGCGCCGGATACATGGCGGCTGCAATCGGGGCGATGCTCCTTGCTGCAACGAAAACGCCCGGCCGGGGCCGGGCGTCGAAAAAACAGAGCCGTCAGAGGCGGCTCAAGCGGCCTTCTTCGCGCCGAAGGTCGGGTCGAGCTCGCCCTTGGCATAGCGCTTGGCCATCTCGGCCAGCGTGACGATGCGCTTGATCTTGGAAGCCTGGCCGGCGGTGTTGAACTCCTCCAGCCGCTTCTTGCAGAGCGCGGTCATCGCCTCCATGGCAGGCTTGAGGTATTTGCGCGGGTCGAACTCGCCGGGATGCTCGGAGAGGATCTTGCGGATCTGGCCGGTCATCGCCATGCGGTTGTCGGTGTCGATGTTGATCTTGCGCACGCCGTGCTTGATGCCGCGCTGGATCTCCTCGACCGGCACGCCCCAGGTCTGGGGCATCTTGCCGCCATACCGGTTGATGATGTCCTGGAGGTCCTGCGGCACCGAGGAGGAGCCGTGCATGACGAGATGCATGTTCGGCAGCTTCTTGTGGATCTCCTCGATGACATGCATCGCCAGGATCGCGCCGTCGGGCTTGCGGGTGAACTTGTAGGCGCCATGCGAGGTGCCCATGGCGATGGCGAGCGCGTCGACCTTGGTCTCGGCGACGAACTTCACCGCCTCGTCCGGGTTGGTCAGGAGCTGGTCGTGGCTGAGCTTGCCCTCGAAGCCGTGGCCGTCCTCCTTCTCGCCCTCGCCGGATTCGAGCGAGCCGAGCACGCCGAGTTCGCCCTCGACCGAGATGCCGCCGAGATGGGCCATGTCGGTGACGGTCTTCGTCACGCCGACATTGTAGTCCCAGTCGCCCGGGGTCTTGCCGTCGGCCTTGAGCGAGCCGTCCATCATGACGGAGGTGAAGCCGGCCTGGATCGCGGTCATGCAGGTCGCCGGCTCGTTGCCGTGGTCGAGATGCACGCAGACCGGGATATGCGGATAGATCTCGGTGACGGCGTCCATCATGTGCTTGAGCATGATGTCGTTGGCGTAGGAACGGGCGCCGCGCGAGGCCTGGATGATCACCGGCGCGTCGGTCGCGTCGGCCGCCGCCATGATCGCCAGCGCCTGCTCCATGTTGTTGATGTTGAAGGCGGGCACGCCGTAGTCGTTCTCGGCGGCATGATCGAGCAACTGGCGAAGCGTGATGCGGGCCACGATGGCACTCCCCTTTTGCAAAACGGATATGGGCGAGGATGTAGTGCCGAAGCACCGCCGGCGCAAAGGGAAAGCGCCGAAAAGCCTTAAGGCTTCAGCCGCCGCGCGCTTCAAGCGCCGCGACGCGCTCCTCGACGGCGGCAAGTTCCTCGGCGAAATTGCCGGTGATCGATTTCGCCATGACGAGCAGGCCGGCCGTGTCGCGGCGCTGCTTGCGGACGAGGTCGCCCAGTTCGACGAAACGCTTCTCGATGGCGTCGAAGCGCTTGTCATGATCGGCAAGCTTCGCCTGAATTGATTTCAGGATCTCGAACATAGCCGTCTGCACATTCTCGCCCATGGTGAGAACATAGCATAAACGCGGGCTGCCGCAAGGGCAGCCCTTGAGGATTGGTCAAGCCTGCCTGAGGGCCTCGACGCCCGGCAGGGGCTTGCCTTCCATCCATTCGAGGAAGGCGCCGCCCGCCGTCGAGACATAGGTCAGCTCGTCGGCGACGCCGGCATGGTTCATCGCCGCGACGGTGTCGCCGCCGCCGGCGACCGCGACCAGCTCTCCGGCCTGCACCCGCTTGGCGACGGCCTTGGCGACCGCGACCGTGGCCGTGTCGAAAGGCGGCAGCTCGAAGGCGCCGAAGGGGCCGTTCCAGACCAGCGTCTTCACCGTCTCCAGCCGCAGCACGACCTCGGCGATCGAGAGCGGGCCGGCGTCGAGGATCATCTCGTCGGGCTCGACGCCGTCGACCGGCACGACGCGGTAGCCGGGATGGGCCTTGAACTCGCGCGCCACCAGCGCGTCGACCGGCAGCAGGATCGCGCAGCCGGCGGCCTTGGCCTTCTCCGCGATCTCGCGGGCGGTGCCGACGAGGTCGTGCTCGCAGAGCGACTTGCCGATAGCGACGCCGCGCGCCGCGAGGAAGGTGTTGGCCATGCCGCCGCCGATGGCGAGGATGTCGACCTTCTTCACGAGATTGCCGAGCAGGTCGAGCTTGGTCGAGACCTTGGCGCCGCCGACGATCGCCATCACCGGGCGGGCGGGATTGTCGAGGCCGGCGGCGAGGGCCTCCAGCTCCGCCTGCATCGTGCGGCCGGCATAGGCCGGCAGGACATGGGCGAGGCCTTCGGTCGAGGCATGAGCCCGATGGGCGGCCGAGAAGGCGTCGTTGACGTAAAGGTCGCCATTGGCGGCGAGCGCCTTGACGAAGTCCGGGTCGTTCGTCTCGTCGCCGGCGTGGAAGCGGGTGTTCTCCAGCAGCAGGATCTCGCCGTTCTTCGCCGCTGCCACGGCCTTGGCGACGTCATCGCCGATGCAGTCGTCGACGAAGATCACCGGGCGTTCGAGCGCGTGCGCCAGCGCCGGCACGACCTGCCTCAGGCTGTTCTTCTCGTCGCGGCCCTTGGGGCGGCCGAAATGCGCGAGCAGGACGACCTTGCCGCCCTTGTCGGCAATCTCGCGGATCGTCGGCAGGATGCGGTCGATCCGGGTGGTGTCGCTGACCTTGCCGTCCTCCATCGGGACGTTGAGGTCGACGCGGACGAGGACGCGCTTGCCGGCGAGATCGGCGTCGTCGAGGGTGCGGAAGGCGCTCATCGCGACAGCAGGCCCCCGAACAGGCCCGGCACGCCGAATTTCAGCACCAGGATGGTGAGGATGACGGTCAGCACCGCCGTGACGATGGCGGTCGTGAACAGCGTGCCGGCGCGCGGCGTGGCGTCGACGCGGTTGCGCAGGGCGGCGATCTCGCCGCGGATCGAGGCGAAGTCGAGCGTGCCGGCGGCGGCGTCGACCTTGTGGGCGCTGCGCTCCAGCGAGGCCTCGGCGCGGGTCAGCACCGCCTCGTAGCGGGCGAACTTCTCCTCGATGCGCGCCGCCTTCTCCTCGATGCGGGAGAGCTGGTCGAGCTTGCGCGGGTCGGAGGCCGGAGCGGCCTGGGAGGCGGCTGGCGCGGCGGGGGCCGGCGCTGCGGCCGCGGGAGAGGGGC
>UBNE01000003.1 GCA_900466745.1 Hyphomicrobiales bacterium | reverse complement strand
CAAACGGCTCAATCCTAGGAACTTCGTCATGCCTCGCCCTCCGCCGCCGCGATGAGGTCGGCGTCCAGCAGCTTGCCGGGATTCATCAGGTTCAGCGGGTCGAAGCAGCGCTTGAGCCGCGCCATCATCTCCAGCTCGAGATCGCTCTTGTAGCGCCGGATCTCGGCGATCCGCAGCCTTCCGACGCCGTGCTCGGCGGTGATGGAGCCGCCGAGCCCCGCCACGATGTCGTGGACGATCAGGTTCACCTCGGGCAAGCGGCCCTGCCAGGCCTCGGCAGGCTCGCCCGCGGCCTGGATCGGGTTGAAATGGATGTTGCCGTCGCCGAGATGGCCGAAGGCGAAGGAGCGGATGCCGGGGAAGCGCTGCGCCAGCGCGGCGTTCGCCTCGGCAATGAAGCGGTCGACCTGGGAGATCGGCACGGACACGTCGTGCTTGAACGATACGCCCTCGCGCCGCTGCCCCTCCGGTGCGCCCTCGCGGATGCGCCAGAGCGCCTCGGCCTGGGCCGCCGAGGAGGCGACGACCCCGTCGACGAGCTCCTGCGCCTCGAGTCCCGCCTCGAACACCGGCAGCAGCCTCTCCTCCAGCTCCTCCGGGGCGCCCTGCCCGGTCAGCTCGACCAGGAGATACCAGGGATGGACCGAGGCCAGCGGGTCCTGGATCCGGTCGTCGTGCTTGCGCGCGACCTCGACGCAGGCGCGCTCCATCAATTCGCAGGAGGTGATGGCCTCGCCCAGCGCGGCCTTGGCCCGCCGCAGCCAGGCAACGGCATGCGACGGCGACGGCGTGGCGAGGAAGGCCGTGACCGTCGCCTCCGGCAGGGGCAGCAGCTTCAGCGTCGCGCCGGTGATGATGCCGAGCGTCCCCTCGGCGCCGATGAAGACCTGCTTGAGGTCGTAGCCGGCATTGTCCTTGCGCAGGCCGCGCAGCCCGTTCCAGATGCGGCCGTCCGGCAGCACGACCTCGAGGCCGGCGACGAGATTGCGCGCCGTGCCGTAGCGCAGCGCCTGCACCCCGCCCGCATTGGTCGAGAGGTTGCCGCCGATCTGGCAGCTCCCCTCGGCGCCCAGGCTCAGCGGGAACAGCCGGCCGGCCTCGCGGGCCGCCTGCTGGATCGTCGCCAGGACGCAGCCCGCATCGACCGTGATGGTGTCGTTGTCGAGGTCGATCGCCCGGATGCGGTTCATCCGCGTCGTCGAGATCACGATCTCGGAATCGTCGCCATGCGGCTGGCTCGCCCCGGTCAGGCCGGTATTGCCGCCCTGCGGCACGATCGGCGTGCGCGTGCGATGGCAGATCGCGACGACCTCGGCCAGCTCGCTGGGGCTCGCCGGCTGCACGACGAGCGGCACCCGCCCGCTCCAGCCGTCGCGCCAGGCGACCATCAGCGGCTGCATCTGGTCGCGGTCGGTGATGACGCCGCGCGCGCCGACGACGGCGCGGATCGGCTCGAGAACCTCCCGGGCGAACCTCGCCGGGTCGCGCAGCAATCCGCTGCCGTCCTCGGTGCCTGCGATCTCAGACATGCTGTCTCCCTCCGGCAGGAGCGTGCGGAATGCAGGCGTCAGACGCTGCGGCCACCATCGATATCCAGGACGACGCCGGTCAGGAAGGAGGCTTCGTCCGAGGCGAGATAGAGCGCCGCATGGGCGACGTCTTCCGGGCGGCCGAGCCGGCCGAGCGGCACGATCGCGCGCATCTGCTCGCGCTTCTCCGCCGTGTCCTCGCCCAGGAAGGTCGCGAGCAGCGGCGTCTCGGTCGCCACCGGCGCCAACGCGCAGACCCTGATGCCGTCGGGCGCCAGCTCGAGCGCCAGCGTCTTCGTCACATTATGGACCGCGCCCTTGCTGGCATTGTACCAGGCCAGGCCGGGCCGGGGCCGGTTCCCGGCGGTGGAGCCGACATTCAGGATGACGCCGCCGCCCTGCCCGCGCATCACCGGGACCGCCGCGTTGCAGTAGTGGAACACCGATTTGAGGTTGACGGCGAAGATCCGGTCGAACTCGGCCTCGGACACCGTCTCGAACGGCCCCTTGCCATGGCTGGAGCCGGCATTGTTGACCAGGATGTCGAGCCGCCCGAAGACCCCGACCGCCCGCGCCACCGAAGCCTGCACATCGGCGGCCTGCGTGACGTCGGCCCGGACCGCGATGGCGGCGGCGCCGAGGCGGGCCGCTGCGGCGGCTGCCGCCTCGCCGTTCCAGTCGACCAGCGCGACCTTCGCCCCCTCCGCCGCGAACCGCTCGGCCATTGCCAGGCCGAGCCCGGACCCCGCGCCCGTGATGAGCGCGATCCGATCCTTGAGACGCATCGACGTTTCCCTTCTTCCCGCCTCGGGGCGGCTCCCAGCCATCCCGCTTCCGGACACGGGTTTCCCTCATCTGTGGGACGTCCGCGGCGGCGAACCAATCAAGCAGCGCAAATAGCAGCTATAAGGAAAGCGGATGGCGGGCTGCGATCAGCCGATCGGCTCGGGCGCCTCCCGCTCGCCGCGAGGCCGCGGCCGCGCGCCCTCCAGGTTGCGGGTGACGCCGCGCAGCACGTCGAGCGGCACGAGGCGCGCCACCTCGTCCTGCACGATCCGCATCACCGCCCGCGTCAGCGGCGTGAACGGCTTGTTGGCCGGCGTCGCCAGCACCAGCAGCGCCCGCATCGACGCGGAGCGGAAGGGGCGGACGCGCAGGCGCCCGTCGCGGACCTCGCGATGCACCGCGCCGAAGGGCAGCACGGTCGGCCCGACGCCGCGCTCGACCAGTTGCTTCAGCGCCGCGACGCAATCGACCTCGGTCAGCACGCGCGGCCGGACGCCCTCGGCGGCGCAGGCGGCGTCGACCACCCGGCGCAGCCCGTTCTCCGGCCCGGGCAGGATGCAGGCCCGGCTGGCCAGTTCCTGCAATTGCACCGGCTCCGTCGCGCCGCGGGCCGCGGGCGGCTCGATCATGAAGAGGTCTTCGAGCAGCAGCGGCGTCGCGACCAGGCTGGGGCTGCTGCGGGCGTCGTAGAGCACGGCGATGTCGACGCGCGCCGCCTCGGTCCATTCCAGGAGCACGGCGCTAAAGGCCTCGCGCAGCCGCAGCCGCGCCCGCGGGAACTCGGCGGCGAAGCGCAAGGCGAGGTCCGCGCCCATGCTCGCCGAGAGCGAGGGCGGCATGCCCAGCGTCACGCTGCCGGTATCGTCGATGGCGCCGGTGGCGAGCTCGGTGCGGACATCGGCCAGGCGCCGCACCACGTCCCGCGCCACCTCCTCGAAGCGCCGGCCGGCATCCGTCAGCGAGACGCCGCGGCCATGGCGGTAGAACAGGTTCTGCTGCAGCGAGGCCTCGAGATTGCCGATCTGCCGGCTGAGCGCCGGCTGGCTGATGCCGAGGCGGACCGCCGCCCGCGACAGGCTGCCCGCCGCGACCGTCTCCAGAAAATAGCGGATCTGCTGCAGGTCCATGGCCAGGCGTTTCCTCGCAAGCCTCTCCTTGAGAGTTCCTCCGTAGCGGTTATAGCTCTTATCTACCAGCCTGCATGGCCGATCCCGCCAGGATCGCTAGGTTGCGGCAAGGCCCGCCGGCCGGGACGCCCCGCGGCGAAGAACCGGCCGATGAGGAGGAAAACCGACGATGCTTCCCGCCCGCGCCGCTCCGCGCACCGGCCGTTCCCGCGCCGCCCTTTCCCTTTTCGCCGGCTGACGCGATGAGCACGATCCTGAACGGGCTTCGCATCGTCGAGGTCTCGGCCTTCGTCGCCGCGCCGCTCGGCGGCATGACCCTGGCGCAGCTCGGCGCCGAGGTGATCCGCATCGACCCGATCGGCGGCAATATCGACTATCGCCGCTGGCCGCTCGCACCCTCGGGGGCCAGCCTCTACTGGGCCAGCCTCAACAAGGGCAAGCGCTCGGTCGCGATCGCGCTCGACAGGCCGGAGGGCCAGGAACTCGCCCGCGCCCTGATCGCCCGGCCCGGGCCGGATGCCGGCATCCTCCTGACCAACCTGCCGACCAGCGGCTGGATGAGCCATGACGCGCTGGCGCAGAGCCGCGACGACCTGATCACGCTGCGCCTGACCGGCAATCACGACGGCAGCGGCGCCGTCGACTACACCGTGAACTGCGCCTCGGGCTTCCCGCTGGCGACCGGCCCGGGGCCGGCCCCGGTCAACCATGTGCTGCCCGCCTGGGACGTCGCGGCCGGGCTCTATCTGGCAACCGGGCTGCTCGCCGCCGAGCGGGCCCGCCGCCAGGACGGCAAGGGCCGGCAGGTCTCGCTCGCCCTCTCCGACGTCATGCTCGCGAGCGTCGGCAATCTCGGCTACATCGCCGATGTCCAGGTCAATGGCGCGGTGCGCCAGCCGATCGGCAACGATCTCTACGGAGCGCTGGGCCGCGATTTCGCCACCGCCGACGGGCGCCGCGTGATGATCGTCGCGATCTCCAACCGGCAATGGCGCGCGATCGGCCGCGCCACCGGCCTGGCCGACAAATTCGCGCTGATCGGCCCGATGATGGATGTCGATCTCGACACGGAAGGCGGCCGCTTCACCGCCCGCGCGGCGATCTTCGCCGTGCTCGAACGCTGGTGCGCCGAGCGCAGCCTGGCCGAGATCGCGGCGGCGCTCGACGGCACCGGCGTGCTCTGGGGTCCCTACCGGGATTTCGGGCAGCTCGTCCACGAGGACCCGCGCTGCTCGGTGGCGAACCCGATGTTCGCGACGATCGAGCAGCCCGGCGCCGGCCCCGTCCTCGCCCCCGGCTCGCCGCTGGCCTTCTCGGGCGGCACGCGGCTGCCGCCGCTGCCGGCCCCGCAGCTCGGCCAGGACACCGAGGCCGTGCTCGCCGAAGGGCTCGGCCTTTCGACGGCGGCGATCGGCAAGCTCTTCGCGGCCGGCATCGTCGCCGGCCCCTCGTCCCCCGCCTTCTGAGACCGATCATGCCGAACACCACCGACCACGACGCGCTGCTCGCGACCTGCGCCTCCCTGCTCGCGGCGGCCGAGACGCTGCACGCCGCCACCCGCGCCGCCGTCCTGCCGATGCTGGCGCCCGAGGGCCGCGTCGACGCCGGGCGCCTCGAGACGCACCAGTTCGCCGCGCATGGCTTCGCCTGGCAGGCGACCTATGTCGAGGCGCTGCGCCAGACCCTGTCCTGGGCCGACCGCCTCGCCACTAGCGGGCGCCTCGGCGTCGCGGAAGCGGCGATCCTGCATCTCGGCTTCGCCGAATACGGGGCGCAGCTCGCGGGCGGCATCGCCATGAGCCAGACCGAGACCGCGCGACCCACCGAGCTCGGCCTCACGCAGGACGCCGTCGCGGCCTTCGCCGCCGCGCCGGCCCTGGCCCGGCTCGCGCACGGCCCGGCCCTCGAAACCGCGCGGCGCGCGCTCGCCGGGGAGCTGGCCGAAGGCCGCTTCGGCGAGCCCGGCCTCGACGACGACATCCTGGAGGCGACGCGCGAACAGTTCCTGCGCTTCGCCGCCAGCGAGGTCGCGCCGCATGCGCCGGGCTGGCATGCGCGCGACGAGCTGATCCCGCTGGAGCTGGTGCAGAAGCTCGCCGATATGGGCGTGTTCGGGCTGACGATCCCGGAGGACTATGGCGGCACCGGCCTCGGCAAGGTGGCGATGTGCCTCGTCTCCGAGGCGCTGAGCGGCGGCTATATCGGTGTCGGCTCGCTCGGCACGCGCTCCGAGATCGCGGCCGAGCTGATCCGCCTGGGCGGCACCGAGGAGCAGAAGCAGCACTGGCTGCCGCGGCTCGCCTCGGGCGAGATCCTGCCGACGGCGGTGTTCACCGAGCCGAATACCGGCTCCGACCTCGGCAGCCTGCGAACGCGCGCGGTGCGCGACGGCGACGTCTATCGCGTCCACGGCGCCAAGACCTGGATCACGCATGGCTCGCGCTCCGACCTGATGACGCTGCTGGTGCGCACCGACCCGCAGGCCGAAGGCTATCGCGGCCTGTCGATGCTGCTGGCCGAAAAGCCGCGCGGCACCGAGGCCGACCCGTTCCCGGCGCCGGGCATGAGCGGCACGGAGATCCCGGTTCTCGGCTATCGCGGCATGAAGGAATACGAGATCTCCTTCGACGGCTTCGCGGTGCCGGTCTCCGGCCTGCTCGGCGGCGTCGAGGGGCAGGGCTTCAAGCAGCTCATGGAGACCTTCGAGAGCGCCCGCATCCAGACCGCGGCCCGCGCGCTCGGCGTCGCCCAGAACGCGCTCGAGCTCGGCCTCTCCTATGCGCAGAGCCGCGCCCAGTTCGGCAAGGCGATCCTGGCCTTCCCGCGCGTCCACGCCAAGCTCGCCTTCATGGCGACCGAGACGATGATGGCGCGTCAGCTCTCCTATTTCGCCGCCCGGCAGAAGGATGCCGACCGCCGCTGCGACATCGAGGCCGGCATGGCTAAGCTGCTCGCCGCGCGCGTCGCCTTCAGCAACGCCGATTGCGCACTGCAGATCCATGGCGGCAACGGCTACGCGCTCGAATACCCGATCAGCCGCGTGCTCTGCGACGCGCGCATCCTGTCGATCTTCGAGGGCGCGGCCGAAATCCAGGCCCAGGTCATCGCGCGCGGGCTGCTCGGCCGCTCGAACTAGACAGGTCGATCTTACGCGGGAACACGCGGTCATTCCGGTCAGGCCGCGTCCTCCCAAACGCAAAAAGCAAGAGCCGGAAGCGGGTTCCGCTTCCGGCTCTTGCTCAGTCGGGCGTCGCGCGCCCGGCCTTGCGGCCGACGCGCCGGTGCCGTCAGCGGCGGAGCGCCCTCAGCACGATGCTGTCGTAGGAATATTCCGAGACCTGGTTCCAGGTCGCGGAGTCCTGCTGGAAGCGCCGCGCGCTCTCATAGATCTTCTTGAACTCCGCATTGCTGGCGCAGAGCTCCTCATACAGCTCCTGCGACGCCTTGTAGGCGGCGTCGATGATCGGAGCCGGGAAGGGCCGCAGCTTGGCGCCGCTCGCCACCACCCGGCGCAGCGCCGGCGGGTTGAGGTTGTCGTAGCGCGCGACGGCGTCGATGTTGGCGAGCGCCGCGGCGGCGGTCAGCGCAGCCTGATAGTGCTTGGGCAGCTTCTCCCACTGGGCGGCATTGATGAAGAAGTGCTCCATCGAGGTGCCGTCCCAGAAGCCGGGATAGTAGTAATAGGGCGCGACGCGGTAGAGGCCGAGGCGCTCGTCGTCATAAGGCCCGTTGAACTCGGCCGCGTCGATCGTGCCGCGCTCCAGCGCCGGATAGATGTCGCCGCCGCCGACCTGCTGCGGCACCGCGCCGAGCTTGGCCAGGATGCTGCCGCCCAGCCCCGAGATGCGGAACTTCAGGCCCTTGAGATCGGCGACTTCGGTGATCTCCTTGCGGAACCAACCGCCCATCTGGCAGCCGGTGTTGCCGCCGGGCAGCGCGACGATGTTGAACTTGCGGAAGAAATCGTCGAGCAGTTTCTTGCCTTCGCCATCGTAGATCCAGGCGTTCTGCTGGCGCGTGTTGAGGCCGAACGGAACATGGGTGCCGAGCGCGAAGGTCGGGTCCTTGCCGACATAGTAATAGGCCGCGGTATGGCAGATCTCGACCGTGTTGTTCGAGACCGCGTCCATCGCCTGCAGCGCCGGCACGACCTCGCCGGCGGCGAAGACCTGGATCTGGAACTTGCCGTCCGTCGCCTCGGCCAGGTTCTTCGCCATGACTTCGGCGCAGCCATAGAGGACGTCGATGTTCTTCGGGAAGCTGGACACCAGCCGCCAGCGGATCGTGGGCTCGCTCTGGGCGATGGCGGGCGCGGCGATCGCCACGCTGCTCGCGGCGCCGGCCGCCGCCGTTTTCAGAAAATCGCGCTTCCTCATGCCTTCCTCCAGCTCCTCGCTCTCGATGATCGAGAGATTATTCATTGTATGAATTTACAATTCAAATCTAGCATGGTGATCGAGATGGTGCTAGTCGAATTTCATTCCCGGCCGCGCCGAAGCGGGCCGGACGGCGAAACCACCGATGGAGTGCTGCAGCGATGCTCGAGAAGAATCTGATTGGCGGAAACTGGGTCGGCGGCGCGCAGGCTCTCGAAATCCGCAACCCCTCCGACCTCAGCGACCTGATCGCGACCTATGGGCTCGCCGGCACCGGCGAGGTCGAGGCCGCCTTCGCCGCCGCCCGCAAGGCCCAGCCCGCCTGGGGCCGCGCCACGCTGGAGCAGCGCTCGCTGGTCCTCGAGGCGATCGCCCGCGGCATCTTCGACAACAAGGACAAGCTCGCCCAGATCCTGGCCCGCGAGGGCGGTAAGACCGTCCCGGACGCGCTCGGCGAGGTGATGCGCGCCGGCCATATCGCGCGCTTCTTCGCCGGCGAGGCGCTGCGCCTGCCCGGTGAGAAGCTCGGCTCGGTGCGGCCGAACGTCGATGTCGAGATCACCCGCGACCCGGTCGGCGTCGTCGGCCTGATCACGCCCTGGAACTTCCCGGTCGCGACCCCGATGTGGAAGATCGCCCCGGCGCTCGCCTTCGGCAACGGCGTGGTCTGGAAGCCCTCCGAGAAGACGCCCGGCATCTCCGTGGCGATCGCCGAGATCGTCGCCGCCTCCGGCATCCCGGCCGGGGTGTTCAACCTGCTGATCGGCGCCGGCCCGGATGTCGGCGCCGCCGTCATCGCCCAGGCCGACGCGATCTCCTTCACCGGCTCCTCGACCACCGGCCGGCGCATCGCCGTCGCCTGCGCCGAGCGGCTGATCCGCTGCCAGATGGAGATGGGCGGCAAGAACCCGCTCGTCGTGCTCGACGATGCCGATCTCGACCTCGCCGCCGACATCGCCGTCAACGGCGCCTTCTTCCAGCAGGGCCAGCGCTGCACCGCCTCGAGCCGCCTGATCGTGACGAGCGGCATCCACGACGCCTTCGTGAAGGCCTGCGCCGACCGCATCGCCAAACTGCGCGTCGGCCACGCGCTCAAGGCCGAGACCCAGATCGGCCCGGTGATCGACGACGCGCAGTTCCGCAAGAACCTCGGCTATATCGACATCGCCAAGAGCGAGAATGCCCGGCTGGCGACCGGCGGCGAGGCGCTCGAGCTCGACACCAAGGGCTACTACCTCGCCCCGACCCTGTTCGCCGACACCACCAATGCGATGCGCATCAACCGCGAGGAGGTCTTCGGCCCGGTCGCGACGGTGATCCGCGTCGCCGATTACGAGGAGGCGCTCGCCGTCGCCAACGACACCGATTACGGCCTGTCGGCCGGCATCTGCACCACCTCGATGAAGCATGCCCGGCATTTCCAGCGCAATGTCGAGGCCGGCATGACCATGCTCAACCTGCCCACGGCCGGCGTCGACTACCACACGCCGTTCGGCGGCCGGAAGGCGTCGAGCCACGGGCCGCGCGAGCAGGGGCGCTACGCCGTCGAGTTCTATACCCAGATCAAGACCAGCTACCTGCTCGCCTGAGCCCGGCCGACCAGAGCATCGGACCAGCAATGAGATCGATCATCATGCGTCCGAATGGACGCGTGATGATCCAGAGAAACCGGAAGGAAACGCCCATGAGCAACCCGAAAATCGGCTTCATCGGCCTCGGCCGGATGGGCCGCCCGATGGCCTCCAACCTGCAGCGCAAGGGCTTCGCGACGCTGTCCTACGACGTCAACCCGCAGGGCGTCGCGGCGCTCGTCGCCCTCGGCGGCCGCGGCGCAGCCTCCATCGAGGAGGTCGCCCGCGAATCCGACATCGTCTTCACCATGCTGCCGGCCCATCCCGAGGTCCGCTCCGTCGTGCTCGACGGCATCGTGCCTCATGCCCGGCCCGGCACGCTGGTGGTCGACATGAGCACCATCGACCCGCTCGCGACCGACGAGGTCGCGGCGGCGGTCGAGGCCGCCGGGCTCGGCTTCGTCGACGCGCCGGTCGGGCGCCTCGCGACCCATGCGGATCGCGGCGAGTGCCTGTTCATGGTCGGCGCCTCGGCGGAGAACTTCGCCCGCGTCAAGCCGATGCTCGAGGCCATGGGCACGACGATCCATCATTGCGGCCCGGCCGGCGCCGGCATTCGCATGAAGGTGGTCAACAACTACCTCGCTATCGCCGCCTGCCAGCTCAACGCCGAGACGCTGACGCTCGCCGCCCGCTTCGGCCTCGATGTCGAGCGCACCATCGACATCCTCAACGGCACCACGGCGAATAACGGCCATCTCAAGACCAACTTCCCGGTCAAGGTCCTCGCCGGCGACATCGAGCCCGGCTTCCAGATCGATCTCGCCCACAAGGATCTCGGCCTGGCCCTGACCTCGGCCTCGGCGATGAAGGTGCCGCTGGCGATGGGCGCGGCGGCGCGCGAATGCCTGCAGCTCGCCCGCTCGCGCGGCTTCGGCGGCAAGGACTTCTCGGCGCTGCTCGACGCCTGGTGCGACCTCGCCGGGGTCGCGGCGCCGCGCCTGCCGTCCAAGAGCTGACCCCGATCGCCGACGCCGCCACCGCCTCCCGAAAGCCGCCGACATGACTCTGCCCGTCGCGACCGAAAGCGCGTATCTCCTCGACATCTACGCGCGGTATCGGCGCGATCCGCTCTCGGTCCCGGCGGATTGGCGCGTCCATTTCGAGGAGACGGAGCCGGGACGGCCGGCGGCGCCGGCCGATGGCGATCAACTGGCCCTGCGGCTGATCGAGGGCTACCGGCGTTTCGGGCATCTCGAGGCGGCGCTCGACCCGCTCGGCCTCGCCGCGCGGCCGGCCGTCGCCGCGCTCGGGCGCCTGCGCGCCGAGGCGGCCGGACGGCCCGACCTGCCGGTCAGGGCGGTTCTGGCCGGAGCCGAACAGGAGACGACGGCGGCGGCGCTCGCGGCCGAGCTGCAGCGGCTCTATGCCGGCACCGTCGGCCTCGAGGCGCAGCAGGTCGAGGACGACGAGGCCCGCGACTGGCTGCATGCGGCCTTCGAGGCCCTGTTCGCCGCGGAGACGCCGGTCGATCTGGCGAACCGGGCGCTCGACGCCATCGTCCTGGCCGACACCTTCGAGACCTTCATCAAGGTCAAGTTTCCGTCGAAGAAGCGCTTCGGCGTCGAGGGGGCGGAAGGGCTCATCGTCTTCCTGCGCGAGCTGCTGCGCGAGGCCTGCCTCGCCGGTTTCGGCGAGACCGTGATCGGCGGCATGCATCGCGGCCGCCTCGCCACGCTGGCGACCGTCCTCGGCAAGCCGGTCGGCGTGCTGCTGGCCGAGATCAAGGGCCGCGACCTCACCGATGGCGGCCCCGACTTCACCGGCGACGTGCCCTACCATCTCGGCTATGCCGGCGAGGTCGGGCATGACGGCCGGCGCATGCGGCTCTCGATCGCGCCCCACCCCTCCCATCTGATGACCGTCGCCCCCGTCGTCACCGGCCTGGCGCGAGGCAAGCGCAGGCGCGGCGGCGACGACGTGCTGTGCCTGCTTCTCCACACCGACGCCGCCTTCTCGGGCCAGGGACTGGTCAGCGAGGTGCTGCAGCTCGGGGGGCTCGCCGGCTACGAGGTCGGCGGCACCATCCATCTCGTCGTCAACAACCAGATCGGCTTCACGACCAATGCCGGCGAGGGCCGCTCGGCCCGCTATTGCACCGATATCGGCAAGATGGTCGGGGCGCCGGTGCTGCATGTGAACGGCGACGATCCGGTCGCGGTCGCGCGGGCCGCCGCGCTCGCCCTCGCCTGGCGGCGGCGCTACCGCCGCGACCTGCTGATCGACCTCGTCTGCTACCGCCGCAACGGCCATAACGAGCTCGACGAGCCGCGCTTCACCCAGCCGCAGCTCTGGGCCGCGATCGACGGCCGCCCGACGCTGCGCGAGAGCTTCACCGCCGCCATCGCCGCTCTCGACGCCACGGCGCCGGAACGGGCCGCGGCGCTCGCGGAAGCGTTCAAGGCCGAGATGCAGGACGGATACGCCGCCATCGAGAGCCTGCGCCCCAATGCCGGCCCGGCCGGCGAGGAAGCCTGGGCCGGCATCGCGCGGGCCGGCCAGCCGGCGCTGCTTCTCCCGGTCGAAACCGGAGTGCCGGTCGAGCGGCTGCGCGAGATCGGGCGCGCCGCCAGCCGGATCCCGGCCGAGGCCAGGCCTCATCCCAAGGTCGCCCAGTTCTACAAGGCGCGCCTCGAGGCGATCGAATCCGGCACCGACATCAATTTCGCCACGGCGGAAGCCCTCGCCTTCGCCTCGCTGCTGGCGGAGGGCGTGCCGGTGCGGCTCTCGGGACAGGACTGCGTGCGCGGCACCTTCACCCAGCGCCATCTCGCCGTGCACGATGTCGAGACCGGCGAACGGACGCTGCCCGTGGCGGCCGTCGCGACCGGCGATGCCTGGTTGGAGGCCGTGAACAGCCCCCTCTCCGAATATGGCGTGCTCGGCTTCGAATACGGACACAGCCTCGCCGACCCGCATCGGCTGACCCTGTGGGAGGCGCAGTTCGGCGACTTCCTCAACGGCGCCCAGATCATGGTCGATCAGTTCATCGTCTCCGCCGAGGCGAAATGGGAGCTGCGCTCCGGCCTCGTCGTCATGCTGCCGCACGGGCTGGAAGGCCAGGGCCCGGACCACTCCTCCGCCCGGATCGAGCGGCTGCTCCAGCTCTGCGCCGGCGGCAACATCATCGTCGCCAACCCCTCGACCCCGGCGAACCTGTTCCATCTCCTGCGCCGGCAGGTGAAGGCGCCCTGGCGCAAGCCGCTCTTCGTTATCGCGCCCAAGGCGCTGCTGCGGCAGAAGGCCTGCATCTCGACGCTGGAGGCGATGGCGGCCGGGACCGCGTTCCGCCCGGTCGTCGACGAAGCCTCCGCGCGGCCGGCGCGTCGGGTCGTGCTGTGCTCGGGCAAGATCGGCTACGAGCTCGCCGCCGGGCGCGCCAGCCGCGGGCTGGAGCAGGAGGTCGCGCTGCTGCGCCTCGACCAGCTCTATCCCTTCCCGGCCGACGAGCTCGCCGGAGCCCTGTCCCGGCACGGCGACGCGCAATGGCTGTGGTGCCAGGAGGAGCCGGCGAATCAGGGCGCGCTCGCCTTCGTGCAGCAGCAATTGCGCAGCGACGCCCGTTTCGCCGGCCGCGAGCTGGCCGCGGTTTCCCGCCCGGCCCTGCCGGTCGCGGCGGGCGGCTCGATCGAGCGCCACGAGATCGAGCAGGCCGCGCTGATCGCGCGGGCGCTTGACCTGACCGCGGCCGATGCCTGAAGTGCCGGAGATGATGCCCGCCTCCCCGCCGCCGGTCCCGCCGGCGGCAACGATCCGTCCCCTGTCGCCACGAGGAGCCCGTCGACGCGTCCATGGCTTCCTTTGAACCCGTTCGCGCCATCACCCGCGGCCTGACGATCCTGCGCCTCGTCAGCGAGCACGGGCCGATCACCGCCACCGATCTGGCGCGGGCCGCGAAGCTGCCCCAGCCGACGGTCGTGCGGATCCTGGAGACGCTGATCGATGCCGGCTACGCCTATCGCCGCGCCGACAACGTGACCTTCGGCGTCACCGCGCGGACCAAGCTGCTGAGCAGCGGCTACGACGCGACCTCGCGGCTGCTCCAGCTCGCCGAGCCGCTGATCGAGAATCTGCGGGCCGAGATCGGCTGGCCGTCCAATCTGGCGACGCTGGAGGACGATGCGATGGTGATCATCTACACCAATCGCAACGCCAAGGGCCTCTCCATCCCCGGCCGGCTCGGCGCGCGCATCCCCCTGCTCGCGACCGGGGTCGGCATCGTGCAGCTCGCCGGTCTCGCGCCGGAGGCCTTGCAGGCCCAGCTCGCGCGGCTGCGGCAGTCGCAGGAGCCCTGGGACGCTTCGCCCGAGCTCTGGGAAGGGCTCGACGACCGGCTCGCCGCGGCGCGGCGCGACGGCTACGCCTTCGCGCATGAGCGCTATCTCGACGCCGTCTACCAGTCCCAGATCTGGGCCGTGGCGGTGCCGATCGTCGTCGAGGGCCGGACCGAGGCCGCCCTCAGCAGCCTCGTCCTGCGCGGCGCCGGCCCGCGCCAGCAACTGCTCGACAACATCCTGCCGGCCCTGCGCCGGACGGCGGCGACCATCGGCTCGCAGCTCTCCGCCGAAGCCTGATCCCAGGGACGCAGGACGGCCGGAGCGCTGAGCGCGCCTGCGCCGCGAAACCGCGGGCCCCTCATCCCGAAGCGAAGCCGGACAGGCGCGAGGTTGAACGGCTAGCCCATGCTTGTGCGCCGGTCCGAGGACCAGGACCGGATGATCCGCGGCACCTCTGCGCCGGACCGCGGCTCCGCATAGAGGCGGCCCTGGGCGAAATCGCAGCCGGCTTTCCGCAAGCGCTCTGCCTGCTCGATGGTTTCGACGCCTTCCGCCGTGGTGTGCAGGCCCATGGCATGGCCGAGATTGACGATCGCGGTGACGATCGCGGCATCGACGCGGTCGTCGATCAGATTCTGCACGAAGCTCTGGTCGATCTTGATGTGATCGACCGGGTATTGCTTGAGGTGGGTGAGCGAAGTGAACCCCGTGCCGAAATCGTCCAGGGCGATGGAGACGCCGGCCTTGTGCAGCTCGTTCAATATCGAGGAAGCCGTCGCCGTCCTGCGCCCGAGAAAGACCGTTTCGGTGACTTCGACCTCGAAGCAGGCCGGATGGACGCCTGCCTCCTCCAACATGCGAAGGATCCTCACCGCGAGGCCCGGATCGGAAAAATCGGCCGAGGACAGGTTTACCGCCACCAGGCCGCATTCGAGGCCCTGATCCAGCCATGACCGGACATCGGCGGCCGCCTGGCGGATCACCTCCTCGCCCAGCGCGATCGAAAGCTCGTGCTCCGCGAAGACGGAGCCGAAATAATCCGGAGACAGCAGCCCTTTCGCCGGATGCTGCCAGCGCGCAAGGGCCTCGAACCCGGCGATCCGTCCCGTCTTCAGGGAAATCCTGGGCTGATAGCCCGGGCGGAACTGCCGGGCCGCCAGCCCTTCGCGCACCTCGCGCGCGATCGTCACCCGGCGCTCCATCGCCGCTCTGGCCGCGCTGGTGTAGACGGCGGTCTGGCCGCGGCCTTGTTCTTTCGCGCGGTAAAGCGCGATGTCGGCATCCTTCATCAGCTCGACCGGCGCGCGATGATGCTCGGGGAAGGCTGCCACCCCGATGCTGGCGGCGACGGATAATTCCCGCCCCTCGTGGAAGAAGGGGGCTCTCAGGGCCTCCACGATCGCCGAAGCGCGCGTGCTCGCGTCCGAGACCTGGGAGATCTCCGCGAAAATGACGGCGAACTCGTCGCCTCCCAACCGCGCGACGGTGTCGTTCTTGCGGACGAGGCTGCTGAGCCGCAACGCCGTTTCCTGGAGGAGGAGGTCCCCGACCGCGTGGCCGAGGGTGTCGTTGACGTCCTTGAAGTCATCGAGGTCGAGCAGCAGCAGCCCCACCCCGGACCGGCTCGCTTCCGCATTCGCCAGCGCTTCCTCGAGGCGCGACTGGAACAGCGCCCGATTGGCCAGCCCCGTCAATGGATCGTGAGTGGCGGCGCGTCGAATGGCTGCTTCGGCGGATTTCCGTTCGGTTATGTCGGTAAAGGTACGCACCATCCCGCCATTGGGAAGGCGGTTCGTCCGAACCTCCAGAACCGTCCCGTTCGGCCGCTGCCTTTCATAGTCCAGGATTTCGACGTTTATGCCTTCATACTTGATGGCGCGAAGCAGCGATGCCGTGACCGTGCCGAATTCTCCCTGTTCCATCTGCCATCGCTTGACGTCTTCGAACAGAGGATTGGAGCGCATCAGATCAGGCGGCAGGCCCAGCAGGTCGATCGCGCGCTGGTTGCAGACGGCCACGCGGCCATCGGCATCGACCATCAGAATTCCCTGCTCGACATGTTCCAGGACCGCGCTCAGGAGAGCCTTTTCCATGGAAAATGGTGGAGTCATGCAGTCCGCCGTCAAACCTCGGCCCGTTCGCCAGCCGCAGGCTGAGCAGCCTATGACATCGGTGCTTTCAGAGTGCTAAAAATATATGAAGACCTGTCTCGGTAGACGACCGGAGCGGAGCGCGGATCGACTGAGAGCCGTCGCGTTGCTTACGCCCGGTCGGTGGAAAGCTTATCGTCCCAAACCGTTCGTGCCCCGAGCGACTGTCACCTGTGCCGCGGGGTCGATCTACCGATATGATCGGATACTGTCGACCATTGTCAAGTCATCGCATAATTTTCCGAGAATCGTTCTACAATACCAGCTATTGAGAAACGATTAAAGATAAGCTTTACCCAAAGCCATCCCGAATACGTATGTCGTGAAACGATACAGCATTGCCGCCAGATGCTGCGACGGCGCGACAGGCTGCCGATTTCCAACAATCGTGGGAGGTCCAATCGAAACCGCCATTACCAGCTCGCCTTGAGGCCACCTTTCCCAGGTCAGCGGCGTGCCCCAAATATCGGTCATCCCCGGCACCCGCGGCTCGGCTCTGTCATACCGATGATGCGCAGTTCCACGGCGGGATACTCTGCATAATAAACGGCCGCCAGTCCACGCCCGCCCCCCTCGCGGAAGGGTTCACGCAAATGCGTGCCGGCTCGGGACCTCAACTCGGCCATTTCGTCCCCAGCCACGTGATCGCCTCGGCCTAACGTTTGATCGTCGGCTACGATCTCAGGTTCGTCCATCCCTTCGACCCCAGGCGCTATCGCGCGCGCAATGCCATCGAGCTCGCAAGGAACTATCTGGCTTCGCTTTGCCTCGCAGCCCTCATCTCATGCTGGCTGCGTTGATTCTCAACCTTTGGGCACCAATATTGTATCGTAGAAACAGTATATATTGAAATATAATTAATAGCATATAAGTGTATTCAAATAATTATATCATCCGCCAGTAATTCACGATCTCGAACGCGTCGGGCTCAAAGCGTAGTACCTGGCGCACATGTCGGCGAACCGCGCGGGCGGGCGACGCCTCGCCACCGAACCAGATGAAGGGCGAGGTGCCGGCCGGCGGCTGCGTGCTTAGCATATGCTCGCACAGCGTGTGTGGATCGTCGGGCAGCAGCCACACCACCTTCAGATCCTGCGGGCCCACTAATGGCTGCTTCTCGTCCGGGTGGGGAATCTCGACGAAGGCCCGCCCCTGACGATCGGCGGGAAGCCGTTCAAGAATCCAGGCCAGGCCGGGCAGGCCGGTTTGGTCGGCTCCGAGCAGGAACCAATCGGCATCGGGAATACGCCGGCCATGCGGCCACCAGACGCCACAAGGATCGCCGGCGACGGCTCGGGCACCAAAGGACGCTCCAGGGCCGTCGCCATGCAGGACGACATCGATCGCGACCTCCGCCGACGCATGATCGACCCAGCGCAGGCTGTAGACCCGTTCGATCGAGGCGTTCGGTCCAGACGCTTTCCTTACGCGCAGACTGCTGTCGCCACGCAGGCGCGGCCAGAGCGGCGCCGTGATGCCGGGCGGCGGGATTTCGAGATGCACATGCGGAGCGAGACTGTCCGGCGGGCATTCGAAGAAAAAACCGTCCAATGGTGCGCCGCCCAGAACGAGGCGCCGCAGGCGTGGCGTAACCTGTTCGGTACGAACGACGCGCATCACCCGGAAATACGGCGAAAGGGTCTCGTCCTGCGGATTGATCGCCGGAAGCCCGGCTTCATTGGCTGTCATCATCGGTGTGGTGCCTTGTTGAGCAGAATCAGGAATGCGAGCGGCGGCCCGCCGACCAGCGCGGCGAGCAGCCCGGCGGGGATGTCGTAGGGAAACAGCAGGTTGCGGCCGAGCCAGTCGGCGACGACCATGATGCCGCCGCCGACGATCGCGGCCATCGCCGTCTCGCAGCCGGGGTTTCGCATGCCCAGCAGCCGGGCGATGCGCGGCGCAAGCAGGCCGACGAAGCTGAAGGGGCCGACGATGAGGGCCGCGCCGCCCGTCGCCAGCGCTGCGATCGTCAGGATCGTGCCGCGCGCTCGGCTATGATCGAGGCCGAGCGCGCGGGCGCTGCCGCCGAGCGGCAGCAGGCGCAGCCAGCGATCAAGGAGCAGCGTGATGGCGAGCGTCAGCAAGGCGAGCCCACAGAGCAGAGCAGCGTCGCTTGCCTCTGCGCGATAGGTCGAGCCCGACATCCAGACGATGAGCCCCATCAGTCGCGGGTCGCCGCTACTCGTCAGCGCGGTGGTCACGGCTGCCGAAAAGGTCGCGAGCGCAATGCCCGCGAGCAGCATGCGCTCGTCGGAGAAGCCATCACGGCGGCCGAAGGCGAGGAGCGCGGCCAGAACCGCGCCGGCGCCGCCGGCTGCGGCAATGAACCGCTCCGCGCGGCCGTAATCCGCAGCGACCAGCATCAGCAGGATGATGCCGAATGTCGCTCCCGCCCCGAGCCCCAGCAGCTCCGGGCTGGCGAACGGGTTGTTGGTGAGGCGTTGCAGCAGGCTGCCGGCCACCGCTAGCGCCGCACCGGCTCCGAGAGCCGCGAACAGACGCGGTCCGCGCCATGGCGACACGGCGGCCAGCGTCTCACCGAGATCGAGGTGCCAGCCCTCTGTGCCGCGGCCGGCGGCAAGCGATACGAAAATGAGGCCAACTAGGACGGCCAGCGCGATCGGCATGGCCTCCGCGGGGTAGAGGCCGGTCCATCCGCCCCCTGTTTCGACGAGTCTGTCGGCAGGTGACGGCGACCGAACCCTGCGGGTGAGCAGGAGCAGCAGCGGTGAGCCCAGTGCGGCGGTGATCGCGCCAGCTGGGATTTCGGAGGCCGATGGTAGAAGCTGCGCGAGGAGGTCGGCGAGGCTCAGGATCAGCCCGCCCAGAATCGGGGCGAGACCGAGACGGCTGGCATAGCGGCGCGCGCCGAGGGCGCGGGCGAGCTGCGGTGCGAGCAGCCCGACGAAGCCGATGACGCCGACGGCCGCGACGGCAATGGCGCTGAGACCGACAGCAAGCGAGAAGGCGAAGAGCCGCAACGACCCAACGCGGATACCCGCCGCGCGCGCAACCTCGTCGCCGAGCGCGATGAGTGCAAAGGGCCGCGCCGTCAGGAGCGCGGCCATGCAGGCGAGGATGAGCCAGGGGCCCATCATGGCGACGCCGCCCCAGCCGTTCTGAACGAGCGAGCCGGCATTCCAGGCCGAGAAACGCGACAGCGACTCGAAGTCCAGCAGCGAGAGAACGCTGCCGGCCGATCCGCAATAGAGCCCGATCAGCAGCCCGGCGAGGATCAGCGAGAGCGGCGAGAAGCGGCCGCGCCAAGCCAGGGCGAGAACCGCCGCCCCTGTGATGCTTGCCCCGCCGAGCGCGACCGGGCCGCTCCAGCCCGGCAGAAGCTCGGGCGCGAAGCGGGCCGTCAGCACAAGGGCGAGATAAGCTCCGGCCGAGACGCCGATGGTCGAGGGCTCGGCAAGCGGGTTGCGCAGCGCCTCCTGGAAGATCGTCGCGGCCAGCGCCAGCGCCGCCCCTGCGAGGAGCCCGGCCGCGAGCCGGGGCAGGATGGCTTCGGCCAACAGGATCGCTGCAAGGTCACCGGGAAGCGGGATAGCCGCGCCAGGCAAGATACCGATCCGGGCCGCAGCGAGCGCAGCCCAGAGCAGAGCGGCGAGCCAGCATAGCACCCGCAGCATTCCGGTACGCGGCTGCTCAGCCAAGGGATGTCCTGCCCGTCAGCGCTGCGCCGAGTTCGCCCGCGAAACGGCGCGCAGTCGCCAATCCGCCGAAGGCAAGCAGCGGCGGCAGCAACGCGACGCGGCCATGGCGGCTGGCCGGCAGGCTCGACCAGAGCCGGCTCGCGGCGACCTCTGCGAGCAGCGGTGGATGGGTGGGCCGCAGACAGACGATCCAGGCGTCAGGATGGCGCGCGAGCTGTTCGAGGCCGATCGTCACGACGGCATCGCGGTGCCTGCTCCAGGCGTTGACGAGGCCGAGCCGCGCCAGCACGTCGTGGAACAGGCTACCAGCGGCGAAGACCCAGGCATGGCTCTGATCGAGTAGGCTGACGATCTGCACCGAGGCCCCCTGCCGCGAGGCGAGTCTGGCTCGAATTTCGCGAAGCTCCCGCTCCGTAGCCGCAAGCGCCCGCCGTGCCTCGGCCTCGCGTCCGAGCCGGGCGCCGACCGCGAGCAGAGCAGCCTTCGCTTCCGCCAGAGGCGCGACGCTGCCATAAGCCGCGACGCTGAACACCGGAGCGATACGGGCGAGGCGCGGCAGGTCGACGCGCTGCCAGGAGGGGAGCAGGATCAGATCCGGCGCGAGCCGCTGGAGCAGCTCCAGATTGGGCTGGTCCCGGAGCCCGAGATCGACCGTTTCCGGCGGCAGCGCCGGGCCGGGGGTCTGGCGGCAATAGCCGTCCGGCTCCGCCACCGCGGCCACCGTTCCCCCCAGTGCCAGCACCGCATCGAGAATCGCCCAGTCGAGCACCGCGAGACGTGCCGGCGCGGCCGCCCGGCCGGGGCGGACCAGAGCGAGGCCGGCCGCGGCAGCAAGGCATCCTCGGCGCGACCATCCGCCTGCGCCGTGCCGCGGCCGGCAGCCGGTCACCATTTGTAGTTGAGGCTCGCCGTCACCGTGCGAGCGCCACCAAAGTAGCAGACGCCGGAGGAGCAATTGGCGATGAAGGTGCGGTCGAACAGATTGCTGGCGTTGACATTGAGCGTCAGCCCCTTCAGCTCCGGGTTGCGCTTGCCAAAATCATAGCTCAGCGCAAGATCGACGAGCGTGACGTCCGGCACGCGGATGGTGTTGATGTTGTCAGCGTAAAGACTCCCGCGATAGCGGATGCCCGCGCCGAGCCCGAGCCCTGCGAGCGGGCCGCCGCCGAAGGTGTATTTCGCCCAGAGCGCGGCCTGATGCTTTGGGATGCTCGGGACGTCCCGGCCCTGGACGGGAATGCCGCCCACGGTGGTGTTGCTCTGGGTCGTAACCGCGTCGGCGAAGGTGTAGGAGCCGATCAGGTCCCAGCCGTCGAGGAACGAGGCCTTGGCTTCGAGCTCGACGCCGCGCACGCGAATCTCGCCCTCCTGGATCTGGCTGAAGAGCGGTGCGTTCGGCCGGGTGTCGTCGGTGACGACGTTCTGCTGCTTCAGCTCGTAGATGGCGGCGCTCAGGAAAATCTTGCTTCCGGGCAGCTGGAACTTGATGCCGGCCTCGTATTGCTCGCCTGTCGTCGGCTCGAAGGGCTTACCTTCGAAGGTCGCGCCGGTGGCCGGCTCGAAGGAAGTCGAGTAACTGACATAAGGCGCAAGCCCGCTGGCAAAGAGATAGGACAGGCCGACGCGGCCGGTATAAGCGGTATCGGTCGTCTTCACCGGCACGGAAGGGGCCAGCATGCTGGCCGTCTCGGCCTCGGCCCAGTCGCGACGGCCGCCCAGCGTGAGCAACCAGTTGTCGCGCTTGATCTGGTCCTGGACATAGACGCCGAGCTGCCGCTGCGTGATCCTGTTGTCGGTCCAGGGCACCAGCGAGGGCAGGAGGGCACCGCGAACGGGGTTGTAAATGTCGATCGGCGGCGTCGGGCCGGTATCGCCGAAGAACCTGTCGCGGTCCCGCAGCCACTGATAGTCGGCTCCGACCAGCAGCGTATGGCGGGTGGGACCGAGCGCGAAGCGCGCCTCGATGTTGTTGTCCATCGTCAGGTTGCGGACATGGTCGTGGAAGCGCAGCGTCGAGCGGTTGAGCGTGCGCAAATCCACCGGATCAAGGCCGCTCGGGTAGAGGTTCGGCGCATCGACTTCGAGATCGGCATAACGCGTGCGCGAGCGGAAGATCAGATCCGGCGAGAAGCGATGCTCGAACTCGTAGCCGATCGCATATTGGTCGCGCCGGTAATGATCATAGCCAGGCTCGCCGACGAAAGTGCTGCGCGGGAACCGTCCGTTCGGATTGGGGCGCAGTGTACCTTCCATCGGCAGGAAGGTGCCGCTCCAGCCGTCGACATTGTCCTTCTGCAGATGCGAGAGGATGGTCAGCGTCGTATCGGCCGTCGGCGCATAGGTGAAGGACGGCGCGATGAACAGGCGCTGGTCGGTGGTCTTGTCGATCATGGTATCGGCGAAGCTGCCGGCGCCGATGATGCGGTAGAGCAGGGTCTTGTCGGGGGTGATCGCATCGCCGATATCGAAGGCGCCGGCGATGCGACCGGGATGGCCGGTGCCGATCTCGACCTCGCGCACCGGCGTCGCGCTCGGACGCTTGCTGACGAGGTTGATCATACCGCCCGGAACGTTCTGCCCGTAGAGCCCGGAGGTCGGGCCGCGCAGCACCTCGACCCGCTCCAGCCCGAAAGGGTCGATCCGGGCAATCGCATAGCCGCCGGCCGGGAATTTCAGGCCGTCGACGAACTGGAACTTGTCGACCTGGAAACCCCGCACGGTGAAATGGCCAAAGCGGACGTCATTGCCATAGGCTTCGGAATCGATGCCGGGCGTATAGCGCAGCGCCTCGCCGACCGTCGTCGCGCCCTGAGCGCGGATCTGATCGGCAGTGACGACCGAAATCGACTGCGGCGCTTCGATCAACGGAGCATCGGTCTTGGAGCCGGTGGCGCTACGGCTGGCGACGATGCCTTGTACGGGTCCCCAGGCGGATTCTCCCTGTACCTCGATCATGTCGAGCGCGATCGACCCATCCGGCGTGTTGACCGCGCCGGCGCTGCCGGGCTTGGCAATGACCACCGTGCGCGCATCTGTGAGGCGGTAGCCGAGGCCCGTTCCAGCGAGCAGTCGACCGAGTGCTGCCTGAGCCGTCAACGTCCCGGAGACCCCGGGCGAGCTCAAGCCCCGGACCGCCGCAGCGTCGACGGAAACCTGCAAGCCCGATTGCTGTCCAAAAAGCGTCAGGGCGTTCGGGAGCGATTGCGGGCCGATGCTGAAAGGCCTGCCTGCGCCCGCTGCCCGCCGCGATGGCGCCTGCGCCTCAGCGGTCGCCATTCCGGCAAGTGTGGCGAGCGCCGTACCCGCCAGCAGCAGTGCGGCAAGGGCCTTGCCGCCAAACCAACCCAACCCCTGAGCGTGCATTCGCAAGACCTCTTCGTTCCCGGGCGCGAAGGGCGGCGCGTTAGCGCCGCAACAAACCCTCGCTGAAAGAACGAAGCGGTCGCAGCGTTTTTCAGAAAAAGGCCGGAGAGCGATGTTCGCGAAACGACCGGCCTCACCAGCCGGACAGGACGAGCAGCCACGGGCCGACTCGGTGCAGGCGCGCGCCATGTGCCTGCGCGATCGCCTGGAGCGCATCGGCCGGCCGGCGCAGATCATAGACGCCCGTTACGCGCTTACTGGCGATTTCGCCGCCAGCGAGGAGAATCTTGCCGCGATAATGCCGCCCGATCTCCTCGACGACATCGGCGATCGCTCGATCCCTGACAGCCAGCATCCCGCTGCGCCAGCCACCGACCAGTTCCGGAAGATCCTTGCCACGCTGGACCGCGCCGTCCGATGCGACGCGGACCCAGTCTCCGGCGCCGAGGGGAGCCGCCAGTGCCGCCGCGGCGACCGGAGAGGCCACCGCCACGCGGCCGTGATTGACGGCGACTGAAACCGCGTCCGATCCCAGGCGAACGTCGAAAGCAGTGCCGAGCACGGTGCTATCGACTTCGCCGGCGGCAACCTGGAAAGGCCGTGTGGCGTCCGGTTTCACCTCGAAATAGGCTTCGCCAGAGAGCAGCCGCACATAGCGGCGTTTTGGCTCATAGGCCACATCGAGGGCGCTGCCGGCGCCGAGGACCGCAATGCTGCCGTCGTCCAGGCGGATCTCCCGGATCTCGGCAATGCCGGTGCTGTAGTCGGCGCGCAGCCAAACATCGATCGCCGGCTGGAACATCACGGCCAAACAGCCGGCGACGAGGCCGGCCGCCGCCACGACGAGGCGCCCGGATCGCAAGCGTCGCCGTGCCGAGACTGGCGAACGGGCGGTGCGGCCCTGCGGGAAGCGGGAGCGCGATGGCTGCGCCGTTTCCACCGGCCGGCCGGCCGGCGCGCGCGCTTCGCCCAGCACGCCCCACAGATGTTGTGCCTCCGTCCAGGCTTCGGCATTCCTCGGATCGCGCGCCAGCCACGCCCTGAAGCGAGCCTTGACGTCCGGATCATCGGCATCCTCCTGCCGCGCGATCAGCCACTGAAGGGCTTCCCGTTTGGGTGTGCTGTCGTCGTCCGCTCTAATCGGATATCTCCCAGGAGGCCTCGCCATTGCCGACCGACCGAACGATTCGCCGCTGGCGATGACGCTCATTTATAGAACGAATCGAAAGAAGAATTTTTCAGACAAGGTGGCGCCCGGATTCACGTTCCGCGCGACAGCCGCTCGCGACAATGCTCCAGCCCCTCATAGACAAGCGCATGGGCGAGGGCGACGGAGACGCCCAAGCGAGAGGCGATCTCCTTGAGCTTGAGACCGTCGAAACGGTGCATCTCGAGAGCTGCGCGCGTCCGCTCCGGCAGCTCCGCCATGGCCGCCAGCACGATACGCAACTCGTCGCGATGCGCCAGAGCCGCTTCCGGCGACGGGCGCTCCTCGACGATCGCCTCGTCGATGCCCGCCGGCGCCAGGAGCTTGCCTTCCCTCGCCAACCGACGAACCCAGTCTATGGCGAGGTTACGGATGATGCGCCGCAGATAGCCGAGCGGCTCCTCCAGCGTCCGGTCGGCGGCAGCGGATCTCAGGCGCAAAAACGCTTCCTGGACGACGTCCTCGCCATGGCTGCGGTCACCGACAATCGCGGTGGCGTAGTCGAGGAGCTCAGCACGATGATTGAGATAGACACTCAGATTCGTCTCTACGTATCTCAAGGCAGGTCACCTTGATCTGAAGCAATCAGGCCAATCTCAAAGTTTATAATTATTCTATTATTTGCCATGAGATGGCGCCCCACTATCTGAGTACGTCCGTTATTGAAAGTGGTGTTCAAGCGCAATGGCGAAAGGTACGTCAGACGACAGCGGAATGGATACCCCGGCCCGCCATGGCTAGCCCAATCGTCAAAGTGGCGACGAGTTCCTGATTAGCCAGGCAATCTCTTCGCGGGTCTTGTCATGGCTTTTGCTTGACCCTACGGCACAGAAGGCGCGAAGCGCTAAGGTCGAGGCATAACCGAGCAGATCACCCCCTGACCGGCGATGAGCCCTCCCGCCTGGCGTAGCGCCGCTTCCAGCGACGTCCGTAAGCCGTAATCGGTGACAGCGCGTTCCGACGCTGCGTAGCTCATGGACAGTTGATACATCACGACCATCAGCGAGCCCGATATGGCACAGTCGGCCACCACCAACCCGGCCACGGCTGCAGGCGGGAAGCTGAAGGACAAGACGAGAGCCGCCGTAACCATGGCCTTCAGCAGATAAAGCCCAGCCAGGACCGGCAACGCGCTCCGAAATAGCGAACAAGCCAGCCAGCCGGCCCCGCTCACCGGCAGGGTGCAGGCCATGCCGAGTGTACCGACGATCCAGCCGACCTCGGCCGCGCTGAAGCCACGATCCACTGTGATCGCGACAGCAGCGCATCGGCTCCCGCTGCTCCGCCCCCAAGCAGGATCAGCAGGCCGATCCTAGGTCGTCCGAGTCTCCGCGATCAATCCTGTCCAAATGGCCATTTAAGCGATAATTGAGAGGGTCACTTTTCGTCGAAGCTGAATGATTCCAATGGCGTCCCGGAAGGGATTCGAACCCCTGACCTACGGTTTAGGAAACCGTTGCTCTATCCGGCTGAGCTACCGGGACGGGAGGCAGGCTCCGAGGGAGGTCTAACGCAAGCGAATGCCGGGTCAAGGGGAAAGGTTGCGCAAACCCTCGGCATCTGCCGCCAGCGAGAGGAAAAGCCAGGGCCTTTCGAGCTGCTGCTGCGACGGAGTCCCGATCGGGCACCCATCGAGATGAACCAAGGCCCGCGGCGGCTCTGCCCCGCCAACAAACGGAGGCGCCCCGCGCGCGACGCGCCCACTTCCACCCCCACGATGTCGATACTAGGCGACTTCCCGGCCTCCCCCTTCGCTGCCGGCGAGCTTCAGTCCCGGCTCCGGCCAGGGCATCGCGATGAGTCGCCCCGTACCGGAAAGCGTGATGTAGGCGGTCTTGAGGTCGGGGCCGCCGAAGCAGATGTTCGTGGTGAAGAGGTCGCCGGTCGGGACCTGCCGGAGCAGTTGCCCTTGCGGGCTCACCACGGAGATGCAGCCGGAGACCAGCGTGGCGACGCAGATATTTCCGTTGGCCGAGACGGCCAGGCTGTCGAAACGCTGATAGCCCGGCAGGGTGCAGAGGATGCGCCCGCCATGCGGCGACGGAAAGGGCGCAGGACGGACCACGCCCGGCGCCTCGAGGTCGAAGGCCCAGAGGCGGCCCGTTTCCGTCTCGGCCGCATAGAGCACCGTCCCGTCGGGCGACAGGCCGGTGCCGTTCGGCATGATCATCGGATAGGCGATCTCGACGATACGCGAGCCGTCGGCCATGGCGTAGTAGAGCCCGCCATTGATCCGCATCCGCGGATAGGTCTTGCCCATATCGGTGAAGTAGAAGCCGCCATGGGTGTCGAAGACGAGGTCGTTGGGCCCGACCAGCGCGGTCTCGTCGCAATGGGTGTAAAGCACGCGCCGCTCGCCGGTCGCGAGGTCGAGCCGCTCGATCCAGCCGCCGATATAGCCGTCCGGCACGCCGGGCTTGGTCCGGTTGAAGCCGGAGAGCTTCTGGAACAGGAAACCGCCATTGTTGCAGATGTAGAGGGCTCCATCCGGCCCTAACGCCAGACCGTTCGGCCCGCCTTCGAGCTCGGCAACGATCTCGATACGCCCGTCGGCATGGACCCGGGTGACGGTCCTGCGCTCGATCTCGACGATCAGCACGGAACCGTCGGAACAGGCGATCGGCCCTTCCGGAAACTGCAGGCCGCTGGCCAGGAGACGTTGCTCGCTCATCCGTCGGGTCCTCTTCCAAGCCGCCTCCCCGCTCAGAGCGCGGGGAGCTCGTCGAGCCGGTAGAAGCTGCGGGCGTTGCGATAGAACATCGCCAGGCGCTCCTCGCCGGAGAAATCGGCGACCGCTGTCTTCAGCGCGTTCCAGAGCACGCGATAGCTGCAGGTCTGCCGGTCGACGGGGAAGTTGCTTTCCATGATGCAGCGTTCGGGGCCGAAGGCGTCGATGCCGGTCATGATGAAGGGCTTCCAGACCCGGGCGAGGGTTTCCGAATCGAGTGGGCCGGGCAAGGCGTGGAAGCCGAAGCCGCCATAGACCATGCCAAGCCCGCCGATCTTGAGATGGACGTTCGGATGCTTCGCCAGCTCCCGCAGCGACGCTTCCCAACGCGCGCGCTCCTCCTCGTAGCGGAAGGCGTAGCTGCCGATGCCGAGACGGCCGCCGACATGGTTCATAACGATCCGCGTATCCGGGAATGCCCCGGCCAGCCGGATGAGCTCGTCGAGCTGCGTATGGAAGACCCAGGCGTCGAAGCTCAGATCCCGCGGCGCCAGTTGCGCGAAGCCGCGCCGGAAAGCCGGGTCTTCGAGAATCCCTCGGTCATGGGCATGCGGCAGATACCGCGACAGCTCCTCCTCGGCGAGCCAGGTGGTGTTCTGGCGGATGCCCCGGAAGCGGCCGCCGCCCGCCTCGATATGGGCGTCGAGCACGGCACCCGTGGCGTCGCCCAACCGGAAATCTGTCTCGCCGACGATGCCCGCACAGACCTGTGCCGGGCCGTAGCCGCCGCTGGCCGACATCGCCGCGACGCCGCGCAGGAACTCGGTCTCGCCGAGGACGCGCAGCTCTGCGGGGCCCTTCGCGCGCAGCATCGAACTGGCCTGAACATGCACCGTGCCGAGGACGCGATGGCCGCCCGCCTCGATATCGGCCGCGATCTCGTGCAGCAGATAGCGGCCATTGGCATTGTCCCAGAGATGGTGATGCGCATCAATGATCGGCAGATCGGGATCGACCACCGCCTCCTTGCCGCCGCTGTCGCCGAGCCAGGCGTCGTTGTCGGTCAGCACGCGCGGGAAGTTGCCCCTGAAGAGCGGGGCGTTCTGCGGAACATAGACGTAATCGGACACGGGACGGGCTCTTTCCAGCGGCTGAGGCAGGGATCGAACGGGAGAGCCGGCGGGTTCCCTTCGCGCCGGAGCGGAAGCGAGGGGAGTCTCCGCCGGAGAGCGGTTTTCGGGCAGCCTATTTCTTCGGCCAATTCGCCTTGGTGTTGGCCCGGTCTGCCGGCGCGATGCTCTTCGGCTCGCCGTCCTGCCACTGGATCAGCACCAGCGGGGCGTCGACCCGGCGGCCCTTCTCGTCGAACTTGATGCCGCCCGGCAGGGAGAGCGCGGCGGGACCGTCCTTCAGATCCATCTTGCGGATCTCCTCCGCGACCTTGACGCGGTCGGCCGTGCCGGCGCGCTCGACCGCCTCCTTGAGGATCCACATCTCGGCGTAGCCCATCAGGCTGTCCTGGGTCATCCAGGGCTCGTTGGTGCGCTTCTTGTAGCGGGCGACGATCTCCTCCTGGCCCTTCATGCTCCAGGTGCCGACGCTGACGATCAGCCCTTCGAGCAGGTCCTTGCCGACGGTCTTGAGCAGTTCGGGCGCGCCCAGCGAGCCGCTGTTACCGACGACGGGCACGACGCCCTTGCCGAGGCGGAATTCGTTCATCTTCTCGAAGAGCAGCTTGTTGTCCGGCACGTTCGAGGGAATGACGAGCAGGAAGTCCGGACGGGTCGAGCGCACGCGCTGGATCAGCGCCGTCGCATCCGCCAGCGGCGGCGTGAACACCTCGTCCACGACGAGCTTGAGGCCGTTCTTCTCGGCTCCGCCCTCGCGCACCCATTTCGCGAAGCTGGCGGCGCCGGCCGTGTTGTCGCTGATCATGCCAACCGTCTTCGGCCGCTTGCCGGTCGCCTTCTCGGCGAAGTCCACAACCGTCGGCAGCGTCAGCTCCGACTGGCGGCTGGCGGTCGGCGAGAGCTGGAAGATGTAATGGAAGCCGCGATCGGTGAGCTGGTCGGAATAGGACAGGGTCAGCCAGGGAAGCTGCGCCCGTTCGGTCACCTCGGTGATCGCCATGGTGAAGGAGCTCAGCCAGGCGCCGGCGCCGCCGATCAGCTCGGGCTCCTGCGAGAGCAGGCGTTGCGCCGCGTTCTTGGCCTTCTCGGTGGTGTCGCCGGCATCGGCGATGACGAGCTGCATCTTCGCGCCGCCGAGCGCCTTGATGCCGCCCTTCTCGTTGATCTCCTCGATCGCCGTTTCCGCGCCGGAACGGACGAGCTCGCCCTGCCGCGCCCAGGGACCGGACAGCGGTGCGATCAGCGCCGCCTTCACGTCCTTCTGCTGGGCCCAGGCAGGTTCCGCTCGGGAGAGGATCAGGCCGGTGGCGAGCGCCGCCCCGGCCAGCAATACCGTGTGCAACTTCATCTGCTTCCTCCCGTCATATCGTTGATTCCTCCCTGCGCCTCAGAGGCCGAGATAGGATTGTTGCAGCCGCTTGTCGTTGAGCAGTTGCTGGTTGTCGCCCACCATCGCGACGCGGCCGGTCTCGAGGACGTAGCCGAGATCGCAGCTCTCCAGCGCTTCCGCCGCTCTCTGCTCGACCAGCAGGATCGTCAGCTCGCGCTCCTTGTGAATCTGCTGGATGCGGTCGAAGATCATGTCGACGACGGCGGGGGCGAGGCCCATGGAGGGCTCGTCCAGCATCAGCAGTTCCGGCACATTGGCGAGGCCTCGGCCGATGGCGACCATCTGCTGCTGGCCGCCGGACAAGGTGCCGGCGAGCTGCGTGCCGCGCTCCGCCAGGATCGGGAACAGCTCGTAGATCAGCTCCAGGCTGCGCTTCCACTGCGCCGCGGCGGCCGGCGCATAGGCGCCCATCTGGAGGTTCTCCAGCACCGTCATCGACGGAAACACCTGCCGATGCTCCGGCACATGGGCGATGCCGAGCGCCGGCCGCTGATGCGGCGGCACGGCGAGCAGATCGCGCCCCTTGTACTCGATCGTGCCGCCGCTGGGCCCGACCGTGCCGGAGATCGCCTTGAACAGGGTCGTCTTGCCGGCACCGTTCGGGCCGACGATCGCGACGAATTGCCCGGCCTCGACGTCGATCGACACCTTGTCGAGCGCGCAGAGTCCCCCGTAATGGACGCTAAGTTCCCGTATGCGCAGCACGTTCCACCCAACGTTTTCCGAGATAGGCCTCGATCACGCGCGGGTCGTTGAGGACCTGCTGCGGCGCGCCGTCGGCGATGACGCTGCCATGGTCGAGAACCGTGAAATGATGTGCCAGGCGTGCCATCGCCTGCATGGTGTGTTCGATGATGACGATGGTGACGCCCTGGTCGCAGAGCTGGCGCACCACGCTCAGGATGCCGTCGAGCTCGGCTTCGGCGAGCCCGGCCAGGGTTTCGTCGAGCAGCAGCAGCTTCGGGCGCGGGGCGAGCGCGCGGGCGAGCTCCATCAGCCGCAACTGCTTGGTGGTCAGGTTGCCGGCGGCGACATGCGCCTCCTTCGTCAGCCCGACGCGGTGGATCGCCTCCCACGCCCTCTGCTCGGCCTCCGCATCGCTCGTCGTGTTCACATAGGAGCCGACGACGATGTTCTGCAGCACGCTCATCCGGGCGAAGGGGCGCACGATCTGGAAGGTGCGGCCGATACCGAGCTTGCAGAGCTGATCCGGCCTCAAGCCGACGACCTCGCGCCCCTCGAAGCGGATCGAGCCGGCACTGGGAGCGAGAAAGCCGTTGATCGTGTTGAACAGGGTCGTCTTGCCGGCCCCATTCGGGCCGATGACGCCATGGATGGTGCCACGCTGGACGTTCAGGGCGACCTCGTTCAGGGCAAGCAGGCCGCCGAAGCGTCGGCTGACCCCGGAGAGCTGCAACATCGGCTCGGCGTTTTCCGACGCCTTGCCCCCGGCCTTGCCGACCGGAAGCGTGATCACCGGAGCAGCCGGCTCGGCCTCCGGTGCAGGGGCCGTTTCCGTAAGCTCCCCGCCGCGTCTGCCGCGCAGATAGTCGCGCACGCGCCAGTAGACGCCCTGCTGCGCGAACAGGATCGTCACGATGATGGCGAGGCCATAGACGACGCCCTGGATGCCCGGCACCTTGTCGCCGAACTCGCCGTGCAGCACCTCCGCCAGCGGGATCAGGATCGAGGCTCCGATCACGGGCCCCCAGATCGAGCCGATGCCGCCGAAGAGGGTCACGATCAGCGCCAGCGACGAGACGGCCACGCCGAACACGGAAGGCGGCGTTACGATCAGCAGCAGCACCGCATAGAGCCCGCCGGGCGCGGCCGCGAAGCCGCCGCTCAGCATGATCGCGAGCATCTTCCACTTCAGCGTGTTGATGCCGGAAGCCTCGGCCGCCCGCTCGTTCTGCTTGATGGCGAGCAGCGACATGCCGAAGCGCGAATGCTCCACCCGCAGCGCCGTGAACAGGCAGGCCGTCAGCAGCACGAGCGCCAGCACGCAATAGACCCGCGGGTCCTGGAACTGCATGTAGGCGACGGGGTTCTCGCGCTTGATCGGCAGCGAGACCTCCTGGAAGCCCATCCACTCGAACAGGTAGAGGATCGACAGCGGATAGGCGAGCATCGCCAGGGCGAAATAATGCCCGGTCAGCCGGAAGGTGATGCGCCCGATGATGGCGGCAGCGGTGACGCCGACGACGACGCCGAGCGGGATACCGAGCCAGGGCGAGATGTTGAAGAACACCATGCCCAGCGCGACGGTATAGGCGCCGAGCCCCCAGAAGACGGCATGCCCGAAGGAGACGAGGCCGCTATAGCCGGAGAGGATGTTCCAGGCCGCGCCGAGCGTCGCCCAGAGCACGACCTGCGCGATGATGAGCTGGTAATAGGAGCTCGGGACGAGCAGCGCGACCGTGAGATAGACGAGCGCGACGGCGACGATGAGCCATTGCTGGCGGCGATAGGACGAGAGCGAGGCCATCGGTCAGGTTCTCTCGCTGACGCGGCCGAACATACCCTGCGGCCAGAAGAAGATGATCAGCAGGAAGACGAGGAAGATCGTCGTGTTCTGCAGTTGGTAGGGCAGGAACAGGGTCGAAAGCTGCTGGACGAGGCCGATGGTCAGCCCGCCCCAGAAAGCGCCCATGATGCTGCCCAGGCCACCGAGCACGACGCCGGCATACATCACGATGACGAAGTCGATGCCGATATAGGGCTGGAACGATTGCGAGCTGGCGAGGAGCCCGCCCGCCACCGCCGTCACCGCGACGCCGAGCGAGAAGGCGATGCGGTGCGCCTTGGTGACGTCGACCCCCATATAGGTTGCGGCGACGGGATTGTCGGCCGCGGCCCGGAGCCCCCTGCCGATCCGCGAATAGGTGAGGAAGAGGTTGACCAGCGCCGCAATCCCGATCGCCGCGACGAAGGCGACGACCCTGGCCTGGTTGAGCAGGACCGTTCCCACCTCCCAGGACTGGCGCGACAGCGGCGTCAGCACCGCGATCGGCGTCGAGCCGAACAGGATCAGGCCGCCATTCTGCAGCACGAGCCCGATGCCGAGCGTCAGGATGAGCTGCGCGTAGCCACCGCCGCCATCCATATCGGCGACACGCGCGCCGGTGACCCGGCTGATCATCGTCTTGTGAAGCAGCCAGCCGAAGGCGAACAGGATCGGCCCCGACAGCAGCGCCGCGACGGCCGGCCCGGCATAGAGGCCGAAGACGCCGACCAGCGCCGATGTCGCCAGATAATAGGTGGCGTACATGCCGAGCATCATGAAATCGCCCTGGGCGAAGTTGATGACGCGCATGGAGCCGAAGATGATGCCGAGGCCGACGCACATCAGCGCGTAGGCCCCTCCGACCAAGATGCCGGTCGCAAGGGCTTGCGCGGCATCTTCGAGGAAGATTCCGAATTCCAAGGGCTGTTCCTCTAGGTGCCGTCTGTCGCGGACAATTTATATAATGCATTATATTTGCATGCTCGGCGCTGTCAATGGCATGCCTCCCCGACCAGGAAACCGACAGCCTCGGCCTCGTATTTCTCGCGAGGCTGCGTGCCGACCGCCGGCCGGGGCCGATCCATCCAGGAAACAGGCAGCGAACGCCGTCCGGCGCCAGACATCCCGCGCCCGCCGCACGGGATCGATGAAACAGCCTAAGGACTTACGCGGCGCGGGGGCATGCTCGCTGCGCAAAGCTGCCATACGGCAGCAGCGCATAGCACCGACAGAGCCGGCCCAAACGAGCGTTGCGCCGGCTGCGGTTTCGTTCCGGCCATCGGGGGCCGGCAACCGTCCGCCCGCTCACCCCACCGCTTTTCAGTACGATCGCGGCAGGCCCAGGACATGCTGGGCGACATAGGCCAGGACCATGTTGGTCGAGATCGGCGCGGTCTGGTAGATGCGGACCTCGCGCCATTTGCGCTCGATGTCGTATTCCTGGGCGAAACCGAAGCCGCCATGGGTCTGGAGGGCGGTGTCGGCCGCCTTCCAGGTCGCCTCCGAGGCGAGCAGCTTGGCGATGTTGGCGTCCTCCCCGCAGGGGCGGCCCGCCGCGAACAGCGCCGCCGCCCGCCGGCACATCATGTCCGCCGCTTCCAGCTCAGCATAGGCGCGCGCCAGCGGGAACTGAATCCCCTGATTCTGCCCGATCGGGCGGCCGAACACGACCCGCTCATTGGCATAGGCCACGCCCTTCTTCAGCAGCCAGCGTCCGTCGCCCACGCATTCGGAGGCCACCAGGATGCGCTCGGCGTTCATCCCGTCGAGGATGTAGCGGAAGCCCTGCCCCTCCTCGCCGATCAGGTTCTCCGCCGGCACCACGAGGTTCTCGATGAAGACCTCGGTGGTGTTGTGATTGATCAGCGCCTTGATCGGGCGGATATCGATGCCCTTGCCCTTCGCCTCGCGCAGATCGACCAGGAAGACCGAGAGTCCGTCGGTTCGCTTCTTCACCTGGTCGAGCGGCGTGGTGCGCGCCAGCAGCAGCATCAGGTCGGAATGGAGAGCGCGCGAAGTCCAGACCTTCTGGCCGTTGACGATGTAGTGGCCGTTGCCCTGCCGCTCGGCCCGCGTCTTGAGCTGCGTCGTGTCGGAACCCGTGGTCGGCTCCGTCACGCCGAAGGCCTGGAGCCGCAATTCGCCGGAGGCGATCCCCGGGAGGTAGCGCCGCTTCTGCTCCTCGCTGCCATGCCGCAGCAGCGTGCCCATGATGTACATCTGCGCATGCGCCGGGCTCGCCGTGCAGCCGCTGGCGTTGATCTCCTCGAGGATCACGGCCGCGGCCCGCAGGGGCAGGCCGGAGCCGCCATATTCCTCGGGGATGAGCGCGCCGAGATAGCCCGCCTCCGTCAGCGCCTTGACGAATTCCGTCGGGTAGCCGCTGCGGTTGTCGAGGTCGCGCCAGTATTCTCCGGGAAAGCCGGCGCAGATCCGCCGCACCGACTCGCGCAGCTCCGGATAGTCTTCCCCCAGCGCGACGACCACGTCGCCATCGAAGGATGTGGAAGGGTGATGGCTGGTCATCGCTCGTTCTCCGTCAGGCGCGGGGCATCTTGAACCGCGTCAGGGTTCCGCCCTTCATCACCTTGCCGGGCAAGGGATGGCCGACGAGATCTTCCGCCAGCTTGGCCGCCTCGACCAGCGCGTCGAGGTCGATGCCGGTCTCGATGCCCATCTCGCCGCAGGCGAAGACCAGATCCTCGGTGCAGACATTGCCGGCCGCGCCCTTGTGGCCGGCGAAAGGACAGCCGCCGAGGCCACCGACCGAGGAATCGAAGGTCGCGACGCCGAGCTCCATCGCCGCCACCGCATTGGCCACGGCGCAGCCGCGTGTGTCGTGCAGATGCAGGCTGATGTCGAGCTCCGGCCATTTGTCGCGGATCTTGCCGACCAGGCTCTTGATCTGGCGCGGCGTGCCCCAGCCCATCGTGTCGGCGAGCAGCAGCTTGCTCAGCGTGCTGTCGTTGTCGGCCATGAGCTGCATGGCGCGCGCGACCAGCCCGACGACCTTCTCCTCCGGGATATAGCCCTCGAAATTGCAGCCGAAGGCGGCCATCACGCCGAGCCCGTCGGTCGCGATGCCGGCCTGCCGGTAGCGCGCGATCCAGTCCGGCATCTCGGCGAAGGTCTCGTCGATGCTGCGGTTGGTGTTGCGCTTCACGAAGGTTTCGCTGGCGGTCAGCGTCAGCTTGCCGTCGATGTCGACCCGGCCGCTTTCGAGCGCCCGCTCGAGCCCCTTCGGATTGAGCCAGAGCGCCGTGTAGCGCACGCCGGGCCGCTTGCCGAGCTGCGCGAAGACCTCGGCCGTATCGGCCATTTGCGGCACCGCCTTGGGATTGACGAAGGAGCCGACCTCGATCTCGCCGAGCCCTGCCCCGGCCAGCGCATCGACCATGCGAAGCTTCTGTTCCGTCGAGAGAATCTTCGGCTCGATCTGCAGCCCGTCACGCGGCCCGACCTCCACCATCTTCACCTGCTTGGGCAGATCGAACATGCCTGATCCTCTTGCGCGCGTTCGTCCCGGGGAGGCCTCGTCGCGGGCCAATTCTCGCAATGCAAATAACCTATTCGCTTATTGAAATCCATCCCCGAAGCGTGTCTATTCGCGAAAACGACAATGACGAGGAAGCGCCGTGGATAGCTTGCTGTTCACCCCGATCGAGCTGCGGGGCATCCGGCTCAAGAACCGCATCGTGCTGTCGCCGATGCTGACCTATTCCTGCGTCGACGGGAATCTGAGCGACTGGCATCTGGTCCATCTCGGCAAATATGCCGCCGGTGGCACCGGCCTCGTCTTCATGGAATCGACCAAGGTCGACCCGCGCGGCTGCACCACCCCGGCCGACCCCGGCCTCTGGGACGACCGCTTCATCGCGCCGATGCGGCGCATCACCGCCTTCATCAAGCAGTTCGGCGCGGTCCCCGGCATCCAGCTCAGCCATTCCGGGCGCAAATCCCGCCATGCCCGCCCCTGGGAGGGGCGCGGCCCGCTGGACATCGTTCCGGACCTACCCGGCGGCGGCCCCTGGGAACTGGTCGCTCCCAGCGCCGTGCCGCACGAGCCCGACCATCCCGTGCCGAGCGCGCTGACGCGCGAGGGCATCCGCGAACTGGTCCAGGCCTGGGGCAAGGCGGCGGTCCGCGCCGACAAAGCCGGCTTCGAGGTCGTCGAGATCCACGCCGCCCATGGCTACCTGATCCACCAGTTCCTCTCGCCCGCGGCCAACCGGCGGGAGGACGAATATGGCGGCTCGCTGGAGAACCGGATGCGCTTCGCCGTCGAGGTGGCGACCGAGACCCGGCGCTGCTGGCCGGAGCACAAGCCGCTCTTCATGCGGATTTCCGCCATCGACAGCGCCGGCTGGGAGATCGAGCACAGCGTCGAACTGGCCAAGCGCCTCAAGGCCGTCGGCGTCGACGTCGTCGATTGCAGCTCGGGCGGGCTCGCCGACATGAACCATGTCGCGGGGACGTCCGGCGCGACCGGCTACGGCTATGGCTATCAGGTTCCGCATGCCGAACGCATCCGCCGCGAGGCAGATGTGATGACCATGGCGGTCGGTCACATCGTCCATGCCGATCAGGCCGAGGCGATCCTGCGCGACGGCCGGGCCGACCTCGTCGCGATCGGCCGCGAGATGCTGCACAACCCGAACTGGCCGATCGACGCCGCCCAGAAGCTCGGCGTGAAGCCGGGCTTCGACCAAATCCCCTCGGCCTATGGCTACTGGCCTGGAGAAGCGGGCGCGCGCGCGCGTCGCCGTCCAGCCCTCGACCTGGCGCGCCGGCATCGATGCCCCCGGCGAGCGCCGCCCGTCCCGCTGACCGCTTCGAGAGAGAGATGCAGATGTCGAGACTTCCCGCCCGGCAGGTGCCTGCCGTCCACCATCGCCGCTTCGGCGACTGGCTGGTTTCCACCGTCAGCGACGGCTATGTCGACTCGCCCCCCGGCGCGATCCCGTCCCTCAGCCAGGAGGAGGTCGACCGCCTGATGGTGGCCGCGCAGGGCACGCCCGCGATCCGCACCTCGGTCAACATGTTCGCGCTGCGCGGGCACGGAAGAACCTATCTCTTCGATGCCGGCTCCGGCACCACCATGGGGCCGAGCTGCGGCCGGCTGCCGGAAACGCTCGAGGTCGCCGGAATCGCACCGGAAGACGTCGACGCCATCCTGCTCACCCATGTCCATCCGGACCATTCGAATGGGCTGACCAGTGACGAGGGCGAAGCCCTCTTCCCCCGGGCCGAGGTAATCGTCCACGAAACCGAGCTGTCGCATTGGTTCGACGATGCCGCGATGGCGGTCGCGACCGAGCGGTCGAAGACCCGCTACTTCGCCGCGGCGCGTTTCCGCCTCGCCCCCTATAAGGGCCGCCTTCGCACCTTCCGCGACGGCGAGGAGGTCCTGCCCGGCATCACCGGCATCCTCTGCCCCGGCCACACCCCCGGCCATGCGTCCTATCGCATCGCCAGCGGCCAGGGCGGGCCCGACCTGATGATCTGGGGCGATACCGTGCACATTCCGGAAATCCAGGTGCCGCGCCCCGAGATCACCATGCTCTACGACACCGAGCCGCCGATGGCGGCCGCCTCGCGCCGGATGATCTTCGAGACGGTGGTGCGCGACGGGCTTCTGGTCGCCGGAATGCATGTGCATTTCCCGGGCTTCGCCCGGATGGCGGAGGTCGACGGCCAGTACCGGCTGCTGCCGGAACCCTGGAGCTACGAGATCTGAAGCGGCGCGCTCGGTTTCGGGTGGCTCAGCCCCGACGGGGCGGCGAGGCCGCCGCCTCGAACGCGCGCAGATCGGCCTGCAGCTCGCCGGCCAGCTTCATCAGCTCCGGCACGATCACCTTGCGCAGGAAGGCGGGGCTGTGGGTCGCCGACGAGCCGGCACAGGTCAGCGCATAGGCCGGCAGGCCGTCCCGCCCGTAGATCGGCACGGCCGCCGTATTGTAGCTCTTGTGGAACACGCCGATATTGAGGATGTAGCCGCGTGCGGCGAAATCCTGCATCGCCTCGCGAAAAGCCGGCTCCACCTGGGGCCAGCGCGGGTCCGGCAAGGCGTGGGTCGCGATCAGCTTCTCGCGCTCCGCCTCGGGGAAGCCGGCGAGCAGCCCCCAGCCGGCCGCCGAGGTGATCAGTGACAGCCGCGTCCCGACGCGCAGGTTCATGACGAGCTGCGCCTCGCTCAGGCATTGCTGGACGAAGACGATCCGGCCGCCATCGCGTGCGGCGAGGCCGCTCGCGGACCCCGTGCTGTCGGCGAGCGCCTGCATGCGCGCCCGCGCCTTCTCCGCCAGCGGCACGCAGGCCAGCGCCGCGCGCCCGAGCTTCAGCACCGGAATGCCGGGACGCAGCTTGTCGCCCTCGGCCGGGATCAGATAGCCCATCTTGGAAAGCGTATGGCACAGCCGCCAGACGGTCGGCTGCGGCAGCCCGGTCATCGCCGCGAGCTGCGTGCCGCCGATCTCGGCCTTGCGCGGGCCGAAGCAGCTCAGGATCTCCAGCCCGCGCGCCAGGGCCGTGACGAACTGGCGATCGTTCTGATGGGCCTCGTCGTCGAGCAGCGACTCGCGGCGCTCCGGCACGCTCGCTGCCGCCCTGGCCGCCCTCGTGCCGTTGGCAGCCCCTGCCTTTGCGGGGCGCTTCCGCGGCGGTTTCACAGAGTCCGTCATGGCTTGCGCTCCGCCACGCCTTCCAGCATGCGGGCGAGGTCTTTGAGACGCGGTCCGACCTCGCCTTCGAGCACCGACATCGGCAGCAGCGAGGCCTCGCCGCCGCAATTGATCACGAAGGCGGTACGCCCGTCGCCATCCCGCACCGGGACGGCGGCCGTGTTGTAGCCGGGATGGAAGACGCCGGCATTGATGATGAAGCCATGCTGCCGGTAGCCCTCGCAGGCTTCGAGGAAGGCCGGCTCGGCGGCTTTCCAGCTTCGGCGGGCGACGTCGCTGTCGCCCAGCGCCGCCTCGCGCTCCTCGGGCGACAGATCCGCCAGATAACCCCAGCCGAGGGAGGAGGTTGCCAGCGAGACCCGCGATCCGGTCTGCAGGTTCAGCACCAGTTCGGAACCGCCCTCGCAGCGCATCAGGAGCCGCATGCCCCTGTCTTCGCAGACGGCGATGCCGGAAGCGGCGAAATAGCGGTCGGCGAGGTCCTGGAGATAGGGCTTGGCCAGCTCGGCGGTCGTCAGGTCCGACAGCACCATGTAGCCGAGCCGCAGCACCGCCAGCGCCGGGCGCAGCCGGTCGCCGGCATCGGCCGTCAGATAGCCGAGCTTGATCAGCGTGTGGCACAGCCGCCAGACGCTGGGCTGGGGAATGCCGAGCAGATGGGCGATCTCGGTCACGGTCAGGCTCGGGCGAGCCTCGCTGAAACAGCCGAGAATCTCGAGGCCGCGCGCCAAAGCCGCGACGAATTGCCGGTCCGGCACAGCGCCATGCTGTGCCGACTTCGTACGCCGCGCTTGTTTGGGAAGGTCCGGGCTTCGCATCGATTCGCAGTCCTATCCGCCATTTACAAGCAGCGCAAAAATCAATACGGTCGAAATTAGCGAGTGATCTACTCGCATAGCGAATAAATACCGTCAAGAAGCGGGCCTGAGCCGCCAGCCTCTTCGGCCGGAACAAAAACTACGGAGGAGTGCCAGGGCATGGCGGGGCCCCTTGATCACATCAAGGTCGTGGAGATCAGCGTCGCGATGGCGGGGCCATTCTGCGGGATGATGCTGGCCGATTACGGCGCCGAGGTCACCAAGATCGAGCGTGTCGGCAAGGGCGACGACAGCCGCGAATGGCCCCCGCATTTCGACGGCGAGATGTCGCATTATTACGCTTCGGCCAATCGCAACAAGCGCAGCGTCGCGCTCGACCTGAAATCGCCGGAAGGCGTCGCGATCGCGCTCGGGCTGATCGACCGGGCCGATGTCGTGATCGACAATTACCGCTTCGGCGCCCTGGCCCGGGCGGGGCTGGACTACGAGACCCTGTCGGCCCGCAACCCGCGCCTGATCTACTGCTCGATCAGCGGCTTCGGCGCCAGCGGGCCGCGGCGCGGGGATCCAGCCAACGACCTGTTCATGCAGGCCTTCAGCGGCGGCATGAGCATCACCGGCGAGATCGGCGGCGGGCCGATGAAGATGGGGCTGTCCGTGGCCGATCTCGGCGCCGGCTTCCTCGGCACCACCGGCGTCCTGATGGCGCTGGAGGCGCGGCATCGCACGGGACGCGGCCAGCGCGTCGACACCTCCCTGCTGGAAGGGCAGATCGCGATGCTGTCCTATCACCTGACCCGCTATTTCGCGAGCGGGCGGATCCCGCAGCCGAGCGGCAGCGGCGCTCCGCTCTCCGTGCCCTACCAGGCCTTCAAGGCCACCGACGACTGGCTCGTGATCGCGGCCTTCAACGACCGGATGTGGACGGGCTTCTGCGAGGCCGTCGGACGCCAGGACTGGGAGCGCGACCCGCGCTTCGCCCGCGCCAGCGACCGCGGCGACAACCGCGAGCTGCTGGTCGGCCTGATCGGCGACCATCTCGGCACGCAGCCGGCCCGCCATTGGATCGCGCGGCTCGAGGCCGCCGGCGTGCCCTGCACCCTCGTCAATCGCATCGACCAGATCGTCGAGGACGAGCAGGTGCGGGCGCGCGACATGATCGTCGAGATCGACGTGCCCGAGCTCGGCCGCATCAAGGTCGCGGGCTTGCCGCTGAAATTCTCGCAGACGCCGGGCGAGATCAGGCGCCACCCGCCGCATCTGGGCGAGCACACCGCCGAGGTCCTGCGCGAGCTCGGATACGACGAGACCAAGGTCGCCGCGCTGGCGGAACGTGGCGCGATCGGCCTGCGCAGCCTGCGCCGGCCCTCCCGACCCCGAGGAGAAACGCGATGAGCACCCTGCTGACCGATGAGATCCGAGGCTATATCGGGCTGAGAAGCGAAGCGATCACCGCCTGCGACGGCGTCGAGCCCGGCGCGGTCCGCCGCTATGCCCAGGCGATCATGGACGACGACCCGGACTATGCGCCCGGCGCCGGCAATGCGCGCCATCGCGGACCGGTGGCACCGCCACTCTATCCATCCTTCATGTTCCGTCGCCCCTTCGGCGAGCCCGATCCTCTGACCGAGCACGCCCGGGATCCCGATTTCGACGGGCTGTCGCTGGGAGCCGGCGACGGGCTGCCGGAACTGCCCTTGCCGGGGCTCGCCATGCTCAACGCCGGTTCCGAGGTCGAGTTCTTCCGCTACGCCCGCCATGGCGAGACGGTGATCCAGCGCTCGCATTACGCCGACATCTACGAACGCGTGTCGAAGAGCGGGCCGATGCTCCTCGTGGTCACCGAAACCGAATACCGCGCCGCCGACGGCGATCTGCTGCTGCGCGTGCGCAAGACCGCGATCCGGCGCTGAGCCGCCGAACGCCTTCATTCAGGGAGCGACCCCGTGAACATGCACTCCGCCCATTCGCGCGCCGAGGACGAGATCGGCGCCTTCCAGCTTCCGCCCTCGGTGCGTGAATATCGCGATCTCGCGCGCCGCATCGTGCGCGAGGAGCTGATGCCGCTGGAGCGCGAATTCCTGGCGAGCCCCAACCACGCCTATGGCCTGCCGCCGACGGTCAATATCCGCTCGGTCTTCGACAAGAAGACCGCCGACCGGCTCGAAGGCGTCGCGCGCGACAGCGGCCTGTTCAACGTGCTGGTGCCCGAGGCGTTCGGCGGGCCCGGGCTTTCGCTGCTGGCGCAGGTGGTGCTGGAGGAGGAGTTCAACTACTCGCCCGTGCCCTTCCCCTATGCCAGCGTGCCCAACATCCTCTACGAGTGCCGCGGCGACCAGATCGAGCGCTTCCTGAAGCCGGTCGTCAGCGGCGAATGGACCACCGCCTTCGCCCAGACCGAGCCCGGCGCCGGCTCCGACCCCGGCGGCATGATGACGACGCGCGCGACCCGCGACGGCGATGGCTGGCTGCTCAACGGCACCAAGATGTGGATCTCCAACGCCGGGGACTGCGAGCTGGTCATGGTCCAGGCCGTCACCGATTCCGAGAAGCGCCAGCGCGGCGGCATCACCATGTTCCTGGTGAGACGCGACAACCCCGGCATGAAGGTCGAAGTCCCGGGCATCGCCACCTGGCTCGGCCCGCGCGCCTCGCAGCACATCATCCATTTCGACAATTGCCGCGTGCCCGATTCCGACGTGCTCGGCGAGGTCGGCAAGGGCTTCGTGCTCGGCCAGCAATGGCTGACGATCCATGACCGGCTGATGCGCGGGCCCTATGCGCTCGGCAAGATGCAGCGCGCGCTGGACATGTCGACCGAATGGGCCAAGCAGCGCAGGACCTTCGGCAAGCCGATCGCCGAACGCCAGGCCATCCAGTGGAAGCTGGTCGACATGTTTGTCGACATCCAGGCGCTGCGCTCGATGACCTACGAGATGGCCGCCCGCGCCGATGCCGGCGAGGATGTCCGCGCCGAGGCGGCGCTGATCAAGATGACCTCGACCGAGTGGGGCGCGCGCTGCCTCGACCACGCCATCCAGATCCATGGCGCCATGGGCGAGTCGCTCGAGCTGCCGCTGACGCTGTTCTACCGCGTGCTGCGCCATGCCCAGATCGGCGGCGGCACCAGCGAAATCCAGCGCGTGCTGATCGCCCGCAAGCTGCTGGCATGAGCAGCAGCGTGCAGACCGACCGCCCGCGTAATGCGGCCCCGGACGACCCGGTGCCCTGGGCCGCCCTCGACGCCGCCGCGCGCCGGTTCCGGACGTCCTGCGGCGCAGGCGAGATGGTCTGGCGCTGCTGGGGCGAAGGCGGCACGCCGCTCGTGCTGCTGCACGGCGGCGCCGGAAGCTGGCTCCATTGGCTGCGCACGATCCCCGCCTTCGCGGCGGACCGGATGGTGATCGCGCCGGACATCCCCGGCCTCGGAAGCTCGGCCGCCCCGCCGGACTCCACCCCTGCGGCGATTGCCGGCGTCATTCTCGAAGGTCTCGAGCAGGTTCTCGGCCATGGTGTCCAGGACAAGGACCAGCGAGAGCGCTTCGATATCGCCGGCTTCTCTTATGGTGGCGTGCTTGCCGGTTTCCTCGCCGGGCAGGCCGGAGCGCACGCCCGTTCGCTGACGCTGGTTGGCTCCGGCGGGCTCGGCGTTCCCATCCACAAGATCGCCCTGGAAAGGGTCCGCGACAAGAACGGGGCGGAACGCGATGCCGCCAACCGGACCAATCTGCTGCGCTGGATGATCGCCGATCCGGCCCGGATCGACGCGCAGGCCCTCGCCATCCAGGACTGGAACAGCCGCCACGCCCGCTTCGACAGCCGGCCGATCGGCCGCGGCTCGCTCCTGCCCGACGAATTGCGCAAGCTCGGCATTCCCGTCACCGGCATCTGGGGCGAGCAGGACCATGCCGTGCGCGGCTTGCTGGGCGAGGTCGAGCGCACGCTGCGCGCGATCCGGCCGGAGATGGCCTTCCATACCATTCCCGCCGCCGGGCACTGGGTCGCCTATGAGGCGCCGAACGCCTTCGCGGCAATCCTGCGCGCGGTTCTCGGCCCGTGCTGACGAATTCACGGTGATTCGATCTTGACGATCCGGGCCGAGCATGGGATCGTGACCAATAACGAATGAATAATTCGCAATGCGAATAATGGGAGGCGCCAGGGTGATTGCAGAAGCATTGCCGCTCGGCCAGCCCGGGTTCCGTTCAGGACGAGCCGCAGGAGCGTGGCCATGAACCTCGCCGCCTCGGCTCCATTTGAGGGGACGGCCCGCCCTTTGCGCCGCGTCTTCGAGGACATCGCGGTCGGCGACGAGATCGGTCCGCTGTTCAAGGGGCCCCTGACCACGGCGCATCTCATGCGCTGGTCGGCCGCCATGGAGAACTGGCACAAGATCCATTACGATCTGCCGTTCGCGACGGGGCACGACAAGCTGCCGGGCCTCTTGATCAACGGCTCGCTCAAGCAGCAATTCCTCGCCCAACTCCTGAAGGACTGGGCCGGCCGGGAAGGCTGGCTCTGGAAGCTGCGCTTCCAGTTCCGGGCGATGAACCTCGTCGGCGAAACGCTGTCGGTCTGGGGCAAGGTCACGGCCCTGCGCGAGGCTGCGGAATACGGGCTCGTCGACCTCGATCTCGGCATCAGGAACGAAGCCGGCCTCGAATCCACGCCCGGCGCCGCCATCGTCGCCCTGCCGTTCCGCGACGGCCCGGCGGTTCCCTATCCATTCATGGCCCCGACCGGCTGAGCCGGTCGGCCAAGCGCCTGAAGCGCAGCTTGGCGCCGCATGCCGGCCGCCCGCCAACCAGCAAGGGCCTTTGCCTGGCTCGACAGAGTTCGGCCAATTCCGGCGCCTCCGCAGAAGACGCGCCGACCATCGGGAGGAAGATCAATGAAGTCCTTGAAGAAGACATTGTTTGCCGGCGCCGCCGCAGCGGCCCTGCTCGCCGCGACCCCCGTGCTCGCGGCCTGCGAGCTCAAGATCGGCGTCATCGGCGGCCTTTCGGGCGCGACGGCCCAATGGGGCCTGGCCCTGAAGGGCGCCGCCGAATACATCGCGGCAGAGGCCAATGCCGCCGGTGGCGGCGGCCTCAAGGTTGGGAGCGAGACCTGCAAGGTCACGACCATCGCCGTCGACAGCAAGGCGACGGCGGAAGGCGCCGCCTCGGCGACGAACCAGCTCGTCAGCCAGAATGTGAAGTTCATCCTCGGCCCGGTGGTGACGCCGGAAGCGACCGGCATCAAGCCGATCGCGCTGCGCAACAAGCTGCTGGTCTTCCAGAACAGCTTCGCCAAGGATGCGATCGGACCGCGCTGGCCGCTGGTGTTCCACGAAGGTCCCGGCCCGAGCGTCTGGGCGGGAGCGATCGCCAAGCTCGCCAAGGAGAAGTTCAACATCAAGAAGGTCGTGCTCGTGGCGCCCAACGACCAGGGCGGCACCGACATCACCTCGGTCGATATCGAGGCCTACAAGGCCAACGGTATCGAGGCGACGGAGGAGTTCTACCAGCGCGGCAACCCGAACTTCGCGGCGGTAGTGGCCCGCGTCCTCGCGCAGAATCCCGATACGGTCGACACCTCCTCGACGGCGCCGGGCGATGCCGGTGTGCTCGTCAAGCAGCTCCGCCAGGCCGGCTTCACCGGCACGATCGGCCGCCTCGGCGGCCCGGCGACCGACGAGATCCTGCGCGTCGCCGGCGGGCCGGAAGTGCTGAAGAACTTCTACTGGTACGAGAACGTGCCGCTCGAAGACCCCAACATCCGCGCCATCGCCACCGACTATAAGAAGCTGATGAACGCCGACCCGCCGGAGAACACGATGCTGTATCTCTGGGTCGGCGTCGGGCGCCTGCTGTTCAAGGCGATTTCGGATGCCGGCACGATCACGGATACCGAAAAGGTCGCCGAGGTGCTGCGCAAGCTGCCGATCGACGACAAGAACCTCGGCAAGGGCCGCTGGACCGGCAAGTCCTTCTTCGGCATTCAGCAGGAAGTCTCCTTCCCCTTCGGCATCGGCCTGATCGTCGACGGCAAGGTTCAGCCGATCCTGCGCGCCGAGGTGCCCGAGGTCGACTGACGAGGCGAGGCGCGGCCCGCAATGGCAGCCGGCGAGCCGCGCCAGCGTGTCCTCGCGAAGACGCAACGCCGCGAGCCGGATCGCGAAGCTGGTCTTTGCATCGTAAAAAATGCATGATGCATTAAAAATATCATGCATGCTCCGCCGGTCTGGATCGCCGGAGAGAGCGAGCAGGCCGCCAAGCCGGAGGATGCCGCCGGCCCGAGCGGCGAGAACGTGCCGGAAGAGCGCAGGGAAACGTCGCAACCAGTCCAGCGCCCGCAGCCCGACGCGCACGCTGGTCGAAACGGATCAGGGAGTAACGGCACATGGCCAGCTTCGTGTCGGCCGGCTTGATCGGCATCAGTCTCGGCGCGCAATACGCGCTGCTGGCGCTCGGCTTCACGCTGATCTTCGGCATCCTCGGCGTCGTCAACTTCGCTCATGGCGGCTTCTATGTCCTGGGCGGCTACGCCGCCTATAGCTGCGTCACCTTCCTCGGCCTGCCCTATCCCCTGGCGGTGGTCGCGGCGATGCTCGCCACGGGCGCCCTCGGCTACGTCTTCGAGCTTTTCGTGGTCGAGCGCGTCGTCGACGACCACCTCGCGACGCTGATGCTGACGCTCGGCCTCTACCTGATGATCGGAACCGGCATCCAGGCCGTCTACGGTCCCGAATCGCCGCAATTCGGTTTCCCGGTCACCGGTACGCTGCGCTTCGCCGGCTTCTACATGCCGCTCGAGAACCTCGTCGTTCTGGCCGTCTGCCTCGTCGCGATCGCCGGGGTCTACGCGCTGATGTACCGCACCGATCTCGGACGGGGCTTGCGGGCGCTGGCCGACAACCGCCAGGTCGCAGCCACGCAGGGCCTGCGCCCGAAGCTGCTCTTTCCTCTGGCCTTCGCGCTCTCCTGCGGGCTTGCGGGCCTGACCGGCGCGCTCGTCACGCCGATCCTGTCGCTCGGCCCCCTGGTCGGCGAGCCGGTGCTGGCCATGGCCTTTCTCACGGTCATCCTCGGCGGCTTCGGCTCGATCATCGGGGCGACCGTCGCGGCCTTCCTGGTCGGGCTGATCGAGGCCTATTCGGTCGTCTATCTCGGTGGCTCGAAGGGCGCGCTCGCGCTGTTCGTGCTGGTGCTCGTCGTGCTGATCGTGCGGCCCTCGGGCCTCTTCGGCAAAGAAGCCCGAGGAGCCTGACCATGGCGCGTCTCAATCAGTTCGGCGGCGAGATCGCCGCGATCGCCATCCTGGGCTTGAGCTTCCTCGTCCCCTTCGTCACCGACAGCCCCTTCGTCTACTCGACGCAGAACCTGATCGCGGTCGCGGTGACGGCGGCGTTCAGCGTCTACATCATGCTGCGCATGGACCTGCTGACCTTCGCCGTTCCGGCCTTCATGGCGATCGGCGGCTATGCCGCGGCCATCGCCGGGCTGAAGGGCGGCATCGTCACAGCTTCGCCCTGACGGCGCTGAGCTTCATCGCCCCCGCGCTCGTCGCCCTGCCCCTCGGCATCCTCATCCTGCGCCTGCGCGGCATCTATTTCGTGCTCGTCACCTTCCTGCTGACGCAGATCCTGCAGCTCCTGATCTTCGAGACGCCCGATCTCACCGGCGGCACCAACGGCCTCGTCGGCATGCCGGCGACGACCCTGTTCGGCATCGAGCTCGCCGACAACCGCGCGGTGCTGCTGCTGGCCATCGGCGTCGCGTTCGCCGCCGCCGTCATCACCGCCCTCGTTTCCGTCTGGCTCCGCCGGGAATTCGCGGCGATCGAGGAGAACGAGGTGCTGGCGCAAAGCCTCGGCCTCGTGGTCTGGCGCTACAAGGTGATCGGCTTCGTCGCCGCTGCGGGCCTCGCCGGCATGGCGGGCTTCTCGCTGGTCAACATGCTGCTGACCGCGCATCCGACATCCTTCTCACCGCAATCCTCGGTCAATTACATCGCCTACACCATCATCGGCGGCCGCGGCTCGATGCTCGGGCCATTGGTCGGCGCCACGCTGCTGGTCTGGATGTCGAGCATCTTCAGCACGCATGGCGAGTTCTCCGAAGGGCTCTACGGCCTTTTGATCGTGGTGGTGGTTCTGGCCGCGCGCGGCGGCATCGTCGGCACCCTGGCCGCGGGCTATCGCCGCCTGTCCGGGCAGTGGCGCGCCGGCGGCAGCGCCGCCCCGATCGTCGGCACGGTGAAGGAGGCCGCCCATGAGCGCGGATAACGCCCCGGAGCGGAGCGGCTCCCTCGACGTCAGGTCGATCACGAAGAGCTTCGGCGGCCTGCATGTGTTCAGCGATGTCAGCTTCAGGCTCGCGCCTGGCGAACTGATGGGCGTCATCGGCCCCAACGGAGCCGGCAAGACGACGCTGATCAACGTGATCTCGGGCAAGCTTCCGCCGAGCGCCGGCAGCATCCTGCTCGACGGCCGCGAGATCGGCGGCATGCCGTTCCACACATTGAGCCGGCTCGGCCTGGTGCGCAGCTTCCAGCAGACCAACACCTTCAAGAGCGCGACGGTGCGCGAGAATCTCGCCCGCGCGATCCGCTTCAGCGGCAGCCCGCCCTCGATCTGGGACAAGCTCGACGGCATGCTGAGGCAGTTCGACCTCGCGCCCCGCCTCGACATACCCAGCGACAAGCTGCCCTACGGCCTGCAGAAGATGCTGGGCCTGGTCCTGGCCTACACCACCTCGCCGCGCGTGCTGCTGCTCGACGAGCCCGCCGCCGGCCTGGAGCGGCGCGAGCGCCAGCAGGTCGACGCCTTCGTCCAGGCCGTCCAGGCCGACCATGGCTGCGCCGTGCTGATCGTCGAGCACGACATGGACCTGATCAAGCGGCTCTGCCCGCGCATCCTGGTGCTCGATGCCGGCCGCATCCTGGCCGAGGGCCCGCCCGCCGAGGTGCTGGCGCGGCCGGACGTCATCGCCGCCTATATGGGCATCGTCGAGGACGAGGAGGCCGCCTGATGCTTTCCGTCGAGGATATCGAGGTCCGCTATGGCGGCATCACCGCGCTGCACAAGGTCTCGATCGAGGTCGAGGAAGGCGAGACCGTCCTGCTGATCGGCGCCAACGGCGCCGGCAAGTCGAGCCTGATCAACGCCGTCATCGGCGCGACCCAGACCTGCGGCGGCCGGATCCGCTTCAAGGGGCAGGATATCGGCGGCCTCAGCGCCGACCGGCGGGCGCGTGCCGGCATCGGCTACTCGCCGGAAGGGCGGAAGGTCTTCGGCACGCTCTCGGTCGCAGACAACGTCCTGTCCGGCGCCTTCGGCATGGGCCGCAGGCACCAGAAGGAAGCCTTCGACTGGCTCAGCTCGGTCTTCCCGATCCTGGCGGAGAGAGCCGAGCAGCCCGCAGGGCAGCTCAGCGGCGGCCAGCAGCAGATCGTCGCCTTCGCCCGCGCCATGAGCTCCTACCCGAAGCTGCTCCTGCTCGACGAACCCTTCCTCGGCCTCGCCCCCGTCTGGATCCAGCGGATCAGCGACGCCATCCGCGAGATCCAGCGGCGCGGGACCACCATCCTGATGACCGAGCAGATGGCCCGCCCTGCGCTGAAGCTCGCCACGCGCGGCTACATCATGCGCGGCGGCGAGGTCAGGCGCAGCGGCAGCGTCGCCGATATCGGCGATGCAGCGTTGGTCGAGGAGTATCTTTAGAGCCATGCGCGACGCTTACGAAACGCTTCTGGTCGCCCGGCCGGAGCCGGAGGTCCTCCTCGTCACGCTGAACCGCCCGCAGGCGGCGAACGCCATGAACACCCGGATGGGGCTCGACCTGCTCGACATCTTCGAGACGATGCTGGCGGACCCGTCCGATTCCCGCGCCATCGTCCTGACCGGCGCCGGCGAGAAGGTCTTCTGCGCCGGTGGCGACCTGAAGGAGCGCAACGGCATGACCGATGCGGCCTGGCAGGCGCAGCACCACATCTTCGAGCGCATGGTGCGCGCGATCATCGACTGCCCGGTACCGGTCATCGCCGCCGTCAACGGCCCCGCCTATGGCGGCGGCTGCGAGACCGCCCTGTGCTGCGATTTCATCTATGCCTCGCGCAATGCCCGCTTCGCGCTGCCGGAGGTGACCCTCGGCATCATGCCCGGCGCGGGCGGCACGCAGAACCTGCCGCGCGCGGTGGGCGAACGCCGTGCCAAGGAGCTTCTCCTGTCCGGTAAGCCATGGTCGGCCGAGGAAGCCGCGAGCTGGGGCATGGTCAACCGTGTCTGCGAGCCCGAAAGCCTGATCCCGGAAGCGGTCGCGACTGCGAAGATCATCGCCGACAACGCACCGATCGCGATCCGGCAGGCGAAGCGCGCGATGCATCACGGCCTGTCGCTGAGTCTCGCGGATGGGCTGCTCTTCGAGATCGAGGCCTATAACCGGATGGTGCCGACCGAGGACCGGCGCGAGGGCGTCGCCGCCTTCGGCGAGAGGCGCAAGCCGCGGTTCCGGGGACGCTGACGCGGACCATGCCGGAGACCTTCTGCCACGGCGACAGCTTCGCCACGCTCTGCCAGCGCTTCGGCGACCGCATCGCGATCGAGGACGCCGGCGGCACGATCACCTATCGCGCGCTCGGAGAAAGGGCAGCGGCACTCGGCTTCGCGTTGGGGGAGAAGGGCATCGCACCCGGCGAGCCGGTGGCGAGCTTCGTGCGCAACGGCATTCCGGCCGTCTGGACCAGCATCGGCATCGTCATGTCGGGGGCGGCGGAAGTCGCGCTCAATCCCGGCCTCGCCGATGCCGATCTGCGCCACTGCATCGCGCTCGCCGGCCTGCGCCACATCGTGACGACACGCGCGCAGGCGCCCCGGTTCGAGCGCATGGGCGCGCAGGTGCATGCGATCGAGAGCATCGGCACCGCCACATTCGGCACCGGCAGCTTTCCGCATGTCCGGCTCGACGACTGGGCCCGGATCGGCTTCACCTCGGGCACGACCGGTCCGCCGAAGGGCATCGTCACCAGCCAGGCCGGACGCTTCGCCGCCAACCTGCTGCAGCGGGCAGCGATGCCGCACAAGCCCGGCCCCGACAGCCGCCTGCTGCTGATGACGCCGTTTTCGCACGGCGCCGGGCTGCTGACCTATGCCTATCTCGACCTCGGCGGCGCGGTGACGCTGCTCGACGGCGTCGACACCGATGCCGTGCTCGGCATCCTCGAGCGGGGCGAGGCGGACGAGATGTTCGCGCCGCCGACCGTGCTCGCAAAGATCGTCGCGGCGGCGAAAGGGCGGTCGCTGTCCGGCCTCAAGACGATCTATTGCGGCACGGCGACGCTTTCGCCGACGCTCTATGCCCGCGCCCGTGCCATCTTCGGCCCGGTCATCCGCGTCACCTACGGCAAGACGGAGGTAGTCAACCCGATCACGGTGCTCGAGCCGCCCGAGACGGACGCCTGGTATGCCGAGGGCGGCGCCGACGCTGATGCCTGCGTCGGCTGGCCGGCGCCCGGGGTCGAGGTCGTGATCCGGTCGGACGATGGCCGCCGGGCGGCTTGCGGCGAGGTCGGCGAGATCCTGCTGCGTGCTCACCAGATGATGGCCGGCACGATCACCGCGGACGGGGGCTATGCGGCACTGCCGCCCGACGCGTTCCACGAGACCGGCGACCTTGGCTATCTCGACGAGCGTGGTCGCCTTCACCTCGTCGGGCGCAGCGCCAACATGATCAAGACCGGCGGTTACAAGGTCGCGCCCGAGGAGGTGGAGCGGCCACTCGCGGCGGCGCTCGGCGGAGGCGAGATCGTCGCCTTCGGCCTGCCCTCGGAATATTGGGGCGAGGTCATCGTCGCCGTCGCAGAGAATCCGCCGCCGGGCTGGGAGGACAGGCTATCGGGCACCATCGCGGCGATGACCGGCTACAAGCGCCCGCGCGCCTTGATCGCCCTCGACGAATTGCCGCGCAACGCCATGTTGAAGGTCAGCCACAAGGCGGTTCGGGAACGCGTGCTGGCGCAGTACGCGCTGCTCGACGGCCCTCATCCCAAACTGGTGGCGCGCTAAGCCAGCTTTCGACCGCCTCGCGCGGCCTCCGGTCATGGTGCCGGGCCGCGCTTGACAGCGGCTGCCGCTCCCTCCAATCTTATTTCATATAAAATGCATCATCGAATGTCTGGCCGCCGGCAACGCCGCCCGGGACGGCATCGAACAGAATGCAACATGGGAGGAGTGCTCGATGGTCTTCAAACGCGCCATTCGGAAAATCGCGTCGGCATCGCTGCTGATCGCAGGAATCGCGGCGGCGGCCTGTCCGGCCCTGGCTTCGGACAAGACCTTGCGCGCCGTGGTCAACGCGGACCTCAAGATCATCGACCCGACCTGGTCGACGGCCTACGTCACGATCCGGCACAGCTATCTCGTCTATGACAACCTGTTCGCGCTGAACTCGAAATTCGAGCCGAAGCCGCAGATGGTCGACAGCTACACCGTCAGCCCGGACCGCATGATCTACAGCTTCACGCTGCGGAAGGGCATGAAGTGGCATGACGGTACCCCGGTGACCGCGGCCGACTGCGTCGCCTCGCTCAAGCGCTGGGCGCAGCGCAACGCCATGGGCCAGCACATGACCCGGGCGATGGAAGGCTACGAGATCGTCGACGACCTCACCTTCCGGATCAAGCTCAAGGAGAAGTTCGGCCTCGTGCTGGAAGCCCTCGCCGGCGCCGAGGCGCCGGCCTTCATGATGCCCAAGCGCATCGCCGAGCAGCCGATCGACAAGCAGATCACCGACCCGATCGGTTCCGGCCCCTTCATCATGAAGCGCGACGAATGGCAGCCCGGCGCCAAGGCGGTCTATGTCCGCAACCCGGACTACATCCCGCGCAACGAGCCGGCCGACTATCTCGCCGGCGGCAAGGTCGCCAAGCTCGACCGCGTCGAGTGGCTCTACATCCCCGACAACAACACGACGCTCTCGGCGCTGCAGGCCGGCGAGATCGATTATTTCGAGGCGCCGCCGCTCGATTTCGTCCAGTTGATGAAGAGCGACCCGAACATCACCGTCCTCACCATCGACCTGCTCGGCGTCCAGATGATGGCGCGCCCGAACTCGCTGTTCCCGCCCTTCGACAACTATAAGGCGCGCCAGGCCCTGCTCTACCTGACGAACCAGGCGGAAGCGATGCAGGCCGTTGTCGGCGACCCGGACTACTACCTCAAGAGCTGCGTCACCTATTTCATGTGCGGTTCCGAGAACGAGACCAAGGCCGGTGTCGTCGGGCTGACCGTCGACATCGAGAAAGCCAAGGCGCTGTTCAAGGAGGCTGGCTACAAGGGCGAGCCGATCGTCGTCATGCTGCCGACCGACCGGCCGCAATACCAGGCCGCCGAAAACGTCCTGATCGCCGCGATGCGCAAGGCCGGCCTCAATGTCGACGTCCAGTCGCAGGACTGGGCGACGATCACCGCCCGGCGCGCCAAGAAGGACGCCCCGGACAAGGGCGGATGGAACCTGTTCGTCACCTCGCAGGGCGGGCCGGACCCCGCTTCGCCGCTGGCGAACATCTGGTTCAACTCGCAATGCGACAAGGCCAATATCGGCTGGGCCTGCGACGAGGAGTTGACGAAGCTGGTCTCGGCCTGGGCGCAGGAATCCGATCCTGCGAAGCGCCGCACCATGGTCGACGCCATCCAGACCCGCGCCTTCGTTTCCGTGCCCTATGTGAATCTGGGGCAATACGTCCAGCCGATCGCCTTCCGCTCGAACATCAAGGGCGTGCTGAAGGCCGGCGTGCCGGTCTACTGGAACATCGAGAAGCAGTGAGCGGACGGGGGCCGGCCGTCCGATGATCAACTTCGTCCTGCGAAAAATCGGCTCGACCGCCATCGTCATGATGGTGGTCGCAGTCATCGTCTTCGTGATGATCCGCGTCGGCCCGGGCGATCCGGCCGCGGTGATCGCGGGCGATCACGCCACCAGCGAGGATATCGATCGTATCCGCAGGAGCCTCGGCCTCGACGAGCCCATGCTCTACCAGTTCCTGCATTGGATCGGCCGGCTGCTCGGCGGCGATCTCGGGCAGTCGCTGTTCAGCCGCAAGCCGGTGCTGGAACTGATCGCCGGCCGCCTCGAACCGACACTGTCGCTGGCGGCGACCACGATGACCTTCGCCGTGTGCAGCGCGATCCCGCTCGGCATCGTCGCCGCCTGGCAGGTCGGCCGCTGGATCGACCGGGCCGTCATGGCGCTGGCGACCGTGGCCTTCTCCTTCCCGATCTTCATCATCGGCTACGGGCTGGTCTGGGGCTTCGCGCTGAAGCTGCGCTGGCTGCCGGTGCAGGGCTTCAGGCCCTTGTCGCAGGGGCCGGCGCCGTACCTGACCCATCTCGTGCTGCCGTCGCTGACGCTCGGCCTGGTCTTCATGGCGCTGCTGACGCGCATGACCCGCTCGACCATGATCGAGGTGCTCGGGGAAGATTACATCCGTACCGCCCGGTCGAAGGGCCTCAGCCAGCTCCCGATCCTGTTCAAGCACGCACTGCGCAACGCCGCGGTCCCGATCGTCACCACCATCGGCAGCGGCATCGCCCTGCTGATCGGCGGCGTCGTCGTCGCCGAGAGCGTCTTCGCCATTCCCGGCGTCGGCCGCCTGACCATCGAGGCCGTGACCCAGCGCGACTATCCCGTGATCCAGGGCGTGCTGCTGCTCGCGTCGCTCGCCTATGTCCTGATCAACCTTCTCGTGGACCTCAGCTACGGGCTGTTCGATCCGCGCATCAGGAGCATCCCCTGATGACCAGCGCCGATATCGCAACGCCCCGGCTGGCCTTCTCGCGCACGAAACGGCATTGGCTGCTGCGCGGCGCCCAGCGCCATGTCACGGTCGTGATCGGCGGCATGCTGATCACGCTGCTCGTCGGCACCGCGCTCCTCGCCCCCGTGCTGGCGACGCATGATCCGCTCGCGCTCAATGTCGCGCATCGGCTCCGCGCGCCCAGCGCCGAGCACTGGTTCGGCACGGACAATCTCGGTCGCGACGTCTTCAGCCGCACAGTCTATGGCGGGCGCATCTCGCTTCTCGTCGGCCTCGGGGTCGCCGCGCTGACCACGCTGATCGGCAGCGTTCTCGGCCTGCTCGCCGGCATGTATCGTTGGTTCGACAGCGTGATCATGCGGATCATGGACGGGCTCATGGCGATCCCGGCCATTCTGCTCGCCGTCGCCATGATGGCGCTGGCACGCCCGGGGCTGCTCACCGTCGTCATCGCCATCACCGTACCGGAGGTGCCCCGCATGGTCCGGCTGGTGCGCTCGGTCGTGCTGGTGATCCGCGAATTGCCCTATGTCGAGGCCGCGACCGCGATCGGCGCCCGCATGCCGCGCCTGCTGCTGCGCCACATCCTGCCCAACGCGCTGACGCCGATCATTATCCAGGCGACCTATGTCTGCGCCTCGGCCGTGCTGATCGAGTCCTATCTCGGCTTCCTCGGCGTCGGCATTCCCCCTGAGATTCCGAGTTGGGGCAACATCCTCTCCGACGGCCGCAGCTATGTGCAGCTCGCCTTCTGGATCATCTTCTTCCCCGGCATGTTCCTCGGCTTCATGGTGCTGGCGATCAACATGCTCGGCGACGGCCTGCGCGACATGCTCGATCCAAGATTAGCCCGGCGGTTCTGAGGGGGCCCTCAGGACTTGCGCCAGCACTCCGCCGCCCCGGTCGCAACCAGTTCCGCGATCTCCTGCGCGGAAAAGCCGCCGATCTCGCCGAGCACCCGCGCCGTGTCGGCCCCGACATGCGGCGCATCGGCGAAGATCGACAGCGGCACATCATCGAAACGGAACGGAAAGCCCTTGGCGAGGCGCCGGCCCGGCCCCTCGGCCAGCGCGTCCCGCCAGCTTTCGCCGCGCCGCGCCAGAACCTCGGCCCCGTCGAGTACCGGCGCAGCCGCGATCCCCCGTGCGGTCAGCATCCGCGCGGCCTCCTCGCGGCTCATCGCGGCGATCCTGCCCGCCAGCGCCGCCGTGTCGAGGCCATTTCGCGCCAGTGTCGCGACCTGCTCCGACGACAGGCTGAGCGCGACCCAACCGTCGCGCGCCCGAAAGCAATCCTGCAGCGCATAGGCATTCTCGGCATTGCCGCGGCGCGGTTGCGCGGGAGGGCTCACGAAAGCTTCGCCGACGAGGAAAGCGGTGAGCTCGCGCTGTGAGATATCGAGATGGGCGCCCTGCCCGGTCCGCCGGCGCTGGAGCCAGGCGGCGGCCACCATGCCGGCCGCGAAGATCGCCACGACCTGGTCGGGATAGTTCAGATCCTTGCCGGAAACGACGGGCCCGCCGCCGGCATAGCCGGTGAGCCAGGCGAGGCCGGCCATGGCCTCCAGCGTCGTGCCATAGGAGACGTAGCCCGCCTCCGGACCGCTCTCCCCCTGGCTCGACAGGGAGGCGAAGATCAAGCCGGCATTCACGGCCTTCAGAGCGGGATAGTCGATGCCGAGACGGGCCATCACGCCGCGTCGGAAATTCTCCACCACCACGTCGCACCGGGCTGCGAGCCGGACGAACGCCTCGCGCCCGGCCGGCTGCTTGAGGTCGATGCTGGCACCGATCTTGTTGCGGTTGGTGTAACGGAAGAAGGTCGGCAGATCGCTGTCGACGCCGCCCTCACCGCCCTGCCAGGCACGGAAGGGGTCGCGATAGCCCGGGGATTCGATCTTGATGACCTCGGCACCGAGATCGGCCAGCAGAGCGCTGGTCGCCGCGCCGGCCGTGATGATGCCGAGGTCGAGAACCCGGCAGCCGGTCAGCGGCAGGCTGCGCTTGCCCGGAAGCGGACGCGAAGGTGCCTCCCGTTTCGGCAAGGCGGGCGAACGGGCAAGCGGTGTTCCGTCGCCGCCGAAGGGCGGCACCGGGCCGGGCGCGAGCACCTCGCCATCCCAGAGCACGGGCAGGCGCGGCCTCGTCAGGACGGTGCGCCCTTCGCCGAAACGAACCGTCTGCATGAAATTCCGTGCCACGAGATGCGGATCCGCGATCAGCTCGGCCACGCTGGAGACCGGCCCGAGCGGCAGCCGCGCCGCCCGCGCCAGCGCATGAATCTCGCTCCGGGTGAGCCCGCGCAGATATTCCTCGACGATGCGGCCGATCTCGCCGGTGCGCCCGGCTCGCCCGGCAGCGGTCGCCAAGGCAGGATCGGCCAGGCGCCGATCGTCGCCGGCGAGCTTCCGCAGCGCCGGCCAGTCGGCATCCTGATAGACCAGCGCGACCCAGCCATCGGCGCAGCGCACCACCGGCCAGTCGCCCGACTGGCCCGAGCGATGCGGCACCGGCTCTCCGGCCGCTGCGCAGGCCACGCTTTTCCAGTTCAGCCAGATCGCCGTCTCGAGAAGGCTGACCTGCACCCGTTCCGGAACGCCCAAACCATCCTCGCCGCGCGCCGGCAGGCATAGCGCGGCGACCAGGCCCGTCAGCGCCGAGAGACCGGCCGAATAGGCGAGCTGATGTCCACCCAGCCGCAACGGCTCGCGGGCTGGATCGCCCACGATGTCGAGCAGGCCGCTCAAAGCCATGACGGTGAATTCGCTGGCCGGCGTCTCCGGCGGCACGAGCGGGCCGAGAAGAGAGACCGCGACCATCGCGCCGGGACGATGCGACCGCAGCCCCGTCGCCGCGGCCTGCGCGAGCGCGGGAGAAGCGGCATCGCCGAGAACCGCGTCGGCGGCGCTCAGAAACTGTGCGAGCGTCTCAGGCTGGCCCTCTTCGAGGGGACAGGATTGTTTGCCGGCATTGAGGAAGGCGAAGGACCCATCGCCGCCATCGGCGCGCAGTGGGTCGCCGCCGGCCGGTTCGAGCTTCAGTACCGTCGCGCCGAGATCGGCGGCCAGGCGCCCTGCGAACGCCACGGCCAGGCGCTCGCCGGGCCGGGCCGTCGGCCCGGCGCATTCGACGATGCGCAGGCCGGCCAGCGGGCGCGTCAAGACTGCCTGCCCTGGCCTGGATTCTTTTCGCCGGCGGCGAACCGGCCGAGACCGTCACGCCGGGCGCTGCTCCTCGCACGGATGCCGGCATTCACCGACAGGCCAAGCTCGAAGCCGCCCGCGAGATCGCTGATCTGTCCCGGAACCAGGCCGAGCGCCTTGCGGCTTTCCGCCAGCGCCGTGGTGTCGAACTGGCCGATCCGTCGCGCCAGCGCATCGGCCTCGTCCAGCAGGCGTGCCAGCGGCACGCTCTTGTTGACCATGCCCCAGCGCTCCGCCGTCCGGCCGTCGATGCGGCTCGCCGTCAGGATCATATAGGCGGCATGCTTGGGAAGGAGGCGCAACTGGGTCGCCGGTCCGGCCATGCCGGGATAGGTGCCGAAGCCCATCTCCGGCATGCCGATTTCGGCTTCGTCGGCCGCGATCGCCAGGTCGCAGACATGGATCAGCGAGCTGCCGCCGCCCAGCGCAAAGCCGTTCACGGCGGCGATGAACACGGCCGGATGCCGGTGGATGGCCAGCAGCACCGACATCCATTCGCGCTCCAGCGCCTCGCGGTCATAGTCGGTGCCGGCCGCCTCGGCCGCTGCCGCCTCCTTGAGGTCGACGCCGCTGCAGAAGCCGGGTCCGTTGCCGGTGAGCACCACGACCTTATGAGTGCCGTGAAGCTGCGCCAGCCGCGCCAGAAATGCCTTGCGCGCGGCGGAATTCATCGCGTTGCGCTTGTCGGGACGGTTGAAGCGCAGCAGCGCGTATGCACCCCGATCCTCGAGCTGGATCAGGTCGTCGCCTGCACCCGGAAACTCAATCACGCCGCGCCTCCCCAAGCGCGACCGGAGCAAGGCTGCAATCGCCGCCAGCGCATCCCGCCGCCACCGCGGCGAACCCGATCCTCCATGCGTCGTCCCTCCTCCGTCATGTCGGCGCCCGCCAACTTTTCGATATAATATGCATCATGCATTATAACGAGCAAGCGCATAGCCTGAGCGGAGCGCGCACGGCCGAGCAACGCGGCCTTTGCATGTCAGCGCCGGAGATGCGGGGATAAGATCATCGCTCTCGCAGGGACGCACGGAATTCGATTGCACCTGATGCGCCCCTGACGCAGTCTCGACATAATTTATAAAATGCAATATGAGGCAGCTCAGCGAACAAGACGCCCTATCCGACGATCGGCGGCATGGAACGAAGCAGGCGCCCCGACCCCACGGGCGCGAGCCGCTATCCCGGCGCCCTGATCGATGGCTGGATGGCGCCGAGCGGACGAGCCCTTCCGCAACCGGGTTGCGGACATCATCAACGCCATCGGGAGACGAGCATGAAGATCGCGGTTCTGGCGGGTGACGGCATCGGGCCGGAGGTGACGGCCGAGGCCGTCAGGGTCCTGAAGGCCGTCGTGGGGGATTCCGCCGCGCTGGAACTCGTCGAGGCACCGATCGGTCAGGCCGGCGTCGACGCTGCCGGCGACCCGCTGCCACAGGAGACGCTCGCTATCGCGAGGAAGGCGGACGCCATCCTCTTCGGCGCGGCAGGCGTTCCGGGCGACGAGCAGATTCCCTATGCGATGCGGCCCGGCGCCAGCCTGCTGCGCCTGCGCAAGCATCTCGACCTCTTCGCCAATTTCCGCCCGGCCATCATGTTCCCTCAGCTCGTCGGCGCCTCGACGCTGCGGCCGGAGGTGGTCGAGGGGCTCGACCTGCTGATCCTGCGCGAGCTCACCGGAGACATCTATTTCGGCGAGCCCCGCGGCTTCCGCACCTCCGCCTCCGGCGAGCGGCAGGGCTTCAACACGATGGTCTACTCGGAATCGGAGGTCGAGCGGATCGCCCATGTCGGCTTCCGGGCCGCGCGTGGACGCCGCCGCAAGCTCTGCTCCGTGGAAAAGGCGAACGTGCTCGAATGTTCGCAACTCTGGCGCGAGATCTTCATCCGCGTCGGCCAGGAATATCCGGACGTCGAGCTGACGCACATGTTCGTCGACGCCGCCAGCATGATGCTGATCCGCGCCCCTAAACAGTTCGACGTCGTCGTCACGGGCAACATCTTCGGCGACATTCTCTCGGATTGCGCAGCCATGCTAACCGGGTCGATCGGCATGCTGCCCTCCGCCTCGCTGGCCGGCGGGAGTTTCGGCCTCTACGAGCCCGTGCACGGAACCGCCCCCGACATTGCAGGCAAGGACATCGCCAACCCGCTTGCCGCCATCCTCTCCGTGGCGCTGATGCTGCGCTACTCCTTCGACCGCCCCGATCTCGACGAGAAGATCCAGGCCGCGGTCAGCACGGTGCTTTCGGACGGCTATCGCACCACCGACATTTTCGAGCCGGGTTCGCGCAAGGTCGGGACCAGGGAGATGGGCGATGCCGTGGTCGCAGCGATACGGAATCCTCCGCGCTGAGGTTCTCGACAATCCCTCGCTATAGTGTCGACAGATATATGAACCACCCCCTCAAAGGGCGAGCCGTCGAATCCACGAGAATGGCGCTATTAACCAGAAATATCGCCATCTGCCAGCGTTTCGAGCATCGAGGAAGCAAGATCGGAAGATCAAATCGCCACTTTCGCCGGATTCCTTGCGATTCCAAGCATTTAAATGTCGACAGTTATTGACTGACCCACATGGACCATGAGAACGTCGCAGCACAATCGACCCGGCGGGAACGAACCGGAAGAACAAGGGAGGACAACATGAAGACGACCGCGTCTCTGGCCCTGGTCATAGCTCTCGCCATAGGGCTTTCCAGCACCGCTCAAGCGGAACGCCTTCGCTATGGCGATTATATGCCGCAAGGAGCCAACGAGTATTCCCGCACCGCCGAATGGATGGGTAACGAGATCAACAAGCGGGCGGCCGGCAAACATACGGTCACCATGCTGTGGGGCGGCACCGTCGCGAAAGTCGGCGAAATGCCGACGGCCGTCGAGAACCGAGTCATCGACATGGGCCCGCTCGTCACCCCCTATTTCCCCGACCAGTTCCCGATCAACAACGCCATTCCCTTCTTCTGGCCCCAACCGAAAACGCAGGCTCAGCTCGGCGCGCTCATGCTGAAATGGCATGACAAATATCCCGCCTTCGCCGACGAGCTCGCCAAGTTCAAGCTCAAGCTGGTCAGCGTCCGCCCCCTGCCCAGCTATGGCCTTATCTGCAACAAGCCCGTGCGGAGCATGGCCGATTTCAAGGGCCTGCGCATCCGCTCCTACGGCATCGCACTACCCGCGATGCTCGAGGCGATCGGCGCCGTGCCCGTCTCGATGGCCGATGTCGACGGCTACGAAGCGCTCAGCAACGGCATTCTCGACTGCTCGCCCGGCGATCCGCCTCTGACGGTCGGTTGGAAATGGACCGATGTCGCCAAATATTACATCGACGTCCCGATGGGTGCCTCCTGGGGCCACATCTTCGTGATGAATCTCGACAGATACAACGCCCTGCCGCCGGATTTGAAAAAGATCATCGACGACATGAAGCAGGACTATTTGGCGGAGTTCCTCTCGACTTACGAGAAGTCGATCAAGGACACGCTCGCCGATTGGAAGGCAAACGGCAAGGTCGAGGTCATCAAGATTCCCGAAGCCGAATTCACCAAGGCGACGCTGGAAAACCCAAAGGTTCAGGCCGTACGCGATAGCTGGATCAAGCGCGCGACGGCGGCGGGGATGCCCGAGGCCGACGCCAGACAAGTCGTCGAGGACATCACCCAATAATCCGCTGCGAACGGCGCGGCGACAGATCCGACCCAGATGGAACCCGCCGCCCGCAGCGCGGGCGGCCCCAACCGAATGACCGCGATGCCAGTCGCACCGGCCAGAGGGAGACCTCTTTCGTGAAGCACCACATGCTGGCGGCCCGACGCCTGATGGGCCGCATACTTTACGCCGCATCGCTGGCCGCCGGCGTCATCACCTTCGCCATGATGTGGCTGATCGACGCCAACGCCTTGTCGCGAAAGGTCTTCAACGCGCCCGTTCCGGCCGGCGTCGAGCTGACCCAATCCCTTCTTACCTTCGCGATCATGCTGCCTTTCGGCTACGTCCTGTACCGGCGCGAACATGTGAACACGATCTTTCTCACCTCGAATTTTCCGCGATCGGTCACGCGCTGGCTGCACGCCTTCTGGATGAGCACCGGCTGCATCGTCTTCGCAGCCGTCACCTACGGCACGTTCCTGTTCGCCTTGCGCTCCTACCATATGAACGAGCAGGTCTGGGGGGCGACCATTCGCTTCCCGCTCTATCCGGCCAAATTCGCGGTTTCGCTCGGCACCGCGCTGATTGCGATCCAGTTTGCGCTCGACGCCGTCCTGTCTCTGGTCACCGGTGACGACGGCGACCTGTCCGCGGCGGACCCCGATCCCGAAAAGGCCCTCCTCCATGTCTGATGTCGCCATCGGCTTCAGCGGCATCGCCGTCCTGCTGGGCTCCATCTTCCTCGGCGCTCCCATCATGCTGGCGCTGACGACCACCGGCTTTGTCGGACTGATCCTGCTCACCGCTCTGGGGCCGGCGCTGTCCATCCTTGGAACGATCTATTTCGACACCGTCAACTCGTTCCATTTCAGCGTCATCCCGATGTTCCTCCTGATGGGTTTCTTCGCCATGCAGGCAGGCATCGGCAACGACCTCTTCGACGCCTGCACCAAGTGGCTCGGCCGGTTGCCGGGCGGCCTGGCGGTCGCCACCACCGGCGCCGCGGCCTCCTTCGGCGCCGCATCGGGATCGAGCGTCGGCTCGGCCATGCTGTTCACCAAGCTCGCCCTGCCCGAAATGGCGGCGCGCGGCTATAATCGCGGCTTCGCCGCAGCCTGCATCGCCATCGCCGGCACGCTCGCCGTCCTGATCCCGCCCAGCGCCCTGATGGTCGTCTACGGCATCCTGACCAACTCCTCGATCGGCGAATTGCTGATCGCCGGCATCATTCCCGGCATCATCTTCTCAGCCCTGATCGGATTGACGATTCTCGCCGTCGCCACGCTCCGCCCGGCCTATGCACCCAGGCTCGACAAGCGCTATTCGTTGCGGGAGAAGCTCTGGTCGCTGCGCCTGATCATTCCGCTCTTCATCGTCATCCTGGTGATGATCGGAGGGCTCTACGGCGGCTATTTCACACCGACCGAAGCAGGCGGCATCGGCGCCGTCGTGACCTTTATCATGGCCGTGATCCGCAATCGCGGCCTTAAGCCCCGCATCCTTGTTCAAACGCTGCTCGAAACGGTCAACCTGACGGCGATGATCTTCGCGATCATCATCGGAGGCCTGCTCTTCGCGCGCTTCCTGGCGTTGAGCGGCGTCTCGGACGAGATCAAGAGCCTCCTGACGGATAACGGCCTCGATGTCTGGGTCGTCCTGCTGATCGTGACGGTGATCTACCTGATCTTCGGCATGCTGATGGATGCTCCCTCGCTCCTGGCGATCTCGCTTCCGATCACCCATCCGGTGATGATGAGCCTCGGCTTCGACCCGCTCTGGTTCGGCGTCTACGTCATCGTCCTGGCCGAGATCGGGGCCATCACGCCGCCGGTCGGCATGAACTGTTTCGTCGTCAAGGGGGCTGCCGGGGACCTCGTCCGCCTGGAGGAGATATTCCGCGGGCTCTGGCCGTTCATCGCCACCTGCGCGCTGATGCTTCTGCTGCTGGTGCTGTTCCCGCAGATGGCGACCTATCTTCCGATGTCGATGCGCTGACGGAGTGTCGTGATGAAGGCCGTACGGGTCCACGCCTATGGCGGGCCGGAGCAACTCCGCTATGAGGACATCGCGATCGGCGCTCCCGCCCCGGGCGAGGCGCTTATCCGGCATAGCGCCATCGGGCTGAACTTCGCCGATCTGCACAATCGGGCCGGGCGTTATCCCCTGCCCCACTTGCCCCATGTGCTCGGCGGCGAGGCAGCGGGCGTCGTCGCGGCCATCGGGCCGGGCGTGACGGCCGTGTCCGTCGGCGACCGCGTCGCCTATGCCGCCGGCGGTCCCGACTTCGCTCCCGGCGCCTACGCCGAAGAACGGCTCTTCCCGGCCGACAGGCTGATCCGCATCCCCGACGAGATCGACGATATCGTAGCCGGAGCGCTCTTCACCAAGGGCATCACGGCCCAATATCTGCTCAAGGCCGTGCATGCTGTCCGGCCGGGAGAAACCATCCTCGTCCATGCCGCGGCAGGCGGCGTCGGTTCCTTCATGACCCAATGGGCCCGCCATCTCGGCGCGCGCGTCATCGGCATCGTCTCCTCGGCCGAGAAGGCGGCGCTCGCGCGCGAGAACGGCTGCCACCATGTCCTGCTCGGCAGCGATCCCGAGACCCCCCGCCAGGTGCGGGCCTTGACGGCGGGAGAAGGGGTCCCGGTCGTCTACGATTCCGTGGGCAAGGATACGTTCGACGCTTCACTCGCCTGCCTGCGGCCGCGCGGCCTTCTCGTCTCCTTCGGCTCGGCGTCGGGGAACATTCCGCCTTTCGACCTCTTCACCCTCAACAGCCGGGGATCGCTTTTCGTCACCAGCGCAGCCTTCGCCTGGTTTGTCCGCGACCGCAACGAACTGCTCATGCGCGCCGCCGATGTGCTGGACGTCGTGCTGCGGGGAGCGGTCAAGGTCCATGTCGGCGCCACCATGCCGTTGAGCGAAGCCGCCGAGGCTCACCGGGCGCTGGAAGCTCGTCGCACCCTCGGCGCCACCGTCCTGATCCCCTGAACGATGAAGGCGGATTCCGGATCGGCCGGAGGCGGCAACGACTGGCTTGCGCCTCTGCTGATGACACTCGCGGTCCAGTCCGCCTGCTCGTTCCTGATCCGCCTGCCGCCGGTGGTGGCGCCCATCCTGTTCATGGACCGGGGTATCGACAGTTCGGCCATCGGCTATCTCGCCGGCATCGGCATGGTGGGCTCGATGACGTTCCTGCTGATGGGCGCGCTGCTGATGGCGCGGGTCGGATCGGTCCGCACGCTCCAGCTCGGCCTGGTCGGCGGAGCGCTCGGCGTCGTCCTGATCGCGATCCCCTCGCCCGCCCTGCTCATCGCGGGCGTCTTCCTGATGGGGCTGGGATACGGCCCTTCCGTACCGGCCAGCAGCGACATCCTGCGGCGCGCCGCGCCGCGGGATCGGCAGACGCTGCTCTTCTCGGTCAAGCAATCGGGCGTGCCGATCGGCGGCATGCTCGGCGGGGCGCTGCTGCCGCCGCTGATCGGGCTCGGCGGGCTCGCGGCCTGTCTCGTCGCCTCGGGCATCGTCGCGCTGGCGATCGCCGCCTGCATCGAGCCCGTCCGCAAGCACATCGAGCCGGAGGAGGCTGGCGGAGCCCCGCTGACGCTGCGCAGCTTTCTCTCGGCCGACAACCTGACGGTGCCCATCCGGGTCCTGCTCGGCACCGGCGGCCTCGTCCGCCTGTCGCTCAGCGGGCTGACGCTCGCGATCAGCCAGGGCGTCTGGCTCGCCTTCCTCGTCACGATCCTCGTCGAGAAGCTGGGCCTGAGCCTCGTCGCCGCCGGGACGCTGTTCGCGATCATGCAGGCCGCCGGCATCATCGGCCGGATCGCGCTCGGCTGGGTCTCCGACCGGATCGGCTCCGCCGCCGTGACGCTGAAGGCCGCCATCGCGCTCTCGGCGATCTGCACCCTGATCCTCGCGCTGATCGGACCGGGCACCTCCTGGCCTCTGCTCGTGATGCTCGCCCTCGTGGCCGGCGCGACGGTGACCGGCTGGAACGGGGTGCAGGTCGCGGAGGTGGCGCGTCTTTCGCCTCCCGGCCGCGTCAGGGAAGCCTCGGCCGGCGCGACGCTGCTGCTCTTCTCAGGCTATGTCGTCGGCCCTGCGCTCTTCGCGCTCGCGGTGAAAAGCAGCGGCGACTATACGGCCCCGCTGCTCGCCGTCGCGGCGCTGACGGCGGCTTCCATCCTGCTTCCTGGCGGCGCCAGGCCGCGGGGCTCGCTCACGCCTCTGGAGCCAGATGGCTCTCGAGCGCCGCCAGCGCATTGATGTGGTTGGACTGGATCAGCGCGGCCGCGAGCTGCGCATCGCGATCCTCATAGGCGGCGATCAGCCGGGCGTGATCGTCATAGGAGCGCGCCATCCGGCCCGGGCGCGCCAGGCTGAGCCGGCGTAGCCGCGCCGTGCGCAGCAGCAGTGAATCGAGGATGCGCTTCACCGTCAGATTACCGGCGAGCTGGGTGTTCAGCTCGTAGAAATCGACATTGGCCCAGACGAAGGCGTTGAAGTCGCCTGCCCGGTAAGCCAGCTCCATGTCCCGGAAGCCGGCCCTCAGCCGATCCAGCCCCTTCTGGTCGATCGAGCGCGCGGTCTCGGCGGCGACCATCGCGAAAAGCGTCGCCCTGGCGCGGTAGATTTCGCGGATCTCGTCGAGGCCTGGCGAGGCGACGCGCGGCCGCTTGCGCGGCGGCACGTCGACCAGCCCCTCCTTTTCGAGCAGCATCAGCGCTTCGCGGATCGGCGTCCGGCTGGTGCGGTAGCGCTTCGAGAGTTCGACCGAATTGAGGTCGTCGCCGGGCTGCCTGATCCCCTCGATGATCTCGGCGCCGACTTCGATCGCGATGCGCGAGACCAGCGACGGCCGGTCGTGACGCTCGGCGACGATACGCTGCACGAGAGCCTGGGCATGCGCCAGGGAGCGGCTGTCGATCTGGGCCTGCGTGGCTGCAGCCAGTTCCACCTGCGTTGCTATGACTCACCTCCCCGGAAGCATCGTCCCGACCCTACCAGCCCGAAAGTGCGGGCGGAAGCCGAGGAGCCGCCTCCGGTTGCGGCTCAGCCTTCGATGTCGACCAGGAAGCGGCCGTCCTCGATCCGCTTGACCCCGTCGACATAGAGCGTCGGGTGCAGGATCACGCCGTCCATATGGATCTTGGAGAAGATCGAGCCGCCGACATCGACATTGGTGCCGAGGCCGAAATGCATCGTCCCCATGATGTTCTTGTCCTCGCGCTGAATGCCGCGGATCACGGCCTTCGCGTTAACGCCGACCGAGGCTTCGGCCGGGCACATATAGGCGTTCTCGTCGCCATAGGCTTCGAGGAAGTCGCGCAGGATCCGGGCATCGGCGCCGCCGTCGATCTGGACCACCCGGCCCTTCCTGACGGTCAGCTCGATCGGGGTCGAAAGCCGGCCGAGATGATGCATCGTCAGGTCGATGACCAGCTTGCCCTCGGCGGTGCCTTCGTGCGGGGCGACGTTGAACTCCCCGGTCGGGTACAGGTAATAGTAGAGCTTGCCGGCAGGGCGGTTCTCGTCCTTCTGGAAGTTGATGATCTTGTAGGGATCGTAATCCGGCTTCGGCAGCGGCGGAATCCAGATCTGGCCGTCGACGCTGTAGGTGAAGTCGGTGCCGTAGCGCGAGGTGACGCGGCAGGTCTTCGCGCCCGCCCCGAAGACGCGCTCGCCGACATAATGCTTGCGCACGGCGATCTGGCGCATGTCGTCGGCGATGGCGCCGGACTGCAGCCATTCGAGCTGCATGCCGCCATCCAGGCAGATCGAGGGAATGCCGGCCTCCATCGAGCGCAGGCTCGCGGCGCAATGCAGCATCCCCGTCGATGCGATGAGGATGTTGGCATCCGACTTCATCATCGCCTCGCAGACGGCCGCCGGCGGATCGTAGTAGTCGGCCGGCCGCCGCTCGAAGAGCGTGACCGTCGTATCGGCACCGATCTCCTGCAGAATGCTCATCACCGCCTGCCAGACCCGCGGATCGTGCGCCGTGTCCGAGAGCACGAGCACCTTGTCGCCCGCCTTGATGTTGCGCACGAGCGGGCGACGCAGATGCTCCATGCTTCCCGTCATGAGTGAACCTGCCGACATTTCCGCTCTCCCTGGCCTGTGCAGGATTGCCACTCCGCCATTAATGTCGACAGCCAATCATATTGTGTACTGTTAGTGAAGCAAAATTGAGCATTAACCGACATAAGTGTGGACATTTATACAAACAGCGTCGAGGCGCAGCGCAAAGAAAGACGCCTCGCGCATCGCTTGGGCGAACGATGCGCGAAGAGCTGGAAGGTGCGCGGAAAAGCAGGAGACGGAAGGTAGCTTAAGCCCAAAGCGCCTTCGGCATCGGCAGGCCGTCATAAGCCTTCGGGTCGATCGGCCGCGCGACCGCGACGCCGAAGCCGTCAAGCACATGGTTAAGCTGGCGCGTATGCTGCGCCGAATGCCAGGTGCCGCGTTCGAGGATCTGGTGCAGCGGCTGCTCGCCGTAATAGGTGGCGATCAGCTTCTGTCCGGTCTGGTCGCTGCGCGCCCACCATTGCCGGTGCTGCTCGACGACGCCGCGGCCGAAGTCGAGGATCTGCTCGACCGTGGTCAGGTGGTCATAGATCGCGTTGTCGTAGTCGCGCGAATCGAGCGTGCGCCCCTCGGTCATCGCCATCACGCCCTCGGGAACCTGGAAGATGTGATAGGCGAGGTTGCAGACCGTGCGAGGGCGCCTGGCGATCGGGAACTCCGGCAGCCGCTCCGGCGGGATCTGCGCGATCAGGCCGAGCGCGGTGTCGAGGAAATACTGCCAGCGCTCGTAAAGCGCGGCTGGAGCCAGGCGCTGGACGTCGCGCGTCTTGCCGACGAATTTCGCGACATCCTCCAGCGACTGCGTGAAGAGGATCTCGTCGCCCTTGATCAGGACCGGCACGGCGCGGATACCGCGGCGGGTCAGTTCCGCGAGGCCTTCCTCGTCGTCGAGGATGTTGACGGAGTCGAAGTCGACCGCCATCTCGGTCAGCAGTTCCTTGACCCTGACGCAGCTCGAACAGCCGGGCTGCCAGAAGAAGCGGAATCGGTCGGCGCTCGGCGCCTGCGCTTTGCCTGAAGTCATCAGCCTTCTCCTTCGCTGTGGAAACAAACGCCCCCTGTGCGAAAAGGCCCTCCGCATGATCGCGCGGAAGGCCTGCAGCGGATCAAGCCAGCCAGACTTCCGCCAGATCCTGGTAGAGCATGTGGGTCGGCGACATGGTCCAACCCTTCACGGCGTCCTGCATCACCACGATGCGGCGCCACCACAGGATCGGCACCGTATATGCCTGCTCCATGGTCCGGGCCTCGAAGGCGCGCACCAGCTTGCGGCGCTCGGCCTTGTCGTTCGTCGCGCCCTGCCTGGCATAGAGGTCGTCGAGCTCGGGATCGTTGAACTTCGGCGCAGCGATCGGCCATTTCTCGGCCGACAGGAACTTCGGCAGTCCGGTGGTCGGGTCGTCGGTGTAGTCGGTGTAGCTGTCCATGACGACGTCGAAATTGTCGCCGCCGATCGAGGCGTACCAAGCCGCCGTCTCGGCATCGTGGTTCTCGACCGTCACGCCGATCTGGCGCCATTGGTCGATCAGGTAGATGCCTGCGGTGATGTAGGGCTCGATGGCGCGGTTGAGGAGCTGGATCTTCAGGTTCTCGGCACCCGCTTCCTTGAGCAGCCGCTTGGCCTCGGCGCGGTTCGCCGCCATGTCCTTGCCGAAGCCCGGCAGCTTCTCGAGTTCGGCTTCCGTCGCCGCCCACTGACCGCCCGGCATCATCACGCCGCCGATATCGCGCAGCACCGAGATGCGGCCGAGCGAGCGCGAAGCGCTCCAGCGATCGATCGCCAGCGAGAGCGCCCGGCGCACGCGTGGGTCGTCGAAGGGCTTGCGCTTGGGGTTGAAGCTGATGTCCTGATGGAGCAGCCAGCCTCCTTCCTGGACCTTCGCGTCGGCGCCCATGCCCTTGATCAGGCGATCGCGCTCCGCCGGCGAGAACCCGCGGAACTCCGCCTGGATCTGCTTGCCGACCAACGCGTTGACCGTCGCGGCCGGCGACATGGTGATGGCACGGAAGCCATCCAGGAACGGATAGCCCTGACGGAAATACTTCTCGAAACGTTTGCCGACCCAATGCGAGCCCGCGACGTGCTCGACAAACTCGAACGGCCCCGTGCCCATCACGTTGCGGATCGGCCAGGCGGGATCCTTTTCCAGCCGCGCGGCGCTGTAGATCGCGTTCCAGGGCGAGGCGGCGACCTCGTCGATGAAGGAGGAGGAGACCGCCGACATCTTGAAGACCACGGTCTGGGGATCCGGCGTTTCGATGCTGCCGACCTTGCCTAGCGAAGCCTGCCGCGACGACACCACGCCCTTGGGCGGGTTGCGGATGCGCTCGTAGCTCGCCTTGACATCGGCAGAAGTCATGGGCGTGCCGTCATGGAACAGCACGCCCGAGCGCAATTTGAAGGTGTGGGTCAGCCCATCGGGAGCGCTGGTCCAGCTTTCAGCGAGATCGCCGACGATCTCGGGATAGGCGCCGCCCTTGTAGCGCAGCAGCGTCGAGTAATGCGGTGCCACCCGCTGCATGACCGCGAAGGTCTGCGAGCCATGCAGGTCGTAGGTCGGCGGCTCGGCAGCGATGGCGAAGGACAGGATGCCGCCCCGCTTGGGCGTCTCCTGCGCGAAAGCCTGCGGCCCCGCAGCCATCAGCGCCATGCCCGCCGCACCGGATTGCAGCACGGCCCGGCGGCTCGGCCGGAATGCGGATAGATCGGTCATGATGGGTCTCCTCCTCTTGTTTTCTTATGATTGTCGGTCGTCGGAACCTCAGGTCTTCAGTCGCGGGTCGAGCCAGTCGCGCAACGCGTCGCCGACCAGGTTGAAGCCGAACACGGCAAGCGAGATGGCGGCGCCGGGGAACAGGATCATCCACGGCGCGGTCTGGTAGAAATTGGCGGAATTGCCCGAGAGCATCAGGCCCCAGGCCGGTGTGGGCTCGTTGACGCCCAGGCCGAGGAAAGAGAGCGACGCCTCGAGCAGGATCGCCTGCGCGATATAGGCCGTCAGCAGGATGAGATAGGGTCCGAGCACGTTCGGCGCCATGTGGCGCAGGATGATGCGGGCCGAGGAATAGCCGGCCGCTCGCGCCGCATCGACATAGGGCATCTCGCGGATCGACAGGCCGGCGGAGCGCACGACGCGCGCCGCGCGCGGGATGATCGGCACGGTGATGGCGCAGATCAGGTTGACGTCGATGCCGCCGACGCGGTTGCGGCCGACCATCGCCACCACCACCAGCGCGAGAACGATGATCGGGAAGGAAAGCAGGAGATCGATGCCGCGCTGGACGATCATGTCCCGCCAGCCGCCGTAATAGGCCGAGGCCAGCCCGATGAGCGCGCCAATCGTGCAGCCGATGAAGGAGGAGATGAAGCCGATCGTCAGCGCCGTGCGCGCGCCGTACATGATGCGGGTGAGGATGTCGCGGCCGAAGCTGTCGGTCCCGAAGGGATGCGCCAGCGAGGGCGGCGCCAGCATCGCCTCGAAATCGATCGCGACCGGATCGTAGGGCGCGATGAAGTCGGCAAGGACCGCGGCCACCACCATCGCCAGGACGGCAACCAGCCCGGCGACGCCGAGCGGCTGGCTGACGGCGAAGTCGACGACCGGATTGTCGCGCCAGCGACGGCGGGCTGGGCTGGGCCGAAGGGCGGTCTGGCTGAGCGTCGTCACTGGTTCGTCACCCGCGGGTCGAGCACGCCATAGAGCAGGTCGACGATCAGGTTCACGACGGCGAACATGACCGCGATCATCATCACGAGCGTCTGGATCAGAGTGAAATCGTTGCGCGTCACCGCCTCGACGAAGAGCCGGCCGATTCCGTTCAGGTTGAACACCTGTTCGGTCACCACCAGCCCGCCCATCAGAAAGGCGAGTTCGAGACCGATCACGGTGATGGCCGGCAGCAGCGCATTCGGCAGCGTATGGCGCACGATCACCAGCCGCTCGAACACGCCCTTGGCCCGCGCCGTGCGGATGTAATCTTCCTGCAGCGCCTCCAGCACCGAGGAGCGCAGCATGCGCGCCACGACCGCGGCATAGCGGTAGCCCACGGCCAGCGCCGGCCAGATCAGTTGCGAGAGATTGGCGATCGGATCGGTGAAGAAGGACGTGTAGGTCACCGGCGGCGACCAGTTGAACAGGCTCAGAAGCCCGAGGATGATCAGCATGCCGAGCCAGAAGGAGGGCACGGCCAGGCCTGCGATGGTGACGATCCTGACGAGGTAATCGATCCAGCTATCTCTGAACAGCGCCGAGACGGTTCCGAGCGGCACCGCGATGAGCACCGCGACGATCGCCGCCATCACCGCGACCTGCATCGAGAGCCCCAGCCGGATGCCGATCTCGCGGGAGATCGGCTGGCCGGTCCACATCGAGGTGCCGTAATCGAAGGTGACGATGCCCTTCATCCAGTCGCCGAACTGCACCACCAGCGGCTTGTCGAGCCCGAGCCGGACGCGCTCGCGCTCGATGACTTCCTGTGAGACGTTGCCGCCATCGGCGCGCAGCTTCACCTCCACGATGTCGCCGGGGATGACGCGCAGCAGGAAGAAGGTCAGCAGCGCCACCGTGAACAGCATCGGGATCATCAGGGCGAGGCGCTTGACGATGTAACGCAGCATGGCGGGGCCCCTCAGAGCTTGATGCAGGCGGCGAAATGGCCGGGGCGGACCTCCCGCAAGGGCGGCACGATGCCTGCGCATTCCGCTGTCGCCCGGGGGCAGCGCGTGTGATAGGTGCAGCCGCTCGGCGGGTTGAGCGGCGATGGAGGTTCCCCCTTCAGCACGCGCGCGGCCCGCTGTCTCTCGATCGTCGGATCGGGCACCGGCGCGGCATCGAGCAGCGCCTGCGTGTAGGGGTGCAGCGGCTCGCGATAGAGATCGTCGCAATCGGCCGCCTCGACGACGCGGCCGAGATACATCACCACGATGCGCTGGGAGATGTGGCGGACGACGGCGAGGTCATGGGCGATGAACAGGAAGGTCATGCCCAGCGAATTCTGCAGATCCGTCAGCAGGTTCATGATCTGCGCCTGGACCGAGACGTCGAGCGCCGAGACCGGCTCGTCGCAGACGATGAAGCTCGGCTGCATCGCGAGCGCGCGGGCGATGCCGACGCGCTGGCGCTGCCCACCCGATAGCTGGTGCGGATAGCGCGACGCCATCTCGGGAACGAGGCCGACGCGGCGCAGGAGCTCCGCGCTGCGCTCGTCCGCCTCGCGCCGGTTACGGGCCTTGCGATAGACGAGCTGCGGCTCGTTCAACGTATCGCCGATCGACATGCGCGGATTGAGCGAGCTGAACGGGTCCTGGAACACCACCTGCATCCGCAGGCGCAGCTTCCGCATCGCCTCGGCCGAGGCGGACGCGATATCGGTCCCCTCGAACAGCACCTCGCCGCTGGTCTGCGGCGTCAGTCTCAGGATCATCCGGCCAACGGTCGTCTTGCCGCAGCCGGATTCGCCGACCACCCCGAGCGTCGTCCCGCGTGGGACGTCGAAGGAGACATCGTCGACGGCGCGTACCAGCCCGTGGCGCCCCTGCCCGACCGGAACGTGGAAATCCTTGCGCAGCGCGCGAACCGACAGAAGCGGAGCCTCGCCATCGCTCGGCGCCGCCTCGGGCAGCGGGGGCGCCGCCGGCCGTGCCGCCAGCGCCTGCTCCAGCTTCGCATGGCGATGGCAGGCGCTGCGCTGCCCCTCGGCAAGGTCGAAGAGCGGCGGGTCGGCCTCGCAGGCGGCGGCGCGCAGGAAGCAGCGTTCGGCGAAGCGGCAGCCGGTCGGCGGGGCCAGTAGATTGGGCGGCAAGCCGTCGATGGTGTCGAGCAGGCCGGCACGAGGCCGGTCGAGCCGCGGCACCGAACGCAGCAGTCCCAACGTATAGGGATGGCGCGGCCGGGCGAAGAGCTGCTCGGCCGTGCCCTCCTCCACGACGCGCCCGGCATACATCACCGTCAGCCGGTCGGCGTAGCGGGCGACGATGCCGAGATTGTGCGTGATGATCACCAGCGCGATGCCGAGCTTCTGCGACAGCTCCTTCATCAGCTCCAGGACCTGGGCCTGGATGGTGACGTCCAGCGCCGTGGTCGGCTCGTCGGCGATGATCAGCTTGGGATTGCAGGTGAGCGCAATCGCGATCATCACGCGCTGGCGCATGCCCCCGGAGAACTGATGCGGATACTGGTCGAGCCGCCGCGCCGCATCGGCGATGCCGACCAAGCCGAGCAGCTCGATGGAACGCTCGCGCGCCTCCTGCGCATTCATGCCGAGATGGATCCTGAGCGGCTCGGCAAGCTGCATCCCGATCGACAGCACCGGGTTCAGGCTCGTCATCGGCTCCTGGAAGACCATGGCGATGTCGCGCCCGCGCAGCTCGCGCAACTGCGACGTCGACAGCTTGGTCAGGTCGCGGTCCCCGAACATGATCCTGCCGCCGGCCACCCGCCCCGCGGGCTTGGCCAGAAGACCCATCACGGCAAGGGCCGAGACGGATTTCCCGCAACCCGATTCGCCGACGATCGCCATCGTCTCGCCGGGGTAGACGTTCCAGCTCACGCCATCGACGGCACGGACCCGGCCGCGCGACGTGTCGAACTCGACCCGCAGGTTTTCAACGGACAGAAGCGGGGCCTGGGCCGAGGGCCGAGCCGCCACCGGCCTTGCGATATCGAGCGTGTTCAGCAAACCCGCCACCCTCCGGCCATGACGGAAAAGGCCGCGAGATCCTGCGCACCGACGGTAGACGGAATTCGAGTGTGGTTTGTCCGCACGCGTTCCTCTGCCCTGGCTTCGAGGCGCTCTAACCGACTGGCGCCTCTTGTTTTTCATTGTTTTTGTCAAGAATGTAAAATGCATTATATAAGATGAATTCGCCTCCGACAAGCGGACTCGCGATCCGTGGTCGCCGAGCCGGTCCCTGAAACCGCCGCGGGTTGGAAACGATGGTCGGCGGCACGAGAAGGGCAACGCCCCGGAATGAGTTTTGAGCGCCCGAAATGAGGGCCGATGGGAGAGAACGCAGGCATGGACAAGGTTCTTATCGTCACCGGCGGCAGCCGGGGGATCGGCGCGGCCACCGCGAAGCTGGCGGCCGAGCGCGGCTGGAGCGTCATGACGACCTATCTCGAACGGCGCGAGCCGGCCGAAGACGTGGTACAGGCGATCCTTGCCGCCGGCGGCAAGGCCGCGACCATGCAGGCGGACACCTCGAGGCCGGAGGACGTCAGCAAGCTCTTCGACGAGACGGAGAAGCGTTTCGGCCGCGTGACCGGCCTGGTCAACAATGCCGGCATGAATGGCGGCCCGTCGAACCTGATCGATACCCCGGTCGACGAACTGCGCCGCCTGATCGACACCAACATCTTCGGCTGCATGCTCTGCGCCCGCGAGGCGATCACCCGCATGGCCAGAAGCCGCGGCGGACAGGGCGGGGCGATCGTCAATCTGGGCTCGGTCTCGGCCCGCCTCGGCAGTGCCGGCGAGCGCGTGCACTATTCGGCCTCGAAGGGGGCGGTCCTGAGCTTCACCCAGGGCCTCGGCCGGGAAGCGATCAAGGAAGGGGTGCGGGTCAACTGCGTCAGCCCCGGCCTCACCGAAACCGAGATGAACCCGGCCGCGCGCATCGAGCGCATTCTGCCCGTCGTGCCGATCGGCCGCGTCGCGCAGCCGATCGAGATCGCGCAGGTGATCCTCTTCCTGCTCTCGGACGAAGCCTCCTACGTCACCGGCACGGAAGTCACGGTTTCCGGCGGGCGCTGAACCGCGCTGCTGCCCGGTCCCGCGCAGGCGCGCCTATTCGGCGATCTTGCCGGGGCCGGGGATGATGCGCGGGATTTCGAGCGCATCGGCGGTCCGGACGTACCAGTTGCCCTGCATGCGACCGAGCAGCCGCAATCCGGGCGTGTCGATATGATAGCGCGCAGCGTCGCGCACCGCCTCGTCGACCACATGCATCAGCACGATACGGCCGAGCACCAGGGAGCGATGCGGGCCCAGCTCGACGATCTGCAGCAGCTCGCACTCGAATGAGACCGGGCTGCCGCCGATACGCGGCGCCCTGACCATCTCGGATGGCACCGCCTCCAGCCCGGCCTCCGCGAACTCGTCGACTTCGGGCCGGAACTCGGCGGCGGTGATGTTCATCTCCTCCGCCTGGTGGTCGGCGACCATATTGACGACGAAGTCGCCCGTCTCCCGGATGTTGCGGCCGGTATCCTTGCGGTCGCCGGGGCGGCGGTCGTTGATCGCGAAGCCGAGAACGGGCGGGTCCTCGCCGAAAGCGTTGAAGAAGGAGAACGGGCCGGCATTCGGCCGTCCCTCAGCGTCACAGGTCGAGACCCAGGCGATCGGCCGCGGCACCACCGTCGAGGAGATCAGCTTGTAGCGCTCGATCGGGCTGAGCGTCGAGAAATCGAACTTCATGGCGTCCCCCTCGCCCGCAAATCATTTGCCGGCATAATTTCGTAATCTGCTGGATGCATTTGGAGCCGGCAGATGCGATATCCCATCCGGCACCGCCGATCGGCGGAGGCGAAGCACCCCGGGGAGGCCTTCCCGCAAAAGGAGCTAGTCGATCAGGCTCTCCAGCAAGGCGTTGAAGGCTTCCGGCCTCTCATAGGCGACCCAGTGCCCGGCATCCCGCACGAGGTTGAAGGAGACGTCCGGCCGGATCTCCCTGAGCAGCGCCTCGCGCTCGGCGAAACGGCCGCTGGCGACGACATCCTTGTCGCCCCAGATCGCGTTCAGCCGCCCCGGCCGCGATTGCCTGAGGGCATCGGTCAGCGAGGGCGAGTTGGCGAAGCGGCGGCTCTTCACCCGCGCGAGCCCGACATTGCGCGCCTGGATATCGATGGCGAGCGCGTCGATCCGGCTCTCGTCGGCGATCATCAGCATGGCGAGGTTGGCCCGGTTGGCCTCCCGCCGCGCAGCCTCCGACATCTCGCCGTCGGTCCGTTGCAGCACGATATTGCTGCGCGGCAGGCCGAGCGCGCCCGGCCCCACGAGCGTCAGCGAGGCGAGGGCGCGGGGAAATTGCGTGGCGGCATGGCCGGCGATGAGCGCGCCGAAGGAGAAGCCGACGAGATCGATCGCGTCCCCGGCCGGGATCAGTTCCGCCATTCCGGCGGCGACCGTCGCGCCGATCCCTGCGGGCGTCGGATCGTCGGCGTCGTCCGACTCGCCGAGGCCCGGGATATCGGGCACGAAGAGCCGGTGCGAGCGCTGGAAATGCGGAATGTTCCGGACCCAGTGCTGCCAGGAGCCGTAGCCGCCATGCAGCAGCACCAGCGGGCGTCCGGAACCCCAGATGCGCCAGACCATCCGCCCGGCGCCGCAGGCGGTTTCGGCGCGAGCGGCCGTCGCGTCGAGGCGCTCCAGAATGTCGGCCGGCAGGGCGTCGATGATCGAAGAAGCCATGCGTCGGCCGGCTCAGGCCGCCACGAATTTCGGCAAGGTGAGATGGTCCGACACCGCATCGAAGGCGACGCGCAGCGGCAGGCCCTCCCGCGCATTCTCCGGCCTTGGGCCGAGGAAATTGCTCATCAGCAGCGGCCCTTCCTCCAGCGCGACGAGGCAGACATCGTAAGGCAACTGCGACTGCAGCACGTCCCAATAGGCACGGTGGAACGTCACCCAGGAAATCAGCGTGGCCTTGCCGCTGACGACCTCCCAATCCTGTTCCTCCGAAAGGCAGGACGGGCAGACCGGGCTCGGCGGAAAGTGCCGGTCGCCGCAGTCGCGGCAGCATTGCACCGAGAGCCGGTGCTCGCGGGCGTTCTGCCAGAACGGCTCCATCAGCGGATCGCCGTCCGGAACCGGGGTACCGTAGCTCATCGATGCCTCCTTCAGGCCCGCGTATAGATGATCGAGCGCGTGCAGGGCGTGGTCGCGACATAATGCACGACCTCGCAACCGGGCACCTGGCGGATGCCGCATTCGCCACGCAACTGGCGCACCGCCTCGATGTTCAGCGCCCAGCCCTGCATGTAGGAATTGGAGAGGTGGCCGCCATCGGTATTGGTCGGCAGCGCACCGCCGAGCGCGAGGCGACCGCCCTCGACGAAGGCGCCGCTCTCGCCGCGCTTGCAGTAGCCGAAGCCTTCCAGGCTGAAGAGCACGGTCGGGCTGAAATTGTCGTAGCACATCAGCGCGTCGACATCATCCGGGCCGACGCCGGCCATCTCATAGACCTGGCGCGACGTGTCCTGCGCCTCGGTGAACCACATATCGGGATCGAAGTTCGCCACGGCCGAGCGGCGGAAGGCATCGCGCCCGCCGGCCCCGGTGATCAGCACCGGCGGCTTGCGCAGGTCCTTGGCCCGCTCGGCGCTGGTCAGGATCATGCAGACCGCGCCGTCGTTGATCAGGCAGTAGTCCAGGAGCCGCAGCGGCTCGGCGATGGGGCGGGCCTCCTCATGGTCGTCGATGGTCATCGGCTTCTTCATCACCGCGTCCGGGTTGAGGATCGCGTGCTGGCGGAAGGCGACGGAGACCTCGGCGAGCTGGCGCGTCGTCGTGCCGTAGCGCTGCATGTGCATGCGGAACATCATCGCATGCGCCGCGCCCGGCGAGGTGAAGCCCCACGGGTCCCAGACGCTGGCGGAATCGTCGCCGCCATAGTTCATCCGGCGCGACCGGCCGATATTGGTGTAGATCAGCGCGACATGGTCGGCGGCGCCGCTCTCGATGGCGAGCATCGCCTCGATGATCGCCATGCCGGACATGCGGCCATGGCCCGGCATGGCGAGCGTCCAGCGCGGATCGAGGCCGAGCACCTCGCCCATCCGGGCGTAATACGGAACGCGGCAGGTCACCAGCCCGTCGATCTCGTGCTTTTCCAGGCCGCTATCGACCAGCGCGGCCTTGAAGGCGTCGGCGCCGAGCGCATAGTCGCTCTTGTGCGGGAAATTGCCGTAGGGCGTGTTGCCGACGCCGACGACGGCGACCTTGTTCCTGAGATGGTTCATCGAAGTCATGGCATCGTCCGGGAGGATGGCCCGCGCCGCATGGCAGCGGAGAAGGCGGTTTCGGTCGTGTCCGGGTTCAGGGGTATTGCGCGCCGCGCTGTCCGACATAGACGGCGTAGACGCTCGAGGCGCAGGCGATGAACAGCCGGTTGCGCTTGGGGCCGCCGAAGGTGAGGTTCACGCATTGCTCCGGCAGGCGGATCTTGCCGATCAGCGCTCCGTCGGGCGCATAGCATTGGACCCCGTCTCCGGCGCTCGTCCAGACATTGCCGTCGGCATCGACGCGGAAGCCGTCCGAGATGCCCGGCTCGATCACCGCGAAGACGCGCGGATTGGCGAGCTTCCGGCCATCGACGACGTCCCAGGCCATGATGTGGTGATGACCTTCGGGGTCATGGGTGATCGAGGTGTCGGCGATGTAGAGGATGCTCTCGTCCGGCGAGAAGGCGAGGCCGTTCGGCTTGATCATCGCGGCCGTGGCGGATTCGAGTTCCCCCGTCGCCGGGTCGAGTCGGAAGACATGGTTGGCTCCGAGCTCTCCTTCGCCGCGATTGCCGGTGTAGTCGCTGAGGATGCCGTAGTCGGGATCGGTGAACCAGACCGTGTCGTCGGACTTCACCACCACGTCGTTGGGCGAATTCAGGCGCTTTCCCTGAAAGCGATCGGCCAGGACGGTGATGCTGCCATCGGGCTCGGTGCGCGTGACGCGCCGCCCGCCATGCTCGCAGGTAACGAGGCGACCCTGCCGGTCGCGCGTATTGCCGTTGGCATGGTTGGACGGCGAACGGAAGACGCTGACGCCGCCGCCGTCGACCCAGCGCAGCATGCGATCATTGGGGATGTCGCTCCAGAGATAATAGTCGCCATCGGCGAAGTAGACAGGCCCCTCGGACCAGCGCATGCCGGAATGAATCAGCTCCACGCGCGCATTGGCGACGATGGCCGATCTGAAGCGCTTATGGTCGATGATCTCGAATTCGGGGCTCATTCTGGCGTTTCCATTGGCGCGGGGACCCGGTTCCGGCTTCCGCCATGCGAGGCCGCATGAAGGGCGCAGACCGCAACCCGCGATGCAGGCCGAAACCTGCATTCGGAAGCCGGTCAGGCTCTATTTTATAAGATGCATTCTATTTGTGACCGCCGAACTGTCAAGCGTGCGGGCCGCCGGAGCGACCCCGGAAATGCCGCGCGTCAGGCACGGGCCAGGATCGCGTCGCCGATTCCCCAAGCCGGGGATCAACTCCCGTAAGATCTCTCGAAGGCGGCGATCTCTCCCGCCAGCCCGAGCGTGTAGCCGAGCTCGTCGATGCCGTTGACGAGGCAATGCTTGGCGAAGGGATCGACGGTGAAGGCGTGGCCCGTCCCGTCCGGCAAGGTCACCGTCTGCGCCGGAAGATCGACCGTCACCGATGCGCCGGGATAGGCGAGCAGCCCGGCGATCAGCCCGGTCACGACATCTTCGGGCAGGACGATCGGCAGCAGGCCGTTCTTCAGGCTGTTGCTGGCGAAGATATCGCCGAAGCTCGGGGCGATCACGGCGCGCATACCGTAGTCGTAAAGCGCCCAGACCGCGTGCTCGCGCGAGGAGCCGCAGCCGAAATTGCGCTCGGCCACGACGATCTTCGCCAACGCATAAGCCGGCTGGTTGAACGGCAGCTCGGGCGACGGCGTACCGTCCCTGCCCAGACGGCTGTCGGCGAAGAGATAATTGCCGAAATTGTCCGAGCGCGGCTTCTGCAGATAGCGCGCCGGGATGATCTGGTCGGTGTCGCAGTTGACCTGCGCGATCGGCAGGGCCACGGCCTCGAGACGGTCGAAACGTTCCATGATCAGCCCTTCGCCATCAGCCGGCGCACATCGCTCAGTCGTCCCGTCACGGCCGCGGCCGCGGCCATGGCCGGGCTCATCAGATGCGTCCGCGCGCCGGGGCCCTGCCGGCCGACGAAGTTGCGGTTCGAGGTCGAGGCGCAGCGCTCGCCCGGCGCGACCGTGTCGCCATTGGTGGACAGGCACATCGAGCAGCCGGCGAAGCGCCACTCGAAGCCGGCCCGGACGAAGACCTTGTCGAGACCTTCCGCCTCGGCCTGCGCCCTGACGAGCCCCGAACCCGGCACGACCCAGGCCTCGACGCCCTCGGCGACCTTGCGCCCCTGCACCACCGCGGCGGCCGCGCGCAGATCCTCGATGCGCCCATTGGTGCAGGAGCCGATGAAGACCCGGTCGATCGCCACCTCCTCCAGCGCCGTGCCCGGGCTCAACCCCATATAGGCCAGCGCGCGGCCCATCGCTTCGCGCCGTTCCGCCGTCGCGGCGGCGGCCGGATCGGGCACGCGACCATCGATCGGAGAGGCATCCTCGGGCGTGGTGCCCCAAGTCACCATCGGTGCGATGGCACTGGCGTCGAGCACGACTTCGCGGCTGAAGACCGCGCCCGGATCGGAATGCAGGCCGCGCCATTGCGCGACCGCGCGCTTCCAATCCGCACCCTGCGGCGCATGGGGACGTCCCTGGAGATAGGCGAAAGTCGTCTCGTCGGGCGCGATGACGCCGGCCCGTCCGCCGGCCTCGATCGTCATGTTGCAGATCGTCAGCCGCCCTTCCATCGAGAGCGCGGCAATGGTCGAGCCGGCATATTCGATGGCGTGCCCGGCGGCGCCCGCGACCCCGATATTCGCGATCAGCGCGAGCACCACGTCCTTGGCGGTGACGCCTTCGGGCAATCTGCCTTCGATCAGGACGCGCATCCATTGCGGCTTGCGCTGCCAGAGCGACTGCGTCGCCAGCACATGCCCGACCTCGGTGGCCCCGATGCCGAAGGCCAGCGCACCGAAGGCGCCATGCGTCGAGGTGTGGCTGTCGGCGCAGACGATGGTCATGCCCGGCAGGCTCAGCCCCTGCTCGGGCCCGACCACATGCACGATCCCCTGCCGCGGGTCGCCGAGCCCGAACATCTCGATGCCGGCCTCGCCCGCATCGCGCGTCAAGGCCTCGATCATCGTGCGCCGCTCGGGATGGTTCACCGCCGACATGTCGCGGCTATGGGTCGGCACATAATGGTCGGCCGTGCCGAAGGTCCGCGCCGGGGCATGGGGCTTCAACCCACGCGCACGCAGGATCTCGAAGGCCGGGGCCGTCACGTCATGGATGAAATGCCGGTCGATGAAGAGCAGATCCTGGCCGTCCTCCCGCGCGAGAATGCGGTGCCGATCCCAGATCTTGTCGAGGAGCGTCCGGGGTCCATGATCCGCTGCATCATCCACAATCCTGCCCTCCGGATTCCCGCGGCGTCGCACCGGAAGGCGGAGGCCACCGTTCCGAAAGCGCGATGCGGCGTCGAAGCCCTGTGTCGACAGGCCGGAACGACGTTCCAGCCAGCACCATGGCAGGGCCGCGTGAAAGATTGCATCATGCATAAAATTAGGAGAGACTGAAACGGCTTTTTGAGAATCGACCGGCGGTGATCGGGCCTTACACCCTTTCTCTCCGCTCGTGGGGTAGCTTGAGGGAGCTCTCCAAAGCTTGATAGTGCCTTTTGGGAGCCCTTAAAGTGTCGACACACTATGCGCTTGCCCGCCCAGACGCCAAGCCGCGCGGATGGCGGCGAAACTCCGAACAGGCGGCGAATCGCAGAAAGCGGCATGGCTCCGCCGAAGCCGCCGCAGAGTAGATTCTCCCATTCCGGACATCCCGCCTTGCCTCAGTCCGCACACCCGAACCGCGACGCCCCGGACAAGAGCCCGACCGGCTCGCCGCCACATCGGCCGGGCCCCCTGGCCGGCATCCGGGTTCTCGACATCGCCACCATGATCGCGGCGCCGCTGGCCGGCTCGATCCTCGGCGATTACGGCGCCGACGTCGTCAAGGTCGAGCTGCCGGGCACGGGCGACACCGTGCGCAAGCTCGGCGAGCAGCGCGACGGTGTCGGCCTCTACTGGAAGACGCTGAGCCGCAACAAGCGCAGCGTCGCGCTCGATCTTCGCCGCCCGGCGGGGCAGGAACTCTTCCTGCGCTGGCTGCCGCAATTCGACGTGCTGATCGAGAACTTCCGCCCCGGCACGCTGGATCGCTGGAATCTCTCTGAAGCCCGCCTGCGCGAGGTCAATCCCTCGCTGGTGATCCTGCGCGTCACCGGCTTCGGCCAGACCGGCCCCTACAGCACGCGGCAGGGTTTCGGCACGCTCGCCGAGACCATGAGCGGCGTCGCCTCGGTGCTCGTGCGCGACATGCGCGGCTTCCCGAAGGACCGGCCGGCGCTGACCTCCTTCCCGCTGGGGGACGTCTCGGCGGCGATGATGGCGGTCAACGGAACGCTCGCCGCCCTGGTCCAGCGCGAGCGCACCGGCAGGGGCGAGACGGTCGATCTCGCCATCTATGAATCGCTGCTCAAGTTCATGGAGATCGAGCTGCTGCAGCATGACGAGACCGCGCCGCCTTCGCCGAGCTTCGTCGAGGAGCGCTATGCCGATTCCGCGCCGCGCGGCATGTATCGCTGCAAGAACGACGAATGGATGGCCCTTTCGGGGAGCGCCCAGCCAGTCGCCGAACGCATCCTGACACTGGTCGGCGGCGAGGAACTCGCCCGCGACCCGCGCTTCGCCAACAATGCGCTGAGGGTCCGCAACATCGCCGCTCTCGACGCCATCATCCAGGACTGGTGCGCGCAATACAGCCGCGAGGAGGCGATCGCCCGCATGAGCGCGGCCGGCTGCGCGGCCGGGCCCGTCGAGACCGTCCGCACGCTCCTGTCCAATCCCCAGGTCCTGGCGCGGGAGGCGGTCGTGACCGTTCCCGACCCCGATCTCGGGCCGCTCCGCATGACCGGCGTGATCCCCCGCTTCGAGGGGCATGAGCGGCAGCCGCCGCGACCGGGGCCGACGATGGTCGGAGCCGACACCGCCGCCGTGCTGGCCGCGGATCTCGCTCTTTCCGCCGCGGAGCTTGCCGCGCTCGCCGCACAGGGCGCGATCGACCTCCCTCCTGATCCGCGAAAGGCCGCTCCGTGACCGACACCGCCATAGCCGCCCCGGCAGCCCGCTCGGAGAGCGGGCTCTTCTTCGAGGATTTCGCCGCCGGGCAGGTCTATCGCCATCCCTTCGGCCGCACCCTGACGGAGACGGACAATAGCTGGTTCTGCCTGCTCACCCTCGGCATGAACCAGGTCCATTTCAACGAGGACTATGCGAAACGCACCTCCTTCGGAAAGGCGATCATGCCGAGCCCGCTGACGCTGGCGGTGGTCACGGGGCTCTCCACCATGGATTTCGGCCAGAACACCATGGCCAATCTCGGCTGGAAGGAGGTGACGCTGCCGCGCCCGGTCTTCGCCGGCGACACGCTCTATGCCCGCACCACGATCCTCGCCGCGCGCCCTTCCGCCAAGCGCCCCTCGGTCGGCATCGTCGACGTCAGCACCCAGGGCTACAACCAGCACGGCAAGGTGGTGCTCACCTTCCTGCGCACCATGATGGTCTATCGGCGCGGCCATTCTCCCGCCGCCCACCTGCCGGACATCGTGCCGGACGCCTGACCCCGAACCCGTTCCGGACCATCGCGATGTCATCACCCTTGCTGGAATACGAGGTCACGGGCGACGATCGCCGCCTCGGCCTGCTGCTGCTGCCCCCGCTCGGCGCCGATCTGCGCTACTGGGACGCCTGCATCGCGCAATGGCGCGGCAAGATCAGTTGCCTCGCGCCCAATCTGCGCCACCGCGTCGACGGGCAGAGGCCGCGGCCGGTCACCCTGGAGGAACAGGCTTCCGACCTCGAAACGCTGCGCGCCGCGCTGGGCTTCGAGCGCGTGGTGCCTGTCGGCTCGGCGATCAGCACCATGGCCGCGGCCTGCTATGCCGCTCGCCATCCCGAGCGGACGGCCGCGCTGGTGCTCGCCAACGCGACCGCGCGCTCCCTGCCGCAGGCTGCGTCGATGCTCGCCGAGCGCGCGGAAGCCGTTCGCGCCGGCGGCATGGCCGCGATCCTGCCGCAGGCGGTGGAGCGCGCCTTCCTGAACCTGCCCAAGGACCGTCGCTACGACGCATACCTCGCCGCCTTCGGCCGGCAATCGGCGGAAGACTACGCCTTCGCCTGCCTCGCCAGCGCGACCTTCGACGCCAGCGCGCTGCTGCCCGCGGTCAGGTGCCCGAGCCTCGTCGTCGCCGGCGAGCACGACGTGCTCCTGACGCCGGCGCTCGGGCAGGAAGCCGCCGCGCTGATTCCCGGCGCACGCTTCGAGATCATGCAGGGCGCGGCCCATTTCCTTCCCTACCAGCGCCCCGAGGCCTTTGCCGCGCTGGTCGACAGCTTCCTGGCCTCGACATCCCGATGAGGTAGCCCATGTCCAAGAAAGGCTTTCTGCTGGTGCTGATGCAGCCCCCGGCGGCGATGGAGGAGGAGTTCAACGCCTGGTATGACGGCGAGCACCTGCCGGAGCGCCTGGCCGTGCCCGGCGTCGAGACCGCGAGCCGCTATTCCTCGATCGCGGGCGTGCCCGATTACCTGGCAATCTATGACCTGAGCGACAAAGCCGTGCTCGACAGCGAGGCCTATCTGCGGGTCGCCGGCGATCGCTCCAGCCCCTGGACCAAGCGCGTCACCGGGCGCACCCATGTCTACCGCTCGGTCGGCGACCAGGTCTATCCCGGCAACGCTCTCACGCCGATGGCCGCGCGCGTCACGATCGTCCGTTTCCGCGGCCTCGCCGCGTCCGACGAAGCCGGTGTCGTCGCCGCGATGCGGGCGGCCTTCGAGGACCGGCCCTCGACGGTCGGCGTCCGGGTCTTCGCTTACCCTAACGGCGGAACGGTCGACTATATCGGCTTCGTCTCCGCGGCCGTGCCGGACGACGCCCCCGTGGAGCCGCGCCTCTTCGCCGGGTTCTTCGGCGCGATCGACCTGTTCAACAGCTATGTTCCCCGGCCGCGATAGCAGTCGGAGCGACCCGACATCTCCCTCGTTTCACCGGCCATCGCGGAGGCGACCATGACCGCAGACCAGATCGTCGAGCAGCGCGGCCTCGCCTTCCGCTGCCGCGTCGACGGACCGGCCAGTGCCGATGCTCCCTGGCTCGCCTTCAGCAATTCGCTGATGACCGATCTGACGCTCTGGGACGATCAGGTCGCGGCCTTGTCCGACCGCTATCGCATCCTGCGCTACGATCAGCGCGGCCATGGCCTAAGTTCGGTGCCACCCGGTCCCTGCGATTTCGAGGCCCTGGCCCAGGATCTCGCCGGCCTGTTCGATGCGTTCGGGATCGCCCGCGCCGTTGTCGTCGGCGTATCGCTCGGCGGAATCACCGCGCTGCGCTTCGCCGGCCGCCATCCTTCGCGCGTCACGGCGCTGATGGCCTGCGACTGCACCGTCAAGGCCATGCCCGGCGCCGGCGCCGCATGGGACGAGCGCATCGGCCTGGCGCGGGCGGGAGGCATGACGGCGCTGGCCGGCCCGACGATCGAGCGCTGGTTTCGCCCGCACCATACGGATACGGCAGCCGCCCGGCGCGTCCGGCGCATGGTCGAGACGACCCCGTTCGACGGCTTCGTCCGCGCGGCGGAGGCGCTGCGCGCCTTCGACTTCACTAGCGACCTCGCCGGCCTCTCATGTCCCGCAGCAATGCTGGCGGGCGCCGGGGACGGCGCCCTGCCCGGCGTCATGCAGCAGATGGCCGAGGCCGCGCCCGGCGCGACCTATGTCGAAATTCCCGATGCCGGGCACCTACCCAATGCCGAGAACCCCGCCGCCTTCAACCGCGAGCTCGCCGCGTTCCTGGAGCGCACCGGCCCCTGAAGGGCGGCTTCAGGCCGCTTCGCGCAGGATCGCGCGAATGGCGTCGGCGTCGATGTCCTTGTCCTCGCCGAGCGGCAACTGGCCCGCCTCGGCGATATGCGAGACGACCGCCTCGATATCGACCTCGGCCATGTCCGAGGTCCGGATCGGGCACCCCATCCTGGCAAAGAAATCCGCCGTCGCGGCGATCGCCTTCTCGGCCGCCACGGCCTCGTCCTCTTCCTCGATGCCCCAGACATTGCGGGCGTAGCGCACCAGCATCGGCAGCTTGTCCGCCGCCTTGTGGCGCAGCAGGCTCGGCATCACCATCGAAAGCGTGCGTGCGTGGTCGATGTCGTAGAGGGCGGTCAGCGCATGGCCGATCATATGGGTCGACCAGTCCTGCGGGACCCCGGAGCCGATCAGGCCGTTCAGGGCCTGGTTAGCCGCCCACATGACGTTCTCGCGCGCTTCGGGCGTGTTCTTCTCGACCAGCACCGGACCCCACTCGATCAGCACGCGCAGGATCGTCTCGCTGAAGCCGAACTGCACCGGCGCGTTCACCGGCAGGGTGAGATATTGCTCTATGACATGGGTGAAGGCATCGACCGCGCCGTTCTCCAGTTGCCTGCGGCTGAGGCTCGCCATCGTCGTCGGATCGAGCACCGCGAAGCGCGGGCGCGCGCCGTCCTGCGCGAAAGGCAGCTTGAGATGGCGGCCCTTGTTCGAGATCACCGAAACGGGGTTGCTCTCCGAGCCGGTGGCCGGCAGCGTCAGCACGGCGCCGACCGGCAGGATCGTGGTGACCGCGCCGCCCCTGGCCAGATGCTCCCAGGGGTCCGTCACGTCGAGCGGCGCGACATAGGCGAGGAACTTGGCCGCATCGACGACCGACCCGCCGCCGACGCCCAGCACCCAGTTGCAGCCCGTCTCGCGCACCAGCGCGGCCGCCTTCATGATCGTCTCGTAGACCGGATTGGACTCGATGCCGCCGAACTCGACGACCTCGACATGGGAGAGCGCCTTCGTCACCTGATCATGGACACCATTGGCCTTGATGCTGCCGCCGCCATAGAGCAGCAGCACGCGAGCGCCGGCCGGGACGAGCGTGGCGAGCCCGGCGATCTGCCCGGCGCCGAACAGGATTTCCGTGGGATTGTTCAGGCGAAAACTGATCATGGTCTTTCCCTTTCAAGCGTCCGCTGCCGTTCTCATCGATCCGGTTTCAGCAGGCGGATCGGCGCCCCGTCCAGGAACGCCAGGACGTTCTCGATGCCCTGTCCGTAGAATTCGGCGAAGGTCTCGCGCGTGCCGTAGCCCAGATGTGGAGTCAGCACGGTGTTCGGAAGCCGTCGCAGCGGATGGTCCGAAGGCAGCGGCTCGCGATCGAAGACGTCGAGCGCCGCCACCAGCCGGCCGGCCGCGAGCGCCGCGATCAGCGCGGCCTCGTCGACCAGCGGTCCGCGTGAGGTATTGACGAGAATCGCCCCGGTCTTCATCAGGCCGAGCTCGCGGCTCCCCAGCAGGCCGCGCGTGCGATCCGACAGCACGATATGCAGGCTGACCACGTCCGCCTGGGCCAGAAGTTCATCCCTGCTGCGAAGCCGCGCGCCGGCGGTGGCGGCGCGGACCTCGGTGAGGTTGGGGCTCCAGGCCAGGACTTCCATTCCGAGCGCCTGTCCGTAGCGGGCCATATGCGAGCCGATCCGCCCGAGCCCGATCAGCCCGAGCTTCTTGCCGGCAAGCACCGGCCCTGCGGAGACTCCCTCCTGGAAGGAGCCGGAGCGGATGGCCGCATCGCCGCGCGGAATGTTGCGCGCCGCGGCCAGCATCAGCCCGAGCGCGAGCTCGGCCGTGCCGTTCCCGGTTTCGCTGCCGCTGGTATAGGTCAGGGTGATGCCGCGCGCCGCCATGCCCGCGAGGTCGATCGTCGCACCGCGCTGGCCGGTCATCGCGAACAGCGTGAGCTTCGGCAGCCGCGCGACCAGCGAGGGCGGAAAGGCGGTGCGCTCGCGCATCGCCATGACGACATCGAAATCGGCCAGCTTCGCCGCTGCCTCGTCCTCGCCGGCGAAGGCCTCGTGAAAGAACACCACTTCGGCGCGGGCCTGGAGTGTGCTCCAATCCACGCTGGCCTCGGCAATGCGCTGCCAATCGTCCAGAACGGCAACCTTCATGACCGTTTCCTCGATTCGATTGCTGCCCGGCACCGCCTCGGCATCCGGAGGCAGGCCTTGTTTTGCCTCACTCCTCGAGAACGCCGTTGTGCTGCCCGAGCGCCGGAGCCCCAGAACGCGCGCGCGGACGCTTGCCGTCAAACGATAGCGGCATGCCGACGAGCTCGATGCCGTCGGACGAGGATTTCACAACCATGTCCAGAGCCTGCGTCTGCGGGTGCCCGGCGACCTGGGCGATGTCCAGGAGCGGCGCATTGGGAACGCCCGCCTCGTCGAGGCGCTGGCCGAGCGCCTCGACGGAAAAGCCGACCGTCGCCGCCGCGATCCGGGGGATCAGCCGGCCGCGATTGACGACACGGGCGGCATTGGTCGCGAAATCCGGATCGGTGGCAAGGCTTGGCAGGTTCAGCGCCTCGCACAGCTTGCGGAACAGGTTGTCGTTGCCGGCCGCGATCATCAGCCAGCCATCCGACGTCTCGAAGGCCTGATAGGGCACGATCTCCGCCGTGCCCGAGCCGAACGGCTTGCGCACCTCGCCGGATGCAGCATAGCCCGCGAGCGGCACCGTCATCCAGGCCAGGCCCGTTTCGTAGAGCGAGGTCGAGACCACCCGTCCCTCGCCCGTCTCCCGGCGGGCGATGAGACCGGCGAGCAGGCCGATGACGCTCCACATGCCCGAACCCATGTCGATCAAGGACACGCCGACGCGCACCGGCGGCCGGCCGCCCTCGCCCGTCACGCTCATGATGCCGGTCGAGGCCTGCGCCAGCGGGTCGTAGCCCGGCTTGGCGGCCAGAGGCCCCGTCGCGCCGAAGGCTCCGATATCGCACCAGATCAGCCCGGGCTTCCGGTCCCGCAAGGCCTCCGCCGTTAGGCCGAACCTGTCGAGGATGCCCGGCCTCAGATTCTGGATCACGGCATCGGCCTCGGCCAGGATGAAGTCCTTCAGCGCCCCGACCTCGGCCTCGTCGCGGAAATCGACGCTCACGCCTTCCTTGCCGCGATTCAGCGCGTGGAACGCCGTCGCAATCCCGTTCCAGAACGGCGGCCCCCAGCCGCGCGCATAGTCGCCCAAGCCCGGATTCTCCACCTTGACCACACGCGCACCGAGATCCGCCAGGATCAGCCCCGCATAGGGAGCCGCGACGCTGTGACCGAGCTCGACGACCGTGACACCGCTCAGCGGCTTCTCGGCGAGCATCGAGGAATCCGGCCGGTTCGATGACTGGGCATTTGTCATGGGCACCTTGCAGGGCACTGGTGGCCGAAGCTGCAGGCAGGGGCTCGCGCGGCCATGCATCGACCGGCCCAGCCGCTCGGAGAGGCGCTGCGGATCGGCTGGCGAACCCCATTCCCCTCACAGCCAGCCTCCGAGCGCCAGCCGCTCGATGCAGCCACCGCCGCTTCGCATCCCGGCGTCGCCAGAGCTTGCCTCCCTATCAACTCTACCTCTATTTTTATATAATGCATTATATGTAAAACTATGTTCGAAGGAGCCGTTTTGTCAAACGGCCACTGCGGCTGACGACGGGAGGAACCATGAAGAAACTGCTCAACGAGCCGAACGCCTATGTCGACGAGATGCTGGAAGGGCTCTGCGCCGCTCATCCGCAATATTTCCGCCGGATCGGCGAGGCCGGCCGGGTCGTCGCGCGGACCGACGGCCCGGTCTCCGGCAAGGTCGGCATCGTCTCCGGCGGCGGCTCCGGCCATCTGCCGCTCTTCACCGGCTATGTCGGCCGCGGACTGATCGATAGCTGCGCCATCGGCAATGTCTTCGCCGGTCCAAGCGTCGACGACTGCATCGAAGCGATGCGTGCCGCCGATGGTGGTGCCGGAATCCTGCGCCTCTACGGCAATTACGGCGGCGACCGCATGAACTTCGACATGGCCGGCGAGATGCTCGATATGGAAGGCATCGAAACGGCAACCGTGCTGGGCGCCGACGACGTCGCCAGCGCGGACGCCGCGGAACGGCACAAGCGGCGCGGCGTCGCCGGGCTGATCTATCTCTACAAGATCGCAGGAGCCAGGGCCGACCAGCCGGGCGCCACGCTGCGCGAGGTCGCGGCGGCGGCCGAGAAGGCCGGCCGGGGCTGCGCCACCACGGGCGTCGCGCTCGGTCCCTGCATCGTGCCGGAGGCCGGCAAGCCGACCTTCACCCTCGCCGAGAACGAGATCGAGATGGGGATGGGCATCCACGGCGAGCCCGGCGTCTGGCGCGGTCCGCTCAAACCCGCCGATGCGCTCGCCGGCGAAATGCTGGAGATGGTCGGAGCCGATCTCGGCCTCGGCCGGGGCGAACGCGTCTCGGTCCTGGTCAACTCGCTGGGCGCGACGCCGCATGAGGAACTCTACATCCTCTACCGCCATGTGGCGCGCGAACTCGCCGCCAAGGGCGTCACGGTCGTGCGGCCCCTCATCGGACGCTACGTGACCTCGATGGAGATGGCCGGCGCCTCGCTCACCGTGCTGAGACTCGACTCCGAGCTGGAGGCCCTGCTGGACGCCCCGGCCGACTGCCCGTTCTGGAGCGTGCCATGAGCACGGATTCCCGCATGCTGGTCGAGGCGCTGGGACGCTGGGCGGACCGCATGGAGCTCGCGGCGCCCGAGCTCAACGCTCTCGACGGACAGCTCGGCGACGGCGACCTTGGCGCCACGCTCTCCAAATGCGCCGCCAATATCCGCAAGGCCATCGCGCCGCCGCCCGCCGATATTCCCGGCATCTTCAAGGCCTGCGCCATCGCCTGCACCAAGGCTTCGGGCTCGAGCCTGGGCACGCTGCTGGCGGTCGCTTTCATGACGCTGACCAAGGAAACGGCAGGCAAGAACCAAATCGGCGATGCGGAATGGCCGGGCCTGCTGGCGGCGGTGCGCGATGCCCTTTCGGCGCGCGGCGGCGCCAGGCTCGGCGACAAGACGGTGCTCGATGCGATCGAGGCCGTCCGGCTCGGGCTGGAGGGAACCGGGCCTGAAGGCCGATTGTCGGCGGCGAAGGCCGCGCTGGAGGCCGCGATCGCCGATTTCCGCGGACGCGAGAATAGAATCGGGCGGGCACGCATCTTCGCCGAAAGATCGCGCGGACTCGACGATCCCGGCATGATCGCGGCCCGCCATATGCTGGAGAGCATCGGGTAATCTCGGAGGTCGGAGCGGCTGCATTGCATTGTGCAAACGCGATTGCCCTTCCAATCGACAGATGACATGGTCCGCCAGATTCAGCCTTCCGTCGGGATTCGACGCGGGCTACGACCTTAGCGAGCATACCCATGACATTCGAGACCAAGCAGGACTGGGTCAGCGACATCCTCCGCGAACGCATCATCGTCGGCTATTACGATCGCGGCGCGAAGCTCAAGCAGGCCGAGCTGGCCGAGCAGCTCGGGGTCTCGATCACGCCGGTGCGCGAGGCGCTGCTGACGCTCGAAGCGGAAGGCTACATCAAGGGCGTGCGGCACAAGGGCCTCGTCGTCCCCGAGCTGGTGCCCGAGCAGCTCGGGGAAATCTTCGAGCTGCGGCTGATGCTCGAGCGGGAGCTGACCGCCAAGGCGCTTTCCAAGCTGTCAGCCGACAAGCTCGAGGAGCTGAACGAGATCCAGCGCAGCCTCGCGAAAGCCATCGAGGCCGAAGACCTGCAAGCGGTCCGGACAGCCAATGTCCGCTTCCATTTCCGCCTCTATGAGCTGGCCGAGCGGCCGCAGACATTGCATTTCGTGCGCGTGCTCTGGGCGAAGTATCCCTTCACCCTGCAGGACATCAAGCGTGAGCGGCCGACGAGGATGCGGGCCGAGCACGAAAGCTTCCTTCAAAAGGCCACGCAGGGCGACCATGAAGGCGCCGTCGAAGCCATGGTGGAGCATATCCGCAACGGCTGGCGCGCCGCCAACCTCCCGAAGGCCGGCTAGGCGACCGCTGCCGGCGCCGCATATCGGCGGCGGGCCGTCGTTCCGCTCCCAAGGCGAGCGGCTTTCTCACGGAATCAGGATCACGGGCTGGGCGGCATCGTTCCGGCCTCGCTCCCCTGTGGGAGCCAACCCTCCACCCTCAGCGTCACGATAACCGCTGGGCCGACCGCCCCGCCCTGCGATTCTTCGCCTGCGCGCCGCAACGCGCGAGCCCGGGCAAGGTCGCGGCAGGGTTGCATTTGCTTTTTATATGATGCATTCTTTTGCCCAGAGCGAGAGCGACTCCGGGGCCGACCCCTCACGGCTCGGCGCCCTCGCGGCAAGTCGGGTGGCAAGGAATGGACATGTCTCAGGTACGCCCCTACGGCGGAACCCGCATCATCGACCTCACCCGGGAACTGGGCCTTTATGCCGCGCGCCTCTTCGCCGACCTCGGCGCCGAGGTCATCCGCATCGAGCCGCCTCAAGGCGGGCCGGATCGCCCGGTCCCGGCCGCGACGGGTGGCTCCGAGCAGGCGACCGCCACCGGCGTGCAGTTCGCTTTCCTGAACCTCAACAAGAAGAGCATCGTCATCGACCGGAAGACCCCTTCCGGCCGCGCCGTCTTCGAGGACCTCGTCGCCAGCGCCCAGATCGTGATCTGCGAGCCCGGCCCGGACGAGCCGGACCTCGTCGCCGAGCTGATCGCCGTTCCCGGGCACAGGGTCGTGACGGTCGTCTCCTATTTCGGCACGGACGGCCCTTATAGCGGCTTCACCGGATCCGATCTGGTCGTCCAGGCGCTCGGCGGCATCGCCTATCTCTCCGGCGAGCCGGGCAGGACGCCCTTGGCGCTGCCCGCGCGGCAAAGCCTCTTCGTGACCTCCCTCTACACAGCCGCGGCAACGGCCATCGCGCTCTGGGACAGCGAGCGCAGCGGGGGCAGCCATGTGCTCGACATCTCCGCGCAGGAATGCATCGCCCATTCGCTGCAGAACGCGGTCCAAGTCTACGATCTCGAGAACCGCATCCTGGCGCGCGGCGGCGAAGGGATCCGCGATGCGACGGAGAGCGCCTTCACCTGCAAGGATGGCTATGTCTTCCTGGCAGCCCCCCTGGCGCTGAGCGCCTCCTGGTCGGGCCTGCTGAAATGGATGGAGGAGGAGGGCTTCGACGGGCTGGCGCGGCTGCGCGAACCCGACTGGGCCGACCGGCCGACGCGGGCGCAGGCACCGATGCGGGCGGAGTTCCGCGCATTGTTCGAACGTTTCATCGCCGACAAGACCAAGGCCGAGCTCGGCGCCGAAGCCTTGCGCCGCAAGATCGTGATGGCGCCCGTCAGCCGCATCGCCGACCTGCACACCGACCCGCAGCTCGTCTTCCGCCGCTACTTCCAGAAGGTCGCGATGCCGGGTCTCGGGCGCGAGGTCTCCTTCCCCGGCGCGCCGTATCGGCTGTCCGAACCGGTCTGGCGGATCGACCGCGGCGCACCCGCTCTCGGCGAGCACGACGAAGACATCCTCGGGCGCGCCAGCTCGAAGATCGCGCATCGCTAGAGGCAGCCCTCATGCAACCCGATTTCCTCAAGGGCATCCGCTTCGCGGATTTCACCTGGGCCGGAGCCGGCCCGTTCTCGACCAAGCTCTTCAGCGATTTCGGTGCCGAGATCCTGAAGATCGAAGGCGTCTCCCGGCCCGACCCGGTGCGAGTCGGCGGCCCGTTCAAGGACGGCGTCTACGGCATCAACCGCAGCGGCTACTTCGCCTCCCGCAACACGGGCAAGCGCAGCGTCGCGATCAATCTCAAGAACGGGCAGAGCCGCGAGACGCTCTACGACATCATCCGGCAGTCGGATGTGATCAGCAATAATTTCGGCCCCGGCGCCATGGAGAGGCTCGGCTTCGGCTATGAGGACGTCAAGGCGATCAAGCCCGACATCATCTACCTGGCCATGCCGATGTATGGCGAGGACGGCCCGCTCGCGAACCTGCTCGGCGTCGGCATGACGATCAGCGCCGTGACCGGGCTGATGTGGCAGACCGGCTACGAGGGCGAAGGCCCCATCGGCCCCGGCACCCATTTTCCCGACCATGCGGCGAACCCCTATCACGCGGCTTTCGCCGTGATGGCGGCGCTGCGCTACAAGCGCGCGACGGGCAAGGGCATGAAGATCGACCTCTCCCAGGTCGAGTCGACCATCAACTGCATGGGCCTCGCCTATGTCGAGCACGCCGTCACCGGCGTCGAGCGCGAGCGGCTGGGCAATCGCTCGCCCCATTTCGCCCCGCACAACATCTTCCGCTGCGCCGGCGAGGATGAGTGGTGCGCGATCACGGTGCTGAAGGACAGCCAGTGGGCGGCGCTCTGCGAGGTCATCGGAGACCGTGAACTGGCGTCAGACCCGACGCTGGCCACCGCGAAAGGCCGCCTCGCCCAGATTGAGCGCGTCGAAGCCGCCGTCGCCGCCTGGACGGCCGCGCGCGATCCGGTCTCCGTCATGCAGGCGCTGCAGGCGCGCGGCGTTCCGGCCGGCCTGGTCGCGAGCTGCCGCTACCTGATGGACGAAGACCCGCAGTTGCGCCATCGCGGCTATTGGCAGACCGTCGACCATCCCGAGATCGGCGAAGCCCGCTTCACCTCCCCGCCTTTCCTCCTCGACGGCGAGCGCGTGTCGCTGAAGCGGCCGCCGCTCATCGGCGAGCATACGGAGGAGGTCCTGGCCGAGGTGCTCGGCTATGCGCCCGAACGGATCAGTGCCCTGCGGGCGGAAGGTGTCCTGGAATGACGACCGGCAATCTGGCCAAGGTCGGCGCCGTGATCGGCGTCGGCCAGAGCGACTATGTTTCGGACCATGCGAGGGTCCGCGCCGGCGAGAAGCCGCATGACTCCTATGGCTATGCCGCGATCGCCTTCCGCGCGGCGCTGGCCGATGCGGGGCTGACCCGCAACGACATCGACGGGCTGATCGTCGGCCCCACCGTCGCCTATGAGCGCGTCGGCGAGGTCCTCGGCATCAACCCGCGCTGGGGTTCGCAGGCCGATGCGATGCTCGCCGTGATCGAGGCCTGCGCCGCCATCAAGGCCGGCCTCGCGGAAACCGTCGCGCTGATCTACGGCAACGACCAGCGCTCGGCCGCCGTCCAGTATGGCGGGCCGGAAGCGATGGGCGGCAACCTCTTCCTGTCCTATGTCTACCATGCCCCCTGGGGCTACACCTCGCAGGGCGCGCTCTACGCGATGATGTTCCGCCGCTTCATGGAGGTGACCGGCATCACGGAGGCCGAGCTCGGCGAAGTGGCCGTGGCCCAGCGCCTGGCGGCGAGCCTCACGCCCCATGCCCTGATGCGCAAGCCGATCACGCTGCAGGACTATCTCGACTCGCGCTATATCTGCGAGCCGCTGCACCTCTTCGACTACTGCCTGATCAACGATGGCGGCGTCGCCCTGATCGTGACCTCGGCCGAGCGGGCGAAGCGCATCGCCAAGAAGCCGCCGGTCCTGATCCATGGCGTCGGCCGCTTCGACCTCAACCGCGGCGCGACCAGCCTCGAACCGCGCCTGCTGGACTTCTACCGTCCCGCCCAGGAGGCCTGCGCGAGCCAGGTCTTCAATATGTCCGGGCTTGGTCCGGAGGACATGGACGCCGTCCAGATCTACGACAGCTTCTCCTGCCATGTCCCCTTCGCGCTCGAAGGCTACGGCTATTGCCGCTCCGGCGAGGCCGGCCGGTTCATGCGCGAGGACGGCATCTCGCTGAAGGGCAAGCTGCCGGTCAACACCGCCGGCGGGCATCTCTCCGAAACCTACATGCAGGGCTGGAACCACCAGGTCGAGGCGGTGCGGCAGGTGCGGGGCGAATGCGGCGCCCGGCAGGTCGAGGATTGCCGCTTCGTGCACTACAATTCGGACGTCGCCGGCAAGGCCGTCTCCATCATCTACGGTCGGTGAGGCGCGCCATGGCGAATTCGCGAGCGTTCATCCAGTTCTACGATGAGCCGATGTGGGAGAGCATCCGCGCGCAGCGTTGGGCACTCCAGCAATGCGACGACTGTTCGCAATACCGCTATCCGCCGGGGCCCTGCTGCCCGCATTGCGTGGGGATGTCGGCGAGCTGGAAGCCCCTCTCGGGCAAGGGGAAGATCATCTCCTGGGTGGTGTTTCACCGTCAGTATTTCGACAACTACAAGCCTCCCTACAACGTCGTCGCGGTGCAGCTCGCCGAAGGCCCCCTGGTGATCAGCAACCTGGTCGGCCCGGAGCCGGAAGGCGGCTGGATCGGGCGCGAGGTGACGATCTGCTACGAGCCCGACGCGGAGCAGGGCAGCATTCCGAAGGTGAAGCTTTCCGCCCCGCCGGCGGCATGACCTCGCGGGAAGAGCGACGTCCCCCGGAAGAGCACCCGCCATCCTGAAGACGCCGCGCCCGGGAGCAGCCGGCAGCGCCGGAGCGGAAGGAACATGCCACGCTCGCGGAAGGCGGCAGGCAAGGACGGGCGGGACGATGAGCCCGCCGGCAGGGAGAAGACCATGGCTATGAAGGAAGCGGACGGGCAGGCTCTCAAGCCGGGCATGTTCGCCGGGCTGCGCGTCGTCGAGAGCGCCGACGAGCTGGGGGAATATTGCGGCCTTCTCCTGATGGGTCTGGGCGCGGAGGTCATCAAGATCGAGCCTCTGGAAGGCTCGCCGACACGCCGCTTCGGCCCCTTCCTCGACGACAAGCCCGATCCCGAAGCCTCCCTGCATTTCTGGGCCTATAACCGCGGCAAGAAATCGGTGGTCGCGCCGAACGCGGAGGCTGTGCTGTCGCTGATCGCCGGCGCCGACGTCCTCCTCGTCAGCGATGGCGGCCGCCTGCTCTCGACCTTCGGCATCGCGCTCGCCGAACTGAACAGCCGTTTCCCGCGGCTCGTCACGGCGCAGATCACGCCTTTCGGCGACACCGGCCCCTGGAAGGATTTCAAGGGTTCGGACCTGGTGCATCTGGCCCTTGGCGGCATCATGATGAACTGCGGCTACGACGCCGCCCCGGACGGCTATGACCTGCCGCCCATCGCACCCCAGCTCTGGCACGCCTATCACATCGCCGGAGAGCAGCTCGCCATCGGCATCGCGGCAGCCTTGCTGCATCGGCTGCGCAACGGCGAGGGACAGGACGTCTCGGTGGCCGTCCACGAGGCGGTCTCCAAGAACACCGAGCTCGACCTGATGTCCTGGGTGATGCGGCGGGCACCGCTCTTCCGCCAGACGGCGCGCCATGCCGTCGAGAAGCCCAATCGCACGCCCAATGTCAGCTACACCAAGGATGGCCGCTGGGTGATGAGCTGGGGAGTCTCGGCCAAGGACAAGCTGCAGCTCGTGCCGTTCCTCGACAGCTACGGCATGGCCGCCGACCTGAAGCCGCCGGCCGAGGGAGCAGACCTCACCGCCCGCAGCATCCCCGGCTCGACCGATAGCGACGAGGCCAGCAACCACACGCTCGACGTCATCCAGCGCTTCGTGCGCTCCTATCGCTACGCGGATGTGCCCTGGCGGGAAGCGCAGACCGCCGGGCTGCTCTGGGCCCCGGTCCGCAAGCCGCATGAGAACGCGATCGACGAGCACTGGCTGTCGCGGCAGGCCTTCACCGACATCGAGCATCCGGAACTCGGCCGCAGCTTCCGCTACCCCACCAGTAAATGGCTGAGCACGGCGACCTCCTGGCAGCCCGGCACGCGCGCCCCCCATATCGGGGAGCATACACAGGCGGTCCTTGCCGCAAGCTCGGCCTCCCGCCATGAGGAAACGCCCATCTTCGCGCAGGTCCGCTCCGATTCCGCGCCAGCGCAGACCCTCTCCCCCCACGGCAAGCCCTTCCCGCTCCAAGGTGTCCGCATCTTCGACTTCTCCTGGTTCCTGGCCTCGGCCGGCGGAACCCGCTTCCTCGCCTCGCTCGGCGCGGAAAGCCTCAAGGTCGAATGGAAGGCCAATCCCGATACGCGCCTGGCCGCCATGGCCCCGATCGGCGGCCGGGCGGCACGCGAGGCCGCGACGGCGCCCCTGCCCGGCGTCACCGATTCCGATATGGGCGGCCAGTTCAACAACAAGAACACCGGCAAGCGCGGGCTCTCGCTCAACATCCGCCATCCGAAGGGCCTCGCCATCGCCAAGGACCTGATCCGCGTCTCGGACGTGGTCGCCGAGGGTTTCTCTCCCGGCGTCCTCGAACGGCTCGGGCTCGGCTACGAGGTGCTGAAGGCGATCCGCCCCGACATCATCTACATCCAGCAATCGGGCATGGGCAGCATCGGCAAATACGGCCGCTTCCGCACCGTCGGCCCCGTGGCCGCCTCCTTCGCCGGCACGACCGACATGTCGGGCCTGCCCGAGCCCGCGATGCCGGCCGGCTGGGGCTATTCCTATCTGGACTGGGCCGGCGCCCATGGCTTCGCGCTCGCCATCCTCGGCGCGCTCTATCATCGCGAGCGGACCGGCGAGGGCCAGTGGATCGATTCCTCCCAATGCGAGGCCGGCATCTTCCAGACGGCGGTGCCCGTGCTCGACTGGTCCGCGAACGAACGGGCCTGGCAGCGCATCGGCAATCGCTCGCCCTACAAGCCGGCGGCCCCGCACGGCGCCTATCGCTGCCTCGGCGAGGACCGCTGGATCGCGATCTCCTGTTTCGACGAATCTGAATGGCAGGCATTCACGACCGTATCCGGACTGCAATCTCTGCGGGAGGATCCCCGCTTCCGCACCCTCGCCGACCGGCTGCATCATCAGGACGCGCTGGATGCGGCGGTAACGGAATGGACCCGCACCGTCACGGCGGAGGATGCCATGCAACGGCTGCAGCACGCCGGCGTCGCGGCAGGGCCGTGCCAGACGGCGCAGGACCGCTGCGATCACGATCCGCAACTGGCGGCGCTGAACTGGATGACCGAGGTGACCGGCACCAAGATCGGCCGCTGGCCGGTGCCGGAATTTCCGGTCAAGCTCGCCGCCACGCCGTCCCATGCGGGCGGTCCGATCGGCCGCGGCGCCCCCTGCTATGGCGAGGACAACGCCATGATCCTGTCGACCATGCTCGGTTATTCGGAGGCGGAAATCGCCGCCCTCATCGAAGAAGGGGTGCTTTGACGGCCTGGCCCTACGCTTGAACCGCCAGAGCCCGAGAATCGCTCTTTCTCCCCGTCACCATCTGAAAGCCAGTCGCTCGGCCATCGAGCTACCCGCAGCCGCGACGCTTCCTGTAGGATATCGCGATGATGGTGAGACGGGTCCTTCTCGCCCTGTCGGTCCTGGGGGCGCCTCTATCCGCCGGCTCGGCGGCCGAGCCTTGCCGCGACGATGCGGCGGAGGCCGTTCCCGCGCGCCTTTCGGGCCTGGATGCGGCGGGGGATCCGCTGCTGGCCGATGGCCGCCCCTTGCGGCTGATCGGCCTGGCGCCCCGCCAGGACACGGCCGAGGAGATGCGCTTCCGGGCGGGCCTCGCGCCGTTCATCGGCCGGGACCTGCTCCTCGCCGTCACCGGCGAGAAGGATCGCTGGGGCCGCTGGCCCGCCCGGCTCTTCCTCGAGGCCGCTCCGGGCGGAAGCCGCCAGGATGTCGCAGCGCTGCTGCAGGCGAGCGGCGCCGCCCTCGCCATGCCCGAAGGGCAGGCTGCGGCATGCCGTCCGGGTGCCGGTCCCGTTCAGACAAAGTTCACCTCGGCCTCGCAACCTTTGGCCCCGCCGGCCGTTGACGGCCATGATCTCGCCGCCGTGAAGGAACAGGAGGGGCGTTACATCGTGCTCGAAGGCCGGATCGCATCCGTCGGCGAACGCGCGCAGCGGACCTATCTGAACTTCTCCCGCCGTCCGGCGGAGGCGGCCGCCATCGTCCTGCCGCGCAAGCTCTGGCGGGAGTTGAAGGCCGCGGGCTGGACCGCGGCCGGGCTCGGCGGTAAACGCTTGCGCGCCTATGGCGTGCTCGGCGGCCGCAACGGGCTTCTGCTCGAAGTCTCCTCGCGCGCCGCCCTGGAACTGATCGACTGAGGGATGCGGGAAGCCTGGCCAATATGGTTCGCGCCACGGGGAAGACGGCTGGCCGCCCTGGCCCTGCCGGCCCTGCTGCTCGCCGGCTGCCTGGGCGACCAGACCTCGCTGCTGCCCGGCAACGCCGCTCATGACGGCGAGATCGCGCCGCCCATCACCACGGTCCAGCGCGCCGCCGACCAGGAGCATCAGCGGCTCCTGGCGGCCTTCGGCGGCGAATACCGCGCGCCGCGCACCCGCGCCGCGCTCGACGAGATCGTCAAGCGCCTGGCCCGGACCAACGACGGCCAGATCGGCGCCTACGAGATCACCATCCTGAACTCGCCGGCCGTCAACGCCTTCGCCCTGCCCAATGGCCGGCTCTACGTCACGCGCGGATTGCTGGCGCTGGCCAACGACACCTCCGAGATCGCCTCGGTCCTGGCCCATGAGATCGGCCATGTCACCGCCCAGCACGCCGCGCAGCGCGCCGAGAAGGAGGCCGAATCGGCGCTGGTCAGCCAGGTCGCCTCGCAGGTGCTGAAGAATCCGACGCAGGGCGCCGCCGTCCTGGCGGGCTCGAAGCTGTCGCTCGCCCGCTTCTCGCGCCAGCAGGAATTCGAGGCCGACCGCATCAGCGTCACCAGCCTCGCGCGCGCCGGCTACGATCCTTATGGCGCGAGCCGCTTCCTGACCACGCTCGGCCGCAACACCGCCTTCCGCGCCGCCGGCCAGAACCAGAGCGCCGAGGACAAGCGCCTCGACATGCTCGCCACCCATCCGCAGACGCCGGAGCGCATCGCCGCCGTGACCACCGCCGCCCGGCAGATCGCCGCGCCGGGCCTCGGCGAGCACGACGCCGGAAGCTGGCTCAACGCCATCGAGGGCCTCGCCTATGGCGAGGATCCGCGCGACGGCGTGGCCCGCGGGCGGCGCTACGTCAACAGCACGCTGCGCATCGCCTTCACCGCCCCGGAAGGCTTCAGCCTCGAGGCGGCGCAGGACATGGTCATCGGGGTGAGCGCCAATGGCGCCCAGGCGCTGCGCTTCGACTCGGTCAAGCTGAAGTCCGACCAGACGCTGGAATCCTACGTCGCGGCCGGCTGGATCGAGGGCGTCGCGACGACCGGCATCGAGAAGACCGAGATGGGCGGTCAGCCCGCCGTCACCGCCCATGGCAAGGGGACGGACTGGATGTTCCGCCTGGCGGCCGTGCAGTTCGGCGACCGGGTCTACCGCTTCATCCTGGCCGCCCGCGGCAGCAGCGACCCCGAGCGGCAGATGCGCAGCATCGTCGACAGCTTCAGGACCCTGACGCCGGCGGAGGCCCAGGCCGCCCGGCCGCTGCGCATCCGCATCGTTGCAGCCAACGCCGGCGACACCGTGGCGAGCATGGCGGAACACATGCCGGAGCAGGACCGGCCGGTCGAGCTGTTCCAGCTCCTCAACGGGCTCGATCGCGACGCCGCGCTGACGCCCGGACGACGCTACAAGGTCATCGGCGAATAGGGGCCGGGAGAGCCGCCGGCGAAACAGAGGCGCGGCAAAACAGGGGCCCGCAAACGAAAAACCCGGCGGTCGCCCGCCGGGTTCTGCATTTCGGGACCGCGAAGGAGCCGCTCAGGCAGCCTCTTCCTGCAGGTCGTCATTGTCGCCTTCGAGATCGGATTCCTCGGCGGCCTCGGCCTTGCCGGCGCGGCGCGGCGACTTGGCGAGCTGGCCTTCGATCTTCTTGAGCGCCTCGATCTCGGTCACGTCGTCGACGACGGCGATCTCGCGGACCATGCGGTCGAGCGCGGCCTCATAGAGCTGACGCTCGGAATAGGACTGCTCGGGCTGCGCCTCGGAGCGATAGAGATCGCGCACCACCTCGGCGATGGCGACGAGGTCGCCGGAATTGATCTTGGCCTCGTATTCCTGCGCGCGGCGCGACCACATGGTGCGCTTGACGCGGGCGCGGCCGGTCAGCGTGGCCAGCGCCTTGGCGACGGCCTCGCCATCGGCGAGCTTGCGCAGGCCGACGCTGGCGGCCTTGGCGGTGGGGACGCGCAGGGTCATCTTGTCCTTGGAGAAAGAAACCACGAACAGCTCGAGCTTGAAGCCCGCGACTTCCTGCTCCTCGATCGCCGTGATCTGGCCGACGCCATGAGACGGATAGACGACGTACTCGCCCGTCTTGAATCCCTGGCGCACAGCAGCTTTCTTCACAGTGGACATGCCGTTACGACTCCTGACCGGCCCGCCGGGGCGGGCACGCGATGATCCGTCCCCGTCCGGATGGCCGGAGACACTGCCTGACGCGACGCGTTGACGCGGCGCTTCACGCTCCCTCAGTCGATTGGTTCATCTCGTCCACCGACGCGAACAACGAAATGCTCCCGACGCAAGGGCCGCCGGGTCCGGTGCTGTTCGTCGTCTCTGGGGACGCCCCGTTTTGTGGGAACCTCGCAGGGGCATGCGGAACGAATTCGACTGAGCTTGCGTATAGCACAAAAAACACGCCGAATCAAAGGTTCCCGCAGGCAGCCGCCTGCGGCCGCGCCGAGCGCGGTCCCGGTCGGTGCGGGTCTGGTACGCTGGCGGCGGCGGCGCGGCTCAGTCGCCCTCGCCCGGCTCCGGCGAGAACATGGCGAGCTTGTCGGGAACGCCGTCGAACGCCTTCGCGTCGGCGGGCGGCTCCTTCTTCTGCGAGATGTTCGGCCAGCTACTGGCGTATTTCCCGTTGAGCTGGAGCCAGCTCTCGAGCCCCGGCTCGGTGTCGGGCTTGATCGCCTCGGCCGGGCATTCCGGCTCGCAGACGCCGCAGTCGATGCATTCGTCGGGATGGATGACGAGCATGTTCTCGCCTTCGTAGAAACAGTCGACCGGGCAGACCTCGACGCAGTCCATGTACTTGCACTTGATGCAGTTCTCGGTGACCACATAGGTCATGGGCCGGCCCTTCCAATGCTTCTAAACAACCTCATAAACCTCCGACGCGCGCAGGTTTCAAGGGTGTTTTCACCGGGCGCCGCGGAACTCTGCGCCCGTCAGGCAACCACTCGGGGAAATCCGTTCGCCGCAGCGCCGCATACCGGCGGCAGGGACGGCAGCGACCGGATTTAGTCGCCGCTGTCGCCCTCCGCAAGGGCCGTATCGTCGCCCCCGCCGTCCAGGCGCTCATAGAGCAGGCGGGCCGTGGCGAAGGGGCCGCGGCGTTCGGCGAAGGCCTGGATCCGCACCACGACGGTGGCATGCGGCAGGGCGATGGTCAGCACATCGCCGATCTTGATCCCCTGCGCCGGGTTCCCGGCGCGCCGCCCCGCGATGCGGACATGGCCGTCATCCACCAGCCGCACGGCCATGGGGCGCGTCCGGGCGAAGCGCGCGAACCAGAGCCATTTGTCGAGGCGTTGACGGTCATCCTGCAACGGCCGGCGCCTCCCCGGGGCTCAGCTCTTGCTGCCTTCCAACTGCGCCTTGAGCGCCGCGAGCTTGGCGAAGGGCGAATCCGGGTCCGGCTCGCGATTGGCCGGGCGCGGGCGCTGCGGCTGCTGGAAGCGCTCCGCCCCCCGCTCCTCGCGGCGCGGGCCGCCGGGACGGCCGTCGCGCTTGAAATCGGGCCGCGGGCCGCGGCCGCCCTCGGGCCTGCCCTGCCGCGGCTGGTCGTCGCGGCGCGGCCGCTCCTGACGCTGGACCGCAGCTCCCTCCCCGGCCGCGGCGGCCGGGCGGTTGTCGGGGCGGCCGTCGCGGCGCGGGCCCCCGGGACGGCCGTCGCGCTGCGCGCGGTCGCCGCCACGGCGCTCGCCTTCGCGGCGATTGCCGTCATGCCGGCCGCGCTGGCCATGCTCCGGCCGGCGCCCGCCCTGATGGCGATGCGGCCGCCAGACCTCGATCAGCTCGGGCTCGGCCGGTGCGGCCTCGGCGGCGGGCGCTTCCGCCACGGCCGTCTCGGCGGAGGCGGCTTCCGCCGCCGGCTCGTCCTGCGGAGCGGGAAGGACATCGGCCGAAACCGGCTCGCCGGCCTGTCCGCGCGCGGCGTCCGTCGCGGCCGGCGCATCCGCCGCCGCGGCAACGGGCGCGTCGGCGGCCGGGGCTTCGACCTCCGGCACCGTCTCCTCGCTCGGGACTGCGGCCGGCTCGACCGCGGCAGGCGCGTCCGGGGCCGCTTCGGCGGCCCCGACGGAATCGGCCTGCCCGGCCTCCTCGGCCGCGGCTTCTGCGGGCACGGCGTCCACACCCGTCTCGTCCGGCTTGGTCTCGACCGGTTTGGCCGGCTCGGTCGCGGCCGGGGGCGGGGCGAGCGGGACGGTGATCGCCGGGCCGGGGCGCTTCACCGAGACATAGCCGAGCGAGCGCAGGATCGAAGCGAAATCCTCGCCGGCGCAGCCGACGAGCGAGGTCATCGCGCCGGTGGCGACGAAGCCGTCCTGATCGGCGGCCCCGGCCGGCGGCACCCCTTGCGTCACGCCGGGGCGGTAGGCGATCGCCGGGCGGATCAGGTCGGCGAGGCGCTCGAGGATGTCGACGCGCACCGCCCGCTCGCCGCAGACGCGGTAGCCGGCGGCGCGGTAGAGCCCCTTCGGCACGGCCTTGTCGACCGGGAAGGAGGTGCGGCCCGAGGCCGCCAGATGCGCGATGTCGTCGAGCCCGGCCGTCTCCGGCCCGCCATGCTTCAGCGCCCAGAGCTGGGCGGCGAGCGCGCGCGGCGCCGGCTTCAGCAGGGCCGGCATGTAGATGTGGAAGGCGCCGAAGCGGATGCCGAGCTGGCGCAGCGCGGCACGGCCCTCCTGATCGAGCGCCTTCATCTCCTCGCCGACCTTGGCGCGCTCCAGCACGCCGAGCGCCTCGGCCGCCTGATAGGCGATGCCGCGGGCGATGCCGGTGACGCTCTCGGCCGCCTCGAGAATCTGGATGGCGCCGAGCAGGCGGGTGATGTGGTTCTTCAGCCAGAGCGCGAGCCGGGCCTCGACCTGCTCGCGCGCCGCGCCGGTGAGATGCTCCTCCACCAGCAGACGCAGCCGCGGCTCCAGCACCTTCTCGCCGGCGGTCAGCCGGGCCACCGGCTCGCCGGTCCAGCGCACCAGCCCGTCATGCGAGAGCAGGAAGGCATCGTCACCGGCCAGCACGACGCGCGCGGCCCGCGCTTCGATCTCGGAGCCGAGCGCCTTCATCGCCGCGAGGTTGAGGGCCTTGACCTCCGACCCGCCCGCCTTCGGGTCCGCCGTGAAACGGAAGCCCTGCAGCATCCCCACATGCTGGCCCTCGACGAGCACGTCGCCCGTCGCGGTGACCTCAGCCTCCAACATCGCATTCTCCCGCAAGCGGCGCATCAGGACACTGGTGCGCCGATCGACAAATCGGTGGGCCAGGCGCTCGTGCAGAGCGTCCGACAGCTTGTCCTCTACAAGACGCGCCATGCCCTGCCAATGCTCAGGATCGGGCAACCAGTCGGGACGGTTGGCGACATAAGTCCAAGTCCTGACCTGCGCGATCCGCGCGGACAGGGTGTCGATCTCGCCGTCGGTGCGGTCGAGCGAGGCGAGCTGGGCGGCATACCAGTCGGCATCGAGCCGGCCATGGCGCATCAGCCTGAGATAGAGCGTCGTCGCCAGATCGGCGTGCTGCATCGGCGAGATCTTGCGGTAATCGGGCAGGCCGCAGACCTCCCAGAGCCGCTCGACCGCCGCCCGGCCCCTGGCCAGGGCGGCGATGTCGGGGTCCCGCGCCAGCACCTCCAGCGTGGTCATGTCCTCGGCGATCAGCGCCCGCGTCAGGCCCTGCTCCGCCGGCTGGAGATTGAGCGTGTCGATGAGCCCGGCGACCGAGCGCAGGTCGAGATCGGAATTGCGCCACTGCATCTGGCGGATCGGCTCGAAGCGGTGATTCTCGATCGCCTCGACCAGCTCGGCATCGAAGGGCGGGCAGCGCCCGCTGGTGCCGAAGGTGCCGTCGCGCAGATGCCGCCCGGCGCGGCCGGCGATCTGCCCGAACTCGGCCGGGTTGAGCTTGCGGTAATGATGCCCGTCGAACTTCCTGTCCGCGGCGAAGGCGATGTGATTGACGTCGAGATTGAGGCCCATGCCGATGGCGTCGGTCGCGACCAGATAGTCGACGTCGCCGGACTGGTAGATCTCGACCTGGGCGTTGCGGGTCCGCGGCGAGAGCGCCCCCAGCACCACGGCCGCCCCGCCCTTCTGCCGGCGGATCAGTTCGGCGATGGCATAGACCTCCTCGACCGAGAAGGCGACGATGGCCGAGCGCGGCGGCAGGCGGGTGATCTTGCGGTCGCCTGAAAAGGCCAGCTCGGAGAGGCGCGGGCGCGTGACCACGTTGACGCCCGGCATCAACTGCTCGATCAGCGGGCGCATGGTCGCGGCGCCGATCAGCATGGTCTCGGCCCGGCCGCGCCGGTTGAGCAGGCGGTCGGTGAAGACATGGCCGCGGTCGAGATCGGCGGCGAGCTGGACTTCGTCGATCGCGACGAAATCGACGGCGAGGTCGCGCGGCATCGCTTCGACCGTGCAGACCCAGAAGCGCGGCCGCTCCGGCTTGATCTTCTCCTCGCCGGTGACGAGCGCGACGGCGTCGGGGCCGACCTTCTCGACGACGCGACTGTAGACCTCGCGCGCCAGGAGCCGCAGCGGCAGGCCGATCATCCCGGTCGGGTGGGCGATCATGCGCTCGATGGCGAGATGCGTCTTGCCGGTATTGGTCGGCCCGAGCACGGCGGTGACGCCGTTGGCGCGGGCGGCGGGAGGCAACGAACGAAAGAGCTGCAAGACGGGAAGCCGATCTTCTCGCCCGTCCGGCCGCCATGGACTCCGCTGGAGCCCCGGGCTGGCCGGGCGGGGGCGTGGACTGGGTCAGGAGCGGGGCCGGCGAGAACGGGCCCGGAACGAAGCGAGGCCGAATCGCTGACTCCGGCAGAATCGGGGTTTGTTCCCCTCGCCGGGCCGGAAGCCCGCCGACACATGCAATACCGGCATCACCCGCCCTCTTGCCAAACCGAAACGAGGACGGCGCTGAACCGTCCCGGCATGTCCTTTATGTAAGGCTTTCCGGCGCGGAAACGAGAGCAAATCCGTAACCTCCTCCCCCAAGGCGAAAACGCCGGGTCGCGCCGGGCCGAGCGAAGCGCGGACCCGGGATCGCCGCACCATGCGACGCGCCCCCGATGCGTCGGGTCGCAACGGCCGCCTCAATGATGGGCGTGGCTGCATTGCCGGTGGTCGGCCAGCGCCTCGATGATGGCGCAGTCGCAGGCCGCGACGCCGCCCGAGCAGGTCGTGGCGATGCGCTCCAGCTCCGTCTCCAGCGAGCGCAGCCGGGCGATCTTGTCCCGCACCTCCTGCAGATGCGCGACCGAGATCGCATGCGCCTCGTCGCAGGCGATGCCGGGCGTGTCGGAAAGCCTGAGCAGCGTGCGGATGTTGTCGACCGCGAAGCCGAGGTCGCGCGCGTGCTTGATGAAGGCGAGGCGCTCGGCATGGCGCCTGCCGTAGCGGCGCTGGTTGCCCTCGGAGCGCTCCGGCGGCGGCAGGAGCCCGACCTGCTCGTAATAGCGGATGGTCTCGACCTTGACGCCGGTGCGCTCCGCCAGCGCGCCGATCGGCATCACGCGTTCGAGCTTCTGCATCGCCGTCATCGCAGCCTCCAAAGCTGTAGTTCCTGGAGCTTCAGATAGGCAGGAAGGCGCCGGAAGCAAGGCTTCCGTCACGAGCCCGCGCCATGCCCCGCAAGCGCAGCGCCGATCCGGGACTCTCGGGCTGAGCGGGCCGGGGAACCGGCAGCGTCATGCGATGCCCGGGTCGAGCCCGAGCATGGCGGGGCGGGTTACGCCACGCCCATCGCCAGCAGGTCGTGGACATGGACGAGCCCGACCGGCCGCTCTTCCGCATCGGCGACGATCAGCGCCGTGATCCGCAGGCGGTTGACCAGCTCCAGCGCCTCGACGGCGAGCGTCTCCGGCCCGACGCGACGCGGATTGACGGTCATGATGTCGCGCGCCCTGAGCGCGGCTCCGCCCGCCATCGCCGCCTTACGGCGCAGATCGCCGTCGGTGACGACGCCGGCCAGCCTGCCGTCGAGGTCCATCACGACGGCGCAGCCGAAGCTCTTCTGCGAGATCATCGCGATCACGTCCGGCAGCGCGGTGTCGAGTCCGATCAGCGGCAGCTCCGCGCCGCGATGCATGATGCTCTCGACCGTCTTGAGCTGGGCGCCGAGCTTGCCGCCCGGGTGGTAGACGAAGAAATCCTGCCGCGAGAAGCCGCGCGCCTCCAGCAGCGCCACCGCCAGCGCGTCGCCAAGCGCGATCTGCATCGTCGTCGAAGTGGTGGGGGCGAGCCCGTTCGGGCAGGCTTCCGTCGCCTTGGGCAGGATCAGCGCGACATCGGCCTCCCGGCCCAGCGTGCTCTCGGGATTGGCGGTGAAGGCGATCAGCCCGACGCGGAAGCGCCGCGTATAGCCGACGAGCGCGGCAAGCTCCGCCGTCTCCCCGGACCAGGACAGCGCGATCACCACGTCCTCGGGCCGCACCATGCCGAGATCGCCATGGCTGGCCTCGGCCGGATGGACGAAATGCGCGGGCGTGCCGGTCGAGGCCAGCGTCGCGGCGAGCTTGCGCCCGACATGGCCGGACTTGCCCATGCCGGAGACGATCACGCGCCCGCTCGCGCCGAGGATCAGCGCCACCGCCTCGGCGAAGGGGTCTCCGAGCCCGTTGTCGAGCGCCGCATGGAGGGTGTCGAGCCCCTCCCGTTCGGTGGCGATGGTGCGGAGCGCGGAGGCGCGGATCTCGTCGGTCATGGCGGCGCTGTAGCACGGGCCGGCGCCGCATTTCCACCGCCGATGCGCCGGCCGCCGCCGCGTTGACGGGTCGTTAACCCTGTTCGTTCTAACTCCGTTAACCATGCGCCTTCCCCGGGGCGCGTGACCTGCCGCTGGCACTTTCTGCCACTCTGGAGCGCCGCAAAACCCGTGTCCGGCCGCGTCAAGACCCTGCTGATATCCGGCTGCGCGCTGGCGGGGCTGGGGCTCGCCGGCCTGCCGGCGGCCGCGCAGCAGCCGCGCAACGGCCTCCGGACCGGCACGCCGGACTACATCGCCCAGCCCCCGGCCGCGCCCGATCCCCCGCTGGCGCCCGTCTCGGCCGATCCGCAGGCGATCCGCGACCCCGCCTCGCTCATCCAGGACCAGGCCTCCGCCATCTCGTCGCGCCGGCCGCCCTATGCGAGCGTGCCGGTGCAGGCTCCGGCCTTGCGCGGCGTCACGCAGCGCCAGTTCCGGGCGCCGCCCCCCGCCGTGACCACCTTGCCCGTGCCGATGCCGGCCGCCCCGCCCCCGCGCCGGCGCACGGCCATCGAGGAGGATCCCTGGGCGGCGCTCGGCCTGCGCGTCGGCGGCGTCACGCTGAAGCCGGCGATCACCCCGTTCTTCGGCTACGACACCAACCCGGAGCGCAGCGCCACGCCCGGCACCAAGGGCTCGGCCTTCGGGCGCTACGAAGGCGAGCTCGCGGTGCAGTCGGACTGGCGCGTGCACGAGCTGTCCGGGCGGCTGCGCGGCGGCTATACCGACTTCTTCCGTAACCGCGAGGCTTCCCGCCCCGACGCCCAGGGCAATCTCGATCTCAGGCTCGACGCCTCGCGCGACACCCGCATCCTGCTCGAAAGCCGGCTCAACCTCGACACCCAGCGCCCCGGCTCGCCCGACCTCACGGCCAATGTCCAGGGCCGGCCTCTGGTCTGGCAATATGGCGGCTCGGCCGGGGTCACCCACGACATCAACCGGCTGCAGCTCACGCTGCGCGGCTCGGTCGACCGCAGCGACTACGAGGACGCCCGGCTCAGCAGCGGCGCGCTCCTCTCGCAGAAGGACCGCAACCTGACCGATTACGGCCTGCGCCTGCGCGCGGCCTACGAGGTCACGCCCGGCTTCAAGCCCTTCGTCCAGGCCGAGATCGACCGGCGCGATTTCGACGAGACCGTCGACAGCAACGGCTACCGGCGCTCCTCCGACGGCATGACGGCCAGGCTCGGCTCGACCTTCGAGATCAGCCGGCAACTGACCGGTGAGGTCTCCGGCGGCTACCAGAACCGGCGCTACGAGGACGGGCGGCTGAAGGACCTGCGCGGCTTCGTCGGCGACGCCTCGATCCTCTGGTCGCCGACGGCGCTGACAACGGTGACCCTGCGCGGCACCGCCGAGCTCGGCGACACCACCATCGCCGGCTCCTCCGGCACCACGGTCCGGCGCGCCACGCTGGAAGTCGCCCATGCGCTGCGCCGCAACTTCACCATCACCGGCTTCACCAATTTCAGCCGCACAGAATATGAGGGCCAGGGCCTGCGCGAGGACTACACGAATATCGGCGCCCGGCTCGAATACAAGCTGACCCGGACCTTCGCGATCCGCGCCAGCTTCACCCATGAGATGCTGAACTCGTCGGCGATCGGCGCCGATTATACCGCGAATGTCTCGCAGCTCGGCCTGAGGGTGCAGTTCTGAAGAGGGGCGGCCGGCAATAGGCAGCCGACGGTCGATTGCCCTGCGTTCCGCCTCCCGACTGCCGACTGCCCGAGCAGCGGCCGCTGCCCTACTCCATCCCTTCCAGCTCGACGATCATCCCCTCGATCATCCGAAGCCCGATCTGCCAGAAGCCGGGGTCCTTGGCGTCGAGGCCGAACGGCTGCAGCAATTCGCCATAGGGCTTGCTGCCGCCGGCCGCGAGCAGGGCGAAATAGCGGTCCTGGAAGCCCTCCGCCGCGCTCTGGTAGACGCCGTAGAGCGAGTTCACCAGGCAGTCGCCGAAGGCATAGGCGTAGACGTAGAACGGCGAATGGATGAAGTGCGGGATGTAGCACCAATACGGCTCGTAGCCGCTCGACAGCCGGATCGCCGGCCCCAGGCTCTCGGCCTGCACGCCCATCCACAGGTCGCATAGCGCCTCGGCGGTCAGCTCGCCTTGCCGGCGCGCCTCGTGGACCTTGCGCTCGAAAGAGTAGAAGGCGATCTGGCGCACCACCGTGTTGATCATGTCCTCGACCTTCGCCGCCAGCATCGCCTTGCGCTGCTTCGGATCGGTCGTGCCGTCGAGCAGGCGACGGAAGGTCAGCATCTCGCCGAAGACGCTCGCCGTCTCGGCCAGCGTCAGCGGCGTCGGCGCCATCAGCGCCCCGTTCGGCGCCGCCAGCACCTGGTGCACGCCATGCCCCAGCTCATGCGCCAGCGTCATCACGTCGCGCGGCTTGCCCTGGTAGTTCAGCAGCACATAGGGGTGCGCGGAGGGCACCGTGGGATGCGCGAAGGCGCCCGGTGCCTTGCCGGGACGCGGCGGCGCGTCGATCCAGCGCTGGTCGAAGAAGCGCCGCGCGATCTCGGCCATCTTCGGCGAGAAGGCGCCATAGGCCGAGAGCACCGTGTCGCGCGCCTCGTTCCAGGGGATGGTGCGCTGCTCGACCTGCGGCAGCGGCGCGTTGCGGTCCCAGAAATCCAGCGCCTCGCGGCCGAACCATTTCGCCTTCAGGCGATAATAGCGATGCGAGAGGCGCGGATAGGCCTCGCGCACCGCGGACACGAGCGCGTCCACCACCTCGCGCTCGACCCGATTGGCCAGATGGCGCGAATCCGCGACGTCCTCGAACTTGCGCCAGCGGTCGGAGATCTCCTTGTCCTTGGCGAGCGTGTTGGTGATCAGCGCGAAGATCCGCAATTCCTTGCGGAAGACCTTGCTCAGCGCCTCGGCCGCCTTGCGGCGCACCTCGCCATCGGCGTCCTGCAATTTGTTGAGCGTCAGCTCCAGCGTCAGCTCCTCGCCGTCGAGCTCGAAGCGCAGCGCCGCGATGGTCTCGTCGAAGAGGCGGTTCCAGGCGGCGGCGCCCGTCATCGACTTCTCGTGGAACAGCGCCTCCAGCCGGTCGTCGAGCTGGTGCGGCTTGTCCTTGGCGAGGTCGTCGAGCCAGGGCTTCCAGTGCGAGAGCGGCGCCTCCCCCGCGACCTTCGCCAGCACCTCCGGCTCGATCCGGTTGAGCTCGAGCTCGAAGAACAGCAATTCCGTGATCGCCGCGTTGAGCTTGTCCTGCGTGTCGCCGTAGAACTTGGCGCGCTTGGGATCGGTGGTGTCGCCGGAATAGACCAGCCCGGCATAGGCGCCGATCCGGCCGAGCAGATCGCTCAGGCTCTCATAGGCCCGGACCGCCTCGGCCAGCAGCGCGCTGCCGTCGGGCCGGCCGGCCAGTTCGGCGAGCTTGCCGCGATAGCGCCCGGCCAGCGCCTGCGCCTCGGTGAAGGCCCGGGCGAGATCGTCCTTGAAGGCGGCCGACTCCATGCCGGGATAGAGATCGTCCAGATTCCATTCCGGCAGTTCGCCCAGCGCCGCGTCGACGGCAGCGCCGCTGCCCTGCGCCGCCGCCTGGCCGTGAACAATCTGGGCTCGCATCGTCTGGAACAGCATGCTCTCTCCGTCTCGCCGCTCGGGGCCTCTCATCACTTAGGCCGGCATCCGCCGCTCGATCAATCTCGGCGGCGCGCCTCATCGTCCGGGGGCGGCGGATTTAAACTCCGCTTAACCCTTCTGGCCGACGATGCCCCAGAACGGAACAGGCGATTCCCCCGGAGCCATCGTCCCGCCGTCCCGTCGCGCCGTCTTTCGAGGTGTCATGACCGCCACCGTTCTCGTCGTCGACGACGATCCCGTCCAGCGCCGCCTTCTCGACGCGATGCTCAAGCGCTTCGGCTATGACGTCGTCGCGGTGGAGGACGGGCAGGCCGCCGTGACGCTGCTGGCCGGGCCGGACGGCGAGGCGATCGACGCCATCGTGCTCGACCTCAACATGCCGGGGCTGGACGGCATGGGCGTGCTCGCAGCCCTGCGCGAGCGCGAGATCGGCAAGCCCGCCATCGTGCAGACCGCGAACGGCTCGATCGAGACCGTGGTCGCGGCGATGCGCGCCGGGGCGGTCGATTTCGTGGTCAAGCCCGTCGGCGCCGAGCGCCTGCAGGTCTCGCTCAAGAACGCTCTGAAGCTCGGCGCCCTCGAACATGAATTGCGCCACATCAAGCGCCGCGCCTCCAACACGCTCGGCTTCCGCGACCTCACCACCAAGAGCCCGGACATGGCCCGCGTCGTCCGGCTGGCCGAGCGGGCGGCGAAATCCAACATCCCGATCCTGATCGAAGGCGAATCCGGCGTCGGCAAGGAGGTGCTGGCCCGCGCCATCCAGGGCTCGAGCGACCGCAGGGGCAAGCCCTTCGTCACGGTGAATTGCGGCGCGATTCCGCACAACCTCGTCGAATCCATCCTGTTCGGCCATGAGAAGGGCGCCTTCACCGGCGCCACCGAGCGCCATCTCGGCAAGTTCGTCGAGGCCAACGGCGGCACGCTCTTCCTCGACGAGGTCGGCGAATTGCCGCTCGACGCCCAGGTCAAGCTGCTGCGTGCCATCCAGGAGAGCGAGGTCGACCCGGTCGGCGGCAAGAAATCGGTGCGGGTCGACATCCGCGTCATCTCCGCCACCAACAAGAGCCTGCTCGACCAGGTCAAGCGCGGCGATTTCCGCGAGGACCTCTATTACCGCCTCAACGTCTTCCCGATCACGCTGCCGCCGCTGCGCCAGCGTCGCGAGGACATTCCCGACCTCGCCCGCGGCTTCCTCGCCCGCTTCGCGGCGGAGGAGGGCAAGAAGCTCGGCGGCATCACCGACGAGGCGATGACGCTGATCGTGCGCTACGACTGGCCGGGCAATGTCCGCCAGCTCGAGAACGCGATGTTCCGCGCCGTGGTCCTGGCCGACGGCCCCGAGCTCGGCCTCGCCGAGTTCCCGCAGGTCGCGGCGCAGATGGAAGGCTACGACGTCCAGATCCCGGCGGCGCCGGCCCAGCTCGGCCCGGCCGAGGGGCGGGCCGAGGCGCCGCCGCGCATCATCCACATGCCGGTGCGCGACCCGAACGCGCTCGAGCTGGTCGCCGGCTCCGACATGCGCCGGCTCGACGAGCTGGAGCGCGAGATCATCACCTTCGCCCTGCAGCACTATCGCGGCCACATGTCCGAGGTCTCGCGCAAGCTCGGCATCGGGCGCTCGACGCTCTACCGCAAGCTGAAGGATTACGGGCTGCTCGAAAGCGAGGGCAGGTCCGATGAAACCGATGCGGCCTGAGCCGCGACGGATGAAAAGCGGGAGGCTGTTGCGCCTCCGCACCTTGTCGAAGCCGGCCGAGTCACGCAGGAATGAGCGCGATCCGGCCTTTATCGGGAAAGCGACTATGCCTCGTCGCCACTGGGCGAACCTGACCTCGGCATCCGCCCTGGCCATCATGCTGAGCTGCGCCCCGGTGCTGGCCGAAAGCGCTCGCACCGTCGATCCCGCCGCCGGCGTGCCGCTGCCCGAGATGCCACAGCTCAGGCTGCCCGACGGCGAAGGACCCGGCCAGGCCGCGGCCGCCGCTCCGGCGCCGGAGAGCGACATCGTCACCGGCACCGTGGCGAGCGGCGCCAGGCTGCGCGGCACGGCCGAGATCGACGCCACCGCCCCCGTCGAGAACGAAGACGAGCCGGTCGCGCTCGACATCCCGCCGGTCGAGATGCCCGCTCTCGACCCGGCCCTCGTGCCGGCCTCGAAATCGGCCGAGCCGGCGGGCCCCGCCCCGGCCGAGGCCGCGCCCGTCCAGGCGGCTCCGGCCCAGCCCGTCCCGGAAACCGTCGCGCCGGCCTCGGTCGCGCAGCCGCCCGCCGAGGCCGCCCCCGGCCCGCTGCGGACGATCGAGGCGCTGACGCCGCCGCCCGAGCTGCCGAAGGTGGTGATCGCCGTGCCGCCGGGCCTCGCCTTCGCGGCCGACATCGCGGCGCAGGCCAGCGAGGCCGTCGCCGTCCGCCGCCTCGGCGAGCGCGAGCGTGCCGAGATCGTCGCCGCCTACCAGGCCAACGAGAACAAGCCGTTCTGGATCGACGCCAAGGGCTGGACCGCAGCCGGCAAGCAGATCGTCGCGCAGCTCGAGCGGGCCGCCGATGACGGCCTGCGCCCGACCGACTACGCCCTCCCCGTCTTCGAGCTGAGCGACAGGGCCAAGCTCGCCGCCGCCGATGTCCGGCTCTCGGCGCTCGCCGTGCTCTACGCCCGCGACGCGCGCGGCGGCCGCCTCGATCCGCGCCGGCTCTCCAAGCTGATCACGCCGACACTCTACCTGCCCTCGGCCACGGAGGTGCTCTCCGAGCTCGCCGGCGCCGCCGATGCGGGCAAGGTGCTCGCCGCCTACAACCCGCCGCACGAGCAGTACCGCCGCCTCAAGGCCAAGCTCGCCGAGCTGCGCGAGCATCTCGACGACACGCCGCTGGTGCGCATCCCGGCCGGGCCGACGCTCAAGCTCGGCATGCGCGACGAGCGCGTGCCGCTGGTGCGCGCCCGCCTCGGCCTCGGCCCGAGCGACGATTCGGTGTTCGACCGCTCGACCGCGCTGGCTCTGGCCGATTTCCAGAAGAAGGCGGGCCTGCCCGCCAACGGCATCCTCAGCGAGCGCACCGTCGCCGCGCTCGGCAAGCCGGCCGCGGCCCGCGGCGAAGAGGACATCATCGCCCAGATGGAGCGCTGGCGCTGGCTGCCGCCCGATCTCGGCGCCAAGCACATCATGGTCAACGTGCCCGAGATGCGCGTGCGCGTGATCCGCGACGGCCGCACGCTCCTCGACGCCCGCACGGTGATCGGCAAGCCCGGCTCGGCAACGCCGATCTTCTCACACAAGATGGACCATGTCGTCGTCAACCCGTCCTGGTACGTGCCGCCCTCGATCCTGAAGAAGGAATTCCTGCCCGGGCTCGCGGCCGACCCCGATTACGCGGCCAAGCGCGGCTACGTCGTCACCCGCACCAAGGGCGGCGGCATCTCGGTGCGCCAGCCGCCGGGCGAGCGCAACGCGCTCGGCTGGATCAAGTTCATGTTCCCCAACGAGCATGCGGTCTATCTGCACGACACGCCGAGCCGCCGTCTCTTCGGCGCCGACAAGCGCGCCTTCAGCCATGGCTGCGTGCGGGTGGAGAATCCCTTCGCCCTGGCCGACCAGGTGCTCGGGCCCGACTGGACCAGCGAGCGGCTGAAGAAGCTGATCGGCAAGGGCGAGCGCCGCATCAACCTGCCCGAGCCGCTGCCGATCCACCTCGTCTACAACACCATCGTCATCGGCGCCGACGGCCACGTCACGCGCTTCGACGACGTCTACGGCTTCCACCGCCTCGTGCGGCAGGCGCTGGAGCAGCAGGGTTGAGCCTTGTCCGCTCGGCGGAATTGCCACCCGCCGCCGCCGCGGACGACCATGCCGGACTGAAACGGCCCGGCGCCGGAAGGCGCCGTGGACAGCCCCGTCGATGAAGGAGCCGCCACGGAAAAGGCGCCTTTTCGCCACGATCCGCCTTTAGCCAACCACAATCAGAATTTCCTGGCGCGGGGTTCGACGGCTTGCTAACGAGTCGTTAACGCTTCTCCGCAACTGTTCGTTCACGTTCAACGCGCCGCTTCGGCGGGGGCACCGAGACGGGTCAGGCAGATTGGGCAGGATAAACGCCACGATTCCGGGTTGGTTGCGTCTCGGCTCCAGGCCAGCCCGCCATCGCGTCGCGACGCTCGGCCTCGCCGTGATCGCCTCCCTGCTCGGCATCCGCGGCACGCAGAACGCCGTCGCCAATGGCGAGACGCGCACCATCACCATCATGCACATGCATACCAAGGAGGAGACCACCGTCACCTTCAAGCAGGATGGCCGCTACGTCCCCGCCGCGCTGGAAAAGCTCAACTGGGCCCTGCGCGACTGGCGCACCGACGAGCCGATCCGCATGGATCCGCGCCTGTTCGACGTGGTCTGGGCGGTGCAGCGCCAGCTCGGCTCGGAGCAGCCCTTCCACGTCGTCTCGGCCTATCGCTCGCCCAACACCAACGCCATGCTGCGCCGCCGCTCGCGCGCCGTCGCCAAACACAGCCAGCACATGCTCGGCAAGGCGATGGACTTCTACCTGCCGGACGTTCCGACGGCCCGCATCCGCGAGGTCGGCATGCGGCTGCAGCGCGGCGGCGTCGGCTTCTATCCGAACGCCCACACCCCCTTCGTGCATCTCGACGTCGGCTCCGTCCGCTCCTGGCCGCGCATGACCCGCGACCAGCTCGTCAGGCTGTTCCCGGACCAGAAGACGGTGCACATCCCCGCCGACGGGCGCCCCCTCGCCGGCTATGAGCTGGCCAAGGCCGAGATCCTCTCCGGCGGCGGCGCGGTCGCCGGCTATGCGGTGGCCGATGCCGATGAAGGCGCCGTGCAGGCCTCGGGCGGCAAGAGCCTGTGGGCCTCGCTGTTCGGCGGCGACGACGAGGAGGCCGATGCGCGGCCGGTTCGCGGCGGTCGCGGCGGAGCGCGCCAGCAGCCCGCCGTGATGGCCTATGCCAATTCCGGCTACGGCGACAGCAACTCCGCCGATGGCGGCCGCTTCGCCGTCGCCCTCGCCCCGAATCCGGCGGTGCAGGCCATCGCGCGCGAGCGCTCGGAACGCCTCGCCCCGCAACCGGCGACGCCGCCGCCACCGGCCCCCGCGCCCGTCGCCGCCGCGGCGCCGGCACCGCCCGACAATCGCCCGCAGCTCATCGACGCCCCCCTGCCCCTGGCGCGTCCCCGCGGACTCAGCGCCCCGGCCGAGGAAGGGCCGGTCCAGCTCGCTTCCCTCCCCGGCCCGGCCGGGCCGCTCGCCTTCGCCCAGGCGGAAGCGGGCGCCAACCGGCTCGTCCTCGCCTCCCTGCCGCCGCGCCGCCCCGACGCGATGGCCGCCCCGGACGATACGCTCGTCGCCGGAACGCCGGTCCCGGCGCCGCTGCCTCCGATCCGGCCGACCGCCCTCGCCGATGCGGCGCTCGCGGCGCTGCGGCCCACCGCCGATGGCGGCCCGGCCGCCCAGCCGGGCCCAGGCATGCTCGTCACCGCCAGCCTGCCGCCGGCCCGGCCGCGCGAAGGCGGCGTCAGCTACGCCACCGCCACGCAGCGCTCGCTCCCCCTGGCCTCGGAGCCGGAGCAGCCGGACCAACCGGCCGGCATGGACCGCTCCGGCCTGGATGCGCTGTTCGCGACGGTGGCCCGGCCGGTGCGCGCCTCCGGCAAGCCCGTCACCGTCGCGACGGCGCGGACCCGTGCCGCCGCACCCTCGGCCGCGCCGATCGCCGGGCCGAGCCCGGCGGCCGCGCTCGGCTTCAGCCATGCGGACCCGGTCGACGCCCGGCCGGGCCGCTTCAGCGGCCCGGCAGTGCGCCCGCTGCCAACGAACTACGTCCAGAACTGAGCGGCCAGAGCATCGCTCCGGCCGCGGGCCTCGCGAAAGCGCGTGACGCCCCGGATCACGCCGGATGCGGGTCGGAAAGCTCCTCCGCCGGATGGGCTTCGCCGGGCTGTTCCCAGGCCTCCTCCAGGGCAAGCCCGCGTTCCTTCATCGCGTCCTGGCAAGGATCCCAATAGGGCGTAGCGCCGAAGCGCGCGACCAGGAGGTCGATCAACACCCGCACCTTGCCCGGGACGAAGGCTCCGGGCGGCCTCACGACGAAAAGCCCGCGCGCCGGCATCGGATAATCCAGCAGCACAGGCTCGACCTGCCCGGCGCGGATGGCGTCGGAGGCCAGGAAATTCGGAAGAACGGCGAGGCCGAGCCCGGCCGCGGCCCATTCCAGCAGGGTCTCGCCGCTATCGGAGCGCAGCCGCGCCGTCGGCCGGACCGGGACCCAGCGCCGGCCGGCTCGGAAGGTCCATTCCTGCTCGGCGCTGCCGGTGTAGAGCAGGCAGTCATGCTGGGCGAGGTCCTGCGGCGTCCGCGGCCGCCCCTTGCGCGCCAGATAGGCCGGACTGCCCAGCACCGAGGTGTAGACCGGCGCGAGGCGCCGTGCGATCAGGCTCGAATCCTTCAGCGTCCCGATGCGGATCGCCGCATCGAACCGTTCGCCGATCAGGTCGACGAACCGGTCGCTGGCGTGGACGTCGAGCTCGAGCCGCGGATGCTCCAGCGCCAGCTCGCGCAGCAGCGGCGCGACATGGCGGTTGCCGAAGGTCAGCGGCATCGCCAGCCGCAGCCGCCCCGTGACGCCGCCGGCCTGCGCCACCTCCTCGCGCGCCTCCTCCAGCGCCTCGAGGATGCGCTCGCTGCGGGCCTTGAAGACGATGCCGGCCTCGGTCGGGCTGACGCCGCGCGTGGTGCGGCTCAGCAGCCGCGCGCCCAGCTCCTCCTCGAGCTTGCTGACGCGCCGGCTGACGATCGATTTCGACAGCCCGAGAACCTGCGCCGCCCGCCCGAAGCCGCCGGTCTCGGCCACCGCGATGAAGCTGCGGATATCGTCCAGCTCGGCCATGCCGGCGTTCCTCGTGACGCAACAGTCTGGTGCCCAATATGGGCATTCTAGCGGCACAAGTGAACGGCTACCTCTCTCGCACGAACCATTCGGATCCACTCGCGCAGGAAGCGGGCCCCGGGATACGTCCCTCGGGGGAAACGAACCCGTCCCACCGGCCTGCCGGCGCGACCTGTGTCACAAACGAGGAAGTCATGCTCGACAAGCTCAAGAAGCGCCGCACGCAATATGCCCTCGGCAAGAATCTGCCGATCTCCGAAACCCAGGTCGATGCCCTCATCCGGGAGGCGATCCGCCTGTCGCCCTCCAGCTTCAACTCGCAGAGCTCGCGCGCCGTGATCCTGTTCGGCAATGAGAGCGACAAGTTCTGGAACATCGCCCGCGAGGCGCTGCGCGCGATCGTGCCGGCTGCCGATTTCGCGGGGACGAGCAAGAAGATCGACAGCTTCGCGGCCGGCGCCGGCACGGTGCTGTTCTACGAGGACGAGGAGCCGGTGAAGGCCCTCCAGGCCAATTTCCCGCTCTATGCGCACAATTTCCCGATCTGGTCCGAGCATTCGACCGGCATGGCGCAACTGGCGGTCTGGACCGCGCTCGCCGACGCCGGCATCGGCGCGAGCCTCCAGCACTATCATCCGCTCGTCGACGCGGAGACTGCCAAGACCTGGAACATTCCAGCCTCCTGGCAGCTCAAGGCGCAGATGCCCTTCGGCTCCAACGAGACCGGCTTCGCCGAGAAGACCTTCATCGACGACGAGCTGCGCTTCCGCACGCATCGCTGAACGAGGCTTGGGATCGGCCGGCGACGGCGGGCCGGGTCGAAGCACTTCGCCCGAGCGATCGCGCTGACAAGCAAAACGCCGCCCGAGACGTTCTCGGGCGGCGTTTTGGCCTTCTCGACGGAGGCTCAGGCCGTCTCGCCGACCGCCTGGAGATAAAGATCGAGGATCGCCTCCTCTTCCTTGCGCTCGTCGAGGTCGCGCTTGCGCAGTGCCACCACCTTGCGCAGCACCTTGACGTCGTAGCCGTTGCCCTTGGCCTCGGCATAGACCTCCTTGATGTCGTCGGCGATCGTCTTCTTCTCCTCCTCGAGCCGCTCGATGCGCTCGACGATGCTCTTGAGCTGATCGCCCTGAACCGGATCGTCCATGTCCTATCCTTCCGGGATCGAAAAATTCGGCCGGCAGCGTTCGCGCGGATGGGGGCCGGACGTCAAGCCGCATCGTCCCGCCCCCGCCCCGTCCTCAACAGTTGCGATGTCGCAGCACCTCTAAAAAGTATGACTAAATATCCACAAGCCTGATGACGCGGGGCCGGGCCCGGCCTAAGATTCCACCGAAACGGCCGCGGCTCGACCGGCGGCGGGGGAAACGGGACGCGGCGTGCGGCAATCATCCATCGACTTCTCCGGGCCCCGCGCGACGGCGCGGGCGATCTATGACGCCGCCGTGGCCCGCGCCCACCCGGCCGGCTGCCTGCTGCCGCATCTTCCGCCGGCGCCGGCGCGCGGCCGCCTGGTCCTGCTCGCCGCCGGCAAGGCCGCCGGCAGCATGACGGCGCTGGCCGAAGCGCATTATCTCGACGCCGGCCTGCCGACCGGGCGCCTCACCGGCCATGCCGTCGCCCGCCACGGCTATACCGCGCCGACGCGGCAGATTCCGATGGTCGCCGCCGGCCATCCGGTGCCGGACGCAGGGAGCGTCGCCAGCGCCCGGCGCGCCCTCGAGCTCGCAGCCTCCGCCACGCCCGACGATCTCGTCCTCGTGCTGCTTTCCGGCGGCGGCTCGGCCAACTGGGTCGCGCCGGCCGGCGCTCTCACCCTGGCGGAGAAGCAGGCCGTCACCCGGGCGCTGCTGCGCTCTGGCGCGCCGATCGGCGAGATGAACATCGTCCGCAAGCGGCTCTCGCGCATCAAGGGCGGCCGGCTCGCGCTCGCCGCCGCCCCGGCCCGACTGCTGACGCTCGCCATCTCGGACGTGCCCGGCGACGACCCCGCCGCCATCGCCTCCGGCCCGACCGTGCCCGACCCGAGCAGCATGGCCGACGCCCGCGCCATCGTCGCCCGCTACGGGCTCGACCTGCCGCCGGCCGCCCGCGCCTTGCTCGACGACGATGCCAGCGAGACGCCGAAGCCGGGGGACCCCGCCTTCGCCGGCAGCGACTACCGCATCGTCGCCCGCCCGGCCGATGCGCTCGCCGCGGCCCGCGCCGCCGCCGAAAGAGCCGGCTACGCGGTCCTCGATCTCGGGCCGGATCTCGAAGGCGAGGCGCGCGAGGTCGCCGCCGCCCATGCGGAGCTGGCCAGGCGCCTGAAGGCGGAAGGACGGCGCGCCGCCATCCTCTCCGGCGGCGAGCTCACCGTGACGCTGCGCGGCTCCGGCCGCGGCGGGCCGAGCCAGGAATACGCGCTGGCGCTGGCCGTGGCGCTGGCGGGCGAGCCCGGCATCGTCGCGCTCGCCGGCGACACCGACGGCACCGATGGCGGCGGCGGCGAGGCCACCGATCCCGCCGGCGCCATCATCGATCCCCAGACCTTGACGCGCGCGCGCGCAATCGGCCTTGATCCTGCCCGATCCCTCGCCGACAACGATTCGACCGGCTTCTTCGAAGCGCTGGGCGACTTGCTGCAGCCGGGACCGACCCTGACCAATGTCAACGACTGCCGCGTCATCCTGATCGAACCGTGAGAATGCCGGGATATCCTCGAACGGCCGCCTGCCTGGCCGCCGGCTGCGCCGCCGCCCTGCTGCTGGGCGCGCAGCCGGCGAAAGCCGATCTGCGCATGTGCAACACCACCGCCAGCCGTGTCGGCGTCGCGATCGGTTATCGCGACGCGCAGGGCTGGACGACCGAAGGCTGGTGGAACATCAGCCCGCGCGGCTGCGAGACGCTGCTGCGCGGAACGCTGGCCGCGCGCTACTACTACGTGCACGCCGTCGACTACGACAAAGGCGGCGAATGGACGGGAAAATCCGTCATGTGCGTGCGCAACAAGGAATTCACGATTCGCGGCATCGGCGATTGCCTGGCGCGCGGCTATGATCGCGCCGGCTTCTTCGAGGTCGATACCGGGGAACAGAAGAGCTGGACCATCCAGCTCACCGACACCACCGGCGCGGCGCCACCCCGGCCCTGAAGGCGGCCGGAGCAGACAGAAACCAGAGAATGGCGGCAGGGACAGGCCGGCTGCAGGGGAAGACGATGAAGCGCGAACGCCGGATCAAGATCATAGCGACGCTGGGGCCCGCCTCGGCGACCGAGGAGATGTGCGCCAGGCTCTTCGCCGCCGGCGTCGACGTCTTCCGCATCAATATGAGCCACACCCAGCGCGAGACGCTGGCCGAGAAGGTGGCGATGCTGCGCGGGCTGGAAACGAAGTTCCGCCGCCCGGTCGGCATCCTGGCCGATCTGCAGGGGCCGAAGCTGCGCGTCGGCGCCTTCGGCGGCGACGGCGGCGCCATGCTCGAGAAGGACGCCCGCTTCATCCTCGATTCCGACCCCGCCCCCGGCGATGCCCGGCGCGTCCACCTGCCCCATCCCGAGATCCTGAGCGCGCTCGAACCCGGCCACCATCTCATCCTCGACGACGGCAAGCTGCGCCTCGTCGTCGAGCAGGCTTCGCCCGAGCGGGCGGTGACCCGGGTGCTGGTCGGCGGCCGGCTCTCCTCGCGCAAGGGGGTGAGCCTGCCCGACACAACCATCCCCGTCTCGGCCATGACCGAGAAGGACCGCGCCGATGCCGCGGTCGCGGCCGAGGTCGGCGTCGACTGGATCGCGCTCTCCTTCGTGCAGCGGCCGGAGGACATGGCGGAATTGCGCAAGATCGTGCGCGGCCGGGCGCTGGCGCTGGCCAAGATCGAGAAGCCGCAGGCGCTCATCCGCCTGGAGGAGATCATCGACGCGTCCGACGCCATCATGGTCGCCCGCGGCGATCTCGGCGTCGAGATGCCGCTGGAGAAGGTCCCCGGCACCCAGAAGCGCATGATCCGCATGGCCCGGGGCAAGGGCAAGCCGGTCGTGGTCGCGACCCAGATGCTCGAGAGCATGATCACCAGCCCGGTCCCGACCCGCGCCGAGGTCTCCGACGTCGCCACCGCCGTCTTCGAGGGCGCGGATGCGGTGATGCTCTCGGCCGAGAGCGCCGCCGGCCAGTATCCGGTCGAGGCGGTCGCGATGATGAACCGCATCGCCGAGGAGGTGGAGAACGAAGCCGTCTACCGCTCGATCCTGGAAGCCCAACGCGCCGAGCCGGAAGCCACCGGCGCCGACGCCATCGCCAAGGCCGCCCACGAGATCGCCGAGACGCTCAAGCTGAAGGCGATCTGCGCCTGGACCACCTCCGGCTCGACCGCCTTCCGCATCGCCCGCGAGCGGCCGAACTCGACCGTGATCGCGCTGACGCCGAACCGTGCCACGGCACGCCGGATGACCCTCGTCTGGGGCGTGCACGCCATCGTCACCAAGGATGCCAGCGACGCCGACGACATGGCCTTCCGGGCCTGCAAGTTCGCCGTGCGCGAGCACTACGCCAAGCTCGGCGACCGCATCATCGTCGTCGCCGGCGTCCCCTTCGGCACGCCGGGGGCGACCAATATGGTGCGCATCGCCTTCGTCGCGCAGGAACACGTCGCCAAGGCCTGACGGGCTCCGCCAGATGGCCCCGGCCGCCTCGCCGGCCGGTCGTTGCCGGCAGCGGAAACGCAGCCGGCGGTCGCTCAGGTCTCGCGCCCGTCGACCTCGTATCGGAGGGAATCGACGGCTTTCTTGACCGCCTCGAATTCGGGATAGACCTCGAGCGCCTTGCGGAAGGCGACCATGGCGGCCTTGTCGTCGCCCTGCTGGCGCAGGATGAAGCCGAGCCCCATCATCGCGCCGTAATGGCGCGGCTCGCGCTTCAGCGTCTCGCCGATGTCGAGCAGCGAGCGCACCGAATCCCCGGCGAGATAGAGCGCGTTGGCGCGCTGGTTCCAGGCCTCGGCCCAGTCCGGCTGCAGGCTGACGATGCGGTCGAGCAGTTCGATCGCGAGATCGGTCTGCCCGGCCTTGAGCGCCTGCTGCGCCCGCGACATCAGCAGGTCCGCCGTAGCCGAGCCGGAGCGCGCCCAGCGCCGCTGGATCAGATTCGCGACGCCCTTCGCCTCCTCCGGCGACTTGGCGTCGTGCAGGCGCTGGAACAGCCGGTCGAGCGTCGCGGCCGGCGTGCGCGGGGCCTGGCTCTCCGGCTCCGCGGGGTTGTCCATCCTGTCCGAGGGCGCGACCGCTCCCGGCCGCTGAGGCGGCGTCGGCTGTGCCGACGCCCCGGCCGAGGTCAGCGCCAGAACCAGGAAGGCGGAGCTGATGCGGAACAGGCTCATGACCCCGATTCTAAACCGCCAGCCTCCGGCGTCAAATCACGCCGCGGCGAGGCAACGCAAAAAGCGGGAGCGCCGTCGGGCGTCCCGCCTTGCAAAGTCCCGGCCTGCCGCGCGGCATCGCGAGCCGCGCGAAAAGCTCAGCCCTGGCGCGCCTTGAAGCGCTTCTGGACCTTGTTGATGATGTAGATGCGGCCCTTGCGGCGCACCAGCTGATTGTCGCGATGGCGCGCGCGCAGCGACTTCAGCGAATTGCGGATCTTCATCGTACCAACTCCATCGGCCCGCCCTTGCAGGCGCGCCGGTCAAAAACCTACAGTCTGCGAAGCGGGCCTCGCGACCCTCACCGCCCATGACAATGGTGCGACTGATGCGATGCCGGCTGTATACGGATTTTTCCGTCGATCGCAAGGGGGATCCCCGCCCGGCCCTGCGAAAATCCGCTTTTCCTGACCGGAAACCCGGGCGACAAACCAGCCTGGCGATTCCCGTCCCCCGATTCCGCCCCATGGAGAACTCCAGATGCGCCTGTCTCTTCTCGCCTCCGCCCTGACCGCCGCGCTGGCGCTCGCAGCCTGCGGCAACACCGTCGAGCAACGCATCGGCGGCGCCGCGGTCGGTGCCGGCACGGGCGCCGCCGTCGCCGGCCCGGTCGGCGCGGTGGTCGGCGGCGCTGCCGGCGCCGTCTCCGGCCCCAGCGTCGTGCGCGCCACCCGCCGCGCCACCCGCTGACGCGCCGCCGCCCCACCCGCCGCCGCGGCGGCCGGCGTAAGGACCGGGCGAGGCGGAAGGCAGCCTGCCCTCCGCCTCGCCCGGCCCGCGGCGGCGGCCATTGCGGCCCGCTCCGCGCGTTGTGGCGGCACTGTCATCAAACTCTCATCCGGGCGCCTGACGCTCGGATGATGACTGATTCGGTCCAGAGGCTTCACGCCGCCATCGAGCAGGCCCGCGAGGGCGATCCGGCCCGGTCGCGGACGGCGCGCCTGTTCGGCGGCGGCATGCCCAAGATGGCGAAGAAGCTGGCGGAGGAGGCCGTCGAGATCGGCATCGCGGCCCTGCAGGACCAGCGCCGCGAGACGATCCTGGAGAGCGCCGACCTGATCTACAACCTGGTCGCCTTGTGGAGCGCCATGGACATCGCGCCCGACGACATCTGGGCCGAGCTCGATCGCCGGGAGCGGCTCTACGGCATTGCCGAGAAGCTGCCGAAAACCCGCTCACCCGACCGCTCCAAGCGCCAGCGTCCGCTGAAGCTCGCCATCGGCGAGACACGCCGCTGAGAGCCGCCGGCGCGGCCCCCGCCCCCCGGATATCCACAGCGGGAGCGGTCCGCACAGGCTCGTCATTTTCCGGTTGCCAAGACGAAAGCGAGCGGTTATGTCCCCCTTCATCAGGCCGGACGCGCAAGCGTCGTAACGCTCTGAGACGCGCCCGTAGCTCAGCTGGATAGAGCATCAGACTACGAATCTGAGGGTCAGAGGTTCGAATCCTTTCGGGCGCGCCATTTCAGTACAGAACCACTAACGCCGAATGCCGCCGATTTCCCGCTGGAAGCGGCAACCAGCGTGCGTAGCAGTTCCGCTTTCGATCCCATGATGCGAACTTCGTCGTCAGCGACCTCAACGCGCTGCGCCAGGGCGCGAAGGTGCTCGCGCCGATAGCCGCCCTCTTCGAGCCGAAGTCCTGCGCGCGCGGCGCTGGAAAGCGAATCGAGCATGTCGACGGTGATCGTCTGATTGCCGGAGCTATCCAGCGTCGCCTGCAACCGCTCGGCTTCGGCCTTCGCCTGATCGCGAATCGCCTTGAGGCTGGTCATCCGCTCTTTCAGGTTCTCGTCGTTCAAATCGGCAAGGCCGGCTTCGATCGCGTCATAGAGACGATTGAGCCGTGCTTCCGTTTCCGTGACGCGCCGGTTGATTTCGGCGAGTTGTTCCCGACGGCGCTCGGCACGATCGCTGCGACGGTCGAGCAGACTGGAGAGGATCTTTTCCAGGCGCGCGGGCACCAACAGGCGCTCGTCCAGATGGTTCGCGACCAGATCGTCGAGCTTCCCCATCTGGATCGTGCGGCCGACGCAGCCGGTCTTGCCCTGCCGGGCCTTGGTCGAGCAGGTGTAGTAGCGATATTCAGCGCCCGTGCTTCCCCTGCCGGTGCGCAGCGTCATCGCGCCCCCGCACTTCGAGCAAAAGCAGATGCCCGTCAGCAGGGTCGGCCCGCTGGTGACGCGGGCGGGCACCAAGCTCGGGTGACGAGATTTCAACCGGGCCTGCACCAAGTGGAAGACTTCGCGCTCGATGAGCGGCGGCACCTCCATGATCGCGACTTCGCTCTCCGGCTTCTTCTCCCGGTTCTTATGAGTGCGCGTGTTGAAGCGATGCTGGCCGATATAGGTCGTGCGGGTGAGGATCGCGTGGATTTGCGCGAGGCCCCAGCGCCCGCCGTCGCGGGTGAACAGGCGGCGTTCGTTGAGATAGCAGGTGATCGCCTTGACGCCCAAGGGGCCGGTGTTGCCGTCCCCCTCAAGGAACAGGCGATAGATCATCCGCACGGTCTCGGCGTGCAGCGGATCGATCTCCAGCTTCTTCTTGGTCTTCGATCCCCGCTGCTCGGCCGCGATGATGCGGTAGCCGATCGGCGGCCGCGCGCCGTTCCAGAAGCCTTGCCGTGCATTCTCGTTCATGGCGCGCAGGACGTGCTTGGCGTTTTCCTTCGACTGATATTCGTCGAACAGGGCCATGATCTGCCGCATCATGACGTGCATGGGGTCGTCGCCCATCTCCTGTGTGATGGAGACGAGCTTGACGCCGTTCTTGGCGAGCTTGCGGACGTAGAACTCCAACTCGAAGTGATCGCGGAAGAAGCGCGAGAAGCTGTGAACCACGACGACATCGAACGGCGCGGGCTTGCTGGTCCCGTCTTCGATCATCCGCTGGAACTCGGGGCGCTTGTCGTTGGTGGCGGATGCGCCGGCCTCAACGAAGGTCTCGACAAGCTCATAGCCGCGCGCGGCGCAATAGGCTTCGCCCTGCTTGCGCTGATCGGGGATCGACACATCATGCTCGGCCTGGCGCGTCGTGGAGACACGCAGATAGAGGGCGGCGCGCAGGGCGACATGCGGGGACTGAATGTTCATTGCTGGCCTCCCTTGACCTTCTGAGGCGCTTTGGCGGCGGTCAGCGGCAGCACCAGTTCGATACGATCATATGCGAGCTTGGGGGTCAGCTTGAGGCCCCGGCCCTTTTCCATGCGGATGAGGCCGTAGCCGGCCATCGTCTTGAGGGTGCGCGAGACATTCGGTTGCGCCCGCCCGGTGATCTTCGCCAGCTCTTCCACGGATTCGGGCGCCTGCTCGTGAATGATGCGCAACAGGTCGCGGTTCCCGGTGGACAGTATCCGCGCAAAGGATTCCGTTGATGGGAACCAGACGGTCGGATCGCCCGGCGCGGGTTTCTTCTCGCCCGCCGCGATCTGCCGCGTCCGGTCCTTCATTTCCTCATAGTCGGCGATGCCGACTTTCAGTGTAGCCATAGTCAATTCCGCCCATCGTTCACTCTTTGTCCATATCGTTTTCTGATATGATTTTCAAGTTATTTTCTCCGAGCTTGCTATAGAGAGGGCCACCGAACAGGCGGTCCAGCAAGTCGCCGAAATAGCGCTCGAAGACGTCGACCTCTTCTTCCGTGACGGGCACGAGATCGGGCCAATCGTCGTAAACCGGTAAGTCGTGCTTGTCGGTGCGAGGCGCGCGCCGCCCCTTTTGCGAGCGCGGCTCGGGATCGGCAGCATAGTCGTAAAGGTCGGTGGGCGTCGCCTTGGGGGCAACCCTGCGCGCGCGCCGTCGAGGCGCTGCCGTTCTTTCTGTGCTCATGGGATTCCTCCATTGTTCGGCTTATCGGATTGCGGGCGTCACGAGACCCCGGCGATCGGCGAACAGTGGAGAGGAAACGGCGGCCTGTAGCGTGCCGCATTCGCGCTTGCGCGCTGGCGGCACCCCCGCAAATCGGGGATGCCGAGGGCCGATCAGTCGGCCGAGCGCCGAGCCTTCGCGAACCCCCTATCTGTCGCGATGAAGCGCTCCAGCATCGGCACGATCAGCTTGGCGGGCTCGACCGGCGCACCGGCTCCAGCGAGAAGACGGCCGTAGTCGGTGAGATCGCGATGGAGCACGGCGGGCAACTCCACCGTGATCCTGACGGGTTTGTCGTCCGCAATGGGGCCGAGTTTCAGCTTGGTCATGGTCAGCTCCTGTAGGGTTCGAGCACCAAATCCTTGGTGACGATGACGCGCACCGGGAAACCGGGCCGGATGGTCAGGGTCGGTGCAACCTGCAACTGGCGCTGGACGATCTGCTGACCGGCCTGGTTGACCGTATCCTGCGCGCCGTCGCGGATGGCACGGATCAGGCGGTCATTGTCGTCGGTGGCGAGCTCGGCGCCGACGCCGAGCAGCGTTGAGAGCGCGGCAGCCTTGGCGAGATCCCACCAGTGGTAGTCAACGCCATCCTCCAGGCCGGCATAGCCTTGCGTGTCCGCTCCCGGCTGGCGCTCGAGGACGATGGAGCGGCCGTTCGGCATGATGAGCCGGTTCCAGACGAGCAGGACGCGGCGCTGACCGAACTGAACGGCGTTGTCGTACTGACCGATGAGCCGAGTGCCCTGCGGCACGAGCAGGATGCTGCCGGTCGGGCTGTCATAGATGTTCTCCGTGACCTGCGCGGTGATCTGGCCAGGAAGATCGGAGCGGATGCCGGTGATGAGCGCTGCCGAGATGACCGCTCCGGCCTGAAGCACGAAGGGCGATGCCGGTGGCGTGACGCGATCCGGCGTCACGGTGCGCCGGTCGGCGGCGGCGTTGAGGAAGGCAAGCTGCTTGTCCTGCGCGGTCGGCTGCCCCGCCGCACTGGTGGGATCGAAGCCAGCTAGGCTGGGCATAGCACTCGGCGAAGCGGCGGCCGCCGATCCTTGCCGGGATTGGAAGAAGACAGTGCTGAGGCGCGCGGCCTCCTCTTCGGCGCGGCGGCGCTGCTCGGCCTCGTCGACGCCGGGCGTCGGAACGACGGGCGGCACGACCGGCTGGCCGGCATTCTGCGCGGACAGGATCGGGCCGCCGAGATCACCGGGGAGCGCGGCGCCGAGGATGGGGCCAGTATAGTCGCGCGGCAGGCCGGCGAGACCGTCGGCGGTTTGCCGGTTGGACGTGGAATAGAGTTCTTCCCCGCCGTCGCCGGGGCCGCGTGCCTGAAGCGCGTAGATCAGCGCCCCGCCGATCCCGACCAGGGCGACGGCGGCGACGCTGGCGAGCATCTTGCGCGACAGGCGCGTGACGCGGGGCGCTTCGGCGCGAAGGCGCATGGGAGCTGCATTGGATTCGGCTTCGGTCATGATTGCGGTCTCCCGTCGGTGCGGACGATCCTGACGGTCTGCTGGCGGTCGCCGACGCCAAGGCGCAGTTCGGCTGCGCCGAACAGGCGATCGACGATCAGGATGTGTTGGTAGATACGGGTGTTGGCGATCTGCGCCTCGCCCTCGGGGCCGATGACGAAGATCGGCGGCATTTCGCCTTGCACGATGCCGCGCGGAAACTCGACATAGACGCGGCGGCCGTCGTCATAGACGGCGACGGGCTTCCATGGCGGATTGCTGCTGCCGGTCAGGCCGTAGCGATAATTACGCGCGGCGACGGCCGGGATGACCGGCGTTGCCGGGGTGGCCTGACGGCCGCCGCCTGCCGGCTGCGGATAGGCCCAGGCGACGGCGGGCATATAAGGCTTGTCGCCGGAGCGCAGCTCGACCATGTAGGTGCGCCTGTCGGTGGTGATGACGAGATTGGTGGTGATGTCGGCACGTGTCGGCTTTACCAGCACATGGACGCGGCGGGCGACGCCGGAGCCGGATTCCGTGTCGCCGATGATCCAGCGGGCGGTATCGCCGGCCGCGATCGGTCCCGCGCCAGTCAGGCTCTCGCCGGGTTCGAGAGCGATGTTGGTGATCTGCCCCGGTGCGGCATAGACCTGATAGAGCGCGCCTTCCGACCACGGATAGACCTGAATGGCGTTGAAGTAGCCTTCGCGGCGCGGCTGCACACGGGCGGCGGCATTGGCGTTCTCCACACGGCCAGTCGCCGTACTGGCAGTCTGGCCGCCGCGCGCAACAGTCCAGGCCGGCGGGATATGGATCGGCTTCAGCCGCTCATCCGTCACGGCGGCAGGGATGGCCGGAAGCGGTGGGACGCTACTGTCGTAGCTGATCTGAGGCGGGCGGTTCGTGGCGCAGCCGGCGAGCATGGTTGCCGAGAGCATGATGGTTGCGATTGCGGGTTTGCGGATTGCGCGGTTCATTGGCCCATCTCCCGCGACCAGTTGATGGCGTTGACGTAGATGCCGAGCGGATTGGCTTTCAGGCGTTCGGCGTCGCGCGGCGGCTGAAGCGCGATGGTCAGGATGGCGGTCCAGCGCTCGGTCGCGGCGAGCTTGCCGTCCTCGTAGCGCCGTTCGGTCCAGGCCACGCGGAACGAATCCGGCGAGGCGCGGATGACGCTGGAGACCTCGACGGCGATCTGCTGCTTGCCGACCTTGGCGAAGGGGTCGTTGGCGCGGGCATAGTCGTTGAGCGCGCCCGCGCCGCGGTCGGTCGTCCATTCGTAGGCGCGAAGCCAGTTCTGGCGGACAATGACCGGATCGGCCGGAATGGAGCGGACCTGTTCGACGAAGCGCGCCAGATGCCATGCGATCTGGGGATCGGTCGGCCGATAGTCGGCTGTCGCCGGAGCCACCGCCTGCGAGTGACCGAGATTGTCGACCTGCACCACCCACGGCACGACGGTCCCGCGCGCCGACTGGATGACCAGCGCGGCGGCAAAGCCGGCGGAGAGGAACAGCGAGCCGAAGGCCATGTAGCGCCAGTTCTTCGCCTGCACGCGGGCCGAGCCAATACGCTCGTCCCAGACCTGTGCGGCGCGCTGATAGGGCGTCTCGGGCTGCGGCGTCTTGCCGTAATGCGTGGCGGGTCGTCTGAAGAGGTTCATGAGCGGTCACTTTCTAAGAGGTTGACGGAGGAGCCGGAGGCGTGGCTGTCGCCGGAGCGGATGGCATGGGCGGTCGCCTGAACGCCGTGGCTCGTGCGCTGCGAGCGCTGCATTCGCTTCGCCCAATCGGGCTGGCCCTTAGCGGTGCGGGTGGCGGAAGCGGCGTCGGCTGCTGCATCGACGGAACCGCCGACCGTCCCCATGGTCGAAGAGCCGCCCGTGACGCCGAAGCCGCTTTTCACGCCATCGGAGAAGCTGGACTTGACGCTGGCTGCTGCACGGCGCAGCGGCGACATGGCGGCGGAGCCTGCCGCGCGTCCGACGCCTCCCATGCCGGAAGCGGCACCCGCCGCGCCGGACTGGCCGAGCGAACCAAGGCTGAAGGCTGCGGATGCCGCACCGGCGGCTGTCGCACCGCCGCGCACGGCTGCGGCTCCACCTGACAGCATGGCGGCTCCACCGCGCGCAGCGAGCATCGCGCCGCCGCCCACGGCCATCGTGGCGCCGGCGGCGGCGAGACCCGTGCCGACGGCAGCGCCAGCGCCGAGCTGCGGGCCGCCGCTGACCAGGCCGGAAGCGATGCCGGGGCCGAAGATGCCGAGGCCAAGGAGAGACAGGGCGGCGAGCACGACGGCCATGGCGTCATCGATACTCGGAGTCTGGCCGCCGAACCCTTGCGTGAATTGCGAGAACAGGGTCGAGCCGATGCCGATGATGACGGCGAGGACGAGAACCTTGATGCCAGAGGAGATGACGTTGCCGAGCACCCGTTCGGCCATGAAGGCGGTTTTCCCGAAGAGGCCGAACGGGATCAGGACAAAGCCGGCGAGCGTCGTCAGCTTGAACTCGATCAGGGTGACGAAGAGCTGGATGGCGAGAATGAAGAAGGCGAGGATCACCAGCGCCCAGGCGAAGAGCAGGCACGCGATCTGGATGAAGTTCTCGAAGAAGGCGACCCAGCCCATGAGGTCGGAGATGGATTCGAGCAGCGGGCGAGCGGCATCGAGGCCGGTCTGCGCGACCTTGCCGGGACGCATCAGGTCGGCGGTCGAAAAGCCGGTGCCCGATGCCTTCAGGCCGAGGCCGGCGAAGCTGTCGAAGACGATCTTCGCCAGATTGTTCCAGTTGCCGATCAGATAAGCGAAGACGCCGACGAACAGTGTCTTCTTGACGAGGCGCGCGATAATATCGTCATCCGCGCCCCAGGACCAGAACAACGCGGCGAGCGTCACATCGATGACGATGAGCGTCGTGGCAATGAAGGCGACCTCGCCGCCAAGCAGGCCGAAGCCGCTGTCGATATAGCGGGTGAAGACCCCGAGAAAATTGTCGATGACGCCTGCGCCGCCCATGGATCAATGCCCCTCGGATTGGAGAGGCGAGGACGGCGCAGGCGTGCGGCCGAGAAAGCGGTCGCGCGTTTCGACCCAGACGCGCAGGCAGTCGGTGTCGTTCGCGGCCTGCTGGCCGAGCTTCTGGCACCGGCGCTGGCTTTCGCGCAGCGGATCGCGGTCGGGTTGGTGAGGGACGGCCGGCGAAGATGCCGGCGCGTCCTCCTTGCGAGTCAGCTCGATCACCGTCGCCGTGATGGCGACGGCGACGAAGACGATTGCGCCGAGGCGGGCCAGCATCTTGCCGTCCATGGGAATGCTCCTTCTGGCGGTTACTTGCCGCTGTTGAACATTTGCGCGTTGCCGGGCTGGTAGCCCGAGCCCGGCGTCAGGAAGCGGCGGCGCTGTTCGCGGCCCTGTTCGGCGGCGGCGGCGCGCTCCGCATCGGTCAAAGCGCTCGCCCGGCCATTGGCCGAGATCACCGCGACGAGATCGGAAAGCTGCTGCGACTGGAGAGCGAGGAGCTGGTTGCCGGCCTGCGTGGCCTGTAGCGCGCCGGTCGCGCCCTGGCTCTGGCCGATCAGCGCCGACATCTGCGCGCGGTTGCTGTCGATATTGCCGACAGCACCGGCCTGCACGCGCATGGCGTCCTGCAAGCCGCCGACCGTGTTCTGCCAGCGCGAGCGCGCATTGGCGACGAGCTGCTGGTCGGTGGGCTACGGCAAACCATGGCGAGGGATCGGCGACGGGTAGCGTGCCGTATTTGCGCATACGCGCTGGCGGCACCCCTGACGCGGCGGTTACTTGCGCGTGGGTTTGATCGGATAGTGGAGAAGAAGCCGGTAGCCGCCGCGCATCATGGCGATGCCGTTGGCGACAAGGCGGCGCACCTTGTTCTTTCGGGAATCGACCTCCCAATCCTCCTTCGTGCCCTCGAATCCAAGCAGCACTTCGGCGATGGCGCGATAGCTCTCGCCATGGAGCTTCGCATCGAGGGCGCGCAGCGCCAGGATGTGGAGCTGCCGGAGCTGCGGAGGCATCGCTCGAAAGTCGCGGCCCGGCCGGTCGCCGCTGAAGGAACGCCGGAGCCGCTGGGAGGCATGCGTGCGCAGGTCATGAAAATCGTCCATCGGCAGGACCGAGGCATAGAATGCGGGGGCATCGGGCACGGCCTCGGGAAGCCAGAACTGATGCGTCACCCCATCGACCTGCCAGATGCCGTGCCAGCCATCGGCGGCGCGGCGAAGGTCGAGGCCGTCGAGATGGGCGAGCGTGATTATCGGCTCGGTGTCGCCGCCGTGGTGCTCGACGGGCAACAGCTTCACGGCCTGCGGCCGGACGCCAGGACTCCAGAAGAGTGCCTGTTCGTCTGCGGAGGTTTCAGGGTCGCTCGGGAAATCGCAACCCCCAGCGCCGTGTGAACGCCTCCAGCACATCGGTGCTTGGCTTGCGGTCACGGCTGATGGCTCGATAGTCGCGATGGTAATCCGCATCGCGGCGAAGATATTCCCAGGCGAAACCGGCGGCAGCAATACTCTTGGTATGCCTGTACGCTGCCGCTGAACGCCAGTCGATGTTCAGCATGGCGTTACCTCTTTACGCGGGCGATCTACTGTGAAACCCGAGCAAAGAGTGTCCGATGCAAGTCTAAGTGGTTGAAGTTAGTGAAGCACGAAACCTGGTGCGGCTCAGCCGACCGGGTGTGGTTACTCCATTCTCAAGATGAAAGCTGTTGTTTTGCGAGCCGGGCGCAGCCCGGCGAGCGCGGCCATGTGCTCGGGCATGGCCGCACCGCCGATCCGCATCGCCGGATCGGCGCGATTTTTTCCGCCTCTTTGATTGCGGGAAGAGGTAGGGCCGCCGGAGTCGGCGGCCCTGTGGCGCTCGGGGTCAATTCCCTTTCAAGCGCTGCATCCCCTCGGCCAGCGTCCAGAGCGCGCGATTGAGGCCGACATTCTGGTCGATGCCGTTGATGGCGCGGGTCTGCGTGCGGCGAATGCGTCCATCCGATGTCTGGCGGCGTCCCCGCAAACCGCCCCGGATGAGGTTTTCCTGAATGACGTTGAACGTGCTCCAGACGCTTTGCCCTGCATCCTCGTGGCGGCGCGGTATGATGATCTGATCCGGCTGCACCGGGCTTTCCTCCTCGCCGTAGCGAGCGACAAGGCTGGCCTCGGCCAAAACGCGCTGCTCGTCCCGCGAAAGCCGCGTTTCCTTCATCGTCTCGGTGGCGTCGATGAGGCGCGGGAAATCCTCGGCGACGGTATAGACGCCTTCGATGATCTGATCCTGAATGCCGCCCTTGTGGGGAACGCGGATTTCCTCGAACCGCTCGCCCGCGATCATGCTGTTAGTGCAGACAAAACGCAGCATCCCCGCGAACATTTGATAAGCACTGGTCCCGTCATGGCTGTTGACGATGATGACTTCCGCCGCCTCCGGCTTGCCGATGCCGCCATCCCGGCGCAGGCGCAGCATGTGCTTGGCGTGGCCGTGGCGCGAACCGTCGCGCGGAACCGACTGCACGGCGAAGAACGGGAACCATCCCTCGCGGCGCAGGCCCTCCACGATGTCGATGGTGGGGACATAGACGTAACGCTCGGAACGGCTGTCATGGGCTTCGCTGGCGAAGATCGAAGGGACGTGCCGATAGAGGGCTTCGTTATCCAGCGGCTCGCGCCCGCTGATCTGATGGCTATTGCGGCCGAACCGGGTGGCAAGCTGATGATACATGGTCTTTCTCCTATGGGCTTGGGTTGGAGCGCAGCGCTGCGCTGCAACCCCTGGCCGTCGCCGAGACCGGGGGGTGCAAGGTGCAAGGGCGACGGGGGCGGAGGGGGATCACCCGGCCTGCACGGAACGGCGGAACGACGTGGAGGAAGGCGGGGAAACCGCCCCGGTCGAGCGTCAGCGATCCCTTGCGCCGCGCCGGGGGGAGACCCCCAAGCAGCCTGCCCGGCGAGAGCGGAGCGGACGCCGGGGACGAGATCCGATCGGGATGCGCGTGAGCGCAATGCCTGAAGGCCCTGCATCCCGATTCCCTGTTCTGAAGGCGGCGGGCATGAGCATAGAGAAGCCCCGCGCTGGGCGGGGCTTCTGGAGGGGCTGGCCTTAGTCGCCGTTGCGGCGGGACCAGATGAGGTTGTGACCGCTGCCGTCCTCGGCTTCGACCAGGCTGGCGTAGATCGGGGCCGGGAAGCTCGGATCGTCCAGCTTGACGGAGAGGTATTCACGGCCGGTCTCGCGGGCGGTCTTCTTCCAGGCCGCGCCGAACTCGGTCGCGCCGGCGAAGATGCGGAAGTCCGGGCCGCGCTCGCTTTCGCCTTCCGAGGGGACGAACTTGGCCTTGACGTTGAGGGTCAGGGTCTTGACCGCGCCGGTGAAGCCCGCGCCGTTTTCGTTCTTGGTGAAGGTGCCGATGGTCGCCATTGTTGTATTCCTTTTCCTGTCGGGCCGCTCCATTGCGACCTCGATGGGGGTCGTGAGACCGGGGACGCTCGGCCCGCACCCGCTCGGGGTCCCCGTCGCGCTTGCGCGATGGGGTGGGCTCAGGGCTGGAACGAAGTGGAAGGCGGCCGACGACGGCTTTTTTGCTTCGCGATGCAAAGCCGAAGGCGGCGGAAAAAGCTGGCGGCGGACGTTGCGGGAGACGAGCGAGGCGAAGCCGGTCTTCGGTTAGACCCATGCCAATCGAGATCGCGGATGGACGCCCGTTTCAGGAAATCGGGGAAATACGGCAATGGCGGCCGTCCCTGCGCCTCGACGCTCGAGAACGGAATCGACGCGGGCATTGCTGGGCGTTGCGCCATCGCCTGATCCTCGCCGTCATGGCGCGGACCCGGCCTTGCGGGGCGATGCCGAACCCATGGCCTGTTTCCGCACCTTCATTGCGCTGACCCTCCACGTCGCTGCCGAAAGTCCACCCGCATGATGCCGCGCCCGATCCCCGACCAAGGGGGCGATCCGCGTTTCCCGGCCTTGCTCTGTTAGCGGATCGATTCCGGGCGTCATGCTCCCCAGCTCGCCGGTCTCGGCGTGATGGCGACTAAGGCCAGCCCCTCGACCGCCTCGCGCTTGCGGGGCTTCCGGCGAAATGCCCGCCGCCGCCTCTGTCGCGTTAGTGATCGAAGCCGAATGGCGGAAACGCGCCGAAGGTGTGGTTCCGGCGCAGCCGAGAGCGCGGCCCGAAGGGCAACGCCAAAAATTTCCGTCTGTTCTGATCTGTCGATCTGGACGCATCTCAATATATCCATTATTCTCGATATATGGATTCAGAATCGACCATTCTCGCTTTGAGCGCCTTGGCGCAGCCGACGCGGCTCGACACGTTCCGTATGCTAGTCCGCCACGAACCAGACGGTTTGCCGGCAGGGGAGATCGCCCGTCTGCTCGATGTGCCGCAAAACACCCTGTCGTCGCATCTGGCGATCCTGACACGGGCGAAGCTGGTCACATCGGAGCGTCATAGCCGTTCCATCATCTATCGCGCGGACCTCGGCACGCTTCGCGCGCTCACTCTCTATCTCGTCAAGGATTGCTGTGCGGGTCGGTCCGAACTGTGCGCGCCGCTTGTCGAGGAACTGATGCCTTGCTGCGAAGGACCACGCCCATGACCGACATCATCATCTACCACAATCCCGACTGCGGCACCTCGCGCAACACGCTCGGGCTGATCCGCAACGCCGGGATCGAGCCGCACGTCATCGAATATCTCAAGACCCCGCCGGCCCGCGCGCTGCTCGTCCAGCTCATTGAGCGGGCGGGCATGAAGCCGCGCGATCTGCTCCGCGAAAAGGGAACGCCCCATACGGAACTGGGTTTGGGCGACGAGGCTCTGCCCGACGACATGCTGATCGACGCGATGATGGCGCACCCGATCCTCATCAACCGGCCGCTGGTCGTCTCGCCGCTCGGCGTGAAGCTCTGCCGCCCATCGGAGGCCGTGCTGGACCTCCTGCCGTCGCCCCAACGCGGCGCATTCACGAAGGAGGACGGCGAACGGGTTGTGGACGAACATGGCAACCGGATCGTCTGAGGTTTCCATGTCCACGGCTCCTCTCGCGGCGACCGCGCCGCCACGCCCCGGCATCGGCTTTTTCGAGCGCTACCTGACCCTGTGGGTGGCGCTCTGCATCGTGGCGGGCATCGCGCTTGGCCATCTGCTACCGGGCCTGTTCAGCGCCATCGCCTCGGCCGAGATCGCCCGCGTCAACCTCGTGGTGGCGGTGCTGATCTGGCTGATGATCGTGCCGATGCTGCTCAAGATCGATTTCGGCGCGCTGGGATCGGTGCGGCAGCACTGGCGGGGCGTCGGCGTCACCCTGTTCATCAATTGGGCGGTCAAGCCATTCTCGATGGCGCTGCTGGGCACGGTGTTCATCGGCTGGTTGTTCGCGCCGCTGCTGCCGGCCGGACAGGGCTCGTCCTATATCGCCGGGCTGATCCTGCTCGCGGCCGCGCCCTGCACCGCGATGGTGTTCGTCTGGTCGAACCTCTGCGATGGCGATCCGACCTATACCTTGAGCCAAGTCGCGTTGAACGACGTGCTCATGGTGTTCCTGTTCGCGCCGCTGGTCGGGCTGCTGCTCGGTGTCGCCTCGGTGACGGTGCCATGGGACACGCTGCTGATCTCGGTCGGCCTCTATATAGTCGTGCCGGTGATCGTCGCGCAACTCGTGCGGAGCCGCGTGCTGGCGACGGGTGGACAGGCCGCACTCGACGCGCTGCTGGCCCGCCTCGGCCCGATCTCGCTCGCCGCGCTGCTGGCGACGCTGGTGCTGCTGTTCGGTTTTCAGGGCGAGGCCATCGTGGCGCAGCCGCTGGTGATCGCGCTGCTGGCCGTCCCCATTCTGATCCAGGTCTATTTCAACGCGGGGCTGGCCTATTGGCTGAGCCACCGCCTCGGCGTGGCATGGTGCGTGGCGGCTCCGGCCGCGCTGATCGGCGCGTCGAATTTCTTCGAGCTGGCGGTGGCTGCGGCCATCAGCCTGTTCGGTCTCAAGTCGGGCGCTGCGCTCGCCACCGTGGTCGGTGTGCTGGTCGAGGTGCCGGTGATGTTGTCTGTCGTGACGATCGTGAAGCGCTCGCGCGGTTGGTATGAGAAGGGAATGAATGCGTGACGCGCCTGCGAGACCTTGCCGAGCCGGATCATATGCCGGCGCTCGACCGCCGCTATATCCACGAACGGCCAGCCCTCGGGCTTGGCGCCGATAGCCCGTCGCCACGCATTCTGCTGCTCTACGGCTCCCTGCGCGACCGTTCCTTCTCGCGCCTCGTGGTCGAGGAAGCGGCGCGGCTGCTCCAGTTCTTCGGAGCCGAGACGCGCATCTTCGATCCGTCCGATCTGCCGCTCCCTGATCAGGTGAAGGGGGACGATCATCCCGCCATCCACGAATTGCGCGAACATGCCTTGTGGTCGGAAGGCATGGTCTGGTGCAGCCCGGAGCGCCACGGCCAGATCACCGGCATCATGAAGGCGCAAATCGACCATCTGCCGCTGGAGATGAAGGGAATGCGTCCGACACAAGGGCGCACGCTCGCGGTGATGCAGGTGTCGGGCGGATCGCAATCCTTCAACGCGGTCAACACGCTGCGCCTGCTCGGCCGCTGGATGCGGATGTTCACCATCCCCAATCAGTCGAGCGTGGCGAAGGCGTTTCAGGAGTTTGATGCGGCGGGCCGAATGAAACCGTCGAGCTACTATGATCGCATCGTCGACGTGATGGAGGAGCTGGTGCGCTTCACGGTGCTGCTGCGCCCGCACACGGCGCAGCTCGTGGACCGCTATTCCGAGCGAAAACAGGCCGACGTCATCGTGAACCCCGCGACCGATCTTTCCGCAATCGCCATCGGGCGACGCTGATCGCGCTGCGCTTCACTCGACCGCACATCGTTATGTTCTGTGGGCGGGATGGCCCATGCCGCCCGCCAGCCGCATCAGGGCGGACACGAAGACGAAGGCCCCGCCGATGATGCAGAAGATTTGCCGACAGATTTCGGAGGGCACGGCTTCCTTGGTGACGCCGTGGACGAGCGCATAGCCCGCGACGGCGGCGGGCGCGGCGAAGACCAGCGCCACGATCAGGCGCAGGATCGGTGAGCGCAGCTTGTCGAACAACAGCGCCAGCACGCCGAAGGCGGCGACGGCGGCGACAAAACCGACAAGGCCCGCGCCGATGAATCCCGCGCCGGTGTGATAGGCGAACTGCGCGGCGGTGACGCCGAGCATGAAGGGCAAGGCATAGACGGCGAGCGTATAGGCCAGGACGCAAAGCCCGGCGATCAGCACGACGCTCATCAGCATGACGGCAACCATAGTTCTCCTCCTTCACGGTGATTCCGACCGTGGCGACGGTCGAGGTGATCGGGCCGCGCGACTGCGCGGCCCGCGATTTTTTTCGGGCGGAAAGAAAGCCGGGGCCGTTTGCGCCCCCCCGGCCTGCCTCCTCATTCCGCTGCGATGGCGAAATGGTCATCATGGGCTTCCTGCGAGGGGGCAGACTCGACAGGTGCGAGGGCGAACGTCTCGGCCTGCTGGTCGAGCCAAGCGGGACGCGCGGTGCGCAGCACGGGCGGAAGCCAGCCGGTCCCGGCCAGAAGCTGCTCGGCGGCTTCGGCCATCTCCACCTTCTTCTTGTCCGCGATCCGCTCCGCTGCCTCGTCGCCAAGGGCTTCACGCACGGCGGCGAGGATATGGGCCTTGGTGATGCGCCCGAAATAGCTCCGCACGGTCGGCGTCCAGTGCGCGGTCATGTCGAGCGTCACCGCCGTCGCCAGCTTATCCGCCGTTTCATGGGCGCGGCGCTTGCTGGTTTCCCAAGGGAGCTTCACCGCATTGACGGTCAGCGAGGCGCAATGCGCGAGCAAGGCCATGAGGCTCGCATGGTCAAGACCGGCGACGAAGCCCCAGAGGTCGGCCACGTCGCGCGGCATGTCCGCCGCCCATCCGGCGTGACGGTCGTCCAGCATCTTCGCCGCCGCCGTGTCGTCGATGCCGTCCGCGTGGGCGGCGAGGTAATTGCTGGTGGGGCTGATTTCGAGGCAATGGGCCGTGCTGCCGCCCCGATAGAAGGTCTGCGCCGCCAGCGTGTGGATGACGGCGATCAACGCCATATCCGGCTGCTCGCCAAGGGCGAGGCGCAGGCCAAGGGTGCGATGCGCGGTCAGGTCGCGAATGAGCGAGTCCGGCAGCGGCTTGCCAGCATCCCCGGCCTCTTCTTCCGGCTCCGGTTCGGTTTCGGAGTGGTCATCGCCTTCGCCGTCACCGTCGAGGATTTCACCATCGCCGTTGACGCGCACGCCGTCGATGATGGTTTCGCCATCCTCTGCGATTTCCGCTTCCGGCTCCGGTGCCTCGTCCTCGGCGCGTATGAAGCCGCGCTCGATCCGGGTTTCGCCGTTATGGGCGACGACGATGAACGCGCCGCCGCGCGCGATCTCGTCGGGATCGTAGGCATGGCGCTTGGCGTCGATCCGCTCGATCTCGGCTTCAAGCTCCGCGAGCCGCGCATCAACCTCGGGCGGGAGGTCAATATCAGCGTCTTCCCATTCCGCCGTCACGCGCTCAAGCTCGTCCTGCGCGGCGTCGTAGGCGGCGGCGTCTTCCTCCGAAAGCTCCACGGAATGCGGATAGACGCGGCGCATCCCATGCGCGTGGGGGAAGTCCAGATAGGCGGCGGTCCACTTCCACCCCTCGACCACCCGTACCTCGGCGGCGATCCGTTCCAGCTTCTCGACGGCCAGCCGGTCCAGAAGCGCCGGGTCTTCAAAGAAGCCGCCGCGATCCTCGGTGAACAGGTCGCGGATGATGTTGCCGCCAGCCTCGGTATAGGCTTGCGCGCCGACGAAAACCGCGCAGCGATCCGTCGCGGGCACGTTCATCTTGGTCAGGTCGCGCCGGATGATGGACGGATCGCGGTTATAGGACAGGTTCTCATAGACGTGTTCCTGCCGCGCGTGATCGTCGGTAATGGCGAAGGCCATCAACTGGTCCAAGGTCAGTTCGCCGTCGCGATAGACCTGCAACAGCTTCGGGCTGACCGCGCCGAGCCGCATCCGCTGCTTCACCACATGGGCGGTCACGCCGAACCGGGCGGCGATTTCCTCCGCACCCCATCCCCGATCTTCCGAAAGCTCGCGGAAGCGCTCGAACTGGTCGGCAGGGTGGAGGTCTTCGCGGGTCACGTTCTCGTCAAGACTGATTTCCGCTGCGTCGTTCGCCGTGTCGATGACGCAGCGGATGGGTTCGGTCTTCTTGATCTCCTTGCGCTTCACGCGCAGCATCTGCGCCTGCCTGCGGCCTTCCCCGATGCTGACGAGATAGAAGCCGGTTGCCGCGCCGTCCGCGTCCACCTCCGGCTCCACCACCAGATTTTGCAGGATGCCCTTGGCGGCGATGCTCGCGGCCTTCGCCTCGATAGACGCCTCACTGTGCGGGGTCTTCCGCGCATTCTTCGGGTGCTTCTTGAGCTTGTTGAGCGGGATGAAGACGGTCGAGCCGTGTTCAGCGGTCGGGCTGTTGGTTTTGGTCGTGGTCATGGTCTTTCTCCTATGGGCTTGGGTTGGAGCGCAGCGCTGCGCTGCAACCCTGCCCGTCGGCGAGACCGGGGGGTGCAAGGTGCAAGGGCGACCGGGACGGAGGGGGATCACCCGGCCTGCACAAGCGGATCGAAGCCATCAGCAAGAATGAGAAACACGCATCCGCGCGGAAGGCCGGGGAGACCGTCCCGGTCGAGCGCCAGCGATCCCTTGCGCCGCGCCAGGGGGCAGAGCCCCCAAGCCATCGGCTCGGCCGGAGCGGAGAATGCATGCGGGATGCAGGTCAGCAAAGCTGCCAAAAAGCAAAACCGCGATCAAAATCCAACCCGCATACAATGACTTATTGGCGGGCGCCCATCGCTTTTCGTCCTTGATTTGGCATCACGGAACAGGCATGTTCCCTATATGTTCTATTTTGAAATGGGAGTGATCGATCATTTGGAGAGGGATGAAATTGCGAGAAAAGAGGGAAATGGGCGGGGCAAGCAATCTTTACCCACATAAATCTATGTGTTACGCTACATTAATCTGTGTGGTGTGCGCCGGGATGCTTTATACGGAATTCCTTGCTGTGCTTGGAAAGGCTGGGTTGAGCGTTCGCGCGTTCGCCGAACTCATCGGTATGAACCCAAATTCGATTTCCAATTATGCGCGTACAGGCGAGCTCCCGACACACCTTGCTCTCATCGCCGTCCTTCTCGTGGGAGTCGGCGAGTTGGGCGGTGACTATCGACAGATCATGTCGAAGGTGGAAGTCACCCCGAAAAAGCCACGGGGTGCTGCGCGTCAAGGCCATTTTGGAGGAGATCGCCAAACGAACCTGGACCTCGACACATGACAGCGTTCTTCTGGGGGCTTGCATTCGGCCGCAGTCGAGATGCAGGGGGTTCCGATGGCTGACATAGCGGCCATCCTTCTCGATTTCGGGGGCGATCCTACCTCGCTCCGATCGCTCGACGACGATGGTCCCGACCTTCTGCCTTATGCGACGCTGATGACTGCACGGCGCGCCGGTAGCGATCTACTGGGCGTCGTGAGCGCTGTTTATGAATGGCAAGGTGCTCCGCTAGTCTTCTTGGTTGATGCAGATTCCCTCAAAGGGGATGAGCAATTGCACAGGATTCGGCGACTCCTCGCAATGCGTGGCGATGCGCCGTATCTGGGGGTGGTGGCGCCGGGTCGGCTCGATGTTTATCGCGTAGCGCTCGACAGCAAGACTCCCGCACAGGCCCGGGTCGATTGGGGGCGTGATGGTGATGCGCGATCCGCGGCGCTCGCTCGCCTCGGTAACATCAGGCCACAAGCGGCGATTAGTCAGCGCAATTGGATTTCCAATGTCGTCCTAAACCTGCTTACCGGCTCGATATCGACACTAAGCGGCCTTGATACGATTTCGGACGAGGACGCAATCTCGCTTGTAGGCCGCGCGCTGTTCACTCGATTCCTGGCTGATCGCGGTCTCCTTCCAAGCGCTATGTCAGGCACCGATAGTGCAGCCAGCCTCTTTGATAGTCGTGAGGTTGCCAAAGAAACCTCAGCTTGGCTTGACGCCACATTCAATGGCGACCTGCTTCCATTATCAGATAATATCTTCGAGAACCTCCCGGATATTGCCTATCATGTACTAGGCGACGTGCTGAGGCGTGCGCCTGAGAGCCAACTCTTCCTCGGCTGGGAGGAGAAATGGGACAACCTCGACTTCGCGCACATTCCAGTAGGAGTCTTGAGTCAGGCCTACGAGCTATACTTACGCAATCATGCTCCGCTTCGCCAGCGACGCGAAGGGGGATATTATACTCCACGTTCTATTGCCGACCTAATGGTCCGCGCATCGTTTAGAGCGCTTGAGCGGCATGACCATTGTTATGCAGCAAAGGTTCTGGACCCGGCGGCCGGTGCAGGTGTGTTCCTGCTTACTGCATTTCGGGAATTGGTCGCGTCAAACTGGCGCGCTACCCAGAAGCGACCCGACACGCGTGCGTTGCGCAGGATTCTGTACGATCAGATTGTGGGGTTCGACATTAACGAAGCTGCGCTGCGTTTTGCAGCGCTCGGGCTCTATCTCATGTCGATTGAGCTGGACCCTAATCCGCGGCCTGTTGACAAGCTGAAGTTTAAGGATCTGCGCGGAAAGGTTCTGCATCGCTTGCTCGGCCCTGATGATGCTGCGGGTGCCGAACTTGGAAGCTTAGGCCCACTGGTCGGCGACGAGCACATTGGACAATATGACCTCGTCATCGGTAATCCCCCATGGGCTAGTGGAACAGGACTATCGGATTGGCATCTTGTCCGAAGAACAGTCTCCCAAATCGCCGCCGATAGAAAAACTTCCATCGCAACGCCACCATTGCCAAACGAAGGCTTAGACTTGCCTTTCGTTTGGCGCGCAATGGAATGGACCAAGCCGAACGGTCAAATTGCTTTTGCCCTGCATGCGCGCCTGCTTTTCCAACAAGGTGATGGCATGGTCGAGGCTCGCCAAGCTCTATTCGAGGCTTTGGACGTCACCTCTATTATCAATGGCGTGGAACTGCGGCAGACAAAGGTTTGGCCGGAAATCTCGGCGCCATTCTGCATCCTGCTTGCCACAAATAGGGTTCCCGCTGCGAGCGCAGGGTTTCGTCTCATCAGTCCAAGGATTGAGGATTCGCTCAACGACGCCGGTAGCATGCGCGTCGATGCGCTCAATGCGGAAATAGTGTCATCTCGGCAACTGGTCGAAACACCCGAGATCCTGAAGATTTTGTTTCGTGGCACGAAAGCCGACCTTGGCATCGTAGAGCGGATACGGGCACTGGGGCATCTAACACTTCATGGGTTCTGGCAAGAAGCAATCGGCCTTACAGATCGCGGTCATTTGCGCGGTAGCGGCAACGGATATCAGAAGCTAAGACGCAGCAGCCGGATTCGCCAGAAGGGCGATGGCCTGCCTGGTGTTGACGCGCGCTATCTTCACGGCTTTCCTGAGATTACCGCTGCATCGTTCACTACGACATCAATCGACCACGATGCGCTCGACGCTTTCTCGCATGATCGGATTCATGACCCCAGATCGGTGGAATTGTTTTCCGGCCCACTGCTTGTCGTCCATAAATCACCGCCAGCTCTGACCGGCCGCATCGGCGTAGCCGTTTCTGAAGAAAACGCGGTATTTAATGAAACATTCTACGGCTACAGTCCTCACGGATTTCCAGACGCGCATGGACTGGTGCGTTATCTAGCGCTTGTTCTTGGAAGCAAACTTGCGGTTTGGTTTGCTCTGGTAACCAGCGGTGAGTTTGGCTTTGAGCGCGAGGTAATTGAGAAGGCCACGCTGGACCGAATTCCGCTTCCAGATTTTCGAGATTTTGAGCAACCTCGCCGCGAGGAAGTTCTAAAGTTTTTTGATGGCTTGATTTCGGGCGAAGTATCCTGGGATGACGTCGATGCGTGGGTTGCGCGTTTGTATGGGCTTGGCCCTCGCGACTTGCAGGTGATTTCGGACACCTTGGAGTTCAACCTTCCGTTCGCACAAAGTAAGCATGATGCGCAAAAAGCACCGGAGCTTCAAGAACAAGCGCATTTCTGTGAAATTTTGGAAAAGGAACTGAAGCCTTGGTGTGATCGATGGGGCTCCAAGCTCGCTGTTCGCCCAATAACTAAATCAGTTCAGTCGCCTTGGTATGGCATTGATGTGCGTACTTCGACCCGCCAGGACGCCAATGCAATTGCTTCCGCAGATTGGGACGGCTTGCTTCGTATTGCCGATGACGCCGCTGCTTCTGAGATTGTGATCCGTGATGGGCAGGACGGCCTACTGATCGGAAGGCTCGCCCAACGTCGATATTGGAGCGAGACACAAGCTCGTTTGCTTGCGCAGCGGATTGTCTGGTCCCACGTCGATTTGCTGAAGGGGCGGGCGACTGCATGACGCCTAGTGGAATCCGCCCACGTCCAGATCAGGTTGCCGAATTAACGCGCGGGTTAGCGTTGCCGTTACCCGAGGTGTCAACAGATCACCTGGAAGTCATCGCCGAGGGACTTCTACGAGCTTTTAGCGATGTTCGGGCAAAATCTCCGATCACAGTAGCATCTGGGAGCGAAGCCGAAGTCACCGCCCTCATGGAGGCGCGGCTGAATACCCTAATTGAGGAAGATCCGCTATGGGGCCAGTTGGTGCTTTGCGCGGTTCGAGGGAAGGAAAGCATAAGCTTTAATGGCGCACATCTTGAGAAGCGCCCAGATTTATCGATCTACCTATCCAATCGAAATCGTGGATTTCCGCTGATCACCGAAGCAAAAATTATCGATGCCGCCAGCTCGAAGACAGAGGCTCTATATTGCGACAATGGCATTCGTCGCTTCGTAGAGGGAGAATATGCGTGGGGAAATCGCGAAGCGTTTATGATTGCCTACGTTCGAGATGGATCGTCAATCGGCACGAAACTGGTTCCCTTCTTGTCGGGAGCCATGGCAAAAAAGCCCCCTGGGTATCTCATCGAGAGCTTGCCTACTGCCGCTAACGTCGCGAAGAACGACTTGGCTCATTCGCGGCACGGCCGAAATTTCATCTATGACGGCGGTGCGAGTGCGGGCATTGAACCAGGCCCTATCTCGGTGTGGCACCTCTGGTTGTCGTAATCTGAGGTACGGCGATGCCGCGTCATGAATTTTCTCTGCCGGTAAAGCGTGAACTCGCGATGAGGGCCGCGCATTTCTGCTCCAATCCTCAATGTCTTCGGCTCACCGCTGGGCCGAGATCTGGCCATGAGCGAGGCTTAGGAACAGGACATGCTGCGCATATCTGTGCAGCCGCCGAAGGCGGACCGCGCTACGATCCTAATCAAAGCGAAGTTCAACGACGGTCGGCCGCGAACGGCCTTTGGCTGTGCCGTGAGTGCGGCGATATGGTGGACAAGGACCATGCGGGGTTCACAGCGCAACAACTCCACGACTGGAAACGCGACCATGAAGCCCTGATTGTCGAGGTGCGCCAGCGAGGGTGGGCGAGTAGCATCGAGCTGCTTCGCTCGGGGCAAATGGCGCCTAGCTTAGCTCGGGATATAGTTGCACTCGTTGAAGATCGCCGAGCCTTCTGGGCAAGGTTTGACGCGGAGTTCCCCGATCGGGTGCGGATATCGCTCGATGGTCTGCGTCACGACTTGAGTCGACTGCGACGCGATTGCGCTCCGGGTAGCCCGCTTGACACCGTCATTGTTGCCTTGGCTAAAACGATCCGTCATTTCTTTGATCTAGTTGAGCCCTTCGACCTTACTACGCTCCGGTGCGACGGTGGCGATCCGGAGTGGCTCGCCTTCGAGGCCGCACTCAGGGCATTGCGCAAGTCGGTCGGTTATCAGATAGCCGAGTTGGCTGCATCGTATTCGATTCCTCTCCAAGGCGAGTTCGCCGAGCAGATTCCTAAGTAGACAAAAGGTTGCTCTGGCGTTGCTCAAACTCGGTCAGTTCGCGTTTTATACATGAGCATCGTGCAAGCCTTTGGCGGACCTGACGAGCCATGCGAGGTCTATTGTCCCGAAGTGCGTCTCCAACCGCGTTCTGGCTAAGGGAGGGACCTAGAGGGCTATAGAGGAGATGTAGTTGTCATCATCGCTCGGCGCGGCGCGCCATTCATCTTCCCATGCAGCGTCTTCACGTCGACCGCCAGAGCGGGCGCTGCGGCCTGTGTTTCACCGTCGAAGACGCCCGCAGCCCCGTCGAGAAGCTGATTGCACCACTGCGTGATCTGGCTCGGATGTACGTCGAACTGCCGTGTCAGCTCAGCTTGCGAGGGCCACTTTCGCCTTGAAGGCTGGCGCGTGGTTCCGCCGCGGTCGTTTTGCCATGGTCTCGCCTGTCGCGGCCATCATGCCGCCTTCAGGTAGAAACTCCACTTATCCGCACTGTCCAGTTTTCCCGAGCCAGCTCTGGTTTCAGGACTTTTCGCGACCTGAGAGGCGGGTGCAGTACGAGGCGCCCGGCCTGCTGTTCGGCGAGTCTCTCCGAAGGTTCCGCCTGGGCCGGCAGTCCGGGGATCTCGGCGGTGGAATGCGCTCGATGAGGACGAGAAATCCAATGCCCCAGGGCGGCCGGCGGCGAAAAACGACGGCTTTCGGGCGATTCCAGCGATCTCGGCCGAGCGGCAAGTAACGGGAGCGGCATTGCCGCTCCCGTCTGTTTTATAAACGCGTCTTACGAAAGAGCGTTTTTGATGGTTTGAGCGATGCCGCCAACCGCAGCGCCGCTGCCGGCACCCACAAGTCCGCCTCCGACGGCTCCGATCGTGGCGGTACCAATCACTTCGAAGGCTGCGCCGGCAAGTGCGAGACCAACGCCGCCCGTCACCGCTCCAAGGGCAAGCCCGGCGACCGCGCCGATTGCGACCCAGCCCCATCCCCCGCCGACCACTTCGCCCAATTCATTATCTCCGAGCGGCCGCTCTGCTCCTCCCTGATGGGGCAGCGTCCCGGCGAGTTCGTGCAGGGCTCCGTAGACAGTCTCCGCCTCGCTCGCACTAACGGCGATTCCCTTCTGGGAGAGATAGGAAGCAAACGTCTCTGGGCCATTTACAGTAGAGGCGAATTGCTTTGCTTCATCAGGGTCGGAGGCGAGCTTGGAAAGGACGCCCTGGAACCGGATGAACCGGGGGCTATCGGAAATAGCAGCTTGTTCTGTCATGTGCGGTGAATCCTTCTTAATAGAAAGAATGTTTTGGAGAAGAGGCTTCGTCGGGTGGCCGGTTACGTCGCCTCGACGGAGATCGGTAAACGCCCACTGTTATTGTGGACGTTCTGGAATCTGGCTTCCTGACGCATGAAAGCGAAGGATATCAACTATCCGATCAGGACAAGCGCTTCACGACTTAACGGCGTCGACCACCTTGTCCACGACGAGGCCAGCGCCGCCGCCGACCACGGCACCGGAAAAGGCCATCGCTCCGCCTGTTGTTGCCACGCCGGCAACGACGCCGCCCCACGTCGTGGTACCGGCGGCCACCGCGGCGGCTAAGAACCCGGTCCCCACGCCTGCCGTCAGAACCGTGACAGCCGCGATGCCAAGTGCCGCGCCGACGCCGACGCCGATGGCCGTGAAGCTGATGCCGCCGACCACTTTGTCCAGATCATCGTCACTCAGCTGATTCTGCATCTGGCTATAGGCAGCCCGCCCTTGTTCGAACAATTCCTCGGCCTCGATCTTGTCGAGAGGACAGCCGGCATGCGCGGCATAGGCGACAAGATCATCGGGCGTTTTCACCTGCGTGATAAAGCTTTCCAGCTTCGGCTGATCGCCGGCGATGGAGCGGATATGGTCCTGGAATTTCTCGACGGCTTCAGTCATGATCAACCTCGATTGCAAGTTTTACATTGGCAGGGCGATAGAGCGGGTCCCGTACGGCGTATTTGTGCGCCAGGGCCTCGACATTGACGGACCCGCGCGCTTGACCGACGCCGCCTACCGCGGCCTCCAGATCGTCGTCGGACAGCTTCATATCCAAGCGCTGTTCGTCGATCCTGGCTTTTTCCTTGTCCATGGCCTTCTCCATCAAGCGATTGGCGCCACCGCCTCAGCTCCTGCGGATGGCCGGAGCTTCGCAGTTATTGGCCCGGTCCCAGCGGATGTAGCCGCCATTGCCGTCCGGCCGCACGGAGCTTCTGTTCTCGCTCGGCCCGAAGAAGCCATGGGCGTCGCCGGGCACGGTGGTCACCCACATCGAGGACTTTCCGGTATGGTCCCAATGCCCATTGGCCCCTGCGCCGTGCACGTGGTCGAGCTCGGTCTCCTCGAGCTTGCGGTTGCTGCTGTCGGTCATGTCGGGTTCCTTCTTTGGTTTGCTGCGTTTCCGTCCGGCGGATGCCCGGTTCACGCGACCTGCCTGAGCGCCAGTTGGGCGAACAATCCGCCGCGCTCGAGCAACTCGCGATAGCTTCCCTCCTCGGCGACCCGCCCTCCCTGCAGCACATAGATGCGGTCGGCGTGCTGGATGGTGGACAGGCGGTGCGCAATGACGACTCGGGTGGCGTCGAGCCATTCCAACCCTTCGGAGACGATCTGCTGGGTGCGGTTGTCGAGGGCGCTGGTCGCTTCGTCGAAGAGCAGGATCCGCGGCCGGCGCACCACCGCGCGGGCGATCAGCAGGCGCTGGCGCTGACCGCCTGAGAGAAGTGTCCCGTCCTCGCCGACGAAGGTGTACATACGCATCGGCATGGCCCGGATGTCTGCCTCCAGCCCGGCGAGGCGCGCCGCCTCCCAGGCATCGGCCTCGGTCAGCGCGGCGCCGTTGAGGATGTTGTCGAGGATGGTGCCGCTCGTGGCGCGGCTCGATTGCAGGACGACGCCCATCTGGCGGCGCAATGCCCTCGGGTCGAGGCTGCCGAGTTCCTGGTCGTCGAAGAACACCGATCCGCTTTCCGGCGTCTCGAAGCCGAGCAGGACGCGCATCAAGGTGGATTTGCCGGAACCGGAGGCACCGACGATGCCGACGAACTCGCCCGCCTTGGCCTTGATCGACACGCCGTCGAGAACGGCAGGGCCTTCGCCGCGATAGCGGAACACCACGTCGCGGACCTCGATGCCGCCGCGCAGATCGTGCCGGGCGCCCTGTCGGCCAAGATTCTCCGGCAAGGCGGCGAGCAGCGGCGCGGCTCGGCCGTAAAGCGGCTTCAGCGACATCAAAGCGGGCAGGACGCTGCCCAGGGACAGGGTCGCCGAGACGAACTGGCCGTAGGCTGCGTTGAACGCGACGAAGCGGCCGATCCCGATCTCGATCCCGCCGAGGCCGACGATCCCGACCAGCAGCGCGGTCGAGGCGATGCCGAACGCGGTCCCGAACGCCGAGAAGCCGGACGACAAGGCCCCCTGGCGAAAGCCGAGCGCTCGCCTTGCGATGAACAGCGGCGACCACCTTGCGAAGGCCCGCGCCTCGGCACCGGCGACTTTCAGCTTCGCGATGCCCTGGATCAACTGAAGCGCAAGCGCCTGGAGCCGCCCGTCCGTCTCGAGCGCCTGCCGCTTCCAGCCCAGCATCCGCAGATTGACCGCGACCATCACGACCAGTTGGACGATGACGAGGCCGATCGCGACCAGAGCGAGGCGCCATTCGTAATAGAGGATCAGGGCGAGGCTGGAGACCGAGAACACCGCCGATAACAGCGAGCTGATCGCCGTGCCGCTCACCGCGTCTCGCATCTGGTTGATCGCCGCGGCCCGCAAGGCGAGATCGCCGGCGGTGTAGCTTCGGAAAAATCCGGCTGGCAAACGCAGAAGGCGGTCCCAGACGGCGCCTTCGAGGTCGGTGTTCAGCAGCGTGGACAGCCGCAAGACCAGCAAGCTGCGGACGAGTTCGAAGACCATGCCGCCCAGGCCCAGCGCCGCGATGCCGGCCGTGAGCTGAACCAGCTCGGCATGCGAGGCCGCCGGAATGACCGTCTCGAACAGGATCTCGGTCGCCATCGGCGTCACGAGCCCGAGCAGGCTTCCGGCCAGGCCGATGATGACGATCGCAACCAAGGCAGGCCAGGCCAGCGGGGCGGCGAAACGCAGCAGGCCGCGGCCATCCATCGCCGTATCCGGCAGGCGGCGCTGAACGATGTAGCCGTCCTGAGCCAGGGATGCCGCAACTCGGGCGTCGACAGGCCGATCGCGGCCGGCCTCGCGGATGCGATATCCGCCTCGCCAGCCGGTGCCCGCGATCAGCGCGACCGGCCCGCCACCATCCCGCCGGAAACCGATGATCGATTGCCCGCCCCGGCGCCACCAGCCCGGCTCCAGCCGGATGCGCCGAGCCCGCACGCCGGCCCAGCCCGAAAGCGCGTCGATCTGCTGCTCGACCGGCTGGCGCTCGTATTCGTCGGATGCGGACCAGGGCGTGTTGGGCAAGCCGACCGCAGAGGCCCGGGCGACGCTGCTGAACACCGACGCCAGCGAAGCGCCGTGCAGCGAGCCTGCCGCGGCGGGAGCCAGAAGCGGCGCGACCGTCGCAGCCAGGACAGCGCGATCGCGGTCGCCCTTGCCGGCGATGTACGCGGCTTCCTCGTCTTCCCGGCCGGCTTCCGCGAAGGCGAGCGCTTGCTTCACCCGCTCGTGATGGGCGAGGACGCCCCGCGAGAGCCCGCCCTCCAAGGCCAGCGCGACACTCGAGCGGCAGGTAATCGCCGCCGCGCGATCGACGGCCACGCCGGCCGCCGTCACCGGAACTGCGGGCATGGCCGGAAGAACCGGCGCGGCTCCCGGCAGTCCGGTCAGCAGCGCCGCATCGGCGGCCGAGGCCCAGAGAATCCCTTGCGCCGGCCGCGCCACGCGACCGGGTACCAGCGTCGCCTCTCCGGCCTCGAGGAGATGCATGGTCCCCGCCAATGGCCGGCCGGCGGCCTGAGCGGTGCGCTCGATCCAGCGCTCCGCCGCTTCGATCGCGGCGGGCTCGCCGGCATCGAGGCTTTTCAGAAACGGTTCGATCGCGAAGGAAGACAAGCGCGAGCCCGGCGCTGGAAAGGCGAGAAACCGCGCTTCCGCCGGCAGTTCCGAGAGGGGCGGCGTGAGCGAAAGCGGCAGGGCGATGTCATGGGCGTCAAGAGAGGCAATGCGTCGCCGCCGCCCCGCCCGGCCGGGCCAATCGAGATACAGATCGGCCGAGCCGACGTCGACGCGCAGCCCGGCGACCGAGACCGGGACGGCTCCGCACCGCTCGATGGGCGTCGTGCCGCTGCCGGCCATCCGCTGAGGGGCTTCATGCAGCACGGATGAGTTCTCCATAGGTGCCCGGCTGGTCGTAGAGCGCCTCATGCGATCCGCGCTGAACGATGCGGCCGCGATCCAGCACGAGGATCTCGTCGCAGTCGCGGATAGCGCTGAGGCGATGGGTGACCAGGATGATGGTGCAGCCCCGGCGTCGGAGGTTTTCGAGGATGGTCGCTTCGGTCGCGGCATCGAGAGCGGAGGTCGCCTCATCGAGCACGAGGATGCTCGGTTCGCCCACCAGCGCCCGGGCGATCTCCAGCCGCTGGGCCTGGCCGCCCGACCAGTTGCTGCCGCCTTCGCTGACCGGGGCATCGTATCCGCCGGGGCGCGCCGCGATGGTTTCGTGCAGGCCGGCGTCGCGGGCCGCCTCGACGATCGTGCGCTCGCTCACCCGCGGGTCCCACAAGGTCAGATTCTCGCGGACGGTGCCTTCCATCAGGACGACCGACTGCTCGACATAGGCGATGGAAGCCGCGCGGACGCCGGGCAGGATCCGGTCCCCCGGCTGGCCGTCGAACGCGATACTGCCGCCCCAGGGCTCGGCCAGCCCGACGAGCAGCCGCGCGATCGTGGATTTGCCGCTGCCGGAGGGGCCGACCAGAGCGATGCGGGAACCCGGCGCCACCTTCAGCGAAAAGCCATCGACCAGCGGTGGATCGAGCGGGTTGTAGCCGTAGCTCAGATCGGCGACATCGACGGCGCCGGAGAGACGACGCGGCGGCCCCTCGGCCTCGGGCGCGCATTTCGGGTCCAGGCGGCGGTCGAGCGGATAGCGCAGCACGTCGTCGACGCGCTCCATCGCGACCCGCAGTTCGCGCATGCCCGACGCGACGCCGACGAGACCGCCGACCTGCGACAGGAAGCTCGACAGGACGGTCTGGAAGGCGGCGAGCGTCCCGACGGTGATCAGGCCCTCCATGACGCGCCAGCCGCCGACGCCGAGGATCGCCGCCATCGTCAACGCGCCGAGCGCACGGGGGATCAGATCGAGGAATTGGAGCGGCAGTTGCGAGCGGTGCACCGCGTTCATGGTGCGCGCCTGAGCGTTGGCCCAGCGATTCAGGAAATCGTCCTCGGAAGCCGTCGCCTTCAAGGTCTCGATCGACTGGATGCCGCTGATGGAAAGGCTGCCCAGGGCCGCCTGCTCCCGCATGACGGTGCGGGCGGCATTCTCCTGCCGGCGCGCCATGAGGCGGGCGAACACGGCATTGAAGAGGGCAAGCGCCAGGCCGATGCCTGCCAGCACAGGGTCGTAGACCGCCATCAACGCCCCGTAGAACAACGCCGCGAGCCCTGTGACCAGCAGGGCGGAAACCTGGCTGCCGATCAGGTCGCAGGCCCGTTCCGTGGTCGCGAGCCGGCTCGCGATGTCGCCCGCATAGCGCTGCGCGAAGAAGCTCGGCGACAACCGCAGCAGATGCCATGTCAGTTTCAGGCCCAGCGACACGCCGAGCTTCCATTGCAGGCGCGCGAGGAAATAGCCCTGCAGCCAGTTCAGCAGCCCGCCGAGAAGGGCCGCGCAGGTGAGGCCAAGGAGCAGCGGCCGCATCCAGTCCGTCAGATGGCGAACGAGAATGTCGTCGACGAAGACCTTCGTCGCCGCCGGAACGAAGACGCCGGGCACGAGGGCGGCGATGCCGGCCAGAACCAGGAAGACGACGGCGCCGCGCGAGGGCGCGAGCTGGTCGCGCACCGCCCCCCAGACATTCGCCCGCGCGCCTGAAGGCCGAAACTCCGGCCCTGGCGCCATGGTCAGTATCACGCCGGTGAAGGCGCGGTTGAATTCATCATGCGTGACCGTGCGCGGGCCGCTGGCGGGATCGTTGATGTAGACGACCTTGCGGCCGATCCCCTCCAGCACGACGAAATGGTTGAATTCCCAGAACAGAATCGCCGGCAGCCGCTTGCCGGCGAGCTTGTTCGGCTCGGTGCGCCAGCCCTCGGCCGCCAGGCCGTAGCGCCGCGCCGCCTGCACCAGGTTCTTCGCCTTGCTGCCGTCGCGCGAGACGCCGCAGGCGACGCGCAGCTCCTCGAGCGGCACCCATTTGCCGTGATGGGCCAGGACCATGGCGAGACAGGCGGCGCCGCATTCGACGGCCTCCATCTGCAGGATGGTCGGGACCCGCTTGCGGCCGGTCTGCGGGAAGCGCAAGGGAGGCACCTTGCTCATAATCCGACGAACCTGCGCAGCGCCGGGATGAACAGGCTGATCGGCCGGCCAGACTTCACGGTCACCTGGCCCTCCAGAAGGGTGGTCGAGGCGAGCTCGACCTGCTCGCCGCGCTTGGAGGTCCAGGCGTAGCTGTCGGGGCCGTCGGAACCGGGATTGATCCGCACGACAAGCTGGAGCGGCGGCCCGGCGCGGGTGAAGAGGCGCGCGAGATCGGGGTTGCCGAGGCGCTGGGCCAGCGCCGCCTCGTTCTCCGGGCTGTCGTCGACCTGGATGACCGTGCCGATCAGCGAACCGTATTCCTCCTTCTTGGCGGTGGAGGGCGACAGGCGCACCTCCATGCCGAGCTTGACCTCCTTGCCGCTGTCCGCCGGCACATAGAGCAGCGCGTCGAGCCGCGGGCCGCCCTGCTCGATCACCATCAGCTTCTGGCCGGCGCTGACCAGCGCGTGGTCGCCGGCCTCGTTGGTGGTGATGGTGCCGTCGGAACGGGCGACGATAGTCGTCGCCAGGTTCTCGCTGAGATGGGTCTGGGCGCGCTGGCCCTCCGCGTCGCGCAACTGGCGATCGAGCGCCGCGCGCTCCTGGTCGGTCTGGTGGCGCAGGGTCTGGAGCGAGGCGTCGAGCGATAACAGCTCCGTCCGGGCCCTGGATATCGATTCGCGGGCGGCGAACAGCCTCTCGCGCGTCTCGATGATCCGGTCGGAGGGCATCAGCCCTTTCGAGAGCAGGCCTTCGCGCTGACCGAGCAGGGTATTGAGCGCCTCCACCCGAGATTCTCCGAGATCGATCGTCTCCTGCAGCGCCTCGCGCTTGCGCTGGGCCGCGATCGTCTCCTTGCGGATGCGATCCTCGATCTGCGCAGCGAGCGCTGCGCGCTGTTCCGTGAGCTGGGTGACGCGGCTATCGACGTCGGCGAGACGGGCTGCGTCCTCGGGCGCGCTGAGACGGGCGATCAGATCACCCTTCTTCACCTTGTCGCCGCGCTGTCGATAGCTGTCGAGCCACCCGGCCTTGGGAGCGTAGACGCTGACGAAGGCGCCTCCGGCCGGGACGAGCAGGCCCTGGCCGGAGACGGTGGTGCGATAGCTGCCGAAGATCGACCAGCCGAGACAGCCGGTTACGATCAGCAGCGCCGTGCCCAGCGCGGCCCAGCCCTGCGGAGAGGTGACGCGCACCATCTCGTCGAGCCGGTCAGGGCCCGCGAGATTGTCGAGCGCTTCCTTGCGGTAGAGAGCCGCCGTCATGTCGCGTTGTCTCGGAACGAAGGGTCGAACGAGGTGACCTCGATAACGATTATAGACCGCTGACCGGACCGTCTGAGTCCGGCGCGAATGCGCCCATGATCGCCCCGCCGATCACGCCGACAGCGCCCAACACCCCGGCCCCGACGGGGCCGCACATGGCACCCACGCCCGCAAGGCCGAGGCCGCCCGCGACGGCCCCCTTGAATGCATTGCCGACACCGGCGCCGTTCAGCGCCTCGAGTTCCTGCTCGCTGAGCTTCACGTCGGAGCACGGCGGCGGCTGCACAGAAGCATTGTCGGGGATGTCGTTATTGTTCATCGATCGAGTCTCCGGCTGATTATTGCGTGTTGAAGGTGATGTTCGAGAGGGGCGCATTCTTGAGGCTTATTCTGGCGTAATCGCATACTGGTAGTAGAGAAAACTTACAGAAGAACCATTTTACTTAGTATTAAAAATCGCCAATTTATTTGAGATTGCGCAATTATAACCAAATAATTGTGAATTATTTATTCAATTTAGTTTGGATACTACCTAATGCCGTTTACCGAAGCCGGTGCCTGCACCGTTTCGAGGGCAAGGAACCGAACTGACCAAAACAGCAAGGCAAAAAAGAAGTGCGGCGCGCATGTCGTCGCGCGAGACTCCATCTCATTTCCGAATTGGCGCGGTCTTTCGGACGGCGCTATCGCACCAGCTCCCCAGTGTGTTTCTGTGGAGATGACGTTCGTACGGGTGTCGCCCGCAATCAATATCCGAAAATGTAACGCTTTTTCCGCGATGTAATGCGATGTAACGATTTGCTTCGTCTGGGCGCTGCTTCTTTGAGGGACGGCGAAAAAAGTGTTAACTGAGCCCGGCTGGGAAGTGGACTGCGCGCCGTAAGGTGATTTTGGACGCCGCAGCCACCGGGCTGCCCCTGGTCAAAGATCTGTTCAGGGCTCTGTCGGCAGGACGACCCGCACCGTGGTGCCCACGCCTTCGCTGCTTTCGATCGAAACCCGGCCGTTATGGGCGGTGACGATCTTCTTCACCAGGAACAGGCCGAGGCCGGATCCTTCGACGGCCTCGGAATGCCGCCCGCGCGCCCCGAGCGCGAAAACCTCGGGAAGCTCGGAGGCCGGGATGCCGCAGCCGCGATCCGTGACGGTGACGACGACCTCTTCGCCCGCCATGGCCAGGGTGAGTTCGATCGGCTCGCTGCCCTTCAGCGCGGTGAATTTGACGGCATTTTCGAGCAGATTGATGATGACGAGTTCCATCATGCCCTCGTCGGCCGCGATCGTCGCCTGCGCGGCCCGCGGCTCGAGCAGCAGCTCGATCGTCGGGCCGCTGAGCAGGTCGCAGGCGCGCTGGTGGGCGGCGCTGACAAGGGCGCCGGCATTGATGCGGACGATGCGAGGGCGGAAGGACGGTCCCTGTATCCGGCTGCGCGCGAGATTGATCTCCAGCATCTCGACGAGCCGCGCAATGGCTCTGCGGATGCGCTCGATCCGGCCCTGGTTGGCGCCGTCGTCGGACGGCAGGGCCAGTCCGATGCTGTCGATGCTCGAGCGGATGGCGGCGAGTGGCGTCCTGTACTGATGCGACACCACTTCGAGGAAACGGACCTGCTGGAGTTGGGACTGCTTTTCGAGACGAAGCGCTTCTTCGGCGATGCGTCTGGCATCGACCAGCTCGCGCGTTCTCTCCTCGACCAATCCCGCCGCGATGTTCTCCGCAAGCTGCGCATGCCGCAGCGCCTCGTCCTTCATCCGCAGCGTAAGCGCCTCGGCGGCCCGCAGCCGAACCGCGAGGGCCCCCGTCAGCAGCACCGTGAGAAACAATCCGGCGATGCCGTAGCTGTGAACGGTCCAATGCGGCAGCCAGCTTGCTCCGAGACGCTGCGCCATCGTCAGAACGGCGCCGAGGCAAAGCGCCGCGAATGCCGCGCCCCTGAGACGGCTCGCAGTCCCTTCCTCGCTGCATTGCCGCAGGCCCTGCACCATGTTCACGCAGGCCATGACGATGGTCAGCACCGAGCCGATCGGTCCGAAGATCATGTTCTCGCCGGCAAAGGCGAAGCCCACACCGACGAGTCCGGCCAGGGCAGCGGCCTGATAGAGGCGACGCACCAGCGGCGCCCGATGGCGCAGATCGAGGATGTGCATGTAGGCGATCGCGCTCGCCGTCAGGCCGGCCCAGGCGTTGAAGCCGAGAAAAGCGTCGTTGGCGGCACCGTTGTCGGGAAAGAGATAGAGCCGGCTGTAGCCGAGATTGCCCATATAGATCAGCATGATCCCGAGCGTGCTGGCCGCCAGCAGCGGATACTGCGCCTTCCTGTCGAAGTAGAAGAAGACGAGCTGCGTCACCAGCAGCACGCCCATGCCGCCGAACCAGACGCCATAAAGGCTCGCACTCATGACGACCCGCGAGGTATGGTCTTCGATCGAACCGAGTTGCAGAAGCAGATAGGTCGCCGTGTTGCTGTTCAGGATGCGGATGAAGACGCGCGTCGTCGCGCCCTCGGTGAAATCGAGACGAACGGCATAGTCGAGCGCCGAAATGCCGTCCTGCGGCAGCGGGCGGCGGTCCCCCATCGCGTGTCGGACAAACCGTTCCGCGGAAAGAGGGGCATCTGGCGGGGCTGTGTAGATATCGACCTCGTCGAGGAAGTTCGGCGAGAGCGAGAGGATCGCCTGCGCGGATGTTCGGCTGGGCAACTCCAGCCGGATCCAGACCGGGGTACGGATGAAGCCGAAGTTGACACTTGTTCCCGGGATCGTTCGAAACTCGGCCTGCTTGGCCGAATCGAGTATCTCAGCCAACGACAGTGTCGAAGCGGGATCGCCCAGGATGGAGACCGTGCCGTGCAGCGAGGGCAGGGAAGCGGGCTCGGGCGGATGGTCCGCCGCCAAGGCAAGATGGATGATGCCGAAGACGAATAACGCCGCCAGCAGCGAGAAACACCGCCGGAGCCGGCCGCGTGGCGCCGCCGGGCTTCCGGCAGCCTCGCTGCCGGAACGCTTCGCTGTGGCCTCGCCGGCCGCAGATCGGGGCGCCGGAGCCGGCATCAACGGAATCTCGTCGCGATGGGGTGGATGCACATTATGATGGCGGAAGCGGCGGCCGGCCCGAAAGGTGCTGCACAGGAGTTCTCGCGAGACTTCAAAATCATTCTCGTGGAGGACGACCACGATCTCCGTCAGAGCCTTGCCGACTATCTAAGGCTGCGAAACATCCATGTCACCGAGGCGCCGTCCGGCATCGCATTCTACAAGGCGCTGCGGCAGGAGCGCTATGACATTGCCGTGCTGGACGTCAACCTGCCGGACGTCAGCGGGTTCGAGCTGGCCCGGGACCTGGCCGCGCAGCCGGGGATGGGCATCATCCTGCTGACCGCGCGTACCGGTCGCGACGATCGCGTGCGCGGCTATGCCGAAGGGGCCGATCTCTATCTCACCAAGCCCGTCGACACCGAGGAGCTGGCGCTGGCGATCCTCAACCTCGGCCGACGGATGCGCCGCGGATCGGACGAACCCGCAGGCGGGCGAGGAGCCACCGTCGTCGAGGCACCCGACGGGGCAGGCTGGCGGCTCGATCGGCAGACGCAGATGCTGCGCTCTCCGGACACCAGATCAGTGAAGTTGTCGGTTCGGGAGGTGATCCTGATCGAGCATCTGGCGGCGCGGCCGGACGAGACGGTTTCGCGGGATCTGATCATGGGCTTGTTCGGGCACGCCCGGATCGACCCCGAAAGCCGGCGTTTCGATGCGCTTCTGGCGCGCCTGCGTTCGAAGCTGAAAGCGGCGGGAATGGAGTGCCCCTTGCAGGTGGTCCACAGTGCGGGCGTGAGGCTGGTCAAGCGGATAGACATCGTCTGAGGCGCCCCGGACGATCTCGCGCTTCTCTCTCCTGCGTGCCGAGCTTAGTCATGGCGATCAGCTTGGCCGCCCGCGGGGCTCGTCCAGGCTGTTGGGCGGGGTCGGTCCCCGTTCACTCCGGAAGCCCCGCCTTGCGTCGAGCCTCTCGTAAACGCCGAATTACCCAGCGATCGAAGTGCCCTTCAATGTCTGGTCGGGCGCGCCATTTTTCCGCTCCTTCCGGAGCGCCGATCATCCTGCGCACCGCCTTGCGTGAGGCTCGGGAGCGCCGCGCGGTCCCTCGCACCGGAACGGCCGGACCAAGGGCGCCGGCCCGGCCAGCCAAACCCTCTCCGCCAGCCGCCCGCCCCTCGCCCCGCCACGAAAAGGACCGGCACTGGCACGTCCCCCGAAACGCTCCTTCTGTCCGGCCGGCTCCCGGACGCCTATCTCCCCAGCGTGTAGAACTCGTCGTTCGGGCGCATGCTCGTCACATTGGCGAGGCGGTTCGACATGCCGAAGAAGGCTGCGATCGCGGCGATGTCCCAGATATCCCCCTCGCTGAAGCCGTGCTCCTGCAGGGCGGCGATATCGTCGTCCCCGACCTCATAGGCCCGCGCCGAGACCTTCATGGCGAAGTCGAGCATCGCCTTCTGCCGGGGCGTGATGTCGGCCTTGCGGTAGTTGACCGCCACCTGGTCGGCAATCAGCGGGTTCCTGGCCCGCACGCGCAGGATCGCGCCATGGGCGACGACGCAGTACTGGCACTGGTTGGCATTGCTGGTCGCGACCACGATCATCTCGCGCTCGGCCTTGGTCAGGCCCTCCGCCTTGTTCATCAGCGCATCGTGATAGGCGAAGAAGGCCCGAAACTCGTCGGGGCGGTGCGCGAGCGTCAGGAAGACGTTCGGCACGAAACCGGACTTCTCCTGCACGGCCAGAATGCGTTCGCGGATATCGTCCGGCAGGGCGTCGATCGCCGGAACCGGAAAGCGGCTGATGGCAGGCTGCGTCATGTCTTCGATTCCTTCTTGCGCGAACTTTTCAGGTGCGGCGGGGAGCGCGGCTCTCCCTGCCCGGCGAGGGGGGAAGCTAGACGGCGACCAGCCGCTCCATCTGCTCGCGATACTGCTCGACCGCGTCTCCCGCCCGGCCTTCATAGGGCTCGACCCTGACCAGGCAGGTATGGGCCGAGCAGCCCTGGCCGAAGCGGGAGGTGCCGATGTCGACGGTGAGCACGTTCGGGTTGCCGGCGATGTCGAGGCCGCTATTGCCGGTCGGCGTGAACCAGGCGCCGGTCGGCAGCACGACGACCCTGCGCCGCACGTCGCCGGTCAGCCGGGCGGTGGCCAGACAGGCCCCGCGCTCGTTCCAGAGCCGGATCGTCTGGCCGTCCGCGATGCCCAGCGCGGCGGCGTCCTCGGGATGGAGGCGGGCCTGCTCGCGGCCGCCCCGCTTGGCGGCCATGCTGGCCGGGCTCGTCTCGAGCTGGCTGTGCAGCCGGCCCTCCGGCTGGTGCGAGATCAGGTGGAACTGCTCGGCCGCCCCGGCGGCGCCGAGCCATTCGATCGGCTCGATCCAGGCCGGGTGAGCCGGGCAGTCCTCATAGCCGAGCGCGTCGAGAGTCCGGCTGCCGAGGACGATGCGCCCGCTCTCGGTGCCCAGCGCATGCTCCTCGGGCCGCTCGCGGAACTTCGCGAGATAGGTATGCTCCGCCTCCGTCGGGCAGCGGGCATGGCCCTGGGCCCAGAAGGCGTCGAAATCCGGCATGGTGAAGCCAAGGCGGGCGGCGGCGTCCGCCCGCGTCGCCTCGTAGAGATGGCGCAGCCAGCCCATCTCGTCCCGTCCCTCGTCGAAGGCCCGGCCGACGCCAAGCTTTTCAGCGATGGCGCGAAAGATATCGAAATCGGAGCGGGAATCGCCGACCGGCCCGATCGCCTTGTGCATGGCGATGACGAAGTCCGAGCGCTTGTTGCCGGCGATGTCGTTGCGCTCGATCGAGGTGTTGGCCGGCAGCACGATATCGGCGCGCTGCGCGGTGGCCGTGAACATCGGGTCCTGGACGATGATCGTCTCCGGCCGCGTCCAGGCCTCGGCCAGACGGTTCAGGTCCTGGTGGTGATGATAGGGGTTGCCGCCGGCCCAGTAGACCAGCCGCGCATCCGGATAGGTCCGGGTTTCGCCCTCGTAGCTGTATTCGCCGCCGGGGTTGAGCAGCATGTCGCTGATCCGGGCGACAGGGATGAAGCTCTCCAGCGGCTTGCGCAACTGCGGCAGCGCCGGCGACTTCAACAGGTTGATCGGCGCCCCCACCCCGCCGAGCGAGGCATAGCCATAGCCGACGCCCCCGCCCGGGAGGCCGATCTGGCCCGTCATCGCCGCCAGCGCCAGGGCCGCCCAGAAGGGCTGCTCGCCATGATGGGCCCGCTGCAGGCTCCAGCTCACGGTCAGCATCGAGCGGGTTTCGACCAGGCGCAGCGCCAGATCGGCGATCCATGCGGCGTCGAGCCCGGTGATGCCGGCCGCCCAGGCCGCATCCTTGAGGATCCCGTCGCTGCTGCCGTCGAGATAGCCGATCAGCCGTTCCGCGCCGCTGGTGCAGCGTTCGAGGAAGGAGCGGTCGTGCCGCCCGTGCTTCAGGATTTCGCCGGCGAGCCCGAGCATCAGGGCGGTGTCGGTGTTCGGCCGGATCGGCCACCATTCGGCCCCGACCCAGTCCGGGATGTCGTCGCGCAGCGGCGAGACCAGGACGACCTTCACGCCCCGCGCGGCGATCCTGCGCAGATGCGTCTCGAGCGCGTGGCTCGCAATGCCGCCCGCTTCGTTCTGCGCGGTCCGCGGCGAGAGCGCGCCGAAGACGACCAGGGTTTCGGTATGCTCCGCGACGGTGTCGAGGGTGTTAGCCTGGCCGCCGCAGGCGCCGTCATCGCCCAGCGTGTGGCGCAGGATCACGGGGCCGGCCGCGATCGAATAGGTGTCGACATGGCCCGTATAGCCGCCGACGAGGTTAAGCATGCGCTTGAGCTGCGAGGGAGCGTGATGGAAGCGCCCGCAGCTCGTCCAGCCATAGGAGCCGGCGAAGATCGAGGCGTTGCCGAAACTCTGCGAGACCCGCCGGATCTCGCCGGCGACGAGCGAGGTCGCCTCGTCCCAGCTCACCGGCACGAAACGGTCGCTTCCCCGGCCGCGGCGGTCGCTCTTTTCGCGGCGCTCCAGCCAGCCCGAGCGGACCAGCGGCGTCAGGACGCGGCGCTCCGGGCTCGCCCAGTCGCGTACGGACTGGTTGATCGGCGACGGCGAAGGATCGTGCGCGAAGGGCTCGATCCCGACGATCCGGCCGTCCTCGACCAGGATCGTATAGGCGCCCCAGTGGCTGCAATGCGGGAAGCGCTGAACCCCGCTCATCCGCGCACCGCCGGCCTGCCGGCCGTCTCCGCGCCGATTTCGGGACCTTGCGCCTCGTCCGGCGGCGCGAAGCCCGGCAAGGCATCGGCGAAGAGCTCGCCCTGCACGCCGGCCTCCGCGAGGATCGCCGCAGTGTGCTCGCCGAAGCGCGGCGGCGCCATACGGTAGCTGGCCGGGGTCCGCGACAGCTTGATCGGGCTGCCGGTGCCCCGGTAGCTTCCGATATCGACCACCATTTCGCGGTGATGCGTATGCGGATCGGCCATCACCTGGTCGATGCTGCGCACGGCGCCGCAGGGCACGCCGGACTTGACCAGGCGCTCCGCCAGCGGGCCGCCGTCGAAACCGGCCATCGCGGCTTCGAGATCGACCTTCAGGGCATCGCGGTTGATGTTGCGGTCCTTGTTGGTCGCGTAGCGCGCATCCTCCGCCAGCTCCGGCCGGCCGACGACCTCGCAGAGCGTGGCGAACTGCCGGTTGTTGCCGACGGCGAGGAAGAGCGGCACGTCGCGCGTCGCGAAGACGTCATAGGGGGTGATGTTGGGATGGGCGTTGCCGGAACGCCCGGCGACCTTCCCCGAGAGATAGTAGTTCGGCAGATGCGGGTGCAGCAGCGAGACGCCGCAATCATAGAGCGTCGCCTCGACGAACTGGCCCTTGCCGCTTGAGGCCCGCTCCTGCAGCGCCATCAGGATGCCGATCACGGCGTTGAGCCCCGTCACCATGTCGACGACCGGCAGCCCGACCCGCAGCGGCGCGCCGCCGCGCTCGCCATTGACGCTCATGATGCCGGCGCTGGCCTGGATCGCGGCGTCGTAGCCGGGCAGGCCTCCGAGCGGCCCGTCCGCGCCGAAGCCCGAGACCCGGCAATGGACGAGCCGCGGGAAGCGGCGCTCCAGCTCCTCCCGGCCGAGACCCCAGCGCTCGAGCGTGCCGGTCTTGAAGTTCTCGATGAAGACGTCGGCGGTCTCCAGCAGGCGCAGCAGCAATTCCCTGCCGGCCGGCTGCGTCAGGTCGAGCGCCATGCCGCGCTTGTTGCGGTTGAGGCCGAGGAAATAGCTCGCCGCGCCGTCGAGGAAGGGCGGCCCCCAGCCGCGCGTCTCGTCGCCCGCCGGCGGCTCGATCTTGATGACGTCGGCGCCATGGTCGCCGAGGATCTGGCCGGCATAGGGCCCGCCGAGAACGCGGCTGGCGTCGATCACCTTGATGTCGGCGAGGGAGCCGGTGCGAGAAGTCATGTCCTGTCCTGCTGTCTCGGGCGGATCGTCGCGTCACGCATGGATCTCGCGCCGCATCTGGCTGGCGAATTCGGGATAGGTTTCGGCGAGCTCGTCCATGACCTGGCCGCGCAGAAGCTCGAGCGTCGCCCGGTCGGGCAGCGCGGTCTGGGGCGGCTGGCCGGCATGGTCGAAGCTGAAGCCCGTCGCATCGCGGACCTCCGCGAGCGCATGGCCGGGATGGAGGCTCTCCAGCGTGAAGCCGGGGCGGGCCTTGTCGAAGCGGAACAGGGCCTTGCCCGTCAGCAGCGCCACCGGCCCGCCGGTCCGGTGGATGCCGGGCTCGCTGACGCCGGGCGCGCTGGTGAAGTCGACCGTCTCGACGAGGACGCGCGGGCTGTGCTCCTCGCGGAAGAGGATGACGCGGGGCACGACGAAATAGAGATAGGCCGAGCCGAAGGAGCCCGGCCAGCGGGGCGCCGATGCCGGGTAGTCGCCGATGCCGACGAGGTTGATGTTGCCATGCCCGTCGATCTGGCCGCCGCCGAGGAAGAAGGCGTCGATCCGCCCCTGTCCGGCGCAGTCGAACAATTCGGCCGAGCCGTTCGTGAAGAAATTGTGCTCGACCGAGCCGAGGATCGAGATCCTGACCGGCGGCGCGCCGGCGCGCTGCTTCAGGGCGCGCAGCAGCATGGCGCCGGCGGCGGGGATCGGCGAGGAGGCGCCGACCGCGACATGCCGGACGCCGTCGAGCAGGCGCGCGATCGTCGTGATCAGGATCTCGCGGGGGTGGATGTCCGTCATCGTGCGGCTTCCTGCATCTCCCCGGCCGGCGCGGCGGCCATGTATCCGGCGAAGCCTTCCGGCGTGCGCGCGGCCTTGGCGTAGCGCTGGATCTCGGCCGTGTCGGTCGCGTACTCGCCCCACAGACCATAGGGCCAGGCGCCGCGGGGGGCCACCGCGATCCCGCTGACGTAAAGCGCCGGCAGGGTTCCGGCGGCGCTCATCTCGTTGCCGAGCAGGTTCTCCTCGACGATGCGCTCGACCGTGACCAGGGTCTGCGCCGCGGCATAGGCCATCGCGGCGAGCTCGCGCCGCCGCCCGATCCAGACATTGCCGTGCCGGTCCGCCGTCGGCGCATGGAAGATCGCGACGTCCGGCCGCGCGGCCGGGATCAGCACGATCGGGTCGCCGCCCTCGGCGAAGGGGTTGTCGATCACCCGCCAGTCCGGCCGGAAGCGGAGGATGTCGCTGCCGATGATGCCGCGCAGGGGCTGGAACGGATTGCCCTTCTGGGCGGCCATGAGCCCGGCATGGATCGCCGGGCAGGTCGCGTCCCTGACGACGATGCGCCCTTCCGCGATCGCCTGGTTGAAACGCGGGGCGCCGCCGGCCTCGCCGAGCGAGACGGCGCTGGTCTCGACCGACCGGACGAGCCCGGCGCCGACCAACTGGTCGACCTGGAGGCCGCCGGTGGGAACGCAGAAGAGATCGAGATCCCCCGCGCCATGCGCGATCAGGGCCCGGGTCATCGCCATCGAGACCCCGGCATAATCGACCGGCAGAGCCAGTTGCATCCCCGCCTCGACACGGCGCGCCATGCCCTGCAGGTCCATCGCGTCCCTCCGTCCCCCCGCGGAACCGCCCTCGGAATGCGGGTTCGATTGTGTTCTGAATTATAGAACAATATTCTGAAAAATAACGTAACGGCCTGCCCTTCGCCCTGTCAATACGGCGTTGGGCAAGGCCGTGCGGCGCCGCCCGCCGGCCGTCGGGGGCTGGTGACGAGACCGCTTGACAGCGACCCGATCAAGCTGATTATTGAAAGAAAACAGAATAGCGTTCTACATTTCAGAACATGGGAAGAAACGCGATGGTGACTGAACTGGCGTCTCTCGCCGAGCCGTCGGCGGATGCGAGGATGTCCGGGGCGGCGCGGACGCAGGGTGCGATCGGCGCCGGCATCACGCTGCGCGACGTGGTCAAGAACTACGGAGACTTCCGCGCGGCCGACCGCATCTCCCTCGACATCCGGCCGGGCGAGTTCATCACCCTGCTCGGCCCGTCGGGGAGCGGGAAGACGACCCTGCTCAACCTGATCGCCGGCTTCCAGAAGCTCGACGGCGGCGAGATGCTCGTCGACGGCGCGCCGATCGACCATGTGCCGACGCATAAGCGCGGCTTCGGCATGGTCTTCCAGAGCTATGCCCTCTTCCCGACCATGACGGTCGCGCAGAACGTGGCCTTCCCGCTGCGCATGGCCGGGATCGACCGCGCCACCGCGGAACGCCGCGTCGCCGAGACGCTCGAGATCATGCGCCTCTCGGAGCATGCGGCGAAGACGCCCGCGCAGATGTCGGGCGGGCAGCAGCAGCGCGTCGCCATCGCCCGCGCCATCGTCCGCCGCCCCCGGATCGTCCTCATGGACGAGCCGTTGAGCGCGCTCGACCGGCGGCTCAGGGAATCCATCCAGATCGAGATCCGCGAGCTGCACCGCGCCATCGGCAGCACCATCCTGTTCGTCACCCACGACCAGGGCGAGGCGCTGACGATGAGCGACCGCATCGCGGTGATGGATGCCGGGCGGATCGTGCAGATCGGCACGCCGGTCGACATCTACCGGCACCCCCGGAACCGCTTCGTCGCCTCCTTCGTCGGCGAGAGCAACCTGATCGAGGCCGAGATCGTCCAGCGCCGCGGCGCGACGATGGCGCTGCGCAACCGCGCCGGCTACGTCTTCGAGGCCGATGCCGGGCACGGCATCGAGGTCGGGCGCGCGACGGTGCTGGTGCGGCCGGAACGGATCGCCATCGCCGACGGTCCCGGGCCGCATGCGATGCCGGTCACGGTGACCTCGGCACTCTTCCTCGGCGAAATCCTGCGGATCGAGGCGCGGGCGGACAGCGGCGAGACGCTGCTGATCCGCTGCATGGACGCGGCCGGCCGGAGCCTGCCCGCCGCCGGGGAGCGCCTGCATGTGAGCTGGGGCGCGGCGGATTGCTGGGTGCTCGCGTGACCGCCGCCGCGACCGGCTTCGCCGGCCCAAGGCGCGGCAGCCTGCGCGGCAGGCTCGCCAGCCCGGTGCTGCTCCTGCTGCCGGCCGGCCTCTTCCTCGGCTTCATCTATCTGCTGCCGGTCATCGACCTGGTCCGCCTCAGCGTCAGCGGGCCGAGCTGGTCGAGCTTCTTCGAGCGGGTGTTCTCGGTACCGCTCTACTGGGATTCGCTCGTCAGGACGATGCAGATATCCCTCACCGTCGCGACCCTGTGCCTGCTGCTGGGCTATCCGACCGCGCTCCTCATCCGGCGCAGCTCCGGCATCACGCGGATCCTGGTCACGGCCGCGGTGATCCTTCCCTATTTCATCGCGATCCTGATCCGCACCTATGCCTGGATGGTGCTGCTCGGCCGCAACGGTCCGGTGAACAAGCTCCTGACCGGGCTCGGCCTCCTCAGCGAGCCCGCTCAGTTGCTGTTCAGCCGCGGCACGGTGCTGCTCGGCATGACGGCGGTGCTGCTGCCGATCATGGTGCTCAGCATCTATTCCAGCGTGTCGCGCCTCGATGCGGCGCTGCCCCGCGCCGCCCAGGCTTCCGGCGCAGGGCCGATCGCCACCTTCTGGCGCATCATGCTGCCGCTCACCCTGCCGGGGATGGGGGCGGGCTTCCTGCTCGTCTTCGTGGCCGCGCTCGGCTTCTTCATCACGCCGACCCTGCTCGGCGGACCGGGCGACCAGATGTTCGCGATGCACATCGTGCAGCAGGCCGACTTCATCAACAGCGAGGGCTTTCTCCAGGCGCTCGCGGTGGTGCTGCTCGTCATCACCCTGCTCTTCGTCGGCGTCGCCGGCCATTTCCTCGGCTTCGAGTTCATCTGGGGCGGCGGCAAGGCCGCCGGCCCCGCGGCGAAAGCTGCCGGCGCGGGCGCGGCCACGCCGCGGCGCAGCCTGCTGAGCGGTCTCGCCGACCGCATCGGCTGGCCCGTCCTGCGGCTGCTCGGCCGGCTCGGCCCCGCCTGGGGACGCTGGACGGTCCTCGTCCTCGCCGGCGCCGTGATCGCCACGCTGATCGTGCCCATCCTGGTGGTGATGGTGATCTCGTTCAGCAGCGCCTCCTACCTCACCTTCCCGCCGCCGGGATTCTCGCTGCGCTGGTACGAGAAGTTCTTCTCCGACCCGAACTGGATGGACGCCTTCCGGCATTCCGCGGTGATCGCCGCCGCCTCGGCCGTGATCTCGGTCCTGCTCGGAGCCTCCGCCGCGATGGGCATCGTCCGCAGCGAGATCCGCGGCAAGTCGGTGATCATGCTCCTGCTGGTGAGCCCGGTCATCGTGCCGCCGGTCGTGCTCGGCCTGTCGCTCTACGGCCTGTTCCTGCGCTTCGATCTGGTGGGCTCCGTCTGGGGCCTGGCCTCGGCGCATGCGATCGGCGGCATCCCGCTCGTCGTGATCATCGTCGCGGCCGCCCTGCAGGGCGTCGACCGGCGCCTCGAACAGGCGGCGGCGCTGCACGGCGCCTCTCCGCTCACCGTCTTCCGCACGGTGACCTTGCCGGCGATCGCGCCCGGTCTGGCGGCGGCGGGCTTCTTCGCCTTCCTGCACTCGTTCGACGAGCTGGTGCTGTCGCTGTTCCTGTCGAGCGCCCAGCTCAAGACGCTGCCGCTGATGCTCTGGGCCGACATCAACTACCAGCTCAACCCGGTCCTGGCGGTGGTCTCGTCGCTCGAGGTCCTGCTGGTCGTGATCGGGCTCGCGCTCGCGGGCCCGGTGCTCGCGCGGACGCGCGCCGGCGCCTGATCCGCATCCGATGAAAGAGGGAGGGAGGAAAGACATGGTGCAACGCATGACGATCTGGCGGGCGCTTCCCGCCTTGGCGGTCCTGGCCCTGCCGCTCTGCTTCGCGCAGGGCGCCGCGGCCCAGAGCAAGGAGGTGATCGTGCAGGATCCCGGCGGCGCCTATGGCGAAGCCCTGCGCAGGATCATGTACGGGCCGTTCGAGAAGGAGACCGGCATCAAGGTCGTGACCGTCCAGGAGGCGCGCAGCGGCCCGCGGCTGAAGGCCCAGGCCGAAGCCGGCAAGGCCTCCTGGGACCTCGCCTTCATCTTCGACCAGGAAACCAAGATCCTCGGCGACTGCTGCCTGGCGGAGATCGACTACAAGAAGCTCTCCGAATCCGCGCAGAAGACGCTTGCCGCGATGCCGGACAACCTCAAGCGGCCCAAGGGCGTGGCGCTCCAGGTCATCGGCGTCGGCCTCGCCTGGAACAAGGACAAGTACAAGGCCGGCGCCGAGCCGCAGAGCTGGGCCGATTTCTGGGACGTGAAGAAGTTCCCGGGGCGCCGCTGCATGCCGGCCTGGTCGCGCTTCACCTTCGAGGCGGCGTTGATGGCGGACGGCGTGCCGAAGGACAAGCTCTATCCGATCGACATGGAGCGGGCGCTGAAGAAGCTCGCCGAGATCAAGCCCCATGTGACCAAATGGTGGACCACCGCCGCCCAGCCGCCGCAACTGCTGCTCGACGGCGAGGCCGACATGTGCATGGCCTATACCGGCTCGATGAGCAAATTCGCGCTGGAGGGCGCGCCGGTCGCGATCTCCTGGAACCAGGGCTTCGTCTATTACGACTTCTTCTCGATCCCGAAGGGCGCGCCGAACTACGACAACGCGCTGAAGGTGCTGTCCTGGCGGCTCGACCCCAAGCGCGCGGCGGAGCTGACCTCGAACTTCCCGGTCGCGCTGCCCTCCTCCGTCGTCTTCGATGCCGCCGATCCGAAGATCAGCGGCTCCTGGGCCAACAACCCGAAGAATCTCGCCCAGGCGATCGAGTGGAGCCCGGACTATTGGGGCGCGATCTCGCCCGATGGCCGCTCGACCAACGAGGAGCACGGCCAGGAGAAGCTCAACGCGCTGCTGGCGCAGTAGCCGATCGCGCGGACGGCCGCCGGCGGGGCGGCCGTCTTCCCGCGCCGCACGGCCGGGAATAGAGGTAGCCAGGCTCAGGAGACCGGGTTTACACGATGGACAAGGCGTTCACGAAGGGGCTGCGGCTCCTCGAGGTGCTGGCGCGCAGCGACAAGCCTCGCGGGATCACCGATCTCGCGAAGGAGCTGGAACTCACCAAGAGCAATGTCCACCGCCTGCTCGCGACCCTGCAGGCCCAGGGCTTCGTCCGGCAGGTGCCGCCGAACAGCGCCTATGAGCTGACCCTGAAGATCTGGGAGCTCGGCAACCGCGTGGTTCGGCGCTTGGACCTCGTCGCGGTCGCCCGTCCGGCGATGGAGCGCCTGGCCCAGGCCACCGGCGAGACGGTCCATCTCTCGGTGCTCGACGACACCGACGTGGTCTATGTCGACAAGATCGAAAGCAAGCATCAGATCCGGGCCCATACCAGCGTCGGCATGCGGGCGCCGGCCTTCGCGATGGCGACCGGCAAGGCGATGCTGGCGCATGAGCCCGACGAGGCGCTCGAGCGCTTCCGGCCGCTCTTCAAACGCTACACCGACACGACGCGCGTGACGCTCGAGGAGCTTCTGGCCGACATCCGGCAGATCCGCCAGCAGGGTTACGCCACGGTCCTGCAGGGCGAGTGGCGCGACGGCATCGCGGCCTGCGCCTGCGCGATTCTCGGCCAGGCCGGGCATGTCGCCGGCGCGATCGGGATATCGGGCCCGGATTCCCGGCTGAAGCGCAAGGAGCTGAAGCAGTTTTCGGAAGCGGTCCGGGAGGCCGCCCGCACGATCAGCCTGGCGCTCGGACACCTGCCGCACCCCTGAACGCAACCCGGGCGCCCGGCGCGCCTTCCAGTCAAATCATCGCACAGCGACGAGGTCGAGCCATGAACGATAGCTTCCGCGCCATGATGATCGTCGATCGTGACGGCCGCCCGCATGCGGAGTTCCGCGATCTCACGACCGCCGATCTGCCCGATCACGACGTGCTCGTCGAAATCGCCTTCTCGACGCTGAACTACAAGGACGGCCTGGCGATCACCGGCAAGGGGCGGATCGCGCGCCGGCTGCCGATGGTCGCGGGGATCGATCTCGCCGGCACGGTGGTCGAAAGCCGCTCGCCCGACTGGGCGCCGGGCGACAAGGTGCTGGTCAATGGCTGGGGCCTGTCCGAGACGGAATGGGGCGGCTATGCCCGCTTCCAGAAGCTGAAGCCGCAATGGCTGACGCGATTGCCCGACGCCTTCACCTTCGAGGAGGCCATGGGGATCGGCACCGCCGGCTATACCGCGGCGCTCTGCGTCGACGCGCTCGAGGATTGGGGAGCGATCTCGCCCGGCGGCCGCGAGGTGCTGGTGACGGGCGCCGCCGGCGGCGTCGGCTCGACGGCGATCAGCCTGCTCGCCCGCAAGGGCTATGCCGTCACCGCGGCGACCGGCCGGCCCGAGGCGCACGCCTATCTGTCGGAGCTCGGCGCCACGGCCTTCGTCGATCGCGCCGCGCTCGCGGAGAAGGGCGGCGCGCTGCAGAAGGAGCGCTGGGGCGGCGCGGTCGATTCCGTCGGCTCCACCACCCTGGCCAACGTGCTGGCGCAGACGGCCTATGGCGGGGCCGTCGCGGCTTGCGGACTGGCGGGCGGCATGGACCTTCCGGCGACCGTCGCGCCGCATATCCTGCGGGGCGTGAGCCTGCTCGGCATCGACAGCGTGATGGCGCCGGCCGCCAGGCGCGAGCGCGCCTGGAAGACCCTGGCCGCGCATCTCGACAAGGCCCGGCTCGGCCGCATCGCCCGCGTCGAGCCGATGTCGGCCCTGCCGGCGCTGGCGGAGGAGATCGTCGCCGGCAAGGTCCGCGGCCGCGTGATCATCGACGTCAGCCGCTGAGCAGGGTCGGAGCACGGGCGAGGCGCGGCCCCGCCGCGCCGATGGAACGGCATTCTGACCAGGGAAGATGAGGCAATGAGCAGCCGGGACGATCGCGCATTGCGGCAATCCATCGTCATGGCCTGCCGCGAGATGACCGCGGCGGGCATCAACCAGGGCACGTCCGGCAATATCAGCATCCGCGTCGAGGGCGGCATCCTGCTGACCCCATCCGGCCTGGCCTATGACCAGATGACGCCCGAGGACATCGTCTTCATGGACTGGGACGGCGGCTGGACGGCGCGGGACGGCAACGTGCCCTCCACCGAGTGGCGCTTCCATCTCGACATCCTGAAGGCGAAGCCGGAGGCGGGTGCGGTCGTCCACGCCCATCCGACCTACTGCACGACCCTGGCCATCATGCAGCGCGGCATCCCCGCGATCCACTACATGATCGCCGCCGCCGGCGGAAACGACATCCCCTGCGCGCCCTATGCCCAGTACGGCACGGCCGAGCTGTCGCGGCTGGCGCTGGAGGCCCTGGCCGATCGCCGCGCCTGCCTGCTCGCCCATCACGGCCTGATCGCGACGGGGGCCAGCCTGCGCAAGGCGCTCTGGCTCGCGGTCGAGGTCGAGACCCTGGCGAAGCAGTATCACGGCTGCCTCCAGATCGGCACGCCGCCGCTGCTGCCGGACGCGGAGATCGACAGCATCCTGAAGCGCTGGGGCCAGTACGGCCTGCGCGAACGGAAACCGCAGGCCGCCCCGGCCGGCGGGGACTGACGCGACGCCGTCGCCGCAGCCTCCGCCATCGCCATCACCTCCCGCCTCCCGATTCGACCGCCCGAGAAACCAGCCATGTTGCCCACCCACGATGTCAGCGTCTGCGGCTCCTACATCCTCGATATCCTTGGCGTGCCGGTCAGCGACATCCCGCCCGGCGGCACCCGCTCCCTGATCGACGAAATCCGCCTCACCGTTGCCGGCACGGCCGGCGGAACCGTCGTGCCCTGCGCGCGGCTCGGCCTGAAGGCGCTCGCGGTCGGCGCGGTCGGCACCGACGAGAAGGCCGATTGGGTGCTCGACGCGCTGCGCCGCGAGGGCATCGACATTTCGATGATGGAGCGCATGGCAGGCAGCCCGACCTCGGCCACGATCCTGCCGATCCGCCCGGACGGGTCGCGACCCGCCCTCCACGCCCGCGGCGCCTCCGCCCGCTGGCGCATCTCGGAGGCCGCGCAGGCCCGTGCCTGCGAGGGGAGGATCGTCCATCTCGGCGGCGTCGGCTCGCTGCTGGCGATGGATGGCGAGCCTTCCCGGGCGCTGCTCGCCGACGCGCGCAAGGCCGGCCGCACCACGACGCTCGACCTGATCTCCGCCCGCCCCGAAACCCTGGCGCTGCTGGAGCCGCTCCTGCCCGAGGTCGATTTCTTCATGCCGAGCATCGACGAGACCGCCGCCATGGTCGGGACGGATGATCCGGCCGCCTGCGCCCGCTTCTTCCTGGTGCGCGGCGCCGGAGCCTGCGCGATCTCGCTCGGGGGCGAAGGGTCCTTCGTGATGACGCGGGATGGCCGGCACTTCACGATGCCGGCCTTCGAGGTGCCGGTGCGCGACACCACCGGCTGCGGGGACGCCTATTCCGGCGGCTTCATCGCCGGCCTTGTCCGCGGCTGGGAGCTCACCGCATGCGCCCGGCTCGCGACGGCGACGGCGGCGCTCGTCGCCACCGGACTGGGCTCCGGAGCGAACCTCGTCTCCTTCGACGACACCGTGCAGGCGATGAACAGCCTGCCGGTCCGCAAGGCCGCCTGAGCGCCGCGGCCGTCGCCATCCCTTTCCCATCTGAAGCGAGAACCGACATGACCAGACACGCCATCGTGACGGGGGCCAGCCGCGGCATCGGCCGAGCCATCGCCCTCGGACTAGCCGAGCGCGGTTACGATCTCGCGCTCACCGACATCTCCCCGCAGCAGGCCACCCTCGAGGCGGTCGCCGGCGAGGTCGCGGAACGCGGCCGGCGCTGCGTCACCATCCTGGCCGATGTCAGCGACCCCGAGGATTGCCGCCGCTCGGCCGCCGAGGCGGTGCGCGGGCTCGGCCATGTCGACGCTCTCGTCAACAATGCCGGCATCCTGAAGCTCGCCTCGATCGAGGAGCTGACGCCCGCGCTCTGGGACGCCACGCTCGCCGTCAACGCGCGCGGCGTGTTCCAGATGACGCAGGCGCTGATCCCGCATATGCGCGAGCGGCGCTACGGCCGCATCGTCAACATCGCTTCGCTCGCCGCGCGCACCGGCGGTCCGGGCCAGTCCCACTACGCCGCGTCGAAATCGGCGGTGGTCGGCTTCACGCGCGTCTCGTCGATGGAGCTCGGCCAGTACGGCATCACCGTGAATGCGGTCTGCCCCGGCATCATCCAGACCGAGATGGGAATGAACAACCTGCGCGATCCCGAGCGCGTCGCCTATTTCGAGAAGGTCACGGACCTGCACCGGCTCGGCAATCCGGAAGACGTGGTCGGTCCGGTCGCCTTCTTCGCCTCGGACGATTCGGCGTTCGTGACCGGCCAGGCGCTGAACGTGGACGGCGGCATTTTCTACAGCTAGCCCTCGGCACGGCTCGCCGCGCCGGGCGGGCTAGCGTTCCCGCCGCCTTGGATTGAGCGCATCGTTCAAGGCGTCGCCGATCAAGTTGAGCGCCAGTACCGTCGCGACGACCGCCGCCGCCGGCACCAGCGTCATGTACCACGCCGTGCGCAAGGACGGCCGCGCGGCGCCGATCATGGTCCCCCAGCTCATGGCGTTGGGATCCCCCAGGCCGAGGAAGGAGAGGCTCGCCTCGATGATGATGGCGGTCGCCACCAGCACCGAGGAGGCGACGATGATGGGCGCCACGCAATTCGGGAGGATCTGGCGAAAAATGATCCGCGCATCGGACATGCCCATCGTCCGGCACGCCAGGACGAAATCCAGGCTGCGCAGGCGCAGGAACTCGGCGCGGACGAGCCGGGCGACGGTCGGCCAGGACACCAGCGCGATCGAGCAGATGATCGTCAGCAGCGACGGCGTCAGCACCCCGACGATCACCACGGCGAAGAGAAAGGAGGGGATGGTCTGCATCGCGTCCGTGAAGCGCATCAGAGCATCGTCGATCCAGCCGCCATGGTAGCCGGCGAGAGCGCCGGCGGTAACGCCGACGAGCAGGGCGACAGCCGTGGCGGCAAGCCCGATCGCGAGGGACACCCGCGCCCCGTAGAGGAGGCCTGCCAAAAGGTCGCGCCCCATCGCATCCGTGCCCAGGAGATAGGCCCGCTCCTCTCCCGGCCACAGCGTCGGCGTGCCGTCCATCGGCCACGGGCCTTCGGGATACGCCGTGCCGGCGCTGGCGGCCATGATCAGGATCCCCGCCAGGAGGACAAGACCGACGAGGCCGCTCGGATGCTTCAGCAGCGCCTTGAATGTCCGCCTCATATCCGTTCCCCATCCGCTTTCGGCGATTGTTTCAAGCGAGCTCTACGCGCGGGTCGACCAGGCGGTAGATCAGATCGACCAGAAGGTTCACGCAGACGACGCCCAGCGACGACATGAAGAGAACGCCGAGCAGCATGTTGGTGTCGCGCTCCATCACCGCGTCGAAGGCGGTGCGGCCTATGCCGGGCAGGCCGAAGACGGTCTCGATCAGGACCGCGCCGCCCAGAAGCGAGCTCACCTGCAGGCCGGCCATGGTCACGATCGGCATGAGCGCATTCCGCAGGGCGTGGCGCCAGAGCAGGCTGCGTTCCGGCACGCCCTTGGCTCGGGCGGTCCTGATGAAATCCTGCGACAGGACCTCCAGCATGGCGGCGCGGCTCAGGCGCCCGTAGATGGCGGTGTAGAAGGTCGACAGGGCGATGACGGGAAGGATGAAGTGACGCCCGATGTCGAGGAGCTTCGCGAACCCTTCCAGATCCAGCCCCGGCGTGGAAATGCCCGCGGAAGGTAGCCAGGGCAGATAGACCGAGAAGCCGAGAATAAGCAGCAGGGCGATGATGAAGGACGGCGTCGCATAGAACAGCAAGACCACCAGCGACAGCCCGAAATCGGCGACGGTCCCGGCCCGGCGGGCGGCAAGAACGCCGACGGCGGTGCCGATCGCCACGGACAGGAAAAGCGACAGGAAGACCAGGGCCAGCGTCGTCGGCAGGCGCTCGAGCAGCACATTGACGACGGGTGCGCCCTGCCGGGGAGAAAACCCGAGGTCGAAATGCAGCAGGTTGCCGGCATAGCGCAGGAACTGCATCAGGAGCGGCTGATCGAGGCCGTAGCGCTGGCGCAGGGCGAGCGCCTGCTCCGGCGAGAGGTCGGTCGTCCCGCCGAGGACGTCGACCAGGTCGCCGGGCGCGAGCCGAATCAGCAGGAAGTTGCCGAGCACGACCACGAACATGACGAGCACCGCCTGCGACAGGCGGCGCAGGAAGTAGGACAGGCCGGGGCTGCCCGACATCGCTCAGGCCGCCAGCCAGGCTTTGGACTGGCTGTCGAACGGGCCGACGCCGCCCACCGTATGGTCGCGCAGCGTCTTGCGGGTGACCGTCACGCGATCGTTGAAGACCAGCGGCAGCGACGGCAGGTCGGCCATCGCGATCTGCTGGAACCTGACGAAGAGATCGCGGCGCTTGGACGGGTCGAGCTCGGTCTGGGCCGCTTCCAGAAGCGCGTCCACCGCGGGATTGGCGTAGTGCGAGCCGTTTGAAAACGCCACGCCCTTGATGAAGTTCTTCGACCAGTAGAAGCGCTGTACGCCGATCGTCGGATCGGCCGTCGTGCTCGCCGAGACGATGTTGATGTCGAAATCGCGATCCGTGTAGACGCGCTTGACGAAGGCGCCGAAATCCTGCGTGCGCACCGTCATCGCGATGCCGATCCTGCGGCATTGCTCGCGAATGTATTCCGCGGCGCGCAGCGGCTCGTCGCCATAAGGGAGCGGATCGATGGTGATGGTGAAGCGGACGCCGCCGGCGCCGCGCTTGAAACCCGCCTCGTCGAGCAGCGCTTCGGCCTTCTTGATGTCGTACGGATAGGCGGGCACGCCCTCGGTCGTATAGAAATCGGTCTGCTTGACGTGGATCGGCCCGGTCGCCGCCTTGCCGAAATTGCTCCAGACATTGCGCAGGATCCAGTTGCGGTCGATCGCGTGGGCGAGCGCCTGGCGCACCTTGAGATTCGCCAGATGCGGGTTGTCCAGGTTGAAGTCCATGAGCTGCATGCCGCAGGAATGCTCGTAACCGCGGCTTTCCAGCTCGATATCGGGCAGCTTGCCCAGCCGTGTGATGTCGGGAGCGTTCAGAAGCCCGTTCGGGACGATCTGTGCCTGGCTGGATTCCAGCATGGCGGCGCGCGTCGCCGCGTCGGGAACGAAACGGAACACGAACCGGTCGACATAGGGCAGCTCCTTGTCCCAGTAGTCCTCGTTGCGCGCCAGCACGAGATTGTCGCCGCGCTCGAAGGAGACGAACTTGTAGGGCCCGGTCCCGACCGGTTTCAGATTGAACGGGTTCTGCAGAATGTCGGTGCCGTCGTAGAGGTGAGCCGGCAGGATCTGCGATTCCGCCGAGAACAGCGCCTTCATGATGGCCGGCGCCGGGCGTTTCAGCACGAAGACCGCCGTGTTGTCGTCGGGTGTCTGCACCTCCGTGACATCGGCGAACGTGGAACGCCCCCGCCCATGCAGGACCTTCCACACCTTGAGCAGCGAAAACGCGACATCCTTGCTGGTGAACGGCGTGCCATCGTGCCAGCGCACGCCCTTGCGGAGATTGAACGTCATGCGCAGGCCATCGGCGCTGATGTCCCAGCTCTCGGCGAGCAAGGGCTGGGGCCGCATGTCGAAATCATAGCCGCAAAGCCCGTCGAAGATCTTGGCGCTGACCAGCATTTCGGTGCCTGCCGTGGTCGCCGCGGCGGTCAGCGTCTGGGGCGCGGGCCAGAGCACCGCAGTCAGGATTCCGCCGCGCCGCGGCGCGGCGCCAAGGGCGGCGGGAAGGCTCATGTCGAGAGACATTGCCGCACCTGCCAGAAGCAGATGACGGCGGTTCAGGCCAAAGCTGCTCATCCTCGTTCCCCTTTTATGACATAACATTTTTGCAGATTTAGCTGGCAAGATATGATTTATGTCAAGGCCAATTCATCCTCTTCCCCTCCCCGCTGCGGAGCACGCTGAGCCTCTACGCGGCCCCCAGCGGCGGAGGCGCGAAGATCGACAGCGCCGGGAGAGGACCGTCGAAGCGCTCGACCTCGACCAGGCAGGATTGCGCCGCGCATCCCTGTCCGAGCTGCGAGGTCCCCTTGTCGAGCGTCAGCACGTTGGCGTTGCTCGAGGCGTCGAGATACCCGTCCTGCGGATCGAAGCCCGCCCCCGTCGGCAGGCGCGCCACGCCCGGCAGCAGGCCGTCGTCGAGTTCGGCGCAAGCGAGGCAGGCTCCGCGGGCATTGTAGATGCGCACCATGTCGCCATCACCGATTCCCCTCGCGCGCGCATCGGCCGGGTGCAGGGTCACGACCTCCCGGTCATGCCGCTTGCCGGCGCGGCTGTGACGGCTGGCTTCCATCTGGCTGTGCAGGCGCCGCGGCGGCTGCGGCGTCAGGAGGTGCAAGGGGTAGCGTCTCGCCAGATCCGCCCCGAGCCATTCCTCGGGGTCGCGCCAGACCGGGTGGCCGGGCTGTTCCGGATCCTCCATCGCGGCCACAGACGGGCTGAAGACCTCGATCCGGCCGGAGGCGGTGTCGAGCCGCGCACCATCGGGATCCTCGCGGAAGCGTTGATACATGGTATAGGCGGCCGGCGGCTCCGGGACGCGGAAGTATCCATCTTCCCAGAAGCGGTCGAAATCGGGCGCCTCGATGCTGCGGCGTCCCAGCGCCGCGCGGCATCTGTCCCACATCACATGCAGCCAGCCGGTTTCGTCGCGCCCCTCGGTGAACGCTTCACGCGACTGCAGGCGTTCCGCCAAATCGGCGAAGATGTCGTAGTCGTTCCGGGATTGGCCGACGGGCGCGATGCCTTGGTGCATGGCGAGGACGAAGGCGTCGCGTGACGAGCCGCCGATGTCGTTGCGCTCGACGGGGGTCGTCGCCGGAAGGACGATGTCGGCGTGGCGGGCCGTCGATGTCCAGAACGGCTCCTGAACGATGACCGTTTCAGGCTTCCGGAAGGCGCGCCGCAACCGGTTCAGATCCTGGTGATGGTGGAAGGGATTTCCGCCGGCCCAATAGACCAGCCTGATGTCGGGATAGGTCAGGCTGCTGCCGTTGAACCGGATCGTCTCGCCGGGCGATAGCAGCAGATCCGCGACGCGCGCCACCGGAATGGCGATCCCGACCGGATTGCGCCCGGTCGAGAGGCCCGAGATCGGCGTCTCGTATCGGGGATTTCCCAATGCGTTGATCGAGCCGTAGCCGAAGGCGAAACCGCATCCCGGCTGACCGATTTGCCCCAGCGCGGCGGCGAGCGCGGCGATCGCCCAATAGATCTGCTCGCCATGCCGGGCCCGCTGCAGGCTCCACGCTGCCGTCAGCATGACCTTCTTGCCCGCCAGGCTGCGCGCGAGCGCGACGATGGCCTGTGCCGGCACCCCGGTGATCCCTTCCGCCCACGCCGCGTCCTTGACGACGCCGTCGCTCTTGCCGTTGAGATAGGCGACATAGGCGGGAAAGCCGACGGTCAGCCGATCGATCGCCGCTGTATCTTCCAGGCCTTCGGCGAACAGGATCTGGGTCAGCGCCATGACCAGGGCGGCGTCGGTATTGGGGCGGATCGCGACCCATTCCGCCGGATAGCCCTCGGGAAAATCGCGCCTGAACGGCGAGATATTGACGACCCTGACGCGGGACTCGGCGAGTTGCCGCAGATGCTCGGGATAGAGATGCCGGCCGAAGCCGCCGGAAATGACTTCCCAGTTCTTTTCGGGAATGCCTCCGAAGGCGAGCATGACGTCCGCATTCGTGCAGATCTCGTCCCACCCGGTCAGCAAGGCCCCGATGGCTTCGGCGTTGCCGAGCACCCGCGGCAGGAAGGCCATGGCCGCGCCGTAGCTGTAATTGGTGACCTGGCCGGTGAACCCGCCGATCGCATTGAGGAAGCGATGCGTCAATGTGCGCGCGTGATGCAGCCGGCCGGCGCTCGACCACCCGTATGAGCCGCCGAAGATCGCCTGGTTGCCGTGATGGCTGCTGACTCGCCCGAGCTCTCCGGCAACCAGGTCGAGCGCCTTGTCCCAATCGACCGCGACATAGTCATCCTCGCCGCGCTTCGCGCCGCGGTCCCCGTTCAGCCAGCCGCGGCGCACGAAAGGGGCGGCGATCCGCAGGGGCGAGGTGACCATTTCGGCCCATGCCTCGATCAGCGGCGTCGGATGGGGATCGTGCTCGAAGGGCTGGACCCCGACGAGTCGGCCATCCTCCACCTGCATCCGAAAGGCGCCCCAATGCGAAGCCGAACGAAGGATGCGTGCCACGGCGCCTCTCCCTGATGCGTTCTTTTATGAAATCACATTTATGGCTTAAATGCGAATAGAAAATTCTTGATGTTTATATCTTATGCGCTAGCGTGGCCCCCCGGTAGGAGATCGCGATGGTCCAGAATCTGCAGCCGGTCCTCTCGGATACCGAACAGCCCGCCGCTGTCGACGTCGTCGTCATCGGGGGCGGGATCATGGGGGTCTGCACCGCCTGGAACCTCGTCCGGGCCGGCGTGTCCGTGCTGCTTTGCGAGAAGGGCGTGATCGGCGGCGAACAATCCAGCCGCAACTGGGGCTGGGTCCGGAAAATGGGTCGCGACCACCGCGAGATGCCGCTGATGCTGCGCGCCATGGAGATCTGGGCCGGATTGAACGACGCGATCGACGGCGAGACCGGCTTCCGCGTCACCGGCATCACCTATTTTGCCGGAGGCGCGTCGGATATCGAGAAGTACCGAGGCTGGCTGGCGCGCATCTCCGAATTCGATCTCGACACGCGCGTGCTGTCCTCGGAGGAGGCCGCGCACCATGCCCCCGGGGCGACCCGGCGCTTCTATGGCGCGCTCCACACCCCGAGCGACGGCATGGCCGAACCGACGCTGGCGACATCGGCGATCGCGAGCGCGGCGCGGCGCGCCGGCTGCGTCATCCTTCAGCACTGCGCCGTCCGGACCGTCGAGATGCAGGGCGGACGGGTCGCGGGCGTGGTGACCGAGCGCGGCCGCGTCGCCTGCAGGCGGGTCGTGCTGGCGGCGGGAGGCTGGTCGAGCCTCTTCCTCGGGAATCTCGGCCTGCGCTTCCCCCAGCTCAAGATCCTGTCGCAGGTCATGCGCAGCGCGCCGATCGAAGCCGGCCTGGCGGGATGCGGCTCGGGCCCCGGCTTCGGCTTCCGCAAGCGGCTGGACGGCGGCTACAACATGTCGATGCGGACCGGCTATCCGGTCGATGTGGTGCCGGACAGCTTCCGCTTCTTCAAGGACTTCCGGCCCTCCCTGTTTTCCGAGCACAGCTCTCTCAAGCTGCGCCTCGGAAAGCGCTCCCTCGAGGAATTCGTCATGCGCCGCCGCTGGCGCGGCGACCAGGTGACCCCGTTCGAGAAGTATCGCGTCTATGACCCTGCACCGGGACGCCATGTCCTGGAAGGAGCCCGCAAGAGCTTCGACGCGATCTTTCCGGCGTTCCGGGACGCCCGGATCGTCGAAAGCTGGGGCGGGCTGCTCGATGCCACGCCGGACGCGATCCCCGTCATCTCGGGCATCGATAGCCATCCCGGCCTTTTCGTCTCGGCGGGATACTCAGGCCATGGATTCGGGCTAGGCCCGGCCGCCGGCCAGTTGATGGCCGAACTCGTGCAGGGAGCGAAGCCTTGTGTCGATCCCTCTCCATTCCGCTTCGGCCGCTTCAGTGACGGCACGAAGATCCAGTACTGGCCGATCGGCTTCTGAAGGGCGCGCGGAGCCGCTCCCGTGATCGCCCGCTCGACCCATCGTCGTGGAACGTCCGCCGGATGCTACCAGCGCGCAGTCGGAAAGGCGTCGAGCGGAATTTTCAGATAGCGGCATCCATTGGCCTCGGGCTCTGGAAGGCGCCCGCCACGCAGATTGACCTGGAGCGCCTGCAGCATGAGCTGGGGGATCGGCAGCGCGCGGTCGCGCGCCTCGCGCAAGGCGATGAACGCCTCCCGCCCCTTGCCGGCGATGTGCGGGTTGAGCCGCTTTTGCTCCGCGACGGTGCTTTGCCACAGAGCCTCGCGTCCGCCCGGGCGATAATCGTGCCCGGTGAACAGGCGGGTCTCGTCCGGCAGCGACAGGATCGTCTGGATCGAATCCCAGAGCTTCGCCGCGCTGCCGCCGGGGAAATCGGCGCGGGCCGTGCCGCTGTCGGGCATGAACAGCGTATCGTGGATGAAGGCGGCATCGGCGAGGCAATACGTCACCGAAGCGAGGGTATGCCCTGGAGAATGGATGACGCGCGCCTCGAGCCTCCCGATCGTGAAACGCTCGCCATCCGCGAAAAGCCGATCCCAGCCGTCGGTCTGCCCCGCCAGATCCGGCAGGTTGTAGATGTCGCTCCAGAGTTCCTGCACCTCGGTGACGCGCGCGCCGATCGCGGTCGGCGCCCCGGTGCGCTGCCGCAGATAGGCCGCGGCCGAGAAGTGATCGGCGTGGGGGTGGGTGTCGAGAATCCAGTCGATGGTGTAGCCGCGCGCGGCGATGTGAGCGAGGATCGCGTCCGCGCTGGTCGTCGCGACGCTCCCGGATTTCGGATCGAAATCGAGGACCGGATCGATGACGGCGCAGCGCCCGGTCCGCGGATCGGCTGCGACATATTGAAGGCTGCCGGTGCGGCTCTCGAAGAAGGCGGCGACGTCGACCGCAGGCGCTGCCTTCGCTCCCCGGCTCTCGCGCATCCTGTCCTCCCTCATCGTCCGGGTTTGGGGGGCGCGCTGAAACGCGCCCTCAGCTCGTTCTTCAAAACCTTGCCCATGGGATTGCGCGGAAGGCTATCGAGGACCAGCCATCGGCGCGGCACCGCATAGTCGGCGAGCGCAGCGGCGCAATGGCTGCGGAGCTCGGCCTCGTCCGCTCTTTGCCCCGGGCGAAGCACCACGGCCGCCCCGACATCCTCGCCGAGCTTGGCATGCGGCACGGCGACGACAGCCGCTTCGCTCACCGCCGGATGCGCGTGCAGCACATCTTCGACGGCGATGGAAGCGATCTTGAGCCCGCCCCGATTGATCACATCCTTCTTGCGATCCGCGAAGTGAAGGAAGCCCTCGGCGTCGAGCCTGCCAAGGTCGCCGGTCAGCACGCGCCTGCCGGAGAAGGCCTTCCGCGTCGCTTCGGGATCCCGGAAATAGCCGACCGCAACCGCCGGGCCGGTGATGGCGATCTCGCCGGTTTGGCCGGTTTCGACCGCCTGCCCGTCATCGCCCAGGATCTCGACCACGCAGCCCGGCATCGCCCGCCCGATCGAGCCGCGGCCCGCCTGCGCCTCCTCCGGCGCGAGAACCGTCCCGGTCGGGCCGCTTTCGGTCAGGCCGTAGATCTGGACGAGGTCGGCATGCGGCCAGGTTTCCGCCAGGCGGGCCGCGAGATCCGGCGGCAGGGCCGCGCCTCCGCTGGCGATCCGCCGCAAGCCGGACAGGTCGTGCCGTGCGGGATCGAAGCTGTCGAGCATGAAGCCCAGGACCGAGGGTACGCCATGATAGATGGAGGTGCCCTCGGCCGCGATGGCGGCAAGACGCCCCTCGTCGTTCAGCACGGATTCCAGGCAGAACCCGGCACCCGCTACCCAGCAGGCCATGCAGGCGATGTTCAGGGCCGCCGAGGTGAAGACCGGAAAGCCGGCCTGATAGACGTCGCCGGGGCGCAGGCCCAGCGCCGCCGCGCAGCAGGCCCCCGATGCGATCATGCCGGCATGCGAAGCCATCACCGCCTTCGAGCGGGCCGTCGTGCCGGAGGTGAAGAGCAGGGCCGCGATATCGCCGGCGCGAGGCGCCGCAGTTCCGGGCCCCCTTCCGGGATTCGACGGCGCCTCCTCTCCCGGACCCGAAGCGAAAACGTCTTCGCCGGCGACGGCGAGGCGCGTTCCCGCAGGAGCAAGGCCGCGAAGCCTTTCCGCGTGGGACGCCTCGACGACCACGAGGCCGGGCTCGGTCAGCGCGAAGGCATGGCGGATCTCTTCGTCGGAGGCGCGGGTATTGAACGGCACCACGATCGCGCCGCGCGCCACGGCGCCGAGCGCGGTCATGACGAATTCATACCCGGCATCGTTGGTCAGGAAGGTCGCCGCGCGGTCTCCGGCCGCCAGGCCGAGCGAGGCCAGTTCGACCGCCGCATGGTCCATGTCCCGCACGAGCCCGGCATAGCTGCGGCGCAGCCGCGCTCCTGAGACGGAGCGCGCCGAAAGCGCCAACTGATCGGGATATCGCCCTGCACCGTTCCGCAGCAGCTCCGGGACGGTCGCGGCACCAGGCAGTTGCAGAGGCGTCACGGCCTTGCCGACCTCAATCCGTCGTCGCGGGCAGATCGGAGCGGTGGCCCCATTCCTCCCACGATCCGTCGTAAACCGCGCATGGCTGGCGGCCGGTCAGTTCCAGCGCGAGCGCGAGAATGCAGGCGGTCACGCCGGAGCCGCAGGAGGCGATGATCGGACGATCCGGGTCGACGCCTGCCTTGCGGATCGCGTTCTCGATCGCTTCCGGCGGCGGAAACGTATCGTTGGCAAGCAGGAATTCGTTGCGGGGCAGGCTGATCGCGCCGGGGATATGGCCGTCCCGCACGCCGGGATAGTTCGCGGCCGTGCTGCCGCGGAACTGCTCCGGGGGGCGGACATCGACGAGCTGCGCTTCGCGCGTCTCGATGTTGCGCAGCACGGCCCGCCAGTCGCGCACGCCCTGATTGGCGGGTCGGACCGGCCAGGCCACGGCATCGCGCCGCCTCGGCGCGCCGGACTCCATCGGCCCGCCTGCCGCGTTCCAGGCCGGCAGGCCGCCCTCCAGAACCGAGATCGCCCGGTGACCGAAGGTCCTGAACATCCACCAGACCCGCGCCGAGCTGTACATGCCGACGGCGTCGTAGACGACGAGATGGGCCTCGGGCCTGAGACCGAGCAACCCGACCTGCTCGGCAAAGCGCTCGGCCGAGGGCAGCATCCGGCCCGGCGGCGGCGGTGCCGGATCGGCGACCGTATCGATGTCGAGCGGGATGGCGCCGGGGATATGGCCGGCGACATATTCCGCCGCCGCATCGCGCTTGCGGACCGGCAGATGCCAGCTCCCGTCGATGACCTGAAGATCCGCCTCGCCGAGATGCGCCTTCAGCCAGGCCGCGCTCACGACCGGCCCGACTCCTGCATTCGCCATGAAGACCTCCCTCTTCGACCCGCGCCGCCTCAATGCCAGGGCAGCTTTGCGCCGGGTTCTGCGAAATAGATGTGGCTGCCGAGCGCCTCGCCGCCGGCAACCGCGAGCCAGCCGGCACCCTGCCCCGAGAGCGCGACGCTCCTGGCCTTGAGGAACTGCACAAGCGCGTCCAGGTCATCGGTACCGAGCACATAGCCCGCGGTGCAGGGCGCCCCGGGCAGCGGGGCGAACAGCGCCGCCGCCTGTCCGGCCGGGAGAACGCTCAAACGACCGCGGGCCAGCGGGAGCGCCATCCCGATCGTCCCGGGCTGCGGCTCCACGCCGACATAGCGCGAGAGCCGTTCCACCGAGGCCGGCAGGTCGGCGGCGGCGTAGACAACCTCCTGCAGGCCGGTCACGCCGTTCGGATGGCCGAGCCAGCGCTCCTGCCACAGCAGCTCCGGGGTCTCGTGGCGGACCGTCAGAAGGCGCGCTTCCGGCACCAGCTCGCGCGGGGCGAAGGCCAGCGTGAAGCGGGCGAGCTGCTCGCTCCTGTCGGCGGCCTCGACCAGGCGCTGGTAGTTCATCAACGTGGCGGGCGCGAAGCCGGCCTGTGGCAGCCGCTCGGCCTGGAACGCAGGGTCGGTCGTCCCCAGCGCCAGCAGATGGACCCCGACATGGCGGGCGAGCGTATCCCGCAGGCCGCGCACGGCGGGCGTGTCGTCGAGAATGGCGCCGGACAGCTCGATATAGCCGCGCCCGAGCATGACGCAGTGATTGGCCATGCCGGTGCGGACGAGCTTGCCGTCGGCATCCGGCGCAAGCTGGTCCGAGCGCGGCGTCACCAGGAAACCGAGCGCGACCATGCGATCCCGGGCCCGCTCCAGATCGGGCACGGAATGATTGACGTGGTCCGGCCAAAGATCGCCCGGCCGCTCTCCGGCTTGCGTCGCGCTGCTCATGCCGCCTGGCTCTTTCCGCCGGCCTTCCTCAAGGCGGCCATGCCCTCCGCCAGGTCGGCGATCAGGTCGTCCGGGCTTTCGAGCCCGGCATGGATCCGGATCGACGGTCCTTGATACGGCCAGGACGTGTTCGGATGCAGCTTCCGCGGATCGGTCGGCAGGATGAGGCTCTCGAAACCGCCCCAGGAAAAGCCGATGCCGAACAGCCGGCGATGGTCGACGAGCGCGCGGATGCCTTCCTCGCTCACGCCGTCCCTGAAGACGACGCCGAACAGCCCGCTCGCGCCGCGGAAATCGCGCTTCCAGAGCGCGTGCCCCGGCGCGCCGGGAAGCGCCGGGTGGAGGACGGTCTCGACCTCTGGCTGCTGCGAGAACCAGCGAGCCAGGGCCAGGCCGGTTTCCTGGTGGCGCGGCATGCGCGCCGCCAAAGTGCGCAACCCGCGCAGCGCGAGATAGCAGTCATCGGCGCTGACGCAGATGCCGAGCCGCATGGCCTGCTGCTTGATGGCCGGGAACACCGCTTCGGTGCAGATGATCGCTCCCATCTCGCAATCGGAATGGCCGACGATGTATTTCGTCGCCGCCTGCAGGGAGACATCCACCCCATGCTCGAAGGGCCGGAAATAGAGCGGGGTCGCCCAGGTATTGTCCATCATCACCACCGCGCCGGCGGCATGGGCCGCTGCTGCGATCGCCGGAACGTCCTGGACCTCGAAGCTGTGCGAGCCGGGCGACTCGCACAGCACGACGCGGGTTTCCGGCCGGATCAGATCGGCGATGTCGCCGCCGAGGGAGGGCGGATAATACGTCACCTCCACGCCGAAGCGGGCCATGGTCTGGGCGAGGAAGGCGCGAACCGGATCGTAAACCGTGTCGACGACCAGGATGTGATCGCCCGTCTTGACCAGCGCCATCAGCGCGACGGCGATGGCGGCCATACCCGAAGGGCAGGCGATAGCCGCATACCCCCCCTCGACCTCGGCCAGAGCATCCTGAAGCGCGAAGGTCGACTGGGTGCCGAGGCGTCCATAGAGCAGGTTGCGGACGGGGTCCTTCTGAGCTTCCCGCAGAGCGGCAAGGGTCGAGAAGAGAACCGTCGAGGCCCGGTGGACCGGCGGGTTGACGATGCCGGCCGCCTTCGCTGCGTCGCGGCCGCTCGTCACAATTCGGGTTTCGAGGGTCAAGCCCGGCTCTCCTTCGAGGGATGCGATGGCGCAGGCTATGAAATAGTATTGAGGCAGTCAATGAGTATTGAAATGATTTTATATTATATCTAGGTTCGGCAGGCGCGGCGGGGGCGCCGCAGCATCGGGAATGTCGTCCCTGCCGCCTGTCGGCCGGGATCAGCGGGAGGGATAATCTGATGAGATTCACGCGTCTGAAGACGATCCGAACCGAGGCGGGGGTTCTCGAGGTCCGGCTTGCGAACGGCCCGGTGAATGCGGTCGACCAGCCGATGTACGCGGAAATCGCCACGCTGTTCCGCGATGTGGATGCCGTCGCGGCCGACATCCGGGCGATCGTGCTCTGCGCGGACGGCAAGCATTTCTGCGGGGGCAACGATCTCGACGAATTCGCCACGATGACCTCCGCGAATGGCGGGCAGCGGATGTGGCAGGTGCGCGAGGCTTTCTTCGCCATCTCCGAATGCGCCGTGCCGGTGGTCGCAGCCGTTCACGGGGTCGCGCTGGGGACCGGCCTCGCCATCGCCGGCTCCTGCGACGTCATCGTCGCCGCTCCCGATGCGCGCTTCGGGCTGCCCGAACTGACCGTCGGCGTCATGGGCGGGGCGCGCCACCTCGCCCGCTTTGCGCCGCAGCCGGTTGTCCGGCGCATGTTCTTCACCGGCGAGCAGTTGACGGCGAGCGAACTCCGGGCGGCAGGCGGCGCCGTGATCGTCGCGGCCGACGGCAGCCCTCTCGACCATGCCCACCGGATCGCCCTGCGCATCGCCGCGATGAGCCCGACGGCGGTCCGGGTCGGCAAGGCCGTGCTCGACCGGATCGAATGGATGGACCTGCGCAGCGGCTATGAATTCGAGCAGGCGGCGACCGTCAGGATGGCCGGCTTTGCCGATTCGAAGGAGGCGCTGGCGGCGTTTCGCGAGAAGCGAGAGCCGCACTATCTCCCGCTCAGCCGCAGCAACCCGCTCTATCCGGCGTGAAGCGGATTGCCGAGCGGCTAGCTCAGGGAACCCCTCGGTGTTATGAGCAAAGGTAATAATTCCATTGCTTCGCGGAAGGAAGCTATCGAGATGCCGCCGCCTCTGGCGATCGCCGAAACGCAGTCGTCCCGATCCGTTCCCCATCGCCTCAAGCCGCGGCAGATCGAAGCGTTCAGGGCCGTCATGCAGCTCGGCAACATGACGGCGGCCGCCAGGCAGTTGGGCATTTCCCAGCCCGCCGTCAGCCGGCTGCTGGCCGATCTGCAGGAGTCGCTCGGATACTCCCTTTTCATCCGCCGCCGCCATGGCATGGTGGCAACGGCGGATGCCCAGCGGCTGCATGCCGAGGTGGAAAGCGTCTTCATCGGGCTGGACGAACTCAGCCGGCGCGCGCTCGCCATCCGCGACCTCGAAGTCGGCGAGGTCCGCATCTGCGCCGTGAGTCTCTACGGCAACGGCCTGCTGCCGCAGATCATCGCCGAATTCGTCCGCAGGCATGCGGGCATCAACATCACGCTGGAAATCTGCCCGCACGACAAGGTCGTCGACTGGCTGATTTCACGGCGATGCGACATCGGCCTGACGACCGGCGGAGACGAAACGCCGGAGCTCGAAAAATACGTGGTCGCGGAAAGCCCCGCCGTTTGCGTGATGCCGGTGGACCACCCTCTCGTCGGCAAGAGCAGCATCCAGGCCGCGGATCTCGCCGGACTATCCTTCATCAGCTTTCCCAAGGACGCGATCTTCCGCTATCGGACCGACAATGTCTTCGATCGCCTCGATATCGAGCGCGACATGCGTGTCACGGCCGGCACGCACGAAGCTGTCTGCAACCTGGTTTCGTCAGGGCTCGGCCTCTCCATCATCAGCCCGTTCTCGCCTCACCTGCGGAACAATCCACGCCTGGCGTTTCGGCCGTTCAAGCCTTCGATCGATCTTGAAATCGGGGTGCTTTGCGACAGCGACCGGCTTTCCCTGGCGGCGCGGCATTTTCGCGAATTCACGATAAACTGGTTCAGGGACAACCGGGTTTCGATCCTTTAGCCGGCATCGCGACCGAAACGGGTTTCAAGAACCGGAGACAGGCGCACAGGCGCGTGCTTGCCTTCGGATGAATTCGCCGCGCGGCCCGACCTCCCCGATCTGGTGATGCGTCGGAACGCCGGCGGCACCGGACAACCGCGCCGCAGATGCGATGGAAGCCGTCGGGCGATGAGTGTGACGCAGAAAGCGCAGATGAATCTGCGGGCGGCGGAGACCGCACGGATTCTCCTGGAGGCGGCTCTGCCGTTTGCGGCGAGACCGGCCGCAAGCGGCCCGCTCTCTCCGCGCCCGTCAAAGGACCGGCCGCAACGACGTCGCGCCGAAACTCACGCCGAGACCCATGGCGCCTGTCGAGGATTCCGATACCCTGCCGGCCAAAAGGCGTTCGAGGCGGATCGGTTCCGCGAGGATCGGATCGGGATCGGCCCGCATAGGACAGTGTGCGGCATCCGTTTCGATGTCGCGGGGGGAGCGACCATGCATTCCGGCGTCACCGCCGTGCTCGACATCGGCAAGACCAACAGCAAGGTCCTGGCGCTCGACTCCGGTCTCGACCTCGTCGCGACCTACGACACAGCCTCGATCAGCGACGGCGCGCATCTCGACACGGCGCATGGCTGGGCCTTCATCCTGGCGAGCCTGAAGGAGATCGCGAAGCGGTTCCGCCTCTCCGCGATCGTTCCGGCGACGCATGGCGCGGCTTTCGCCGTTATGGGCAGGAACGGGCTGGCTCACCCCATCGTCGATTATGAAAAACCCGTTCCCGCGGCCGCTTCCGCCGATTATGACCGCTTGCGGCCGGATTTCGCGGAGAGCTTTTCGCCCGGCCTGCCTCTCGGCCTCAATGCCGGCCGGCAGCTTTTCGCGCTCGATCGCTCCGCCCCGGGTCTCTTCGACGAGGCTCGCGCGCTCGTCGCCTATCCCCGGTACTGGGCGTGGAAGCTCGGCGGCGAACTGGCTTCGGACGCCTCCTCGCTCGGCTGCCATACCGACCTCTGGGCCCCCTTGAAGGGCGCCCCGTCCTCGCTTGCCGCGGCCATGGGCTGGGACCGGCTGCTTCCGCCGGTCGCGCCGGCCTGGACGACGCTCGGCGAGCCCCGCCCCGCGCTCGGCCTGCCCGGCCGGTGCCGGGTTCTGGCCGGCATCCATGACAGCAACGCCGCCCTCCTGCGCTATATCGCCGGGTCGCGGGAGCCCTTCGCGCTCGTGAGCACGGGCACCTGGTTCGTCTGCTTCAACACGGCAGGCGACGTCTGCGGCCTCGCCGACGGGCGCGACACGCTGGCGAATGTCGACGCACTCGGCCGGCCCGTCGCCTCGGCCCGCTTCATGGGCGGGCGCGAATACGCCGCGATCGCGGGGCTCGAGGGAAAGGCGCGCATCGAGGATCTGCGCGCTGTCGTGGCCAAGGGCCTCTTCGCGCTGCCGTCCTTTGCCGCGGGCGGCCCTTTCCCGACAGCGCGCGGAAGCATGCGCGGAACGCCCTCCGGGCAGGCCGAGGTCGCGGCGCTGGCCGAACTCTATTGCGCCCTGATGACCTGCGAATGCCTTGCCCTGACCGGCCCCGTCCGCAAGCTCTACGTCGACGGCCCCTTTGCGACCCGCCCGCTCTACCTCGGGGCGCTCGCGACGCTTCTTCCCGGGACCCACATCCTTGCCGCGCAAGACCGGCACGGCACCGCGATCGGTGCGGCGCTGCTCGCTCATTGGCCGTCCGAGGCCGGGCTGCTGCCCGGCTACACCCTGGCGGCGCGGGACATTCCGGCGCTCGATCTCGATCTCGGCCCGTATCGACAGGCTTGGCGCGGAATGAGCGCCGAGCGGATGATTTCAGGAGGTTGAACGCATCGCCGAGGCCTTGCCGCCTGCTGCCGCTTCCATCACCCGCACATCGGGGCAGAGGCTGCGCAGCAGCGCGATCTCGGCCTCGCCGGCGCCGCTGTCGGTGATGACGATGTCGATGTCCTCGAGCGGGGCGACGAGCATCGAGGACCGCATCCTGAGCTTCGAGCTGTCCGCCAGCACCACGACGCGCTCGGCCCGGCGCACCAGCTTCTGCGCCGCGCGGGCGATGAGCGGGTCCATCTCGGTCGCTCCGGCGCGGCCGAGCCCGTAGCAGCTCATGAACAGGATTTCGCCGGCGAAGCTCTCGGTGCCGTCATGCTCGAAGGAGCTCAGGATGATGTTGTGCTCCGGATAGACGGTTCCGCTCGGGATCGTCACCCGGCAGCCCGGACGCGCAGAAAGCAGCTCGCTCGCGATCGAGAACGAGTTGGTCAGCACGTCGAGGCTGCGTCCGCGCAGCAGCCGCGCCAGCTCGAAGGTCGTCGAGCCGGCATTCAGGATCACGCTCATGCCGTCCTCGATCAGCATCGCCGCTTCGCGCGCGATCGCCTCCTTCTGCGCGACATTGACGTCGCGGCTCATGGCGAAGGGCACGCCGGCGAGCTGATGCTGGTGGCGCGGCCGCAACGCTTCCGCCCCGCCGCGAACCCGCCGCAATTCGCCGTTGCGGTCGAGCGCGGCGATATCGCGCCGGATCGTCGCCTCCGACGCATCCAGCATGTCGACGAGGTCGGATAGCGCGATGATCGATCGTTCGTTGGTCAGCTTGACGATCAGCCTGTGCCGTTCGCGTTCGAGCATCTTCTTCCGCTTTCTGCCCTCTCATGACGCCGGCCACGGTCGCCCGCGGCTTTATTTTATCACCCGCATACCCGTCTTGGGCTGCAAGACGATGACAGAAATTGATCGAACTTGACAATTCTTGATGGTTTACGATGAGATCATGGCAAGGCGGCCGCAAGAGCCCCTGCCGGAAACGTCGAAGCCGAGGATCTCATGGCCGATCACGCCAGTTCGGGCGGTTCGCCGCGCCTGCTCGCCAGCGCCTGGGACGAGAGGCTGGCGGAGACGCTTTCGCCGCAGGACCTGCTGGTCTATCGCTCGAACCTCCTCGGAGCCGACCGGCGCATCACCAATTTCGGCGGCGGCAACACCTCCTCGAAGCTGAGCCTGCCCGATCCCCTGACCGGCGCTCCCGTCGAGGTGCTGTGGGTCAAGGGCTCGGGCGGCGATCTCGGCTCGATCCGCCTCGACGGTTTCGCGACGCTCGACATGGCGCGCTTCCGCAGCATCCGTGAAAACTATGCCGGACCGGCGAGGGAGGACGAGGTCGTCGCGCTCTACCCGCATTGCACCTTCGGCCTGAATCCCCGCGCCGCCAGCATCGACACCCCGCTTCACGGCCTGATCGCCCATCCGCATGTCGACCATGTCCATCCCGATGCGATCATCGCCATCGCCGCCTCGGCCGATGGCGAGACGATCACGCGCGAAATCTTCGGCGACGATGTCGGCTGGCTGCCCTGGCGGCGCCCCGGCTTCGAGCTCGGGCTGATGCTGGAAGGCTTCGTGCGCGACAATCCGGACGCGCGCGGCGTGATCCTCGGCAGCCACGGCCTGTTCACCTGGGGCGGGACACAGCGCGCTTGCTACGAGACCACGATCGAGGTCATCAACCGGGCCATCGCCTGGCTGGCCGCGCAAGAGGCCGGAAAGCCCGCTTTCGGCGGCCCGGCGGTCGCCATCCGCCCGCCGGAGGAGCGCCGCGCGGCGGCCGCCCGCCTGATGCCCCTCCTGCGCGGCCTCGTCTCGGAGGGGCGCTCGAAGGTCGGCCATTACGACGATCGGGCCGCGGTGCTGGATTTCGTCTGCAGCAAGGACCTCGCCGCGCTCGCGCCGCTCGGAACCTCCTGCCCGGACCATTTCCTGCGCACCAAGATCCGGCCATTGGTGCTGGATGCCGGAGCCCTCCCGCCTGATGACGAGGAGCTGGCCGTCGCTCTGCGCCAGGCGATCGCGGCCTATCGCGCCGATTATCTCGGCTATTACGAGCGCTGCCGGCGCCCCGATTCGCCGCCCATGCGCGACGCCAATCCGGTCGTCGTCCTCGTGCCGGGAATCGGCATGCTCACCTTCGCCGCGGACAAGGCGACGGCGCGCATCGCCGGGGAGTTCTACGTCAACGCCGTCAACGTGATGCGCGGCGCCGAGGCGGCCTCGACCTATGTCGCGCTGCCCGAGCAGGAAGCCTTCGACATCGAATACTGGCTGCTCGAGGAAGCCAAATTGCAGCGTCTGCCCAAGAGCAGGCCGCTCGAGGGCCGGGTCGCGCTCGTGACCGGCGGGGCCGGCGGCATCGGCCTCGCCAGCGCCCGGCGGCTGCTCGGCGAAGGCGCCTGCGTCGTGATCTGCGACATCGACAGGGCCGCCCTCGACGAGGCCGAAGCGGCGCTGGTCGGGAGCCATGGCCGCGACCGCGTCGCCGCCTTTCCCGTCGACGTGACCGACGAGGGCAGCGTCGCCGCCCTGTTCCGCGAGGCGGCGCTCGCCTTCGGCGGGCTCGACATCCTGGTGTCGAATGCGGGGATCGCCTCGGCCGCGCCGCTCGACGAAACCAGCCTCGAACTCTGGCAGCGCAATCTCGACATTCTCGCCACCGGCTATTTCCTGGTCTCGCGCGAGGCTTTCCGGCTGATGAAGACGCAATCGCGCGGCGGCTCCATCGTCTTCATCGCCTCGAAGAACGCGCTGGTCGCCTCGCCCAACGCCGCGGCCTATTGCACCGCGAAGGCGGCCGAGATCCAGCTCTGCCGCTGCCTCGCGCTGGAGGGGGCCCCTCACGGCATTCGCGCCAATGTCGTCAACCCCGACGCGGTCCTGCGCGGCTCCCGCATCTGGGAGGGCGAGTGGCGGGCGCAACGGGCCGGCGCCTACAATGTCGCGCCCAACGATCTTGACGAGGTCTACCGGCAGCGCAGCATGCTGAAGCTGAACGTCTTCCCCGAGGACATCGCCGAGGCCGTCCACTTCTTCGCCTCGGAGCTTTCGGCGAAGTCCACCGGCAACATTCTCAACGTCGATGCCGGGCACGCGCCCGCCTTCACGAGATAGATCATGACGGAGCATCTGATCGATCCCGGCATTGTCGAAGCGCATAACCGGCGGAACGGAGACGAGCTCGCCCAGGACTACGAGGCGCTCGCGCGCGCGCTGTCCCGGCGGGGTCTCGATTGCGAGGCGCTTCTGGCGCGGGTCTCAGCGCTGGAGGTGGCGGTGCCGTCATGGGGCGTCGGCACCGGAGGAACGCGCTTCGCGCGCTTTCCAGGCCCGGGCGAGCCCGCCGACATCTTCGACAAGCTGGAGGATTGCGCCGTCATCCAGCAGCTCGGCCGGGCGACGCCGCGCGTCTCGCTGCATTTCCCCTGGGACGATACGGCAGAGATGGCTTCAGTGAAGGCGCGCGGAGAGGAGCTCGGCCTCGGCTTCGACGCGGTGAACTCCAACACCTTCCAGGACCGGCCCGGCCAGAAGCTCTCCTACAAGTTCGGCAGCCTGTCCCATGTCGATGCGGAGGTGCGGGCTCAGGCGATCGCGCATAATGTCGACTGCATCTCCAGGGGGCAGGCGCTGGGCGCGCGGGCGCTGACGATCTGGCTCGCCGACGGCAGCAATTTCGCGGGACAGAGCCATCTCGCGCAGGCTTTCGAGCGCTATGTCGAATCCGTCCGCGCGATCGAGGCCGCCCTGCCGGATGAAAGCTGGCGGCTGCTGCTGGAATACAAGAACTTCAAGCCGGCCTTCTACGCGACGGTGGTGCAGGACTGGGGCTCGTGCCTGCTGGCCGCCCAGGCCGTCGGCCGCCGGACGCGCTGCCTGGTCGATCTCGGCCATCACGCCCCCTCGACCAATATCGAGCTGATCGTCGCGCGATTGATCGCCGCCGGAAAGCTCGGCGGCTTCCACCTCAACGATTCCCGCTTCGGCGACGACGATCTCGATGCCGGTTCGGTCGATCCGTTCCGGCTCTTCCTCGTCTTCAACGAGCTTGTCGACGCCGAACAGCGCGGGGCCTGGGACGAAGCCCCGGCGCTGATGCTCGACCAGTCGCACAACGTCACCGACCCGATCGAGAGCCTGATGCTGAGCGCCGATGCCGCCCGGCGCGCCCATGCCCAGGCGCTTCTGGTCGATCGGGAGCAGCTCGCCGCATGCCAGGCGCGGAACGATGTCGCGATGGCGGCCGAGACCCTGCGCCGCGCCTACCGCACCGACGTGACGCCCCTGCTCGCCGAGGCGCGCCGCCGGATCGGCGGAGCGATCGACCCCGTCGGCGCCTACCGCGTCTCGAACTACCGCAAGACCGTCGCCGCCCGGCGCCCGCAAGCCACGGGGAGCGGCGGAATCGTCTGAACCTCGCAGGAACGAAGCGCCGCCGGATCGTTCGGCCGGCCGGCGCGCCATACAGAACGAACGCAGCGGAGGGACACCATGAACTCAGTCGTCAAAGCGATCATCGCGGGGGCCGTCGCCTCGCTTGCCCTCGGGGCGGGGGCGCTTGCGCAGGCCCCGGCCACCGAAGGCAATCTCGTCGTCTACGCTTCCCATCCTTCCGAGATGGTCGATCATTTCACCAAGATGTTCGGCGACAAGTACGGCATCCGCGTCACCACCGTGAAGGCGGGCACCGGCGAGCTCCTGAACCGCATCCGCGCCGAGCGCAACCGTCCGGCGGCCGACATCATGTGGGGCGGCTTCTCCGATACCGGCGCCTCCGCGCCCGACCTGTTCGACAAGTACAGCTCGCCCGAACTCGCCGATATCGAACCCAAGATGCTCGATGCCAGCGGCTACAACACGCCGTTTGCCGCGAGCACCATGGTGATCATGTACAACAAGAGCCAGGTGAAGCCCGAACAGGCGCCCAAGACCTGGGCCGATCTCGCCAAGCCGGAATGGAAGGGCAAGATCGTCCATGCCGACCCGTCGAAGTCGAGCTCCGCGCTGGCCGCGCTCAACACCTGGCTGCTGATCTACGGCCGCGACGACAAGGGCTGGGCCATGGTCGAGAACATGACGAAGAACATGAACATCATCCTCAAATCGAGCCTGGTGTTCCAGCAGGTGGGCCGCGGCGAATATCCGCTCGGCGTGACCTATGAGGAAGGCGCGTTCAACTACGTGCTCGCCGGCACCGCCGGCATCGTCTACCCCGCCGACGGGACGCTGCTGGAGCCGGAGGGCATGTTCATCGTCAAGGGCGCGCCGAACCCGAAGGCCTCGAAGCTGTTCGCCGATTTCCTGCTCTCGGCCGAGGCGCAGAAGGAGCTCACCGCCAAGTTCCCGGGCCGGCGGCCGACCCGCAAGGGCACGCAGACCCATGCCGAGATGAAGCCCGCCGCCGAGCTCAAGGTCATCGACTACGACTCGAAATGGGCCGCCTCCAGCCGCGCCGAGGTGCTCGACAGGATGCAGAAGATCATCGTCAGGACGCAGCAATAGACGCTGCCGCCGAGCCGATCCCGGGCGAGGGCACGAGCCCTCGCCCGCCTTTCATGACCAGCGCGACCGACCGGGTTTCCAGATGGCTTCCACCTCCGTCCGCATCGACACGGTGACGAAACGCTACGGCGATTCCATCGCCGTCGACGGCGTCTCCCTCGCTATTGCCAAGGGCGAATTCTTCACCCTGCTCGGCTCGTCGGGCTGCGGAAAGACGACCCTGCTGCGCATCGTCGCCGGCTTCCTGAAGCAGACGGGCGGGCGCGTCCTGTTCGGAGACACATGCATCGACGATCTGGCGCCTCAGCACCGCAATACCGGCATGGTGTTCCAGAGCTACGCGATTTTTCCCCATCTCAGCGTGGTCGACAACATCGCCTACGGGCTGCGCGCCCGCGGCCTCAAGGCCGCCGAGATCAAGCGGAAGGTCGACACCTATCTGGAGCTGACCCGCCTTTCCCATCTCGGCCACCGCAAGCCCCGGGAGCTTTCCGGCGGCCAGCAGCAGCGTGTCGTGCTCGCACGCGCCATGGTGATCGAGCCCGATGTGCTGCTGATGGACGAGCCGCTCTCCAATCTCGACACCGAGATGCGCATCCATCTGCGCACCGAGATCCGCGCCCTGCAGCGCAAGATCGGCGTGACCACGATCTATGTCACGCATGATCAGGAAGAGGCGCTGCTGATGTCGGACCGGATCGCGGTGATGCGCGGCGGCCGGCTGGAGCAGGTCGCCAGCCCGCACGACATCTACAACAGGCCGGCCACGCGCTTCGTGGCGAGCTTCATCGGCGAGAACAACTTCCTGCCGGCGGTGCATCGCGGCGAGGCCGGCCCCGGCCATGTCCGCCTCGAACTGCCGGGCGGCCAGTTCACGGCAAAGCTGCGCGGAGACCTGCCCGCCGGCGCGCTGGAAGCGGCTTTTCGCCCGCAGGATATCGAGCTGTGCCCGCCGGATGGCGGCGGCGACGGCCTGGTCGGCACACTGGCGGATATCCAGTTCCTCGGCGGCACCGTGCGCTACGCCGTCGATCTCGGCGGCGGCCACCTCGTCCAGGTCGCGGGCTCGAACCGCTCCGGCGTCGCGCTTCCGGCGATCGGGACCCGCTATCGTCTCGGCGTCTCGCCAGCGGCCATCGCGCTGTTCGCCCCCGAGGTCGCCTGATGAGCGCCTTGACCGATACCGCCGGCCCGCCGCGGCGCGGCGGCCTGGCGCGCCATCTCGGCTTCTGGCCGGTGGTCACGGCGATCGTGTTCGTCCTCATCGCCGGGCTCCTCCTGCTGCCGGTCGCCAATATCGTCGGCGTCAGCCTCTCGGCGGGGGCGAAGACGGGCGGCGTCTTCGAGAACTACGTCAGTTTCTTCTCGGAGCGCTTCTACTACCAGACGCTGCTGAACAGCTTCTGGGTCAGCTTCTGGCCGATGGTCTTCGCCGTCTGCCTCGGCGTTCCGGCCGCCTATTTCGTCAATCGCTACGAGATCTGGGGGCGCGGCTTCGTGCGGGCCGCGGTCGTCCTGACCTTCGTCTCGCCGCCCTTCATCGGCTCCTACTCCTGGGTGGTCCTGTTCGGGCGCAGCGGCGTCCTGACCCAGTTCTTCAGCTCGCTTGGCATCCCGCTGCCCTCGATCTACGGCGCGCCGGGCATCATCTTCGTCTTCACGCTGCAATTCTTCCCCTTCGTCTTCCTGCTCGTCTCCTCGGGCCTGAAATCGATCGACCAGAGCGTCGAAGACGCAGCCCGCAATCTCGGCTCCAGCGAGTTCCGCACCTTCCGGACCGCGATCGCGCCCCTGCTCGTCCCCTCGATCACGACGGGCGCGCTGCTGGTCTTTATCGCCTCCTTCACCGATCTCGGGACCCCGATCATCCTGGGCGAGCGCTTTCGCGTCCTGCCCGTCCTGATCTATGGCGAGTTCGTCAACGAATTCGGCGGCCGCCCGGTCCTCGCCAGCGCGCTCTCGGTGCTGCTCCTGCTGGTCACGACGGCGGCGCTCCTGCTCCAGCGCTGGCTTTCCGCGCGCTTCTCGCATGCGACGGCCGCGATCCGCCCGCTGCAGGTGCAGGAACAGCCTCTGGGCAAGCGCATCGCCGCGACCGCCTTCGTCTTCCTGCTGATCGGCTTCGCGTTGCTGCCGCTGGCGAACATCGTCGTCTCGTCCTTCCTGAAGTCGAACGGGCCGGTCCTGGTCGCGAGCTTCACGCTCGACAACTATGCGCGGATCATGGACCGGCTCGCGCTCCCCCTCTGGAACACGCTGTTCTACACCACCGTCGCCACGCTGCTCTGCGCGCTGGTCGGGACGGCGGTCGCCTATATCATCGTGCGCCGTCCGGGGCCGGTTTCGAGCCTGCTCGATACGGCGGTGATGTTCTCCTATGCGGTCCCGGGCATCGTGCTCGGCGTCGGGCTGGTCGTGACCTATCACGAACCGCCCTTCGCCCTGACCGGGACCGCGGCCATTCTCATCCTGGCCTATTTCATCCGCCGGCTGCCCTTCTCGGTCCGCTCCTCGGTCAGCATGCTCCAGCAGATCTCGCGCGATACCGAGGACGCCTCGATCAATCTCGGCGCCGGCCCGGGCCGGACCTTCCTCAGGATCACCGTGCCCCTGCTGGCGACCGCGATCCTGTCGGGCGCGCTCCTGACCTGGTCGAACACGATCCGCGAGCTCAGCGCGACGCTGATCCTGCAATCGGGAACGACGGCGACGGTCGCGATCGAGATCTTCAATGAAGTCGTGAACGGCAATTTCGGCGTCGCCTCGGCGCTCGGCACGGTGCTCATCCTGCTGACCTTCCTGCCTTTGGTCGTGCTGTTCACATTGCTCGGCAAGAAGGAGGAGGCCCTTGTCTGAGGGCTGGGCGGCCATCTGCGAAGCCGGCATGCGGCAGCGCAGGGGCTGACGCCGGTCCGGAACCTGAAGGCCGGCCGGGAAGGGGCCGCTCTGCCGGGCCCTTCCACTCCGGGCGCAAGCCTCTAATGGAGGGGCCGCGAAGCGCGGCCACCCGGGTTCGGTCGTCGCCAAGCTTCCAAGCAAGGATGAGGCCGTTGCTCACCCGGCAGCGCTGCCACCGGCACGACGCCGCACCCCCGTAAGCCGCGGCGGCTCTCCCGCTTCAGCCCCGCCGCCTCAGGTAACGCGGCTCCCACCGCGGTCCCGACGTCCTTCCGCCGGACGGTTTCGCACCGCGCGGCATGCCGACCGAATGCGCGCTACGGCGCCCAGAGGCTTTCCAACGATCGGGCAGCTTGCAGCAGGGCTCCGTCGCGGTGCGCGTCTGCCACGATTTGCAGCCCGAAACCCGGCGCTCCCTCGGCGACCGGAAGCGAAAGCGCCGGCACGCCCAGAAAGCTGAAAGCCGGCGTATAGGCCCCCAGGCGTGCGTTGAAATCGAGGATGGCGCCCGTATCGCGCCGCTTGTCATATTCGTCGCGCCTCGGTGGCAGAGACGGGCAAGTCGGCAGCAGAATGACGTCGACCTGCGAAAAAACGCTCCGGCTCAACGTCTCGAGATGCGTCTCTCCCATAATTTCAAGGTTGTTCGCTCCCGGCGACTGTTCGCTTCGGGTTTCCCGTTGGCGCTTACCCGGAGCGGTCTGCGGCAAAGAACAGCGCATCCTGCTCGCGGCGCATCCTGTAGAGCGGGGCCGCTTCGTCGATCCCGACATCCGCGAGGGTGACCGGCGCGTTCGCCGGGAGGTCTCGCAGAAGCCTGCGGTTGGCGATGAGATAATAGGGCGCGGGCCTGGCAGGGCCGAGGGGGGCTGCGTCGACCAGCTCCGGCCCGACCCCGTCGATGGTGTGGTGATGCCCCTCGGCCTTGAGCAGCGTGCCCTTCGCCAGCGCCTTCGTCGTCCGCCCGACCAGGTCCACCACCGGCTTCGGGCTGCCGGCCACCGAGACGCCGTTGACGACCGCGTCCAGCATGCTGATCGGCGCCTCGAGGCCGAGCAGATGCCGCGGCAGCCAGAGCATCGCCGCCTTGCCGTTCCGGCTGAGCGTGTGACCCTTGCCGGCCAGGACCTTCCAGGTTTCGGCGTCCTCGCAGCGCACGACGATGAAGACGCCGCCGGCGAAGGAGAGATCGCCTTCCGCCCGAAGGCAATTGAAGACATCGAGCCGCCGCTCGCCGCCCAGCAGGCCGCCATCGGCGCCGGTCGAAAAGATATCGGCGACCTCGACGATGCGCGCGATCGGCGCGTGGAAGGAAGCGACGTCGGGCTTCAATCCGGTCGCATTGGCGACCACCGCCATCTCGCACAGATCCGGCACCGCGAGCTGGGGCAAGGCCGCAGCCAGGCGGGAGCGCATCGCCAGCGTGTCGCGCAGCCCCTCCGCGCCGATCTCCCAGAGCCGCGCAAAGCCCGGCACCGGCGCCTGGCGGCTCTCGCTGCGCATGAGCTCGGCCGTCGCGTCGAAGACGAAGTCGTACTCGCTCGATTTGCCGGCCGCGATGATCGGCAGGCCGAGCGTTTCCGCCCAGGTCACCAGCCCGATGAGCAGCGCCGGCTGATCGCCGTCGACGGTGGTGCAGACGAGGTTGCGGTCGCGCGCCATCCTCGCGAGATAGGGGCCGACGACGGAATCGGTTTCCTTCGTCACCAGCGCGACATGCTTGCCCGCCTCGAGGCTCGCCCGCGCATGGACGGCGCCCGCCTCCGGATGGCCGCTGGCTTCGACGACGATGTCGACCGGCAGGCCCAGGACCACGTCGAGCGACCCGGCGGCCACCAGCTTGCCCGCCTCCCAGGCTGCGGCGGCTTCGCCGGCGCTGCCGCACAGCGCGATGCGCGCCGCTGCGCTGCCCGTTGCGGCGAAGGCGGCCGCGGCCTGCTCGGCCGTCAGATCGACCGCGACGCGGACATTCATCAGGGGCATCCGGGCGCCCTGCCCGAGCAGGGAGCGCCCGAAGGCGCCCGCCCCGATCAAGGCGACTTCAATCGGGCGCGTGGCCTTGGCGAAACGCTGATGGCTGTTCATGCGGTCGGCATTCCACGGTTGGCGTCGGAGAGTTCGGGGCGGTAGATGCGCAAGCCGGTCTCCCAGAACATCGCCCTTTGCTCGGCCGGGCTCCAGGACGAGGCGATCCGGCGAAAGCCGTCGAAGATCTCGCCGAAGCTGGCGCACAGCCCGTCCACCGGGAAGTTCGACCCGAACATCACGCGCTGCGGGCCGAACAGCCGCAGAATCGTGGCGACAACCTCGGCATTGTCGTCGACCGACCAGGCGCGCCCCGGAAGGCACAGGCCCGAGATCTTCACGACGACGTTCGGCCGCGCCGCCAGCGCCTCCATGCCCGCACGCCAGCCCGCCAGCGTCTCCGGCGAACGATCGCCCGGGACGCCGGCATGGTTCACGATCAGCGTGGTGCGCGGAAAGTCGCGGGCCAGCTCGGCCGCCTCGGCCAGGTTCCACCACGGCGTCTGCAGGTCGAAATGCAGGCCGTGGCGCTCGAGCAGCGCATAGCCGGAGCGCCAGCGCTCGTCGGACATCAGCGTCCGGCGGCCCGCCGCGACCTCCGCCGGAGAGGCCGCCCCTTCCGGCTTGTGGCGCACGCTGCGCACCAGGCCGAAGGCCGCCTGCCCGGCCAGGACCTCGCCGGCATCGTCGCGATGCAGCCAGGCCTGGGCGACGATCGCGTTCGGCAGGCCGTGTTCCCGCGCCAGCCCGCTGACATAGCGGGTCTCGCCGAGGGGATCGGCCGGGTCCCACTCCGCCTCGACATAGACGGTCGCGGCGATGTTCACGCCCTCGGCGTCGCGCCGGTAGTCGGCCGGCAGGTAGTCGCGCTTGACCGGCGTGTAGTCGCCATAGCGATGCGGGACGAGCAGCGCGCCGGAAAGCCAGGGGTAGTTGTGCTTCCGCGGTTCCCAGACATGGTGATGGGCGTCGATGATCGGCCCGGTGTAGAGCTCGGCCCCGCTCATGCCGCGGCCCTCCCGGCGGCGGCCTGCGCCGGACGGAAATCGATCAGCAGCGAGCCGATCAGATAGACCACGGCGCAGCCGGTGAAATAGGTGATGACCGCATCGAAGCCGCCGGTCCACTGCACCAGGAACCCGATCAGGATCGGCGCCGCGATGCCGCTCGAGGTTCCGGCGAAGTTCATCACGCCGCCGACCAGGCCGATGCGCTCGCGCGGCGCCAGCATGGCGGGGATCGTCCAGTAGAGGCTGCCGAAGAAGTGGAAGAGCACGGTCACCGCGAGCAGCGCCACCGCGGTCACCGCGTCGCTGACATAGGGCAGGGCCAGCAGGCCGCCGAGCGCGACGAGGCCGGACAGGCCGAACAGCACCTTGAAGGCGAGGTCGCGCGGCAGATGCTTCTGGAGCCAGTCGGCGAGGGTGCCGGCGAAAACGGCGCCGACCGCGCCCGCGGCGAAGATGACGAAGGTCGCGTAGCCCATCGCCTTCAGGTCGAAGCCGCGCGCCGAGGACAGATAGTTCGGCCCCCAGGTCACCAGCCCGAAGAAGATCATCGTCCAACCGATCCGGCCGACGATCATCGCCGCGAAGGTCCGCCCCGACATCCGGCGCTTGCCATCGTCATCGGCGACGGCCTCGCTCTTGGCCGCGATGACCGCGAGCTCGGCCGGATTCACCTCCGGGTGCTCGTCCGGCCGGTTGCGCAACTGCCAGATCACATAGGCGCCGAACAGCAGCGTCAGGACGCCGACGCAGAGGAAGGCGAGCCGCCAGGAATCGAAGAAGACGATCAGCGAGGAGATGATGAGGCCGCCGAAGGCGGAGCCCAGCGGCGCGCCGGAATCGATCAGGGTGATTCCGCGCGACCGCTCGGTCGGCGGCAGCCAGGCGGCGACCAGCTTGCTCGCCGTCGGCATATAGGGCGCCTCGAACACGCCCAGGCCGATGCGGGTGAGCATCATCGAAATGCCGCCGACCGCGGCCGCCGCGAGGCATTGGAACGAGCCCCACAGGGCGGTAGACCAGCCGAGGACGCGCCGGCCGCCCCAGCGGTCCGCCGCCCAGCCACCGGGAATCTGGAAGCCGCAATAGGTCCAGAAGAACGCGGAAAGGATCAGCCCTTGCATCGCCGGCGAAAGCTCGAATTCCTTGCCGATGACGGGCAGGCCGACGGAAAGGGCGATGCGGTCGATGCAGTTGATCGTGTAGAGCACGAACATCAGCGCGACGACGCGCCAGCGGATGTTCGACGGCTTGGCGCCTGCGGACGCGGTTGAGGTGAAGGTCGTTGCCACTGACATAAGCTCCCATGCCTCGCGGGTTGCGGTCCCAGAGGGCAGTTTTGGTATACCAACATAAGGCAGGAACCGATGAAGCCGTCAAGGAATCAAATAAATCATTGTTTTTATTCGAATTTATCCCACACAGATTATTGTAAGCCACATCATTTTGGTATTCCAACGAGCCTGAACCATGGGCGAGCGGGATAACGGGCGGCGCGGCATGACCCATGTCGAACAAGGCATCGCAGCTCCGCCGGCGGCGCTCCTGTCCGAGACGATCGCCGACCGATTGCGGGATCTGATCGTCACGGAGGAGCTCCCGGCCGGGACCCCCCTGCGCGAACGGGCCCTGGCGGAACGGCTGGGCGTCTCGCGAACCCCTCTGCGCGACGCGCTGAAGGCGCTGGCGGGCGAGGGGCTCGTCGATCTCCAGCCCAACAGGGGCGCGGTGGTCGCCACGCTCTCCGAGGCGCTCATTGCCGAGAAGCTCGGCGTTCTCGCCGTCCTCGAGGGCTATGCCGGAGAGCTGGCGGCCGTCCGGGCTAGCGACGCCGAAATCGCGGAAATCTCCGCATTGCAGCACGAGCTCATGGCGGCCTTCGCCCGGCGCGATCGCGCCGCCTATTTCCGGCTGAACCAGGCGATCCACCACGCCTTCCTGGAAGCGGCCGGCAACGGCACGCTGACGGCGCTGCATTCCCGGTTGAACCACCAGCTCTTCCGCTATCGCTGGCAAGGCAGCGCCGATATTTCGCTATGGCAGACGGCCATCGCCGAGCATGCCCAACTGCTCGAGCTGCTGACGAAGCGCGACGGCCGGGCCCTTGCGGTCGCGCTGCGCGACCATGTCGGCAGCACCTGGAGGCAAATGCATCTGCGCCGGACCGATCCCGGGCAGGACGGGCCGCCGGACGCGGCCGACGGGCGCGGCTGAGAGCGCCGGCGCGCTCCGGCCGCGCGGCTCCGGGGGCTCCGGCCAAGCCGCGGCCGGAAGCGGCGAGACAGGGCTTCCGCGTCGCCGCCCCGATGCGGAGGCGGCCGGTCCGGCGACGCGGCCTCCTACCAGGTGACGGAGGTTCCGACGCCGATGACGCGCCCGCGCCCGACATAGGCCACCGTGGCGCCGGGCGCGTAGCTGAAGCTGTAGGAGAGCGGGCGCTCGTCCAGCAGGTTACGGCCGAAGGCGTAGACCTTCACAGTGTCGTTCTCCCAGCCGATCTGGCCGTTGACGATGTTGTACGCCTCCATCTTGGCGCCCTGGCTGTTCTGCACGTCGGCATAGCGGCTGCCGACGAACTGGTAGTCGGCCTTGACGGTGAAATAGCCCGGCAGGCCGACCGCGCCCGCGGCGACGCGGTACGACAGGCCGATATTGGCGGTGAAGGCCGGCACCTGCGGCACCTCGTTGCCGGCGTTGACGCCGCTCAGCAGCGAGGCCAGCGTCACGTCGACGATGCGGGACTTGATCCAGGCGCCGCCCGCGGTGAGCTCGAGCCCTTCCGCCAGCCGGGCATTGAGGCTGCCCTCGACGCCGTAGCTGCGGAAGGCCTGGTTGGTCAAGAAGGGCAGGAAGGTCGCGGGGTCGACGCCGGTGAGCTGGCCGTCCTTGACGTCGTTGTAGAACAGGGCGCCGCTCAGCCGCACGCCATCGGCGATCTCGGCCTTGGTGCCGAGCTCGTAGGTCCAGGACTTCGCCGGGCGGAACGGCGTCGAGAGCATGCCGAAGCCGGCATAGGAGGTGGTCTTCTCGAAGCCGCCCGAGGCATAGCCGCGCGCCGCCGAGACATAGCTCATCACCTTGTCGTTCCAGTGGTAGGACAGGGCGAGGCGGCCGGTCAGATAGGTGTCGTCGAAGCTGTTGCGCTGCGTGAGCGACGGGACCGTGCCGGGATAGCCGTTGGTGAGGTAGTTGCCGCGCAGCTTCTGCCGGTCGTGGGCGATGCGCAGCCCGCCCGAGAGGTCGAAGCCATGGCCGATCGGCACGGTCGCATCGGCGAAGGCGGCGATGGTCTCGCTCGCGATCTTGTTGTCGAAATGGCCGTTCAGCGTCGGCGAATAGGCCGTGCCGGCGTCGCGCTTCGTCTGATAGTCGGACCGGAAGTAGCTGGCGCCGACCACCCACTGGATCGGCGAGCCCTCATGCGAGTTCAGCCGCAGCTCCTGGTTGAAGATGTGCTCGCGATCCTCGAAATGGATCTTGTCCGTGTAGGGATTGTTGAAGATGAAGGCCGGCAGCCCGGTCGCGCGGCTGAACAGCATCGAATCGGTGAAGTCGCCGCGATTGGTGAGCGAGACGTCCTGGTAGCTCGTGGTCGAGGTCAGGATGAAGGGCGCGAAGCGCTTGGTGATCTTCAGCGAGCCGCTGGCGATCTCCTGCTGGTTGCTCGGCCGGATATCGGCGCTGCTGGTCGGGAAATGCGCCTGCTCCCGCAGGATGAAGGCGGAGTTGGTCCGCCGGTCCCGGTTGTAGTTGCCGGTCAGGTCGATGGTCAGGCTGTCATCGGGCGTGAAGCGCAGCGTGCCGCGCGCGGCGCTGAGACGCGCGCCGTTCTCGCGCCCGCCCACGATGATGTTCGGGATGTCGCCATTGTAGTTCTGCACGCGGATGGCGGCGCGGCCGGCGAGCTTGTCCTCGATCAGCCAGCCGCCCACCGTGCCCTGCACGAAGCCGTAGCCATGGCTGCCGCCCTCGGCGTCGATCTTGAACACGCGCTTGCCGTCGGCGGGAGCGCTGACCACGTTAATCGCGCCGGCGAAGGCGTTGCGGCCGAAGGTGGTGCCCTGCGGGCCGCGCAGCACCTCGATATGGTCGACGTCGAGAAAGGGCGCGCCGATGGCGGAGAGCGTCGTCGGCACGCCGTCCACCGAAAGACCGATCACGCTGTCGAGCGAGTTGAGCGCCGTGCCGAGCGTGCCGACGCCGCGCATCGTCATGTAGCTCTCGCCGAAGCGGCCGAAATCCATGAAGTTGGTGCCGGGCGACTGGCGCGCCACATCCGCGACCGCGTCGAGCGAGGATGGCGGCACCGCCTCCGGCGTCAGGACGGTCGTCGCCATCGGCAGGTTCGCATCGGCCTGCGGGCGCTTGGTGGCCGTGATGGTGATGGTGTCGAGCTCGATCGTTCCGCCGGTCGCCTGCGCCTGCGCCGCGCCCGACAGCCCGATATGGGCGGCGATCAGCGCCATCGCCGTACCGCCCACCCATCTTGCCCGAACAGCCCCATTCATCGTCGTCATCCCGGATTCGCGAACCTCAGCGACCAATACAGGCGCGACGCCGGCGACCGCCATGGCGGGACTGTCGTTCGAACGCGAAAAACATTCGCGAAAACAAATATATATTAGAGCGCTTCCAGAGTTCTCTAGGCGCCTTTACCTTGCCTGATCTCGGAGCGCGGCGAGCAGCCGAAGTATTTCCGGTAGGCGGCACTGAAGGCGGACGGGCGCGAGAAGCCGACGCGATGCGCGGCCTCGGCCACGCCCAGCCCATGCTCCTGCAGCAGGACACGCGCCATCAGCAGCCTCTGGTCGCGGACATGGCCGAAGATCGTGGTGCCGAACACGGCCTTGAAATTGGTCTGCAGCGTCGTGACGTTGACGCCGACGCGGCGCGCGAGCTGCAGGCTCGTCGGCGTGTTCACCAGGTCGGAATCGAGGATCTCGCGCGCTTCCAGCACCCGCTCGTACTGGCGCCGCCCCATCAGCGCGATCATGCGGCGTTCCCGCTTGAGGAGCTCCGCGACCTCGACGACATAGGACAGGGCGTTGCTTTCCAGGAAAAGCTCTCCGAGCTGGCCGCGATAGGGATGCTCGTGGCACAGGCGGGCGATCTCCAGCAGTCGGGCCGAGCGCGCCAGCGTCTCCATCCGGAATTCGCCGGTGACGAGCTCCTGCAGCGTCGCCAGCCCGTCATCCGCCAGGTCGTCTCCGAAACGCGCGAAGAAGGCCGGCTTCAGGAAGAAGCCGGCGGTCAGGAAGCGCTGGCCGCTGACGACGGGGCTGCGATAGCGCATCGGCACGCCGAACCCCATCAGATGGACCCGTTCGGGGCAGCGCGTGACGCGCCCGTAGCCGATCACCTCGGTCTCGGTGGTGCAGCCCTTCAGCATGACGCCGCAGAGCAGGGTCGGCTCGATATCGACGGTGAGGTCCTGGTTCGTGACATAGGTGATGTCGCTCGCCGTCACCGTCAGCCCGGGCTGCACCTCATGGGCCAGCAGGCGCCCGGTATAGAGCGGCGTGTCGAGCTCGCGCGGCGAGACGTCGACCGGCTGGGCCCCGAGCGAGAAGGCGGCGCCGAGGCGAACGATATCCGATGCCGTCATGCCGCCTGAGGGGATCAGATTCTGCAAGGCCATGGTAGCGCAAGGTCTTTCTTGATTAAGAACAGTTCCATCCTAGCGTATTCTCCAAGCAGCCTACCTCATTTTGGCGCATCGTGAAAATAGTCAATCGTGAAAAAGAGGCAAAACCCAGTCTTTCCCACCGTCTATTATTTGCGTTTACGATTGCCGGGGCCGACGCCGCCTGATTTGACAGGGCCAGCCGGGCTGTGCACCCAGCGACCGGCATTTGGAGGCAGTCGTGGCCGGTGGTTTTCAGAAGACGATGATGAAGGCCTTCGGGGCCACGGATCATCTCATGACCGTCGTTTCGGTCACGGACATCACGCCGGGCTTCCGGCGCATCCGCTTTTCGGCCCCGACGATGATCGACGGCCGCGAGACGCCGACGGCGAGCTATATCCGGCTCTGGGCGCCCGACCCGGCCGAGCCGGGCAAGGTGCACCAGCGCGGCTATACGCTGGTCGAGCCCGACGCGACGACGGGAGAGGTCAGCTTCGACTTCGTGCTGCACGAGCCGATGGGCCCGGCCTCGGGCTGGGCGGCGGCGGCGAAGCCGGGCGACACCATCGCCGCCTCCTACTACATGTTCCACAAATTCGACCCGCCGGAGGACCCGGAGGGCTACCTGCTGATGGGCGATCCCGCCGCGATCCCGGCGATCAACGCCATCCTCGGCGTGCTGCCGCCGGAGGCGCAGGTCGTGGTGATCCTCCAGGCGCATGCGCCCGACGACGCGCTGATCCCGATCGGGAAGCATCCCGGAGCCGAGGTGATCTGGACCGGCCCCGGCACCGGCGCCCTCGCGGCCGCCGTGCCGGTGCGCGACTGGTCGAACTGGTACGCCTGGTGCGCCGCCGAGAACGCCGCGATCAAGGAATTGCGCGCCGCGCTCAACCGCGTCCACGGCTTTCCGCTCAGCGACATCAAGCATGCCGCCTACTGGATCCGCGGCAAGGCGATGCGGCTGCGCAAGGAGACGAGCGGGCGAACCGACGAGGAGGCCGTCGAGGCGGCTCCCTCCGCATCCGCCGTGCCGTCGACCGCCGCCGCGCCATCGGCCGCCGCCGCGACGCGGTCCGGCCCCGCCCGGCGCCCGCGCTGGCGTTCGCAGGGGGGCGAGGAACTGCTGGCCTCCCTGCGCTGGAAGCTCCGCGCCGCCGGCCTGATGCAGGCGCTGGTCTCGCTGATGCAGCTCGCCCCTCTCCTCCTGATCGCCGAACTCGGCCGGCGGCTCCTGGCCGGCGAGACGCGCTGGGAGGCTCTGGCGCCGCTGATCTTCTGGGCGGTCGGCCTCTTCGGCGCGGCGGCGATGCTGTCGGCCGGGCTGATGCTCTGGCTGCATGCCGTGGATGCCCGCTTCGGCTACACGCTGAGGCTGTCGATCGTCGGCAAGCTGGTGCGGCTGCCGCTCGGCTGGTTCAGCGAGCGCAATGCCGCGGCCGTCCACCAGGCCGTGCAGGAGGATGCCGGACGGCTGCACTACATGGTGACCCATGCCGTGCCCGACATCGTCGCCGGCATCGTCACCCCGCTCGCGGTGATACTCTATCTCTTCACGGTCGATGCCGGCCTCGCGGCGCTGCTCTTCCTGCCGCTGATCGCCTTCGTCGCCCTGCTCAGCCACATGATGCGCGGCGTCGCCGACAAGCTCGCCGCCCATGCCGAGTGGACGAAGCGGGCCACGGCGGCGGCGAGCGCCTTCATCGAGGCCCTGCCGGTCGTGCGCGTCTTCGGCGGCGACGGGCGGGCCGTGCGGGGGGTGCTGGACGGGCAGGCCGCCTTCCTCAACGGCTGGCAGCGCCCCATGGCCGGGCGCAAGGTCGCCTCCCAGCTCGCGATCCAGCCGCCGGCCTTCCTGCTGCTGATCATGGCGGTCGGCTGCTGGCGCGTGGTCTCCGGCGGCCTGGCTCCGGCCGATCTCCTGCCCTTCCTTTTCCTCGGCACGGCCTTCGGCACGCAGATCATGGCGGCGATGTACGGCTTCGTGCCGATGCGCGAGGCCAGGCAGGCGGCGCGGCGCATCGGCAAGCTGCTGGAAGAACGGGAGCTCGACCGCAGCCTCGCCCATCGCGACCTGCCGCCGGGGCCGCTCGGCCTGCGCTTCGACGCGGCGAGCTTCGGCTACCGCCCGCGCAGGCCGGTGCTGCACGGGATCGACCTGCTGCTGGCGCCCGGCACGCTGACGGCGCTGGTCGGCCCGAGCGGCGCCGGCAAGTCGACGCTCGCCGGCCTGCCCGGCCGCTTCCACGACGTCACCTCGGGCGCGGTCCGCATCGTCGCCGGTGCGGAGGAGATCGACATCCGCGAATTGAAGCCGCAGGCGCTGCAACGCGCGGTCGGCTTCGTCTTCCAGGACGTGCGGCTGATCCAGGCCTCGCTGCGCGACAACATCGCGCTCGCCCGCCCGGGCGCGACGATGGCCGAGATCGAGGCGGCCGCCCGCGCCGCGCAGATCCATGAGCGCATCCAGGCCGCGCCGCGCGGCTATGACAGCGTCGTCGGCGAGGATGCGCGCCTTTCGGGCGGCGAGGCGCAGCGTCTTTCCATCGCGCGCGCCCTGCTCGCCGATCCGCCGATCCTGGTGCTGGACGAGGCCACCGCCTTCGCCGATCCGGAATCGGAGCATCTCGTCCAGAAGGCGCTGAGCGCGCTGCTCGGCCAGCGGACCGTCCTGGTCGTGGCGCACCGGCTGCATACCGTGGTGCAGGCGGATTGCATCGCGGTGATGCAGGCCGGCCGCATCGTCCAGCGCGGGCGGCATGCCGAGCTGCTGGCCCGGCCCGGCCTCTATCGCGACCTCTGGCAGGCCGGCGGCGAAACGAGGAAGGCATCATGATCGTCTCCGCCCTGCTTCCGGCGGAGGCCCGCCCCCGCCTCGTGCCCTATCTCCTCTTCGCCGCCGCCGCCGCGATCCTGCGCGCGGCCGCGGCGCTGCTGCTGGTGCCGCTGCTGGGCGAGCTGTTCTCGCCGGATCCGCGCGGCGCCTTGCCCTGGCTCGGCGCCCTCGCGGCGAGCGTCGTCGCCGGCTGGGTGCTGGAGCGCCATCTGGTGATGCGGGCCTTCGATCTCGGCTTCGCGATGATGACCTCGATGAACCGCCGCCTCGTCGACCACCTGCTGGCGGTGCCGATCGGCTGGTTCGGCGCCGAGCGCCAGTCCCAGGCGAAGCGGGCGCTCGCCGGCGCGGTGCCGGAACTGTTCGCCAGCACCGTCAACCTCGCGACCCTTGCCTCGATCAGCGTCATGCTGCCTCCGGCGATCGGCATCGGCCTGCTCTTCGTCGCCTGGCCGCTCGGGCTCGCCGCGCTCGCGGCGGTGCCGCTGCTGTTCGGCGCGCTGCTTCTCGCGGGGCGGCTGCTGCGCCAGGTCGAGGCGGATTACGCCGCCGTCTCGGAAGCCGCCGCAGCCCGCACCGAGGAATTCGCCCGCTCGCAGCTCGTGCTGCGCGCCGCGGGACGCATCGGCGTCGACGGCACGCCGCTCGGCGAGGCCCTCGCGGCGCAGCGCCGCAGCGGCCTGCGCCTGCTCTGGTTCACCGTGCCGGGAACGCTCGTCTTCTCGCTCGCGATGCAGATCACCCTGCTCGCGCTGGTGGCGATGCTGGCCTGGATGTTCGCCAGCGGCATGACCGACGCCGCGCGCACGGTCGCGCTGATCGTCGTGGTGCTGCGCTTCCTGGAGCCGCTCAACACGCTCTCGGAGCTGTTCCCGGCGCTGGAGGGAGCCTATGGCGCCGCGGGCCGCACGCTCGCCATCCTCGACGTGCCGGCCCAGACCAGGCCACAGATCGGCGCCAGGCCGGGGCCGCCGGCGATCGCGTTCACCCATGTCGGCTTCAGCCCGGACGGGCTGCGGGTCCTCGCCGACATCTCCTTCACCGTGCCCGCCGGCAGCACCACCGCGATCGTCGGCCCTTCGGGCGGGGGCAAGAGCACCATCCTGTCGCTGGTCGCGCGGCTCCACGACGCCGATGTCGGCGAGGTCCGCGTCTGCGGCCACGACGTCCGCAGCTACGATCCCGCGACGCTGATGGACCAGCTCGCCATCGTCTTCCAGAACGTCCAGCTCTTCGAAGGCGGCATCGCCGAGAATATCCGCGTCGCCCGGCCGGAGGCCAGCGACGCGGAATTGCACGCCGCGGCCGCGGCTGCCGGCGTCGTCGAGATCGTCGAGCGCCTCGGCGGCTGGGACGCGCCGGTCGGCGAGGGCGGCGCGGCCCTTTCCGGCGGCGAGCGCCAGCGCGTCAGCATCGCCCGCGCCCTCCTGAAGGACGCGCCGATCCTGCTGCTCGACGAGGCGACGAGCGGGCTCGATGCCTTGAACGAGGCCGCGGTGGTGACGGCGCTGAGCCGGTTCGGGCAGCGCACGGTTCTCATCGTGGCGCACCGGCTGGAGACCATCGCCCGCGCCGACCGGATCCTGTTCGTCGAAGAGGGGCGCGTGGTCGAGGCCGGTTCCCGCGATGAGCTGATCGCGGCTGGCGGGCGCTTCGCCGCCTATTGGACGCATCGCCAGGCGGCTCGGAACTGGACCTTCGCCCAGGAACATTCCTGAGCCGCCGAAGGTCAGCGCGCGAAACCCCACCCGCAGGCGGCCCCGGCGTATCGGCGATCGGCAGGGGCGCCCTTCGCGCGCGCCCTGATCAAGCGATCGGCTTGTCCCGGGGACCGCGACCTGCCGCCGAAGCGTCAGCGCCTGTCCTCGGTCTGCCGGCGAACCGCCTGGCGCAAGGCCTCGACGCCGCGCTCCGGCGCCGCACGGTCCTCCGGCGCCATCGCCCCCAGGATCGTCTCAGCCCGCGGCCCTACTCGGCGAAGGCCTGCTGGGACGGCGCCGGCCCCCCGACAAGCCTGGCGCAGGACGGATCATCGGGAGGTAAAACGGCCTCGATCCGGGGCAAGCGCTCCTTGTTGCCGCCGAGCGTCGCCAGTGAAGCCGCTCGCCGCGATAGCCCCGGCGCCCGCCGCGGCAGAGGGCCGCGGCCGCATTCCGCGCAGGTTTGATCTCGATCAAGTCCAGCCTGAGCGCCGGAACTATACCCTCGCGCCCAGGCGGGATCGGAAGGACGGGACATGGGCCCTCTGCGTGAGAGCGCCCTGGCAGTTTGGAAGATCTGACGAAAGGCCGGCACCGCGCGGTGCCGGCCATGAGGCATTTAGGCTTGGGGGCCGCTTCATGAAGCATGGCATAGGGATCGTCCTTTCCGGGGCGCTGGCTTTCATCGCCTTTCTGGGCGCCGCATTCGCGGTCGACGACCTGTTCCGGCAGCATATGTGGATCGTCTTCTTCGTGCTGATCGGCTTCACCGCCCTGCTGATGCGCAACGCCGATTTCGCGCCGGCCTCCCCCGCCGACGAGACGGCCTATCTCGACGAGCCGATCCGCTACGGCGTGATCGCCACCGTGTTCTGGGGCGTCGTCGGCTTCCTCGTCGGCGTGCTGATCGCCTTCCAGCTCGCCTTCCCCGACCTCAATGTCGAGCCCTGGTTCAGTTTCGGCCGCGTCCGCCCGTTGCACACCTCGGCGGTGATCTTCGCGTTCGGCGGCAATGCGCTGATCGCCAGCTCGTTCTACGTCGTGCAGCGCACCTGCCGCACGCGGCTGTTCGGCGGCGACCTCGCCTGGTTCGTGTTCTGGGGCTACCAGCTCTTCATCGTCATGGCCGCCACGGGCTATCTGCTCGGCATCACCCAGTCGCGCGAATACGCCGAGCCCGAATGGTATGTCGATCTCTGGCTCACCATCGTCTGGGTCGCCTATCTCGTCGTCTTCATGGGCACGATCCTGCGGCGCAAGGAGCCGCATATCTACGTGGCCAACTGGTTCTTCATGTCGTTCATCATCACGATCGCCATGCTGCACGTGATCAACAACATGGCGGTGCCGGTCTCGATCTTCGGCGCGAAGAGCTATTCCGCCTTCTCCGGCGTGCAGGATGCGGTCACGCAATGGTGGTACGGCCACAACGCGGTGGCCTTCTTCCTGACCGTGCCCTTCCTGGCCATGATGTATTACTTCGTGCCCAAGCAGGTGAACCGGCCGGTCTATTCCTACCGCCTGTCGATCGTCCATTTCTGGTCGATCATCTTTCTCTACATCTGGGCCGGCCCGCACCATCTGCACTACACGGCCGTGCCCGACTGGGCCCAGACGCTGGGCATGGTCTTCTCGATCATGCTGTGGATGCCCTCCTGGGGCGGCATGATCAACGGGCTGATGACCCTGTCGGGCGCCTGGGACAAGATCCGGACCGACCCGATCGTGCGCCTGATGGTGGCCGCCATCGCCTTCTACGGCATGGCGACCTTCGAGGGGCCGATGCTGTCGATCAAAGCGGTCAACGCGCTCTCGCACTACACCGACTGGACCATCGCCCACGTCCATGCCGGCGCGCTGGGCTGGAACGGCATGATCACCTTCGCCGCCGTCTACTTCCTGACGCCGAAGCTGTGGGGGCGCGAGCGCCTCTACTCGATCCGCATGGTCAACTGGCACTTCTGGCTGGCGACGCTGGGGATCGTCCTCTACGCCGCGGCGATGTGGGTGTCGGGCATCATGCAGGGCCTGATGTGGCGCGAATACGACGAGCAGGGCTTCCTGATCTACTCCTTCGCCGAAACCGTCGCCGCCATGCACCCCTACTACGTCATGCGCGCCACCGGCGGGCTGCTCTACCTCGCCGGCGGCTTCCTGATGGCGTGGAACGTCTACCAGACCATCCGCGGGCGCGTCCGCGACGAGGCGCCGATGGGCAGGGAACAGCCGGTGAGCGGCCTGGCCGCGCAGCCTGCCGAGTGAGTGTGATCCATGTCGATTCTGAAGAACCACGCCAAGCTCGAGAAGAACGCGACGCTGCTGCTGATCGCCTCGCTCGCCGTCGTCACGGTCGGCGGCATCGTCGAAATCGCGCCGCTCTTCTACCTCCAGAACACCGTCGAGAAGGTCGACGGCATGCGGCCCTACACCCCGCTCGAACTGGCCGGGCGCAACATCTACATCCGCGAGGGCTGCTATGCCTGCCACTCGCAGATGATCCGGCCGTTCCGCGACGAGGTCGAGCGCTACGGGCATTACAGCCTGGCCGCCGAGTCGATGTACGACCACTCCTTCCAGTGGGGCTCGAAGCGCACCGGCCCTGACCTCGCCCGCGTCGGGCAGCGCTATTCCAATGAATGGCATGTCCAGCATCTGGTCGAGCCGCGCTCGGTCGTGCCGGAATCGGTCATGCCGAGCTACGCCTTCCTCAAGGACAAGCCGCTCGACACCGCGGGCATCACCGGCCATCTCGTGGCCAATCGCCGGGTCGGCGTCCCCTATACCGACGACATGATCGCCAATGCCGAGTCGGACATGCGGACCCAGGCCGACCCGGACGCCGACGGCAGCGGGCTCGAATCCCGCTATCCCAAGGTCAAGATCGGCAATTTCGACGGCAAGAAGCAGGAGCTGACCGAGATGGACGCGCTGGTCGCCTATCTCCAGATGCTCGGCACGCTGGTCGATTTCTCCACCTATGACGAAACCGCGGGCTATCGCTGAGGGGGCTGCGATGGAGACCTACACCGCCATGCGGCATTTCGCCGACAGTTGGGGCCTGCTGGGCATGGCCCTGTTCTTCGTCGGCGCCGTGATCTTCGCCTTCCGCCCCGGCAGCCGCGCCAAGGCCGACGAGGCCGCCCGCATTCCGCTTCAGGATGACTGAGATGAGCGAAAAGGAAGTCGACCAGGTCACCGGCGTCTCCACGACCGGGCATTCCTGGGACGGGATCAAGGAACTCGACACCCCGATGCCGCGCTGGTGGCTGATCACCTTCTACGCGACCATCGTCTGGGCGCTGGCCTATATGGTCGCCTACCCCGCCTGGCCGCTGCTGCGCACGGCGACGACCGGCCTGCTCGGATATTCCAGCCGGGGCGAGATCAAGAAGGAGCTGAACGCCGCCCAGGAGGCCAAGGCCGGCTATATCGCGGCGATCTCCTCGAAGACGATCGACGAGATCATGGCCGACGACACGCTGCGCAGCTTCGCCGCCGCGGCGGGCGCCGCCGCGTTCAAGGTCAACTGCGTGCAGTGCCACGGCTCGGGCGCGCAGGGCTCGCCGGGCTATCCCAACCTCAACGACGACGAATGGCTCTGGGGCGGCACCGCCAGGGACATCCAGCAGACCATCGCCCACGGCATCCGCTACACCGAGGATCCCGACACCCGGATCTCCGAGATGCCGGCCTTCGGCGGCATGCTCGACTCCCGGCAGATCGCGCAGGTCACCTCCCATGTGCTGTCGCTGTCGGGCAAGGCGGACGGGGCGGCCCCGGCCGATCTCGCCGCCGGCAAGGCGGTGTTCGCCCAGAACTGCGCCGTCTGCCATGGCGAGGCCGGCAAGGGCAATCGCGAGCTCGGCGCCCCGGACCTGACCGACGCCATCTGGCTCTACGGCGCGACCCCGGCGGCGATCGCCGCGCAGATCAGGGCGCCGCGGCACGGCGTCATGCCCGCCTGGGCGGGCCGCCTCGGCGACACGCTCGTCAAGGAGCTGACGGTCTATGTCCACTCGCTCGGGGGCGGCAGGTAGCGGCGCGCGCGAGGCGATCGGGTCCCGCGCGGCCCCTGGAACGATGGCCGGCGCCTCCCGGGAGGAGGCCCGGCTAGGAGATCACGGACATGCTCAAAACGTCGGATATCGAGACGTTTGACGCAACGGCGGTCAATTCGGCGCGCGTGCGCCAGCCGCTCTACGCCGCACGCAAGAAGATCTTCCCCAAGCGGGCCGAGGGTCGCTTCCGGCGCTTCAAATGGCTCGTGATGCTGGTCACGCTCGGCATCTATTATCTGACGCCCTGGCTGCGCTGGGACCGCGGCCCGCACGCGCCCGACCAGGCGGTGCTGGTCGATCTCGCGAACCGGCGCTTCTACTTCTTCCCCATCGAGATCTGGCCGCAGGAGCTCTATTTCGTCGCCGGACTGCTGATCATGGCCGGCTTCGGGCTCTTCCTGGTGACCTCGACCATCGGGCGCGCCTGGTGCGGCTACGCCTGCCCGCAGACGGTCTGGGTCGATCTCTTCCTGGTGATCGAGCGCGCCATCGAGGGCGACCGCAATGCCCGCATCAGGCTCGATGCCGCGCCCTGGTCGGCCGGGAAGCTGGCGAAGCGGGTCTCCAAGCACGCGGTCTGGCTGGCCGTCGCGATGGCGACGGGCGGCGCCTGGATCTTCTATTTCGCCGATGCGCCGACATTGCTGCACGCGCTGGTGACCGGAAGGGCCGCCGCGGTGGCCTACATCACCGTGGCGATCCTGACCGCCACCACCTACGTCTTCGGCGGGCTGATGCGCGAGCAGGTCTGCACCTATATGTGCCCCTGGCCGCGTATCCAGGCGGCGATGCTCGACGAGAACTCGCTCACCGTCACCTATAACGACTGGCGCGGAGAGCCGCGCACGCGCCATGCGAAGAAGGCCGCCGCAGCCGGCCAGGCGGTCGGCGATTGCGTCGACTGCAATGCCTGCGTCGCGGTCTGCCCGATGGGCATCGACATCCGCGACGGCCAGCAGCTCGAATGCATCACCTGCGCGCTCTGCATCGACGCCTGCGACAGCGTCATGGACAAGCTCGGCAAGGATCGCGGGCTGATCGCCTATGCGACGCTGGCGGAATACGATTCCAACATGGCGCTGGCGACCGCGGGCGGAACCTCCGCCGTCGACCCCCGCCGGGTGCGCGGCGCCGGCGGCAGGCTCTCGGACAAGGTCGCCACCTTCCACCTCGGGAATCTGCTGCGGCCGCGCACGCTGATCTATCTCGGCGCCTGGTCGCTGGTCGGGCTCGGCCTGCTCTTCGCCCTGCTGACGCGGGACCGGCTGCAGATGAGCGTCCTGGCCGACCGCAACCCGCAATTCGTCGTCCTGGCCGACGGCGCGATCCGCAACGGCTACACGGTCAAGCTCCTGAACATGGTCCCCGAGCTGCGGACCATCACCATGTCGCTGGAGGGACTGCCTGGAGGCGAGATGACCATCGTCGGCATGAACCAGCCGGCCGGGCGCTCCTTCATCGTCGAGCTCGAGCCGGACAGGCTCAAGACCCTGCGCGTCTATGTGCGCCAGCCGCGCGGGGAGGTCGCCGGCGCGACGCAGCACGTCCGCTTCTCGGTCCAGGACAAGTCGAGCTCCGAAAGCGACCATTACGACGCCACCTTCGACGCACCGGAACCGAGCCCATGAGCCCTGTCGGCGGACGACGCGAACTGACCGGCCGGCATGTGCTGGCCATCATGGTCGCCTTCTTCTCGGTCATCATCGCCGTGAATCTGACGATGGCCTTCCTCGCCCGGTCGAGCTGGACCGGCCTCATCGTCGAGAACACCTATGTCGCCAGCCGCGACTTCAACGAGAAGGCCGCGGCCGGCCGCGCGCAGGCGGCGCTGGGCTGGACCTCCGCGCTCGCCATCGCCGACGGCCGGGTCAGCTACCGGCTGACCGACGGCCAGGGCCGGGCGGTGCCGGCCACCCGCGCCGCGGCGAGCTTCCGCCGCCCCGCCTACGAGTCGGAGGACCAGGACGTCACCCTGACCCTACAGCCGGACGGCGCGCTGGCGGCCCCGGTCGCCCTGCGCGACGGCGTCTGGATCGTCGAGATCCACGCCGAAGCCGGGCTCGACCGGCCCTATCACGACCGGAAGCGCCTGACCGTCCGCGGCGGAACGATCCGATGAGCTGCTGCGCGCCGGGTGCCGAAGCCTTCGCGGATGCCGGCAGCCTGTCGGCGGACGAACTGCGCCACGCCGCCCGCAGCCTCGGCGACGGGACGGCACGGATCGAATTGTCGCTTCCGGCGGTGCATTGCGGCGCCTGCATCCGCACCGTCGAGCAGGGGCTGTCGCGCCTGGAGGGCGTGACCGACGCCCGCGTCAACCTCTCGACCCGGCGCGTCACCATCCGCTTCACGGAGGACCGGCCGCCGCCGCTGGTCGAAACCCTGTCGGGGCTGGGCTATCCGCCGCATCTGTTCGACGAGGCCGATCTCGGCAAGGAGCGGACCCTCTCGGAGCTGCTGCGGGCGGTCGCGGTCTCGGGCTTCGCCGCCAGCAACGTCATGCTGCTGTCGGTCTCGGTCTGGTCCGGCGCCGACGGCCCCACCCGCGACCTGTTCCACTGGATCTCGGCGCTGATCGCCCTGCCCGCCTTGGTCTTCGCCGGCCGCATCTTCTACCGCTCGGCCTGGAGCGCGCTGCGCCACGGCCGCATGAACATGGACGTGCCCATCGCCATCGGCGTGACGATGTCCTATGCGATGAGCCTCTACGAGACCTTCAACCACGCCGACCACGCCTATTTCGACGCTGGCGTCTCGCTGCTGTTCTTCCTCCTCGTCGGGCGCACGCTCGACCATGTGATGCGCGACAAGGCCCGCTCCGCCGTGCTCGGCCTCGCCCGCCTCGCACCCCGCGGCGCGATCGTGATCGCACCCGACGGCAGCCGCGACTATCGCGAGACCGGCGAGATCGAGCCCGGCATGCGGCTGGCGGTGGCGGCGGGGGAGCGCATCTGCGTCGATGCGCGGGTGGTCGGCGGCGCCTCCGATCTGGACTGCTCGCTGGTCAATGGCGAGAGCTGGCCGAGGCGCGTCGGGCCCGGCGCGCCGGTGCAGGCGGGAACGCTCAACCTCACCGGGCCGCTGACGCTCGAGGCCACGGCGCGCGCCGAGGATTCCTTCCTGGCCGAGATGCTGCGCATGATGGAGGCGGCGGAGGGCGGGCGCACGCGCTACCGGCGCATCGCCGACCGTGTCTCGTCGCTCTACGCGCCGGTCGTCCATCTCGCCGCCTTCCTGACCTTCCTCGGCTGGATGCTCGTCGACGGCGACTGGCACAAGGCCATCACCATCGCCATCGCGGTGCTGATCATCACCTGCCCCTGCGCGCTCGCCTTGGCCGTGCCGATCGTCCAGGTGGTCGCGGCCCGCCGCCTGTTCGACCGCGGCGTGATGGTCCGCGACGGCGCGGCGATGGAGCGCCTGACCGAGATCGACACCGTCGTCTTCGACAAGACCGGGACGCTGACGGCCGGGCGCCCGAGGCTCACCAATGCGGTCGACATCGAGCCCGGCATGCTTGCCATGGCCGCCGCCCTGGGCGCACATTCGCGCCATCCCCTGTCGCAGGCGATCGCGCGGGCCGGTCGAGGGCGCCTCGGCGCCCCCGGCTTCGTCGCCATCGCCGAGCATCCCGGCTTCGGCATGGAAGGCCTGTGCGAGGGCGCCGTCTGGCGCCTCGGCCGCGCCGATTGGGCGCTCGCCGGCGGCGAGGGCGAACCGGGAGCCGCACGGCCCGGCACCGTTCTGGCGCGGGACGGCCGCGAATGCGCGCGCTTCCGCTTCCAGGATGCGCTGAGGCCCGGCGCGGCGCAGTCGGTCCAGGCGCTCGAACAGGCCGGCATGACGGTGGCGATGCTCTCGGGAGATACCGAGGCCGCCTGCCGCGAGGTGGCGGACAGCCTCGGCATCCGCCGCTATGCGGCCGCCCTGCTGCCCTCGCAGAAGGTGGAGCGCATCGCCGCAATGGCGGCCGACGGCCACCGGGCCCTGATGGTCGGCGACGGGCTGAACGATGCGCCGGCCCTCGCTGCCGCCCATGTCTCGATGGCGCCCGCGACCGCCGCCGATATCGGGCGCAACGCCGCCGACTTCGTCTTCCTGCACGACAGCCTGGAGGCCGTGCCCTTCGTCATCGCGATCTCCGCGCAGGCCGGACGGCTGATCCGGCAGAATATCGGCCTCGCCCTGCTCTACAACGCGCTGGCGATGCCGATCGCCATTCTGGGCTATGCCACGCCCCTGATCGCGGCCGTCGCCATGTCCGCCTCGTCGCTGGTGGTCATCGGCAACGCCTTGCGGCTGCTCCGCACGCAGCCGGCGGCCGCCGGGGACGCCAGCCCCGCAGCCGCGACCCCTGCCCTCGCAGCGACGGCGGAGCGGGCATGACCGTCCTGCTCTACCTCGTCCCGATCGCCCTGTTCCTCGGCTTCGCCGGCCTCGCCGCCTTCCTCTGGGCGCTGAGGAGCGGCCAGTACGACGACATGGACGGCGCCGGCGAGCGCATCCTCCTCGACGACGAGCCGCCGCCCGGCAAGCCCTCCTCCTGGCGGGGCGGGTAGGCGCAACAGCCTCCGGCCTTCGTCGCCGAGCGCGGCCGGCCATCGGCTTCTTCCGCCTTCCATTCGCCGCATCCGCATCCCGCCCGGTTCCCCGGACAGGGCACCTGCACGCATGAATGCGCCTCTCGCGAAAGCATGCGTCCGGATCCCGGGGCCGCGGCCGGCAAACCGCCTTGAACGATCACCCACGGCACGCCACCGGCCGCGCGGCTTTCCCGAGTCGGAACGCCTGCGCCCGGCCGGTTTGACATCGATCCGGCGCCGGCCTAGGAAGTTCACTATTCTGAATAAGGGTCATATATATGACCAGCACAGTCCGATCCGCCGCGCGGGTGCTCGACCTCCTGGAATATCTGTCCGGGCAGGAGGCCGGCGCGTCGCTGAGCGAGAGCTGCGAGGCGCTCGGCCTGCCGAAGAGCAGCACGCTGATGCTGCTGCGCACGCTGCTGGTGCGCGGCTACATCGTCCGCGACGAGGCCGACCGCTACCGCCTCAACGAGACCTTCCGCCGCCACGGCTTCGGCTGGGGCGGCCACCGCTATGCCCGGCTGATCGCGCTGGCCGAGCCGGTGATGGAACGCCTATGCGCGGAGGTCGAGGAAACCGTGCTGCTCGGCGCCGCCGATCAGGGCGCCGTCAAGATCCTGGCCAAGATCGTCGCCCAGCAGCCGATCCGCTACGACGTCGAGCTCGCCTCGACCTCGCCCTTCTACTGCACGGCGATGGGGCGGGTGCTGGCGGCCTATTCCTCGCAGGAACGCTGCGACGCGATGCTCCAGGCGGTTCCGCGCGCCAGGCTGACGCCGCTGACCGAGACCCGGCTGGACGCCCTGCGCAAGATCGTCGCCGCCGTGCGCGAGGCCGGCATCGCCGTCGTCGAGGAGGAGTTCGCCCTCGGCGGCACCGGCATCGCCGCGCCGATCTTCGCGCCCGACGGCTCCATCCTCGCCAGCCTCGACATCGGCTGCGTCACGCCGCGCTTTCAGATCAAGCGCGCCGCCATTTCCGCCGCGCTCTCGCAGGCGGCGACGACCCTCACCCGGAAATTGGCGCTTCAGGAGGCCCGCTGACGGCGTCCGGCGAACCAACGCGACCCCCAAGGAGGAAATAATCACATGACGGCAATCAGCCAGGCCGCCAAGCCCCCCGCACACGACACCGAGGCCGTGATGTCCGCCGGCAAACGGCGCCGCCAGCTCGTCGCGGCGTCGATCGGCAACGTCCTCGAATATTACGATTTCGTCGTCTACGCCTTCCTCGCCTCGACGATCGCCACCAAGTTCTTCCCGAGCGAGAACGAGGTCGCCGCCCTGCTCGCCTCCTTCGCCGCCTTCGGCGTCGGCTTCCTGGCGCGCCCGCTCGGCGGCGCGATCATCGGCCGGATCGGCGACAAGCGCGGCCGCAAGATCGCGCTGCTGATCACCATCTTCGGCATGGCCGTGGGCACGGTCGGCATCGGCATCCTGCCGTCCTATCAGTCGATCGGCATCCTCGCCCCGATCCTGCTGGTGGCGATGCGGCTGATCCAGGGCCTGGCCGCCGGCGGCGAATGGGGCGGCGCCACCGCCTTCATCATCGAATCCGCTCCGGAGGGTCGCCGCGGCCTGTTCGGCGGCATCGGCCAGGCCTCGATCGCCAGCGCCAGCCTGCTCGGCAGCCTCGTGGTCGCGATCGTGGCCGGCATCTTCACGCCTGAGCAGATGAACGACTGGGCCTGGCGCGTTCCGTTCCTGCTGGGCGCCATCCTCGTCCCGGTCGGCTTCTACATGCGCCGGAACATCGAGGAGACCCCGGCCTTCACGGCGGCGCAGGCCGAGCCCGCGGCCCGCAGCCACGATCTCGGCAGCCCGCTCGTCCTGATGGCGAAGGCCTTCGGCTTCACCATCATCTGGACGGTCTCCTACTACATCATGCTGAACTACATGCCGACCTTCCTAACCAAGCATGCCGGGATCAGCCAGAGCCAGGCGCTGTGGGGCAATTCGATCGCGCTGGTGGTGCTGGTGGCGACGACGCCGCTCTTCGGCGCGCTCTCGGACAGGATCGGCCGCAAGCCGCTGCTGCTGGCCTGCTGCGTCGCCTTCGTGGTGCTGCCCTACCCGCTGTTCCAGGTGATCCTCGCCTCGCCGTCCCTGGTGACGATCGTCGCGATCCAGATCGTCTTCAACCTGTTCATCGCCGCCTTCTCGGGAGCCGGACCGGCGGCCCTGTCCGAGCTGTTCCCGACGCATTCGCGCACCACGCTGATGTCGGTCGGCTACAGCGTGTCGGTGGCGATCTTCGGCGGCTTCGCGCCCTTCATCGCGACCTGGCTGATCGGCGCCACCGGCTCGCCGATCTCGCCGACCTATTATCTCATCCTCGCCGGAATCGTCTCGGCGGTGGTGATCTGGAACTTCCGCGAAACAGCGCATGAGCGCCTGCGCTAGATCATCGCGCGTCCTTACGGACGCGGCAACGACGATCTATCTCATTGCTGGTGCATCGGATTTTCCCGAAAAGGGGAGTCCACTTTTCGGCCCGATGCTCCAGCGCCCGACCCGGCCGGCTCGCCCGGCGGGCCGGCCGCGCCATCCGGCGCGATGATCGTCCCGCCGGCCGCCTTGCCGCGGCCGGCGGGACGCGCGACCATCCAAGCCTCTGGAGAAATACCCCATGTCCGAACCGATCCTGATCTGGGGCGCCGGCGCCATCGGCGCCACTTTCGGCGCCGCGCTGAAGCGGGCCGGCCGCGACGTGACCTTCGTCGACCTCGTCGAGGACCATGTCGCCGCGATTCGCGATCCCGCCCGCGGCCTGCGCATCACCGGCCCGGTCGATCCGATGACGGTGGTCGCGCCGGCCTTCATCCCGGCCGGGCTGTCGGGGCGCTGGCGGCGCATCTATCTCGCCGTGAAGGCCCACCACACCGAGGAGGCCGCGCGGGCGCTGGCCCCCCATCTCGCCGATGACGGCCATGTCGTCTCGCTCCAGAACGGGCTGTGCGAATCGCTCATCGCCGGGGTGGTCGGCGCGGAGCGCACCGTCGGCGCCTTCATCAATTTCGGAGCCGACTGGATCGGCCCCGGCGAGGTCCATTACGGCAACCGCGCCGCCTTCGTGGTCGGCGAAGTCGACGGGCGGATCACGCCGCGGCTCGAGGAGATCCTGGCCGAGGCGAAGCTGTTCGAGCCGGACGCGATCCTGACCGAGGACATCGGCTCCTATCTCTGGGGCAAGCTGGCCTATGGCTCGCTGCTCTTCGCGCAGGGGGTGGGCGAGCTCGGCATCGCCGACTGCCTCGCGCGGCCGGAGCTGCTGCCGCTCTGGCGCGGCCTGGCGACCGAGGTGCTCGCCGTGGCGAAGGCGGAAGGCGTGACGGCCCGCGGCTTCAACGGCTTCGACCCCGCCGCCTTCCAGGCGGATTCGACGGAGGAGGCCGCCCGGCGCAGCGTCGCGGCGATGGTCGCCTTCAACCGGCCCAACGCCAAGACCCATTCCGGCATCTGGCGCGATCTCGCCATCCGCAAGCGCCGGACCGAGGTCGACGCGCAGCTCGCCCCGATCGTCGCGCTCGGCGCGAAACATGGCATCGCCTGTCCCAAGCTGACGGCGCTGGTCGAGACGATCCACGCCATCGAGGACGGCAAGCGCCCGATGTCCGACGCCAATCTCGACGAGATGGTGCGCGCATGAGCCTCGACTTCACCGGCAAGGTCGTCGCGGTCAGCGGCGCGGCGATCGGCTTCGGGCGCGCCATCGCCCGGCGCTTCGCCGCAGCCGGCGCGACGGTCTATGGCTGCGACATCCTCGCCGACGATCTGCGGGCCGTCGCCGCGACGAACATCCATGCCGACGTGGTGGACCTGATGGACCGCGCGGCCGGCGGGGCCTGGATCCGCTCGGTCGAAGAGCGCGCCGGCAAGGCGATCGACGTGCTGGTCAGCAATGCCGGCGGCGTCGCGGGCCAGGGGCCGGTCCCGATCGAGGCGGTCGCGGACGCGGATTTCGACCGCGTCCTCCAGATCAATCTCGGCTCGGCGCTGACGCTCTGCCGCGCCGCCGCGCCCGGCATGAAGCGGGCCGGCGCGGGCGCGATCGTCACCATCACCTCCGGCGCGGCGCTGCAGGCCTCGCTCACCGGCGTCCAGGCCTATTGCGCCGCCAAGCATGCGCTGCTCGGCCTGACGCGCCAGCTCGCGCATGAGCTCGGCCCCGACGGCATCCGCGTCAACAGCGTGGCGCCGGGCTTCGTCCGCACCAATCCGGCGACCGAGCGCCAATGGGCCTCCTACAGCCCCGAGCGCCAGCGCCAGATCGTCGAGAGCGTCGCGCTCAAGCGGCTCGGCACCGCCGATGAGATCGCCAAGGCCGTGCTCTTCCTCGCTTCCGATCTCGCAAGCTTCGTCAACGGGCAGGTGCTGTCCGTCGACGGAGGCAAATGAGGAGACCTCAAAGATGACCGCAGACAACCCCGCCCGGATGGAACCCTGGCAGTGGCCGGAGCCGCATTGGCGCGCGCTCGTCAACCAGGTCCGGGCCGGCCGCAGCTATCGCCCGGCGAAATGGGCGAACGGCGCGCGCTGCGCCTTCGCGCTGTCCTTCGACGCCGACCACGAGACCAACGAGCTGCGCGACGGCGGCAAGTCGATCGGCCGACTCGCCTGGGGCCAGTACGGCCCGCGCGTCGGCGTCCCGCGCATTCTCGACCTGCTGCAGCGCCACGACGTCCCGGCCACCTTCTACGTCCCGGCCGTCGCCGCCTTGCTGCACGAGGACGAGCAGCGCCGCGTCGTCGCGGCGGGGCACGAGATCGGCATCCATGGCTGGATCCACGAGCTCAACTCGGTGCTGCCCTACGAGGCGGAACGCGACCTGATGCTGCGCGCCACGGATACGCTGGAGAAGATCACCGGCATCCGCCCCGTCGGCCTGCGCACGCCGTCCTGGGATTTCAGCCCGAACACGCTGCGGATCGAGAAGGAGATGGGCCTCCTCTACGATTCCTCGCTGATGGCCGACGAGGATTGCTACGAGCTGCTGCTCGACGGCGAGCCGACCGGCATCGTCGAGCTGCCGGTCGAATGGGTCCGCGACGACGCGGTCTATTTCATGATGCACCGGTTCCAGTCGCTGCGGCCCTACACGCCGCCCGAGGCCGTCTTCGACATCTTCCGGCGGGAGTTCGACGCGGCCTATGAGGAGGGCGGCCTGTTCCAGCTCACCACCCATCCGCACATCATCGGCTACCGCTCGCGCATCTGGATCCTCGACGAGCTGATCCGGCACGCCAAGTCCAAGGGCGATGTCTGGTTCGCCACCCACGCCCAGGTCGCGGCCTATGCCCGCGACAACGCCGCCTGACGCGGGCGGGCGCGCCAGCGGAGCACCCCTCGCCTCGACGGCTCGCGACGGGTCTCGTCAGGTCAGCGCCGCCCGGTTGCCCGGCGCGGCGCCCCGGCCCAGGAGCTCCGCCGTGTGCTCGCCATGTCCTTCGCACCGCAGACGGTGGGCAGCCATGTGCTGGCGATGCCGCGCGAGCGCGCGCTGGCCTGCGGTGGCCCGGCCCCTGCGCTGCCTGAGGCGCCCGCCCTGTCCCCTCCGGCCGCAGGAAGGGAAGGGGCCTCCCGGCGACCCCAGGCGGCGGCGGGCACAGCGCTCGCCGGCGCCCGCGACGCTCAGGCGAGGGCCGGCGGGTCGTAGGCCTGGATCGGCGGCAGATTGCCGTCGAAGCGCTCCACCTGCACCGTGGTGAGCTGGCCGGTGCAGCCCTGCGCCAGCGCCGAGGTGCCGATGTCGCGCGTCAGCACGTTGGGATTGCCGTGCACGCAGAGGGGCTTGTCCTCCTCCGGATCGGCGGGGTCGTACCAGGCGCCGGTCGGGAGCTGGATCACGCCGCGGCGGATGCCGTCGGTCAGGGCGACCCCGGCGAGGCAGGCGCCGCGCTCGTTGAACAGGCGCACGATGTCGCCCTCGCGGATGCCGCGCGCGGCGGCGTCGTCGGGATGCATCCGCGCCACCTCGCGGCCGCGATGCTTCGAGGCGCCGCTATGCCCGCCGAAATCGAGCTGGCTGTGGAGGCGCGTGCGGGGCTGGTTGGCGACGAGCACATAGGGCGCCGCCTCGTCCGGGACATGGACGGGGCCGAGCCAGGCCGGATGGCCGGGGCAGTCGGCCTCGCCGAAGCCGGCGATGGTCTCGCTGAAGATCTCGAGCTTGCCGCTCGGCGTCGCCAGCGGGTTGCGCTCCGGGTCCTGGCGGAAGGCCCGCAACCGGCCGCCATCGTCGGGCTGCTGCGGCAGCTCATAGCCCTCGCTTTCCCAGAACTCGGCGAAGCGCGGCGCCGGCAGGCCCCTGGCCGCCAGCGCCGCGCGCGTCGGCTCGTAGAGATGCTCCAGCCATTGGCGCACGCTGCGCCCTTCCGTGAAGGCCTCGCGCGCGCCGAGGCGCTCGGCGAGGTCGGCGAAGATCGCGTAGTCGTCGCGGGCCTCGCCATAGGGCGGCACGACCGGACGCATCGGCAGCAGCAGCGGATCATTCGAGCTGGCGCCGATATCCTCGCGCTCCAGCGTCATCGTGCAGGGCAGGACGATGTCGGCATGGCGGGCCGTCGCGGTCCAGGCCAGCTCGTGGACGACCAGCGTGTCGAGCCGGGCGAAGGCTTTGCGCAGCCGGTTCAGGTCCTGGTGATGGTGGAAGGGGTTGCCGCCGGCCCAGTAGACCAGCTTGATCGCGGGGTAGGTCCGGGTCTGGCCGTTGTAGCGATAGGGCGTGCCCGGATGCAGCAGCATGTCGGAGATGCGCGCGACCGGGATGTAGTCGCAGACGCCGTTGCGCCCCTGTGAGAAGGTCGGCACCGGCACGGCGTTGAAGCGGCGCCCGTAATAGGCGATCGCCCCGAGCGCATAGGCATAGCCGCCGCCGGGCAGCCCGATCTGCCCCAGCGCCGCCGCCAGCACCATGCCCATCCAGACCGGCTGCTCGCCATGCTCGGCCCGCTGCAGCGAATGCGAGACGACGACGACCGCCCGCTTGCCGGCGAGGCGCCGGGCCAGCGCGACGATCTCGTCGGCCGGCAGGCCCGTGAGCGGCGCCGCCCAGGCCGCATCCTTAGGCTGGCCGTCGGTCTCGCCCAGCAGATAGCGCTCGAAGACCGGCCAGCCGACCGTGTAGCGGTCGAGGAAGGCCCGGTCGTGTAGCCCTTCCGTCACCAGGGTGTGGACGATCGCCATCATCAGCGCGGTGTCGCTGGCCGGGATGCAGGACACCCACTGCGCCCGCACCTCGTCCGGCAGGTCGGAGCGCAGCGGGCTGACCAGCACGAATTCGCAGCCGCGTTCGGCCGCGCGCTGCATCGCGCCGCGCTCGACATGCTTGCTGACGCTGCCGCCGGCGACCATCGAATTCTTCAGCGCCATGCCGCCGAAGGCGATCACGATCTCGCTGTGCTCGGCGATCTGCTCCCAGGAGACGTTGCGCTTGGTCAGGTCCTCGTATTCGCCGATGATATGCGGCACCAGCACCTGCGAGGAGCCCGAGGAATAGCTGTTGACCGACTTCACATAGCCGCCGCAGGCGGTGTTGAGGAAGCGGTGGATCTGGCTCTGCGCGTGATGGAAGCGGCCGGCGCTGGCCCAGCCATAGGAGCCGCCGAAGATCGCGCCGGGGCCGAAGCCGTCGCGCACGCGCATGAGCTCGCTGCCGAGCAGGTCGAGGACGGCCGGCCACGCCATCGGGACATAGTCGTCGCGCCCGCGCCTGTCGTCCGGCCCGGGGCCGTTCTCCAGCCAGCCGCGCCGCACCATCGGCCTGGCGATCCGGGCGCGATGCCGCAGCGCCGCCGGGAAGTTCTCGAGGATGCCGTTCGGATCGGGATCGCCGGGATGGGGCCGGACCTCGAGCTCGCCATCGCGCATCCGCGCCGAGAACACGCCCCAATGGGAGGTGTGCGGCAGGAACCCGGCTTCGCCGGCGTCGCCCAGGGACATGTCGGTCGGCTCCATTCTATCGACCCCCGACGCGTCGAAGCGTGAGACGGCCGCGATGTCAACCGCCAGGCGCCGGCGGGGCCGGCGCCGCGACGGGAAAGAGCCTGAGCTCATCCGCCAGCCAGGCCCTGACGCCCCGTAAGGTCTGAAGCGGTGGGAGGCGATCGACGATAAATGGTTTGTCGGGAAGCCGGCGGCTGCCTAAGGGATCAGGTGGCCGCCGCACGCATTCGCCGCACGGAAACCCCAGACGGCGATACCGCCCCGCCCGATCCCTTCCTCCGGAAGCTTCGCGGCGATGCTGCTGCTGGCCCTGATGTGGGGCGTCTCGATCCCGATCACGAAGCTCGGCCTGCTCTCGCTGCCGCCGCTGACACTGACCGCCCTGCGCTTCGCCATCGCCGTGCCGCTGATGTTCGGCGACGCGCTCGGTCTCCTCTTCGTCCTGGGCGTCGTCCTGGTGCTCGGCGGCCTGGCGCTGACCGTGACCACGTCCCGCGGGCGCGAGGCTGCCGCCGCGCCGTGAACGCCGCCCGGCTCTTTGATTCTGCGATTCTGCGCCGGCTTTTCCCGAAAACCGCGTTCCGCTTTTCGGGCCGATGCGCTAATCCGACGTGCTGCTCTCCCAGGTCGCATGGGCGACGGCCGGCAGCCTCTCCAGCTTTTCCACGACGAGGTCGAGCTCCTTGCGGTCGACCGCGGTACTGATCAGCCGGGCGACGATGTCGACGGCCTCCTCGCTCCGCTCGATCGTGGTCACGTCGCTGACCGGGTACTGCGCCGCCTCCAATTGCTCGATCAGGACGTCGCGCGTTTCAGCGAGCGCGGCCGGCCTGGTGGTGACGACGACCTCATAGGTCGCCTCCAGCGCGCGCTCGTTCAGCGGGATGCGGTTGATCGCGTTGACCAGCGGGCGCAGCAAGGTGTTGCCGGCGATCACGAACAGCGTCACCAGCGCCGCTTCCGCGGCCATGTCGGCGCCGGTGCAGGCGCCGACCGCCGCCGAGCACCACAGCGTCGCCGCCGTGTTGAGCCCGCGCACATTCATGCCTTCCTTCATGATCACGCCCGCGCCGAGAAAGCCGATGCCGGAGACGACATAGGCGATCACGCGGATCGCGCCCTCCGCGCCGGCGAGCCGCATGGCGAGGTCGACGAAGGCGGCGGCGCCGACCGCCACCAGCACCGTCGTGCGCAATCCCGCGGTGCGCTGGCGGTATTGCCGCTCGGCGCCGATCAGCGCCCCGAGGACGAACGCCGCCAGCAGGCTGAAGCAGGTGTCGAGAAACGGAAAGAGCTCGAAAGTCTGGACGAAACGCATCAGGGGTCTCCGGCGCGATGCGAGACGCGGTCTCGCCCGGCAACATCGCGCCCGCATGAAGCCTGCGGGCGCGATGCCGGCCCGCTTTATCGCGCGCCGCGCCGGTTGTCGCCAGCCTTGCGAACGGGTCTGCGCGCTTGAGTGTGCGGATCAGCCCTGCCAAGAAGGAGAGGCGGCCTCCGCGGGCGGCCGCCTCGTGATGGCTCACGGCGAGAGAACGGTGATGACAGGACGCCTATCCGTTTCGGCTCTCGCCGGCACCCTGCTCCTGCTCGCCGGCTGCGCCGGCGACCCCAAGGGCACGCTGGTCCCCGTCGCCGCGGTTCCGCGCGACACCAGCAAGGTCTCGATGCTGGTCGTGACCACCCGCGCGCCCGACCAGGACCCCGGCGTCCTGTTCTCCGGCGAGCGGGGCGAGATGTCCTTCGCCGAGATCGTCGTCTCGATGCCGCCCGACGCGCGCCGGAAGGCCGGCGAGGTGCAGTGGCCGAGCCGCCTGCCGGGCAATCCGGAGACGGATTTCGTAACCGCGAAGGTGGAGAAGCTCGACCGCCGCCAGGCGGTGGCCCTCTTTCACAACGCCGTGCAGAAGGTGCCCAAGCGGCGCGTCCTGGTCTTCATCCATGGCTTCAACAACCGTTTCGAGGACGCGGTCTACCGCTTCGCCCAGATCGTCCACGATTCGCGCGCCGAGGCCGTGCCGGTACTGTTCACCTGGCCTTCGCGCGGCTCGATCTTCGCCTATGGCTATGACCGGGAGAGCGGCAACTACTCCCGCGACGCGCTGGAGAACCTGCTGCAGACGCTGGCGCGCGACCCCGCCGTAGGCGAGGTCTCGATCCTCGCCCATTCGATGGGGAACTGGGTGACGCTCGAGGCGCTGCGCCAGATGGCGATCCGCAACGGCCAGATCCCGGCGAAGATCGCCAATGCGATGCTGGCCGCCCCCGATGTCGATATCGACGTCTTCCGCAAGCAGGTCATGGAGATGACCGGCCGGCGGCCGCGCTTCACCATCTTCGTCTCGCAGGACGACCGCGCGCTCGCCGTCTCCCGCCGCGTCTGGGGCAGCACCGCCCGGCTCGGCGCCATCGACCCGGATGCCGAGCCCTACCGCACCGCGCTGGCCAGCTCCGGCATCACCGTGCTGAACCTGACCAAGCTGCAGACCGGCGACCGCCTCAACCACGGCAAGTTCGCCGAGAGCCCGGAGGTCGTGCGCCTGATCGGCTCGCGCTTGATCGAGGGGCAGCCGATCACCGATTCCCGCATCGGCCTGGGCGACCGGCTGATCCAGGTCACGGCCGGCGCGGCGAGCGCCGTCGGCACGGCCGCGGGCCTCGCCGTCTCGGCCCCGCTCGCCGTCATCGACCCCCAGTCGCGGCAGGGCATCGCCGACCATACCGAGGAGCTCGGCCGGTCGCTGCGCGACGCCTCCGACGCGGTGACGGCACCGTGAGGCAAGCGAGGCCGGAATGAGCCAGTTGCTGCGCACCCGCCCGGCGACCACCGACGCCATGCTCGCCGTCTTCGACGACGCCGCGACGCTGCGGCACGCACTGGCCTTCGAGGCGGAGCTCGCCCGCGCCGAGGCGGCCGAAGGGCTGATCGGCGCGGCGGAAGCGGAGGCCATCGCCGCGCTCTGCGCCGGCATCGCGCTCGACCCCGCCGCGCTCGCCGGCGAGGCCGCGCTCGCCGGCACGCTCGCCATCCCGCTGGTGGCGCGGCTGCGCCGGGCCCTGCCGGAGGCCGCGGCCGGGAGCCTGCACAAGGGCGCGACCAGCCAGGACGTCGCCGATACGATCCTCGTCCGGCAGATCCGCGAGGGACAAGCCTTGCTGGACGCCGATCTGGCGCGGACGGCCGGCGCCCTCGCCGCCCTCGCCCGGCGGCACGCGGCGACGCCCGCCATCGGCCGCACCCTGCTGCAGGATGCCCTGCCGATCGGGTTCGGCCTGCGCATCGCGCAATGGCAGGCCGGCATCGCCGATGCGGCCGAACGCCTGCGGCGGGAGGTCGAGCAGGGCGCCGTGCTCCAGTTCGGCGGCGCCGCCGGCACCCGCGCCGGCCTCGCCGGCAGGGGCGCGGCCGTGGCCGCCCGCCTCGCCGCCGCGCTCGGCCTGCCCGATGCGGCGCCCTGGCATGCCCGCCGCGGCGGCATGGCCGGCATCGCGGCCGCGCTGGCGATCGTCATCGGCGCGCTCGGCAAGATGGCGCGCGACGTCTCGCTGCTGGCGCAGAACGGCGTCGGCGAGGCGCGCGAGCCGGCCATTCCCGGCCGCGGCGGTTCCTCGGCGATGGCGCATAAGCGCAATCCGACCGGCTGCCAGGTCGCGCTCTCCGCTGCGCTGCGCGCGCCGGGCCTCGTCGCCGGCCTGCTCGCCGGGCTGCCGGCCGAGGAGGAGCGCGGCCTCGGCGGCTGGCAGGCCGAGGGTCCCGCCCTGGCCGAGCTCTTCCTGCTCGCAGCCGGCGCGGCCGAGGCGATGGCTGTCATCGCGGAGGGGCTGGAGATCGACGAGGCCGCCATCGCCCGCAATCTCGCCGCCGCCGGGCCGGGCGTCGACATCGGCGAGAGCGAGGCCCTGACCGAAAGCCTGCTGACCGCCCGGCCTCAGCCATTCGCCCGGTAGTCGGACGGCGCGTGCCCCGCCCGCTTGGCGAAGAAGCGCGAGAAATAGGCGGGGTCGGAAAAGCCGAGGCGGAACGAGATCTGCGCGATCGTCAGCGAGGTGTAGACGAGGTCGCGCCGCGCCTCGATCATCAGCCTGTCCTGCAAGACCCGCGATGCCGAACGGCCAAGCGCCTCGCGGCAACTGCGCGACAGATGCGGCACCGAGACGCCGAGCGCACGCGCATGCTCGCTCAAGGGCTCGTGGCTCTGGAAGCGGGTTTCGACCCGCTCGATGAAGCGCCGCACCAGCCCGGCGCGCCGGTCCTTCGCCGGCTCCGCGCCGGCATGGGCGCCGCGCGCCGCCCGCGAGAACCAGGCGGCGATCAGGTCGGCATAGGCGGCGAGGGCGAAGGCGCGGTTCGGCCGGTTGGCCCCGAATTCGCGCATCGCCAGCCGCATCAGCGTCGCCAGCGCCTGCGTCTCCGCCGCCTCCGGCGTGGTCTGCAGCAGCGCCGGCGCCGCGAGCAGCGAGCGCGCCTCGGGCTCGGCGTCGAACAGCCGCCTGAGCGAGGTTTCCGCGACGCTGGCGACGAAGCCCTCCGTGTCGACGATGAAATCGAACTGGTGGATCGTCGAGGGCGGCAGCAGCAGGGCCGAGCCCGGGCGGAGCTCGCGCTCGCGCCCGTCGATCCGGGTCCGGCCGCCGCCGCCGATGACGAGGAAGAACTGGAAGAGCTGGTCGTGGAAATGCGGCTGGATCGTCCAGCCATGCAGGGCGCTGCGGGCGACGATCGGCTCGATATGCAGCGCATCCGGGAAGCGGTCCGTCAGGCGCTCGCCGTAGAGCCAATAGGCGGGAATGGTGGCCGGCATGCCCCCTCGCGATCGATTTGTCCAAGAGACTGCGCGAATCCTCCATTCCGTCAACCCTGCCGGCATGCGTAGCCTGCGGCACGAAATGGCGGCACCAGATCGCCATCGCCGCGGGGGAACGCGAAGAATGCGCACGCAGGTCGCCATCATCGGCGCCGGGCCGGCCGGGCTTCTGCTCGGGCAGCTCCTGTCGCGCGCCGGGATCGATAATGTCATCCTCGAGCGCCGGAGCTGCGCTTACGTGCTGTCGCGCATCCGCGCCGGCGTGCTCGAGCAGGGCATGGTCGACCTGCTGCGCGAGGCCGGCGTCTCGGACCGGCTCGACCGGGAGGGGCTGGTGCATGAGGGCGTCAACCTCGCCTTCGGCGGCGTGCTCCACCGCCTCGACCTGAAGCGGCTCACCGGCGGCAGCACCGTCACCGTCTACGGCCAGACCGAGGTCACGCAGGACCTCGTCGAGGCGCGCCGGGCCCTCGGCCGGCCGACGGTCTACGAGGCGGAAGAGGTCGCCCTGCACGGCATCGACACGGCCGCGCCGCGCGTCAGCTTCCGGGCGAACGGCACGCAGCAGGAGCTGCGCTGCGACTTCATCGCCGGCTGCGACGGCTATCACGGCGTCTCGCGCGGCGCGATTCCCGCGGGCGCCCTCGCCACCTTCGAGCGCGTCTACCCCTTCGGCTGGCTTGGCCTGCTGGTCGACCGCCCGCCCGCCGCCGAGGAATTGGTCTATGCCCGGCACGAGCGCGGCTTCGCGCTGTGCTCGATGCGCTCGGCCGCGCGCAGCCGCTATTATCTCCAGGTCCCGCTGGAGGAGCGCGCCGAGGACTGGACCGACGAGGCCTTCTACGACGAGCTGCGCCTGCGGCTGCCGGCCGAGGTCGCGGCAGCCCTGCGGACCGGCCCCGCGCTGGAGAAGAGCATCGCGCCGCTGCGCAGCTTCGTCGCCGAGCCGATGCGCTTCGGCCGGCTGTTCCTCGCCGGCGACGCCGCCCATATCGTGCCGCCGACCGGAGCCAAGGGCCTCAACCTCGCGGCGAGCGACGTGCGCTATCTGTTCGACGCCCTGCGCGAGCATTACCGCGACGGCTCCGACGCCGGCATCGCGGCCTATTCCGCCCGCGCCCTCGCCCGGGTCTGGAAGGCCGAGCGCTTTTCCTGGTGGATGACCGGGCTGCTGCACCGTTTCCCCGGCAGCAGCGCCTTCGAGGACCGCATGCAGCAGGCCGAGCTGGACTATCTGGTGAGCTCGCCGGCGGCCTCGGCCGCGCTGGCGGAGAACTATGTCGGCTTGCCTTACCACGGGGAAGCGGGCATTGGCCCTCTGCAGCCTTTCCGAGACGGCTCCGGGCCGCCCGGCAGGTGACGGCAGGAGCCGAACGCGCGACAAAAGCAGGGTCAGGGAACGGGAGGACGGCAGATGATGAACAGGCGCATTTTCGGCAGGCTCATGCAGGCGGGGGCTCTGGTGCTGGCGGGGGGCCTCGGCCTCGCCGGCGCGGCCGCGGCCGACACCGTCAAGGTCGGCATCATCGGGCCCTTTTCCGGCCCCTTCGCCCTGCAGGGCAAGAACTTCCAGGCCGGCGTCGAGGCCTGGCTGGCGCAGAACGGCAAGTCGGTCGCCGGCCATGACGTCGAGATCGTCTATCGCGACCTGCCCGCCGCCAATCCGCAGCAGGCCCGCGCGCTGGCGCAGGAGCTGATCGTCCGCGACAAGGTGCAGTATCTCGGCGGCGTCTACTTCACGCCGGACGCGATGGCGATCACGCCGCTGCTCAAGCAGGGCAACGTCCCGCTGGTGATCTTCAACGCCGCGACCTCGGCGATCATGACCTCCTCGCCGCTGGTGGTGCGGACCTCCTTCACCACGGCCCAGACCACGACGCCGCTCGGCAAGGCGGTGGTCGATCGCGGCGTCAGGAAATTCGTCACCGCCGTCACCGATTACGGCCCCGGCGTCGATGCCGAAATCGCCTTCAAGAAGGCGGTGGAAGCCGCCGGCGGGCAGGTCGTCGAGACCATCCGCATGCCGCTCAACACCACCGAGTTCAGTCCGATCATGCAGCGCATCCGCGATGCCGGCGCGCAGGGCGTCTTCGCCTTCCTGCCGTCCGGCCCGCCGACGCTGGGCTTCGTCAAATCCTTCAACGACACCGGGCTGAAGCAGGGCGGCGTCAAGCTCTTCGCCACCGGCGACCTGACCCAGGAATCCGACCTGCCGGCGCTGGGCGAGGCGGCGAGCGGCATGATCACCGGGTTCCACTACGCCGTCTCGCACGATTCCGACGCCAACCGGCGCTTCGTCGCCGCCGCCGAAAAGGCGATCGGCGGCCCCGGCCAGCTCTCCTTCCCGGCGGTCGGCGCCTATGACGGCATGTATGTGATCGCGAAGATGATCGCCGCCACCGGCGGCAAGCAGGATGCCGAGAAGGCGGTCGAGGCGGTGAAGGGCCTCGCCTGGGAAAGCCCGCGCGGCCCGGTCAGGATCGACCCCGAGACCCGCCACATCACCCAGACCATCTATCTGCGCGAGGTCGCGAAGGACGACAAGGGCCACTGGATCAACAAGGAGATCCAGAGCTTCCCCGAGCAGGCGGACCCCGGCCTGGCGAAGTAAGGCAGCCCCCGCAGCCTCCGTCACTCCGGGCGCGGCGAGGCGAAGACCGGGATCCATCGTGGAGCGGCAGGCCCTTCGATGGATTCCGGAGCGGCGCCGCGGAGCCTTTCCCGGGCCGACCGAAGGAAGGCCGGGCCCGGAGGCGGCTTGCCCGCAATGACGCCATGCACCTGTTCGACGTTCCGACGAGGCCCGACCATCCATGCAGACGGCCCTCAGCATCGCCCTCGACGCCTTCGCCTACGGCATGGCGCTGTTCATCATCTGCATCGGCCTGTCGCTGACGATGGGGCTGATGCGGCTGGTCAATCTCGCCCATGGCGCCTTCGCCATGATCGGCGGCTACATCGCCTCCTATGCGGCGCGCGATCTCGGCCTCGGCTACGGCTACGGCTTCGGCATCGCGCTCGCCGTCGCCGGCACGGTGCTGATCGCGGTGCCGCTCGAACGCCTGCTCTTCCGCCGCATCTATGACCGCAGCGCGCTCTCGCAGGTGCTGATGACCATCGGCATCACCTTCTGCGTCATCGGCATCACCAATTATGTCTTCGGCCCAACGCTGAAGACCATCCCCCTGCCCGCCGATCTGGCGCGGCCGATCGATCTCGGCTTCCGCAGCATCGCCGGCCACAGGCTCTTCGTCATCGCCAGCGGCCTCGCCGTCGCCGGCGGACTCTGGTTCCTGATCGAGCGCACCGGCTTCGGCATCAAGCTGCGCGCCGCCGTCGAGAACGCCCCGATGTCGCGCGCGCTCGGCGTCCGCACCGAGCTGATCTACGCCGCGAGCTTCGCGCTTGCCGTGGCGCTCGCCGCCTTCGGCGGCGCGGTCGGCGCCGAATTCCTGCCGATCGAGCCCTATTACGCCCTGCGCTACATGGTGACCTTCCTCGTCGTCGTCTCAGTCGGCGGGGCGGGCTCGATCCCCGGCGCGCTCGCCGCCTGCCTGCTGCTCGGTGCGATCGACGTGACCGGGCGCTACCTCATGCCCGATTTCGGCAATTTCTTCTTCTACCTCGCGGTGATCCTGGTGGTCTGCGCCTTCCCGCGCGGCCTGATGGGACGGGCCCCGTGATGGCGCAGGCTTCCGCCCCCATGGCAGCCGCCACGCCCGCCCGCGACCTCGGCCGCGACCTCGCCGGGCTCGCGCTCATCCTCGCCGCCGGACTCGCGGGCTACTGGCTCTTCCCCGACAACCTCTCCTTCCTGACCCGCCTGATCTCGGTCGCGCTGCTGGTGCTCTCGCTCGACCTGATCGTCGGCTATTGCGGCATCGCCTCGCTCGGCCAGGCGGCCCTTTACGGCGCCGGCGCCTATGCCGCCGGCATCGCCTGCCTGAACGGCGTGACCGAGCCCTTCCTGCTGATCCTGATCGGAGCGGCGGCCGGCGCCGTCACCGGCCTGCTGATGGGGACGGTGATGCTGCGGGCACACGGGCTGCCGCAGCTCGTGCTCTCCATCGCCATCGTCCAGCTCCTGCACGAGGCCGCCAACAAGGCCGCCTGGCTGACCGGCGGCAGCGACGGCCTCGCCGGCATGGTCCCCGCCCCGCTCTTCGGCCTGTTCGAATTCGATCTCTGGGGCCGCGCCGCCTATCTCTTCGGGCTCGGCCTGCTCGTCGCCGTCTTCGTCGCGCTGAAGCTCCTTGTTCGCTCGCCTTTCGGCATGGTCTGCCGCGGCCTCAAGGAGGACCCGCTGCGGGTGAGCGCGCTCGGCATCTCCGCTTTCCCGGTGCTGCTTCGGATGTTCGTGATCTCGGGAGCCGTCGCCGGCATGGGCGGCGCGCTCGGCGCGATCTCGACCCAGGTCGTCGGGCTCGACAGCGTGAGCTTCGAGCTCTCCGCCAACGCGCTGGTCATGCTGGTGCTCGGCGGGCTGGGCAATCTCTACGGCGCGCTGATCGGCACCGTCGTCTTCATGGCCGTCGAGCATGTCGTCGCCGCGATCGACCCGTTCCACTGGATGACGCTGGTCGGCGCGCTGCTGATCGCCATCGTGCTCTTCGCCCCGCGCGGTCTCTCCGGCACGCTCGACGAGGCCGCCCGCATCCTGGCGCGCCGCCCGCGGAGGGCAGGGCCATGAATCCGGCTGCCGCCAGCCCCGTCTTCGCGGTCGCGCATCTGTCGAAGTCCTTCGGCGGGCTCAAGGTCAACCACGACGTCTCGATCGCCATGGCGCCGGGCGAGCGCCTCGCCCTGATCGGTCCTAACGGCGCCGGCAAGACCACCTTCGTCAACCTCGTCACCGGCCGCATCCGGCCGAGCGCCGGCACGGTTCGCCTGGGGGACGAGGACATCACGCGCCTCGGCGCCGTCGCGCGCGTCCGGCGCGGCCTCGTGCGCACCTTCCAGGTGACGCGGCTCTTCCCGGATATGACGCCGGAGGAGCATGTCGTCATGGCGATCCTGCAACGGCAGGGCCGCGCCACCCGCATCCTCGCCCGCTTCCACGGCGCCGGCGCGGCGGCCGACGAGGCCGCCGACATCCTCGCCACGCTCGGCCTGACGGAGGTCGCCCGCCGCAAGGTGGTCGAGATCGCCTATGGCCAGCAGCGGCTGCTCGAGATCGCCATCGCCATGGCGCAGCGGCCGAAGGTCTTGCTGCTCGACGAGCCCGCCGCCGGCGTGCCCTCCACCGACACGCCGCTGATCGAGCGCGCGCTGGAGCGCCTGCCGGCCTCGCTCGCCGTGCTGATGATCGAGCACGACATGGATCTGGTCTTCCGCTTCGCCCGGCGCGTCACGGTTCTGGCGGCCGGCGAGCTGATCTTCCAGGGCCTGCCGGCCGACGTCGCCAGGGACGACAGGGTCCGCGAGGCCTATCTCGGGAGCTATGCTCATGCCGGCCGCTAGCCTCGACGTCCGCGGCCTGAGCGCCGGCTACGGCCAGACCCATGTGCTGGAGGATGTCTCCTTCTCCGTGCCGGCCGGCGGGCGCCTCTCCATCCTCGGCCGCAACGGCATGGGCAAGACCACGCTGATGGCGACGCTGATGGGGCTGACCCGGCGCTATGCCGGCAGCATCGGCGTCGATGGGCGGGACGTGACGGGCCTGCGCACGACCGGCCGCGCGCGCGGCGGCATCGGGCTGGTTCCGCAGACCCGGGAGATCTTCAAGGGGCTCACCGTCGAGGAAAACCTCTTCGTCGGGCTGAAGGATCGCCCGCGCCGGGCGATCGAGGAAGCCTATGCGCTCTTTCCCCGGCTCGGAGAGCGCCGCCGCAATCTCGGCTCGCAGCTCTCGGGCGGCGAGCAGCAGATGCTGGCGACCGCCCGCACCATCCTCGGCCAGCCCTCGATCCTGCTGCTCGACGAGCCGCTGGAGGGCCTCGCCCCGGTGATCTGCGACATGCTGATGGCGGCCTTCGCGCAGCTCGCGTCGAGCGGCGCGATGACGATCCTCTTCGTTGAGCAGCGGCTCGAAAGCGCCCTCGACTTCGCCGAGGAGGTCATCATCCTCGAACGCGGGCGGATCGTCTGGGCGGGAGCGTCAGCGGCCCTGCGCGCCGATGGCGCCGTGCTCGAACGCTATGTCGGCGTCGGCGGGCTGCACTAACACAGCAGCCTTCGAGACGGCCCTTCGGGCCTCCTCAGGATGAGGGCTCGGATGGGACGTCGGACCGCCGAATCGCTGCCCGTCAAAGACTGAACCGCGCCCCGGCCCGCGCCAGCCCGCCCGAGATCGCGACCGGCGTGCCGTCCGCCCGCCAGCAGGCGGCGCCGGTCAGCGTGCCGTCCGCGTTGAAGGCGATGGCGTTCATGCCGCCGGCCACGCGCGGCGAGCGCATGATCCTGTGCCCGCGCGCCGCGAGGCCCTCGGCCACCGCCTCGGGAATCGCCTCCTCCAGCTCCAGCACGCCGCCCTCGGTCCAGACGCGCGGCGCCTCGACCGCCTCCTGCAGGCTCATGCGGTGGTCGATCAGGTTGACGATCGCCTGCAGGGCCGAGGGGAAGATGCGCAGAGCGCCGGGCAGGCCGAGCGCATAGGCGATCCGCCCCTCCTTCAGCACCATCATCGGCGCCATCGAGGTGAAGACGCGCTTGCCCGGCGCGATCGAGAGCGCGCGGCCGGGATGCGGATCGAAATTGAACATGTAGTTGTTGGCGATCATGCCCGTGCCGGGGATCTGCACGCAGGCGCCGAACAGCCCGTTGATCGTCTGCGTCGCGCTGACGACGTAGCCGTCGGCATCGGCCACGGTGACATGGGTGGTGTCCGCCGATTCCCCGCCCGAAAGCCCCGCCGTCCAGCTTTTGGCCCGGCCCGTCTCGATCAGCGCGCGCCGCTCGGCGGCATAGCCCTTGTCGATCAGCCGCGCGACCGGGACCCTGACGAAGGCGGGATCGGCCGTCGCCACGGCGCGGTCGGCGAAGGCGATCTTCAGCGCCTCCGCCAGCAGATGCACCGCATCGACCGAGCCGAAGCCGAGCGCGCCGATCTCGTAGCCTTCGAGGATGTTGAGCATCTGGGCGATGTGCACGCCCGAGGAGGAGGGCGGGGGCGGGCCGACGATCTCGTAGCCGCGATAGGAGCCGCGGATCGGCTCGCGCGTCTGGGTCCGGTAATCCGCCAGATCCTCCGGCCCGATCAGGCCGCCATGCCTCGCCATGTAGCCGGTGAGCGCCGCCCCGAGCGCGCCGCCATAGAGCGCCCGCGCCCCCTCCCGGGCGATGAGCCGCAGGCTCTGCGCATAATCGCCCTGGACCAGCCTGTCGCCCGGCTGGAGCGGCGTCCCGCCCGGCAGGAGCATCGCCGCGAGACCCGGATCGCGGGCGAGATCGGCGGCTTTGTCGGCGATGCAATTGGAAAGATAGGGCGTGACCGTGAAGCCCCGCTCGGCCAGCGCGATCGCCGGCTGCAGCACATCCGCCAGCTTCAGGCTGCCGAAGCGCTCCAGCGCCTCGCACCAGCCCTTGAGCGCCCCCGGCACCGCCACCGCCTTCGCCCCGACGAGATTCTCGCGGTCGCGCGTGTCGCGCTGCCTGCCGATCTCGTCGGAGAGGCAGTCATACATCCCCGGCGTGGCCCGGCCGGGCGCGGTCGAGAGATTGTCGATGATGCGATGGCTGCCATCGGCGAGGCGGATATGGCTCAGGCCCCCGCCGAGGACGCCGACCATCATCGGCTCGGCCACCGTCAGCGCGAACAGCGCGGCGACCGCGGCATCGACGGCGTTGCCGCCGGCCAGCAGCATCTGCGAGCCCGCGGCCGAGGCGAGCGGATGGTTGGTGACGACCATGCCGCGCGAGCCGGTGGCCGGCTTCTTCTCGCAGGTGAAGTCGGCGACGCGGCGGGCGGGAGCGGAGAGGGTCATGCCCGCAATTGAGCGCGTGTCGCGGCACAGGTCCAGACGGCTTCCCGCGGGACGGTCCACGCGCGGGCCGCATGGCGCCTTTTCCCCGGATCCCGTTCACCCGGCGGCACCCGGACGTTGCGCCGGCCGCCGATCCGGATATCACGAGGGACAGGCTGCGAGACGCCCCGGAAGAACAGGGCTCGAGGACACCGATGAGCGCAGAGAAGCGCCCTGCCAAGGTCCGGAGGAAACCGGCCGCCAGATCCGCTCCGCCGGAGCCGGACGGCATCCAAGCTCCGTTCGGCTATGTGCTGGAGGAGCAGTACGGCTTCCTGCTCCGGCGGGCCCAGCAGCGCTATCTCCCGCTTTTCCAGGAGATGATGGGTCCCGGCGGACCGACGCCGACGCAATTCGCGGCTCTGTGCAAGCTCGCGGGCGGGGCGGAGATCTCGCAGAACCGGCTCGGCCGCCTCACCGCCATGGACCCGGCCACGATCAAGGGCGTGATCGGCCGCCTCGCCGAGCGCGGGCTGGTCGAGCGCCTGCCGGACCCGAACGACCAGCGCCGCCTGCTGATCCGGCTGACCGAAGCGGGGCACGCGGCCATGCCGGAATTGTTCGCGAAGGCGAAGGCCATCACCATCGCGGCGCTGGAACCGCTCTCGCCGGCCGAGGCGAGGCAGATCGTCGCCCTGCTGACCCGGATGAGCTGATTCGGCGCCTCAGGCGGCCGCGCCCTGCCGGTGGATGGCGCGCCAGATCGCCAGCGGCGTCGCCGGCATGTCGAGATGCGTCACGCCATGGGGCGCGAGCGCATCGACGATCGCGTTCATCACCGCGGGCAGCGAGCCGGCGCAGCCGGCCTCGCCGCAGCCCTTGGCGCCGACCCGGTTGGTGCCGGTCGGGACGCCCTGGCTGATGAAGGAGAAGAACGGCACGTCCGACGCGCGCGGCATGGCGTAGTCCATATAGGAGCCGGTCCTGAGCTGGCCGTCCTCGTCATAGGAGGTCAGTTCGCAGAGCGCCTGGCCGATGCCCTGCACCACGCCGCCATGGAGCTGCCCCTCCACGATCATTGGATTCACCAGCGTCCCGAAATCGTTGACCATGACGTAGCGCGCGATCGCGACCTGCCCGGTCTCCGGGTCGATCTCGACCTCGGCGATATGGCAGCCATTCGGATAGGCCGAAGGCGCCGCCTTGAAGACGTGGTCGACATCGAGCGTCTGCGGCAGGTTCTCGGGCAGGGCCGGTCCCGTCCGCAGCCTTTCCGCCAGCTCCATGATGCCGATGCCGCGGTCGGTCCCGGCGATGCTGAAGCGGCCGGCGGCGAACTCGATATCGCCGACGCCGGCCTCCAGGACATGCGCAGCGAGCAGCTTGCCCTTCTCGACGACCTTGTCGCTCGCCTCGATGATCGCCGAGCCGCTCGCCATGATCGACTTCGAGCCGCCGGTGCCACCGCCGGCGATCAGCCGGTCGCTGTCGCCCTGCGCCAGGCGGATCCTGTCGAAGGGCACGCCGAGCTGGCTGGTCAGCACCTGGGCGAAGGGCGTCCAGTGCCCCTGTCCGTAATCGAGCGTGCCGGTGACGATGGTGACCGAGCCGTCCGGCTCGAAATGGATGCCGCCCATCTCGTTGCCCGGCGGGGCGGTGACCTCGAGATAGCAGCCGATGCCGCGGCCGCGCAGCTTGCCGGCCCTGCGGCTGGCGCGCTCGCGGGCCCGGTAGCCCTTCCAGTCCGCCGCCTCCAGCGCGCGGGCGAACAGCGCCGGGAAGTCGCCGCTGTCGTAGAGCGTCCCGACCGGCGTGGCCCAGGGCAGCGCCCGGGCCGGGATCAGGTTGCGCCGGCGCAGCACGGCCCTGTCGATCCCCATCTCGCGGGCGGCCGTGTCGATCAGCCGCTCCATGAAATAATTGCCCTCGGGGCGCCCGGCGCCGCGATAGGCCGAGATCGGCACGGTGTTGGTGACGGCGCAGCGCGTCCGCACCTCGACCAGCGGCGTGCGGTACATGCCGACGCTGTTCTTGCCGATGTTGAGCGTCGCCATCATCGGCCCGACCGGGGTGAGGTAGCCGCCCAGATTGCCGAAGCCGGTGAAGCGCGTCGCCAGAAAGCGCCCGCGCGCATCGAGCGCGAGCTCCGCCTCGAACACCATGTCGCGGCCGTGATGGTCGGAGACGAAGCTCTCCGAGCGCTGGTCGGTCCATTTCACCGGCCTCCGCAGCAGGCGGGCCGCATGCAGCAGCACGACATATTCCGGGAACACCGAAGCCTTCATGCCGAAGGAGCCGCCGACATGGCCGGTCACCAGCCGCATCCTGTCCTGCGGCACCCCCATCGCCGCCGCGAGGCTGTTGCGCATGCCGAAGGCGCCCTGGCTCGGGGCGTGAAGCGTGTAGCGTCCGCTCTTGCGGTCATGGCTGGCGATCGCGGCGCGCGGCTCCAGCGGATTGACCACGATGCGGTTGTTGACGATCCGGAGCCTCGTGACATGCGCGGCCGCGGCGAAGGCGGCGGCGACCTTGCCGGCATCGCCGGACTGATAGTCGACGATCAGATTGCCCGGCACCTCGTCGAAAAGCTGCGGCGCGCCCGGCGCCAGCGCCTCTTCGACCGCGGTGACGGCGGGCAGGACCGCGATGTCGAGCCCGACCGCCTCGGCCGCGTCGCGGGCCTGGACGGCGGTGCGGGCCACGACCATGGCGACGGGATCGCCGACGAAGCGGACCTTGCCCGCCGCCAGCGCCTGCCGCGGCGGGCGCCGCATCGGCGTGCCGTCGCGGCTGGGCAGGTCGACATTGCACTTCAGCGGGCCGTAGCCCTGCCCTTCGAGGTCTCCGGCCGTGTAGACCGCGACGACGCCCTTCATCGCCCTGGCCGCCGCGACGTCGATCCCCTCGATCACGCCATGGGCGTAGGGGCTGCGGACGAAGGCGGCGTAGAGTTGTCCCTCCACGGCGAGATCGTCGGTGTAGCGGCCGCCGCCGCGCACGAGAACGGCATCCTCGTTGCGCGGAAGCGACTGGCCGATGCCGGCCTGCGCCGCAGGCGGGCGGGGCTGGGAGGCATGCATGTTCATGACGGGCACCGCGGTCGAAACTGAGCGCGGCTACACTGACCGAAAACCGCCGTCCCCGCTGTGCAGATGCCGCATGGTCGATATCCGCATGGCGGGTGCAGGCCCGGCTCGCCCCGTCAGGCTCGTTTCTCCGGGCTCACTTCTCGACGAAGGCCTTCTCGATGACATAGTCGCCGGGCTCGCCGTGATTGCCCTCCGCGAGCCCGCGCTCGGCGAAGATCGCCTTGAGGTCGACCAGCATCTGCGGCGAGCCGCAGAGCATGAAGCGGTCGCCGGCGGCATCGAAGCCCGGCTCGCCGATATCGGCATAGAGCTGGCCCGAGGTCATCAGATCGGTGATCCGGCCGCGGTTGCGGAAGGGCTCGCGCGTCACCGTCGGATAGTAGACGAGCTGCCGGCGGATCATCTCGCCGAGGAACTCGTCCTGCGGCAGATCCCGGGTGATGCGCTCGCCATAGGCCAGCTCGGCGACCTGGCGGCAGCCATGGACGAGCACGACCTTCTCGTAGCGCTCATAGGTCTCGGGATCGCGGATCAGCGAGAGGAAGGGCGCGAGGCCCGTGCCCGTGCCGAGCAGGAAGAGCCGCCGGCCGTTCTTGAGATTGTCGAGGACGAGCGTGCCCGTGGCCTTCTTGCCGACGATGATCGCGTCGCCGACCTGGAGATTTTGCAGACGCGAAGTGAGCGGGCCGTCCGGCACCTTGATCGAGAAGAATTCGAGCGTCTCGTCGTAATTCGTGCTGGCGACGCTATAGGCCCGCACCAGCGGCCGCTCGCCGACCTTGAGCCCGATCATGGTGAACTGGCCGTTCTTGAAGCGGAAGGAGGTGTCGCGCGTCGTCGTGAAGCTGAACAGCGTATCCGTCCAGTGATGGACGCTGAGGACCTGTTCCTCGTAGAAGTTGCTCATCGCATCGTCCTTGGCGGCTCGGTTCCGGCTGTCTAGCGGAGATATCCGGCCGCCGGCGCCGGTGGATAAGCAGAAATCCGCGCCGAAATCAAAATATTCCTCTTTCTTCTCATTGGAGGCATTCCAACGGAACGTTCCGAATGCGCATGCGGATCGCGGGAGAACTTTCAACCCCGCCGGCGAGAATCCGCACCGCCCATTGGCGCCGCGCTTCGGGAGGCGCTTCCCCCGCGTCCCGCGCCCGCCCCGGCCGCTCCCGGCCCCGCATGCCCGGCGAGCAAGGCCGCCCGGCTTTTTCGCATCGCCATGCCGGACGGGAGGGGGTACAGATGTTTGCTGCGCTGCGCCATGGAAGCGCATTCGCCTCCGTCGGGGGCCGGCGGAAGGACCCTCGCGGCCCTGCCCCCGTCCGGGCCGGCCCTGGCCGCCGGCACCGGCTCCGCCGCCCGGCAGTTGACAAGCCTTCCGGCTCCTCGCAAATTCATATGTGTACAAACAATCTTCCAGCGACCGGCGCCATCCGGGCACCGGCGTGGAACGATCGTGAAACGGGTCCGGTAAGGCGATCGGGGCGACCCGGGCGCCGCGCAGCCGCATCCCTCGAGGACGACAGCGATGACAATCGACCGCAGGCGTTTCCTGGCAGCCGCCTCCGGCGGCGCGGTGGCGCTCGCCGCTCCCTCCCTGGTCCGGGCGCAGGGCGCCGGCGCGATCCGCATCGGCGAGATCAACAGCTACACCGCGCAGCCGGCCTTCCTGAAGCCCTACCGCCAGGGCTGGGAGCTGGCGCAGGCCCAGGTCAACGCCGCCGGCGGCGTGCTCGGCCGCAAGATCGAGACGATCTTCCGCGACGATGCCGGTAAGCCGGAAGACGCCGTGCGCCATGCCGGCGACCTGATCAATGCCGAGAAGGTCGATCTCCTCTCCGGCGGCTATCTCTCCAATGTCGGCCTCGCCATCGCGGATTTCGCGGCACAGAACAAGCGGCTCTACGCGGCATCCGAGCCGCTCTCCGACGCGCTGGTCTGGTCGAAGGGCAATCGCTACACCTTCCGCCTGCGGCCCTCGACCTATATGCAGGCGGCGATGCTGGTCGAGGAAGCGGCCAGGCTCAAGGCCCGCAAATGGGCGCTGGTGGCGCCGAACTACGAATACGGCCAGTCGGCGGTGAAGTGGTTCAAGGAGCTGCTGAAGAAGGCCAGGCCCGATGTCGAGTTCGTCGCCGAGCAGTATCCGGCGCTGGGCCGGATCGACGCCGGAGCGACGGTCCAGGCGCTCGAAGCCGCGAAGCCCGACGCCATCTTCAACGTCACCTTCTCGGCCGACCTGACCAATTTCGTCCGCCAGGGCAATACCCGCGGCCTGTTCGAGGGGCGCGACGTCGTCTCGATGCTGACCGGCGAGCCGGAATATCTCGACGCGCTCGGGACCGAGACGCCCGAAGGCTGGATCGTCACCGGCTATCCGCATGCGGATCTGGCGACGCCGGAACATGTCCGCTTCCGCGACGCCTACCAGGCCCGCTACAACGACTATCCGCGGCTGGGCTCGGTGGTCGGCTTCGACACGATGAATTCCATCGCCGCCGCGCTCGCAAAGGCGGGCACGACCGACAACGAAGCGCTCGTCGCGGCGATGGAGGGGCTGACATTCCCCTCCGCCTTCGGCTCGGCCGAATATCGCGCCATCGACCATCAGGCGACGCTCGGCGCCTTCGTCGGCAGGACGGCGCTGAAGGACGGCAAGGGCGTGCTGGTCGACTGGCGCTATGCCGACGGCGCCAAATACCTCCCCTCCGACGACGTCGTGAAGACGCTGCGCCCGGCCGGCTAGCGGTCACCGTCAGCGCGAGGAGCGCGGCGACGAGGCCATCCAGGAGCGGCAGGGCTGAACGGTCGCGCCAAGCTCCCTGGATTGCTTCGCTGCGCCCGCGATGACGGCCCGGCTTGATCCTGCCGGTTCCCCGGTTAAGCCTGCAAGCGTGCCGGCGGCGTCCCGCGCCCGGCCTCGATACGGGTTCGCATGCTCGATCTCATCCTCACCCAGACGCTGAACGGGCTCGCCTCGGCCTCCTCGCTGTTTCTCGTGGCGTCGGGGCTGTCGATCATCTTCGGCGTCACCCGCATCGTGAACTTCGCCCATGGCTCGCTCTACATGCTGGGCGCCTATCTCGGCTGGACGCTGGTCGCCTGGCTCGGGCCGGCGAGCCCGCTCGGTTTCTGGGGCGGCGTCGTGCTGGCGGCGCTGCTCGTCGCCGGCATCGGCGCCTTGATCGAGATCGCGATCCTGCGGCGGATCTATCCGGCGCCGGAGCTGTTCCAGCTTCTCGCCACCTTCGGCGTCGTGCTGATGATCCAGGACATCGCGCTGGCCGTCTGGGGACCCGAGGACAAGCTCGGCCCGCGCGCGCCGGGCTTCAGGAGCTTCGTCATCCTGTTCGACAGCCGTTTCCCCAGCTATGAGCTCCTGCTGATCGCGATCGGGCCGGCGGTGCTGGCGCTGCTCTGGTTCCTGTTCCGGAAGACGCGCTGGGGCACGCTGGTCCGGGCCGCGACGCAGGATCGCGAGATGGTCGGCGCGCTCGGCGTCAACCAGCGCCTGCTCTTCACCTCCGTCTTCGCCTTCGGCGCCGGGCTCGCGGGCCTCGGCGGCGCGCTTCAGCTCCCGCGCGAGGCGGCGACGCTGCATATGGACCTGTCGATGATCGCCGAGGTCTTCGTCGTCGTGGTCGTCGGCGGCCTCGGCAGCGTCGCCGGCGCCTATCTCGCGGCGGTGCTGATCGGCGTTCTGCATGCCTTCGGCATCCTGATCTTCCCCAAGATCACGCTAGTCCTGGTCTTCCTCGTCATGGCCGTCGTACTGGTGGTCAAGCCCTACGGTTTGCTGGGCAGGCGTCCGGCCGGACAGCCGCGCGCGACGGCGGTCGAGCCGCTGCTGCGGCCGGCCGACCGGGCGACGAAGCGCGCGGGGCTGCTCGCTCTCCTGCTGCTCGCCGCCCTGCCGCTGGCCGCGCCGGACTCCCTCCTGCTGATCCTGACCGAGCTCCTGATCTTCACGCTCTTCGCCGCCTCGCTGCATTTCATGATGGGGCCGGGCGGCCTGGCTTCCTTCGGCCACGCCGCCTATTTCGGGCTCGGCGCCTATGGCGCGGCGCTGGCGGTGAAATGGCTCGGCGCGCCGATGGAGCCGGCGCTGCTCTTCGCACCCTTCCTCGCCGGCATCGCCGGCGTGGTCTTCGGCTGGTTCTGCGTCCGGCTGTCGGGCGTCTATCTCGCCATGCTGACGCTGGCCTTCGCCCAGATCGCCTGGGCGACCGCCTTCCAATGGGTCGAGCTCACCGGCGGCGACAACGGCATCCTCGGCGTCTGGCCTTCGGCCTGGGCCGTGTCGAAGACGGCCTTCTACTATCTCGCGCTCGCGATCTGCGCGGCTTGCGTGCTGCTGCTGCGCGTCATGATCTTCTCCCCGCTGGGCTATGGGCTGCGCGCCGCGCGCGACAATGCGCTCCGGGCCGAGGCCATCGGCATCGACACGATGCGCGTGCAATGGGCCGCCTTCGCGATCGCCGCCCTGGCGGCCGGCGTCGCGGGCGGGCTCTTCGCCTTCTTCAAGGGCTCGGTCTTCCCGACCTATCTGGCGATCCCGCGCTCGGTCGACGCCCTGCTGATGGTGCTGCTCGGCGGGGTCCAGACCGTCTCGGGGCCGATCGTCGGCGCCTTCGCCTATGCCGGCCTCAGCGAGCAACTGGCGAAGCTCACCCTGTACTGGCGCTTCGCGCTCGGGCTCGCGATCGTGCTGCTGGTCATGCTCTTCCCGCGCGGGCTGGTCGGCGGCTTCCTCGCCTGGCGCGAACGGCTCGGCCCCGGGGCGGGTGCGCGATGAGCGCCCCCGCCCCCTCCGCGGCCGCCCCCGTGCTGGCGGTACGCGATCTCGCCAAATCCTTCGGCGGCGTGCATGCGGTGCAGGGCGTGTCCTTCACCGTCGAGGCCGGCCGGATGGTCGCGCTGATCGGGCCGAACGGCGCCGGCAAGACGACCTGCTTCAACATGCTGGGCGGCCAGCTCAGGCCGGATCGCGGCGAGATCGCCCTGAAAGGCCGGTCGATCGCCGGACTCCGGCCCCGCGAAATCTGGCGCCTCGGCGTCGGCCGCACCTTCCAGATCACCGCGACCTTCTCCTCGATGACCGTGAGGGAGAACGTGCAGATGGCGCTGATCTCGGATGCCGGGGGCATCTGGAGCCCGTTCCGGGCGGCGCGGGCGCAGCATGCCGCGGCCGCGGAGGCGCTGCTCGCCCAGGTCGGCATGCTGGAGCAGGCCGAGCGCGCCTGCGGCGTGCTGGCCTATGGCGACCTGAAGCGCGTCGAGCTCGCGGTCGCGCTCGCCAACCGGCCCGGCCTGCTGCTGATGGACGAGCCGACCGCCGGCATGGCGCCGCGCGAGCGCGTCGCGCTGATGGCGCTGACCGCGCGGATCGCGTCCGAGACGGGCATCGCCGTGCTGTTCACCGAGCACGACATGGATGTGGTCTTCGCCCATGCCGACCGGGTGATCGTGCTCGACCGCGGCCGGCTGCTCGCCGAGGGGCCGGCCGAGGCGATCCGGCAGGACCCGCAGGTGCGCGCGGTCTATCTCGGCTCCGGCACGGTCTCGGGAGGCCATTGATGAGCGCGCTTCTCGCGATCGCCGGGCTCGATGCCTATTACGGACGCGCCCATATCCTGCAGGGCGTCGGCTTCGACATGGGCCGCGGCGAGGTGCTTGCCCTGATGGGCCGCAACGGCGCCGGCAAGTCGACGACCATGAAGGCGGTGATGGGGCTGGTGCCGCCGGCAGGCGGCACGATCCGCTTCGACGGGCAGCGCATCGAGGGGCGCGAGCCCTTCGCCATCGCGCGGCTCGGCATCGGCTATGTGCCGGAGGAGCGCCGCATCTTCTCCGAGCTGACGGTGATGGAGAACCTCGCCGTCGGCCGGCGCCCGCCGCGCGAGGGTGCGCCGCACTGGACGCCGGACAGGCTGTTCGCGCTCTTTCCCAATCTCGGCCGCATGCGCGACCGGCCGGGCGGGGCGATGTCGGGCGGCGAGCAGCAGATGCTGACCATCGCCCGCACGCTGATGGGCAATCCGCGGCTCCTGCTGCTGGACGAGCCGTCCGAGGGCCTTGCCCCGGTCATCGTCGAGGCGATGGCGGCGACCATCCTCCGGCTGAAGGAGGAGGGCATGAGCATCCTGCTCTCCGAGCAGAACCTGCATTTCGCCGGCAATGTCGCCGACCGCGCCGCCATCATCGAGAAAGGCGTCATCCGCTTCACCGGCACGATGGACGCGCTCAAGGCGAACGAGGCTGTCCGGACGCAGTATCTCTCGGTGTGACGGAGCGTGGCGGCCGGCGGAGCCTTCTCGGGCCGGTGCTGGGCCGACCAGATCTGGCTGTCCGAGGTCGAGCGGACATGCTGGACGAGGAATTCGTTGAACACCCGGATCTTGGCCGGCAGGTCGTCGCGATTCTGATAGGCGATGTTCATCGTCGGCATCGGCAGTTGCCAGTCGAGCAGAACTGGCACCAGCCGCCCGCCTCGATATCGGCCTGCACGATGTAGAGCGGCTGGATCAGGATGCCGAGGCCGGCGATCGCCGCCTGGCGGATCACCTGCCCGTCATTGCATTCGAGGGCGGCGCTGATCGCCGGCCTCGGCGAAACCGATCTCGACACCAATGCAGGGAGGCTCGAATGAGGAATTTCGACCAGAACAGCATCACCCATGCGGTGCTGGAGCGCGTCGCCGCCGCCGAACCAGAGCGTCGGGCTGCTCTCCAGCGGCAACCAGCAGAAGGTGGTGATCGGCAAATGGCTCGCGGCCGGAACCCGACTGTTCATCTTCGACGAGCCGACCCGCGGCATCGATGTCGGCGCCAAGTCCGAGATCTTCGCGCTGATCGACCAGCTCGTCGCCGACGGCGCGGCGGTGCTGATGATCTCCTCCGAACAGGCCGAGATCGTCCATGTCTGCGACCGCGCCTACGTCATGCGCGGCAAGCGCATCGTCGGCGAACTCTCCCGCGCCGAACTCTCCGAAGAGAACATCGTCAGAATGGGGATGCATGAAGAATGATCAGGCCGTCTCCTCTGCCGCGCCGCGGCGCGAACACGCCCGCGATCGGAACCTGCGGCTTTCCCGGAACGCCCCGGCCGCCGCGCCACAACCATCGGATAAAAAGACAGGAACTATCAGAATAAAGCGTTTTCTATCACCCCTGTCGATAGATAGATTTTTCCGGCAGATGCTCGAAGGCATCAAGAATTCGCCGGACAAGATCCATGAAAATCGAGAGCGCGATCAATATAGACGACGTCGCCAAGCTCGCACGAAGCTATCTCCCCAAGATCGCCTATGACTTCATCGATGGCGGCGTCGACGGCGAGGACGGCCTGATCCGCAACCGCGATGCTTTCGGGCGCTATCGCCTCGTCCCGCGCTATCTGGTCGATGTCGAGAAGCGCCACCAGCGCGCCACCCTGTTCGGCCACGACTATTCGTCGCCCTTCGGCATCTGCCCGATGGGGATCGCCGGCTTCTTCCGGCCCGGCGCGGATCTGATGCTGGCGCGCGCCGCCGCAGCCTTCGACCTTCCCTACATCATGTCGAGCGCGAGCTGCGATTCCATCGAGGCCGCGGCGGCGGCCGGCCCGAAGACGACCTGGTTCCAGATCTACGGCACGCGCAGCCCCCATATCACCGCCGGGCTGGTGCAGCGGGCCAGGGCGCTCGACGTCAAGGTCCTGATCCTGACCGTCGACACGCCGGTCATGGGCAAGCGCGAGCGCAACATCCGCAACGGCTTCCGGCGCCCGATGAAGATGACCCCCCGGGTGATCCTGCAGGGGCTGAGCCGCCCGGCCTGGACCTATCGCTACCTCACCGGCGGCGGCATTCCGATGATGGAGAACTGGCGCCCCTATGCCGGCAAGGACGCCGACGCCAACGCGGTCGCCGATCTCTACGGAAGCGAGACGCCGGCGCCGGCCCAGAGCTGGGACGTGCTGCGCGCCGTGCGGAAGGCCTGGCCCGGCCCGCTGGCGGTCAAGGGCATCCTGCACCCGGACGATGCGCGGATCTGCCTGGAGCTCGGCGCCGACGGCCTCCTGGTGTCGAACCATGGCGGGCGCCAGCTCGACAGCGCGCCCGCGCCGCTCGACATGCTTCCGCTGATCGCCGACGCGGTCGGGCACAAGATGGAAATCCTGATCGACAGCGGCTTCCGGCGCGGCGCCGATATCGCGAAGGCGCTCTGCCTGGGAGCCAAGGCCGCCTTCTTCGGCCGGCCGGCGATGTTCGGGGTCGCGGCGGCCGGCGAGGCCGGTGCCCGCAAGGTCCTCGACATCTACCGGCAGGAGCTGAACCTCGCGATGGGCCAGATGGGCTGGACCGATGTGGGCTGCGCCGGCCCCGAAGCCATCGTCGACCTGAGCGATCCGAGGCTGTTCCGCGAGCGCCCCCGCAGCGCGCCCATTCGCCTCGAGCGAGCAGAGGGATGACGATGACCAAGCGGATGCATCTGATCAGCTTCAACATGCACAGCCCGATCAACCACAGCGTCATGAGCTGGGCCGATCCGGAGGACGAGCGCCTCGAGGGCCTGGCCTCCTTCGACCATTGGAAGCATCTCGCCAGGACGCTCGAGCGGGGCCGGTTCGACGCCATGTTCTTCGCCGACACCCCCGGCGGCTTCGATCGCTACAAGGACAGCTTCGACGACTATGTCCGCTACGGCGTGTGCTGGCCGTGCCACGACCCGATGGCGCTCGCGGGTGTCATGCTGGCGGAGACCAAGCATCTCGGCCTGGCGGTGACCCTGTCCACCTCCGGCACCTATCCCTACATGACCGTTCGCCGGCTCTCGACGCTCGACTATATCAGCGGCGGCCGGGTCGGCTGGAACATCGTCTCCGGCCATCTGCGCGGGGAGCATCGGGCGCTGGGCGTGCCGCAGCTCGAGCATGACGAGCGATACGATCATGCCGACGAATATATGGAGATCTGCCACGCGCTCTGGAACGGCGTGAAGCCGGGTGCGATCAAGGCGGACAAGCAGCGTGGCATCTATGCCGACCCCGCGCAGGTCGATGTCGTCGCGTTCGCCGGGCAGCATTTCAACTGCCGCGCCGTGCCCCCCACCCTGCCCTCCGCCCAGGGCCGGCCGGTCCTGTTCCAGGCCGGCTCCTCGGGGCGCGGGCAGCAATTCGCGATGAAGCACGCCGACGTCGTCTTCGCGATCCAGCCGCGGCTGAAGGAAATGGCGAATTTCGTGAAGAAGCTCGGCGAGGCGGCCGCCGCGGCCGGCCGCGACGCGGCGCCGAAGGTCGTGTTCGGCGTCCAGTGCATCCTCGGCGGAACCGAGGCCGAAGCCAGGCGCATCCAGGCCGAGATGACCGAGCGCATCCCGCTCGATGCCGCGCTGAGCCGCATGTCGGGGACGCTCGGCATGGATTTCAGCAAGATGGATCTCGACCAGCCGCTCAGCGGCAACGACACCCAGGCCTCGCGCGGCATGCTGCAGATGCTCGCGAACCTCACGGGCGACGGAAACTCGACGATCCGCGACGCCGCGAAGGTCTTCGGCGCCTCGACCGGCATGACGCAGATCGTTGGCACGCCCGAACAGGTGGCCGACAGGCTCGAAGAGCTCTGGCGGGAAAGCGGCTGCCACGGCTTCAACATGACCCCGGCGACCAACATCCGCAGCGTCGAGGACTTCGTCGACCAGGTCGTGCCGCTGCTGCAGAAGAAAGGCATCTTCCGCCGCGAGTACGAGAGCACGACGCTGAGCGGCAACCTCGCGAACTGACCGCTCCCCCCAAGTCACGCAGCAGGAAAGAGGCGACGATGTCCACGACGCCCAAGCGAGCCCCCCGGCTCAAGGCGCCTGCCGGCGCTTGCGACACCCATATGCACGTCTACGACAGCGCCTATCCGACCTCGTCGAAGGCGTGGTTGTTTCCGCCGGACTTCCTGCTGGCGGATTACAGGAAGGTCCAGGAGCGGCTCGGCCTTGAGCGGATGGTCCTGGTCCAGCCGGTCAGCTACGGCTTCGACAATCGCTGCATCCTCGACGCCGCCGCGGCGATCGGCGACGCCGCGCGCACCGTCGTGACGGTGCCGACCACGATCTCCGACGCCGAGCTCGACAGCCTCTGGAAGCGCGGCGCCCGCGGCGTGCGCTTCCACCAGATGCGCGGCGGCATGATGGAATGGCGCGAATTGCCGGTGATGGCGCAGCGCCTCGCCGGCAGCGGCTGGCACGTCCAGGTGCAGCTCGACGGCATGGAGCTGCCGCAATACGAGGCGTTGATCGCGCGCCTTCCGGGAACCGTCGTGCTCGACCATATCGGGCGCTACTCGCAGCCGGTCCCCCCCGATCACGAAGCGTTCCGCTCCCTGCTGCGGCTGGCCGCTCAAGATAACGTCTACGTCAAGATCTCGGGCGCCTATCACATCTCCAGGCGCGGCGGCCCGGACTATGCCGACGTCGTTCCGCTGGCGGCCGCGCTGGTGCGTCAATCCGCCGAGCGCCTCCTCTGGGCATCGGACTGGCCGCATCCGACGCATCTGAACGAGCATGCGCCCGACGATGCGGACCTGCTCGACTTCTTGCTCGCCTGCACCGATTCCGACGCCGATCGCAAGGCGATCCTCGCCGATAATCCGGCGCGCCTCTACGGCTTCTGAGGAGCGATCGCGGATGCGGACGGTTCCCCACACTGCGAAGCCTGCGACGGGAATCCCCGGCGGAAACGGCGCCGCCGGGCCTCGCGAGCGCCGGCAACTTCCTCGTGGCATGCCGGATCGTTCGCGCTATCACCGTGCCCGGTTCTTTGGAGGGAGCACGGACATGATCAACAGGATGACCCTGGATCAGCTCCTGATACTCATCACCGTGTCGGAGCTGGGCAGCTTCTCGGCGGCGGCGCGCAAGCTCAACCGGGTCCAGTCCGCGGTCAGCCAGTCGGTGCAATCGCTCGAGGATGCGCTCGAGCTGCAGCTCTTCGACCGCTCGCACAAGCTTCCGCAGCTCACCGACGCCGGAAAGGCGATCCTTGCCGATGCCAAGCGCATCGTCAGCAGCGCCGACGCCCTGCGCGCCCGCGCGAAAAGCATCGGCACCGTCGCCGAGCCGGAGATCAGCCTCGCGATCGAGCAGGTCTTCCCGAACGACGTCCTGATCGCCGCGCTGGACGATTTTCGCGCCAAATACCCACTCGTCTCCGTCACCCTCTTCGCCGAGGGGCTGGGAGCGCCGGAGCAGTCGCTGCTGGAAGGCAATGCGCGCCTCTCGATCTATTCGCCGGCCTTCAATGGGCTCCCCGGCATCCAGTTCCAGTTCCTCGGCAACGTGCCCGTGTCGCTGGTCGCCTCGTCGCAGCACCCGCTGGCCTCGATATCGGGACTGATCCCGCAATCGGAGCTCGACGAGCATGTCCAGCTCACCCTGACGGACCGCACCCGGCGCTATCAGGGCGTCGTGATGGGAACGAAGTGCTGGAGCTTCGTCGACCAGTTCAACCGTCTGGATTTCGCGCTGAACGGCTTCGGCTGGTGCGTGATGCCGACGCATCTGGCCCGTCCCCATCTCGAGGCCGGCCGGCTCGTCGAGCTGCGGCTCGCGATCCACCAGGACCGGCCGCTGCTCTTCCCGCTCTATGCGGCCTACCGCGTCAACGAGCCGCCCGGGCTGGCGGCCCAATGGCTGCTCGACAACCTTCGCGAGCGGTTTTCCCAATGGCTGGAACGGCAGGCGCGCCGGACCGAGAACGGCATCCAGATCAGGATCACCCCCGCAGCGCGCTGAAACGACGCCGCGGTCCGACCAAAGGACGGCAACGATGAAATCACCCGTTGAAAGCGGCACTCCGGCGGCGGATCGGGGCGCCTTCCGGCGCACGCTCGGAGAGTTCGCGACCGGGGTGACGGTCATCACCACGACGGTCGATGGCGCCTCCTACGGGCTGACCTCCAACTCGTTCAGCTCTGTCTCGCTCGACCCGCCGCTGGTTCTCTGGTCGATCCGGCGCGAGAGCCAGAGCTTTGCCGCTTTCGAGGCCTGCACGCATTTCGCCGTCAACGTGCTGGCCGACGACCAGATTGCGCTTTCGCAGCTCTTCGCCAAATCGGCGCCGAACAAGTTCCAGGACCTCGTGCACGGCAGGGGCCGCGGCGACGCGCCGCTGCTCCACGGCATCGCCGCCAGCTTCGAATGCCGCCGGACCTGCGCCTATGAGGGCGGCGACCACCTCATCCTGGTCGGGGAGGTCGAGACATTCTCGCGCTATGATCGCGCGCCGCTGATCTTCTCCAAGGGACGCTACGCCGTCACCGCGAACCATCCCGATATCGAGGCGCTGGCGGTGGAGACGCGCGCGTCGAGCCAGGAGGGCGAGAGCGAAGTCCTGTCGAATCTGATGATCCGGGCCTATTCGCTGATCGCCGCGGAGGTGGAGAGAGCGCGGATGAAGGCCGGCCTCGGCCTGACCTTGATGCAGGCGCGCCTGCTGCGCGCCTGCGCGGCGAACCCCGGCAGCACCCTCGAAGCGCTGCTGCCGGAACTGCTGCTTGACTTCAACGCCAGCCAGAACGTCCTGGGAGCGCTGATCTCGCTGGGGCTGGTGACGGCGGACAGCCAAGGGCGCGTCCGGCTCACCCCTGCCGGCGAAGTGCGCGTGAAGGAGATCATCGCGCATGCGCGCCAATGCGAGGAACTGCTGTTCCGCAACGTGCCGGCGGAGGAGCTGGCGACGATGAACAGCACGCTCTCGCGCATCATCGACGGCAACGAGGCGGCCCGGCGGGCCGCGGCGGGCTGAAGGAAGCGCTCGGAAAACGAAACGCCCGGATCGCCATGCGATTCGGGCGCCTCTGTCGCTGAAACCCGTCGGAACCGGGATGGCAGGCCCCCGACCGCCGGGTGGCCCCTGATCCTGCACGCTAAGGGGCGGTTCATCTCGACGAGGCCGCGCGGGCGGCCGCGATGGGAACCGCCGTCCGGAGCGTTCTCCAGCCGATCGCCCGGTCGGAAGCGGCGCTCAGCGCTGGCCGCCGGCCAGGCCCGGACAGACCCCGTCGACCACGGCGATATCGGCCGCATCCACGTATTTCTGGATGTTCATGATCTCGAACAGCGTCTTGCCCGCCCTGATCTGCTTGCGGACCTCCTGCTCGGTTTCGTTGCGGCGCCTGGCCCGCGCGGCGGTTTCGGCCGCCAGGCGGACCGGGATGACGAGGACCCCGTCGTCATCCGCCGCGATGATGTCGCCGGGCTCGATCAGCACGCCGTCGCAGACGACCGGAATGTTCACCGATCCCGGTCCGCGCTTTTCCGGATGAGCCGGCGAGACGATCGTCGACCAGACGTTGAAGCCCATCGACCGCACCGCATCGGTGTCCCGCACCGGGCCGTCGGCGACGACGCCGGCGATGCCCTTCTCCATCGCGAAGGTGGTCGCGACATCCCCCCAGAGGGCGCCTTGCGATACGCCGCCATTGACCAGCACGAGCATGTCGCCGCGCTGCGCGACCTTGAGCGCGGCATGGATCATCAGGTTGTCGCCGGGGTAGTTATAGGAGGTCACCGCCTGGCCGACCGCCCGCTGCGACACGCCGATCGGGCGCATCCGGGGGCTGAGCAATCGCATCCGGCCCTCGATCGCGCCCAGCGCCTCGTGCAGGTCGGCGACCGGAAAGGCGGCGATCTGGTCGAGAAGGTCGCGAGCGCATCGCGGGATCTGCGTGTAAATCACGGACGACATCCTGGGTCTCCTTCGTGCAAGACGGCCTGGGTGAAAGCGCGCCGGCCGGGGCCGCAGCCCCTCAGCCGGAGCGGAGCCTGCTCCCCGTGCCCTTGAGCCGCGCCGCGATCTCGCCGACCGCGCCGCGCGGCAGGAACAGCAGGGCGCCGCCATAGAGCACGCCGAAGATGAGCTGGCTGTATTCGGCGTAGCTGCCGAGGCTGTGCGAGACCCAGACCAGCAGCACGGCCCCGACCAGAGGCCCCCAGAGCGTGCCGATGCCTCCGACGACGAGGATCGCCATCAACTGGATCATGACGCTCAGGTCGAAGAAGGTGCCGTTTACATAGTTCAGGAAATGCGCGTAGAGGCTCCCCGCCAGGGCCGCGTAGACGGCGCTCAGCACGAAGATCTGGATGCGGCACCGCACCACGTCGACGCCCAGCGAGGCGGCGGCCGCCTCATGGGCGCCCAGCGCCCGCAGCGCCCGGCCGAAGCGGGAATCGACGATCCTGAACGAGAGCAGGAACAGCACGATCGTCACGAACCAGATGAGATAGTACATCTTCTGCTTCGTATCGAAGGCGAAGCCGAGGATGCTGAAATCGGGCACGCCGGGGATGCCGGTCAGCCCGCCCGTGACCTCGGTCCACCGCGTGCTGACGATGATGACGATCTGGGCGAAGGCCAGCGTGATCATCGCCAGATAATGCCCGCGCACGCGCAGGATTGGCGCCCCGATCACGAAAGCCACCAGCCCGCTGCCGGCGGTGGCGGCGAGCATGGCCGCCAGCGGCGACCAGTCATAGGTCACCGTCAGAATCCCCGAAGCATAGGCTCCCAGCGCCATGAAGGCGTTGTGGCCGAAGGAGATCTTTCCGGCGTAGCCGACCAGGAGATTGAGGCCGATCGCGACGATGGCGTAGAGGCCGCCCAGCGCCATCACCGTCGTCGCGGAGGCGCCCCCGAAAAACGGGAAGGCCACGACGGCGGCGATCAGGACGAACACGCTCTGCGTATGGTTAGGACGCCAGCTCATATCTCTTCATTCTTCAGTTCGATGAGAGGGCGGAACAGTCCGTGCGGCCAGACGACCAGGAGGCCGAACAGCACGGCGTAGGTCACCGCGTCGCCGTAGACCGACGAAATGAAGGCCGTGCTGATCGACTGCAGGATGCCGATCACCAGGCCGCCGACGATCGCGCCGCGCATGTTGCCCATGCCGCCGATGATCGCGGCCGCGAAGCCGTTGAGGGTCATCGAGACGCCGGCGTCGAACTGCGTGCTGATCAGGGGCGTGAAGACCACGCCGCCGATGGCGCCCAGCAGCGCGGCGAGGCCGAACGACATCGCGACCATCTGCTCGACGGCGATCCCCAGCCAGGCGGCGACGCGGCGGTTGATCGCCGTCGCCTTCATGGCCTTGCCCAGCAGCGTGCGGTCGAAGAAGCCCTGCAGGGCGAAGAACACGGCCACCGTCACCAGCAGCACCCAGAGGGCCTGGCTGCTCAGGGTCACCGACCCCAGTTGTACCGCGGGCAGCCCCCCGAAGGTGGGAAAGGTCAGGGGATCGCGTCCCACGCCCAGCATCACCAGATTGGGCAGCACGGTGGCCACCGCGAATAGCATGAAGACATAGGTCCAGTCCTTCGCGCCGCGCCGCCACAGCGGCCGGATGAAGAGCCGTTCGGTCAGCAGGCCGACGACGACGGTCAGGGCCACGCCGCCGATGATCGCGACCAGCAGAGGCAGGCCGGCCTGGCCGTAAAGGCAGGCCGTCAGCATGCCGCCGAGCATGATGAACTCGCCCTGCGCGAAGTTGATGATCCCCGTCGTGTTGTAGACGAGGCCAATGCCGATGGCATTGATGGCGTAGATTGCGCCGAACACGACGCCGTTGACCAGCAGAACCGGCAGCAGGTCCATCATGAGGATTTTTCTCCCGAGCCGAGATAGCTCTCCTCGACCAGAACCAGGCCGCCCTCTCGCAATTCGGAACTCGATCCTTCCATGATGACCTGACCGGTTCGAAAAACGTAGCTTCGGCTGGTGGTTTCCAGCGTGACATGCGCGTCCTGCTCCACCATCAGGCAGGCCAGCCCTTCCGCATGCAGCCGCCGCAAGGTGGCGAGGATCTCCGCGAAGACCATCGGCGCCAGCCCGAAGGAGGGCTCGTCGAGAAGCAGGAGGCGCGGCCGGCTCATCAGCGCGCGGCCGATCGCCAGCATCTGCTGCTCGCCGCCCGAGAGCGTCGCCGCGAGCTGCCGGGCGCGCTGGCGCAGGATCGGGAACAGGTCGAGGATCATGTCCCGGTCCCTGGCGATCACCGCCCGGGCTTCGGCGCGGCGCTGATAGGCGCCGAGCTCCAGATTCTCCATGACGGTCAGCGGGCCGAGCACCTGCCGGCCTTCCGGCACGATGGCGATGCCGCGGCCGACGCGCAGATGCTGCGGGAGGTGCGTCACCTCCTCGCCGTCGAAGACGACGCTGCCGCCGCCGGCCCGCACCGCCCCCGAAAGCGCCATCAGAAGCGAGGTCTTGCCGGCGCCGTTGGCGCCGATCACCCCGACGAACTCGCCGCGGCCGACCTGGATCGAGACGTTCTTCAGGGCTTCGATCTGACCGTAGGAAATTTTAAGATCCCGGACCTCAAGCACGATGCTCACCGCTCCCGAGATAGGCTTCGATCACCTTGGGGTTGCGACGGACTTCGTCCGGGCTGCCATTGGCCAGCCTGCGGCCGAAGCTGAGGACGGTGATCTGATCGCAGATCTTCATGACCAGGCTCATGTCGTGCTCGACCAGCACCAGCGTTTTTCCCTGTGCGCGAATGGCGATCAGCAGATCGGCGAGGCGCGCCGTCTCGTTCGCATCCAGCCCGGAGGCCGGCTCGTCCAGCAGCATGACGCGCGGATCGGTGACCAGGCCGCAGGCGATCTGCAGCAGGCGCTGATGACCGAGCGGCAGGGCGTCGGCCGGCGCTTGCGCCTGCCTCCCCAGCCCGACGAAGGCCAGCGCGGCCTCGGCCGCCTCCCGAAAGCGCCGCTCCTCGGCCTTGACCGCGGGAAGGCGCAGCATCGCCGACAGCATCCCGGCGCCGCCGCGCGTATGGCAGCCGACCATCACCGATTCGAGGACCGTCATTCCGTGGAAGGGGTGGATCTTCTGAAAGGTCCGCACCATGCCGAGGCGCACCCGCGCATGCGGCTGGAGCCCGTTCAGCCGCTTGCCGTCGAAGCGGATTTCGCCGCCATTGCCGGGAAGCACGCCCGTCAGCACGTTGAAGAAGGTCGACTTGCCGGCTCCGTTGGGGCCGATCAGCCCGGCGATCCGGCCGGGCGCCACGGAGAAGTCGACCTTGTCCAGGGCCGTGACGCCGCCGAATGTCTTGGTCAAGCCCTGTACGTCGATCAAAAGGCTGGGGGTCACTTCGACACCAGAGCCACGTTTCCGTTCCTGATCTGCGCGACCACCACGCCGCTGACGCCGGAATGGTGCCCGGGCGCGTAGCTGTAGGTGACGCCGAGAACGCCCTGCTGGCTCTGGATGTCCTCGAGCGCCTTCTTCAGCGTCTCGCCGGTGACCTCGGGACCCGCGCGCCTGATGCCCTCGGCGAGCAGCATGCCGATGTCGTAGTTCTGCGCCACCCACCACTGGGCCGGCTCGGGATACTGGCCGTACTTGGCCTTGAAGGCTTCGCGGAAATCCCCGATCGTCTTGGCGCGCGGATCGTCGCTGGGGAAGGTGTCCCAGACCGAGAAGGGCACGGCGGCGAAATAGGTGCCCTCGACGGCGGCCGGTCCGCCGATCTGCATCAGGGCCGAGAGCCCCGCCACCGGGAAGGTCGTGCTGCCGAAGACCTTGGCGGCGTAGCCGATTTCCGCCTTCTGCTTCAGGATCAGGCCGGCCGCGGGGCCCGCGCCGGTGACCAGGATCCAATCGGCGTTGGCCGCCTTAAACTTGGACAATTGCGGGATGAAGTTCTTGTCGGTGGCGGAGTTGTAGCTCTCCGCCGCGACCACCGTCAGACCCTGCTTCTTCGCCTCGGCGGCCCAGACCTGCCCCAGCGTCCTGGCCCAGACGTCGATGGCGCTCAGGATGGCGACCGACTTGGCCCCCTGCTGCTTCAGGAAGGCGATGGCGACGGGGGCTTCCTCTTCGGGTGTCGGCGCGGTCGCGAAGGCGTAGTCGGACTTGGTCGGCAGGATCGTCGAGCAGACCATGTTCACGACCCGGTTCTTGATCATCATCGGCGCCACGGCCTCGACGATGTCGCTGCGCACCGGCCCGACGACCGCCAGCGTCTTCTCGCCCTCGATCATCTTGACCGCAAGCGGAACGCCCTTCGTCGCGTCCGATTCGTCGTTCAACTGGACGACCTCGACCTTGCGGCCGTGAATGCCGCCGGCGCTGTTGATCTGGTCGATCGCCAGCATCAGGCCGTCACGCCCGCCGAGGCCCATATTCGCGACATAGCCCGACAGCGACGTCAGCATGCCGATCTTGTAGGTATTCTCGGCAGCCTGAATGCTGCCGGCAGTGAGGCCCGCGGCCACGCCCAGCAGAATCCCCGAAATACTGCGAACCCTCATCCTCTGTCTCCTCCGGATTTCTTGTTCGCTCGCCTCGCCGGTTGGATCCGACCTTGTTGCGAGCCGTTTTTGTGATGAATCGCGATTCCGATTCGGTAAAAATGGAATTCGCCGGGGCGAAATCTGCGTCTGTCGGGCCTCTCGCCCCGCAATCGGAAGTAATGAATCCCCCTCTGACTCACGCAAGACCGCGGCGACGCGGGCGAAGGTTCAAGAAACGAGCACGAGACCGGGCATCGCGCCGGTGCCGGTCGAGGCATATCGCCCGCGCCGGCATATTGCGGCCCTGTTCGGCCCTTGAACCCAACTAAGCTATGACGAAGCCGGAGCGCGCGAAAACCGGCCAAATGTTGATATGACGTATCAGGAAATCCGATGAAACAAGCCTGAGCATGATCGACAAAGGCGAGGCTCGACCGAAGATGCCCGGTTCTGGCCGCCCGGCGGGATCTGGCCGCCCGACGGGCGCAGCCGGCCCCGCCTTCAACGGAACCGGATGCAGGCGCGTCATTCCGAACGGGTCCACATGCGCGGACCGCGGCGAGCACCCGGATTTCTCATATGCTGGCTTGCCGGACCGTCAACCACGCAGCGGGTGGCTGGTGGAGCTGAGGGGATTCGAACCCCTGACCTCTGCAGTGCGATTGCAGCGCTCTCCCAACTGAGCTACAGCCCCAAGGCGCTGGCCTTCTAGGCCGTGCGTCGCGTGGATGTCAATCGCTTCCGTTGCCTCTTTCGGCAGGTCTCGACGATATTCTGCGGCAACTCCCCGTACCGGCCCAAAAGGAAGACCGATGCGTGCCGTTCTCGACGTGGTCCTGCTCGCGCTGCAGATCTATGTGTGGATCCTGATCGCCTCGGCCGTTCTGAGCTGGTTGATCGCCTTCAACGTCATCAACACCCGCAACCAGTTCGTCGCGACCGTCTGGGACATGCTCTATCGCCTGACCGAGCCGCTGCTGCGGCCGATCCGCGAGCGGCTGCCCAATCTCGGCGGCATCGACATCTCGCCGATCATCCTGCTGCTAATCATCTACTTCATCCAGAGCGTGATCATCCGCTACATCTACCCGAACGTGTTCTGAGGCAGGCCGCGCGCCCGCGCCCTGCGCGGGACGCGACCCGAACGCGGGCAGGACGCATTCGACCTCGCATGCCCGCCCATGCAGTATGCCGCCGCCGACAAACCGCGGAGGCCGCCTCGTGTATAAGCCCGCCACACCCTATCGCACCCAGAACTGGACGCTGACCAAGCCCTCGGCCAGCGGCCGGAACGGCATCGTCGTCTCCCAGAGCCGGGAAGCGGCCGAGGCGGGCGCCGCGATCCTCGAGCAGGGCGGCAACGCCGCCGACGCCGCCGTCGCCACCTGCTTCGCGCTGGCGGCGGTCGAGCCCTGGAACAGCGGCCTCGGCGGCATCGGCTTCGCGGTCGTGCTCAAGGCCGGCGAGAGCCGCGCGCAGGTCGTCGATTTCGGGCCGGTCGCGCCGCGCCGGGCCAATCCCGCCGACTACCCCCTCACCGGCGAGATGAAGAAGGACCTGTTCACCTGGCCGGAGGTCGCCGACGACCGCAACATCCACGGCCCCCTCTCCTTCGTCACGCCCTCCTCGGTCGCCGGCTATGCCCGGCTGAAGGAGGCCTTCGGCTCGAAGCTGCCGCTCGCCGATCTGCTGGCGCCCGCGATCGCCCTGGCGAAGCGCGGCCTGCCGGCCGACTGGTACACGACGCTGAAGATCGCCTCCTCCGCCGCCGTCCTGCGGCTCTATGCGGAAAGCGCGCGGATCTATCTGCCCGGCGGCCTGCCGCCGGTGCCGCCCTATCAGGGCTCGCCGGGCTTCATGGTGCTGGGTGAACTGCCCGCGACGCTGGAGCGCCTGGCCCAGGCCGGGCTCGACGATTTCTACCGCGGCGACATCGCCCGGCGCATCGCGGCGGACATCGCCGCGGCCGGAGGCGTGGTCGATGCCGAGGACCTGGCGAACTGCCGGGCCGAGCTGCGCGAGGCGCCGACCATCGCCTGGCGCGACAGCCATCTGATCCACACCGCCGGCGGCCTGACCGCGGCGCCCACGTTCGAACGCGTCGTCGCCGGCATGGCCGATGCGCCCGTCGACGCCGCAGGCCCCTCGGCCGCCTGGTTCGCCGCGCTTTCGCGCGTGATGCGGCAGGCCTATCGCGAGCGGCTCGACGGGCTCGGCGCCGCGGCGGCGGCGAAGGAGCCGGGCGATACCTGCACGACGCATCTCACCGTCGTCGACCGCGAGGGCAACCTCGTCTCCGTCACCACCACCCTGCTGTCCTCGATGGGCAGCCGCGTCGTGCTGCCCGCGACCGGCGTGCTGATGAACAACGGCATGATGTGGTTCGACCCGCGCCCCGGCAGCGCCAACGCCATCGCGCCCGGGGCCCGGCCGCTCTGCAACATGCTGCCGGTCGTGGTCACGCCGAAGGATGGCGGCTGGCCGCGCCTCGCCGCCGGCTCCTCCGGCGGGCGGCGCATCCTCGCCAGCGTCTACCAGACCCTGGCCTGGCAGCTCGATTTCGCCATGGACACCGAGCGGACCGCGCACCAGCCGCGCATCGACGTCTCCGGCCCCGATTCGACCAGTGCCGACCAGCGCCTGCCGGCCGCGATCATCGCCGCGCTCGAAGCCGCCGGCCCGACCCTGCTCGCGGAGCATGCGGTGCTGCCGATCAACTATGCCTGCCCCAACTTCATCCGCGTCGGCCGCGACGGCGCCGAGGGGTCGAGCGACGCCGCCTCGCCCTGGTCGGCCGCGGTCGCGGCGCAGCGCTGACCCCGAACGCACCGGATCATGCAAGAAGGGCGGCCCCGCGGCCGCCCTTTCCCGTTCCGGCGCCGCGTTCAGGCGCGCTTCAGCCCCCAGGGATAGGGCGCCGAGCCGGGCAGCATGCCGGTCAGGGTCTTGCGATAGGCCGTGCGGATCACGAACTGGCCGAGCGGGATCGTCCCGACCTCCTCCAGCGCCAGCCGGCCGAGCGCGATCGCCTTCTGCTTCTGCGTCGCCTCGTCGGCGCCGTAGAGCCACTCCTCGGCCAGCGCTTCCGCCTTGTCGCTCTTCCACCAGCCGAACCAGCCCTTCTCGCCCTGGCCGCGCACGAGGTTCGACAAGGCGGGGTTGCCCCAGCCCGTGGCCGAGCCGGTGGTGTGGAAGATGCTCCAGCCGCCCTTCTCAACCGGCTCGCGGCTGTTGCGGCGCTGGATCACCGTGCCCCAGTCGCTCGCCGCCATCTCGACATTCATGCCGAGCTGCTTGAGCAATTCGAAGGTCACCTCGCCGAGCGGGCCGATATCCGGGAAGTCGGTCGGGTTGATGATCACGACCTTCTCGCCGTTATAGCCGGATTCCTTCAGCGCGGCCCTGGCCTTCTCCAGGCTCTGCGGCATCAGGTCCTCCTGCTCGCCGGTATAGTACGGTGTGCCGCGCCACCACAGGTTGCGGCAGGTCTGCCACATCGAGGTGTCGTCGCCCTGGGAGGCGCGCATATAGTCCTCCTGCTTCACCGCCATGCGCACGGCTGCGCGCACCTTCGGATTGTTGAAGGGCGGCTGGAGATGGTTGAGCCGGATGATCGCGCCGCGCCCGGCCGTGTCGATGACCTCGCGCTTGATGTCGGGGCTCTGCGCCAGCATCGGCTGGAGATCGGCCAGGGGCCGCTCCCACCAGTCCACCTCGCCGCGCGTCAGCGCCGCCGCCGCCGTCGCCGGGTCGGGCAGCACGTTCCACTCGATCCGCTTGAAATGCGCGACCTTGCCGCCGGCATTGCGGCTGGGCGCCTCGCTGCGCGGCTTGTAGCCGTCGAACTTCTCGTAAACGACCTTGCTGCCGGTGACGAACTCGCCCGCGACGAACGTGTAGGGGCCGGAGCCGACGACCTCCGTGACCTGCTTGTTGGCGTCGGTCTGGGCCAGCCGCTCGGGCATGATGAAGGGCGGGTTGTCGGCCTTGGACAGCAGGTCGAGCATCATCGGGAAGGGCCGGGTCAGCTTGATCTCGATGGTCCGGTCGTCGGCCGCGTTCCAGGCCTCGACGACCCTGGCGAGGAGCTGGCCGTAGGGATCGCGCTGGCACCAGCGCTTCATGCTCTGGATGCAGTCAGCGGCCCTGACCGGCGCCCCGTCATGGAAGGAGAGGCCCTCGCGCAGCCTGATCCGCCAGGTCTTCTGGTCGGCCGAGATCTCGTGGCCCTCGGCCATCTGCGGCTGCGGCTTCAGATCGAGGTCGCCGCCATAGAGCGTGTCGAAGACGTAGTAGCCGTGGTTGTTGGTCACCGTCGCCGTCGTCCAGATCGGATCGAGCGCGGTGAGGTTGGCCTGCGGCACGAATTTCATCAGATCCGCGCTTTGCGCCTGCGCCGTCCGTATCAGCGCCGGCCCGGCCAGGGCCAGCGCGCTCGTCCCCTTCAGAAAATCGCGTCGTTTCATGATCCCTCTCCTTGTTGTTGTGGTGGTGAAACGGGTCGCGGGCGCGCCGTCAGGCGAAGCCCATGAAATTCGGGCTCTCGCTGATCGGGCGCGCCCGGGCGAGCCGGTCGAGATCCGGCACCGGCCGCGCCGTCAGCGGATCGCCGGCGAGCGCCGCCTCCAGCGCCGCCGCCACCGCCAGCACCTTGGCGTCGCCGCCGCGCGGCCCGACGATCTGGAGGCCGAAGGGCATGCCGTTGCGGTCGAGCCCGACCGGCAGCGAGATCGCCGGATGGCCGACGATGGTGACGGCATAGGCGAGCGCGAGCCAGTGGAAATAGGTGCGGGTCGGCTTGCCGTCGATCTGCGCCGGGAAGAGCTCGGTCCAGGGCCGCGGGCTCAGCGTCACGGCCGGCGACAGGATGACGTCGTAATCGGCGAAGAAGCCCTGCCAGCGCTGATAGATCGCCGTCTGCTGCTTCATCGCCCGCGTCACGTCGAGCGCGGAATAGCCCAGGCCCTCCTCGACATTGGCGCGGACATTCGGCCCGACCATCTCGGGCGTATCGCGCACTTTGTCGAGATGGCTGGCGAGGAAATAGGCCGCGCGCAGGATCTCGAAGACTTCGTCAGCGCCCTCGCAATCCGGCGTCGCTTCCTCCGCCGCATGGAAGAGATGGCTGAAGGCGCCGGTCTTCTCGAAGAAGGTCTCGCGGATCAGCCGCTCGGTCGGGGCGAAGCCGAAATCCGGCGTCAGCGCGACCTTGAGCGAAGCCAGGTCGATCGCCTCCGGCCGGACGAAGTCCTCAGGCCGCCGCACCGTCTTGCCGTGGATCGTGGTGGCGAGCGCATCGGCTCCGTCGTCGGAGACCATGGTCGAGAGCAGCAGGCACAGATCCGGTACGTTGCGCGCCATCGGCCCGAGCACGGGAAGCGGGGACCAGCCGAGCAGCCGCTTCTCGCTCGGCACCAGGCCGGGCGTCGGGCGGAAGCCGACGATGCCGTTGAAGGCGGCGGGATTGCGCAGCGAGCCGCCGGTGTCGGAGCCGGTCGCGAGCGGCACCATGCCGGTCGCCAGGGCGACGCCCGAACCGCCCGAGGACCCGGCCGCGCTCTTCGACGGGTCGAACGGGTTGCCGGTCGCGCCATAGACGGCGTTGCGCGTATTGGCGCCGGCGCCCCATTCGGGCGTGTTGGTCTTGCCGGCGATGATCGCCCCGGCCCGGCGCACCGAGGCGACGACGCGCTGGTCCTGCTCCGGCACGAAATCGCGATAGAGCGGGCTGCCATAGGTGGTGCGCAGGCCCGCCGTGTTCTCCAGGTCCTTGATCCCGATGGGCAGGCCGTGCAGCACGCCGAGCCTGTCGCCGCGCGCGGTGGCCTCGTCGGCGGCGGCCGCGGCCTTGCGGGCGGCCTCGTCGTCGCGCGCCACCATGGCGTTGACGGCCGGGTCGACCGCATCCATGCGGCGGATGCAGCTTTCGAGCAGCTCGCGGGCCGAAAGCTTCTTCGCCCCGATCAGGGCGCGGGCGGCGACGGCGCCGAGGTCGCAGGGTTCGGTCAAGGCAGGCTCTCCATTGCGCGCGCGGCCTCCCAGGCGGTATGCCGGATCGGCCCGGGGCCAGCCTAGAGGCTGGGATCACGGCTGGACAAGGCGCGGACGCGACATAGGGGGCAAGACATGGGCACCCTTCCCCCTGCGGGAACGGCCGGGCACGAGCCGGCCCCGCCCTGGCGGGAGACCAGGGACGGCCTCGCCGTCGCGGTGCGGCTGACGCCGCGCGGCGGGCGCGACGCGCTCGACGGGCTCGAGACGCTCTCGGACGGGCGCTGCGTGCTGAAGGCGCGCGTCCGGGCCGCGCCGACCGAGGGCGAGGCGAATGCCGCCCTGATCGCCCTCATCGCCAGGGAATTGAAGCTGCCGCGCTCGCAGGTCGCCATCGCCGGCGGCGCCACCGCGCGGCTGAAAACGGTCGCCCTGCAGGGCGAAAAAGCGGCGCTGCTGGCGCGGCTGGAGCAGCGTTTCGCCGCGCGCTGAGCCGTATTTTCACCTGCCGCAGCGCAGCATTCCGCTTGACGGCTCCCTCGCTTTCCTGTTCCACAATGGCCATGGACAAGCCTGCGACGCCCTTTCCCCAGCGGCTCACGGAAGGCTATCGCGCCTTTCTCGACGATCGTTTCGTCCGCGAGCAGGACCGCTACGAGGAACTCGGCGAGCACGGCCAGACGCCGAAGATCATGCTCATCGGCTGCTGCGATTCGCGCGTCTCGCCGGAGGTGATCTTCGATGCGCGCCCGGGCGAGATGTTCGTGGCCCGCAACATCGCCAATCTGGTCCCCCCCTTCCAGCCGGACGACCAGCTCCACGGCACCTCCGCCGCGCTCGAATACGCGGTGCAGGCGCTCAGGGTCCAGCATATCGTCGTGCTCGGCCATGGCCGCTGCGGCGGCATTCGCGCTTTCGCCGACGACAGCCAGAAGGCGCTGTCCCCGGGCGACTTCATCGGCAAGTGGATCACCCTGATCGCTCCGGCGGCCGAGCGCACCGGCGGGCGCGGCCGCAACGAGAACTTCGACGACTATCTGCACCGGCTCGAGCTGGCCTCGATCCAGCAGTCGCTGATCAATTTGCGCACCTTCCCCTGCGTGAGGATCCTCGAGGAGAAGGGCAAGCTGCATCTGCACGGCGCCTTCTTCGCGGTGGCGACCGGCGTGCTGATGATCCTCGACCCCGCCACCGGGCAGTTCATCCCGGCGGTCGGCGAGATGCCCAAGCGCGTCCAGCAGATCCGCTGCGTCGAAAGCTGAGGCCTTCCGCGAGCCGTCATCGCGAGGAGCGAAAGCGACGAAGCCTCGCTCGCAATGACGGGCCGGCAAGCCGCCTCAGCCTTCGTCCGCCAGCGGGTGGAGGTCGCGCACCATGCTCTTCAGCCTTTCGTCGAGGACATGGGTGTAGATCTGCGTCGTGGCGATGTCGGCATGGCCGAGCAATTCCTGCACTACCCGGAGATCGGCGCCGTTCTGCAGCAGATGGCTGGCGAAGGCGTGGCGCAGCACATGCGGGCTCAGGCCCGCCCCCGGAATCCCGGCCGCCCCGGCCAGCGCCTTGAGTTCGCGCCCGAAGACCTGGCGCGCAAGATGGCCGCTCTCCCCCTCGGCCGGAAACAGCCAGCGGCCCTCCGCCTGCCCGGCCTCGCCCAGCGCCTCGAGCCAGGCGCGGGCGGCGGCGCGCGCCGCCTCGTTCAGCGGCACCAGCCGTTCCTTGTCGCCCTTGCCGCGCACGATCAGGAAGCGCTCCCGCGTCGTCGCGGCCGAGAGCGGCAGGGCGATCAGCTCCGAGACGCGCAGACCCGTCGCATAGAGCATCTCGACAAGGCAGCGCATCCTGAGCGCCCGCAGCCGGGCGGCCGGTGACAGCCCCTCCCGCTCGCAGGCCTCGCGCGCCGCGGCCAGCAATCGGTCGACGGCCTCCACCGAGATCACCTTCGGCAGCGGGCGCCCCTGCCGCGGCCCCTCGATCGCCGCGGCCGGATCGCTGCCGCAGAGGCCTTCGGTGTAGAGGAAGCGGTGGAACTGCCGCACCGCCGAGAGCCGCCGTGCGGCCGAGGACGCCTTCAGCCCGCGCGCCGCGAGATCGGCGATCCAGCCGCGGATATCGGCCGACGTCGCCTGCTCCAGCGGCTTGCCGGCGAGGAAGACGAGATAGTCGGAGACGTCGCGCTCATAGGCCTCGAGCGTGTTGCGCGCCGCGCCGCGCTCGGCCGCCAGCATGTCGAGGAAGGCGCTGAGGCGCTGGCGCGGAACCCGGCTCATCTAGGGTGTCTTGGGCTGCAGCCGGGCCGGCGGCACGATCTCGACCATCTCGCGCTGCACCGGCTGGACGAAGGTGACGAGCGCGACCATGCCCGCAAAGACCAGCCCGGCCAGGACCGCGAGGAAGAACAGGAACCGGAACAGGGTCGGCACGTCTGGCGAACTTTCGCTCTGGCCCGAACGAGGATGTCGGCGCCGATCGGTTATCCGCGATGCCGCTCGGCCGGCGCAAGAGGGGCCGCGCTACAGCGCTGCGCAAAACGCGCCGCCGCTGACGGCGGCAGGCGTGACAGAGGCATGACGGATGCTGCCGGTGATGCTACATCCCGCCGCGAGGATAAGAGCCAGCATGACCGCCGCAGCCATTCAAGCCCCGGAGACTGCCGATCTGCGCCATGCGCTCGGCGGCCGCGCCGTCGTGCTGGTCGGCATGATGGGCTCGGGCAAGAGTTCGGTCGGCCGGCGGCTGGCGGCCCGGCTCGGCATGAGCTTTCTCGACGCCGACACCGAGATCGAGACCGCCGCGGGCATGACCATCCCCGAGATCTTCGCCCAGCGCGGCGAGACCGAATTCCGCGACGGCGAGCGGCGCGTCATCGCCCGCATCCTGGCGACGCAGGCCCCGCTGGTGCTCGCCACCGGCGGCGGCGCCTTCATGAACGCCGAGACCCGGGCGCGGGTGAAGGAGCTCGGCGTCTCGGTCTGGCTGAAGGCCGAGCCCGACGTGCTGATGCGCCGGGTGCGCAAGCGCTCGAACCGCCCGCTGCTCCAGACCGCCGACCCCGAGGGCACGCTGCGCGCCATGCTGGCGCAGCGCGAGCCGGTCTATGCGCTGGCCGACCTCACCATCCAGTCGCGCGACGAGCCGCATGAGGTCATCGTCGGCGATATTGTCGCCGCATTGGAGCGCCATCTTGGCCTCGCGGCTGGCGGAGTCGCTGCATCATGAACGCTACCACCCCCGCCCGGACCGGGGCCCGCATCACCGTCCCCGTCGCGCTCGAGGGGCGCGGCTACGACATCCATATCGGCCGCCACCAGCTCTGCGAGGCGGCGGCCCTGATCGCCTCCCTCGCGCCGGGCGCCCGCGCCGCGATCGTCACCGACGAGAGCGTGGCCGCCCTCCACGGCGCCGCCTTCGAGACCTGTCTCGCCCAGGAGGGCATCGCCGCCACCCGCATCACCATCCCGCCGGGCGAGGCCTCCAAATCCTACGCCCGGTTCGTCGCGCTCTGCGATGCGCTGCTGGCCGCGAAGATCGAGCGCAACGACCTCGTCATCGCCTTCGGCGGCGGCGTCGTCGGCGACCTCACCGGCTTCGCCGCGGCGGTTCTGCGCCGCGGCGTGCGCTTCGTGCAGGTGCCGACCACCCTGCTCGCCCAGGTCGATTCCTCCGTCGGCGGCAAGACCGGCATCAACTCGCCGCATGGCAAGAACCTGATCGGCGCCTTCCACCAGCCCGCGATGGTCATCGCCGACACCGCGCTCCTCGACACGCTGAGCGAGCGCGAGTTCAAGGCCGGCTATGCCGAGGTGGTGAAATACGGGCTGATCGACGATCCGGGCTTCTTCGACTGGTGCGAGACGAACTGGAGCCGCGTCATCGCCGGCGGGCCGGAGCGCGACCATGCCGTCGCCGTCGCCTGCCGGGCCAAGGCGGCGATCGTCGCCCGCGACGAGCGCGAGGAAGGCGACCGCGCCTTGCTCAATCTCGGCCATACCTTCGCCCATGCGCTGGAGCGGCTGACGCATTACGATTCGAGCCGCCTCGTCCATGGCGAGGCCGTCGCCATCGGCCTCGCCCTGGCCTTCCGCTTCTCGCAGCGGCTCGAGCTCTGCCCGGGCCAGGATGCCGTCCGCGTCGCGCGCCATCTCGACCATGTCGGCCTGCCGAGCCGGCTGCAGCAGGTGCCGGGCGGGGCCGGCAGCGCCGAGGAGATCCTGGCGGCGATGGCGCAGGACAAGAAGGTGAAGCGCGGCGCGCTGACCTTCATCCTCGCCCGCGGCATCGGCAAGAGCTTCATCGCGCCGGGCGTCGCGGCCGAGGAGGTCAGGAGCTTCCTGGAAGCCGAGCTCGCCGCCAACGGCGCGGCGCACTGACCGGGGTGCCGGGAAGGGCCGGGGACGATCGGCTCGGGCCGCCGAGCCGGGACTGCGCTATCGCTCCGCCGAGAGCTTCTGCGCCAGCGGCCTCGGGGTTTCCGCCGCCGGCTCGGAGGCCGGCTTGTCCGCGACGAGATACTGCGCCCGCGCCAGCGCCGCGAAGCGCCCGCCCTTGGCGACCAGCTCGTCGAAGGTGCCCATCTCCTCGACCTGCCCCTGCTCGAAGACCAGGATGCGGTCGGCGTTGCGGATCGTCGCCAGCCGGTGCGCGATGACGAAGGTGGTGCGGCCCTTCATCACCTCCTCCAGCGCCTTCTGCAACTTGACCTCGGTCGCGGCGTCGAGCGCCGAGGTCGCCTCGTCGAGGATCAGGATCGGCGGGTTCTTCAGCAGGGCGCGGGCGATCGAAAGCCGCTGGCGCTCGCCGCCGGAGAGGGTGCGGCCGCGCTCGCCGACCAACGTGTCGAGCCCGTCCGGCTGGCGCGCCATCACCTCGGTCGCCTGGGCCCGGTCGAGCGCCTGCATCATCTCGGCATCGGTCGCGTCGGGTTTGCCGACCTGCAAATTCTCGCGGATCGAGCGGGCGAACAGCATCGGCTCCTGGAAGACGACGCCGATATTGCGCCGGAGCGACAGCAGCGAGATCTCGCGGATGTCGAGGCCGTCGACGGTGATCCGGCCCGATTGCGGGTCGAAGGCGCGGTGCAGCAGCCCCAGCGTCGTCGACTTGCCCGAGCCGGTCGAGCCGACCACGGCGATGGTCTCGCCCGGCCTCACTGCGAAGGAGACGTCGCGCACCGCCGCGCGCTTGCCGTCATAGGAGAAGGAGACGTCCTCGAAGGCGACCGCTCCGGTCAGCCGGCCGGGGTCGGGAGCGTTCGGCCGGTCCCGCACGGTCGGCAGCGTGTCGACGACCTCGAAGAACTCGCGCATCTTCGGCGCCTGCATGAAGATGAAGTTCACGAAGGAGACGATCTGCTCCAGCCGCCCGACCAGCATGGTGGCGAAGCCCATGAAGGTGACGATCTCGCCGACCGTCGTCTGGCCGTGCATCAGCAGCCAGGTGCCGACGATGAAGATCGCCAGCACCGTCAGCGTCGCCGAGGCGCGCGTCGCGACATTGGCGACGGCCCACCAGGACAGGACCGGGATCTGCGCCGCCAGCACATTGGCGATGGTCGAGCGCAGGCCGCGCACCTCGGCCTCGATGCGGGTGAAGCTCTGGATCACAGGCACGTTGCCGAGCGCGTCGGAGGCCTTTTCCGCCAGGCTCGAATGATAGGATTCGACATTGCGCTGGAGCTGGTCGGTGCGGCGCAGCACGAAGCCGGTGAGCGAGCCGAACAGTACGACGAGGACGATCAAAAGCAGCCCGAGCTGCCAGTTCAGCCAGAGCGTGAAGGGCAGCAGCACGAACAGCGCGAAGATCGAGGCGCAATGCTCGCGGAAGAAGGAGAGCCACAGGCCCCACATCGCGCTGGCGCCGTCGAGCATCACCTTGAGCACGCGGCCCGAATGCGTCTGCGTGTGATAGGCGAGCGGCAGCGTCAGCGCATGCTCGAAAAAGCGCGCCATCACCGCCAGCCGGCGCCGATGCGCCAGCCTGTCGGCATGCAGCGCGACGAAGACGCCGAGCCCGATATTGGCGAGGCCGAAGCCGACCCAGGCGAAGATCAGCGGATTGATGCCGCCCCAGGTCAGCGTGCCGCCGGAGGACTGGATCCTGGTCAGCCGGTCGATCAGCGCGCCGAACAGCATCGGCTCGGCGAAGGCGACCGCTGCCAGCAGGATATTGGCGAGCGCCAGCACGACGCCGAGCCGCTTTTCGGGGCCGAGCTCGCCGAGGACGCGGGCATAGAGCGAGAGAAGCGACATCGTCCGATCCCTGTACCGCAAGCCGCGCGCGCCGCGAAGCCAACAAGCTTAACGCTTCGTTCAATCCATGACTCTTATGGTTACCGCAACTGCGAATATTGAGGCGCCCCGGCTGCGGCGGCGGTCCCGCGAAGGTGGTGTCATGGATATCGCAACCGGCATCGGCATCATCGGCGGCATCGCCACCATCTGCGGGCTGATCATCATCGACGGCGGCAATTTCGCCGCCTATTGGGACAAGCACGCCGCGATCATCATCTTCGGCGGCTCGGCCGCGGCGACGATGCTGCGCTTCCCCTTCTCGGTCATCGCCCACGGCCTGCCGATGGGCGCCCGCTTCGCCTTCACCATGAGCGCGAGCCATCCGCGCGACCTGATCGAGGAGATCACCCGCGTCGCCGAGATCGCCCGCAAGAGCGGGCCGGTCGCGCTCGAGAACGTCGAGGTCTCGGACCCTTTCCTGGCGCAGGGGCTGCGCTACATCGCCGACGGCTACGACAAGGACTTCATCCGCGACACGATGGAGCGCGACCGCGACAATTTCCTGCAGCGGCTCGAAGAGGGCTCCAAGGTCTACCGCGCCATCGGCGACTGCGCCCCGGCCTGGGGCATGATCGGCACCATCATCGGCATGGTGACGATGTTCGCCAACATGTCGGACCCCTCGCGCCTCGGCCCCGCCATGGCGACCGCCCTGCTCGCCACGCTCTACGGCGCGATCGTCGCCAACATGCTCACCCTGCCGCTGGCCGACAAGCTGCACGTCAAGCTGGAGGAGGAGGAGATCTCCCGCACCCTGATCATCGACGGCGTGCTGCAGATGCGCGACGCCAAGTCGCCGACCCTGGTGCGCGAGATGCTGCTCGCCTATCTGCCCGACCACCACCGGGCCGAGATGGCGGAAGCGGCGTGAGCGGGCGCTAGGCCATGGCCAGGAAGAAGCGCGGCGGCCATGGCGGCCACGGCTGGTTCGTCACCTTCGCCGATCTGATGGCCCTGCTGATGAGCTTCTTCGTCATGGTCGCCGCCTATTCGAGCCAGGACAAGCAGAAGCTCCAGATCGTCGCCGGCTCGATGCGCGAGGCCTTCGGCACGCAGACCGATGTGCGCCTCGCCGGCATCGTCGAGCTCGACGGCATCCCGACCAAGACCCACATCAAGAACGCCTATATCCGCCCACTCCAGGACGCCTCCGACAACACCGCGCCCAACCACAACAACCAGAAGGAGGACGGGCTGATCTCGGCGACCTACGACCGAGGCTTCGCGCTCGCCGCCGCCTCGCTGCGTCAGGCGCTGCGCGACATGCCGGAGATCGCCGAGGTCTCGCGCAACGTCCTCGTCGAGGTCACCGAGGCCGGCATCGACATCCAGCTCGTCGACCAGGAAGGCCGCGCCATGTTCGCCGAAGGCTCGGCCCAGCCGAACGAGCGCATGCGCAAGGTGCTCGCCGCCATCGCCCCGACGCTGCGGCGGATGCCGAACAAGATCGCTATTTCCGGCCACAGCGCGACGCCGCGCCCCGGCCAGCCGCCGGAAGGCGATCTCTGGGGGCTGTCCATCGCCCGCGCCAACGCGGTGCGCGAGATCCTCGCCAATGCCGGCGTTCCCAACGAACGCTTCCTCTCCGTCACCGGCAAGGGCGACACCGAGCCGCTGATCAAGGACAACCCCTATCTGCCCTATAACCGCCGGGTCGAGCTCGTGCTCAAGGCCGACGCGCCGGTGCTGCCGCAGGGGCTGAAGCCCTGAGCGGAAGCGTCCGTTCCCGGAAAAACGCCGTCATCCCGGGCGCAGCGAAGCGTAGACCCGGGATCCATGCCGGAGCGTTTCCGATAAGGATCAGGCATGGATCCCGGATCGGCGCCGCTCACGCGGCTTGTCCGGGATGACACCGCATTTGTACCCGATCGCCTTGTCAGCGACCCGCGGGCATATCCAGCGCTTCCGCCAGCGCCTCCGCCAGCGCCTCCGCCGTCACCTCGGCCATCGCCATCTGCAGCTTGAAGGCCTGCGTCTTCGCGCCGGGCTTCATGACGAGGATCACCGTCTCCGTGCCGGGGCAGCCCGGATCGGCGCAGAGGATTTCATTGACCGCGATGGCGACCGTCTCGGACAAGCCGAGCAAGGCGCGCACCTGCCCTTTCAGGCTTTCGGCTGCGGCTTTCGTCTCGGCCTTCGCCGCATCGCCCCTGCCGAAGAGCCCGAAGCGCATCGCCGTCAGCCCGGCAGCGTCAGCACGCCGGCGGCGCCGTCCTCGGCCCCGAAGGCGAGGCGCTTGCCGGCCTGGTCCCAGGCGAAGGCGCTGATGCCGCTGTCGCGCGCGGCCGGCCGGACCAGCAATTCGGAACCGTCCGTCAGCCGGACCAGCAGGATGCAGCCGTCGTCATAGCCGATCGCCAGCACCAGGGCGGCGGGATGGAAGGCGACGCGGGTGACCCGCGCCCGGCGCACGCCGCATTCGCGCGGCGCCTTGCCCTGCGGGCCCTCGCCCTGGAAGGGCCAGACGATGGCGCCGTCGGCGCCGCTGGAGGCCAGCCAGAGCCCGTCATGCGACCAGGAGAGCGAGCGGGGCTTGGCCGGGTAGCCGGTCATCCGCATATGGCCCGGCCGGTCGCCGAGCTTCCAGCCATGCAGGGCGTTCTCCTGCATCGAGGAGACGATGAAGCGCCCGTCCGGCGACCAGGCGACGTCGAGATGCGAGCCCTTCCATTCGAGGAATTCCGGCTTCGCCTCGGTGTTCGGATACCAGAGCGAGACACCGTTCATCTGGGCAATGGCGAGGCGATAGCCCTTCGGCGCGAAGACGAGCCCCTGCGGCGTGCTCGCCGCCTCCAGGATGCGGACACGGCCCTTCTCGTCGCGGGCGCTGACGGTCTTGCCGGTATTCCAGGCGAGATGGCCGGCCGGCGACAGCGCGATCGCGTCGACCCAGCGGCGCTTCGGGTCCCTGGCCAGCTCTTCCGGCGCGCCCGCGATGCGGGTCGCGACGATGCGGCCGTCGTCGCCGCCGCTGACGATGCGCTCGCCGTCGCCCACAGCACAGAGGATGCCGCCGGCATGGGCCTCGACGGTATCCGCCGCGCCGTCGCGCCAGCGCAGCACCCGCCCGTCGGCGAGCGCGAGGACGAGCCCCTGCTTCAGCCAGCGGGCCGCGACGACATGCGCTTCCGCGGCGATCGGGACGACATGCTCGCGCAGCGAGACGGGTTGGGCGGCGGTGGTATTCATGCGAACGGTCTAGCGCAGCTTTCCTGCGCGGGGAACCACGCCGTCATTCCGGGGCGCGCTGAAAGCGCGAGCCCGGAACCCAAGAACACCGTCCGGCATAGAAAAGGGCGATCAGGCAGCAGCTTCATAAGGCGCTGGCGTGTTCATGGGTTCCGGGCTCTTCGCTGCGCGAAGCCCCGGAATGACGGCAGTGGATGACCCCTCACGCCGCGCAGGCTTCGAAGCCCTTGCGCAATTCGTTCTCGTTGAGCCCGCGCCCGATGAAGACGAGGCGGCTCTCGCGCCTCTCGCCGGGCTTCCAGTCGCGCTGGAGGTCGCCGTCGAGGATCATGTGCACGCCCTGGAAGACGAAGCGGCGCGGCTCGTCCTTGAAGGCGAGGATGCCCTTGGAGCGCAGGATGTTCGGCCCCTGGATCTGGGCGATGTCGTTGATCCAGGGCATGAACTTCTCGGGATCGACGTCGCCCGGCACGGTCAGCGAGATCGAGCGCACATCCTCGGCATGGTGATGGTGATGGCCGGCCTCGAGGAAGTCCGGCTCGATGTCGAGGATACGGTCGAGATCGAAGGCCTTGCGGTCGAGCAGGGCCGCGATCTCGACATTGCAGCGCTCGGCCTTCTCCAGCCTGGCATAGGGGTTGATGGCGCGGATCGCCGCCTCGACCTCGGCCAGCTCCTCCGGCGTCACCAGGTCGGTCTTGTTGAGGATGATGACGTCGGCGAAGGCGATCTGGTTCTTCGCCTCGGGCGCGTCCTTCAGCCGGTCCTTCAGCCACTTGGCGTCGGTGACGGTGACGACGGCGTCGAGGCGGGTGGCGTCGCCGACATCCTGGTCGACGAAGAAGGTCTGGGCGACCGGCGCCGGATCGGCGAGGCCGGTGGTCTCGACGATGATCGCGTCGAACTTGCCCTTGCGCTTCATCAGCCCGTCGAGGATGCGGATCAGGTCGCCGCGCACGGTGCAGCAGATGCAGCCGTTGTTCATCTCGAACACTTCCTCGTCGGCGCCGACGACGAGGTCCCCGTCGATGCCCGCCTCGCCGAACTCGTTGACGATGACGGCGAACTTCTTGCCGTGATCCTCGGTGAGGATGCGGTTCAGAAGCGTGGTCTTGCCGGCGCCCAGATAGCCGGTGAGCACCGTGACGGGGATTTTTTCGGACATGGTCTGACCTGATTTCCTGATCGCAAATCCGTCCTCGGCCTTGCGGGCGAACGACCTGGGCCATCCCGGCCGGAGCGCAGCGGAGACCGGGGATCCGTGCCGGAACGGTTCAGGCAAGGATCCCCGGTCGACCTGCAGTCGCCCGGGATGACCGGCGGTTCACGCGAAAGCCCTTAGGCCGGGCCGGCGGCGAGCGCCTTCTCGATCTCGCTTATATTGTGCTTCATCATCCGGATGTAAGTCCCCGCCGGCCCGCTGGCGTCGGAGAGCGCGTCGGAATAGAGCTTGCCGCCGACCTTGGCGCCGCTCTCGCGCGCGATCTGCTCGACCAGGCGGGGATTGGTGACGTTCTCGAGGAAGACGGCCGGGATCTTCTGCGTCTTCACCTGCCGGATGATGCGGGCGACGTCCTTGGCGGAGGCCTCGGCCTCGGTCGAGACGCCCTGCGGCGCGATGAAGTCGATGCCGTAGGCCTTCACGAAATAGCCGAAGGCGTCATGGGTGGTGATCGCCTTGCGCCGCTCGGCCGGGATGCGCGCCACCGCCGCCTTGACCTCGCCTTCGAGCGCATCGAGCTGGGCGAGATAGGCCGCGGCATTGGCCTCATAGGCCGCCTTGCCGGCCGGGTCGGCGGCGCTCAGCGCATCGCGGATATTGGCGACGTAGACCTTGGCGTTGGCGATGCTCTGCCAGGCATGCGGATCGTCATGGCCATGCGCATGACCATGGCCCGCCTTGCCGTGATCCTCGTGATCGTCATCGGCCGCCAGCGGCGTGATGCCCTTCGTCGCCTCGGCCAGCGGCGCCTTGGTGCCGGAGGATTTGACCAGCCGGGGCAGCCAGCCCTCGAAATGCAGGCCGTTCACGACGACGAGCTTCGCCGCCGCGAGGGCTTTGGCGTCGGCCGGCGTAGGCGAGTAGACATGCGCGTCGCCGTCCGGGCCGACCAGCGTCGTCACGCCGACGCGGTCGCCGCCGACCTGCTTCACGAAATCGGCAAGCACCGAGAAGCTCGCCACCACCGGCAGCTTCTCCTGCGCGAAAGCCGCCGAAGGGAGCATGGCGAGGGCAAGCCCGGCAGCGAGATAGGCGGCGAGGTCGCGACGATTGGGCATGGTGGTCTCCGCTCGGAATGAAACGATATAACGTTTCTACCGTTCGAGATGTGACCAGATCAAGGCACGCCGCGCAAGACCGCCCTGCGAGCCGAGCAGGAGCGACAGGAGATAGACCACGCCCGCCGCCAGGATGACCGCAGGCCCCGCCGGCAGGCTCGAACCGGCGGCATAGGAGACGACGAGGCCGGCATAGCCGGAGAGCATGCCGAAGCCGGCGGCGAGCATGAGCAGCCGGGTGATGTCGGCGGTCCAGAAGCGGGCGGCGGCGGCGGGCAGCATCATCATGCCGACGGCCAGCAGCGTGCCGAGCGCGTTGAAGCCCGCGACGAGGTTGAGCACGACGAGGGCGAGGAAGGTGAGGTGCACGAAGCCGCCCGAGCGGCTGACCGAGCGCAGGAAGCCGGGATCGACGCATTCCAGCACCAGCGGCCGGTAAAGCGCCGCCAGCGCCAGGAGCGAGACGGTCGCCACGCCCGCGAGCAGGATCAGCACGCCGTCGTCGAGCGCCAGCACATTGCCGAAGAGGACGTGCAGCAGATCGATGGCCGAGCCGCGCAGCGAGACGATGGTGACGCCGAGCGCCAGCGAGATCAGATAGAAGGCGGCGAGCGAGGCGTCCTCCTTCAGCACCGTCGCCCGCGCCACGGCGCCGGCCAGCAGCGCCACGGCGAAGCCGGCCGCAAGCCCGCCGATGGTCATCGCCGGCAGCGAGAAGCCGGCGACGAGATAGCCCAGCGCCGCGCCGGGCAGGATGGCATGCGCCATGGCGTCGCCGGTGAGGCTCATCCGCCGGAGCATCAGGAAGACGCCGATCGGCGCGCCGGAGACCGACAGCGCCATCACGCCGACGAGCGCACGACGCATGAAATCGAATTCGGCGAAGGGGCCGATGAAGAGATCGTAGAGCATGGAGTCAGCTATCCAGCGGCCGATCGCAGCGACGTCATTGCGAGGAGCGAAGCGACGAAGCAATCCAGGAGGACTGGGTCCAACATCTCACCCAATCCTCCTGGATTGCTTCGCTGCGCTCGCAATGACGGAAAACCGGATCGCCGAGACTGTCTTAGGCCGCGTCGCGACGGCAGGGAGCGGCGTGGCTGTCGAAGGATTCGACCATGCGCCGCGCCGCGAGCAGGTTCTCCGGCGTCAGCACATCGGCGGTCGCGCCCCAGGCCACGGCCTCGCGCGCCAGCAGCAGCGTCTGCGGGAAGGCTCGGCGCACCGTCTCCATGTCGTGCAGCACGGCGACGACGGTGCGGCTCTCGCCATGCCAGCGCCGCACCAGCGCCAGCAGGTCGGCGGTCGTGCGCGCATCGATCGCGGTGAAGGGCTCGTCGAGCAGGATGATTTCGGCGTCCTGCAGCAGGAGCCGGGCGAAGAGCGCGCGCTGCATCTGCCCGCCGGAGAGCGTGCCGATCGGCCGGCGCTCAAAGCCCGTCAGGCCGACGGCGGCGATGGCATGCTCGACCTTGTGGGCGGCCGCCGCGCCGATGCGTCCGAAGATGCCGGCCCGGTTCCACAGGCCCATCGCGACGAGATCGTAGACATGGATCGGAAAGGAGCGGTCGAGCTCGGCCGATTGCGGCAGATAGGCCAGCCGCTTGCCCTTGGCGAGGGCAATGCCGCCGGAAAGCGGGGCGAGCGTGCCGGTGATGCCCTTGAGCAGCGTCGACTTGCCGGCGCCGTTCGGCCCGACGATGGCGATCAGGCTCCCCGCCGCGATCTCGCCGGAGAGATGATGCACCGCCGGGTGGCGGTCATAGCCGAGCGTCAGATCGGTGAGGCGAATGGCGGACAACGCGGACTTCCCTCTCAGACGATCACGGCCAACGTCGCGATCCACAGCAGCGCGACGACGATACCGGCCAGCCCCACGCGGCTCCAGGCCGACAGACGCAGCAGCGACCAGCCCGGATCCTCCGAGACGGCGTGCAAGCCGGCGTGACTGTGGCCATGGTCGTGCGCGTGAGCCATGTGCGACGATATAATATTACATCGAGGCCGGCACAAGCGGACTTCGCAGGCTTATGCACGCCGGCATCCGGCCGCGGCGCCGCGGCTCGATCCCACCGGCTCTCCGCGCATGGTCGAAAGCCGGCAGCGCTCGCCGATTGGGCTAAAGACGAAAGAGAAAGCGAAGTCTTGCGCTTTTCCTTCGCGGCGAACCTGCTCTACAACGTCAGGCAAACCGGCCGCTCAAGCCGGGGCCGTCCAGGGAGTTTCTCATGAAAACGCTGTTCCGTGCCCGGCGCCTCGCCGGTCTTGCCGCCGCTGTTCTCCTCGTTGCCGCGCCGGCGGGCGCCCGCGCCCAGGAGTTCATCAATATCCTCACCGGCGGCACCTCGGGCGTCTATTACCCGATGGGCGTCGCGCTCTCGAAGATCTATGGCGAGAAGATCCCGAATGTCCGCCCGACCGTGCAGGCGACCAAGGCCTCGGTCGAGAACCTCGTGCTGCTGCAGCAGGGCCGCGGCGAGATCGCCTTCACGCTCGGCGACTCGCTCGACGCCGCCTGGAAGGGCGATGAGGAAGCCGGCTTCAAGGCCCCGTTGAAGAAGCTGCGCGGCATCAGCGCGATCTATCCCAACTATGTCCAGATCGTCGCCTCGAAGGAGAGCGGCATCAAGACGCTCGCCGATCTCAAGGGCAAGCGCCTCTCGGTCGGCGCGCCGAAATCGGGCACCGAACTCAATGCCCGCGCCATCCTCGCCGCGGCGGGGCTCTCCTACAAGGACCTCGGCAAGGTCGAATACCTGCCCTTCGCCGAGTCGGTCGAGCTGATGAAGAACCGCCAGCTCGACGCCACGCTGCAATCGGCCGGCCTCGGCGTCGCCTCGCTGCGCGACCTCGCCACCTCGGTCGAGATCAACGTCGTCGAGGTGCCGAAGGCGGTGATCGACAAGGCCGGCGCCCCCTTCGTCAGCGCGACCATTCCGGCAGACACCTATACCGGCCAGACTGCCGCGGTGAACACGGCCGCCGTGGTCAACTACCTCGTCACCCATGAAGGCGTGAAGGAGGATCTGGTCTATCAGATGACCAAGAACATCTTCGAGAATCTCGGCGATCTCGCCGCCTCCCATGCGGCCGGCAAGGAGATCAAGCTCGACAAGGCGCTCGAGGGCATGCCGGTGCCGCTGCATCCGGGCGCGGCCCGGTACTTCAAGGAAAAGGGCCTGAAGGTCGGCTCGTAAAGGCGTGCATGAAGCGCGTCATCCCGTGCGCGCCGCAGCGTGCAACGCTGCGGCGCAGATGCGGGGCGACACCATGACACCGGCAGGATCTGGACGATGACCACCACCGCCGAAACCGACCAGTTGGAAGCCCTCTCCGGCGCCAGGCCGGGCGAGGTCGCGCATGCCGATCTCGACAATTTCGAGCACGGCTTCCCGCCCGGTTTCGGCCCCGGCGGCTGGGGCATCCTCGCCTATGTCGTCGGCCTCGCCTTCGCCGCCTTCCAGATCTTGATCTCGGCCTGGAACATCCTGCCGAGCCAGGCGGCCCGCGGCATCCATGTCGGCTTCCTGCTGCTGCTGACCTTCGGCCTGATCGCCAATTTCAAGGCGCGCAACGCGGCCGGCCGGGCTCTCGGCTGGATCCTGGGCCTCGTCGGCTTCGGCGTCGGCCTCTATCAATGGGTCTTCTACAGCGACCTGATCCTGCGCGACGGCGATCCGTCCACGATGGACCTCGTCGTCGGCACGCTGCTGATCGTGCTGATCTTCGAGGCGGCGCGCCGGCTGATGGGCAATGCCCTGCCGATCATGTGCGGAATCTGCCTGCTCTACTGGTTCTTCGGACAGTACCTGCCGGCGCCCTTCAACCATCGCGGCTACGGCTTCGACCAGATCATCGGCCATCTCTCCTATGGCACGGAGGGTTTCTACGGCACGCCGATCTACGTCTCCGCCACCTATATCTTCCTGTTCATCGTCTTCGGCTCCTTCCTCGAAAAGGCCGGGATGATCCATCTCTTCAACGACGTCTCGCTCGGCATCTTCGGCGGCACGCGCGGCGGCCCGGCCAAGGTCGCGGTGTTCTCCTCCGGCCTGATGGGCATGATCTCCGGCTCCGGCGTCGCCAATGTCGTCACCGTGGGGCAGTTCACCATCCCGCTGATGATCAAGTTCGGCTACCGGCGCGCCTTCGCCGCCGGCGTCGAGGCCACCGCCTCGATGGGCGGCCAGATCATGCCGCCGGTGATGGGCGCCGTCGCCTTCATCATGGCCGAGACGCTGGGCGTTCCTTACGCCGAGATCGTCAAGGCGGCCGCGATTCCCGCGATCCTTTATTTCGCCTCGGCCTTCTGGATGGTGCATCTGGAGGCCGGCAAATACGGGCTGAAGGGCGTCGAGCGGGCGCTGCTGCCGAGCCCGCTCAAGGCGCTGCGCGAGCGCTGGTATCTCGCCTTGCCGCTCGCCGTACTCGTCGTCATGCTGTTCCATGGCTTCACGCCGCTCTTCGCCGGCACGATGGGCCTGGCGCTCACCGTCGGGCTGCTGCTCGGCGCCGGCTTCGCCGCGGGCCTGAGCACGCAGACCCTGCGCATCGTCTTCTGGATCGGGCTCGGGCTCATTGCCGCCGCGCTCTTCCGCGAAGGGCTCGACATCCGCTATGTCGCGGGGCTGATCGCGCTGCTGGTGCTCGCCAACGCCTTCACCCTGGGCGGGCGCACGACGCTGGCGATCAGCCGCGATGCGCTCGCCGACAGCGCCAAGACGGCGCTGCCGGTCGGCATCGCCTGCGCCATCGTCGGCACCATCATCGGGCTGATGACGCAGACCGGCATCGGCACCACCTTCGGCGCCTGGATCATCGGGCTCGGCCAGTCGAGCCTGTTCCTCGCCCTGATCCTGACGATGATCCTCTCGATCCTGCTCGGCACCGGCATCCCGACGATCCCGACCTACATCATCGTCGCCGCGCTCGCCGCCCCGGCGCTGGAGAAGCTCGGCGTGCCGCTGATCGTCAGCCACATGTTCGCCTTCTACTACGGCATCATGGCCGATCTCTCGCCGCCGGTGGCGCTCGCCGCGCTCGCCGCCGCGCCGATCGCCAAGGAAAACCCCGACAAGATCGGCTGGGAGGCGATGCGCGTCGCGCTCGCCGGCTACGTCATCCCCTTCATCGCGGTCTATGCGCCGGCGCTGATGCTTCAGCCGGGCGATCCGATGGCCAATGTCATCGGCTTCTGGCCGGCGGTGATCTACGCCACCTTCAAGGCCTCGGTCGCGATCGGCCTCTTCGGCATGGTGGCGATCGGCTACCTTTTCGGGCGGCTGACGCTGATCGAGCGGGTGCTGTGCTTCGTCGCGGCGGTCATGCTTTTCGGCGAGTTCGCCTATAGCGACCCGCTCGGCTATCTGCTGGCGGCGGCGATCGTCCTGCGTCACTGGTTCGCCGCGCGCAACGCCGCGCCCGCGCCGGCATGAGCCTGTGCCTCGCGGCCGGCGCGCTCGTCGTGGCGCTGGGCCATGGCGAGATCACGCTCGGCTGGCGTCATTCGGTGCAGAAGACGCTATGGGAGGAAGTCTGGCGCGAGACGCCGAAAGGGCTCGCGCTGGTCGAGGCCCGGATCGAGGGCTCCGGCGCCGGCATGGACCCGCCCGACGGCGCGCAGTTGATCAACGGCTTCTGGCGCTGGCATCCGGACCTGCCGGCGCTGCGCGAGGTGGTGATGCGCCGCTCCGGCGCCACCGCCGACTGGCGCATCTGCATGGACGGCGCCTGCAAGCCGATGGGCGCTTACCTGCCGGCCGAGGCCGATCCGGTCACGCTGAAGATCTGCCGGTAAACGGGACCGATAGCGTGAAATCACGCCGTCATTCCGGGGCGGCCCGTAGGGCCGAGCCCGGAACCCATGAACACCGCGGCGGCCAGGGAAGGCTGTTCCGAAGGGGCGCTCAACAGGGCAGGACGGTGTTCATGGGTTCCGGGCTCATCGCTATGCGATGCCCCGGAATGACGGCGGCGTTGCGTGATCGCGCGGGCAGCTTCAGTCGACCGTGGTCAGATGTTCGATCTTCAGGACCCGGCGCATCAGATTGACCATGCCATAGGCGGCGAAGATCGAGAACACCGCCATCATGATATATTCGAATATCGTGCCGAGCTCGAACAGGCCGGCGATGGCCCAGCCGGCGGCGAGCGCAACGCCGAACAATTCGACCGCGATCAGGATGCCGAGCGAAACCACGATGGTCAGGCTGCGCCAGTTGGTGTGCCGTCCGGCCATGCTGTCCTTCCTTCGCATGCCTGCTTCCTGCAGGCACATTCCGCGCGCACCCCGTCTCGGGGCCATGCGCTCAACGCACCTAGCGGAGCCTGCCGCTCCATGCAACAAAATCGCGCCCGACTGGCGCCTTTCGGCCAGATGGGGATGGCCCGGGAGATTGCAAAGTCCTGATGATCGAGACGCCTGCCTTCGCTTCGGCCGCGGTTGCGGCGCCCCACCACCTCGCCTCCGAGGCTGGCCGCGCCATCCTGGCCGAAGGCGGCAACGCCATCGAGGCGATGGTCGCCATGGCGGCGACGATCGCGGTGGTCTATCCGCATATGAACGGCATCGGCGGCGACGGCTTCTGGCTGGTCCATGAGCCCGGCGGCCGGATGCACGGCATCGAGGCCTGCGGAGCGGCCGGGTCGCTGGCGACGATCGAGCGTTATCGCGCCAAGGGCCATAACGGCATCCCGGCGCGCGGACCCGAAGCCGCGCTGACGGTCGCGGGAGCCGTCGGCGGCTGGCGCCTCGCCCTCGACCTCGCCGCCGCGCTGGGGGGGCGCCTGCCGCCGCGCGAATTGCTGGCCGATGCGATCCGCCATGCCCGCGAGGGCTATGCCATCTCGGCGTCGGAATGCGCCGGCAAGCCCCATGAGCTGGAAGCGCTGAAAGCGGCGCCGGGCTTCCTGGAGACCTTCTGGCCGGAGGGCGAAGCGCCCAAGCCCGGCACGCGGCGCAAGATGCCGGCGCAGGCGGAGACGCTGCAGCAGCTCGCCGATGCCGGGCTCGACGATTTCTACCGCGGCGATGTCGGCCGCGAGATCGCCGCCGATCTCGAACGCCTCGGCGCCCCCGTGACCCGCGCGGATCTCGAACGCTACCGCGCCCGCTCCGTCGCGCCGCTCTCGCTCGCCCTGCCCGGCCTCACCGTCTGGAACCTGCCGCCGCCGACGCAGGGCCTCGCGGCATTGCTCATCCTCGGCCTGTTCGAGCGGCTCGGCCGGGCCGGGCTCGATTCCTTCGAGCACCATCATGGGCTGATCGAGGCGACGAAGCGCGCCCTCGCCATCCGCGACCGCCACGTCACCGACCCCGCCCATGCCGCCGGCGACCCGGCGCGCTTTCTCGGCGAGGCGGCGCTGGCGCGCGAGGCTGCGGCGATCGGCGCCGGGCGCGCCGCGCCCTGGCCGGTTCAGCAGAGCCATGGCGACACGGTCTGGATGGGCGCCATCGACGGCAGGGGCCTCGCCGTCTCCTACATCCAGTCGGTCTACTGGGAATACGGCTCGGGCTGCGTGCTGCCGGCGACCGGCATCCACTGGCAGAACCGCGGCACCTCCTTCTCGCTCGACAGGGCTTCGGCCAACCCGCTGATGCCGGGCCGCAAGCCCTTCCACACGCTGAACCCGGCCTTCGCCCGCTTCGAGGACGGGCGCATCCTCGCCTATGGCGCGATGGGCGGCGACGGCCAGCCGCAGTTCCAGGCGCAGATCCTGACGCGCTACCGCCTCGGCCAGAGCCTTGCAGATGCGGTCGACGCGCCGCGCTGGCTGTTCGGCCGGACCTGGGGCTCGGCCTCCACCGCGCTGCGGGTCGAAAGCCGCTTCGACCCCGGCCTGCTGGCGCGGCTCGCTGCGGCCGGCCACCCGGTCGAGGAGAGCGGCGCCGCCTATTCCGAGGGTTTCGGCCATGCCGGCATGCTGGTGAAGCAGGCCCGCGGCCCGGTCGAGGCGGTGCATGATCCGCGCTCGGACGGCGATGCGAGGGGGATCTGACGCGATGACCTATGACGACCCGTTCCGCTGCTTCCTGCCCTATCCGGACGCGCCGGTGCGGCACAGCCCGACCGGCGCGCTCGCGGGCCTCACCCTGGCGGTGAAGGACCTGTTCGACGTCAAGGGCTACCCGACCGGCGCCGGCTCGCCGATGGTGCTGGCGCAGTCCGGCATCAAGGCCAAGACCGCGCCGATCGTGAAGGAGCTGCTGCGCGCCGGCGCTCGTTTCGTCGGCAAGACCCATACCGACGAGCTCGCCTTCTCGCTCAACGGCAAGAACGCGCATTTCGGCGCCCCGGTGAATCCGGCCGCGCCGTCCCGCATCGCCGGCGGCTCCTCCTGCGGCTCGATGGCGGCGGTCGCCGGCCGCCTCGCCGATATCGCGCTCGGCTCCGACACGGGCGGCTCGGTCCGCGCGCCGGCGAGCTATGGCGGGCTCTTCGGCATCCGCCCGACACATGGACGGCTCTCGCTGAAGCGGGTCTGGCCGCTCGCGGCGAGCCTCGACACGCCGGGCTGGTTCGCCCGCGACGGCGAGACCTTCGCCCGCGTCGGCCATGTCCTGCTGGGCCGGGACCGGACGGAGCTGCCCGCCACGCCGCGGCTTCTCCTCGCCGAGGACATGTTCGCCCAGGCCGTGCCGGAGGCCGAGACGATCCTGCGCAACGTCGTCCAGCGCGCCCTGCCGAGCGTCGGCCAGCCGGAGAGCCTGAAGGTCGCCCGCGACATCGACGCGCTCTACTGGGCGTTCCGCTGGATCCAGGGCCGCGAGGCCTGGATCGCGGACGGCCCGATGATCGAGCGCTTCGCCCCGCCGCTCGGGCCGGGCGTCAGGGAGCGCTTCGCCTTCTCCCGGGCGGTGACGGACGCCGAATACGCCAGGGGCGAGGCGGTGCGGAAGACGTTCCGGGCGCGGCTGGCCCGGCTGCTCGGCCAGGACGGCGTATTGATCCTGCCGACGGTGCCGGACATCGCGCCCCTGGTCAGCGCCGAGGAGGCCGAGCTCGAGGACTTCCGCAACCGGGCGCTGCGACTGCTCTGCCTCGCCGGGCTCTCCGGTTTTCCGCAGGTGACGATTCCGGTCGCGCAGCGGGAAGGCGCGCCGCTCGGCCTCTCGCTGATCGGCCCGCGGGGCTCCGACAGCTCGCTGATCGCCTTCGCGCTCGCCTATGAGCACGCCACGCGGGTCAGGATCGCCTGAGAGCAGGACGAGCCGCGAAGCCGGTTCCAGCCCGGCTTCGCGCATCGGCGCGACCGCGGCCGGCCGCGCGACAGGCGACATCGGCGCCGAAACTGCTATCCTGAGCCGGCTCGATATCGAGGCCGGTGCATCGCTGTGTCCGGGGAGGCCGCCTCCGCGGGGCCGTCGATCATCAAACTGAAAAAGAACGCCGGCATGGCGTCGTCGCAACCTGGGAGAGCCCGATGAAGACGAACCTCGCGACCGGACTGCTCGCAGCCGCCCTTTTGACCGCCAACGCGGGCCTCGCCGCCGACCCGGCCCTCGACGATCTCGTCCCGAAGCTGACGCGCGCGACGCAATGGCAGCGGAAGGCGGCGGTGACGCTGCAGTTTCCGACATTCCACCCTCAGGGCATGGTCAAGGTCGGCGACGCCTTCTTCGTCTCCTCCGTCGACATCCGCAAGCAGACGAACCGTTTCCCCTCCCCTCAGAACGGCTATGACCGCGACACCGGCGAGGGCGTCGGCCATCTCTTCAAGTTTGACGCCGAAGGCCGCCTGCTGGCCGACCTCACGCTGGGCGAGGGATCGATCTACCATCCCGGCGGCATCGACTATGACGGCCGGCACATCTGGGTGCCTGTGGCCGAATACCGGCCCAACAGCCATTCGATCATCTACAAGGTCGATCCGACGACGATGAAGGCGACCGAGGTCTTCCGCTTCAAGGATCACATCGGCGGCATCGTCCACAACACCGACGACGCTTCGCTCCACGGCGTCAGTTGGGGCTCGCGGCGCTTCTACAAATGGCCGCTCGACGCCGAGGGCCGGATCACCAATGCCGATGCGGCTCCCGAGGCGCTGCGCGTCGCCAATCCGGCGCTCTACATCGACTACCAGGACTGCCATTTCATCGGCCGCGGCCGGATGCTCTGCTCCGGCCTCAACACTTACCGCACCGGCCCCGACGCCCCCCTCTTCCGGCTGGGCGGGCTCGAGATCGTCGACCTGCGCGACAACCGGCCCGTCTACCAGCTCCCGGTCGAGCTCTGGGCGCCCTCGGGCCTGCCGATGACCCAGAATCCGTTCTGGGTCGAGCCTGCGGCAGAGGGCGTGCGGGCCTATTTCATGCCGGACGACGACAAGTCGACGCTGTTCGTCTACGAGGCAGCGGCGCGCTGAGCGCTCAGCTCCCCATCCCGCCGATCCAGAGGCCGGCGAAGAGCGCGGCGCCGAGCACCGCGACGAAGGCGGCGGCGAGCAGTTCCAGCCCGGCGAGCAGCCGGACCGAGCGCAGGCTGCCGCCGCTGGCGAATTTCAGCGCCGCGAACTTGAAGAAGACAGCGAGCGCCGCCAGCGCCCCCGTCGTGATCGCCGTGCCGAGCCCCATGGCGAGCGCGGCGGCGATGCCGGCCCAGTAGAGCCCCTGCGTCGCGGCGAAGACGAGGATGATCAGCGCCCCCGCGCAGGGCCGCAAGCCGGCCGCGAGAACGACGCCGGCCATGTCGCGCCAGTCCCGGAGGCGGGCGATCTCCTGCGCATCCGGCAGGTGGACATGGTCGCAGGACGCGTCATGCGCGGCGCCGTCCTGCCCGAGCGCGGCGAAGCTGCCCGCCTTGCGCCAGAGCACCAGCAGGCCGACCAGCGCGACGAGCAGGAAGCTGCCCTGCTCGATGGCGCTGGTCGCCATGTTCATCTGCGCCGCCGTGGTGCGGAAGATCAGCGTCGCGACCGAGACGATCGCGATGGCGACGAGCGCCTGCAGGATCGCCGCCGCGAAGCTGAGCACCAGCCCGCGCCCGAGGCTGCGGTTGTCGGCGACGATGTAGCCGGAGATCACCGCCTTGCCATGGCCGGGGCCGGCCGCGTGGAAGACGCCGTAGCCGAAGGAGAGGCCGAGCAGCCCCCAGATCGCGGCGGGCGTCTGGGCGATCGCCTTCAGCGTCGCGGTGAGCTCCCGGTAGAAGCTCGACTGCCAGGCGATCAGCACCGCGCCGATGCCGGTCGTCGAGGGCAGGGCCTCGCGCGGCAGCGCGGTCCCGAACGGGTTGCGCGGCGGCGGCGGCGCCGGCGGGCTCCAGAGCGAGACGGCGAAAGCGAGCAGCGCGAGTCCGCCGGCGACGACGGCCAGGGCCAAGGCGCAGAGCAGCGCGCGGCGCACCCAGCCCGGCCCGACCGGCATCGCGCTCTCAGCCGGGTTCAGGGACATGCCACCAGCGCCCGGGTCGTGACCTCGTAGCCGCTCATGTCGGGCGTCGCGGTGATGTCCTCCTGCGCCAGCTTCTGCGCCACGTCGTCGTCGAGCTTCGGCGGGCGGTTGACCCGGACGATGCAGCCGGCCGGCGCATCGCGCGTCACCACGGCGTCCGGCGCTTCGACGATCTCGAAGGCGACGAAATAGGTCGGGTCGCCGATCTCGATGCCGAAGGAACGGCTCTTCGGCGGCGGGTTCTTCAGCGGCAGGGTGTAGGTCAGCGTCAGGATCTTGTTGTCGAAGACGAGGCCGGCCTCGTCCGGCGTGCCGAATTCCTGCTTGCGGCCATTGATCTTGGCGATGGTGAAGAACTCGACCTCGGGCAGCGAATCCATGTTCACCTTGGCGAGCTCGGCCAGCTCGTCCGGCGTCAGCTTGCCGTCGCCGTTCTTGTCGAGCCCCTGAGTGATATAGGCCGAATAGGCCTCGTCGAAGCTCCAGTGGTGGCGGATCGCCCGCACCCTGCCGTCAGGCGCGAACAGGATCTCGGCCTTGGCCTTCACCCAGACATGCGGATGCGCCTGTGCCGGCCCGGCCAGGAAGGCGCAGAGCAGGCCGATGCCCGACAGGGCCGAAAGAAGCGCGCGTCCCGTCAAGAACGGTATCCTCCACAGATCCGGGGCCGAGAGCGATACGGCCGCCGCGCGACGATCGCGCGACCGGGCCGCGAAGCCATCGCCGCGAATCGGGGCCAAATCGCGGCGCAGGCATTTCGCGCAGCCCGGCCCGCGCCGGCAAGCCTGGACCCGCGGAGAAAAACTGGAACAATGCCAATCTGATTGACCGCCACCGGCAACCATGTCAGCCTTGCTGACATATCTTGCAGCGAGACAGGTCGCGAGGCCGGATCAACCGGCCCGAGGGAACGTTGATCGGGAGGCCGGCCATGGCCGAGGCAACGCGCAGTTCCGGCGCCGGAGCGGATGGGCTCCGCCCCGTCGCGCTCGACGACAAATACGACCTGGCCAAGCGCGAGGTCTTCCTCACCGGGACCCAGGCCGTCACCCGCATGCTGCTGATGCAGCGCGAGCGCGACCGGCAGGCCGGGCTGAACACCGCCGGCTTCGTCTCGGGCTATCGCGGCTCGCCGCTCGGCGGGCTCGACCAGCAGCTCATGCGCGCCGGCAAGGCGCTGAAGGCGGCGCATATCGTCTTCCAGCCCGGGCTGAACGAGGACCTCGCCGCCACGGCGGTCTGGGGCTCGCAGCAGGCCGAATTGCAGGGCGAGGGCCGATATGACGGCGTCTTCGCGCTCTGGTACGGCAAGGGGCCGGGCGTCGACCGCTCCGGCGACGTCTTCCGCCACGGCAACATGGCCGGCACCTCGCCCCATGGCGGCGTGATCTGCCTGATGGGCGACGACCACACCGCCGAATCCTCGACCAACGCCCACCAGACCGAATTCGTCCTGGTCGACCGGATGATGCCGATCCTCAACCCGGCCGGCGTGCAAGAGATCATCGATTACGGCCTGCACGGCATCGCGCTCTCGCGCTTCGCCTCGGTCTGGGTCGGCATCAAATGCGTCAAGGACAACATCGAATCGACCGCCTCGGTCGACGGCGCGCTCGACCGCGTGAAGATCGTCACGCCGACCGATTTCGCCATGCCGCCGGGTGGTTTGAGTATCCGCCGCGAGCTCGACTTCATCGCGCAGGAGCGCCGGCTGCATATCGACAAGCGCGAGGCGGTCCTGGCCTATCTGCGCGCCAACCGGCTGAACCAGACGATCACCTCCGGCGGCCAGGCGCCGCGCCTCGGCATCATCACCGTCGGCAAATCCTATCTCGACGTCCGCCAGGCCTTCGAGGATCTCGGCCTCGACGAGGTCCGCGCCAACGATCTCGGCATCCGCCTGTTCAAGCTCGCCTGCCCCTGGCCGCTCGACCCGCAGGAGCTGAAGGATTTCGCCAAGGGCCTCGACCTCGTCATGGTCGTCGAGGAGAAGCGCTCGCTGATCGAGGTCCAGCTTCGCGAGGAGCTCTACGGCACGCCGCACCAGCCCATGATCGTCGGCAAGAAGGACGAGAACGGCGAATGGCTCTTCCCGCCCCATGGCGCGCTCGACCCCAACGACATCGCCATCGCGCTCGCCGCGCGCCTGCTGCAATACCGCGACGACCCGGCCCTCCGCGCGCGCCTGGAGGAGATCGCCAAGGCCCAGGGACGGCTCGCCGAGGCGCAGGAGATCGCGCGGCGCACGCCCTATTTCTGCTCGGGCTGCCCGCATAATACCTCGACCGTGGTGCCCGAGGGCTCGCGCGCCTATGCCGGCATCGGCTGCCATTTCATGTCGCTCTGGATGGACCGCGACACCGCCGGCTTCACCCAGATGGGCGGCGAGGGCGCCAACTGGATCGGCGAGGCGCCGTTCTCGACGCGCGGGCACGTCTTCCAGAATCTCGGCGACGGCACCTACACCCATTCCGGCTCGCTCGCGATCCGCTGGGCCGTCGCCAGCGGCGTCACCATCACCTACAAGCTGCTCTACAACGACGCCGTCGCCATGACCGGCGGCCAGCAGGCGGAAGGCCATCTCTCGCCCGACCAGATGGCCCGCCAGGTCGCGGCCGAGGGCGTGAAGCGCATCGCCGTCGTCACCGACGAACCCGGCAAATACCCCGCCACCACGCAATGGCCGGCCGGAACCACGCTGCACCACCGCGACGAGCTCGACGCCGTCCAGCGCGAGCTGGCGGCGACCTCCGGCGTCTCTCTCCTGCTCTACGACCAGACCTGCGCCACCGAGAAGCGCCGGCGCCGCAAGCGCGGCGCCTATCCCGATCCCGACAAGCGCGTGATCATCAACGAACTTGTCTGCGAGGGCTGCGGCGATTGCGGCGTGCAGTCCAACTGCGTCTCGGTGCAGCCGCTGGAAACCGAATTCGGCCGCAAGCGCCAGATCGACCAGTCGAACTGCAACAAGGATTTCTCCTGCGTGAAGGGTTTCTGCCCTTCCTTCGTCACCGTCCACGGCGCCAGGCCGAAAAAGGCCGAGCCGATGCGGCTCGATGCCGGCGCGCTCGCGGCCGGCGACATCCCCGAACCGGCCGTCCCGGCCCTCGATCGCAGCTTCGCCGTCATCGTCACCGGCGTCGGCGGCACCGGCGTCGTCACCATCGGCGCCATTCTCGGCATGGCCGCGCATCTCGAAGGCAAGGGCTGCGGCATGATCGACATGGCCGGCCTCGCCCAGAAGGGCGGCGCCGTCTTCAGCCATGTCAAGCTCGCGCCCCGGCCGGAGGACATCCACGCCATCCGCGTCGCGGCGGGACAGGCCGACCTCGTCCTCGGCTGCGACCTCACCGTCACCGGCTCGAAGAAGGTGCTCGGCGCGATCCGCCCCGCGGGCGGCACCGTCATCGTCAACACGGCCGAGAGCCTGCCGGGCGACTTCACCCGCAACGCCGATTTCTCGCTGCCGACCGAGCGGCTGAAGCGCGCCATCCTCGCTACGGCGGGGCGCGACCACACCCGTTTCCTCGACGCCACCGCCGCGGCCGTCGCCTTCCTCGGAAACGCCATCGCCGCCAACATGCTGATGCTTGGCCATGCCTGGCAGCTCGGCGCCGTGCCCTTGTCACGGGAATCGCTGCGCCGGGCGATCACGCTCAACGGCGAGGCCGTGGCGATGAATCTCGAGGCCTTCGAGCTCGGCCGCCGCGCCGCGCACGACCCCGCCGCGCTCGAGGAACTGCTGGCGCAGGCCAAGGCCCCGACGGCGGCGCGCCATCTCTCGCAGAGCCTCGACGAGATCATCGCCCGCCGCGCGGCTTTCCTCACCGCCTATCAGAACGCCGCCTATGGCGCCCGCTACCGCCACCTCGTCGCCCGCGCGCAGACGCGGGAGGCGGCCGTGACGCCGGGCCAGAGCGGGCTCAGCGAGGCCGTCGCGCGCAACCTGTTCAAGCTGATGGCCTACAAGGACGAATACGAGGTCGCGCGCCTCTACAGCGACGGCGCCTTCCGCCGGCAGGTCGCCGCGACCTTCGAGCCGGAAGGCGCGGGAGGCGGGAAGCTGCGTTTCGAGTTCCATCTGGCTCCGCCCCTGCTGGCGCGGCGCGACCCGAACACCGGCCTGCCGCGCAAGCTGAGCTTCGGGCCGTGGATGATGGGCGCCTTCGCGCTGCTGGCGAAGCTCAAGGGCCTGCGCGGCACTGTTTTCGACCCCTTCGGCCACACGCGGGAGCGCCGCACCGAACGCAAGCTGATCGCGGATTACGAAGCCCTGCTGAACGAGCTCCTGACCCGGCTGACGCCGGAGAACCACGCGCTCTGCGTCGCGCTCGCGGCGATCCCGGACAGGATCCGCGGCTTCGGCCACGTCAAGGAGCGCCATCTCGCCGCCGCCAAGGCGGAGGAGGCGGCGCTGCTCGACCGGCTGCTGAGCGGCTCCGCCGCGGCCCTGCCACAGGCGGCGGAATAGGGTGCGGCGCCCCGCGCCCTCTTTCGTCCAACTTGAGCCGGGATGCCGTCGCGGCCCATACTGCCCCGAGCAGCTCCATTGCCGGAACCACCGCCATCTCGATCGCCCCTGAAGAACTGCGCGCCATCGCCTCCTGGTCCCGCGATCTGTCGGAGGCCGAGTTCGAGGAAGCGCGGCGCGGCATCGCCTTCAAGAGCTATGGCAAAAACGCCTCGATCTGCCATGTCGGCGACCGGCTGGAATCCTGGACCGGCGTGGCCGAGGGCCTGGTCAAGATGGCGACCACCTCGAAATCGGGCAAATCGGCGACGCTGGCCGGGCTGCGCGCCGGCGCCTGGTTCGGCGAAGGCACCGTGATCAAGGCGGAACCGCGGCGCTACGAGCTGGTGGCGCTGCGCGACACCCGGCTTGCCCTGATGCGGCGGACGACCTTCCTCTGGCTGTTCGAGCATTCGGCCGCGTTCAACCGCTTCCTCGTCCACCAGTTCAACGAGCGCCTCGCCCAGTTCATTTCGCTGGCGGAGACGGAGCGTACGCTGGATTCGACCGGGCGCCTCGCCCGCAACCTCGCCTGGCTGTTCAACCCGATCCTCTATCCCGATCTCGACCGGACCCTGACGATCTCGCAGGAGGAGCTCGGCATGCTCGCCGGCATCTCGCGGCAGATGGCCAATCAGGGGCTGGCGAAACTCGCCGCGCTCGGCCTGATCGAGCTCGGCCATGGCAGCGTCACCATTCGCGACCTCGAGCGGCTGGCCCGCTACGAAGCCTAGAGCATCGGTCCGGAAAGCGGAGCGCGGTCTTCGGGAAAAGCCGATGCAAGATCACAGCGGTGGACCAAGGCGGGATGCCCGGCCGCTTGCGCAACGGCGCGACGGCACCAAATCCCGTTTCGCGCGTTGATATGGAAAGCCGCCGCGGGCGGAGGAGGATCGACCGAGATGTCCGGCCTTTTGGGAAAGATCGTGAAGCGCATCGACGACCGGCTGGCGGGCTATGCCGCACGGCAGGCGCAGATCGTCCGGCACGCCTTGGCGGCCTGGCATGAGGCGATGAAGCCGGTCAGGCCGGTCAGGGTCCGCATCCTCTCCCTGCGCGAGGCGCAACTGCACCGGCTCGCCTGGCAGAGGGCAGCCGCCCGCCACGACGGCTGAACGCCGGCCGAACGCGGCGTTCAGCTCCCTTCCGCTCCGGCCTGCTTCCTGCGCGGACCGAAGGATGCAAGGAAGAAACGTTCGATGCGCAGGCTTCTGATTGCCGCCGGCCCGGCCCTGGCCGCTTTCGCCGCGAGCCCGGCCAGCGCCGCGCCGCAGAGCGCGCCGCCGGCGGCGCTCGGCGCCACGCTGGACAAGCTGCCGGCCGCATAGGCGCGCCACCGCATGGAGCACCGGCGCGTCTATCGTCATCATGGCTCCTGCAGCCACCGGCACCATCGCCGCGGACCGCCGCACCACGCCCAGCGCCGGCACCATCACCGCGACGGAACCGGCCCGATCCGGTTTCCGAAAGCCCGCCGCCCTTCCCGGAGGGCGGGCTTTGCACATGAGCAAGCGGCGCCGGAGCGGCGAACCAAGAGGCTGAAAAGATTGAAGGAAAAGCGCTCGTTGCGCGAGAATAATTCTCCGGCGCGAACTTCGGCGGGACAATAGTCACCAAAAGGAGAATTGTCTGTCAAGCACCTCCTTGCGAAGATGCGGGGCGCCTGCAAGGCTTGCATGAGAACGAGGCCTCAACGGCCCGCATTGAAGTCGCCGCGACGGACGGCGACTCGACAGGGAGAACGCAATCGTGGCGAACGGAACCGCCGGTGAGGCGGATACCTTTCCGAAATTGCTGTTGCGCAACGCCCGCGAACGCGCCGGGCGCGTGGCCTATCGGCACAAGGATCTCGGCATCTGGCAGTCCTGGACCTGGGCCGAGGTCGCCGATCATGTCCGCAGCTTCGCCAAGGGGCTTCAGGATCTCGGGCTGAAGCGCGGCGAGAAGGTCGCGATCGTCGGCTACAACCGTCCGCGGCTCTACTGGTCGATGTGCGCGGCCCAGTGGCTCGGCGCCATCCCCGTGCCGGTCTATGCCGACAGCGTCGCCGATGAGATGGCCTATGTCCTCGACCATGCCGAAGCCGTCTTCGCCGTGGTGCAGGACCAGGAGCAGGTCGACAAGATCCTCTCCATCGCCGACCGCCTGCCGCATCTCAGGCACATGCTCTATGACGAGCCGCGGGGCCTGCGCGACTACGACCACAGCAAGCTCCACGCCATCGAGGCGGTGATGCAGGCCGGCGCCGGGGCGCTGCGGGACCCGCAGGCCGCGGCCGCGCTCCAGAGCGAGATGGAGCAGGGCCAGGGCTCCGATCTCGGGATCATCCTCTATACCTCGGGCACCACCGGGCGGCCGAAGGGCGTGATGCTCTCGCATTACAACGTCCTGATCGCCGCCGAGATCGGCTGCGGCTTCGACGGGCTCAACGACAGCGACGAGGTCATCGCCTATCTGCCGATCGCCTGGGTCGGCGACCACGTCTTCTCCTATGCGCAGGCGATGCTGGCGGGCTTCTGCGTCAACTGCCCGGAGAGCCCCGACACCGTCATCGACGACCGCCGCGAGGTCGGCACCACCTACGCCTTCGCTCCGCCGCGCGTCTTCGAGACGATGCTGACCATCACCATGGTGCGCATGGAGGATGCGGGCCGCCTGAAGCGCAGGATGTTCCACTATTTCCTCGATGTGGCGAAGCGCTATGGCGAGCAGATCCTGAACGGCGAGAGCGTGCCGCTGAAGGGCCGGCTGCTCTACAGGCTCGGCGACATCCTGGTCTACGGGCCGCTGCGCAACCGCTTCGGCCTGACCAACATCAAGGTCGGCTACACGGCGGGCGAGGCGATCGGCCCCGAGCTCTTCCGCTTCTACCGCTCGATCGGCGTCAACCTGAAGCAGCTCTACGGCCAGACCGAGGCCGGGGTCTACATCACCATGCAGCCGAACGGCGAGATCAAGGCCGACACGGTCGGCAAGCCGGCGCCGCTGGTCGAGATCCGCATCGACGACAATGGCGAGGTGCTCTACCGCTCGCCCTCGATCTTCGGCGGCTACTACAAGGACCCCGAGAAGACGGCGGAGACCATGACGGCCGACGGCTATGTCCGCTCCGGCGATGCCGGCTTCTTCGACGAGGGCGGCCACCTCAAGATCATCGACCGCGCCAAGGATGTCGGCAAGCTCGCCAGCGGCGAGCTCTTCCCGCCGAAATACATCGAGAACAAGCTGAAATTCTATCCGAACATCAAGGAGGCGGTCGCCTTCGGCCAGGGCCGCGACTACGTCACCGTCGCGCTCAACATCGACCTGACGGCGGTGGGCAACTGGGCCGAGCGCAACAACGTCGTCTACGCCTCCTATCAGGAGCTCGCCGGCCACGACCTCGTCTACGACATGATCGCCAGGCACGTCGACGAGGTGAATCGCTCGCTGGCCAACGAGCCGATGATGGGCGGCGCGCAGATCAAGCGCTTCCTCATCCTGCACAAGGAGCTCGACGCCGACGACGGCGAATTGACCCGCACCCAGAAGGTCCGCCGCGGCTTCATCGCCGAGCGCTACGCCCCGCTGGTGACGGCCCTCTATGACGGCTCGGAAGCCGCCGACATCTCGACCGAGGTCACCTTCGAGGACGGGCGCAAGGGCGTGATCTCGGCCCGCGTCAAGGTCCGCGAAGCCAGGACCTATCCCGTCGCTCAGGAGGCGCCGGCCTCGGCGAGGGCAGCATGAACGCGGAACCTATCAACGTGACCGGCACACCGATCCGCGAGAAGGGCGAGGTCCTGCTCTCGGTCGAGAACATCTCGCTGCGCTTCGGCGGCGTGAAGGCGATCACCGACGTCTCCTTCGACATCCGCAAGGGCGAGATCCGCGCCATCATCGGCCCCAACGGCGCCGGCAAGACGTCGATGCTCAACTGCATCAACGGCTTCTACCAGCCGCAGGAAGGCCGCGTCGTCTTCAAGGGCGAGCGCCGCGCCAAGATGCGCCCGCATCGCGCCGCCGCCGGCGGCATCGCCCGCACCTTCCAGAACGTCGCGCTGTTCAAGGGCATGTCGACGCTCGACAACATCATGACCGGGCGCACCCTCAAGATGCGGAAGAACTTCTTCTGGCAGGCGCTGCGCCACGGCCCGGCGATGCAAGAGGAGATCGCGCATCGCCGCGTCGTCGAGGACATCATCGACTTCCTGCAGATCGAGCCCATCCGCAAGCTGCCGGTCGGCAAATTGCCCTACGGCCTGCAGAAGCGCGTCGAGCTCGGCCGCGCGCTCGCCATGGAGCCGGAGCTGCTGCTGCTCGACGAGCCGATGGCCGGCATGAACCTCGAGGAGAAGGAGGACATGTGCCGCTTCATCCTCGACGTGAACAACCAGTTCGGCACAACCATCGCTTTGATCGAGCACGATATGGGGGTGGTGATGGACCTCTCCGACCGCGTCGTCGTGCTCGAATACGGCCGCAAGATCGCCGACGGCACGCCCGACGAGGTCAAGCGCGACCAGAAGGTCATCGACGCCTATCTGGGAGTGGCGCATTGATGAGCCTCTCCGGTCTTCAAACCCATGCCGTCATCCCGGGCGAAGCGAAGCGCAGACCCGGGATCCATGCCGGAGCCTTTCCGGAAGGGCTCAGGCATGGATCCCGGATCGGCGCCACTTCGTGGCTTGTCCGGGATGACCGCGCGTTTGGGTCGAGGCGCAAGGAAGCGAACCCATGAGCGACATCGCCACCCGCCCCGCGCCGAATCTCCTCGCCAGCCCGCTGGTCAAGTTCGCCCTGGTCCTCGTCGCGATCGTCGCGGCGCTCGCCATCGGCATTCGCTTCGATTCCTCGAACACGCTCTACGCCATCTTCGTCGACCCCTTCCAGCAGATGGCGCAGGCGCCGGACCTGCTGGTGCAGACGATCTGGGAGGGCCTCGTCGCCGGCGTGCTCTATGCCCTGATCGCGCTCGGCTTCGTGCTGATCTTCAAGGCCTCGGGCGTGTTCAACTTCGCCCAGGGCATCATGGTGGTGTTCGCGGCGCTGACGCTGGTCGGCCTCTACGAGAAGGGCGTCCCGGCCTTCCTCGCCGTGATCCTGACGCTCGGCGTGATGTTCGTGCTCGCCCTCGCCATCGAGCGCGTCGTGCTCAGGCCACTGGTCAACCAGCCGGACATCATCCTGTTCATGGCGACCTTCGGCATCACCTATTTCCTGATCGGCTTCGGCGAGGCGCTGTTCGGCGGCAATCCCAAGCAGATGATCGCCGATCAGCTCTATCTGCCAAGGGGCGCGCTCGACCTGCAGATTCTCGGCGGTCTGGTCTCGCTCCAGAAGATCGACATCGCGGCGGCCGTCATCGCCTCGCTGATGATCGGACTGCTCGCCCTGTTCTTCCAATACACCCGCATCGGCCGCGCCCTGCGTGCCGTCGCCGACAGCCACAAGGCGGCGCTCTCGGTCGGCATCTCGCTCAACCAGATCTGGGTCATCGTCTGGTTCACCGCCGGCATCGTCGCGCTGATCACCGGCATCATGTGGGGCGCGCGCTCGGACGTCTCCTTCGCGCTGGAGATCGTGGCGCTGAAGGCCCTGCCCGTGCTGATCCTCGGCGGCTTCACCTCGATCCCGGGCGCCATCGTCGGCGGCCTGATCATCGGCATCGGCGAGAAGCTCGGCGAGTTCTACTGGGGGCCGCTGGTCGGCGGCGGCATCGAGAGCTGGCTCGCCTATTTCATCGCCCTGGGTTTCCTGCTGTTCCGGCCGCAGGGTCTCTTCGGCGACAAGATCATCGAACGCATCTGAGGAGCCGGACGACATGCTCTACCGCGAGGCCGGCCAGTACAAATCCAGCTATGCCGCGGACATGGCCGTCTTCCCGCTGCGGGAAGACCGGATCGGCATCGCCGTCATCCTGGCCATCGCCTTCGTCGCGATCCCCTTCTTCGGCAGCGACTTCTTCATCGCCTCGGTGATGATCCCCTTCCTCGTGCTCTCTCTGGCGGCGATCGGGCTCAACATCCTCACCGGCTATACCGGGCTGATCTCGCTCGGCACCGCCGCCTTCATGGGGGTCGGCGCCTATGCCTGCTACAAGCTGACCACGCTCTTCCCCGACGTGAACATCATCGTCCTGATCCTGCTCTCGGGGCTGTTCTCGGCCGGCATCGGCGTGCTCTTCGGCCTGCCCTCGCTGCGGATCAAGGGCTTCTATCTCGCCGTCGCGACGCTCGCCGCCCAGTTCTTCCTGCAATGGGCCTTCGTGCGCATTCCCTGGCTGTTCAACTACAACGCCTCGGGCGCCATCGAGGTGCCGCAGCGCACGCTGTTCGACATTCCGCTGACGGGCGCCTCCGCGACGCCGGAGACGCGCTATTTCGTCTGCCTCGGCCTCGTCGTGGTGCTGACCTGGTTCGCCTCGAACCTGGTCCACGGCAAGCTCGGCCGCTCCTGGATGGCGGTGCGCGACATGGACATCGCCGCCGAGCTGATGGGCATCAAGCTGCTCAACGCCAAGCTGATGGCCTTCGCCGTCTCCTCCTATTTCGCCGGCGTCGCCGGCGCGATGATGATTTTCCTCTGGTACGGCGGCGGCGAGGCGGCGGACGTGTTCTCGATCCGCCTCTCCTTCAGCATCCTGTTCATGGTCATCATCGGGGGACTCGGCTCGCTGATCGGCTCCTTCTTCGGCGCGGCCTTCCTCTCGGTGCTGCCGACGGCGCTGAAATTCGGTCTGCCGGCGCTCGGCATCCCGCTCTCGGGCGCCACCGCCGAGCATGTCACCTACATGCTGGTCGGCGGGCTGATCATCTTCTTCCTGATCGTCGAGCCGCACGGCCTCGCCCGGCTCTGGCAGATCGGCAAGCAGAAATTGCGGACATGGCCCTTCCCGTACTGAACCGGGACGGAGCCCAAGAAACGACCGGCACGACAGAAGCGCCGGCGGAAAGCAGAACGGGACGGCTGGAACCGCCCGGAGGAAACGAACGGAGAGAACCGATGACAAGCAGGAAGCTGATGAAGGGTGCGGCGCTCGGGGCCTTGCTGGCGGCGACCGCCCTCGCCGCCCCGGCCATGGCGCAGGACAGCGTCTATTTCGCCAACAACGCCTATCGCACCGGCCCGTTCTCCGGCTCCGGCATCCCGATCGGCGACGGTATGCGCGACTACATCACCATGATCAACGAGCGCGACGGCGGCGTGAACGGCGTCAAGATCGTCTATGAGGAGTGCGAGACCGGCTACGACACCAAGAAGTCGATCGAGTGCTACGAGCAGGCCAAGTCGAAGAACACGATCCTCTACTCGCCCTGGTCGACCGGCGCGACGCTGGCCGCGATCCCGCGCGCCCATGTCGACAAGATCCCGATCCTGTCGATGGCCTACGGCCTTTCGGCCTCGGCCGACGGCAACAGCTTCCCCTGGGTCTTCATCCCGCCCTTCACCTATTGGGACGGCGCCTCCGTCATGGTGAAGTACATGGCCGACCAACTCGGCGGCTTCGACAAGCTCAAGGGCAAGAAGCTCGGCCTGATCCATCTCGACGCGCCCTTCGGCAAGGAGCCGATTCCGGTGCTCGAAAGCCTCGCCAAGAAATACGGCTTCGAGCTGAAGCTCTATCCGGTGCCCGCCGCCGACATGCAGAACCAGAGCTCGCTCTGGCTCGGCATCCGCCGCGACCGGCCGGACTTCATCTACAACCAGGGCTGGGGCGCGATGAACCCGACCGCGGTGAAGGAGGCGATCAAGAACAACTTCCCGATCGGCAAGATGGTCGGCGTCTGGTGGGCCGGCGGCGACGACGACGCCCGCGCCGGCGGCGACCAGGCCAAGGGCTACAAGTCGCTGAGCTGGGCGCTGAGCGGCACCGACGCCCCGGCGCTGCAGGACATCCTCAAATACGTGGTCGACAAGGGCAAGAGCACGACGCCGAAGGACAAGGTCGGCGAGGCGCTCTACAACCGCGGCGTCTACAACTCGATGCTGGTCGTCGAGGGCATCCGCAACGCCCAGAAGATCACCGGCAAGAAGGTGATCAACGCCGAGGACATGCGCCGCGGCCTGGAATCGCTCAACCTCACCGAGGCGAAGCTGAAGGAGATCGGGCTCGGCGGCTTCGTCACGCCGACGACGATCACCTGCACCGACCATTCCGGCCACAGCAAGATGTTCGTCTCCGAATGGGACGGCAAGAAATGGACGAAGAGCACGGACTGGACCGCGCCGCTGGAGGACCAGGTCAAGCCGCTGGTCGACGCCAACGCCAAGGACTATGTCGAGAAGGCCGGCAACTGGCCGAAGCGCACCGAGCCCTGCGAGAAGTCGTCCTGATCTGACGGCAGTCGGCAGTGGGCAATCGGCAGTAGACCCTGCCGATCCCGACTGCCGACTGCCTATTGCCGACTGCCGGAGGCACCGATGTCCACCTCTACCCTCGAGAAGCCCGCCGCGACGACCACGAGCGACACCATCCTGTCGCTCAACAACATCGAGGTCATCTACGACCATGTCGTGCTGGTGCTGAAGGGCGTTTCGCTCACCGTGCCGCGCAAGGGCATCGTCGCGATCCTCGGCGCCAACGGGGCCGGCAAGACCACGACGCTGAAGGCGATCTCCAACCTGCTCAAGGCCGAGCGCGGCGAGGTCACCAAGGGCTCGATCGTCTTCGACGGCGAGCGCGTCGACACGCTTTCGCCCAACGAGCTGGTGCGGCGCGGCTGCATCCAGGTGATGGAAGGCCGCCATTGCTTCGGCCATCTCTCGATCGAGGAGAATCTGCTGACCGGCGCCTTCACCCGCCGCGACGGCAACGCCGCGATCCGGCGCGACCTCGAGAAGATCTACACGCTGTTCCCCCGCCTGAAGCAGCGGCGCTCCTCCCAGGCCGGCTACACCTCCGGCGGCGAGCAGCAGATGTGCGCCATCGGCCGGGCGATGATGTCGAACCCCAAGATGATCCTGCTCGACGAGCCCTCCATGGGGCTGGCCCCGCAGATCGTCGAGGAGATCTTCGAGATCGTCCGCCGGCTCAATGCCGATGAGGGCGTCTCCTTCCTCGTCGCCGAGCAGAACACCAACATGGCGCTGCGCTATGCCACCTATGGCTACATCATGGAGACCGGCCGCGTCGTCATGGACGGCGAGGCGAGGATGCTGCGCGAGAACGAGGACGTGAAGGAGTTCTATCTCGGCGTCGCCGAGGGCAACAAGAAGTCCTTCCGCGAGGTGAAGAGCTACAAGCGCCGCAAGCGCTGGCTGTCATAGCGGCACGCATTGTCCCTGGCCGTGCCATCCCGGGCAGGCGGCGAAGCCGCGCCGATCCGGGAGCCGTGCCGGGACATTGCCGACGAGAGTTCAGGCATGGATGCCGGGTCTGCGCTTCGCTTCGCCCCGGACGGCCACGCCGGTTTACAGGTGACCCGAGGACGCTTCCGATGACCGAGCATGACGACGCGCTCGAAACCCGCTCGCCGGCGGAGCGCGAGGCCGATCTCTTCGCGCGTTTGCCCAAGCTGCTGAAGGCGGCGATGCAGGCGCCCGCCTATGCCGAGCGGCTCGCCGGCATCGAACCGGACGCGATCACCGACCGCAAGGCGCTGGCCGGCCTGCCGGTGTTGCGCAAGGCCGATCTGCCGGCGCTGCACAAAGCGTCTCTGCCCTTCGGCGGCCTCGTGCCGGGGGCGCCGGGCAGCTTCGGCCGGCTCTTCACCTCGCCCGGGCCGATCTTCGAGCCGGAAGCGGCGGCCGGGGATGCCTGGGGCGCGTCGCGCGGCCTGCGGGCCGCCGGCTTCCGGGCCGGCGAGATCGTACTCAACACGCTGAGCTACCATCTGACGCCGGGCGGCTTCATCATGGACTCGGCCGCCCGAGCGCTGGGCTGCGCCGTCATCCCCGCCGGGCCGGGCAACACCGAGCAACAGATGGAGGTGATCGGCGCCTACCGGCCCGCCGCCTATGCCGGCACGCCCGATTTCCTCAAGATCCTGATCGAGGCGGCGGAAGCCCGCGGCGTCGACATCTCCTCGATCCGGCGCGCCGTCGTTTCCGGCGCCGCCTTCCCGCCCTCGCTCCAGGCCTGGGTCCGGGAGCGCGGCATCGACGCCTACCAGCTCTACGCCACCGCCGATCTCGGCGTCATCGCCTATGAGACCTCGGCGCGCGAAGGCATGGTGCTGAACGAGAACCTGATCGTCGAGATCGTCCGGCCCGGCACCGGCGACCCCGTGCCCGAAGGCGAGGTCGGCGAGGTCGTCGTCACCAATCTCGACCCGCACCATCCGCAGATCCGGCTCGCGGTCGGGGATCTCACCGCCGTGCTGCCGGGGCTGAGCCCCTGCGGGCGGACCAATACCCGCATCAGGGGCTGGCTCGGGCGCGCCGACCAGACCGCGAAGATCAAGGGCATGTTCGTGCGCCCGGAGCAGGTCGCCGAGATCGCCCGGCGCCACGCCGAGATCGCCAAGCTGAGGCTGGTCGTCGGCCGCGCCGACGAGACCGACACCATGACCCTCAAGGCCGAGATCTATGCCGAGCCGGCCGGCTTCGTCGACGCCGTCTCCTCGACCCTGCAGCAGGTGACCAAGCTCAAGGGCAAGGTCGAGGTGCTGCCGCTCGGCGCCCTGCCCAATGACGGCAAGGTCATCGCCGACGAACGCCCGGTGGGCTGAACATCGGGCGCCGCCCGCCGGGCCGGCGGCGGCCTCACCAGTCGACGGGCTTCTCCCCCTGCGCCGACAGCCAGGCATTCGCCCGGCTGAACGGCTTCGAGCCGAAGAAGCCGCGCCGCGCCGAGAGCGGCGAGGGATGCGCGCTGGCGATGACCAGATGCCGGCTCTCGTCGATCAGCGGCCGCTTCGCCTGCGCCGGCCCGCCCCAGAGCAGGAAGACGACATGCGGCCGCTCGCGCGAGACGGCGGCGATGATCTCGTCGCTGACCTTGCCCCAGCCGAGCCTGAGATGCGACCCCGCCTTGCTGGCTCCCTCGCGCACGGTCAGCGCCGTGTTGAGCAGCAGCACCCCCTGCGCGGCCCAGCGCGTCAGGTCGCCATCGGCCGGAGGAGGCTTTCCGAGATCCGCGGCGCGCTCCTTGTAGATGTTGACGAGCGAGCGCGGCAGCGGCGGCGGACCGACATAGGAAAAGGCCAGGCCGTTGGCATGGCCCGGGGTCGGATAGGGGTCCTGCCCGAGAATGACCGCCCGGACCGCGGCGAGCGGCGCCAGGGCCAGGGCGGCGAAGACGCGCTCGGGCGCCGGAGCGACGACATGCCCGGCCGCGCGCTCGGCGTCCACCGCCGCGCAGGCGCGGGCGGCCGGCCCGCCCGGCGCGAAGGCAGGCAATGCGCGCCAGCCTTCGGCGCCCGGCGAGGCGAGAAAGGCGGCGAGCGCCGCGACGCAGGTCACGCGGACGGCCTCACTTGATCACCGCCCGCCCCTCGACCCTGGCCTCGACCGTCCCCAGCCTGCGCAGATAGACCATCATCTCATTGGCCATCAGCTTACCGTCGGTGGCGCCGATCAGGGTCCTGCCGCGCCCGAGCGCGGCATAGCCGTCGCCGCCTTCCAGCATGAAATTGTTCGTGGCGACGGTGTATCGGCCGGCGGGATCGATCGGCGTGCCGTCGCTGAGGGAAAGCGCGACGACGCGGGAGCCGGCCGGCCGCTTCACATCCGCCTCGAAGCGCAGGCCGGCGACGACGGGAAACTTGCCGGAGCCCTGGGGCGCCGGCGAGAGCCCGTTCTCCAGCGCGTCCCTGACGTCCTTGCCGGTGATCTCGACCATCGCGGTGGCGTTGCCGAAGGGCAGTTCGTTCAGCACGTCGCGCCGCGTCAGGGTATAGCCGGCCGGATATTGCCTGTTGGCGCGGATGCCGCCGGCATTGGTGATGGCGAGCTGCGCGCCGGTCGAGGCGCGCAGCGCGTCGGCGACGAGGTTGCCGAGCGCCGTCTCCTGCGTGCGGATGACGCCGGTGCGGGAATCGAGCGGCACGGCGAGACGGGCGAGGTCGACGTCGAGCTCCTTCGACAGCTCGGCCTCGTAGCCCCTGACGATGGCGGCGACCTCCGGGTCCGGCGTCGCCGAGCGGGAATCGTTGACGCGGAAGGTCGGCGTCCAGCTCACCTGCCGCGCCGCCCCCTCGCCCTTGACCGTGGCGGCGATGTCGATGGCGGTGACGTAATTGCCCTCCTCGTTCGACTCCACCATCACCACCTTGCCGTCATAGGCGATGGCGAGGTCGTGGTCGTGCCCGGTGAGCAGGATGTCGACGATCCGCGAGCGGACGATCTCGTTGTCCGTCGCCCGGTCGGCATGGACGACGGCGACCAGGATGTCGGCGCCCTGCCCCTTCAGGGCCTTGGCCTCGCGCCTGAGCGCCTCCAGGGTCGAGGAGAATGTCAGATCGCCCGGAAACGAGATCTGCGGCGTCAGGTCGTAGGCCGTGCCGATCACGCCGACCCGGATGCCGCCGAGATCGAAGATCTGGCTGTCCCTGTGGCCGGGCAGGGGCTCGCCGTTCGCATCGCGCAGATTGGCGGCGAAGGTCGGGTAGGTCTGCGCGGCGGAGAGCTTGAGGTAGTTCTCCTTGCCGAAATCGAACTCGTGGTTGCCCGGCACGAAGACGTCGATGCCCATCCGGTTCTGCATCGCGACGATATGGGCGCCGTGGTCGAAGCCCGACATCAGCGAGGGCGAGTAGCAGTCGCCGGCATGGCAGAACAGCAGCGGCACGCCTCTGGCCCGCTCGGCTTTGGCGATGCCGGCCGCGCGGGCGAAACCGCCGCGGCCCTTGTCGTCGCTCATCTTGTAGATGTCGTTGAGCAGCAGCAGGGTGAAGCTCGGCGCCGGCTGCTGCGCCAGCGCGACCGGGGCGGTCGCGGCGAGAGTCGCAGGAGCGGCGAGGACGCCGAGGGCCTTGCGGCGGGTCAGCTTGGTCATGGCGGCCCCCTGTCCGGAACGACTCCAGACTAGCAAGAGAGCCGTCGCGCTGCCAGAGCCGTTCCGGGCCGGCGGCCGCGGTCGGCAGTGTCGCACCCCGCCTTCCGGACGGCTTCAAGGCTGGACGAAAGCGCGAACTCGTCTAAATCACGAACGCGAGACCTTTGAATTAGAGACGGATTCCCCGACCCGGTCGGCTCCGGCTCTAAGGAGAGCCTGCGCCCATGACTGCTGACATCGCCGCGGCCCCGGCCGGCCAGGCCGTTCCGCTCCCGCCGGACCATCCGAAAGCCGGTTCGGGCCGCATCGGCGTGCTGCTGATGAATCTCGGCACGCCGGAAGGCACCGGCTACTGGCCGATGCGCGCCTATCTCAAGGAGTTCCTCTCCGACCGGCGCGTGATCGAGGAGCCGCGCTGGAAATGGTGGCCGATCCTCAACCTGATCGTGCTGTCGACGCGGCCCGGCCGCAAGGGCAAGGACTACGCCACCGTCTGGAACAGGGAGCGCGACGAAGGCCCGCTCAAGACCATCACCCGCTCGCAGACCGAGCAACTCGCCGAACGGCTGAAGCCGCTCGCCGGCGACCGCATCGTCGTCGACTGGGCGATGCGCTACGGGCTGCCCGACGTGAAGAGCCGGCTCCAGGCCCTGCTCGACCAGGGCTGCGACCGCATCCTGATGGTGCCGCTCTACCCGCAATATGCCGCGCCGACCTCGGCCACCGCCTGCGACCAGGCCTTCCGCGCCCTGATGCAGATGCGCTGGCAGCCGACGGTGCGCGTCTCGCCGCCCTATCACGACGACCCGGTCTATATCGACGCGCTCGCCCGCTCGATGCGCGCCTCGCTGGCGAAGCTCGATTTCGAGCCCGAGGTCATCCTCTGCTCCTTCCACGGCATGCCCAAAGCCTATCTGCTCAAGGGCGACCCCTATTACTGCCAGTGCGTCAAGACCTGGCGGCTGCTGCGGGCCGAGCTCGGCCTTTCCGAGGAGCGCTTTCCCCTGACCTTCCAGTCCCGCTTCGGGCCGGACGAATGGCTCAAGCCTTACACCGACGAGACGGTGAAGGCGCTGGCGCTGGCCGGCCGCAAATCCATGGCGATCGTGGCGCCCGGCTTCTCGGCCGACTGCCTCGAGACGCTAGAGGAGCTCGACGGCGAGAACCGCGAGATCTTCCTGCACAATGGCGGCGAAAGATTCGCCTATCTGCCCTGCCTCAACGATTCGCCCGAAGGCATCGACGTCATCGCCGCCGTCGTCCGGCGCGAATTGATGGGCTGGATCTGAGGCGGGCCGTGGCACGTCGATAGATCGCCGCGACCGCATCCCGTCGGACCCGCGCCGATCTACGGCGCCTCGGCGCGGACGAAGCGGGTGACGCTGTCGATCACCGGCTTCGCCTGCAGGATGCGCCGGTGCCCGAAGCCCTGCGTCTCCTCCAGCCTTGCGAAAGACCCCGCCGCCGCCAGCGCCTCGGCATGGTCGAAGGCGAGCTCGCGGTCCTGCCGGTCATGGACGATCAGCGTCGGAAGCCGGATCGCGGCAAGCTGGGCGGAGCCGTCGAAGACCTCGACCGGATTGCCGGCGACGGCATGGATGCGCCGTTCCAGCGCCGCCTGGCCGCGCCGCCCGAGCCCGATTCCGGCCCCGAACCGCCGCGTGATCCGCTTCACGGAGGACGGCGCCGCGATCATCGCGAGGCGCCCCGCGCTGACCGGCGGCTGGCCGGGAACCGAGCCCGCCAGCGCCGCGAGCGCGATCAGCCCGCCGAAGGAATGGCTCACCACCGCATGGATCGGCCCGAACGCCCGCGCCACCGCCGCAAGGCTGGCGACGCCGAGCGGCATGTCCAGCACCCGCCCGGTCGAGGCGCCATGCGCCGGCAGGTCGAAGGCGACCACCCGGAAGCCGGCCTCGCGCAGCGGGCTGACGAAAGCGGTCATGAAAGCCGCCTCGCTGCTCCAGCCATGCACCAGCAGCACCGTGCCGCGCCGCCCGGCGCCGTCCGGGTCGAAGACATAGGCCTGCGCGCTGCCGCAGGGGAACGGGACCGACGCCGCCTGCGCCCCGGCCAGCCGCCTGCCGGGGCCGGCCGCGCCGCGCCCGGCGTTTTCACGTCGCACCCGGCGGCGCGGCGGGGTACAGAAGAGGCGAAAGGCGAGCTTGCCGGCCGGGCCGGGCGCCAGGAAACTGGCGGCCCGGACCAGCGGGCGCAGCAGATGGAACGCGGAAACGGTCATGGCGTCGACCCCGATCTGTTCAACCCTGAACGAATATGTTCAGCCATGAACAAAAAGCAAGCTTCTTCCGCCCTCTCGCCGGAACGTGAACGCCTGCCCTGGGATCTGCCGCGCTTCCGCAACTGGGTCGCGGTCGCCCGCGTGCACACGCTCTGGGAGAAGGCCTTCGGCGAGGCGCTGGCGCCGCTCGGCATCCAGGTCGCCCATTACGACGTCCTCGCCAATATCTTCCACCAGCCCGGGCTGACGCAGCAGGCGCTGGCCGGAAAGCTGCTGGTCGGGCGCAGCGCCATGAGCATGCTGCTGCCGGTGCTGGAGCGGCGCGGGCTGATCGAGCGCCATGGCGACGACGCCGACCGGCGCGTGCGGCGCCTCTGGCTGACGGCGGAGGGCGAAGCCCTGACCCGCAAGGCCATGGCGATCCATGTCGCCGAGATCGAGGCGATGATGACGGTGCTGAGCGATGCCGAATGCAACGCCATCGGCGAGATGATGCGGCGCGTCGCCAAGGCGCTCGAGCCCTGAAAGCCGGCAGGACCGCCCGTGCGGGCGGCCCCGGGAGCGCCCGGCAGAACCGCTCACGGCTGCGCGAAGACGCCGAGGCTGCTCGCCGTGATGTCGAAGGAGAGCGTGCCGACCACGGCGGCGCCGCACCATTTCGAGCGGCCGGAGCCTGAGGCGATGCCGCCCGGATCGGCGGTCAGCGCGAAGCATTCCGTCTTCGACAACGTGGTGTCGTGGTAGCGCAGATCCGCCGTGACGTTCTTCCAGTTATAGGACAGGCCGGCGTTCCAGTAGGTGTAGTCGGGCAGGTTGGTCGGCGGGGTGGTCGACCAGATCGCCTGGTTGGTCCGGCCGAGCCAGTAATGGCCGAGCTCGCCCGACACCGAGAGGCCCTCGAGGAAAGGCAGCGCATATTTGGCGGTGACCGAGGCATAGGTGCCGTCCGCCCCGGTGCCGAGCCAGTCCCAAGCGTAGAAGACGTTGCCGCCGAGCGTCAGACTGCCGGCGAACACGTAGGAGACCTTGCCGTAGACCTCGGTGAAGTCGGTGTTCTTGGGCGTCCAATAGACGCCGGTCCAGTCGATGAGCTGCTTCTCGCGCGGATAATAGTACTGCATGACGCCGAGATCGAAGGCGAGATCGCCGAATTTCGGGCGGATGCCGCCGTAGAAATCCACCTCCGCGCTGGGGCGGGTCGCCAGGTCGACGCTGGAGCCGTAGATGCCGGCATAGAACAGGTTGTCGTAGATCTGCAGCTCCGCGCCGCCGCCGATGCCCGGCTTGCGATCCGTCTGCGAGATACCGCGGAAATTGTAGTCGGTCTGCCCCTTGATGTTCACCGCGATGTCGAACCAGGTCACCGTCGGCACGGCCGGCGGCGGCGCCCCCTTCTTGTCCGCCAGATCGGCGCCCTGCGCGGCGGCGGCCAGCGAGGCCGACAAGGCAAATCCCAGAATCGAAGACCGGAAACCATCCGAAGCCATGGCCAGAACCCCTCTGTCGCGCTGTGATCGCGCTTTCATCGCGATCAAGCGGGCCGAAGAGGCATTTCGGCAAGGCGAGCTTTTCGGCAGCCTGCCCGGGCCATGAGCAAAGGCCCCCGAAACGGGGGCCTTCGCGCCTGCAAAAAAGGCAGGTCCTATTTCGCCGGGAACTGTTGCAGTTCCGTCACATCGCGCAGGCGCCGCGGGACGCCCCGTCAGCGCGTCGCGGGCTGACTGGCATAGGCCGCCGGCGACTCGTCAAGCCTGCTGGTGCGCAGATTCGTCGCCCGGCGCGGCGGCAGCGGCGCGCGGATATTGGTCTGCGTCGCCGGCGCCGACACCACGACCGGCGCCTCGGCCGAGGCCGTGGCCTGCCCCTCCGAGCTGGAGGAAGAGGAGGAGCCGAACATCGGCATGAAGCTCAGGGCGCGCTGCAGGAAGGGCTTGCTCTCCTCGGCGGGCATCGACGACGCGCTCGCCAGCACCGGAGCCTGCTCGGCCTTGCCGGGCTGGATCCGCGCGATCTGCGTCGTCGCGGGGGCCGCCGCAGGCCTGGCCGGCTCGGATCTGGCCGGCTCGGGCTTGGCGGCCTCCACCGGCGGGGCGGCGGCGATGGCGGCCATCACCGCGCTGTCCTCGGCCGAGGCGGCGCGCACCGTCTCCCGCACCTTGCCGCGATCGTCGAGCACGACCACGCGCGGACCGGCCGCCAGGGCGTCCTCGCGGCTGATGCCGACATCCCGGGAGGCCCAGGAGGCCGAGCGGTTCAGCGCCGCCGAACCGCCGGACATCAGCGTCTGCTTGAACGAGGAATGCTGGTCGCCGTCGTCATAGACGAGCTGGATCGCCGGCGTGCCCTTGGCGACGAGGGAAGCCACCTCGACGGCGTCCTGGCGCTGCTTCTGCGCCACCGCCGCCGGCGCCGCGCCGCCATTGAAGACATAGCGCCCGCCGGCCACCGAAACGGCCGGCTCGTCATGCGTCACCTCGAAATAATCCGAGCCTTCCTTCAGGTTCTTCCAGAAGGCGATGTTCGGGTCGAGCCGGTGCTGGGCGAAGTTCTTCGCCGTCATGCGGAAGGGGAAGGCCTGCATCTGCACGGCCCGCTGGCCGGCGTTCTGCGCCTCGCGCACCAGCGCGTAGATCTCGCCGATCTGGTCGTCGGTCATCGAATAGCAGCCGGCCGAGGAGCAGGCGCCATGCACCATCAGATGCGCGCCGGTGCGGCCGAGCGAGCGGTCATAGGCGTTGGGATAGCCCATGTTGAACGAGACGTAATAGGCCGAGTTCGGGTTCATCTGCTGGGGCGTGATGGCGTAGAAGCCCTCCGGCGCCATGCGGTCGCCCTCGCGCTTCTTCGGGCCGAGCTGGCCCGACCAGCGGCACATCGGATAGGTCTTGAGCAGCGCGTACTGGCCGTCGGCCTTGCGCTTCCACACCTCCAGCTCCGATTCCTTCTTGTAGGAGCGGATCAGGATCGGCTGGTCCTTGCTCATGCCCTTCTCGGACATCAGCGCATAGGTCGCCGCTGGGATCGGGATGTTGTGGCGGGCGGAGCCGCGATAGCGCTCCTCCTCGCAGGCCGCCAGGGTCAATGCAACAAAAGCCACGAGCGCGAGTTGCTTGAGTGCCACGTCGTCATTCCCATCGAACGGCAGGCCGGATGAGCGACCTGTGACTTTGCAAGACGGCCAAATTGTGCCCGTCGCCCTGTTGTAGAAGCGTTAGGCTTGAGGGTTCCTTACCATAGGCTCCCTGAGTCTGGCCACATGGTCAATGGCCGGTAAAAGGCGACCCGTTTCGCAAGCGCGAAATTAACCGGCGGCCCCGCTCAGAGGTGGCGGCCGATCCCGAGGAACTTCTCGGCCCGCTTCTCGGTGATCGCGGCCGCGTCCATGCCGGAGAACTCCGCCAGCGCCGCCGCGATGGCGTCGCCCGCCCGCATCATCGCCAGCGCCTTGTCGCGATGCGCTCCGCCGGTGGGCTCGGCGACGATGGCGTCGATGACGCCGAATTTGAGCAGGTCCTGCGCCGTGATCTTCATGCCGGTCGCGGCGTCCTGGGCGCGGGCGGTGTCGCGCCAGAGGATCGAGGCCGCGCCCTCCGGCGAGATCACCGAATAGATCGCATGCTCCATCATCAGCACGCGGCTCGCCGCCGCGATCGCGATGGCCCCGCCCGAGCCGCCCTCGCCGATCACCAGCGCGACGCTCGCCGTCGGCAGGCCGAGCCAGGCATCCGTCGAGCGGGCGATCGCCTCCGCCTGGCCGCGCTCCTCGGCGTCGATGCCCGGATAGGCGCCGGCGGTGTCGACGAAGCTCAGCACCGGCAGGCCGAAGCGCCCGGCCATCTCGACCAGCCGCGCCGCCTTGCGATAGCCCTCGGGCTTGGGCATGCCGAAATTGTGCCGGATGCGGGTCTCGGTCGAATCGCCCTTCTCCTGGCCGATGACGCAGACCGCCTCGCCGCGGAAGCGGCCGAAGCCGCCGACGATGGCCTCGTCCTCCCCGAAGGCGCGGTCGCCGGCGAGAGGCGTGAACTCCTCGATCAGCGCGGCGCAGTAATCCTTGAAATGCGGGCGCTGCGGATGGCGCGCCACCAGCGTCTTCTGCCAGGGCGTCAGCGCCGCGTAGATCTCCTTGAGCGCCTGGTTCGCCCTGGCGTCGAGCTTGCCGATCTCCTCGGACAACGAGATGCCGTCGCCGCGCGCCTCCAGCGCCCGCAGCTCGTCCGACTTCGCCTCGAGTTCGGCGACCGGTTTCTCGAAATCCAGATAGCTACGCATCGTGATCCAGTTCAACTTCCGCACCGAGATCGGCGCGGATCGGCGGTTTCGGGGGAAACCGGGGCTAGAGCATTTTCGAGCGAAATGGGCACCGGTTCGCGTGAAGAAAATGCGACAAGACAAGGACCTAATGGATTTCCGCATCTCCGGGAAACGCGGAAATCCATTAGAAAAGCGGCGGACCTTGGCCGCGCCCCGGCGAAATTGTCAACCCGTTCACGGCGCTTCCGGCGGGTTTGCCGCGCGCGGCGTCGGCGCCGGCTGCGGCAGCAGGACGGGCCTGAACGCGAAGCTGCGCCGCGTCGCGCGCAGGGGCGCGCGCCGGTAGAACTGCTTGGTCGCGTCGATGACGTGGACCCCGGCGAAGGGCAGGGACAGGCCGAGCCCGACCCGCTCCCAGACGGACGCCGAGCGCATCAGCAGCCGCCGCTGGAGCGGCGGCACATAGAGCACCTCGGCCCAGTGCTCGGGCGAGAACTCGGCGGCGCGCAGCAGCGCCGAGAGCTGCCGGCGGCTGAAGGGACGGCCCTGGCCGAAGGGCGTGCCGTCCATCCGCGCCCAGAGGCCGCGCCGGTTCGGCACCACCAGGATCATCCGGCCGCCGGGATTGAGCACGCGCGAGACCTCCTCCAGCAGGTCGTCCGGGCTTTCCGTCTCCTCCAGCGCATGGACGAGCACGGCCCGGTCGATCGAGGCGGTCGGCAGCGGCAGCAGCGTCGGCTCGACCAGCGCCGAGGCGGAGAATCCCGGCGAGGGCCAGTTCACCACGCCCTGCGCCGCCGGCATGAAGGCGATGGTCCGCTCCGCCCGCATGCCGAGCACGGAGAGATAGGGCGTCGAGAAGCCGAGCCCGAGCAGACGCTGGCGCGCGCAGTCGGGCCAGAAGCGCAGCATCGCCCGGCCGATGAAGCGCCGCGCCACATGCCCCAGCGGGCTGGCGTAGAAGGCGCGCAGGTCGACGACGTCGAGAGGCATGGCGCCTGACATGGAACGCCGGAGGGGCGAAGGCAAGGGCAGCCCCGGCGGCAGCGCACGGCGACCGTGCGCTGCCGCCGGGTTGATCGACGCTGCCGCATGGCTCATGCAGGAGGTCCGCCCGCTTCCGCAGGAGTCCGCCATGCCGCTCGACCTCCACGTCTTCCGCACGCTCAGCGACAATGCCGGAGCCCTGCTCCACGACCCCGCCACCGGCGCCTGCGCCGCCGTCGACGTGCCCGATGCCGGCGAGATGCTGGCCGCGGCGAAGGCGAGGGGCTGGACGATCAGCGACGTCTTCGTCACCCACGCCCATCACGACCACACCCAGGGCGTGGCCGCGCTGAAGCAGGCGACGGGCGCCACGGTGGCCGGCCCGGCCGATGCGCGCACCATGGCCCCGCTCGACCGCGTCGTCGGCGAAGGCGACAGCGTGACCCTGGCGGATGAGCGCTTCGAGATCTGGCACACGCCCGGCCATTCCGACGGCCATCTCAGCTATGTCGGGCTCGGCAGCAAGATCGCGCTGGTCGGCGACGTCGTCTTCGTCATGGGCTGCGGCCGGGTCCAGCCCGGCCAGATGGGGCGGATGTGGACCTCGCTCTCGCGCATCATGGCGCTGCCGGGCGATGTCCGCCTCGTCACCGGCCATGACTACACGCTGGCCAATGCCCGTTTCGCCCGCTCCGTCGATCCGGCGAACGCCGCGCTCGCCGCCCGCTTCGCCGAGGCCGAGAGAGCCAGGGCCGAGGGGCGCTTCTGGGCGCTGACCACGGTCGCCGAGGAGCAGGCGACCAACCCCTTCTTCCGGGCCGGCGACCCGGCGCTGGCGGCGGCCGTCCACCTCGCCGGGAAACCGGCCGACCAGGTCTTCGCGGCGCTGCGCGAAGCCAAGAACAGGTTCTGACCATGCCCCATCGCCTCGACGGGCTGACGGCGGCGGAGGTGATCCGCCTGCTCGGCCTCCAGACGCACCCCGAAGGCGGGCACTATCGCGAGACCTTCCGCGACCCGGAAGGGCCGGAAGGGCGCGGGCATTCGACGGCGATCTACTATCTGCTCGATACGGCTGAGACCTCGGAATGGCACCGTGTCGACGCCGCCGAGATCTGGCATCACTATGCCGGAGCGCCGCTGGTCATCACCGTCTCGCCCAACGGGCACGACGCCTCGGCCTATCATCTCGGCACCGATCTCGCCGCCGGCCAGCGCCCGCAATTCGTGGTGCCGGCGGGCTGGTGGCAGAGCGCAACCTCGCTCGGCGCCTGGACGCTGGTCGGCTGCACGGTGGCGCCGGGCTTCGCGTTTTCGGGCTTCGAGATGGCGCCGCCGGGCTGGCGGCCGACGCCGCGCAAGCCCTCCGGGAGACGTTGATGCCGACGACGAACGAGGACGCCCGGCTCGCGCAGGAATGCGAGCGGCGGATCATCAATGCCTGGCCGGCGCTGTCGACGCTGGTGGTCGGCGACTGGGTGCTGCGCTTCGCCAACGGCTATTCCGGCCGCGCCAATTCGGCGACGCCGCTCGCCTACGGGGCCGAGCTCGACGACGCGATGCTCGACATGCTCGAGGAGCTCTATCGCGCCGACGGCCTGCAGCCGGCGATCCGGCTGACCCCGCTCGTCGCCGAGGCGACCCGCGCGGCGGTGCTGGCACGCGGCTACAGGGTCCGGGACCGCTCCTTCGGCATGATCGCCCCGCTCGCCGACATCCCGGTCTCGGAAGAGGCCGCGTTCCGGATCGAGGCCCGGCCCGAGGCCGAATGGGTCGCCGGCGTCGCCGCGCTCCAGAGCGGCATCAAGAGCCATGCCGGCAATCTCGCCGCCATTCTCGAGCGGATCCGGCTGCCGGCCGCCTTCGCCTCCTGGCTGGTGGAAGGCGAGCCGGTGGGCTTCGGCATGGCGGTGGCGGAACGCGGCATGGCCGAGATCGGGCTGATCTGCCTCGATCCCGCCCATCGCGGCAAGGGCATCGGCCGCAGGATCGTCGCCGGACTGATGGGCTGGGCCGGCGCCACCGGCAGCCACAGCGCCTATCTCCAGGTCGAGCAGGGCAACGCCGTCGCGCTCAACCTCTATCGCAGCCTCGGCTTCCGCCGGCTCTACGCTTACGAGACGCGCCTCCTCGAAGGCTGAGAACCGCCAGCCTGCCTTCGTCGTCGCGAGGAGCGGCGAGCGACGAAGCAACCCGGGGCGGCAGGGCCGGGCCGTTCAACCCGGTCTTCTCGGGGTGCTTCGCTGCGCTCGCAAGGACGAGCCGCGCTTCGTCGCGCGATCAGCGGATCAGCAGCGCCGTGCCGTAGAGCCCGATGGCGAAGACCGTATGCCCGACGATGTTGAACAGGCGGATCTGGCCGGCATTCGGCTTCTTCGCGGCGGCGACGCCCATTCCCATCCCGGGCTGCAGGATGAACCAGCCGCAGCCCACCGTGGCGAGCCCGACGATCAGCGCCGGCAGGAATGTCGGGTTGCGCGCCCAGCCCATGCCCCAGACCGCCAGCACGACCCCGGCGAAGACGATGCCGACGAGATAGTGGAAGAGCCAGCCCAGCGCGACCTCGCCCGCGACCGGCGCCGCCTTGCCGATGTCGTCATGCAGGAAGCGCCCGCGCAGCGCATGCGCGAACCAGCGTCCCGGCGGCCCCCAATTCGGCTTCGGCATGCCGAAGAGCCTGAGGAATTGCGCCCAGAGGTCGAACAGGATCGTCGCCCCGACCCCGATGACGACCGCATGCCAGATCAGATCCGCCAAAATCCCCTCCCCCCGGACCGCCGCGCTTCGTTTCCGTTGGAGCGGCGATCGCCCCTCCGGTCAACCGCCCGGAAACGCCTCCAGCGCAGCGGCGGCCTGCGGGCGGCGCATTCGCACCCGCGTCGGAACCTCGCGGCCGCTCCGGCCGTTGCCCCCGGAAGGCATGGCGAGAGGAGCGGGAATGGCTGGGTCGACGACGGACAAGGCGCGCAGCGCGCCCGGAGCGGGAGCGCATGGCGCGGCGGAGCTGCCTTCCGTCATCGTCACCAGCTACAATCTCGAGGTCCGCGACGAGGACGGCTTCGTCGGCGACAAGGCGAGCCGCAGCGCCTTCATCGGCCATCTCGACACGCTGCGGACCCATCTCAAGCGGAACGGCGAGGATCCGCTCGATGGTGCGACGGCCGCGATCGGCAAGAAGGAGCTGGACGCGCTGCTGAAGGATGGCGATGCGGCCGAGGCCGCCCTGGTGCTGAGCGCGGTCGAGGACTTCGCCCAGTCGCTCGCCTTCGTCATCCGCCGCTTCGCCCGGCTGAAGAGCTGGGCCGAGATCGCGCGCATCGTCGTCGGCGGCGGCTTTCGCGAGAGCCGGATCGGCGAGCTCGCCATCGCGCGCGCCGCCATCATCCTGCGCGTCGACGGGCGCGACATCGACCTCGTTCCCATCAGCCACCATCCGGACGAGGCCGGGCTGGTCGGCAGCGCCCATCTCGCGCCGAAATGGATCTTTTCCGCCTTCGACAGCCTCGTCGCCGTCGACATCGGCGGCTCCAACATCCGCGCCGGCATCGTCGAACTGCGGCAGAAGAAGGCGCCGGATCTGAGCAAGGCCCGGGTCTGGGCCTCGGAGCTCTGGCGCCACGCCGACGAGGAGCCGGGCCGCGACGAGGCGATCGAGCGCCTCGGCAAGATGCTCAGGGCCCAGATCGCCGAAGCCGAGAAGAAGGGGCTCAGCGTCGCGCCCTTCATCGGCATCGGCTGCCCCGGCCTGGTCGAGCCCGACGGCAGCATCGAGCGCGGCGCCCAGAACCTGCCGGGCAACTGGGAGAGCAGCCGCTTCAACCTCGTCGACAGCGTGCGCGAGCTGGTGCCGCAGATCGGCGGGCACGACACCGAGATCGTCATGCACAACGACGCCGTCATCCAGGGGCTGAGCGAGATGCCGGCGATGCAGGACGTCGAGAACTGGGGCGTCCTCACCATCGGCACCGGCCTCGGCAATGCGAGCTACCGCAACCGGGAGACGGCGCGGAAAAAGCGCTGACCGCCGGCGGCGCTCCGTCCGGTCGCGCGCCATTCGGCGAAGCTTCGCCATCTTCAGGTCGCCTTTGCCGGTGAAGAGGCGGCACCGCTCCCGCTCCGGGCGCGGAGCAGCGCAGGAAACGCAGGAGTCTGACCTTGCCGGCAGCGGAAACGCCGTCTTCGTCTTGCACCCGGCCCGATCCTGTGTCGAGGGTCGGCAGGAAGCCGAATCACCTGGGACGGGGCGGCCCGCGCATGGCAACACGTCTGATACGAGCATCGGCCCGGATGGGACGGAGCGGCCGCAGCCTCGCGGCGCTGTGCCTCCTGATCCTGACGCTGGCGGCCGGCGTCGCCCACGCGCCGGCCCAGCAGCCGCCGGCGGCCCCCGCAGCCGCGCCGGCCGCGCCGGTCGATCCGAAGAGCCCGCGCGGGCGGCTCGATTCGGTCAGGCTCGAGCTCTCGCAGATCGAGACCGTCCTCGCGCGGCCCGACCTCGGCGACGACGAGCTCATGCGCCAGCGCCTGCGGCTGCAGCCGTCGCTCGACCAGCTCCGGCTGATCGTCGATCAGCAGGCCCCGCTCGTCGAGCAGGCCAAGCTCAAGCTCGACCAGCTCGGCGCCAAGCCCGACGACAAGGCCCCGCCCGAATCCGCCGAGATCGCCCGCGAGCGCGAGCTCCGCGCCAAGGCCTATGCCGATGCCGACGAGACGCTGAAGATCGCCCGCGCCTCCCTGCTGCAGGCGGAGCAGTTGCAGAGCACGATCGCCGACAAGCGCCGCGACATCTTCGCAGCCCAGCTCTTCGCCGCCGGCCCGTCGGTGCTCAGCCCCACGGTCTGGAGCAACGCGGTCGCCACCGCGCCCGAGGATCTGCGGGCTTCGGGCTACGTCTTCGGAAGCTGGCTCTCGGGCGTCACCGACTCGCTGACCGGCGCGCGCGGCGGCATCCTCGCGCTGTCGCTGGTCGGAACCGGCCTGCTCTACTGGGCCCGCGCCCGCTACATGCCGCGCTTCAAGGCCCGCTACGCCGTCATCCAGGAGACCAGCACCGGCAGCCTCCACGCGCTCTATGTGGCGCTGGCGCGCATCATCGCCGGAGTGGCGCCGCCGGCGCTGGCGAGCTGGCTGATCTACAAGGCGCTCAGCACCACGGGACTGCTGCCGGAGCGCGTCCGGCCGGTGATCTGGACTGTCGTCGTCGGCCTGGGCTTCGTCGCCTTCGTCAAGTCCCTCGCCAATGCGCTGTTCGCGCCGACGAGCCCGCAGCGCCGCCTGATCCGAGTCATGGACGACACCGCCCACAGCGTGGTCTGGATCGCGAGCGCCCTCGCGCTGGTCATGGCGGTCGGCAAGGTCTTCGAGGCCTGGCTCCAGGCGATCGCCGCCGGGCTTTCGATCTCGATCATCGTCAAGGCTCTGTTCGCGATCCTTTTCGCGCTGGCGCTGATTGCCGGGCTCTACCGCATCCGCGACGACGAGGACGTCGAGCAGGAGGCCTGCCTCGGCCCCTATGTCCCGGTCGACGGGGCGAGCCTCGGCCCGCTGCGCGTCCTCGGCTGGCTCATCGGCCTCGCCATCATCGGCGCGGCGCTCAGCGGCTATGTCGTCTTCGCCTCCTTCATGGCCCAGCAGACCCTCTGGCTCGGCATCGTCGCCTGCCTCTATCTGCTGGCGCACCAGTTCATCGAGCTCGGCATCCCGCATCTCCTCACCGGCCGGGGGCGGCTGGCGCTGACCCTGCGCGCCGGGGTCGGCCTGCGCGCCGCCACGCTCGACAAGCTCGCCGTGCTGACCGCCGGGCTGCTGAAGCTGCTGCTGCTCTTCGTGACGCTGCTGCTCGTGCTGGCGCCCTGGGGCCTCGAATCGGCGGATTTCCTGGCCTCGCTGCGCGCCGCCTTCTTCGGCTTCCAGGTCGGCGGCGTCACCATCTCGGTGTCGACGATCGTGATCGCCGCGATCATCTTCGCCCTCGGCATCGCCGCGACCCGGACCGTCCAGCGCTGGCTCGACAGCAAGTTCCTGCCGACGACGCAGCTCGACCCGGGCCTGCGCAACTCGATCACCACCGCCACCGGCTATGTCGGCTACATCGCCGCCGTCGCGCTGGCCGTCTCGGCGGTGGGGCTGAGCCTCGAGCGGCTGACGCTGGTGGCCTCGGCGCTGTCCGTCGGTATCGGTTTCGGCCTGCAATCGGTGGTGTCGAACTTCGTCTCGGGCCTGATCCTGCTCTGGGAACGGCCGATCCGCGTCGGCGACCAGGTCGTGATCGGCGATGTCGAAGGCATCGTGAAGCGCATCAATGTCCGTTCCACCGAGATCGCGACCTTCGACCGCGCCAGCGTCATCGTCCCCAACTCGAACCTCGTCTCCGGCGTCGTGCGCAACCGGGTGCGCAACGACCGCAGCGGCCGCGTGCTGATCTCCCTTTCGGTGACGCGCCTGACCGATGCCGGCGCGGTGCGGACCATGCTCCAGGAGGTCGCCGACAACCATGGCGACGTGCTGAAGAAGCCGCCGCCGGCCGTGCTGTTCAAGAAGCTCGGCACGGCGACGATGGATTTCGACCTGATCTGCGTCGTCGAGGATCTCGACCAGGCCGGCCGCGTGACCAGCGACCTGAATTTCGCGATCCGCAAGCGGCTGGCCGAGATCGAGGTCTTCGGCACGCCGCAGCTCGAGGTGAAGGGTCTGGCCGGCGTCGAGCAGTCGCTCGACGGCATCGCCGGCGCCGTCGAGCGCGCCCGCAAGGCCGCCGCGCGAAAGCCCGAAGCCCCGGCCGCCCCGCAGCCGCGCCGGAAGGCCGAGGCGCCGGCGGAGAAGTCCGAAAAGACAAAGGCCGCGCCGGCCGCTCGCCCGAGCAGGACGGCCGGGAACGACAAGGAATGACCGGATGCCGAAGCTTCTGCGCCGCCTCGCCGGCCCGCGCGCCATGACCTGCCCCGCCGCCCTCGCCGGCGCGCTCGCCCTGTTCGGCATCGCCGGCTGCACCGAACCGCAGCGTCAGGCCCAGCCGGCCTTCTACCGCGACCTCGGCTCGAGCACGGCCCGGGTCGATGCCGAGCAGGCCCGCGCCATGATCTCGGCCTATCGCATGAACGCCGGCCTCGGCGCGCTTGCGCTCGACCCCGCCCTCGACGCGGCGGCGCAGCGCGAGGCCGCCATGATGGCGCGCTCGGACAAGCCGGCCCAGGCCGATGCGGTGAAGGCGCGCCTCGCCGGGGCGGGCATTCCCGGCGCGGAGGCCAATCTGTCGGCCGGCTACCGGCGGCTCGCCGAGGCCTTCTCCGGCTGGCGCGACTCGCCCCAGCACGACCGCGTCATGAAGGATGCGAAGGCGAAGCGCATGGGCATCGCCACCGCCTATGCCCCGGGCTCGAAATACCAGGTCTACTGGGCGCTGATCGTCGCGCCCTGAGACGGCGCGGCTTCGGGCTCCCGCCAGCCCCTGTCAGCGGTCGCGCGCCCGCCCTCTTACGCGGCGCGGGCGAGGGGGCTAGCCTTCGGCCATGCCCCCTCGCCCGCGCAAGCCGCCTTCCCTTTCCGCCGAGCAGGCCCGCCGCCTCTGGCTCCACGCCCAGCGGCTCGACCGGCGCGAGCCCTTCGGCGCCGGGCCGGCGGCGACGCGCGCGGCGGTCGAGCATCTCGGCTATGTCCAGATCGACACGATCAACGTGATCGAGCGCTGCCACCACCACATCCTCTACGCCCGCATTCCCGCCTATCGCCGCAGCGACCTCGCCCGGGCGCAATCGGTCGAGAAGAGCGTGTTCGAATACTGGACGCATGCGCTCTCCTATGTGCCGACCCGCGACATCCGCTATTTCCTGCCGGAGATGAAGGCGCATCGCGAGGAGCCGAAGCGCTGGTCCGCCGTCGGCGCGCGCGAGGAGACGCGCAAGCTGCTCCGCCGCATCCGCAGGGACGGCGCGCTGACCATCCGCGACATCGAGGAGGAGCTGGTCGAGAAGGCCCATCTCTGGGCCAGCAAGAAGCCGTCCAAGGGCCTGCTGGAGCGCGCCTTCTACGATGGCGACCTCGCCATCTCCGCCCGGTCCGGCATGGTGAAGACCTATGAGCTCTTCGACCGGCATTTCCAGTGGGAGAAGCGCCCGGCCCCGGCGAGCGAGCGGCAGGTCACCGCCTACAAGCTCGACCGGGCGCTGAGGGCGCAAGGGTTGGTCAGCCTCGATTCCGCCTGCCATCTCGACGCGCCGAGCAAGAAGGCCGCGGCGGCGCTGATCGCGGCCCGGGTGAAGCGCAAGGAACTCGTCCCCCTCGCGATCGAAGGCGCCGGCAAGACGATCCACTGGGCGCGGCCCGCAGCGCTGGAGGCGGTGCCGGAGCCCGAGCCCGATCTCATTCACATCCTCTCGCCCTTCGATCCGCTGGTGATCCAGCGCAAGCGGTCGAAACTGTTCTTCGACTACGCCCATGTCTTCGAGGCCTATCTGCGCCCCGAAAACCGCGTCTACGGCTATTTCGGCCTGCCGGTCCTGGCGGGCGACCGCATCGTCGCCGTGCTCGACCTCAAGACCGACCGGGCCGCCGGCAAGCTGCTGATGCAGCGCTGGACCTGGCTCGACGGCTACGAGACGCCGGCGCTCAAGGCCGCCATCGAGGACGAATTGCAGCGTTTCGAGCGTTTCCAGCTCGGCCGCGACGAGACGGTTCCCGCGGTCCCGGCCCCCGAAGCGCCTCGTTCCGGACAGGCCGCGTCAGCACCGCCGCTATAGCCGCCGGGAAGCGGCCTCACGCCCCCAGCAGATCGACCAGCGGCGGGATCAGCGGCTCGTCGGCCGGCGGCATGGCGAGATCGCGCAGCTTGCCGGGGCGCACCCATTTCAGCGCCTGCGCCTCTTTCGATGCGGGCGTGCCCTCCCAGCGACGGCAGATATAGAGCGGCATCAGCAGGTGGAAGTCCGGATAGGCGTAGCTGGCGAAGGTCAGCGGCGCGAGGCATTCCTCCTTCACCGCGATGCCGAGTTCCTCATGCAGCTCGCGGATCAGCGCCGGCTCCGGCCGCTCGCCGGCTTCGAGCTTGCCGCCGGGAAATTCCCACAGCCCGGCCAGCGCCTTGCCTTCGGGCCGTTGGCTGACGAGGACGCGGTTGTCGGCATCGATCAGGGCGCAGGCGACGACGAGGAGGAGCTTCACGGGAAGGGGACTCAATTGCCGGAGAGGATGACGTCGATGGGCTCGCTCTCCTTGCCCGTCACGGTGACGAGGTCATAGACCGAGCCGCCCTGGCGGGTGAAGGCCGCTTCATCGCCCCAGACCACCTGGGTCGTCACGAAATAGCGGCCGGGCGCGACTTTGTCGAAGCTGAAGCGGCCGTTCGATTCCGCCTTGGTCGTGCGGGTGTATTCGGCATAGGCCGGATCCGCCTTGTCGTCGCGCGGATAGTTCTGGTACGGCACGAACTTGCGGTCGCCATAGAGCTGCTGGAAACGCTCGCGCGCATAGGCTGTCGCCGGAACGAGGCGAACCACCTCGCCGGCCGCATGGACGACCGTTCCGCTCGGCCTTGTGCGGAAGGCGTGGCCGGTGATCGTCGCGGCCCCGGGCTTCCTGATGAAAGCCGCCTCCTCGGCCGAGAAGGCGACGGTCGCGGGCGGGCGGCTCGCCTGGCAGCCGCCGATGATGGTGCCGGCCAACGCCGCCGCCGCGAATATCCCGGTCCTCATGCCGCCCCCACCCTGCGCGGCGCCATCATCACGATGACGCCGGCCGGGATGATGCAGCCGCCGAGAGCTGGCCGCAACTCCGGAACCTGCGCCGGGGCGAATGCCTCAGGAGCGATAATCGCCATTGATCTCGACATAGGCCTTGGTCAGGTCGCAGGTCCAGACCGTGGCCTTGCCGCGTCCGAGGCCGAGATCGGCGGTGATGACGATGTGGTCGCCCTTCATATATTCGGACACCGCGGCCTCGTCGTAAGAAGGAGCCCGCGCGCCCTGCTTCGCCACGAGGATGTCGCCGAAGCCGATATCGAGCCTGTCGCGATCGGCCGGCTCGCCGGCCTTGCCGACCGCCATGACAACGCGGCCCCAATTGGCGTCCTCGCCGGCGATCGCGGTCTTGACCAGCGGCGAATTGGCGATCGAGAGCGCGACCCGCTTGGCCGAACGGGCGGAGGCCGCGCCGGTGACGCGCACCTCGACGAATTTGCGGGCGCCCTCGCCGTCCTTGCAGACGAGATGGGCGAGCTCCAGCAGGATGGCATTCAGCGCCCGCTTGAAGCCGGAGAGACGGGCATCGTTGACCTCGCCGATCTCCGGAACCCCCCGCGCGCGCGCCTTGCCCGTCGCGAACAGCATCAGCGTGTCGGAGGTCGAGGTGTCGCTGTCGACCGTCACCGCGTTGAACGAGCCCTTGACGCCCTTCGACAGCAGCGCCTGCAGCACGGGGGCGGCGATCGGCGCGTCGGTGAAGACGAAGGAGAGCATCGTCGCCATGTCCGGCGCGATCATGCCGGCGCCCTTGGCGATGCCGGCGATGACCACCTCCTTGCCGTCGATCTTGGCTTTGCGGGTCAGCGCCTTCGGGAAGGTGTCGGTGGTCATGATCGCGCGGGCGGCGTCGATCCAGGGACCGTCCGCGGCGCGTCTGGCGCAATCGTCGAGCACGCCCTTGAACTTGCTCGCATCGAGCGGCTCGCCGATCACGCCGGTCGAGGCGACGAAGACTTCTTCAGGCTTGCATCCCGCGGCCTTGGCGGCGATCTCGGCGGTGAGCTTCACCGCCTCACGCCCCTTCAGCCCGGTGAAGGCGTTGGCATTGCCGGAATTGACGACGACGGCGCGGGCCGAGCCCTGCTTCAGGTTCTCGCGGCACCAGTCGACCGGTGCGGAGGGGCACTTGGAACGGGTGAAGACGCCGGCGACCTGCGTGCCCGGATCGAGCAGCGCGAACCAGACATCGGTGCGGCCCTTGTAGCGGATGCCGGCCTCGGCGGTGGCGAAGCGCACGCCCGGGACCGGCGGAACCTTGGGCTGGCGCTTCGGCGCGAGCGGGGAAACGGGAACATCCTTGCCGGCCATCGGGGCTCCTCCTGCGGGACACGGCTCGCAGGACCGGCGAATCGTCCGCCCGCCGCGCCATGCGCCTTATCCAGCAGCCTCTGCCGCAGGCCGATGACGAAAACAAGAAGGGCGGCCGCAAGGGCCGCCCGCAAAATCGCCTGACGCGAGGCGAAAGCTCAGTTCTTCTTCGGCTCGGCGGGCTTCGCCGCATCCGGGGCAGGCGCCACCGGGGCGGCAGGCTCCGCCGGCTTGTCGAGGCGCTCGACCTTGGCCTTCTCGCGCAGCGCCAGCACGGTGTCCTGCTGGGCCTTGCGCTCGAGATACTGCTCGATCTGCGGCTTCACGGCGGAATATTCCGGCAGCGGCTTGGTGCGCTTGTCCTCGAGCTTGATGACGTGCCAGCCGAACTGGCTCTTCACCGGGTCGGAGACCTCGCCCTTCTTGAGCTTGAAGGCGGCCTCGGCGAATTCGGGCACCATGCGGTCCTTGGTGAACCAGCCCAGATCGCCGCCCTCCTTGCCGGAGCCGGGATCCTTCGAGACGTCGGCGGCGACCTTGGCGAAATCCTCGCCCTTCTTCAGCCGCTCCTCGACCGCCTTGGCCTGGTCCTCGGTCTCGACCAGGATGTGGCGGGCATGCGCCTCCTCCTCGGGAGCCATCGCCTTGGTGGTGTCCGCGTAGAGCTTCTTCGCGGCCTCCTCGGTGACCGCCTTCTTGCCGATGCCGGTGAGATACTGGTCGAGCAGCACCTTCTCGCGGTAATAGGCGAGGCGGGCGGCGAAATCCGGCGTCTCGGCGATCTTGGCCTCGGCCGCCGCCTTGGCGCCGAGCTTGAGGTCGACAAGATAGTTGATCACCTCGTCGCGCTTGCGCTCGTCGGGAAGCTGGGCGAGGCGCTCGCCCAGATCCTCGGTCGCGAGGTCGACCTCCTGCTGCGTGATCGGGATGCCGTCGACCTTGGCGACGACCTTGTCGGCCTGGGCGAAGGCCGGCCCCGCCAGCAGGACGAAACCGAGAGCGGCGATAAAACGGGTGGACTTCATGAAGACGGCCTTTCCAAGGAGAGCCGAAGACGCGGGGGTCGCGCGCTGCACTGCCAGTTGAACACGGCAAAGGCAAGGCGATTCAGGGCCATCCGGCGCTGCGGGCCCGGCGCCGGTCGAGGCCTGCCTCGCGGCGGCCGTGCCGCCTCCGGGCGGGCACCTCCCTTGGCAGCGGCGCCGCGCCACCCCACATCCACGGCGGATTCCTGGCCGCTTCGCCGAAGATCGGGCGAAACGCGCGCTGGACCCTGCCCGCGCACGCGTCTAAACACGCGGTCGCAATTCGAGAATACCGCGGCCTTTCGGCCCGGGCGCGACACCCAGGACCGCGCCGGCCGTCAGACCCAGACATCACCTGAAAGGCCCAACATGCTTGGCGCGCTCGCAAAGAAACTCTTCGGCTCGTCGAACGACCGCCGCGTCAAGGGCTACCAGCCCCGCGTCGCGGCGATCAACGCGCTGGAAAAGGAGGTGGCGGCGCTCAGCGACGAGGCGCTGAAGGCGCGTACCGACGAATTCAGGCAGCAGCTCGCCAACGGCGCCAAGCTCGACGACCTGCTGGTGCCGGCCTTCGCCACGGTGCGCGAGGCGGCCAAGCGCGTCCTCGGCCAGCGGCCCTACGACGTCCAGCTCGTCGGCGGCATGGTGCTGCACGAGGGCGCCATCGCCGAGATGAAGACCGGCGAGGGCAAGACCCTGGTCGCGACGCTCCCGACCTATCTCAACGCGCTCGAGGGCAAGGGCGTCCACGTCGTCACCGTCAACGACTACCTCGCCAGGCGCGACGCCGAGTGGATGGCGAAGCTCTACAACTTCCTCGGCCTGACCGTCGGCATCATCGTGCACGGCCTCGACGACGAGGAGCGCCAGCGCGCCTATGCCTGCGACATCACCTACGGCACCAACAACGAGTTCGGCTTCGACTATCTGCGCGACAACATGAAGTACGAGACCGCGCAGATGAGCCAGCGCGGCCACCACTTCGCCATCGTCGACGAGGTCGACTCGATCCTGATCGACGAGGCCCGCACGCCGCTGATCATCTCCGGCCCGCTCGACGACAAGTCCGAGCTCTACGTCGCGATCGACAAGGTGCTGCCCGGCCTCGTGCCCTCAGACTATGAGGTCGACGAGAAGCAGCGCACCGTCGCCCTGACCGAGGACGGCAACGAGCATATCGAGGAGCTGCTGCGCCAGGCCGGCATCCTGACCGAGGGCGACCTCTACGACGCCAACAACGTTACCATCGTCCACCACGTTAACCAGGCGCTCAGGGCGCATACGCTGTTCACCCGCGACAAGGACTACATCGTCCGCAACGACGAGGTGGTGATCATCGACGAGTTCACCGGCCGCATGATGCCGGGCCGGCGCTATTCCGAGGGGCTACACCAGGCGCTCGAGGCCAAGGAGCACGTCACCGTCCAGCCCGAGAACGCGACGCTGGCCTCGATCACCTTCCAGAACTATTTCCGCCTCTACAGGAAGCTCGCCGGCATGACCGGCACGGCCGCGACCGAAGCGGACGAGTTCTTCCAGATCTACAAGCTCGAGGTCGTCGAGATCCCGACCAACCTCCCCGTCTCCCGCAAGGACGAGGACGACGAGGTCTACCGCACCTTCGAGGAGAAGGTCCGCGGCGTCATCCGCGAGATCAAGCAGGCGCAGGAGAACGGCCAGCCGGTGCTCGTCGGCACCACCTCGATCGAGCGCTCGGAGCTCATCGCCGAGATGCTGGAGAAGGCGGGTTACAAGCTGCTCGACTTCACCGACCCGAAGGCGCTGGAGCCGGTCTACGCCGCCGCCCGCAAGGGCGAGACCGTCAAGGCCTTCGCCGTGCTGAACGCCCGCTTCCACGAGCAGGAGGCCTATATCGTCGCCCAGGCCGGCGTGCCGGGCGCGATCACCATCGCCACCAACATGGCCGGCCGCGGCACCGATATCCAGCTCGGCGGCAATGCCGAGATGCGGATCAATCACGATCTCGCCGGCATGGAGGAGGGCCCCGAGCGCGACGCCAGGGCCGCCGCCATCCGCGCCGAGGTCGCCGATTTCAAGCAGCGCGTGCTCAAGGCCGGCGGCCTCTACATCGTCGGCACCGAGCGCCATGAGAGCCGCCGCATCGACAACCAGCTCCGCGGCCGCGCCGGCCGCCAGGGCGACCCCGGCCGCTCGAAGTTCTTCCTGTCGCTGCAGGACGACCTGATGCGCATCTTCGGTTCCGACCGGATGGACGGCATGCTGCAGAAGCTCGGCCTCAAGGAGGACGAGGCGATCGTCCATCCCTGGATCAACAAGGCGGTCGAGAAGGCGCAGGGCAAGGTCGAGGCGCGCAACTTCGACATCCGCAAGAACATCCTGAAATACGACGACGTCATGAACGACCAGCGCAAGGTCGTGTTCGAGCAGCGCCGCGACTTCATGAACCAGCCGAGCGTGCGCGAGACCATCGACGACATGCGCCACGGCGTCGTCGAGGACCTCGTCGCCCGCCACATCCCGGAGGAGGCCTATCCCGAGCAATGGGACACCGCCGGCCTCAAGCAGGAGGTGATCCAGTACCTCAATCTCGACCTGCCGGTCGAGGACTGGGCCAAGGAGGAGGGCATCGCCGATACGGAGCTGCGCGAGCGCATCCGCAAGCTCGCCGACGAGGACTATGCGGCCCGCATCCAGCGCAACACCGAAGAAGTGATGACCTATGTCGAGAAGCAGGTCCTCCTGCAGACCCTCGACCATCTCTGGCGCGAGCACCTCGTCACGCTCGACCATCTGCGCCAGGTCATCGGCTGGCGCGGCTATGCCCAGCGCGACCCGCTGCAGGAATACAAGGCCGAGGCCTTCGAGCTGTTCGGCGGGCTGATCGGCCAGTTGCGCCAGCAGGTCACCGGCCATCTCTCGCGCGTCGAGGTCCGCTTCGAGCAGCCGGAGGAACAGGCGCCGCTCCAGGTTCTGGACGGGGCCGCCGCCCCGGCGGGCGGCTTCGGCAGCGGCGACTATGGCGGGGGCGGCGTGCAGTTCGCCGCGCTCGACGCCGATGCGGCCGTGCTCGAGCGCGACCCCGCCGATCCCGCGAGCTGGGGCAAGGTCGGCCGCAACGAGCCCTGTCCCTGCGGCTCGGGCAAGAAATACAAGCACTGCCACGGGCAGTTCGCCTGAGACCCGGCCACCGCTTTCTCCCTCGATGCCCGGCCTCGCGCCGGGCATCGTCGTTTCGGAGGCGCCTCCTCCGCCGCCCTTCCTCGGGGCTCCGGCCGGCCTGCGCCGGATCGACGCACAGATTCGTGAGGTCTTGTTTACGCCTCGGTAAGGCTCTGCTTTCCAAGTTGCGCGCTGCGAAAGGAGATGAACGGATGATCAAGACAACGCTTTCGGCTGTCTGCCTGGCTCTGCTGGCAACCACCGGTGCTGAAGCGGCTTCGGCCAAATCGCTCGGCCAGTTCAACGCCTGGAGCGCAGCCACCTATGAAAAGGGCAATCTGACCCATTGCTTCATCATGAGCAGCCCCGCCTCCCAGGAGCCTTCGAGCCTGCGCCATGGCGAGGTGTTCTTCTTCGTCCAGACCGGGAATGACGGAGCGAATACCGAATCGAGCTTCCAGACGGGCTACGACTTCGCCGCGAACTCGACGGTCACCATCACCATCGGCGACGAGGAGTTCCGCATGCTGACCGAGGGCAACAACGCCTGGCTCGAGAAGATCGAGCGCGAGCCGGCCCTGCTCGCCGCGATGCGCGCCGGCAACGACATGGTGCTCCAGGCGCGCTCCGGCCGCGGCAACAGCACGCGCTACACCTTCTCGCTCACCGGCGTCACCGCCGCCTCGCGCCTGCTCCAGCGCTGCAACGCGGCCGCGACGCAGAGCTGAGGCCGGCCGCGCGCGTCCGGGGCGGGCCTGCCGCGCCGGGATTCGGTCGGCGGTCGCGGCTCTGCGCTTGCATCCGCACGCCCGAGCCGCCAGTTTGGGCGCCGCGGGCAAGGGCGGGCCTCGCGGCCGCCGCTAGGGGAACGGAATGGATCTGTCGGGTTTCAACATCGCCGTCATCGTCGTCGTGGCGCTGGTCATCCTGACCATCGCGCGCGGCGTCCGCACCGTTCCGCAAGGCTACAACTACACCGTGGAGCGCTTCGGCCGCTATTCGCGCACGCTGAGCGCGGGCCTCGGGCTGATCGTGCCCTATATCGACCGCATCGGGCACAAGGTGAACGTCATGGAGCAGGTGCTCGACATTCCCTCGCAGGAGGCGATCACCAAGGACAATGCCGGGGTGCGCATCGACGCCGCCGCCTTCTTCCAGGTGCTCGACGCCGCCAAGGCCTGCTACGAGGTCCACTCGCTCAGCGAGGCGCTGATGGTCCTGACCATGACCAATATCCGCACCGTCGTCGGCTCGATGGACCTCGACCAGCTTCTCTCCCATCGCGACGAGATCAACGAGCGGCTGCTGCGCGTCATGGACGCCGCCGCCTCGCCCTGGGGCGTCAAGGTCACGCGCATCGAGATCCGCGACATCATCCCGCCGGCCGACATCGCCGGGGCGATGAACCGCCAGATGAAGGCCGAGCGCGAGAAGCGCGCCGCGATCCTGGAAGCCGAAGGCCTGCGCCAGGCCGAGATTCTCAAGGCCGAAGGGCAGAAGCAATCGCAGATCCTCGCCGCCGAGGGCCGCAAGGAATCGGCGCTGCGCGACGCCGAGGCCCGCGAGAGGCTGGCACAGGCGGAAGCAGCGGCGACCGCCGTGGTGTCGGAGGCGATCGGCAAGGGCGACATCCAGGCCGCCAACTTCCTGATCGCCGAGCGCTACACCGACGCGCTGAAGGCGATCGCCGGCAGCCAGAACAGCAAGGTCGTGATCGTCCCGATCGAGGCCGCCGCGCTCGCCGGCACGGTCGGCGGCATCGCCCAGCTCACCAGGGCCGTCTTCGGCGAGGAAGCCGCGACAGCCCGGCGCAACCCCGGCTCAGTGCCGTTGTCCGGCCGCACGAGCGGTTAGGCGGGCGCAAACGATCATGTCGAGCTGGCTGGGGATTCACGGCGGATGGCTCTGGGCCATCCTGGGCCTGCTGCTGATCGGCGGCGAGATTCTCGCGCCCGGCGTCTTCCTGATCTGGCTCGGGCTCGCCGCGCTGCTGACCGGCGCGGTCGTCGGCCTCGCCGGCCTCGGCTGGCAGGCCGCCTGCATCGTCTTCGCGGTCTTCGCCGTCGCCTGCGTCGTCGCCGGGCGGCTGCTGACGCGCCGCCGCGGCGAGGAGCCCGACGCCGCGACCGGGCTCAACGACCGCGGCCGCCAGCTCGTCGGCAAGGTCTTCCGGCTGGAGGCGACGATGACCGGCGGCGAGGGCCGCATCCGCGTCGGCGATTCCTCCTGGCGCATCACCGGGCCGGAGCTGCTGGCCGGCACGGAAATCCGGGTCGTGCGCGTCGAAGGCGCCACACTCGTCGTCGAGAAGGCATGAGGTTTTTGCATCCGCTGCGACGTTTTGTGCGTCCGCATTGCGTCTAAGGCGTTGGACTCGCGCGCCGCGAGGACTATAGCAACCGCTCCCTCACGAGCGCGACCTCCATGACCTCTGCCAGCGAACGCCTCTCCCTTCCCAAGAACCGCATCAAGGTCCTGCTGCTCGAAGGCATCAACGACTCCGCCGTCGCGCTGCTGCAGCAGGCCGGCTACACCAATCTGGAACGGCTGCCCAAGGCGCTCGACCGCGAGGCGCTGGTCGCCAAGATCAAGGGCGTGCATGTGCTCGGCATCCGCTCGCGCACCCAGCTCACCCCGGAGATCTTCGCCGCCGCCGACCGGCTCTTCGCCGTCGGCTGCTTCTCCGTCGGCACCAACCAGGTCGATCTCGAAGCCGCCCGCCATCGCGGCGTGCCGGTGTTCAACGCGCCCTTCTCCAACACCCGCAGCGTCGCCGAGCTGACCATCGGCGAGATCGTCATGCTGCTGCGCCGCATCCCGGACCGCTCGCGCGCGGCGCATGACGGCGACTGGGACAAATCCGCCAACGGTTCCTTCGAGGTGCGCGGCAAGACGCTCGGCATCGTCGGCTACGGCAATATCGGCAGCCAGCTCTCGACTCTGGCCGAGGCGATGGGCATGCGCGTGATCTACTACGATCACACCGACCGCCTGCGCCATGGCAACACCGAGCCGGTCGACAGCCTCGACACCCTGCTCGCCGGCGCCGACATCGTCTCGCTGCACGTGCCCGAGACCCCGCAGACCGCCGGCATGATCGGCGCCGCGCAGATCGCCCGGATGAAGCCCGGCGCCTATCTCATCAACAATTCGCGCGGCACCGTGGTCGACCTCGACGCACTGGCGGCGGCGCTTCGGGAGGACCGCCTCGCCGGCGCCGCCGTCGACGTCTTCCCGGTCGAGCCGGCCTCCAATGCCGAGCGCTTCGTCTCGCCGCTGCAGGGCTGCGCCAACGTCATCCTGACGCCGCATATCGGCGGCTCGACCGAGGAGGCGCAGGAGCGCATCGGCGCCGAGGTGGCGCGCAAGCTGGTCGATTATTCCGATGTCGGCTCGACGGTCGGCGCGGTCAACTTCCCGCAGGTCCAGATCCCGGCACGCGCCGTCGGCACGCGCTTCATCCATGTCCAGCGCAACGTGCCCGGCATGCTCCGGCGCCTCAACGACGTCTTCGCCGACCGCCAGGTCAACATCGCCGCGCAGAACTACCATACCGACGGCGAGGTCGGTTACGTGGTCATCGAGGCCGACGGCGTCACCAGCGCGGAAGCGCGCGAGATCCTGCGCGAGATCCGGGCGCTCGACGGCACCATCCGCGCCCGGCTGCTCTACCAGCGCGATTGAGAGCCGGGGCGCGACCGGCACCTCAGCCCTTCTTCCGGCCCCCGGGCTTGATCGGCGTCTGCGTCGCGACCGGGTCGCTGGCCGGGAAGGTTTCCTTCAGCGCCTCGTCCAGCGCGTCGTCCCCGTCGCGCTTGCGCGCGGCCTCGCGCTGCTGCTTCTGCTCCTTGCGCAGGCTCTCCTTGGCGGGATTGGGCGTCGCGGTCATGGGGCTCCCCCTTCTGCTGCCGCCGCGCCGATGCGCGGCCGTTGGCCGAGCAACGCGGCAGCCCCCGCCGGCGTTCCGCCAGAACGCCAGCGCAGCCATGCCATGAGGCGGCGCGCCCGCCTCTGGACCCCGGGGCCGATCCTTCCCATCTGGTGAAGCCACGCCATCGCCGCCGGCGCGTTCCGGCGCCAACCAGCAGAGGCCGCCATGGTCGCGATCTCCGTCCTCGATCTCGTTCCCGTCATCGAAGGGGAAGGGCCGCGCGACGCGCTGCTGAAATCGATCGAGCTCGCCCGCCACGCCGAGGCGCTCGGCTTCACCCGCTACTGGGTGGCGGAGCATCACAACATGGTCGGCATCGCCAGCGCCGCGACCGCGGTGGTGATCGGCCAGCTCGCCGCCGCGACCCGGACGATGCGGATCGGCGCCGGCGGCATCATGCTGCCGAACCACGCCCCCCTGGTCATCGCCGAGCAGTTCGGCACGCTTGAGGCGCTGTTCCCCGGCCGCATCGATCTCGGCCTCGGCAGGGCGCCCGGCACCGACCAGCTCACGCTCAGGGCGCTGCGCCGCAATCCGATGTCGGCCGACAGCTTCCCGCAGGATGTGCTGGAGCTGCAGGCCCTTTTCGCCCCGTCCGGCCCCAACCAGGCGGTCCGCGCCGTCCCCGGCGAGGGGCTCCAGGTGCCGCTCTGGATCCTCGGCTCCAGCCTGTTCGGCGCCCAGCTCGCCGCCGAGCTCGGCCTGCCCTATTCCTTCGCCTCGCATTTCGCCCCCGACGCGCTGATGCAGGCGCTCGCCATCTATCGCGAGCGCTTCAAGCCGTCCGGGCAGTTGCAATCCTCCTACGCCATGCCCGGCATCAACGTCGTCGCGGCCGAGACCGACGCGGAGGCGCGCTATCTCGCCACCTCGCTCCAGCAGCGCTTCGTCGGCATGGTGCGCGGCGCCCGCGGCAAGCTCCAGCCGCCGATCGACGACATCGAGCCATACTGGTCGCCGGCCGAGAAGGCCCATGTCTCGCAGATGCTGCGCTATGCCTTCATCGGCTCGCCGGAGACGCTGCGGCGCGAGCTCGGCGCCTTCGTCGCCAAGACCGGCGCCGACGAAATCATGGTCACGGCCCCGATCTTCGACCATGAGAAGCGCAAGCGCTCCTACGAGATCGTCGCCGGCCTCGCGCCCGAGCTGGGGAAAGCGCGCGGCGCGGCCTGACGGGGCGCCGCCCGGCCCGGAAGGGGCGCCTTCGCATTTGCAGCAATAATGCAAATGAGAAGCCGCTTTTTGCAAAGCGCCGCGCCGGTTGCTATGGGCTTGGCATGAGCGAGACCGACCGGCGCGTTGCCGTTTTCGAAGCCCAGCTAAAGGATGCGGGGCTGCGCATGACGCAGCAGCGCCGCCTGATCCTGCGCGTGCTGGCCGAGGCCGACGACCATCCCGATGCGAAGGGCATCTTCACCCGTGCCTTCGCGCAGGACCCGACGCTGTCGCTCTCCACGGTCTACCGCACGATGAAGCTGCTCGAATCGCAGGGCGCCATCGAGCGCCACGCCTTCGAGGACGGCATCTCGCGCTACGAGCATGCCGCGCAGGAGCATCACGACCATCTCATCGACGTCGACACCGGCGCCGTGATCGAGTTCTCCTCGGATGCGATCGAGGAGCTGCAGCGGCGCATCGCCGCCGAGCTCGGCTACGAGCTCGTCCGGCACCGGCTCGAGCTCTACGGCCGCAAGAAGCAGCCCGCGCGCAAGGGCCGTTCCTGAAGGGGCGCCGCGCCCGTCAGCCGTCGATGATGTCGTCGTATTCCCCGTGCCTGGCGACCCAGGCCTTCAGGAACGGGCAGCGCACCACCGCCTTGCGCCCGCTCGCCCGGATCAGCTCGAACACGCCCTTGGCGAGCCGCGAGCCGACGCCCTGGCCGGCGAACCGCTCGGGCACCTCGGTATGGATCAGCACCAGCCGGTCGCCATCCCTGCGATAGGCGACGACGGCGGTGCCGCCCTCGAGGGCCAGCTCGAAGCGATCCTGCGCGGGCTTCTCGACGACATCCATTGCATCACTCCTTGGCGGGCGGCTGGGACGGTTGCGGGGCGGGAGCAGGAGCGGAGGCCGGCTCGGCGGGGGCAGGCGCAGGCGGCGGCTCCTTCGCCTCCGCGCGCCAGGGATAGCTCCAGGTCTCCGTCAGGGTCTTGTTGCCGCGCTTCAGGAAGGCGCGCATCTCGGCGAGCTGCCCGGGCTCGCCGGTCACGTCGATGAAGGCGCGGAACCCGTCGATCCGCGGATTGGGCACGAGGAAGGCCCGGTCGACCTTGCCGCGGGTGATCGACGGCACGATCTCGACCTTGTCCGGCTGCTTGAGATGGTAGTCGAGGTCGCCGCCGGCGAAGTCGACGATGAAGCGGCGCGCGCCCTCGGCGACGGCCTCGGCGGAACCGAGCGCCTTCGGCGCGGCCTGATAGGTGTTGACCACCCGCCCGCCGGGGTGGAGATCGCCGGAATCGAGCATCGCCGTCAGCCGGTAGCCGAAGGAGAATTCCTTGCCCGGCTCCAGCGGCGTCTTCGGCGTCCAGAGCGCAACGACATTGTCGTTGCTCTCGTCCGCCGTCGGCATCTCGATCAGCTCGATCACCCCTTCGCCCCAGTCGCCCTGCGGCTCGACCCAGTAGGAGGGGCGGCGCTCATAGGCGAGGTCGAGATCCTGGTAATGGTCGAAATTGCGGTCGCGCTGCATCAGGCCGAAGCCGCGCGGGCCGCGCTCGCCGAAGGAGGACACCGCCTGCTGCTTCGGGTTGCGCAGGGGCCGCCAGAGCCATTCGCCCGAGCCGGAATGGATCATCAGCCCATCGGAATCGTGCAGTTCCGGGCGATAATCCTCGAAGAAGCGCCGGTCGTTCTCGCCGGTGAAGAACATCGAGGTCAGCGGCGCGAGCCCCAGCTTCTCGATCGGCTTGCGCGGGAACAGGGTCGCGGCGACCTCGACCACCGTGTCGACCTCCGGATAGATGGTGAAGCGGTAGGCGCCCGTCAGCGACGGCGAATCGAGCAGCGCGTTGACGACGATGCGCTCGGCCGCCGCCGCCGGCTGCTCGACCCAGAATTCGCGGAAGACCGGGAATTCCTCGCTCCCGGTGCCGGCGCCGATGGCGATCCCGCGCGCCGAGAGCCCGTAGCGCTGCTCGCGCCCGAGCACCCGGAAATAGCTCGCGCCGATGAAGGAGATCAGCTCGTCGAGGACGCGCGGATCGTTGAGCGGATAATGCAGGCGGAAACCGGCGAAGCCGAGATTGACCGGCAGCGGCTTCTCGAACCTGACCTTGCCGTAGTCGAACAGGTTGGCGGCGTAGGGCACCGGCGTCGGCACGCCGTCGCGCACAACATTGACCGTGATCGGCCGGGTGAACAGGAAGCCGGGATGGAACATCTGCATCCGGAAGGGCGAGCCGTTCTGCGCGAGCAGCGCCCGGTCCGGCCGGAAGCGGATGTCGCGCCAGGAATCGTAGTCGAGCCGGGCGAGCGGCTCCGGCAGGGCGGCCGGCGGCTCATAGGCCACCGCGGCGACCTCGCGCGCCCGGCGCTGCACATCCTCGAAGCCGAAGCGGGGCTGCGGCGGCGTCTGGGGCGGCGGCGGATTCGGATTCTGCGGCTGCTGGGCCAGCAGGATCGACGGCGCGGCGGAAAGGCTCAGCGCGGCGGAAAGCCCGGCCAGGACTCGGCGGCGGTCCAGCATCGTCATCTTATGTCCGTCTTCTCGTCGCCTGCTGCGACAAACATGCGTTGCCCCAGCGACTTAAGGCCATGAAATGAGGCCCGTCTAGGGCAGCCCGATTGACAATGCATGAAGATGCGGCATCCTGCCGCCCGGCCGGATGCGGCCAGCCGCTCGCGCCCTCGGGGCTAGGTGAACGCATCCCTTCAAGTCCCTGTCCTGATCCCGATCGTTTCGTGGACGGATATCGGCAAGGCGAGCCCCCGATCCCACCCGTCCGCACGAGAAGGATCGAGACGATGCGAAGCTTCCGCGACGCGAAACTCATGGCCCGGAGCCTGCGCGAGGCAATGGCCGCCCGGCAGGTGCCGCTCTCCCATGCCGAAACCCTGGAGATCGTGGCGCGGCAATTGGGCTGCCGCGACTGGAACGTGCTGGCCGCGCGAATCGGCGAGGACGTCCCGCCCGCCCCGCCGGACGAGGCGGTCAGGCTCCGGCAGGGCATCCCGATCCTGCGGATCTTCGACGAGGCCAAGGCGAAGCAGTTCTATCTCGACTTCCTCGGCTTCCGCATGGACTGGGACCACCGCTTCGCGCCGGACCTGCCGCTCTACATGCAGGTCTCCCGCTCGGGCCTCGTGCTCCATCTCTCCGAGCATCACGGCGACGCCAGCCCCGGCTCGACCGTCTTCGTCTGGATGGAAGGCATCGACGCCCTCCATGCCGAGCTGATCGCCAAACGCTACACCTATTCCCGGCCGGGCATCGAGGAGGACGGGCCGGGCGGCCGGACGCTGCAGGTTCCCGACCCTTTCGGCAACCGCATCCGCTTCTGCGAGAAGCGCGACTAGGCCGCTCCCGTTTGTGCCGGAATCACACCGTCATTCCGGGGCGCCGCGCAGCGGCGAGCCCGGAACCCATGAACACGACAGCGATCGACATGCGCCGGCCCGAAGGGTTTCTCGTCCGATCCGATGTGCATGGGTTCCGGGCTCTTCGCTGACGCGAAGCCCGGAATGACGGCGCGGTTCCCGACCATCCCTTAACCCATAGCCGGCGAAGGGTTTTCGCCCGTTTTTCGTTCGCGGAATCCCGCGGATCGGCCCTGCAAAAAAATCGGACCCGGGCGCGCAAAAAACTCTTGTGGTCGCGCCCGGCCATCCGTATATCGCGGTCACCCAATTCGCACGTGCCTGTGGCCGCGTGCCGGTCGGTGGGCATCCGGACAAGAGGCCGGACAGCCGCCAGGGGTCGGAAGACGGATGGAGGGGATGGATATCCCTCGAATCACGCTTCCCGGTTCTCGCAAGGGAACCGCTCCCCGACACAGACCGGCAGCCGGAGGCAAAACCGGCGAACCCCGCATCTCCACGGGGGACGCAGCTTAAAGCAACGACGGAGCGGGCTTTTTTGGTCTCGTTGGCTTTCCAAAGGCCAACACCGAAGAGGCTTGTCCTTCATTGCCGGCCGTGCGGGGTCTTCCCCAATCGAACGGTGTTTCGGGTCCGGACGTTTCGTCCGCTGTCGCAGGCGTCTCCAAAGCGCCGCGCGAACGCGACGTTTCTTCCGGCGATACATCGCATCGACGCCGCTTGCGTCGTAGGGGAGTCGCGCCGATGACCGAGCGCATCCGTGAGTTTCTTCGGGCCCGACGCGAGGACGGCCCCTGCGTCGTCATCGACCTCGATGTCGTGCGCGACAACTACCAGGCCTTCTCCCGCGCCCTGCCCGACACCCGCGTCTTCTACGCGGTGAAGGCGAACCCGGCGCCGGAGGTGCTTGCCCTTCTGGCCAAGCTCGGCTCCTGCTTCGACTGCGCCTCGGTCGTCGAGATCGAGCTCGCGCTCGCGGCCGGCGCCACCGCCGACCGCATCTCCTTCGGCAACACCATCAAGAAGGAGCGCGACGTCGTGCGCGCCATGGAGATCGGCGTGCGCCTCTTCGCCGTCGACTGCGTGGCCGAGGTCGAGAAGGTCGCCCGCGCCGCCGAGAAGACCGGCGCCCGGGACGCGCGCATCTTCTGCCGCATCCTCTGCGACGGTGCCGGCGCCGACTGGCCGCTCTCGCGCAAGTTCGGCTGCGTGCCCGAAATGGCCGCGGACGTGCTCGAGCACGGCCATCGCCTCGGCCTGCAGGCCTATGGCATCTCGTTCCATGTCGGCTCGCAGCAGGCCAATGTGAACGCCTGGGATTCGGCCCTGGCCTCGGCCTCGGCGATCTTCAAGGAATGCGCCACCCGCGGTCTCTCGCTGTCGATGGTCAATCTCGGCGGCGGCTTCCCGGCGCGCTACCTGAAGCCGATTCCGGGCGTGCCGTCCTATGGCGACGCGATCTTCCGGGCGCTGTCGAAGCATTTCGGCAACCGTCTGCCCGAGACGATCATCGAGCCGGGCCGCGGCATGGTCGGCGAGGCGGGGCTGATCGAGGCGGAGGTCGTGCTGATCTCGAAGAAGGCCGAGGCGGACGAAGTCCGCTGGGTCTATCTCGACATCGGCAAGTTCAACGGCCTGGCCGAGACCATGGACGAGGCGATCCGCTACCCGATCCGCACCCTGCGCGACGGCGATGCGACCGTGCCTTGCGTGCTCGCCGGCCCGACCTGCGATTCGGTCGACGTCCTGTACGAGAAGACCCCGTACATGCTGCCCTTCTCGCTGGAGATCGGCGACAAGGTGCTGATCGAGGGCACGGGCGCCTATACGACGACCTATTCGGCCGTCGCCTTCAACGGCTTCCCGCCGCTGAAGCAATACGTCATCTGACGTTGGAGGGAACGCGAGTTCCCTCCTGACCAATCGGGTCCGGCGAAGCGCCCTGTCGGAAACGGCGGGCTGCCCGGGAAATCGGGCGGAGCGTCCGCGTCTCCAGAACAGAGCGCGCGGGCGTGGCTCCCGCCGGACCCTCTTCCCACATCCCCGATTGCTTGTGGCCGCCCTCGGGCGGCGCCGGGAAGGCCCGTGAGAATGGGCGCTCCGGCAGGAGGTGCGTCATGATCACGATCCGCGACGAGATCGCCAGCGACATTCCCGCCCGCGAGGCGCTGCTCGACCGCTGCCTCGGCGAGCGCCGCACCGCCAAGTCGAGCGAGCGCCTGCGCGAAGGCCGCCTGCCGGCCGAAGGGCTGGCGCTGACGGCGGAGCGCGACGGCGAGGTCGTCGGCACGGTCCGCCTCTGGCATGTCGCCGCCGGCGGCGTGCCGGCGCTGCTGCTCGGCCCGCTCGCGGTCAAGCCCGAATTGCAGGGCGAGGGGCTCGGCAAGGCGCTGATGCGCGAGGCGCTCTGGCGCGCCGCCTGCCGCGGCCACGGCGCCGTCCTTCTGGTCGGCGACGCGCCCTATTATGCCCGCTTCGGCTTCGACGCCGGGCTGACGCGCGACCTCGCCATGCCCGGCCCGGTCGAGCGCGGGCGCTTCCTCGCCGTCGCCCTGCGCGCGGGCGCGCTCGACGGCGCCAGCGGCGTGCTGGTCGCGACCGGCACGGTCCTTCCCACGGTCACCGCATCCGAGCCGGTGGCCCAGGCCGCCTGACCCTTTCGTTCCGCCGTCATCGCGCCGTCATCGCCGGGCGCCTTCCATGTGCCGGCCACATGGAAGGCTCTCGTCGCGATTGACGGCGCAAAGGCGCGCCCATACGAGCTTTTCCACCTTTTTGTTCCCGGAACCCAGGAGTTTGGAAGAATGACGAATTGGCCCGTCTACGGCGAGATCACCGGCCCGGTCGTGATGATCGGTTTCGGCTCGATCGGCCGCGGCACGCTGCCTCTGCTCGAGCGGCACTTCAAGTTCGACAAGAGCCGTTTCGTCGTCATCGCTCCGGACGATACCAACCGCCATCTGCTCGACGAGCGCGGCATCCGCTTCATTCAGAAAGCGCTGACGCCGGCGAATTACAAGGAGATCCTGGAGCCGCTGCTGACCGCCGGCGGCGGCCAGGGTTTCTGCGTGAACCTGTCCTGCGACACCGGCTCGCGCGACCTGATGGAATTCGCCTCCAGCCTCGGCGCGCTCTATATCGACACCGTCAACGAGCCCTGGCTCGGCTTCTATTTCGACGACAGCAAGGGCCCGGCCGAGCGCTCGAACTACGCGCTGCGCGAGATGACGCTCGCCGCCAAGCGGGCGCGGCCGGCCGGCACGCCCACCGCGGTCTCCTGCTGTGGCGCCAATCCCGGCATGGTCTCCTCGCTGGTGAAGCGGGCGCTGATGAACATCGCCGCCGATATGCGCCTCAACGCGCCGGAGCCGACCAGCCGCGAGGAATGGGCCGGGCTGATGCAGCGCGTCGGCGTCAAGGGCATCCACATCGCCGAGCGCGACACGCAGCGCTCGAAGAACCCGAAGCCGCCGGGCGTCTTCGTCAACACCTGGTCGGTCGAGGGCTTCATCGCCGAAGCGGTGCAGCCCTCCGAGCTCGGCTGGGGCACGCATGAGAAGTGGCTGCCGGCGAACGCCCATGGCCACGAGACCGGCTCGCAGGCGGCGATCTACCTGATGCAGGCCGGCGCCGAGACCAAGGTCCGGAGCTGGTGCCCGACGCCCGGCGCCCAGTACGGCTTCCTGGTGACGCATAACGAGTCGATCTCGATCGCCGACTACTTCACCGTCCGCGACGAGACCGGCAAGGTTGTCTACCGGCCGACCTGCCACTACGCCTATCACCCGCCGAACGACGCCGTGCTCTCGCTGCACGAGATGTTCGGCAATGCCGGCCGGCCCCAGACGGAGCACCACATCCTCGAGGAGGACGAGATCGTCGACGGCATCGACGAGCTCGGCGTGCTGCTCTACGGCCATGAGAAGGGCGCCTACTGGTTCGGCTCGCAGCTCTCGATCGAGGAGGCCCGCGCGCTCGCGCCCTACCAGACCGCGACCGGCCTGCAGGTGACCTCCTCGGTGCTCGCCGGCATGGTCTGGGCTTTGGAGAACCCGCGCGCCGGCATCGTCGAGGTCGAGGAGCTCGACCACAACCGCCTGCTCGCGATCCAGCAGCCCTATCTCGGCCCGGTGAAGGGCTACTATACCGACTGGACGCCGCTCGACGGCCGCCCGGGACTGTTCCCGGAGGATATCGACGAAAGCGACCCCTGGCAGTTCCGGAATATCCTGGTTCGCTGAAGCGCGTCATATGAAGGGTGTCATCCCGCATCTGCGCAGCAGCACTTCGTGCTGCGGCGCGCGCGGGATGCCCCCTTACGATCGACGGACGACCCTCACCCCCGCCAGCAGCCAAGCACCGGCCAGGAAGAACAGGATCAGCACGGCCAGCCCGGCCCGCTGGCTCGCGAAGGCGCTCGTCGCCAGCGCGACCAGCGTCGGCCCCATGAAGGAGGTGACCTTGCCCGACAGGGCGAACAGCCCGAAGAACTCGCCGATGCGCCCCTCCGGCGCGAGCCGCGCCATCAGGCTGCGCGAGGCCGCCTGGAGCGGGCCGGCGACGAGGCCGATCAGCAGGCCGAGCCCGAGATAGACCTTCTCGGGCAGCGAGTCGTAGAGTCCGCCGCCGGGGACGGAAGGCGCGGCCGGGACGACGAAGAGAATGTGGTCGGCTCCGAGCGAGAGGATGCCGAGGCAGGCGACGAGCAGGCAGGCGATCGCGCCCAGGATGACCGGCTTGCCGCCGATGCGGTCGTCGAGCTTGCCGCCGAGCCAGGCGCCGAGCGTGCCGGTGACGGTAAGCAGGATGCCGAACACGCCGAGCTCGATGGTCTGCCAGCCGAAGACGCCGGCCGCATAGATGCCGCCGAAGGCGAAGAGCGCGACCAGCGCATCCTGATAGATCATGTTGGCGAGCAGGAAGCGCCCGAGCGCGGGCAGCTTCGGCAGCTCCGCCAGCGTCGCCCTGAGCCGGCCGACGCCGCCCTGCGCCGCCTCGGCGAGCCTCAGCCCGGTCGGCGGCGAATCCGGCGTCAGCAGGAACATCGGCGTGACGAAGACGACGAACCACAGCGCCGTCAGCGGCCCCGAGAAACGATCGCCCTCGCGCGCCGCCGCATCGAGCCCGAGGATCGGCGCCATTCCCGCCAGCGTCTTGCCGGTCTGCGGATCGGCGGCGAGCAGGCCGAGCGTGATCGCCAGCGAGAGCAGGCCGCCGAGATAGCCCACCGCCCAGCCCGTGCCCGAGAGCCAGCCCAGCCGCTCCGGCGGCACGAGGCGCGTCATCATCGCATTGTTGAAGGTCGTCGCGAACTCGGCGCCCACCGTCGCCAGGACGAAGCCGGCGAGCGCGACCGACACCGCCCAGGGCGAGCCGGGCACCGCGAACCAGAGCATCGCCGAGCCGATCACCAATAGCGCCCCGAAGGCCGCGATCCACGGCTTGCGCGGCCCGGTCCGGTCGGCGATGCCGCCGAGCAGCGGCGAGAGCAGCGCGATGCACAGGCCCGCGAGCCCGGTCGCATAGCCCCACAGCGCCTGCCCCTGCGCCGCGTCGCCGGCGAGAGCGGAGGCGAAGAACGGGGCGAAGACGAAGGTGGTGATCAGGGTGAAGAAGGGCTGCGTCGACCAGTCGAAGAGGATCCAGGCCGCGACCGCGCGGCGCGGCGGCCAGGCGGCCGAAGGCGCGGCCCCGGCCGGCGCGCAAGGGGATGCGGCGGCAGTCACTGCAGGGTGGTGTCCGGATCGCCGCCGCCGCGCGCCAGCTCGATCTCGGTGATCGCGACCAGGACCGCGGCCCGCTCCCGCAGGCTCTCCGCCTCGAGCAGCGCCTGCTTCTCGCGCGGCCCGAAGGGGCACATCATCGCCAGCGCATTGACCAGCGCCTCGTTCGGCGCCTCGTTCACGCCCTTCCAGTCGATCTTGAGGTCGTTGACCTTGGCGAAATCCCGCAGCGCCCGCAGCAGCCCGTCGCGATCGACCTCCTCCTCCCCGGCCCGCGCGACGAAATCGCGGGCGAAGGGCGCGTAATCCACCCGGGCCTGGCGGTAGGGCGTCGCCACGGAGAGTTCCTCGGCGACGCGGAAGCGGCTGATCCCGGTCAGGGTGACGATGTAGCGGTCGTCGCCGGTCTCGGCGAACTGGGTGATCCGGCCGAGGCAGCCGACCTTGAGCAGTGGCGGGATCTCGGGGCTGCGCCCGTCATCCGGGACGGGCTGGATCATGCCGATGACGCGGTCGCCCCGGATCGCGTCGTCGATCATCGCCAGATAGCGCGGCTCGAAGATGTTGAGCGGCATCTGCCCGCGCGGCAGCAGCAGCGCGCCGGTCAAAGGGAAGAGCGGAATCACCTGCGGGCAATCCCCGGCCCCTTTGTACACGGCGTTCATGCTCATCCGCAGCTCCTCCCGCGTCAGGAAAACAGCAGGGTCGACAGTTTCCGGCGCCCGGCCACGCTCGCCTCGTCCATCGGGCCCCAGGCCTCGAAGAACTGCAGCAACTGCTTGCGGGCGCCGTCCTCGTTCCAGGTCCTGTCGGCCCTGATGATGGCGATCAGATGGTCGACCGCCTCGTCGCGCCTGTCCCTGGCGTTCAGCGCCAGCGCCAGGTCGAAGCGAGCCTGGTGATCCTTCGGGTCGGCGGCGACCTTCGCCTCCAGCTCCGCCGTGTCGCCGAGCGAGGCGGCCTGCTCGGCGAGCTCGATCGCGGCGCGCACGGCCGCGATCGCCGGGTCGCCCGCCTTGTCCTGCGGCGCCATGGCGAGGATGCCCTTGGCACCCTCGACGTCGCCGGTGTCGAGATGCAGCCGGGACAGCCCGGCGATGGCGGCGAGGTTGTCCGGCTCCATCTGGAGCACATGGGCGTAGAGCTCGCTCGCGCCGGCAGCGTCGCCCGCCGCGATGGCCTCCTGCGCCGCCGCGACCAGCGCTTCGGCCTCGCCCGGCCCGACCGGCCCGACGAGGCGCTCGATGAAGGCCTTCACCTGGCTCTCGGGCTGCGCGCCCATGAAGCCGTCGATCGGCTGGCCCTGCTTGAAGGCGATCACGGCGGGAATCGACTGGATGCCGAGCTGGCCGGGGATCTGCGGGTGCTCGTCGATGTTCATCTTGACGAGCTTGACCTTGCCGCCGGCCGCCTTGACCGCCTTCTCGATGACGGGGGTGAGCTGCTTGCAGGGGCCGCACCAGGGCGCCCAGAAATCGACCAGCACCGGCTGCTGCATCGATTCGGAAACGACGTCCTGGCGGAAGCCCTGGGTGGTGGTGTCCTTGATCAGGCCGGATTGCCCGGCCGCCTCGCCATTGACCAGCATGGGTCGCCCTTCGTGATGCCGTCGTTCCGGATCCCGGGCCTGCGCCGACCCGTTCGGAACCCTGTGTCTGCGTCCTTGGCCCGCCGCGGCAGGCCGCCATCATAGATGGGGAGCTTTAGCCGTTCTGTCCATCGGGCGGCACCGGCAAATCCACGATCAGCGGCTCGTGCCCGGTGGCGCGCAGGAAGGCGATGAGGTCGTCGCGCGCCAGGCGCAGCGTCGCGGTATTGACCAGCGGGTGGAAATTCACCTCCTCGCCGGTCGTCAGCGCCGCGTCGAGCACCATGGTGACGGCCCGTTCGCGATCGTTGATCACGGCGAAGGCCGTGACGGAGCCGGGCGTCACACCGAGCTTCTCCAGCAGCAGCTCGGCCGAGCCGAAGGAGAGCCGGCCGCTGGCGCCGATCGTCTCGTGCAGGCGCTTCAGGTCGATGCGGGCATCCGACCGGGCCGAGACCAGGAAGAGCCTGCCCTTCTTGTCCTTGAGGAACAGGTTCTTGGTCTGCAGCCCCGTCATCGCCGCGCGATGCGGCGCGGTCTCGGCCACCGTGAACACGGCCGGATGATCGGTCCGGTGAAAGGCGATGCCGCTCGCGGCAAGGCGCGCGCAGAGTTCCTCCGGAGTGAGAGGGGCGATGCGGGGCGGAGCGCTCATGACGGATTCGGACAGACCAGGCGGCGCGGGAACAGGCGGATGCGGGCAGCGGCCCTCGCCGCGCCTGCGACGGCCCGATGCGCCACCGGACCGGATCCTGCTCTAGATCATCGGCGCAAAAAACGAAACGCCGCGCCCCGTCGGCGGAGACAGTCTTGGTAGGTGCGCCGCCACGGCGATCCGGGTCTCGGCCAGTTCCGCCGCGGTTCCGCTGACAGGAGAAGGGCGTCCGCCAGGGCTTTATCGACAGGCGGCAAAAAACTTTGCGCAGACGCTTGCGCTTCGCAACGCTTTGAGGCAATAACCCGACCGCGCCGCCACGGCGCGACTGTCTCGGATGCGGGTGTAGCTCAGGGGTAGAGCACAACCTTGCCAAGGTTGGGGTCGAGGGTTCGAATCCCTTCGCCCGCTCCAGACAATCTCAAGGCTTGAGAGGCACGCAAGCGTCGGATCTTCCGGCGCTTTTTGCTTTTCGGCCGCGGTCGCTCCAGGACACTGCCGAGAGGCGCCATCTCGCGGACCCAGTTCGGCTCTCGCAACGATCGCGCGGTTCCGGGCGAGATCGCGTTTTCCCGGCTGACACGCCCGGCATCGCGACAACCCTCTCGACAACCCTGCCGAAAGCGGCTTTGTCCTCTCCCGCCCGAGCCCCCCACCGGATATCCGATATGCTGAAGCTGAACGACACCTCCCTGCTGAAAGCGCAATGCCTCATCGACGGCGGCTGGACCGGCGATGGCGTCGATGCGGTCGAGAATCCGGCGACGGGCGCGGTATTGGCCAAGGTGCCGCGCTTCGGCGAAGCCGAGACGACCGCCGCCGTCGAGGCCGCGGCGCGCGCCTTCAAGCCCTGGGCGAGGAAGAGCGCCAAGGAGCGCTCGCAGATCCTGCGCAAATGGTTCGGGCTGATCATGGCCAACCAGGAGGACCTGGCCCAGATCATGACGGCCGAGCAGGGCAAGCCGCTGGCGGAAGCGCGCGGCGAGGTCGCTTACGCCGCGTCCTTCGTCGAGTTCTATGCCGAGGAAGCCAAGCGCATCTATGGCGAGACCATTCCCTCGCCCTTCCCCGATTCCCGCATCATCGTCCAGAAGCAGCCGGTCGGCGTCTGCGCCGCGATCACGCCCTGGAACTTCCCGGCCGCGATGATCACCCGCAAATGCGCGCCGGGCCTGGCCGCCGGCTGCACCTTCGTGGTCAAGCCCGCGCCGGACACCCCGCTGACCGCGCTGGCGCTGATGGAGCTCTCGGTCCGCGCCGGCTTCCCCGAGGGCGTGCTCAACATCGTCACCGGCGACGCGGTCGCGATCGGCAAGGTCATGACCTCGCATCCGGCGGTGCGCTTCATCGGCTTCACCGGCTCGACGCCGGTCGGCAAGCTCCTGATGCAGCAGGCCGCCTCGACCGTGAAGAAGGTCGGGCTCGAGCTCGGCGGCAACGCGCCCTTCATCGTCTTCGACGACGCCGATCTCGATGCCGCCGTGCAGGGCGCGATCGCGGCGAAGTTCCGCAATATGGGCCAGACCTGCGTCTGCACCAACCGGCTCCTCGTCCAGGACGGCATCCACGACGCCTTCGTCGAGAAGTTCGCCGCGGAGGTCGCCCGCCTCAAGGTCGGCAACGGCATCGAGGTCGGCGTCGTGCAGGGGCCGCTGATCAACGCGCGCGCGGTCGAGAAGGTCGAGCGCCACGTCGCCGATGCGGTGGCCAACGGTGCGAAGGTGGTGGTCGGCGGCCAGCGCCACGCGCTCGGCCGCAGCTTCTACGAGCCGACCGTGCTGGCGGGCGTGACGACCAAGATGCTGGTGACGCGCGAGGAGACCTTCGGGCCGATCGCGCCGGTCTATCGCTTCACCAGCGAGGACGAGGTGGTCGCCATGGCGAACGACACGCCCTTCGGCCTCGCGGCCTATTTCTACACGAAGGATCTCGGCCGCGCCTTCCGCGTCGCCGAAGAGCTGGAATACGGCATGGTCGGCATCAACGCGGCCATTCTCGGCACCGAGGTCGCGCCCTTCGGCGGCGTCAAGGAATCGGGCCTCGGCCGCGAGGGCTCGCTCCACGGCATCGAGGAGTTCGTCGAGATCAAGTACATGCTGATGGGCGGCCTCGGCCGGTAAGCCCGACGAAGCCGGAGGCAGCCGCCCTTGGCGGCGGCCGCCTCGCGGTTGCGTTCCCGCGCGTTTTTCTGCGAGTCGGTGCTACCTCCCGATCGCGCTCGACCCTGAAAACAGCGAGCCGGGCGCATCGCCTTGGCGGTTCCGGCGGCATGGGCATCGCCGCGCGGCGCGGCAGCCAAATCTGCCCAAAACAGCAGCAATTGCGTCCGCACGCTCCATGTAGGTCAGAAAATAGGCAATATCCGCATGGCGATCCGCAGCCGGCGCTGCGTCAGAGCTTTCGACGCCGCGGCGGAGCCCTGAAAACCGCCGTCCTGGCGGCGGGAGCGCGCCTGCGCGCGCGGTTGGCACATCGCTTGCGAAGCATGGTTCACGGGCCTTGAGGCACGTCGGCGTCAAGGGGGCGCCGTCAGCAACCTTCCTTCGGGAGATGGCCGTGAACAGCAACCGTCGCGAATTCCTCGGCACCGCTCTGGCCGGCGCCGCTTTCCTCGGCTCTTCCTGGCGACCTGCGGCGGCGCAGCAGGAGACCATCAAGATCGGCATCCTTCATTCGCTTTCGGGGACGATGGCGATCTCCGAGACGACGCTGAAGGACGTCATGCTCATGCTCGTGGAGGAGCAGAACAAGAAGGGCGGCGTGCTCGGCAGGAAGCTCGAGGCCGTGGTCGTCGACCCCGCCTCGAACTGGCCGCTCTTCGCCGAGAAGGCGCGCGAGCTGATCACCAAGGACAAGGTCGCGGCCTGCTTCGGCTGCTGGACCTCGGTGTCGCGCAAATCGGTGCTGCCGGTCTTCAAGGAACTCGACAACATCCTGTTCTATCCCGTCCAGTACGAGGGCGAGGAGAGCGAGCGCAACGTCTTCTACACCGGCGCCGCGCCGAACCAGCAGGCCATCCCCGCCGTCGACTATCTCGCCAAGGAGGAGAAGGTCGAGCGCTGGGTGCTGGCCGGCACCGACTACGTCTATCCGCGCACGACCAACAAGATCCTCGAAGCCTATCTCAAGTCCAAGGGCGTGAAGCCCGACGACATCATGATCAACTACACGCCCTTCGGCCACTCCGACTGGCAGACCATCGTCTCTGACATCAAGAAGTTCGGCTCGGCCGGCAAGAAAACCGCCGTGGTCTCGACCATCAACGGCGACGCCAACGTGCCGTTCTACAAGGAGCTCGGCAACCAGGGGATCAAGGCGACCGACATTCCGGTCGTCGCCTTCTCGGTCGGCGAGGAGGAGCTCGCCGGCATCGACACCAAGCCGCTGGTCGGCCACCTCGCCGCCTGGAACTATTTCGAGTCGATCGACACGCCCGAGAACAAGGCCTTCATCAAGCAGTGGCAGGCCTTCACCAAGAACCCGAAGCGCGTCACCAACGACCCGATGGAGGCGCATTACATCGGCTTCAACATGTGGGTGAAGGCGGTCGAGAAGGCGAAGTCCACCGATCCGGACAAGGTCATCGACGCCCTGCCCGGCATCGAGGCGCCGAACCTCACCGGCGGCACCTCGAAGATGCTGCCCAACCACCACATCACCAAGCCGGTCTTCATCGGCGAGATCAAGGATGACGGCCAGTTCGACGTGGTCTGGAAGACGGACGGCCTCGTCGCCGGCGATGCCTGGTCGAAGGAACTCGAAGGCTCCAGGGACCTGATCGGCGACTGGGTCGACAAGAAATGCGGCAACTTCAACGTCAAGACCAACAAATGCGGCGGCGGCGCATGAGGTCATGAGGGGAAGGGGCGGCACGGGAAACATCCCGGCCGCTCCTCGTTTTTCGCTGCCCGAGAAGCGGCCATTCATTCGAGCCCTCGTCCTGAGGAGCGAGCAAGGCTCGCGTCTCGTCAGGATGAGGGCTGGAGCCAAGCCCAGCCGTGAAGCGGACCGATTTGATGTCCTTCTTTTATCGCCTGCTGCATCTGGGAGTGATCCTCGTCGCGCTGGTCGCGGCCTCGGTCGCCTCCTTCGCGCAGAATGCCGACGAGGCGTTCCGGCGCCTCGCCGCCGACAGCTATTCCGACACGACGCGGGCGGTCGAAATCCTCGTCGCGAGCGCCCATCCCAACGCCGGGCTGATGGTCGAGGCGCTGGGCGACGGGAGGCTGCTCGCGGGGCCGGGCGGCGTCGTGGTGAAGACGGCCGCCGGCGGTCTCGTCGATGCCCGCACCGGCCAGACGCTGGCCGCCGCGCCGGAGGGGCTGAAGGCGGTGCGCCTCAACAACTCCGTTCGGCGCGCCGTGCAGGCGGCGCTCGGCGGCTTGAGCCTCCTCAATCCCGATCCGGGCAAGCGCGCCGCGGCGGCCGAGGCGGTCTTCAAGTCGCGCGACGCCGGCCTGCTGCCGATCGTCGAGACCGCGATCGGCAAGGAGAGCGACCCGCGCGCCCTCGCCGCGCTGCGTCAGGCGCAGGCCGCGATCCTGGTCGCCAAGCCCGATGCCCAGCCGCTCGACCGGCTGGCCGCCATCGACGTGCTGCGCGAGCGCGGCGACCAGGAGGCGCTGGCGACGCTGCGCGCGCTCTCCGGCGAAGCGACACCGGCCCTGAGGGATGCGCAGGCCAAGGCGATCTCCGCCATCGAAGGCCGCCTGCGGCTCTGGGATATCGCGCAGAACCTCTGGTACGGGCTCTCGCTCGGCTCGGTGCTGCTGCTCGCCGCGATCGGGCTTGCCATCACCTTCGGCGTGATGGGCGTCATCAACATGGCCCATGGCGAGATGGTGATGCTCGGCGCCTATACCACCTTCGTCGTGCAGGAGGCGATCCGCGCCAACGCGCCCTGGCTGTTCGACTGGTCGCTGGCGATCGCGTTGCCGGCGGCTTTCATCGTTTCCGGCGCGGTCGGCATCGCCATCGAGCGCGGCGTCATCCGCTTCCTCTATGGCCGCCCGCTGGAGACGCTGCTCGCGACCTGGGGCATCAGCCTGATCCTGCAACAGACGGTACGCACCGCCTTCGGCCCGACCAACCGCGAGGTCGGCGCGCCCGCCTTCATGTCCGGCGCCTTCGATCTCGGCGGTCTGGCGATCACCTATAACCGCCTCTGGATCATCGTCTTCACGGCGCTGGTCTTCCTCGCGCTGCTGGCGATCCTGAAGCTGACGCCGATGGGCCTGCAGATGCGCGCCGTCACCCAGAACCGGCGCATGGCCTCAGCCATGGGCATCCGCACCGGCCGCATCGACGCGCTGACCTTCGGGCTGGGTTCGGGCGTGGCGGGGCTCGCCGGGGTCGCGCTCTCGCAGATCGACAATGTCAGCCCCAATCTCGGCCAGAGCTACATCATCGACTCGTTCATGGTCGTGGTCTTCGGCGGCGTCGGCAATCTCTGGGGCACGCTGGTCGGCGCCATGACGCTCGGCGTCGCCAACAAGCTGCTGGAGCCCTATGCCGGCGCCGTGCTCGGCAAGATCGCGCTGCTCGTCTGCATCATCCTCTTCATCCAGAAGCGCCCGCGCGGCCTGTTCGCGCTCAAGGGCCGGGCGGTGGAAGCATGATCGCCCGCTTCTTCCTCCAGAACATGGACCGACGCGGTGGCATCTTCCTCGCCATCGTGCTGGCCTTGGCTCTTCTGGTGCCGCTCTCCAACCTGCTGATGCCGGCAGGCTCGGCCTTCCATGTCCCGACTTCGACCATGTCGCTCTGGGGCAAGTATCTCTGCTACGCGCTGCTGGCGATCTCGCTCGATCTGGTCTGGGGCTATTGCGGCATATTGAGCCTCGGCCACGGCGCCTTCTTCGCGCTCGGCGGCTATGCCATGGGCATGTACCTGATGCGCCAGATCGGCTCGCGTGGCGTCTATGGCAATCCGGTCCTGCCCGATTTCATGGTCTTCCTGAACTGGCAGGAGCTGCCCTGGTACTGGTACGGCTTCTCCTCCTTTCCCTTCGCCATGCTGATGGTGCTGGCCGTGCCGGGGCTGCTCGCCTTCATCTTCGGCTGGTTTGCCTTCCGCTCGCGCGTCACCGGCGTCTATCTCTCGATCATCACCCAGGCGCTGACTTATGCGCTGCTGCTCGCCTTCTTCCGCAACGATATGGGCTTCGGCGGCAATAACGGGCTGACCGATTTCAAGGACATCCTCGGCTTCGAGGTCCAGGCGCAGGGCACGCGCGCGGCTCTGTTTTCGATGACCTGCGTGATGCTCGCCGCCGGCTTCCTGATCGCGCGCGGCATCGTCGTCTCGAAGCTCGGCAAGGTGGTGATCGCGATCCGCGATGCCGAATCGCGGATCCGCTTCCTCGGCTACCGGGTCGACCGCTTCAAGCTCTTCGTCTTCACCGTCTCGGCCTGCATGGCGGGGATTGCGGGCGCGCTCTACGTGCCGCAGGTCGGCATCATCAATCCCAGCGAGTTCGCCCCGGCCAATTCGATCGAGACCGTGATCTGGGTCGCGGTCGGCGGGCGCGGCACGCTGGTCGGTGCCGCGCTGGGGGCGGTCGTCGTCAACTGGGCCAAGACCGTCTTCACCTCCGGCTTCATGGCGCCGTATTGGCTGTTCGCGCTGGGCGGGCTCTTCGTCGTCGTCACCCTCTTCCTGCCCAAGGGCATTTTGGGCACGGCCGAGGCGCTGTGGGCGCGCCGCCGCAGGCCAGCCAGCGCCCCGGCCGCCGAGCCGGCCCCGGCTGAGTGACGCGATGAACGCTCCCGTGCCCGGCGCGTTGACCTCCTCGCTGCTCTATCTCGACGGCGTCAGCGTTTCCTTCGACGGCTTCAAGGCGATCCGCGGCCTGTCGCTGACCATCGCGCCCGGCGAGATGCGCGCCATCATCGGCCCCAACGGCGCCGGCAAGACCACGATGATGGACATCATCACTGGCAAGACGAAGCCCGATCTCGGCACGGTGATGTTCGCCGGCACGGTTGACCTGACCCGGCTCGACGAGGCGGCGATCGCCAATCTCGGCATCGGCCGCAAGTTCCAGAAGCCGACCGTCTTCGACTTCCACAGCATCGAGGACAACATCCTGCTGGCGCTGAAATCGAAGCGTACGGTCGGCAGGACGCTGTTCTGGAAGACGGAAAGCGCGCAGCAGAAGCGCATCGACGAGATCCTCGGCATCGTGAAGCTCGCCGACAGGCGCGACCGGCTCGCGGGCTCGCTCTCGCACGGGCAGAAGCAATGGCTCGAGATCGGCATGCTGCTGGCGCAGGACCCGAAGCTCCTGCTCGTCGACGAGCCCGCCGCCGGCATGACCGATGGCGAGACGGCGCAGACGGCGGTCCTGCTCAAGGAGATCGCGCAGGATCATTCGGTGATCGTGGTCGAGCACGACATGGGCTTCATCCGCGAGCTCGGCGTGAAGGTCACGGTGCTGCACGAGGGCTCGGTGCTGGCGGAAGGCCCGCTCGACCAGGTCAGCGCCAATGAGCGGGTCGTCGAAGTGTATCTGGGGCGGTGAGGATGGCTGCGTCTCGCCCCTCGGTTCTCCTCCGCCGTCATCCCGGACAAGCCGCCCTCGGGTCCGACCTTCGGTCGGCCCAAGGACAGGCTCCGCGGCGCCGATCCGGGATCCATGCCGGAACGCATCCGAAAGAAGTTCAGGCATGGATCCCGGGTCTGCGCTGCGCTTCGCCCGGGATGACCCGCACCTTTTCCCGCAAGGTCATGGCGGAGGTGACTTCATGCTGACCGTCGACACCATCGACCTGCATTACGGCGCCGCCCGGGCGCTGCGCCATGTCTCGCTTCACGCCGAGACCGGCAAGGTGACCTGCGTGATGGGCCGCAACGGCGTCGGCAAGACCTCGCTGATGCGCGCCATCGTCGGGCATCAGCCGATCTCGTCAGGCCATATCCGCCTCGATGGCGAAGACATCTCCGGCCTGCGCAGCGAGGACCGTGCGCGGGCCGGCATCGCCTATGTGCCGCAGGGGCGGGAGATCTTCCCGCTGCTGACGGTGAAGGAGAATCTGGAGACCGGCTTCGCGCCGCTGAAGCGCCGCGAGCGCTTCGTCCCGGATGAGCTCTTCGACCTCTTCCCCGTGCTGAAGACCATGCTGGGCCGGCGCGGCGGAGACCTCTCGGGAGGCCAGCAGCAGCAGCTCGCGATCGCGCGGGCGCTGGTCACCCGACCCAGGCTGCTGGTGCTGGACGAGCCGACCGAGGGCATTCAGCCCTCGATCATCAAGGATATCGGCCGCGCCATCGACTATCTGCGCCAGAAGGGCGGCATGGCGATCGTGCTGGTCGAGCAGTATTTCGATTTCGCCCGCGAACTCGCCGATACGATGTTCGTGATGGATCGCGGCGAGGTCGTGCTGTCGGGGCCGATGAACGAACTCGACGGCGCGCAGGTCCAGCGCTTGATTCAGGTCTAGATGCAGCGTCTTCTGCAAGCCCCGCTGCCTGGAAAACGGCCCTGACGATGCTGGCGATCGACCATCTCCAGAATCCAACGCCGACACGGATGCAGCGCGCCCACGGGCAGGCGCGCGTCTCCTTCCGCTCGCGCGACGGCCGGACCGGCCTCGACCGCCTGTTCCAGGAAGGCTGCGCCAAGCTACGCTTCCCCCGGCCGCTCGGAGCCGACGATCCCCAGGCGATTCTCATCAACACCGCCGGCGGGCTGACCGGGGGAGACCGCTTCGGCGCGGAGGTCGAGCTTGCGGCAGGGACCCGGGCCTGCCTCACCACGCAAGCCTGCGAGCGCATCTATCGCTCGACCGGCGCCGACGCCGTCGTGACCAACCGCCTGCGGCTCGCGGCCGGGGCGCGGCTGGACTGGCTGCCGCAGGAAACGATCCTCTTCGACGGCGGCAGGCTGTCCCGTCGTCTCGATGTCGATCTCGAAGGCGATGCCGAGCTGGTCGCGGTCGAGGCCGTGCTGTTCGGCCGGCAGGCGATGGGCGAGACGCTGCGCAGCGGCCATTTGCACGATCGCTGGCGCATCCGGCGCGGCGGACGCCTGCTCTTCGCCGACGATCTGCGCGTCGAGGGGGATATCGCCGCGCGCCTTGCTCCGCAGGCGGCGCTGGCCGGCCATCATGCCATGGCGACGGTGCTGTTCGCCGGGGCGGCACCGGAGCGCTTTCTGGATCAGGCCCGCTCGATCATCGGCCCGGCCGGCGGCGCCAGCGCCTGGAACGGCAAGTTTCTCGCGCGGCTGGTCGCGGAGACCGGGCTCGCGCTCAGGCGGCGGCTGGAGCCGCTGCTCACCTTGCTCATGGGCGGCCGGGCGCTGCCCAAGGTCTGGCAACTCTAGGATGGCCCGATGAACCTGACACCGCGCGAGAAGGACAAGCTCCTGATCTCCATGGCGGCCATGGTCGCCCGGCGCCGGCTCGAGCGCGGGGTGAAGCTCAACCACCCCGAGGCCATCGCCCTGATCGCGGATTTCGTCGTCGAGGGCGCGCGCGACGGCCGCAGCGTCGCGGAATTGATGGAAGCCGGCGCCCATGTCGTGACCCGCGCGCAGGTCATGCAGGGCGTCGCCGAGATGATCCACGACGTCCAGGTCGAAGCCACTTTCCCGGACGGCACCAAGCTCGTCACCGTCCACGAACCGATCCGTTGAACCTGCCGATCCGTTGAGAACCCGAGCCGGAGGCCGCCATGAAGAGACTGTCGATCGCCCTGATTCTGAGCGTCGGAGCCGCGAGCCCGGCCTTCGCCCATCTCAACCCGGCGGAGCACGGCTCGTTTGCCGCCGGCTTCTCGCATCCGCTCTTCGGTGCGGACCATATCCTGGCGATGGTCGGCGTCGGCCTCTGGGCCTTCCTCGTCGGCGGACGCGCCGTCTGGGCGATCCCGCTCGCCTTCGTCGCCACGATGATGCTGGGCTTCGGCGCGGCGCTCGCGGGCGTCTCGCTGCCCTTCGTCGAGCCGGTGATCGCGGCTTCGGTCGTCGTGCTCGGCCTGCTGGCGCTGGTCGCCTTGCAGGTGCCGACGCCGGTCGGCATGGCCATGGTCGGCTTCTTCGCGCTGTTCCACGGCTATGCCCATGGCGGCGAGATGGGCGCGGCGACGAGCCTGCCCTTCATGGTCGGCTTCGCGCTCGCCACGGCCTTGCTGCATGCGGTCGGCGTCGGCATCGGCGTCGCCGGGAATGCGCTCTCGCATCGCGGGCGGATCGCGGCGCGCATCGCCGGCGGGCTGACCGCGCTCGGCGGGCTCTGGCTGGTCGCGGGAGCCTGAGGCCATGATCCCCGGAGAGGTTTTCCCGGCTGCCGGGGATATCGTCCTCAATGAGGGGGCGGAGCCGGTCACGCTGCTGGTCGCCAATACCGGCGACCGGCCGATCCAGGTCGGCTCGCATTACCACTTCTTCGAGACCAATGCGGCGCTCGACTTCGACCGCGCGCAGGCGCGCGGCATGCGGCTCGACATCGCCGCCGGCACGGCCGTGCGCTTCGAGCCCGGCCAGCAGCGCGAGGTCCGCCTCGCGCCGTTCGGTGGCGGGCGCGCCGTCTACGGCTTCCAGCAGAAGGTGATGGGAAAACTCTGATGCCGGCCACGCTCTCCCATGCCGCTTACGCGCAGATGTACGGGCCGACGGTCGGCGACCGGGTCCGTCTCGCCGATACGGACCTGATCATCGAGGTCGAGAAGGATTTCACCCGCTATGGCGAGGAGGTGAAGTTCGGCGGCGGCAAGGTCATCCGCGACGGCATGGGCCAGAGCCAGGCGAGCCGGGCCGAGGGCGCGGTCGACACCGTCATCACCAATGCGCTGATCGTCGACCATTGGGGGATCGTGAAGGCCGATATCGGCCTGAAGGACGGGCTGATCGTCGCCATCGGCAAGGCCGGCAACCCGGATACGCAACCCGGTGTCACCATCGTCATCGGACCCGGCACCGAAGCGATCGCCGGCGAGGGCAGGATCCTCACCGCCGGCGGCATCGACGCCCATATCCATTTCATCTGCCCGCAGCAGATCGAGGAGGCGCTGATGTCCGGCGTCACCACCATGCTCGGCGGCGGCACCGGCCCGGCCCATGGCACGCTGGCGACGACCTGCACGCCCGGCCCCTGGCATCTGGCCCGCATGATCCAGTCCTTCGACGCCTTTCCGATCAATCTCGGCCTTTCCGGCAAAGGCAACGCCTCGAAGCCGGCCGCGCTCGTCGAGATGATCGAGGGCGGCGCCTGCGCGCTCAAGCTCCATGAGGACTGGGGCACGACGCCGGCGGCGATCGACAACTGCCTCAGCGTCGCCGACGATCATGACGTCCAGGTGATGATCCACACCGATACGCTGAACGAGAGCGGCTTCGTCGAGGACACGGTCGCGGCCTTCAAGGGCCGCACCATCCACGCCTTCCACACGGAAGGCGCAGGCGGCGGCCATGCGCCGGACATCATCAAGGTCTGTGGCTTGAGCAACGTCATCCCCTCCTCGACCAACCCGACCCGGCCCTATACGCAAAACACCATCGCCGAGCATCTCGACATGCTGATGGTCTGCCATCACCTGTCGCCCTCGATCCCGGAGGACATCGCCTTCGCCGAGAGCCGTATCCGCAAGGAAACGATCGCGGCCGAGGACATCCTGCACGATATCGGCGCCTTCTCGATCATCTCCTCCGACAGCCAGGCCATGGGCCGCGTCGGCGAGGTGCCGATCCGGACCTGGCAGACCGCCCACAAGATGAAGCTCCAGCGCGGACGCCTGGCGGACGAGACCGGCGACAACGACAATCTGCGCGTGCGCCGCTACATCGCGAAATACACGATCAACCCCGCCATCGCGCAGGGGCTGTCGAAGCATGTCGGCTCGGTCGAAATCGGCAAGCGCGCCGATCTCGTGCTCTGGAACCCGGCCTTCTTCGGCGTGAAGCCGGAAATGGTGCTGGTCGGCGGCATGATCGCGGCGGCGCCGATGGGAGACCCCAACGCCTCGATCCCGACGCCTCAGCCGATGCATTATCGGCCGATGTTCGGCGCCTATGGCCGCGCGCCGGCCGCCTCTTCCGTCACCTTCGTCAGCCAGGCCGCCATTGCCAACGGGCTGAAGGACAGGCTCGGCGTCGCCAAGGGCATGGTCGCGGTCGAGAACACGCGCGGCGGCATCTCCAAGGCCTCAATGATCCTCAACGACGCCACGCCGCGGATGGAGGTCGATCCCGAGACCTATGAGGTGCGCGCCGATGGCGAGCTCCTGACCTGCGAACCCGCGACCGTGCTGCCGATGGCGCAGCGCTATTTCCTGTTCTGAGGCCGCCATGCTCCGCGCCGTTTCCCACAGCCATGGCGGAGGCGAAGAGCCTGCCGGCACGATCAGGCTCGACCATGCTGCTCGCCATCTGCGCCGCAAGCGCGTCACCACGGATCAAGGCGAGGAGGTGATGGTCGACCTGCCGGAGGCCGTTCTCTTCGCCGATGGCGATCGGCTCGTGCTGGAGGATGGTCGCAGCATCGCCATCGTCGCGGCCGAGGAAGAGCTTTACGAGGTGCTGCCGGGAACCTGCCCGCTGCGCCATCTCGCCTGGCATCTCGGCAATCGCCACCTGCCGGCGCAGATCGACGAGGGCCGTATCCTGATCCAGCGCGACCACGTCATCCGGGCGATGCTGGAGGGGCTCGGCGCTTCCGTGCGCGAGGTCGTGGCTCGCTTCCAGCCTGTGCATGGCGCCTATCACGCTCATGGACACGCGCATGGTCACGATCACCACCACCATCATGACTGAGACCGCCACGCTCGCCCGGCTGATGACATGGCTGTCCCCGGCCTTTCCGGTCGGAGCCTTCGCCTACAGCCATGGGCTGGAGCGGGCGATCCATGACGGGTTGATCCGGGATCGCGCGAGCCTGACCGCATGGCTCGAAACCCTGCTGGAGCAAGGCTCCGCCTGGAACGATGCGGTGCTGCTGACCGAGGCCTGGCGCCGCGCGACCGTGGGCGAGAGCATCGGTGCCGTCGCGGAGCTTGCCGAAGCCATGTCCGGCTCGCGCGAGCGCCATATGGAGACGACACTGCAAGGCGCTGCCTTCGCTGATGCCATGGCCGCCTGGAGCGGCGAGCCGTCGCGGGGCGGGGAGGGGGCTGTCGCCTATCCGGTCGCCGTCGGCGCGGCTGCCGCCCGCCACGGCGTCGGGCTCGACGATGCGCTCGTCGCCTATCTCCACGCCTTCGCCGCGAATCTCGTCCAGGCTTGCGTCCGCCTCGTCCCGCTCGGCCAGCGCGACGGGGTGGCGACGCTCGCCGCGCTGGAGCCGGTCGTCCTGCGCAGCGCCCGGCGCGCCGCCGGCTCGACGCTCGACGATCTCGGCGCCTGCACGATCCGCGCCGACATCCTGTCGATGAACCACGAAACGCAGTATTCGAGGATCTTTCGCTCGTGAACTCCCCCCATGGCCCGCTCCGTGTCGGCATCGGCGGCCCGGTCGGCGTCGGCAAGACGACCCTCACCGAAAAGCTCTGCAAGGCGATGCGGGACCGCTATTCGGTCGCGGTCGTCACCAACGACATCTTCACCAGGGAGGACGAGCTGATCCTCAACCGGCTCCAGGCCTTGCCGGAGGAGCGCATCATCGGCGTCGAGACCGGCGGCTGCCCGCATACCGCGATCCGCGAGGACGCCTCGATCAACCTCGCCGCCATCGCCGAGATGCGCCGGCGCTTTCCCGATCTCGATGTGGTCTTCATCGAATCCGGAGGCGACAACCTGGCCGCGACCTTCTCGCCCGATCTCGCCGACCTCACGCTCTACGTCATCGACGTCGCCGGCGGCGAGAAGATCCCGCGCAAGGGCGGGCCCGGCATCACCCGCTCGGATCTGCTGGTCGTCAACAAGATCGACCTGGCGCCCTATGTCGGCGCCGATCTCGAGGTGATGCGGGCGGACACCGAGAAGCAGCGCGCCGGAAGGCCCTTCGTCTTCGCCGATCTGAACCGCCTCACCGGAGTGGACGAGATCGTCGCCTTCATCGAAAGGCATGGCGGCCTCCTGCCGCGATCCCGGGCCGGTTGAGCGAGCCGGCTCGTGCAGGCGCGTTTCGCCGGCGGCACGGCCTCAGGCCACCCGCTCGCTGCGCTCCGGCGCACCGCCGCCGGCGATCGCCGCCGCCAGCGCGCCGAGACCCTGGGCGACGAAATCCGCTTCCGGGATCGGGGCAGGCCCGGCGGCGGGCGCCTGCCCGGCCGGGTCGGGCCAGATCAGCAGCCCGACCCGCGCCTGCGGCCATTGGCGCTTCAGCCGCCGCACCAGGAACCGGCCGCTGCGGATCGAGGCCGGATTGAGCAGGCAGACGGCGATCGTGGCGATGTCGGAATGGCGGTCCGCGGGGGTCGAGCCGACCATGCCGCGGGTCGTCGCGACGGCGCGGTGGCCCTCCACCGCGAGGAGCTGGGCCAGCATCGTCGCGCTGACGTCGTCGAGCGCGCTGCGGCCGCCGACGCAGAGCACGGCCCCGGCCCGCTTGTCCGGGCGGCTCCCCGCCGGCGCAGGCTCCCCCTCCTCCGCCGGCTCGATCTCATCCGCGAGGTTGTCGACCACTTTTCGCGCCGCCGCGGACACCGTCCTGAGCTGGTCCTCGGCCATCACCCCGCGCTGGCGGTCCCGGTCCGCCAGGACCAGCGCCGGAATCGCCACCTCGCCATAGATCTGCGGCAGGGTCCGCTCCTCCAGCAGCTCCTCGAGCTGGTCTGTGGCCTCGTTCGGATCGTTGGCGAGCAGCCGCTGGTAGAGCCGCATCTCGGGGTCGAGCACCGGCTCGTTGCCGAGCAGCACCTCGAAGAACTGGAATTGCGGGACATGCTTGCCGAGCACGACCAGGCAGACGGTCAGCGGCGTCGACATCACCAGCCCCACGGGCCCCCACAGCCAGGTCCAGAAGATCGCCGCCACGATGATGGCGAGCGGCGACAGCCCGGTGCGGGAGCCGTAGAGCCAGGGCTCGACGACATTGTTGATCACCAGCTCCATGACGAGGAAGAGCGCCCCGACCCAGAGCAGCAGGCTCCAGCCCGGCGAGACAGCGACGGCCAGGAAGAGCGGCAGGACCATCGAGACGGCCGGCCCGATATAGGGCACGAAGCGCATCACGATGGCGAGCGCGCCCCAGAGCGCCGCATTGGGGATGCCGATCCACCACAGCCCCAGCGCGACCGGCACGCCATAGGTCACGTTGACGACGAGCTGCATCAGCAGATACCGGCCGACGCGGCTGCCCGCCTCCTGCAGCGCCTCCGTCGTCCGGTGCAGGTCGCTGTAGCCGACGAGGCGGATGAAGCGGTCGCGCAGATCCTCGCGCTCCAGCAGCATGAAGATCACCACCACGATGACCAGGCCGGCCGTGGCGAGCGGGCCGACCAGCGGCGCGATCATGCTGGTCAGGATCTGGATCGGCTGCTCGGGCGAATAGATCTGCACCAGCATCGGGCCGTTGCCCTCGCCCTCGCGCTGTCCCGGGGCGGCATCGCCGGCACGGCCGATTTCGCGCCCGACCCGCTCGACTGCCTCGGTGATCTGCGCGACGAGGCCGTGGCCGGCGCCGGCATCCTTGAGGCTGCGGACCTTCTCCAGGATGTTGGCCTGATAGGTCGGCAACTGCCCGGAGAGCTCGCTCAACTGGCTGACCACGAGGAAGCTGAAGGCGGCGATCCCGATGAAGGCCGCTGTGACCACCGCCAGCACGGCCGGGGTGCGCGGGACGCCGACGCGGCGGATCAGCGAAACCAGCGGCGCCAGCGCGAAGGTCAGCAGAACCGCGATCGCGAGCGGAATGAAGACCTCCCGCGCGACGAAGAGCACGGCGACGACGCCGAGCAGGGCAACGATCTGCGGCCAGTTCGCCGGAAGCCCGGCATGGACGCCCGCGCCGCCCTCAAGCTTCGGCCGCCCGGCGGCATCGGCCTCCATCGCCTGGTCCGGTTTCATGGTCTCTCCCTTTTCGCGCCAAGCTTAACGCGCCCGGGCGCCGTTTGATCCGAAGCCGGCCGCGACGCCTGGCGAAACCTCCGGCGGGGCATGCGGCAGCCCGGCTCCCCTCGGCGGACGGGATGGTCTATGGCCGTCGCGTCAGTCGTTCAGGATCGCTTCCATGACCCAGCGCGCGCGCGATTTCGGCCTCATCTGCGGCGTCATGCGGCCGGGCCCGCTCAACGCCATCACCGATGTCGCCGGCGTGACGCTCGGCCACCGGACCCTGAGGAAGGGCGGCCTTCTCACCGGCTTCACGGCGCTCCTGCCGCATGAGGGCAACCTCTTCCGCCAGAAGGTCCGGGCCGCGGTCGACGTCATCAACGGCTTCGGCAAGAGCGCGGGGCTGATGCAGCTCGCGGAGCTCGGCCAGATCGAGACGCCGCTGCTGCTCGGCAACACGCTTGCCGTCGGCACCGGCTTCGACGCGCTGGTGACGCGCGCGCTCGCCGCCAATCCCGACATCGGGCGCGAGACCGGCACCGTCAACCCGGTCGTTCTCGAATGCAATGACGGCTATCTCTCCGACATCCGCGCCCGCGCGCTGACGCAGGAACACGCCTTCGCCGCGCTCGACGCCGCGGCGCCCGGCCCGGTCGCGGAAGGCGCGGTCGGCGCCGGCGCCGGCATGAGCGCCTTCGGCTTCAAGGGCGGCATCGGCACCGCCTCGCGCCGATTCGATCTCGACGGCGCGGCCTACACGCTCGGCGTGCTGGCGCTCGCCAATTTCGGCAATGCCGGCGACCTCGTCCTGCCCGACGGCCGGCGGCCCGTCCCGCCGGAAAGCCGGCCGCAGGGCGAGCGCGGCTCGGTCATCCTCGTCGTCGCGACCGACGTGCCGCTGGAATCGCGCCAGCTCCACCGCATCGCCCGGCGCGGCGGCGCCGGCCTCGCCCGGCTCGGCGCCTTCTGGGGCAATGGCAGCGGCGACATCGCCGTCGCCTTCTCCACCGCCGATCCGATCGCGCACGACCAGCCGGCCGACCTCGTCCCGCTGCGGGCGCTCAACGAGAACCGGATCGACACGCTCTTCCGCGCGGCCGCCGAGGCGACGCAGGAAGCCGTGCTCAACGCCATGATCGCCGCCCCCGCCACGACCGGGCGGGACGGCCATCACCGCCCCTCCCTCGGCGATTGGCTGCGCGCGAACCCGGCTTGAGGCGAGGCGGCCCGCTCAGGCCCACTCGCCCTTGCGGAACACCGGCACGCGGCGCCCGTCGGCGTGGACGCCGTCGATATCGACCTCGCCCGAGCCGATCATCCAGTCGATATGGATCAGGCTCTTGTTGCCGCCCTGCGCCGCGATCTGCTCCGGCGTGAGATTGGCGCCGTCGACGAAGCATTTCGAATAGCACTGCCCGAGCGCGACATGGCAGGAGGCGTTCTCGTCGAAGAGCGTGTTGTAGAACAGGATGCCGCTCTTCGAGATCGGCGAGGAGTTCGGCACCAGCGCCACTTCGCCGAGCCGGCGCGCGCCCTCGTCGGTGTCGAGCACCTTGCTCAGCACCGCCTCGCCGCGCGAGGCCTTGGCCTCGACGATCCGGCCGCCCTCGAAGCGCACGCGGATGTCGTCGATCAGCGCGCCCTGATGGGAGAGCGGCTTGGTGCTCGAGGCATGACCCTCGACCCGGCGCGCATGCGGCGTGGTGAAGACCTCCTCGGTCGGAATATTCGGATTGCAGACGATGCCGTTCTTGGCCGGCGAGGCGCCGCCCTGCCAGTCATGCCCGTCCGCCAGCCCGACCGTGAGATCGGTGCCCGGCCCGGTGAAATGCAGCGCCGCGAAGCGCTGGCCGTTCAGCCAGTCGCGCCGGCTGCGCAAGGCGGCGTTATGGGCCTTCCAGGCCGCGACCGGATCGGCCTCGTCGATGCGGGAGGCGGCGAAGATCGCCTCGGCCAGCTTGCGCACCGCGACATCCTCGCCATCGTCCGGGAAGACCTGGCGGGCCCAGGCCGCGCTCGGGAACGCGACGATGTTCCAATTGATGTCGAAGCCGGCGATCTTTTCCAGCGCCGGCTGATAGGCGAGCGAATTCGCCTTGGCGGCGCGGCCGACCTTGGCCGGATCCTCATTGGCGAGCAGCATCGGGTTGTCGCCGACGATGGCGAGCCGGGCGGTATTCTCCGTGAAGGCCCTGGCGACGCCCTGATAGAGCCAGCCCGGCGCCTTGTCGAAGCTGGCATCCTGCGCGTGGCGATAGCGCGCCAGGGTCACCCCCTCGTCGGAGAGCAGCGGCGTGACGATGCCGGCCCCGGCCTTGTAGGCGTGCTCGGCAATGCGCCGGACCAGCGGCAGCGCCGCGACCGGCGCCGTCAGGAACAGGTCCTGCCCCGGCTGGAGATTGAGGCCGACGCGGATGGCGACCTCGGCCAGCTTGTCGAGCCTGGTGGAGTCGATGGCTTCGGGGTGTTGATGAAGGGTCATGGCGGTCAACCTGTCGGATTCGCGATTGCCGCCATTGCTCGCCCAAATCGCGGCCGGGTCAACCGCCGCGGCGGCGGCACCGCCTCGCGATGGCGTCACGACGCCGCGGCGCCGGCCAGCCGCAGGCCGAGATCGAGCTTGCTCGCCCGCAGCAGATGGCTGCGCATCAGCGCCGAGGCGACCTCATTCTCCCCCGCCTCCAGATGGTCGAGCATGGCGATATGCTCGGTGCAGTTCACCTGCACGCGCTCGAAGCCCAGGCCCCAATCATAGTTCGACAGGCGCCGGAGCTGGTTCTGCCGCCGCACCGCCGAATGGAAGAAGCGGTTCTGCGTGGCGGCGGCCAGGCCCTCATGGAAGGCGGCGTTCATTTCGTAGAAGGCGATGCTCGAGGAATCGCGCCAGGGCCGCTCCAGCGCCTCGACATGCCGCGCCCGCATCTCCGCGATCCAGCCGGGCTCCAGCCGGAAGCCCGGCTCGAGCAGCCCGAGCGGCTCGATCACCAGGCGGAAGCGGTAGCTTTCGTCGCGCAGCCGCCGGTCGCGCGGCGCGTGCAGGAAGCGCCAGCCATAGCCGGGCTTGCGCTCGACCATGTCGAGACCGGCGAGCCGGGCGAGCAGCTTCTGCGCCTCCGGCCGGCCGAGGCCGTAGCGCCGCATCACCTCCTGCTCCGAGACCTCGTCCGGCAGGAGCCCATTCTCCCGCTCATGCGCGAGGCGGACCATGGCGAGCTCGATCTCTTCCGGCGGCAGGGCGGTGTCGGCCGCCACCGGCAGGCTCAGGATCTCGATGCCCTTGTTGAGGTGGCGCCGCACGACCCCCTGCGCGGCCAGATGGTCGAGCGCGGCGCGAACCGGCGTGCGCGAGACGCCGAGGCGGCGCGCCGTGGCGTTCTCGTTGAGCCAGGCCCCCGGCGCGAGTGCATCCTCGCGGACGAGGTGCAGGATGCGTTCCGCGATCTCTTGCTGGAGCCGTGTCGGCGCTGTCATCGGAGGGCCTTGATTGTTTTAGCTGACGATGAAATACAATAAACCATGACCGTTCGCCAGCGTTCCTGGCCAACATACCGGAAAGGCCCCCGTCATGGTCCAGCCCTGCCCTTTCGTCGACGTCTCCGGCACGCCCTATGAGCGCGGCCGCCAGCACGGGGCGGCCGTGCCGCAGCGGGTCAGGCGCTCGATCGAGCTCTATGGCGGCCAGCTCGGCGAGCTCGGCTACGACGCTGCGGCCAAATCCGCGCTGATCGGCGAGTTCGCCCGCGAGATCGAGGCCTTCGGCGCCCATTACATCGAGGAGATGCGCGGCATCGCCGACGGCGCCGGCGTCGCGCTCGAAGACATCATCATGATCAATGCCCGCACCGAGGTCATCGCCAAGGCGCGGCTGGTGAAGAACCGGCCCGTCGAGGCCACGGACGAGCATGACGACGGCTGCACCGGCGCCATCATCCTGCCCGAGCGCAGCGCCAGCGGCGAACTGATCCACGGCCAGAACTGGGACTGGCGCGCCGAATGCGCCGAGACCGCCATCGTGCTGCGCGTGCGCCGCGACGACGGCCCGGATTTCCTGACCTTCGTCGAGGCCGGCGGCCTCGCCCGCTGCGGCATGAACGCGGCCGGCATCGCGATCACCGCCAACTATCTCGAATCCGAGCGCGACTTCACCCGGACCGGGGTGCCGCTCGCCCTGATCCGCCGCAAGGTGCTGGAGCAGGAGCATCTCGCCTTCGCCATCAAGGCCGTCGCGACGACGCCCAAGGCCTGCTCGAACAACATGATGCTCTCGACGGTGAAGGGGTTCGGCATCGACTTCGAATGCGCCCCGGACGAGGCCTTCCCACTCTATCCGCAGGACGGGATGATCGTCCACGCCAACCACTGGGTCGGCCAGATCGCGCTGACCAAGATCAGGGACACCGGCACCCCGCGCGTGCCGGAGAGCTTCTACCGCGACTGGCGGGTGAAGAAGCTGCTCGACGAGGCCGGCCGCAAGCTGACCGTCGACGATCTCAAGCAGGCCTTCTTCGACGATTTCCTCTCGCCCTATTCGGTCTGCCGCCCGGCCCGCCCGAACGAGGCCGGCAATCTCTCCGCCACCGTCGCCATGGTGATCATGCAGCCGGCGAAGGGCATCATGGAGGTGGCTCCCCTGCCGGCGCAGAACCGCGTCTTCACCCGCTACAGCCTGACCGAGGATCCCGTCCTGCTCGCCGAAGCGGCCGAATAGGCCGGGCGCGCCGCATTTTCGAGCGAAGCGACCTCCGCTCCGCATGAAAAAATGCCCAGCAAAGCCACCGCGTCACAACCGAAAAACAACAGGGGAACATGATGCGTCGAACCACCGTAACCGCCCTCGCCGCCGCGCTCCTGTGCGGCGGCCTCGGCCAAGCCGCCGCGGCGAGCACGCTCAGGATCCAGTTGCGCGCCGACATCCGCTCGATCAATCCCGGCGTCAACCGCGACGCCAATACCGACGGGGTCGTGCTGCAGATGGTCGAGGGCCTCGTTGCCTATGGCGAGGACGCCCTGCCGAAGCCGCTGCTGGCCGAGAAGATCGCGATCTCGCCGGACGGAAAAACCTACAGCTTCACCCTGCGCCAGGGCGTGAAGTTCCATAACGGCGCGCCGCTCACCGCGGCCGACGTGCTGTGGAGCTGGAACCGCTACATGGACCCGAAGACCGACTGGCGCTGCCTCTCGGAATTCGACGGCCGTGGCCTGGTCAAGGTCGAGAAGGTCTCGGCGCCCGACGACAGGACGGTCGTCTTCGCGTTGGACAAGCCGAGCGCGCTCTTCCTCTCCTCGCTCGCCCGCACCGACTGCGCCATGACCGGCATCCTGCACCGGGATTCGGTCAAGGCCGACGGCTCTTTCGACAAGCCGATCGGCACCGGCCCGTTCAAGTTCGCCGAATGGAAGCGCGGCGAATACATCCGGCTGGAGCGCTTTGCCGACTACGCCTCCCTGCCCGGCAAGATCGACGGGCTGACCGGAGCCAAGAGGCCGCTGGTCGACGAGGTGCGCTTCCTGGTCATTCCCGACAACGCCACGGCCAAGGCGGCGCTGCTGCGCGGCGACATCGATATCGTCCCCGACATCGCCAACACCGACATCGCGGAGCTGAAGAAGAACGACAAGGTCGGGACCTCGGTCGTCACCAGCATGGGGCTGGTCGGGCTGATCATCCAGACCCGCGACCCGCTGCTCGGGAACGTCAAGCTGCGCCAGGCGATCGCCGCCGCGATCGACACCAGGGAGCTGGTCGCGACCATCACCGACGGCATCGGCACGCCGAACAATTCGATCGTGCCGGCGCTCTCCGCCTATCACGGCCCGGTCGAGAAGCAGGGCTGGACCTATGATCCCGCGGCCGCGAAGAAGCTGATCGCCGAAGCCGGCTACAAGGGCGAGAAGATCGTGATGCTCGCCAACAAGCGCTATCCCGAGAGCTTCGACGCCGCCGTCGTCGCCCAGCAGATGCTGCAGGCCGTCGGCCTCAATGTCGAGATCGAGGTGCTGGAATGGGCGACGCAGCTCGACCGCTACAGCAAGGGCAACTACACGATGCAGGCCTTCCCCTATTCCGGCCGCATGGACCCGGCGCTGAGCTATGAATCGATGACGGGGCCGAAGGACAAGCAGCCGCGCAAGCTCTGGGACAACCCGCAGGTCCAGGCCCTGCTCGACAAGTCGATGGTCGTCAACGACCGCGCCGAGCGCCAAAAGATCTTCGACGAGCTGCACCGGCGCTTCCTCGCCGAGGTTCCGATGGTGATGCTCTATAACGGCATCGTCGGCGGCGCGATGAGCGCCAAGACCAGGGGTTATATCTCGACGGTGATGTCGCTGCCGCGCGCCTGGGAAGTCTCGCTCGGCGAATAGCGGCCTCGCGGCCCGCCCGGCGGGCTGCCGCGCAACCGCATGCCCGCCCAGGGCATGCCCGACGACCAAACCATAGGGGAACGGGAATGATCCGCTTTTCGGCCGCCGCCCTCGCGCTCGCCCTGATCGCTGGCGGGGCGCAGGCGCAGACCGTGAATGTCGCGCTGAACGCCGACATCCGCAGCACCAATCCGGGCGTCAACCGCGACGACAACACCGATGCCGTCGTTCTGCACATGGTCGAGGGCCTCGTCGGCTACCGCGAGAACGGCGCCGTCGCGCCGCTGCTGGCCGAGGCCGTCGACATCTCGCCGGACGGGCTGACCTACAGCTTCCGCCTGCGCAAGGGCGTCAAGTTCCATAACGGCGCCGAAATGACCTCGGCCGACGTGCTGTGGAGCTGGAACCGCTACATGGACCCGAAGACCGACTGGCGCTGCAAGGCGGAGTTCGACGGCCGCCTCGGCCTCAAGGTCACGGAAGCCTCGGCCCCCGACGCCGCGACCTTCGTGATGAAGCTGGAGAAGCCGAGCGCGCTCTTCCTCGACACCATGGCCCGCACCGACTGCGCCATGGTCGCGGTCCTGCACCGGGATTCGGTCAAGCCCGACGGGAGCTGGGACAGGCCGATCGGCACCGGCCCGTTCCAGCTCGCCGACTGGCGCCGCGGCGAATATGTGCTGCTCAAGCGCTTCGACGGTTACGTCTCCCCGCCGGGCGACAAGCGCGACGGCTATGTCGGCTCCAAGCGCCCGCTGGTCCCGGAGGTCAAGTTCCTCGCCATCGCCGATGGCGCGACCGTCAAGGCCGGGCTGGTCTCCGGCGCCCTCGACGTCGCCGACATCCCGGACGAGGAAGTGGCGGAGATGAAGAAGAGCGGCCTGCGCGTCCTGACCGCGCCCAGCGCGACCAAGCACGCCATCCTGCTCCAGAGCCGCGATCCGCTGCTGTCCAACGTGAAGATGCGGCAGGCCATCGCCGCGGCGCTCGATCTCGACGAGATCGTCGGCTCCGCCTCGAACGGCCTCGGCCAGACCAACAATTCGGCCGTCTACGTCACCTCGCCCTTCTACGACGACGTCCAGAAGCAGCGCTACACGCACGACCCGGCGCGGACGAAGGCCCTGCTGGCGGAGGCCGGCTACAAGGGCGAGACGATCAGGCTGATCGCCAACAAGCGCTCGACCGTACCGAGCTATCCGGTCGCGATCATGGCGCAGGCGATGCTGCAGGCGGCCGGCATCAAGGCCGAGATCGAGATCCTGGAATGGGCGACGCAGCTCGACCGCTTCGCGAAGGGCAACTACCAGATGATGTCCTTCAGCTACTCGGCCCGGATCGACCCTGCCCAGAGCTACAACCAGTTCTCCGGCCCCAAGGACAAGCTGCCCTCCAAGGTCTGGGACAACCGCGAGGCCGACGCGCTGATCGAGAAGGCGACGCTGGTCGGCGACCCGGCCGAGCGCAAGGCGATCTTCGACCGCCTCCACAGGATGATGCTGGCCGATGTGCCGCTGATCTTCCTCTACAACCAGGTCGACACGGCCGTCGTCTCGAAGCGCCTGCAGGGCTTCGCGCCCTGGGTCGCGTCCAAGCCGCGCCTCTGGGAGGTCGGCATCGCTCCGTGACGAGGCCCCTGCCGGTCAGGCCGAGAGCTTCGGCGCCGCGGCCGGCTCGGCCGGGCGGGCCGCCGGCACGGCCCCCTTGGTGACATGCCTCGCCACCAGCGCCGCGAGCCCGGCGGCATCGCCGGCCCTGAGGGCCGCCATCATCGCGTGATGCTCGCGGTCGCTGGCCAACAGCGCCTCATGCGAGCTCCAGACCGTGATCTGCGAGCCGCGCCCGCGATCGCGCAGGGCCCAGATCGTCTCCTGCAGCACCGCATTCCCGCAGAAGGAATACATGAGCTGATGAAATGCGCGGTTGATCTCGCTCTGCTCGGTGCGGCTGCCGGTCAGCACCGCCGCCGAGAATTGCGCCGCCAGCGCGTCGAGCCGCGCGATTCCCGCGCCGTCGATGCGCGCCGCCGCGCTCTCCGCCGCCGCCGTCTCGAGCATGACCCGGATCGCCAGGATCTCGCCATAGGTCTTCAGGTCGATCTCGGCGACGCGATAGCCGCGATTGGGGACATGCTCGATCGTCTTGCGCACGGCGAGCTCGTCGAGCGCGCGGCGCACGTCGAAGCGCGTCGCCTGGAAGCGCTCCTCCAGGTCGATCTGGCGCAGCCATTCGCCGGGCCGGAACAGCCGCAGCCGGATCGCCTCGGCGATCTCGTTGGCGAGGTCGGCCCGCCGGGTGCTGGTGTTTCTGCGTTTCCGCTTCGGCGTCATGGAAGGCTCTCTAGCAGGATTCCGCCGCGCCACAGAAGCTGGTTGCAGGGCGAACCATCATGTGCAACATAATTGGCGCCAATATTTTTACCAGAGGAGAAGGCCCGTGAGCGCCGTCGCGAACCAGACCGGCAAGCCGGAAGACGAGGCGGCCGCGCGCGGCAGGGCGCTCTACGAATACGGCCCGACCTCGATCTACGCCTCGCGGCACGATCCGCGCTTCCCCTATTGCCTCTATGTGCCGCCGAATCTCGGCCAGACCGGCGAGAAGCCGGAGCTGATCGTCGCGATGCACGGCACCGGCCGCGGCTTCACCGGCTATCGCGACGCCTTCTCGGCCTTCGCGCGCTGGCACAACTGCGTCATCCTGGCGCCGCTCTTTCCGATCGGCGTGATGGGCGACGGCTATCGCGACGGCTTCAAATACATGCGCGAGGGCGATCTCCGCTACGATCACCTGCTGCTCGCCATCGTCGATGAAATCTCCGAGCGCTATCGTCTCTCCTTCGAGCGCTTCGGCCTGTTCGGCTATTCCGGCGGCGGCCATTTCGCCCATCGCTTCCTGCTGCTGCAGCCGCACAGGCTCTGGGGCGTCTCGATCGGCGCGCCGGGCTCGGTCACCCTGCTCGATCCGACCCGCGACTGGTGGGTCGGCACCCGCAACATCGGGGAGCTTTTCGGCCAGGAGCCCGACATTGCGGCGATGCGGCAGGTCGCGGTGCAGATGGTCGTCGGCGCCGCCGATCTCGAGACCTGGGAGATCACCCACAGGCCGGGCGGCCGCAACTGGATGCCGGATGCCAACCATGCCGGCCGGAACCGGCCCGAGCGGCTGGCGGCCCTGCGCGATTCCTTCACGCAGAACGGCATCTCCGTGCGCTTCGACCTCGTGCCCAACACGCCGCATGACGGGCTGAAGGTCGTGCCGACGGTCGAGGACTTCTTCGCCGCCGAGCTGGCGAAGCTGCGCGGCGCCCGCAAGGCCGCCTGACGGCGGCACGGAAAAGAATGTCGATCACGACAGCAACGACAACAGGGGAAAACCGATGAACCGTCTGCTCGTCTCCGCCCTCGCGCTCGGTCTCTCGGCCGGCGCGCTCCACGCGCAAACGCTGACCGCCGTGCTCAATGCCGACATCCGCTCGACCAATCCGGGCGTGAACCGCGACGGCAACACCGACGCCGTCATGATGCACATGGTCGAGGGCCTCGTCGGCTACGCCGAGGACGGCTCGGTCGGCCCGCTGCTCGCCGAAAAGGTGGAGATCTCGCCGGACGGCAGGACCTACACCTTCCATCTGCGCAAGGGCGTCAAGTTCCACAACGGCGCCGAAATGACCTCGGCCGACGTGCTGTGGAGCTGGAACCGCTATATGGACCCGAAGACCGACTGGCGCTGCCTCTCGGATTTCGACGGGCGCAACGGCCTCAAGGTCGTCTCGGCCAAGGCGCCCGACGCCGACAGCTTCGTCATGGAGATCGACAAGCCGAACGGGCTCTTCCTCGACTCGCTCGCCCGGGCCGATTGCGGCGGCACGGCGGTGCTCCACAAGGATTCGGTCAAGGCCGACGGGAGCTGGGACAAGCCGGTCGGCACCGGCCCCTTCATGCTCGGCGAATGGAAGCGCGGCCAGTCGGTCCAGCTCCTCGCCTTCGACCGGTACGTCTCCCCGAAGGGCGACAAGCGCGACGGCTATATCGGCTCGAAGCGCCCGCTGGTGAAGGAAGCCCGCTTCATGGTCATCCCCGACGCGGCGACGGTGAAGGCCGGCCTGCTCGCGGGCTCGCTCGACATGGCGCTGATGCCGGCATCGGACGTGCCCGACCTCAAGAACGCGCCGAATGTCGCGCTCGCCATCGCGCCGAACCCGGTCCGGCACAGCCTGATCATCCAGACGCGCGACCCGCTGATGAAGAACCAGGCCCTGCGCCAGGCGATCGCCGCGGCGATCGACTTCCCCGAGTTCGTCGCCAATGTCTCGAACGGCCTCGGCAAGCCCAACAACTCGCCGATCTACATGACCTCGAAATATTATGGCGAGGTCGAGAAGCAGGGCTTTACCTACGACCCGGCCAAGGCCAAGGCCTTGCTGCAGAAGGCCGGCTACAAGGGCGAGAAGATCACGATCCTCGCCAACAAGCGCTCCAGCGTGCCGAGCTTCAACACCGCCGTCATCGCCCAGGCGATGATGCAGGCGGTCGGCATCAATGCCGAGATCGAGGTGCTGGAATGGGCGACGCAGCTCGACCGCTACAACAAGGGCAACTATCAGATGCAGGCCTTCTCCTATTCGGCCCGCTTCGACCCCGCGCTCGGTTTCGAGCAGATCGCCGGCCCCAAGGACAAGCAGCCGCGCAAGATCTGGGAGGACCCCGAGGCCCTCGCCTTGATCGACAAGTCGATGGTGGCGACCGACCCGGCCGAGCGCCAGAAGATCTTCGACGACCTCAACAAGCGCTTCATCGAGCAGGTGCCGAGCATCTTCACCCATAACGATCTCGACATCATCGCCCACAACAAGCGCGTGACCGGCGTGACGCCCTGGGCCTCGCAGTTGCGCCTCTGGGAAGTGAGCGTCGCCAGGTAGGTCGGCAGTCCGGCTCCGCGCGGCGCGGGGCCGGCACGAGGCTTGGGAGGGCCTTCGATGTTTCGCTTTGCGCTGACGCGGATCGGGATGGCGCTGCCGACGCTGCTGATCGTGGCGGTCTCGGTCTTCGTCCTGATCCGGCTGATCCCGGGCGACCCCGCCCAGTTGATGCTGGGCGATCTCGCGACGCCGGCGAGCCTGGCCGATCTGCGGGCCCGGCTCGGGCTCGACCAGAGCCTTCCCGTCCAGTTCGGCATCTGGTTCGGCAATGTGCTGACCGGCGATTTCGGCCAGTCGATCTCGTCGCAGCAGGCGGTGCTGCCGCTGATTTTGCAGCGCTTCGCGGTCAGCGCCCAGATCGTGCTGGCCGCCGTCTTCCTGGCGAGCCTGTTCGCGGTGCCGGCCGGCGTCGTCGCCGCCTGGAAGCAGGATTCCGCGCTCGATATCGGCCTCGTCGGCGCGGCGACGCTGCTGCTCTCGATCCCGACCTTCTGGCTCGGCCTGCTGCTGCTGCTGTTCTTCGGGCTGAAGCTCGGCTGGCTGCCGGTCGTCGGCTATGTCTCGATCGCCGACGACTGGAAGGCGGGGCTGCTCTACCTCGTCATGCCGATCATGACGCTGTTCCTGCACGAGATGGGCGTCATCCTGCGCATGGCCCGCGCCTCGACGCTGGAGGTCTTGAGGCTCGACTACATCACCCATGCCCGCGCCAAGGGCCTGTCGGAAGGCGCGGTGCTCTGGCGCCACGCCTTCAAGAACGCCTTCGGCCCGACCTGGACCCTGATCGGCCTCGTGCTCGGCAACCTGCTCGGCGGCATAGCGGTGGTCGAGACGGTCTTCACCATCCCGGGATTGGGCCGCCTGCTGGTCGATGCGATCTTCGCCCGCGACTATCCGGTGATCCAGGGCTGCATGCTCTTCGTCGCCTTCACCTATGTGCTGGTGAACCTCGTGATCGACCTCTGCTATCCGATCTTCGACCCGAGGGTGGCCGCACAATGAGCAGCGACAGCACCGTGAGCGCCGGCGGCGCCATGAAGAGGGACCGCCGCATGAAGCTGCCTGCCCCCAACGCGCTGGTCGGCGGCACGCTGATCGCCATCCTGCTCGCCGCCGCCGGCACCGGGGCGCTGTGGACGCCCTACGATCCGCTCAAGCTCTCCTTCCGCGAAAAGCTCGCGGCGCCCTCCGCGCTGCACTGGCTCGGCACCGACGAATTCGGCCGCGATGTGCTCTCGCGCCTGATGGCGGGCGCGGCGACCTCGGTCTGGATCAGCATCCTGACCGTGACGCTCGCCGTGGTGATGGGCACCGCGATCGGCCTCGTCTCCGGCTATCTGCGCGGCTGGGCCGACCGCGTCATCATGGCCTTCAACGACGCGCTGCTCGCCTTCCCCGGCATCCTGCTGGCGCTCGGCCTGCTCGCCGTGCTCGGCGCCAACAAATACGGCATCATCGTCGCGCTCGGCATCGCCTACACGCCCTCGGTCGCCCGCGTCGTGCGCGGCACGGTGCTGTCGCTGCGCGAGCGCGAGTTCATCGCCGCCTCGCGCGTCATGGGCAATGGCGAGGGCTTCACCATGCTCCGCCACATCCTGCCGAACTGCATCGCCCCGCTGACCGTGCTCGCCACCTCGATGTTCGGCTATGTGCTGCTGGCCGAGAGCGCGCTCTCCTTCCTGGGCCTGGGCGTGCCGCCGCCGGCCCCGACCTGGGGCAACATGCTGGCGGGCTCTCGGCCCTATATCGACCAGGCCGCCTGGCTCGGCATCTTCCCCGGCCTGTGCATCTCGCTGACCCTGCTCGGCATCAACCTGCTCGGCGACGCGCTGCGCGACAAGCTCGACCCGCGGATGAGGGGCGCACGATGACCACCACGGCCCCTCTCCTCGACGTCGCCCATCTCACCCTGACGATCGGCACCGCCGGCCGCCGCGTGGTCGACGACGTCTCCTTCCAGGTCTTCCCGGGCGAGATCGTCGGCATCGTCGGCGAATCCGGCTCGGGCAAGACGCTCGCGGCAAGGGCCGTGATGGGCTTCGTCCCGCCGGCGGTCCGGCTCGCCGGGGGGAGCATCCGCTTCGAGGGCCGCGACGTGATGGCGATGTCGGGCAAGGAGCTGCGCGCCATGCGCGGCGCCAAGGTCGGCATGGTCTTCCAGGAGCCGATGACCTCGCTCAACCCCTCGATGCTGATCGGCCGCCAGCTCGACGAGGGGCTGGCGCTGCACCGCGGGCTCGACGCCCCCGCCCGCCGGGCGCTGATCCTCGACATGCTGGAGCGCGTCGGCATCCGCGATCCCGAGGGCGCGCTCGACGCCTATCCGCACCAGTTCTCCGGCGGCATGCGCCAGCGCATCATGCTGGCCTCGGTGATGCTGCTGAAGCCCGCTTTGCTTCTCGCCGACGAGCCGACCACCGCGCTCGACGCCGTGGTCCAGCGCGACGTGATGGAGCTGATGGTCGAGCTGACCCAGGCCAACGACACCGCCGTGCTGCTGATCTCGCACGATCTCGGCATGGTGGCGCGCTATTGCAGCCGCATCGTCGTGATGTGCCGGGGCGAGGTGGTCGAGCAGGGCACGGCCGAGGACATCCTCGCCCGGCCGCGGCACCCCTATACCCGCAAGCTGCTGGCGGCGATGCCGCAGCGCCTGCCCGCCCGCTTCCTGCCGCAGGGCGAGACCCCGATCGTCGCCGTGCGCGACCTCGTCGTCGACTATCCCGGCCGGCAGGGCTTCTTCCGCAGGAGCGCGCCGAAGCGCGCGCTGCACGGCATCAGCATCGCCGTGCAGCCGGGCGAGGTCGTCGCGGTGGTCGGCGGCTCGGGCTCGGGCAAGACCACGCTCGGCCAGTCCATCGCCGGGCTGGTGAAGCCTGCCGGCGGCGAGATCCTGTTCAACGGCAAGCCGATCGCGAAGAGCGACACGGCCTATTGGGACTACCGGCTCAACTGCCAGATGGTCTTCCAGGACCCCTATTCCTCGCTCGACCCGCGCATGACGATCCGCCAGCTCGTCGGCGAGCCGCTCAGGCTGGTCGAGGATATGGACGCCTCCGCCAGGCAGGCCCGCATCGCCGAGGTGCTGGCCGAGGTCGGCTTGAGCGACGGCTTCGCCGAGCGCTTTCCGCACGAGCTCTCCGGCGGCCAGCGCCAGCGCGTCGCCATCGCCCGCGCCATCGTCCGCCGGCCGAGCTTCGTCATCGCCGACGAGCCGGTCTCCGCGCTCGACGTCACCGTGCGCGCCCAGGTGCTCGCCCTCTTCGACGAACTCCAGAAGAAGCACGGCTTCTCCTGCCTGTTCATCAGCCACGATCTCGGCGTCGTCGAGCAGGTCGCCGACCGCGTCGTCGTCATGCAGGACGGCCGCATCGTTGAGGAAGGCCCCCGCGACGCCATCTTCGACGCCCCCCGCCACCCCTACACCAGGAAGCTCCTCTCCGCCGTCCCAGGACTCGAAGCCACCGGCGACGGCGGCGTCAGGCTGTTCTGGCGGCTCGGCGAGGGCGAGGCGACGGCGCCGGCGTGAACCGCCGCGCTCCGCGGAATCGCGCGTCATCCCGGACGAAGCGGAGAGCCGGGATCCATGCCTGAGCCGTTGCCGGAAGGATTCCGGCATGGATCCCGGGTCGAACCCGGGATGACCATATGGTGTTGCGCCGGATCACCGCCGGCAGCAGGAGCGGAGGGTCAGCCCTTGCGCTGCTTGGAGCCGACCAGCTCGTCCCATTTGCGGAAGGCGACGACCATCCTGTCGGGCTTCAGCGGCAGCTCGATCGGGTTGTTGGCGATGAGGTCGGCATATTCCGGCCGGCCGAACTCGGCGATGACCTCCTGGCTGCGCTGCGGCGCCAGCGAGAGCGGCACGTTCTTCACCGCCGGGCCGGGATAGAGATAGCCCTCGTCGTAGGAATAGGCCTGCATCTTCGGCTGCAGCACATGCTTCATGATGTCGAGCACCACGGCGAGCCGGTCGTTCGGCAGCCCCTTCGGGACGCACATGAAGAAGGCGTCCGAGACCCAGTGGAAGCCCTTCAGTGTCTGGATCTTGGCTTCCTTCGGCACGATGCCGAGCGCGCGCGGATTGATGTCCCAGCCCGTGGTCGAGATGATGATGTCGCGCGAGCCGTCGCCGAACTCCTTCATCGTCGCGCCGGTGCCGGCCGGGTAATACTCGATGTACTGGCCGAGCTCCTGCAGATAGGCCCAGGTCTTGTCCCAGCCGCCGACCGGGTCCTGCGGATCCTTGTCGCCGAGGAGATAGGGCAGGCCCATCATGAAGGTGCGGCCGGGGCCGGAATTGGTCGGGCGCGCATACATGAACTTGTTGGGGTTGGCCTTGGCCCAGGCCAGCAGCTCCTCAGCCGTGGTCGGCACCTGTTTGACGCGATCGGGCATGTATTCGAGCAGCGGGCCGGAGGGATAGTAGTTCACCACCACGCCGAAGCCCGCGCCCTGCGCCTTGTGCAGGTTGAGCGCCGCCGGCTCGTAATTCTCCTCGATGCCGGGGAAGACCTCGGCGAAATCGGGGAAGATCTTCAGCCAGAGATTCTGCTCGAGCCCGGCGGCGAGGCCGTCGCTGCCGGTCAGAACGAGGTCGAGATCGGAGCGGCCGGCATCCTGCTGCGCCTTGATCTTGCTGGCCAGCTCCGGCGCCGGCGCCTTCACATAGGTGATGCGCGAGGCGCGCTTCGGGTTGGCGGTGCGGTAGTCGTCGAAGGCCTGCTGCATCAGCGCCAGCGCCCCGCCGACATCGATGATGCTGATCGCCACCGGCGCCGAAGGCAGCGCCGGAGCCGCGGCGAAGGCGCCGCCCGCGCCGGTCGCCAGCGCGCCGAGGCCGCCGAGCACCGCGCGGCGGTCGATTCCCGTCTTGAACTGCGTCATGGTCATTCCCCTCTCTTGCTTTGATAGTGACGTCTTCAGGCTGCCGCGGTGGCGGCGAAGTCGCGGGTGACGTCGCCGACACGCAGGCGCGCGACCCGCAATTCCGGCGACCAGTCGATCGCGCTTTCCGGCAGGACGATGCCGGCCGTCTCCAGCGCGCCGGCGATCGCCGCGAGCGCATGGGTCGAGGCCATGGCGACCGCCTCCTCCGGCGTGGCGATGCCCCAGGCGACGACGTTGCGCACGGCCTCGTCGAGCCTGAGCGCCGAGCCGGCGAGCGAGACGCCGCCGGGCTGGCGCACCGAGCCGTCGGCGGCGAGATCGACCGGCATGCCGGCGAAGCTGTAGCGTCCGGGCGCGGCGCCGGCCGCGACCACCGCGTCGGTGACCAGGATCGAGCGCGCCAGGCCCTTGGCCCGGATCAGGCTCTTCAGCGCCTTGGGGTGGATATGGATGCCGTCGGCGATGAAGCCGGCCATCAGGCGGTCCTCGGCGAGCTGCGCGAAGAGCGGATTGACCAGCTTGTGCATCTGCTGCGGCAGGCCGTTGCCGAGATGGGTCGAGAGCGTGGCCCCCGCATCGGCCGCCGCCGCAACGATATCGAACTCCGCCGCGGCATGGCCGATCGCGACGACCTTGCCCCGCGCCGCCAGCGCCGCCGTGGCCGCGATCCCGCCGGCCATCTCCGGGGCCAGCGTCACCATCAGGATCGGGCGCCGCAGGCCTGTCTCCAGCCGCGCGACCAGCTCCGCATCGGCCGGCGTCATCGCCCCGGGCGGATGGCAGCCGGCATAGCCGCCGGCCGGGTTCAGGAACGGCCCTTCGAGATGGTAGCCCGGGCACATCAGCGGCCCGAGCCGGCTCTGCGACACCGCCGCGTCGAGCGCCGCGAGGCGCGCCTGCAGCTCGTGCGGATGGGCGGTGATGACGGTCGGCAGGCAGGTGACGACGCCGGTCGCCAGCATCGCCTCCAAAGCCCGGTCGAGCTCCGCCGCGGTGATCGCGGCGGAATTGAAATCGACCCCGGCGAAGCCGTTGACCTGGAGATCGACGAGGCCGGCGGTGCGCATCCTCAGCCCTTCCGCGTCAGCAGCGAGGCGGCCGGCGGATCGATGAAGAGCACCGTGCGCGGATGGTTCTGCAGGATCGAGGCCGGAGCGAGGTTGCTCACCGGCCCCTCCAGCGCCGCCTGCGTCGCCTGCGCCTTGCGGGCATCGGAGACCGACAGCACGATCAGCTCGCTCTTCATGATCTGGCGGATGCTCATCGAGATCGCCTGCCGCGGCACGGACTCGAAGTCCGGGAACCAGCCCTCGCCGAGCTGCTGGCGCCGGCAGGCCTCGTCCAGCGTCACCACGATATAGGGGTCCTCGGTCTCGAAATCGGCCGGCGGATCGTTGAAGGCGAGGTGGCAGTTCTCGCCGATGCCGGCGAAGCAGACCGCGATGCGCCGGCCGGCGAGCAGTCCGTTGAGCTTCGCCACATTCGCCTGCGCGTCGCCCTCGCCGTCGACCGGCACGAAGCGCGGCGCATCCTTCAGCGGCGCCAGGAAGCGCTCGCGCAGATAGCGCCGGAAGCTCGCCGGATGCGTCTCGGGCAGGCCGACATATTCGTCGAGATGGAAGGCCGTGACCTTCGACCAGTCGATGCCCTCGGCCGCGACCAGATGCGTCAGCATCTCGAACTGGCTCGCCCCCGTGGCGACGATGATCGAGGCCGCGCCGTCGCGGGCGATCGCCGCCCGGATCGCCTCGGCGCCCAGCGCCGCGGCCTGGCGGCCGAGAACGTCCTTATCGGCGGCGACATGCATCTCGATCATGGATTTTTGAACCTTTTACGCTGGGAATTTTCCGATATTCTGGAACCGAGCTTCACCAAGGTCTCCCGGAAACGCAATGATTAATTTTGAACGAAACCGTTCCGAAAGATCGGGCCGCGCCGGGAAGAGCCGATGAGCCTGGTCGCGCTCGACGAGACGCGCTTCGCATCGGCGCATCAGCGCGACCGGGCCCGCGCCTATGGGCTGATCCTCGCCGGCCGGGCGCATTCGCGCGGCGAGCTCAGCCGCCTGCTCGGGCTGCGCTCGACCAGCACCTCCCGCGTCGTCGCCGATCTGGTCGCCAGCCGCCTCGTCATCGAGACCACCGGCGAGACCGCCGGGCGCGGCCGGCCCGCGGCGATCCTGCTGGCCCATACCCGGCGGATCGGCGCTTCCGTGATCCATGTCGCGAGCCGGTCGCTCTCCGGCGCCCTGGTCGACCTCAACGGGCAGATCGTGGCGGAGCGGCGCAGGCTGGTCGAGGCGCAGGCCGGAAACGCGGCCATCGCCGAGGCCATGGCCGACCTCGCCCGGAGCCTGCTCGACGCGATGCCGGCCGGCATGAGCCATGCCGGCACCGCCGTCTCCCTCTCCGGCCTGATCGACCTGCGCCGCGGCCAGTGGCTGCTGGCGTCGCGGTGGCCGCGGATGCGCGGGCTCGATATCGCGGCGGTGCTGGCGCCGATCGCCGGCCCGGTCGAGATCTGCCGCAATCTCGACGCCGAACTGCGCGCCCGCGCCGCGCGCGAGCCGGAGCCGTTCAGCGGCGGCACCCTGCTGCTGCACTGGGGCTGGGGCATCGGCCTGGCCTATGCGCAGGACGGCAGGCCCTTCGCGCCGGCCGGCTCCTTCGGCGAGCTCGGCCACTGGCGGCTCGCCGCGCTCGGCGGCCGGCAATGCGGCTGCGGCAACACCGGCTGCCTCGAGACCGGGGCGGCGCTCTGGGCCCTGCTGCCCGCCCTGCGCCGCCACTGGCCCGCTCTCGACGAGGACGAGAAGCGGCTGGCGCGGCAGCTCGCCCCGCTCGACCTCGTCGCCCTGCCGGAGATCGACATCGCCTGCCGCTCCCTGGCCCGGGCGCTGGCCAATGCCTGCCGCCTGCTGTTTCCGGCCCGCATCGCGGTGAGCGGCCCCTTCGCCGCCAACCCGCAGCTCTGGGCGCATTTCAACGCGCTGTTCCGCGCCGAGGGCACCATGGACGGGTTTTCGGTCCCGGACCTCGTCAGCGTCGATGCCGGCCAGCTCTACGAGATCCACGGCGCCGCCGCCCCGCTGCTCGGCCGCGCCGCCGAAGCGCTCCTGCTCGCCCGGGGCTGACGCCCGCCGGACGCCCGAAAGCGGGCAGCGGCCATGCCGTCGATAGCGCTTGGCATCCGTGAAAGTGGTGCACTAGTATCCCAGGAAAGGCCGACGGCGCCCCTGACGGCGCCGGAAGAGAGCCGCGAACCCAGGGAGAGATCATGACCCATCCGACACGACGCGCCCTCATGGCCGGCGCCGCCGGCCTCGCCGCCCTGAAGACGGGGGCAGCCTTCGCGCAGGGGGCCGCCGGCCCCGTCGCGCTCAACATCATCGACGTCGCCGGCAATCTGCAGCTCACCCAGGCGGCGATCGAGCGTTTCGCCAAGGAGAACCCGAAGCTCGTCTCGCGGCTGAATTTTTCGCGCGCGCCTTCTCCGGAACTGCCCGGCAAGCTCAAGGCGCAGCAGGCGGCCAACCGCGTCGACATCGACCTGGTCCTGACCGGCCCCGGCGCGATGTCGGACGGCATCCAGCAGGGCCTCTGGGTCGATGTCTGGAAATCGCATGCCGCGAGCCTGCCGAAGCAGGAAGAGGTCTATCACGAGCAGGCGCTGATGATGCAGCGCAACTTCGGCCAGAACGAGGGGGTCGCGGTGGTCTACTCGCCCTCCGGCCCGCTGTTCGAATACATGCCCGATCGCCTCAAGACCGTACCGAAGACGGCCGCGGAACTGCTCGCCTATGTGAAGCAGAATCCCAACCGCTTCACCTATGCCCGGCCTGTCAATTCCGGACCCGGCTGGACCTGGCTGATGGGCCTGCCCTACATCCTCGGCGATTCCGACCCGGGCGACCCGATGAAGGGCTGGGACAAGAGCTGGGCCTATCTCAAGGAGCTCGGCACCGGCATCGACTATTACCCCGGTGGCACGACCGGAACGATGAAGGAGCTCGGCGAGGGCACGCGCGACGTCATCGTCTCGACGCTGGGCTGGGATATCAATCCGCGCGCGCTCGGCATCGTGCCGAAGGAGGCCAAGGTCTTCGTCCTCGACAACACCCACTGGATCCCGGACACGCAGTTCATGTGCGTCCCCAAGGGCGTCCCGGCCGAGAAGATGCCGGCCCTGCTGGCCCTGATGTCCTACATGCTGAAGCCGGAAGCCCAGGCCTACACCTTCGACAAGGGCTATTTCTATCCCGGCCCGGCGGTGAAGGGCGTGACCCTGGCCCAGGCGCCGCAGGAGAGCCGCGACGTGCTCGCCGAATTCGGCCGCCCCGAATACGACAAGCTGATCGAGAGCCTGCCAACCCGGCCGCCATTGACGCCCGAACGCCTCGTCGCCGCCTTCCGCCGCTGGGACCAGGAGATCGGCGCCGGCCACGGCGCGCCGCAATAAGGGCTGTCCAGCATGCGTTTCGCGGCCATCGGCCTCGACCATCGCCATGTCTACCACATGGTCGGCGGTCTCCTCGAAGCCGGCGCGCAATGCGTCGGCTTCGACCCCGCGACCAGCGACGAGCGGGTGCTCGCAGGCTTCCGCGAGCGCTTTCCGGCCCTGCCGGAACGCAGCGCGGAGCGGCTGATCGAGGATCCCTCGATCGACCTCGTCCTCTGCGCCGCCATCCCCTCGGAGCGCGCCGCCATCGCCATCCGCGCGATGCGGGCGGGCAAGGACGTGATGGTCGACAAGCCCGGCGTCACCGATTTCGACCAGCTCGCGGCGGTGGAGCGGGCGGTTGCCGAAACCGGCCGCATCTTTTCCGTGTGCTTTTCCGAACGCTTCATCGTTCCCTCGACCATCATAGCCGGCAAACTGATTGCGGATGGCGCGATCGGCCGCGTCGTCCAGACGATCGGACTCGGACCGCACCGCTTCAACCGCGCGATCCGGCCGGGCTGGTTCTTCGACAAGCGCCATTACGGCGGCATCCTGACCGACATCGCCTCGCACCAGATCGACCAGTTCCTGCACTTCACCGGCTCGGACGACGCCGGAATCGTCGCCTCGGGCGTCGGCCATTTCGGCGATCCGGATTTCCCCGATTTCGAGGATTTCGGCGAGGTCCTGCTGCGCAGCGACCGGGCCGGCGGCTATATCCGCGTCGACTGGTTCACCGCCGACGGCCTGCCGACCTGGGGCGACGGGCGCCTCGCCATCCTCGGCACCGAAGGCACGATCGAATTGCGCAAATATGTCGACGTCGCCGGCCGTCCCGGCACCGACCACGTCTTCCTCGTCGACAGGGCCGGCACCCGCCATATCGACGCCTCGCAGGAGCCGCTGACCTACTTCCGCGACCTGATCGCGGATATCGGCGCCCGCGGCGAAACCGCCATGAGCCAGCGCCACGCCTTCACCGTCTGCCGCCTCGCGCTGGAAGCCCAGGCGAAGGCGGCCTGGCTGCCGGCGCGGCCGCAGCCAGGCTGAACCCGCTCGTCCCGGGCGACCGAGGGGAGCCCGGGACCCATGCCTGCCCCCGCCGGAAACGCTCCGGCATGGGTCCCGGATCGGCGCCGCTGGCGCGGCTCGTCCCGGATGACCGCGGTGGAAACCGATCGAGCCACAATTGGGAAGCGCCTGACATGACACGCAAGCTCGGCATCGCCGTGATCGGCCTCGGCCCCGCCTCGCTGCCGCATTCCAAGAGCCTTCTCGACCTCGCGGACCGCGCCGAAATCCGCTGGGCGGTGAGCCGCACCCCGGACCGCGCGAAAACCTTCGCCGCGCAGTTCCCGTTTCCGACCACGACCGATCTCGGCACCGTTCTGGCCGACCCCGCTGTCGACGCCGCCATCGTCCTGACGCCGCCCTCGAGCCATCTCGACGTCTCGGCGCTCTGCCTCGAAGCCGGCAAGCATGTCCTGGTCGAGAAGCCTCTGGAACTGACCAGCGCGCGCGGCCGGCGCCTCGTCGACACGGCCCGCCGCGCCGGCAGGACCTTCGGCGTCGTGCTGCAGCACCGTTTCCGCCCGGCGAGCCTGCGCCTCAAGGCGGCGCTCGATTCCGGCGAGCTCGGCAGCATCGAAGCGGCCTTCCTCAACGTGCCCTGGTGGCGCCCGCAGAGCTATTACGACGAGCCCGGCCGCGGCACGCTTGCCCGCGACGGCGGCGGCGTGCTGCTGACGCAGGCGATCCATTCGCTCGACCTGTTCCGCGCGCTGGTCGGCGTCTCCAAGGTGGTCGCCGCGCAGGCCCGGACCACGGCGCTGCACCGGATGGAGACGGAGGACTACGTCTCCGCCCTGCTCGAGACCGGCCATGGCGCGCCCGCGACCCTGATCGCCACCACCGCCGCCTATCCCGGCTATCCCGAGCGCATCGAGATCACCGGCACGAAGGGCTACGCCTCCCTGATCGGCGGGCGGCTGCGGCTCGCCTTCCTCGACGGGCGCGAGGAGATCGTCGAGGCCGAGGGCTCGACCGGCAGCGGCGCCAACATCATGGACTTCCCGCACGACGCCCACCGCGCCGTCATCGCCGACTTCCTCGATGCGATCGAACAGCGCCGCGACCCCGTCGTCACCGGCGAGGAAGCCCTGGCCTCGCAGGAGCTCGTCGACGCCATTCTGAAGGCGGCGCAGGCAAACGCGCCATCGCGTCCTTGACTTCGCCGCGATTTGGGGTGTGTTGCGGGTGATGAACCGCCGTCATTCCCGGCTCGGCCCGGAATCCATCGCAACGCGCTGCGCCCTATGATGGATTCCGGATCGGTGTCGCTTTGCGGCTTGGCCGGAATGACGAGCGTCCTGCAATCCCCATGGTCCCGATGAGCGTCGTCCTCGCCTGCGATCTCGGCGGCAGCAGCTTTCGCGCGGCGCTGATCGACCGGCACGGCGAGACCCGCGCCGAGCAGGCCGTCTCCGGCCCGGCGCTGGACGACCATCTCGATCGCTCCGAAGTCGCGGCGGAGGCCTGGTGGGCGCTGCTGCTCGAAGCGGCGGGCCGCCTCGCCCGCGAGGCCCCCGCCCTCTTCGCCCGGATCGAAGGCATCGCGATCTGCGGCGTGACGCGCACCCAGATCTTCATCGGCCATGACGGCCGGGCGCTGCGCCCGGCCCTGACCTGGAAGGACGCCCGCGCGGGCGAGGCCGCCGCGCGCCTGCGCGGGAAGCTGGGCGATCACCCCGAGGCCGGCCGCATCAACGCCTTCCACCCGCTGGCCCGCCTCGCCTGGCTCGCCGAGGCCGAGCCCGAGCGCTTCCGCGCGCTCGCCCGCGTGCTCGAGCCCAAGGACTATCTGAACGACCGGCTGACCGGCCGGCAGGCGAGCGACCCGGTCTCGATGGCCCGGCTCGTCGCCTGCGCGCGGCCGGGCGCGGCCTCCCCGCTCGCGACGCTCGGCCTGTCCGCCGCCGTGATCCCGACGCTGCTCGCCGCCTGCGATCGCGTCGACCCGGTGCGCGCGGGCCTGCCGGCCCCGTTCGACGCGCTCGCCGGCATACCCGTGTTCTGCGGCGGCAACGATAGCTGGGCCGCCGCCGCCGGCCTCGGCGCGCTGCGGGCAGGCTATGCCTACAACATCTCCGGGACCACCGAGGTGCTGGGCGTTCTAGGCCCGGAGGAGGTCGAGGCCGAGGGCCTGATCACGGTCGACTGGGGCGGGCTCTGGCATCTCGGCGGGCCGAGCCAGAACGGCGCCGACACCGCCGCCTGGCTCGCCGGCCTGCTCGGCGGCTCCGGTCCCGTCGGCGCGCGCATCGAGGAACTGCTCGCGGGCTCGCGCGATCCGCAGCCGCTGATCTTCCTGCCCTATCTGCAGGGCGAGCGTGTGCCCTACTGGAACCCGGACCTGCGCGGCGCCTTCATCGGCCTCAACCGCCGGCACGGCCCGACCGACCTCGCCTATGCGGTGCTCGAGGGCGTCGCCTGCCTCAACCGCATCGTGCTGGAGCGGGCCGAAGCGGCGCTCGGCCGGAGCGTGGGCGAGATCCGTTTCGGCGGCGGCGCCGCGGCCAATCCGGTCTGGGCGCAGATCAAGGCCGATCTCTGCGGCCGCCCCGTCGTCGTCGGCAAGGCCCGCGAGGCCGGCCTGCTCGGCGCGGCGATCATCGCCTGGACCGGGCTCGGGCATTTCCCCTCCCTCGCCGCCGCGCAGGAGGCGCTGGCCGGCACGGACCGGCGCTACGCGCCCGATCCGGCCCGGAAGCCCGCCTATGACGCGCTCTACGCGCTCTTCCGGCGCAGCGAGCAGGCGCTCGCGCCGATCTCCGCCGCTCTCGCCGCGCTGGCGCAGGACCCCGGCCCGCTGCCGGGCCTCGCCGCTGCCCGGCCGATGCCTTAATGGACCCTGCCATGGCCGCCGCCCCGCTCAGCCCCTCCGCGGGCACACCCGCCCCGAAAGCGCCCGTGACGCTGCTCACCGGCGCGTCCGGCGGCATCGTCGGCGCGCTCGCGGCGATCCTGGCGCGCGCCGGCCACCGCCTCGTGCTGTCCGGGCTCGACCAGCCCGGCCTCGATGCCGTGGCCGCCGGGGTCGCCGCCGCCGGCGGCGCATGCGTGACGCTTGCCGGCGACCTGCGCGAGCCCGGCTTCGCGCACACCCTCGTCGCCCGCGCCGTCGAGGCCCATGGCCGCCTCGACCATCTCGTCAGCGGCGCCGGCGCCTCCCGCCCCGTCCCGCTGGTCGAGATGGAGGACGAGGAATGGGACAGGCTGGTCGACCTCAACCTCTCGGCCGTCTTCCGCCTCTCGAAAGCCGCCGCCCGGCAGATGATCGCCCAGGGCGAGGGCGGCGCGATCGTCCACATCTCCTCGATCGCCCACAGCAATGGCGGCGCCAATCTCGCCTATGGCGCGGCCAAGGGCGGCGTCGCGACCCTCACCTACGGCATGGCCCAACAGCTCGGCCCGCATGGCATCCGCGTGAATGCGGTTGCGCCCGGCATCATCGATACGCCAATGGTGCGCCATGGATTCGCTCGGCAGTTCGACGCGCTGGTCGAGGGCGCGGCGCAACGCACGCCGCTGGGGCGGCTGGGACGGCCGGAGGATGTCGCCAACGTGATCGCATTCCTGCTTTCGGAGGGCGCCGCCTTCGTCACCGGCGCGCTGATCCCGATCACCGGCGGCATCGAGATCCTGTCGCCGATCTCGACCATCGCGAAAGGGACCTGAGCCGCATGGGGGGTCTCGACCTGCGCGAATTGATCGGCCGCTACGGCACGGCGATCGCCGGGCTGGCGCTGATCGCGTTCTTCCTGATCTTCGCGCCGAACTTCGCCACCGCGACCAACATCGTCAATGTGCTGAAGGATACGAGCTTCCTCGCCATCCTCGCGCTCGGCTTCACCCTCGCCTTCATCGTGGCGGAACTCGACCTCTCCGTCGCCGAGGTCGCGAGCCTTGCCGCGGTGGTCTGCGGCTGGCTGATCAAGCTCCAGTATCCGCCGGCCGCGGCGGTCGCGGCGGCGCTGGCCGTCGGCGTCGTCTTCGGCACGCTCAACGGCCTCGGCATCACGAAGCTTCGCATTCCCTCGCTGATCATGACGCTGAGCACCGGCGCCATCGCGCGCGGCTGCGCCTTCATGATCACCCAGGGCGTCGCCTTCACCGGGCGCTGGCCGGTCTCCTTCACCGGGCTGGCGCGCGGCGTCACCTTCGGCATCCCCAATCTGGTGCTCTGGCTCGCCGGGGCGACGCTCTTCGCCTGGGGGCTGGTCAAATGGACCCGCACCGGCGCCCATATGGTCGCGACCGGCGAGGCCGACGAGGCGGCTCGCCTCGCCGGGATCGCCACGGCGCGGATGAAGCGCATCGGCCTGCTCCTCGCCGGCCTCTTCGCCGGCATCATGGCGGTGCTGCTCGCCGCCAACCTGTCCTCGGCGGCGCCGAACATGGCGGGCGACTACCTGCTCTATGCCATCGCAGCCGTCCTGCTCGGCATGACCATGTTCGAGCCCGGCAAGCCCAATGTGCCGGGCACGGTCTTCGCGGCGCTGGTCTTGAAGGTGCTCGGCAACGGCTTGGTCCTGCTCGGCGCCGCCTATTACGTTCAGGACATCATGCTCGGCGCGATCATGATCGGCTCGGTCGCCTTCTCGGCCAGCGCGATCCGCAAGGTGGCGTTCAAGGTCTGATGCCCGGACATCACGGTCGCAGAAACGAAAGAAGGGGAGTTCACATGTTCGGTTTGCGGAAAATGCTGGTTGCCGCCGCGGCGCTGCTGGCGCTCGGCCAGTCCGCCGGCGCCTTCGAGCTCGGCATCATCGGCTTCCAGTTCTCGTCGGAGACGCATGCCCGCGTCGCCAACGCCGCGGCGGCCGCCGCCAAGGCCAGGGGCTGGAACGTCACCCTGCTGAACTCGGAAGGCGCGCTGCCCAAGCATGCCGAGCAGTTCGACGCGCTGATCGCCAAGAAGGTCGACGCCATCGTCATCGCCATGGGCAAGCCGGTCGAGGCCGACGCCCAGTTCAAGGCGGCCAGGGACGCGAAGATCCCGGTCATCACCGTGCAGTCGGGCTCGAGCCCGCATGCGCTCTTCGACATCCAGTCGAACGAGTACAAGATCGGCGCCGATGCGGCGCTCTACCTGCTCGGCCAGCTCGGCTATCGGGGCAACATCTTGACCTCGCGCTTCGACCTCAACGTCGCCTCGCGCATCCGCGGCAAGATCCTCGACGCCGTGCTCTCCGAGAACCAGGCGGTGAAGGAGCTCGGCAAGTTCTCGATGGGCCGCACCCAGAGCTGGCGCGACGACGTCCGCTCCGGCATGCAGGCGCTGCTCCTGCAGAACCAGGGCAAGGTCAACGGCATCTGGGCCTCCTTCGACGGGCAGGCCTACATCATCGACGACCTGCTGCAGGCGCAAGGGGTGAAGAAGGGCGAGATCCCGCTCGTCTCGGTCGATGGCGGGCAGGAGAGCTACGAACGCATCGCCGATCCGGCCTCGACCTTCATGGCGACGGTCTCGATCCCCTTCGAGGAGATGGGCAAAAAGGCGGTCGACGCGATCCAGGCCATCGTCGTCGACAAGCAGCCGAAGGAGAGCGTCGCGAGCGGCCCCTATCTCTTCCTGGACGCCGTGCTGGTCGACAAGAACAACGTCCAGCAGTTTTTGAAGAAGTGACGGCGCCGCCGTCATTGCGAGGCGCGAAGCGACGATGACCTCTCCCACCCCCCTCCTCTCGCTGCGCGGCATCGGCAAGAGCTACGGCGCCGTCGTCGCCGTGCGCGAGGTCGATCTCGACATCTTCCCCGGCGAGGTGGTGGCGCTCTGCGGCGACAACGGCGCCGGCAAGTCGAGCCTGATCAAGGTGATCTCCGGCGCCGAGGAGGCGACGAGCGGCACCATCCGCATGCGCGGCGAGCCGGTGGTGTTCGGCTCGCCCCATGACGCGCTGGAGCATGGCGTCGCCACCATCTACCAGGACCTCGCGCTCGCGCCCCGCCTCTCCATCGCCCAGAACGTCTTCATGGGCTCGGAGCTGACGAAGCCGATGCTGCTGCCCTTCCTGCGCGTGCTCGACAAGAAGCGGATGATCGCGGAATCGCGGCGCTACCTGTCGCAGCTTTCCGCCGCCGTCACCGACATGACCCGGCCGGTCGAGCGGCTCTCCGGCGGCCAGCGCCAGGCGGTGGCGATCTCCCGCGCACTGCGCTGGAACGCCGAGATCATCATCATGGACGAGCCGACGGCGGCGCTCGGCGTCAAGGAAAGCGCCCTGGTCCTCGACCTCATCCGCAAGCTCAAGGCGAACGGGCGCACCGTCATCCTGATCAGCCACAACATGCGCGACGTGGTGGCGCTGGCCGACCGCGTCGTCATCATGGGCGCGGGCCGCAAATATGTCGACCGGCCGCTCGGCGACCTCCAGCCCGACGACATCGCCCATATGATCATGGCCGGCAACGCCAAGGCCGCCTGACATGCGCGAGGCCATCGTCATCGACACCGATCCGGGGCAGGACGACGCCGTCGCGCTGCTCCTCGCCTTCGCCAGCGCCGACCGCCTTGAGCTGAAGGCGATCACCACCGTCGCCGGCAACGTGCCCGTCGCGCAAACGACGACCAACGCCCTGCGCATCCGCGACCTCGGCGGGCGCGGCGACATCCCCGTCTTCCGCGGCGCGGAACGGCCGCTCGTCGTCGCGCTCGAAACGGCGGAATTCGTCTGCGGCCCGGATGGCCTCGCGGGCGCGGATCTTCCCGCCCCGGCGAGCGAAGCCGCACCCGGCCACGCCGTGCAGGCAATCGTGGACCTCTGCCGCGCCGCGCCCGATGACGGCATCACGCTCTGCCCGCTCGGACCGCTGACCAATCTCGCGCTCGCCTTCCGGCTCGCCCCCGACATCCTGCCCAAGGTCGGGCGCATCGTGCTGATGGGCGGCGCCGTCGGGCTCGGCAACATCACCCCGGCGGCCGAGTTCAACGCCTATGTCGACCCGCATGCGGCGGCGGTCGTCTTCGGCTGCGGCCGGCCGATCGTGATGTTCGGCCTCGGCGTCACGCTGCAGGCCATCGCCAGCCACGACCAGATCGCCCGCATCGGCCGTCTCGGCAACGCGGCCGGAAAAGCCGTCCACGGCATGCTGACGCGCCCGCGCCCCGGCGGGCTCGGCAGCGACGGCCACCCGATGCACGACCCTTGCGTGATCGCTTACCTGCTCTGGCCCGCGCTGTTCGAGGGGCGCGACTGCTTCGTCGCGGTCGAGACCGGCGACGGTCCCCTGCGCGGCCGCACCACCATCGACTGGAACGGCCGGCTGAAGCGCGCGCCCAACGCCCATGTCGTCGCGACCGTGAAGGCCCATGAGCTGTTCGAGCGGATGATCGAACGCCTCGCCACCTTGCCCTGAGGAACCGCCCCATGCCGCATTTCGTCGAAGCCTTGCAGCAGGAGGCGACCGAGGCCATCGCGCAGATGCGGGAGGCGGCGCTGCGCGCCCGCCACGCCCATGCCCGCGCCGAACTGATGCGCCACATGCTGACCACCGCCCGCAAGGTCAAGGACCGGCCCCGGGCCGAGGCGATCGAGACCGTGGTGCGCGAATGGATGGAGGCCTGGAACCTCGCCCGCAGCGACTGGCCGCATATCGCCCGCGAGATGGAGGCCTTCACCGCGGCCTTCCACGACTATGCCAACGATCCGAGCGACGCCCATGACGCGCATTTGCGCGAGGCCTGCGCCGCGCTCGATGTCGTGCTGGAGCAGGAAGGCACCTCGATCTCCGACCAGATGGCCTTCCGCTCGCAATGCGCCCATGGCTGGTGGGAGCTGGTGAAGCCGGTGCCCGCCGGCCTGCCCGGCCGCAAGCCGCGGCCTTCGGTTCCCCTTCTTGAATCCGGCAAAGCATTCTGGGAAGCCGGCTGCGCCGATTTCTGCCGGTAGCTCAGCTCTCGACGAACTGCATCCGGTGCAGCCGCGCATAGGCGCCGTCGCGCGCCAGCAGATCCTCATGGCTGCCGGTCTCGACGATCTTGCCCTCGTCCATCACCACGATCAGGTCGGCCTCGCGGATGGTCGAGAGCCGGTGCGCGATGACCAGCGTGGTGCGGCCCTTCATCAGCGTCGCCAGCGCCTGCTGCACCAGGCGCTCCGATTCGGTGTCGAGCGCGCTCGTCGCCTCGTCGAGCAGCAGGATCGGCGCATCCTTCAGGATCGCGCGGGCGATCGCGATGCGCTGGCGCTCGCCGCCCGAGAGCTTGTGGCCGCGCTCGCCGACCGAGGCGCCGTAGCCGCCCGGCATCGCCATGATGAAGTCATGCGCCGCCGCCGCCTGCGCCGCCGCGACGATCTCGCTCTCGCTGGCGCCCGCCCGGCCGAAGGCGATATTGGCGCGCACCGTGTCGTCGAACAGCACGACATCCTGGCTGACCACGCCGATCTGGTGGCGCAGGCTCGCGAGCGAAACCTCGCGCAGATCCTGCCCGTCGATCTCGATGCGCCCCTCGCTCGGATCGTAGAGCCGCGGCACCAGCGCGAGCAAAGTCGACTTGCCCGAGCCCGAGCGGCCGACCAGCGCCGTCGTCCTGCCGCCCTGCGCCACGAGGTCGACGCCTTCCAGCGCGCGCTGGTCCTCGCGATAGCGGAAGCGCAGATGCCGGAAGGCGATCTCGCCGGAAGCGACGGCGAGCGTCTTCGCGCCGGGCCGGTCGACGATCAGCGGCTTCTCGTCGAGCAGCGCGTAGTAGCGCTTCAGCGAGGCGCCGGCCTCCTGCACGATGGCGTTGAGATTGCCGAGCGAGCGCAGCGGTTGGGCGGCGAGCAGCAGCGCCGAGACATAGCCGGTGAAATCGCCGACCGTGGAGGCGCCCGAGGTGATGCGCACGCCGATCGCGGCGAGAACCCCCGCGACGGCGATGCCGCCGCCCACTTCCAGCAGCGGGTCGAGCCGGCCGCGTGCATTGGCGGATTTCATCTTCAGCGCCCGGATCGTCTCGAAGGCGCTGGCCGCCCGCTGCTTGAGGTAGGGCTCGAGCGAATCGGTCTTGGCGACGCGCGCGCCCTGCAGGCTCTCGGTGACGAGGCTCGCCATGATGCCCGTCTGCTCCTGCTGGGAATTGGCCATGCGCCGGAGCTTCTTGCCGATCCGCCCGATCGGATGGGCGATCACCGGCGCGATCAGCAGCACGACCAGCGTCATCTGCCAGTCGATCCAGAACAGAGCGCCGATCAGCGCGATCGCCGTCACCACGTCGCGGATGGCGATGTTGACGATGCGCGTCAGCGCCTCCTTCACGAAGGTGAAGTCGGTGGTGAAGCGCTGGGTGAGGGAGGCCGGATTTTCCTTCTGGAGCTGGGCGAGGTCGGCGTCGATCAGGTGGCCGTAGAGCTCGGTCTGCATGTCGGCCTCGATCCGGCTGACAACGGTGTTGGTCATCACCGTCTGCGCCAGCAGCGAGAAGCCCTTGATGGCGGTGACGATGACCACCACGGTCGCGACCGCGTTGATGACGCCGATATCGTAGTTGATCGATTTCGAGACCAGCCGTTCCATGCGCCGCACGAAGCCGGTCGATTCGGCCGTCAGCGGGTCGGCGAAGGCGTCGAAGGCCGCCTTGATCAAGAGCGGATAGAAGCTCGTCGTCGCCGCGATGACCACGACCAGCGCCAGGATCATCGCCATCTGCGGCAGGTAGCGGCTGATCTGCTCGCGCCAGACGCGGGCGAAGAGCGCGAGGGTGTCGTCGGTGACGCGGCCGATCTTCATGGGCGGCGACGTAACATGGCGAATGGCGAGTGGCGAGTGGCTTCGCGCCACCCATTCGCCATTCGCCATTCGCTACTCGCCACTCGCCCACAGGGTCTTGCTCCCGACACGAAGCTGTCATCCCATGGGCGCAACGACTCAGGAGACTCCATGCCTTCCACCCCGCCGGCGCAGCCGGGCCAGAGCTTTGCCGAAATCGACACCCCTGCCCTGGTGCTGGATCTGGACGCCTTCGAGCGCAACCTCGTCGCCATGGCGGCTTTCAGCGAAGCGCGCGGCATCCGCCTGCGCCCCCACGCCAAGACGCATAAGAGCCCGGAGATCGCGCTGCGTCAGATCGCCCATGGCGCCGTCGGGCAGTGCTGCCAGAAGGTTTCGGAGGCGGAAATCCTCGTCGCCGGCGGCGTCGGCGACGTGCTGGTGACCAACGAGATCGCCAGCCCCGCCAAGCTCGACCGCCTCGCCATCCTCGCCCGCACCGCACGGATCGGCCTCTGCGTCGACCATCCCGACGGCGTGCGCGACGCGGCCGAGGCCGCCGCCCGCCACGACGTGGTGCTCGACGTCATGGTCGAGATCGATGTCGGCGGGCGCCGTTGCGGTGTCGCGCCGGGCGAAGCGGCGGTGCGCGTGGCCGAGGCGGTCGCGCGCTCGAACACGCTGCGCTTCGCCGGGCTCCAGGCCTATCACGGCGCCGCCCAGCACATGCGCTCGATCGACGAGCGCAGCGAGGCGATCGAGCGCGCCGGCCTCGCCGCGCGCAACACCGCCGAGCGCCTCGCCCAGGCCGGCCTCGAATGCCCGATCATCAGCGGCGCCGGCACCGGCACCTACGAGCTCGAGACGCAGTCGGGCATCTGGAACGAATTGCAGTGCGGCTCCTACATCTTCATGGATGCCGATTATGCCCGCAACCGCCAGGCCGACGGCTCGCCCTTCCGCAGCTTCGAGCACGCGCTCTTCATCCTCGCCGGCGTGATGAGCAAGCCGGTGCCGGACCGCGCCATCCTCGACGCGGGGCACAAGAGCGCGGCGGTCGATTCCGGCATGCCGGTGCCGTTCCAGCGCGAGGGCGCGATCTACACCAAGCCCTCCGACGAGCACGGCATCCTGACCGGCGACCCGATCGCCCTGCCGCATCGCGGCGACCGCGTGCTGCTGATCCCGGGCCATTGCGACCCGACCGTGAACCTGCACGACTGGTATGTCTGCGTGCGCGGCCTGCACGGCCCGGACGCCCATGTCGAGGCGGTCTGGCCGGTCGCGGCGCGCGGCGCCGTGACCTGAGCGCGGCCGCTCCCGGGTTTCGGGGCCGCGGACCGGCGAAGGCTCAGGGCCGCCAGCCCTCTTCCGCGGCCGGCGCCGTCTCCGCCTCTTCCTCGCGGCGCGCCTGCTCGACCACGGCGAAGAGCGCCCTGAGCGCGGCGTCGACGCCCTCGCCCGAGGCGGCCGAGAGGATGATCGGCATGCGCTTCGCCGCCCGCTTCAGGCGCGCCACCTGCTCCTTCAGCAGTTCCGGCGTCAGCGCATCGGCCTTGGAGAGCGCCACGATCTCGGGCTTCTCCGCCAGGCCTTCGCCATAGGCCTCCAGCTCCTCGCGCACGGTCTTGTAGGCCTTGCCCGCATGCTCGCTGGTGCCCTCGACCAGATGCAGCAGCACGCGGCAGCGCTCGATATGGCCGAGGAAGCGGTCGCCGAGGCCGTGGCCCTCATGCGCGCCCTCGATCAGCCCCGGAATATCCGCCAGCACCATCTCGTGCCCGTCGACGCGCACGACGCCGAGACCTGGATGCAGGGTCGTGAAGGGATAGTCCGCGATCTTGGGCTTGGCCGCCGTCACCGTCGCCAGGAAGGTCGACTTGCCGGCATTGGGCAAGCCGACCAGCCCCGCATCGGCGATCAGCTTGAGCCTGAGCCAGACCCAGCGCTCCTCGCCCGGCAGGCCGGGATTGGCGTGGCGCGGCGCCTGGTTGGTCGAGGTCTTGAAATAGGCGTTGCCGAAGCCGCCATTGCCGCCCTTGCACAGCACGAAGCGCTGGCCCGGCTCGGTCAGGTCGGCGATCCTGGTCTCACCGTCCTCGTCGAGGATCTCGGTGCCCGGCGGCACCTTCAGCACCACCGCCGGCGAATTGGCGCCGTGGCGGTCCTTGCCCATGCCGTGCTCGCCGGTCCTGGCCTTGAAATGCTGCCGGTAGCGATAGTCGATCAGCGTGTTCAGCCCCTGCACGCATTCGACGACGATGTCGCCGCCGCGCCCGCCATCGCCGCCATTGGGGCCGCCGAACTCGATGAATTTTTCGCGGCGGAAGGAGACGCAGCCGGCGCCGCCGTCACCCGCCTTCACATAGATCTTGGCCTGGTCGAGGAATTTCATGCCTGTCAGTCTTCAAAAATTCCGCCGTCATCCCGGACAAGCCGCGTCAGCGGCGCCGATCCGGGATCCAGGCCTGAACCGTTCCGGCATGGATCCCGGGTCTCCGCCACGCTACGCCCGGGATGACGCCAGAGGGGAATAGGGTTCCTTAGGCTTTAGGCCCATGCAGGCTGCCGGGCAATGCGTCACGTCACGCCGCCGCGCGGAAAGCGCTCATCTCCTCGCGCAGGGCATCCGCGAAGCGCTGCGCCGCCAGCCCCGGCCGCGGCGCCATCAGCAGGCCGACGGTGAGCTCGAACAGCGGCGGCAGCCCCTCCGCCGCGCCGAGGCGGCGCAGCGAGGGCGGCACCGCGCTCTCGGTGATCGCCGTGACGCAGAAACCGCCCTCCACCGCCGAGAGCACGCCGGAGGTGTGCGAGCAGGAGAACACCAGCCGATAGGGCTTGCCGGCGCCGTTGAGCGCCGCGAGGATGCGCGCGCGCGCCCGGCAGCCCTCGGAGAACAGGGCGAGCGGCAGCGTCTCCTGCAATTCCGGCCGATGCCCGCGCGCCGCCACCCAGATCATCGGCTCGCGCCGCAGCACCTCGCCCACCGGCCGGCTCGGATCCTGCGACACCACGGCGAGATCGAGCTCGCCCGCCTTGAGCGCCGGCTCGATCCATCGCGACAGGTCGCAATGCACCTCGAGCTCGACCTTGGGATGCTCCACCGCGAAGCGCGCGATCAGCGGCCTGAGATAGGCGTCCATATAGTCGTCGGGAACGCCGATGCGCAGCCGCCCGGACGGGGTCGCGCCGCCGAGATCGGCCAGCGCCTCGCGCTCGACCGCGAGCAGGCGCCTGGCATGGGCGATCAGGCGCTCGCCGGCATCGGTCGGCGTGACGCCGCGCCGCGAGCGCTCCAGCAGCTTGTGGCCGAGCTGGCGCTCCAGCTCCTGGATGCGCACCGAGATCGCCGATTGCGTGCGGCCGAGCCGCGCGCTCGCCGCGGTGAAGCCGCCGGCCTCGGCGACCGCGACCAGCATGCCGAGCGCGGCGAGGTCGAAATGACCGTTCATCAGGGAGCCTCCGCGAGACGCAGATCGTCCATCGATTTTAAGAATGGCTGAATCAATATAATCCGTTTTTCCAATGCCAGAAAGCGCTCTATAGCAGCGCGGAAGCGGCAGGCCGGCCGATGCGGGAGGGCGAAGGAAGCTCTCCGGGTCAGGCCGCCGGCGCAGAAGCTGTCGACCATGTCCGCTCCCGCCATTCCCGTCCGCCCGGCCTCGCCGGCCTTCGCCATGTTCGCCGCGCTGCTCGCGGGCGCGACCTTCATCGGCTTCTCCGGCATCTTCGTGCGCCTCGGCGATGTCGGCCCGGCCGCCGCCGGCTTCTGGCGGATGGTCTTCGCCATGCCCGTCCTGTTCGCCTGGACCGCGTTCGAGCGGCGCGGGCCCTCCCGCCGGAAGCCGCTGCGCGGCGGCGCCTTCGGCGCGATCGCGCTGGCCGGGCTGGCCTTCGGCGTCGATGTCGCGCTCTATAACGGCTCGCTCGGCTACACCACGATCGCCAACGCCTCGCTGCTCGGCAATCTCGCCCCGGTCGGCGTCGTTCTCGGCGGCTGGCTGTTCCTCGGCGACAGGCCGTCTCGCCGCATTCTCGGCGCGCTGATGCTGGCGATCGCCGGCGCGCTCCTGCTGGTGCTGCCGAAATTCACCGGCAACCCCGCCGCATCCGGCAATCTGTTCGGCGATTCCCTCGCCTTCGGCGCGGCGATGTCCTACGCCGCCTATATCCTCGCCGTCGGCCGGGCGCGCCACCATGCCGATGCCGGTCTGGTCAGCCTGATCTCCAGCCTCGTCTGCGCCGCCTTCTGCCTGCTCGCCGCGCTGGCCCTGCGCGAGCAGATCCTGCCGGCGAGCTTGCAGGGCTGGCTCGCGGTGATCGGTCTCGGCCTCGTCTCGCACGCGCTCGGCCAGGGCCTGATCACGCTCGCGCTCGGCAGCTACGGCGCCGGAGCCGCCTCGCTGGTCATGGTCTGGCCGGCTTTGGTCAGCGTGCTCGCCGCCTGGGCGATCTTCGGCGAACAGCCGACGCCGCTGCAGACCTTCGGCGGCGTCGCCATCCTGGCGGCGGTGCTGATGGTGCGGCGCGGCTGAAAGGCCGGCGCCCGGCCCTCGCTCACTCCGCCGCGAGCCGCGGCATCTTGCGGCCCATCGCCTCCGCCGTCGCGGCGCCCGGCGTGGCGTGCTCGGCCTCGTGGATCGGCTCCCAGGTGCTTTCGTCCTCGGCCTTGCTGAAGAAGCGGCCGAACAGGCGCCCGACGAGCTGCGAGAGATCGTCCATCACCGCATAGAAGGACGGCACGAAGACGAGCGAGAGCACCGTCGAGACGATCAGCCCGCCGATCACCGCGATCGCCATCGGCGCGCGGAACTCGCCGCCGTCGCCGACGCCATAGGCCGAGGGCATCATGCCCGCCGCCATGGCGATGGTCGTCATCAGGATCGGGCGGGCCCGCTTGCGGCCGGCCTCGAGCAGCGCCGTCATCCGGTCCTTGCCGCGGCCGACCTCCTCCACCGCGAAATCGACCAGCATGATCGCGTTCTTGGTGACGATGCCCATCAGCATCAGCAGCCCGATATAGACCGGCATCGAGACGGCGTTGTGCGTCGCGAGCAGCGCGATCACCACGCCGCCGAAGGAGAGCGGCAGCGAGAGCAGGATGGTGATCGGCTGGAAGACCGAGCCGAACAGCAGGATCAGCACCGCCAGCACCAGCATCAGGCCGGTCGTCATCGCGGTGATGAAGCCGTCGACGACCTCGCCCTGGATCTCGGCATCGCCGGTCGCGGCGACGCGGACGCCGGCCGGCAGCCCGACCTCCTTGACGATCTCCTCGAACACGTCCTGCGCCGTTCCGAGCTCGAAGCCGCGCTTCAGGTCGGCGCCGATCTGGGCGCGGCGCAGCCGGTCGTAGCGGTCGATCGAGCTCGGGCCCTCGCCGAAGCCGACATCGGCGACGGCGGTGAGCGGGATCGAGACGCCGCTGGCATTGGTGACGCGCAGCGCCGCTATGTTGCGCATATCGGTGCGCGCCGCCTCGTCGAGCTGCACCCGGATCGGCACCTGTCGGTCGCCGGCGTTGAACTTGGCGAGGTTGGCGCCGACATCGCCGATGGTCGCGACGCGCACGGCTTCCGAGATCGCCTCCGGCGTGACGCCGAGATTGGCGGCCTCCTCCAGCTTCGGCGTGACGCGCAGCTCCGGCCGGCTCAGCGAGCCGGCGGTCGCGACGTTGAGATAACCGTCGACCTGGCGCATCCGCGCCTCGATCTTCGCCACCGCCGCGTCGAGCGCATCGCCGTCCTTGGAGAGAAGCGAGAAGGCCATCTCGCGCTCGCCGCGCTCGTTGACGTACCAGGCACGGACATCGGGCACGCTGGCGAGCTTGTCCGCGATGGTGACCTTGAGCTCCTTCTGCCGGATATCGCGCTCAGCCTTGGGTTTGAGCAGGATGAAGACGGCGGCGCGCCGCACCTCGCGCTGGCCCGTCGGCGAGGAGCCGCCGAGCACGAAGACGTCGCGCACCTCGGGGATGGTCTCCAGCGCGTCGACGATGCGGTCGGTGGTGGCGGCGGTGTCGTCGAGCGTGGCGCCCGGCGGCAATTCGACCGAGGCGACGACGCGCGAGGTGTCCTCGTCCGGGACAAAGCCGGTCGGCAGGAGCTGCGTCGCCTGGATCGAGCCGAACAGGAAGAGGAAGCCGATGATCAGCGTCGCATAGGCCGTGTTGAACGGCAGCGTCCGCCACCCGCCCGAGCCGTCGAAGCGCGGGAAGAACGGGATGCGCCGCCGCTTCAGCGTACTCTTCAGCAGCCCGACATAGGCGCCCATGATGGCGCCGTCCCTGGCGTCGGCATGTTTCACCGGCCGCATCAGATAGGCGGCCATCATCGGCGTGATCAGCCGCGCCACCAAAAGCGAGAACAGCACGGCGACCGCGACGGTCAGGCCGAACTGGCGGAAATACTGCCCGGCGATGCCGCCCATGAAGGAGACCGGCGCGAAGATCGCGACGATGGTCAGCGTGATCGCGATGACGGCGAGCCCGATCTCGTCGGCCGCCTCCATCGCGGCGCGATAGGGCGATTTGCCCATCTTCATGTGCCGGACGATGTTCTCGATCTCGACGATCGCATCATCGACCAGGATGCCGGTGACCAGCGTGATGCCGAGCAGGCTGACGAGGTTGAGCGAGAAGCCCATCAGCTCCATCGCCCAGAAGGTCGGGATGGCCGAGAGCGGCAGCGCGATCGCGGTGATCAGCGTGGCGCGCCAGTTGCGCAGGAACAGGAAGACGACGATGACGGCGAGCGCCGCGCCCTCCAGCAGCGTCTCCATCGCCGCCTTGTAGTTGCCGTGGGTATAGGCGACGGCGTCGTCGATCGGCGTGATCCTGATGTCGGGATAGCGCTTGTTGAGCTCGTCGATGCGCTGCTGCACGACCTCCTTCACCGAAAGCTCGCTCGAGCCCTTCGAGCGGAACACGGCGAAGGTGACGACCGGGTTCTTGTTGAGGCGGCCGAAGGCGCGCGGCTCGGAATTGGAATCCTCGACGCGGCCGAGATCCTTCAGCCGGACCTCGCGGCCGCCGCTGAGCGTGATCTTGGTCTCGGCCAGATCGGCGACCGTCTTCGCGCCGGCGAGCGTGCGGATCGCCTGCTCCTGTCCGCCGACCTCGCCGCGCCCGCCGGCGAGGTCGACATTGGTCGCCCGCACCTGCCGGTTGACCTCGCCGGCGGTGATGCCGAGCGCCAGCAGCCGGTCGGGATCGAGTGAGATCCGGATCTCACGATCGACGCCACCATAGCGCTCGACCCGGCCGACGCCCTTGAGCCCCTGCAATTCGCGCGCGATGACATCGTCGACATGCCAGGAGAGCTGCTCCAGCGTCATGCCGGGCGAGGCTGCGCCATAGGTCAGGATCGACTGGCCCTCGACATCGATGCGCTGGATCACCGGCTCGTCGATGGTGAGCGGCAGATCGGCCCGGATCTTGGCGATGGCGTCCTTGACGTCGTTGACGGCGCGATCGGTGTTGGTTTCGAGCCGGAACTCGATCAGCGTCAGCGACTGGCCGTCGGTCAGCGTCGAGGTGACGTGCTTGACGCCGGGAACATTGGCGACCGAATCCTCGACGCGCTTGGTGACCTGGCTCTCGAGCTCCGCCGGGGCGGCGCCCGACTGCGTCACCGTCACCGAGATCAGCGGGATGTCGATGTTCGGGAAGCGCGTCACCGGCAGCTTCGAGAAGGCGAGCAGGCCGAGCACGCACAGCACGACGAAGAGCAGGATCGCGGGAACCGGCTTTCGGATCGACCAGGCGGAGAAATTGATGCGCATCGCCCGGCCCGTCAGTTCATCGCGACCGGCGTGATCAGGTCGCCGTCGCGCACGAAGGTGCCGGCGCGCGCCACCACCGTCTCGCCCGCGGCAAGTCCCGTGGCGATCTCGGCCCGCCCGCCGCCGCTGAGGCCGAGCGTGACCTTGCGGGTCGCGATCTTGCCGTCCTTGACGGTCTGCACCGTCGGCCCGCTGCGCGTATAGGTGATGGCCGAGAGCGGCAGCGTCACCGCGTGCTTGCGGCCGGTCTCGATGGTGCCGCGCGCGAAGGAACCGATCGCGACGGGCGGATTGCCGTCGAGCGCGACCCGCACGCGGCCGAGCCGCGAGGCCTTGTCGACCTCCGGCGCGATCAGGCGGATCGTGCCCTTGAGCGCCTCCTTGGCGCCGGCCGGCATCACCGCGACCGGCTGGCCGGGCTTCAGCGACGGAATATCGACCTCGGCGACCTGCGCCTCCAGCTCGACGGCGCCGTCGGCGATGATCCGGTAGAGCGGCTCCGAGGTGGGCAGCATGCTCGCCGTCGCGCCGAGCTTGGCCGTGCGGCGGCTGACGATGCCGCCCTGCGGCGCCTTGATCTCGGTGCGCGCCAGCCTGACCTCGATATCGCGGCCCTGCGCCTTGGCCAGAGCGAGATCGGCCGTGGCGATGGCGAGCGCCTGGCGGGCGGAATTGGCGCGGGCCTGGGCCGAACGGGCGGCGGCGGCGCGCTGGTCATAGGTCTCGGCGCTGGCATTGCCGCTGTCGCGCAGCGATTTCGTCCGGTCGAAGGCGTTGTTGGCCTGCACCAGATTGGCGTCGGCCTCGGCGATCTGGGCGTTGGCCTGGGCGATGGCGGCTTCGGAGCGGGCGATCTGGGCGTCGTTCTGGGCCTTCTGCACGTCGAGGCTGGTGCGGTCGAGGCGGGCGAGCACCTGGCCCTGCGCCACCCGGTCGCCTTCCTCGGCGAGGATCGCGACGATCGACAGCCCGTCGACCTGCGGCGAGACCAGCACCTCCTCGCGCGCGATCATCGAGCCGGCGACGAGGACGCTCTGGACGATCTCGGTCGTCCTGGCTTCGGTGACCGTCACCGACGGTCCCGCGGCCGCGGGCTCGGCCAGGGCCGGTCCCGCCGCAACCGCGATGACGGCCGCCGGCGGCAGCGCGCCGGCGACGGGGAGGAAGAGCTTCGTCAGCGCGGCCGCAACGGCGAGGCGGCGTCCGAGGCTGGGCGCGCGGGTCACGACTGCGTCTCCGTGGCGGGCGCCGCGGCGGCCGGAAGCGGCATGGCGCGCGCCAGAGCGCGCATGCTGCGGAACAGGACCTCGCCGCCGGCTACGGCGTCGAAATCCGGCTCGATGGCCCGGCGGCAGTAGAAGCCGTCGGCCATCATCGAGATCGCCAGCAGGAAGCGCTGCTCGTCGAGATCGGCCGGAAGCTCGCCGTTCCGCTTGGCTTCCGCCAGCGCGGCAATCAGCCCTCCGATCAGGGTTTCCTCGATCCCGGCGCACATCCGCGCCATCTCCTCGTTGCGGGCTGCTTCCGCCCAGATCTGCAGGGCGATCACCGCCTTGTCGCGGGGCTGGCGGATGAGATGCTTGCGACCGATCTCCTCGAGCTGGTCGAGCAGCGCCCCGCGGCTCGGGCAGAGCGCGGCGAAATCGGCGGCGATGGTGGTGCGGTCGCGCTCCGCCATGCCGGCGATGATCGCGTTCTTGGAGCTGAAATAGCGGTAGAGATTGCCCGGGCTCATCCCGGCCGCCGCGGCCACGTCCTGCATCGTCGCGGCATGGAAGCCGGCCCGCGCGAAGACCTCCTCGGCGGCGTCGAGGATGCGGATATGGCGCTCCGAGAGCGTGGTTTCGGGCTGTATGGCGGCGGCGGATGACGACATGGGCGGCCCGAAACGAGAATGAACGTTCATTTTCATCGCAAGCGATTGTGGCGAGGTCAAGGAAGCGCCTCCGTCGCGGCCCGGCCCCTTCGCCGCGCCGGATGCGCGAAAGCCGCAGCCGTCAGGCAGTCCGAACCGGAAGGCCACGCATAAATCGCTTGCTTCGTTCCGTCTGGAACTTCATGCTGACCGTGTCCGCCACGACTGCGCGCCCCTGCCGGTGGACCGCGCGCAAGCGAGCCCGACGCTGGTGATGAACGACCACGCCTTTCCTCCCCCCTCGGCCCGCTGCGCCCGCCCCCTCGCCGGGGCCGCCCCGGCCCGGCCGCCGAAGCC
>UBNE01000014.1 GCA_900466745.1 Hyphomicrobiales bacterium | reverse complement strand
GTTCACGCCGAGCTTCTTGCGGACCATGAAGCCCTGGCCGTCATAGTAGTTGACGCCGGTGAAGAGCAGGCCGAGCGAGGCGTCCCGCGACATCGTCCAGGTCGAGTTGCGGACCAGCACGTCGACCTCGCCCGACTGGAGCGCGGTGAAGCGGTCCTTGGCCGAGAGCGGGATGAACTTGACCTTGCTCGGATCGTTGAAGATCGCGGCCGAGATCGCCCGGCAGACATCGACGTCGAGGCCGGTCCAGTTGCCCTGCGCGTCCGGCACGCCGAAGCCGGCGAGACCGGGGTTCGAGCCGCAGTTGAGGATGCCGCGCTGCTTGACCTGCGCCAGCGTCGCCTGCGCGGAAGCCCCCGTGGCGGAGATCGCAAGCCCGGCCGCTGCAAAGAGACCGGCCGCCAGAATTTTCTTCATCAGTACTCTCCCATTGAAAACAACCACCCCGGAGAAGCCCGGAAGGCACATCGATCCGGTTCGCCGCCGGCGGTCCTTTGTCGAACCGCTCTGTCGTTCCCAGTTCTGAAACGGCGTCCCCTTGACCGAGTCGATTGCCAGAGCGACCCATGAGCGTCAAGCAACGGCCATCCGCCGCGACCGCCACTTGTTCGCCTCAATCATCACATGCGAGTTTGGCAAGGTGGTCAAGTCTGGCCGCCTCCGCCCGCCGCTCCAGCCGCATCGGTTCCATGAAAAAGCTGCCTTCTTCCGAATTCGCCCGCCTCGGAACGCGGACCCGCCTCGCCCTGGCCGGCCGCGACCCCAGCGACAGCTACGGCTTTGTCAATCCGCCTATCGTACGAGGCTCGACGGTGCTCTATCCGAGCACGGAGGACTTCCTGGCGCGGAAGGCGCGCTACACCTACGGCACCCAGGGCAACCCGACGCTGGACGCGCTGGAGGCGGCGGCCAACACTATCGAGGGCGGCGCGGGCGTGGTGGTGACGCCGTCGGGGCTGCTCGCCTGCACCCTGCCCTTCCTCGCCTTCCTCTCCGCGGGCGACCATGTGCTGGTGACGGACAGCGTCTACCGGCCAACGCGCAATTTCTGCGATTCCTTCCTGACGCGCATGGGCGTCGAGGTCAGCTATTACGACCCGCATGCCGGCGCCGCGATCGAGCGGCTGTTCAAGCCGAACACCAAGGCGGTCTGGACCGAGGCGCCGGGCTCGCAGACCTTCGAGATGCAGGACATCCCGGCCATCGCCGGGGCCGCCGCGGCGCGCGGCATCCTGACGATGATGGACAACACCTGGGCGACGCCGCTCTTCTTCGACAGCCACAAATTCGGCGTCGACATCTCGGTCCAGGCCGGCACCAAATACTATGCCGGCCATTCCGACGTGCTGATCGGCACCATCTCGGCCCGCACGCCGGCGCTCTACAAGACCCTGCGCAAGGCCTGGGAGGAGCTCGGCGTCATCGTCGCGCCGGAGGACGCCTTCCTGACGCTGCGCGGCATGCGCACCATGGCGATCCGCCTCAAGGAGCAGATGCCGGCCGGCCTCGAAATGGCGAAATGGCTCCAGGCGCGCCCGGAGATCGCCCGCGTGCTGCACCCCGCCCTGCCGGATGACCCCGGCCATGCACTGTGGAAGCGCGACTTCACCGGCGCCTCCTCGCTCTTCGCCGTGGAGTTCAAGCCGGTCTCGATGAAGGCGGTCGCCGCCATGCTGGACGGGCTCTCGCTGTTCGGCATGGGCGCCTCCTGGGGCGGCTATGAGAGCCTGGTTCTGCCCTTCGACTGCCGCGCCTACCGCACCGCGACGACGCCGGACCACAAGGGCCCGACGGTGCGCATCCACATCGGGCTGGAGAATCTCGACGACCTCAAGGCCGATCTGGAAGCGGGGTTTGCGCGGCTGAAGGCGGCGGCCTGAGCGAAAGGCGGTCGGAAATCGGCGGGGGGCGGTCGGAAACTGCCCATCATGACCCGACTGCCTGCCGCCGATTGCCGGCTGCCTCGCTCACATCCGGGCGACCTCGTAATCCCGCGCCAGCAGCTTGGCGAGCTGCTTCAGCCGGCCCTCGACGCGTTCGCTCGCCAGCGCCGCGAGATCCTCGGGCAGGCGCAGCACCAGACGCCGGTCGACGCATTGCGCCTGGATGCGCGGCAGGATGCCGGCCATGCCGGCCGAGAGCAGATAGGCGACCCGGAAGATCGCCGCGATCAGCAGCGCGCGCTCGAACAGAGCCGGCGCGAGCAGCGCCCTGAGCCCGGCCGCGGCGGGCGAGGACGCCTTCAGCCCGGCATAGCGATGGAAGATCGCCAGCGCCAGGAAGGCCCGGCTGAGATGATCGATCCCGGTGAAATAGGCATGGGCGATGACGTTCATGCTCTGCTCGCCGCGATAGTCGGGGTGGGCGCGCCAGCCGATATCGGAGAGCAGGCAGACGGTCTCGACCAGCCGGTTCGACGGCTCGTGCTCCGGCAGCCCGGCGCTTTCGAGGATGCTGCGGGTCCAGTCGATCAGTTCGGCGGCGTGGCGCGGGTCGCGGGCGCGCAACAGGTTGTAGTCGCGGGCCGCCTGCAGCAGCGGGTCGGCGGCACGCTCCTCCGGTGAAAGCTGCTCGTGCAGCAGGCCTTCGCGCACGCCCTGCGCCGAGATCACGATGTTGCGCGGCTTGCCGCGCTTGATCAGCTCGTCGAGCACCAGCGCGCCATAGGCGAGCAGGGGGCGGCGGGCCGAGGACACCACGTCGATGGCATCGAGCACCGAGGCGTCGGCCCGCTCGACCAGCCTGACGAAGTCCGACGCGTCGCGGGGTGGGATCGCATAGCCGTGCATGACGTTGAGCGGATAATTGGCCCGGCGCTGATGCAGCGTCGCCAGCGCGCGCCAGGTGCCGCCGACGGCGAAGAAGTCCCGTCCCTTCATGGCCGCGAGCTGCGGCAGCTTGTCGAGCTCGTCCTTGACGATCTTCTCGGCCGCCTTGAGCGAGCCTTTCGAGCGGTCGAGCAAAGCGAGCCCGCCGAGCGGGACGCTGGCGCCCGGCCCGACCTCGCCGCCCTTCACCGAGATCAGCTCGAGGCTGCCGCCGCCCAGGTCGCCCACCACCCCGTCGGGGTCGTCGAAGCCGGAAATCACGCCGAGCCCGGAGAGGACAGCCTCGCGCCGGCCGGAGATCAGCTCGATCGGCTGGCCGATCGCCTCCTCGGCGCGGGCGATGAAGTCCGGGCCGTTCTCGGCGTAGCGGGCGGCCGCGGTGGCGATCACCCGGATCTCGCCGACGCGCATCGCCTCGCAGAGGATGCGGAAGCGCACCAGCGCCGCGATCGCCTTCTCGATGGCGTCGGCGGCGAGGCGCCCGGTGGTCGCCACCTGCCGGCCGAGGCCGGCCATCTCCTTCTCGTTGAAGACCTGCGCCGGGGCGCGCACCAGCATCTCGTAGACGACGAGACGAACCGAGTTCGAACCGATGTCGACGATGGCGATGGTGTCCCCGAGCGCCAGGCGCCCCGGGGCGTGCTGCAGTTCAGGCCTTGCGCCCGCCTTTTCGGGACAGGGCGCGGGGGCTGGAGCTGGAGAGCGATTTTCCACGGCCGGACAGACTCGGATTCGTCATGAAGTAGTTGTGCGCATTGAACGGTTCCTCGTTCGGCGCCGGGACGATGCGGCGGGAACCGCCATCGGGCAGGATCGTCCAGCTCTGCTCGTTGTCGAGCAGGTTGGCGAGCATGATCTGATCCAGCAACTGCTGATGCACGGTCGCGTTCAGGATCGGCGTCAGCGCCTCGACGCGGCGGTCGAGATTGCGCGGCATCAGATCGGCGGAGGAGATGTAGACCTTGGCCTTCTGCGCTGGCAAGCCATGTCCGCCGCCGAAAGCGTAGATTCGGGTGTGCTCCAGGAAGCGGCCGATGATCGACTTGACCCGGATGTTCTCGGACAGGCCGGGCAGGCCGGGCCTGAGACAGCAGATGCCGCGCACGATGAAATCGATCTCGACGCCGGCCTGGCTGGCATCGTAGAGCGCGTCGATGATCTCGGGGTCGACCAGCGCGTTGCACTTGCCCCAGATCGCGCCCTTGCGGCCGGCCTTCACATGCGCGATCTCCTCGGCGATGTCGGTGAGGAGCCGCTGCTTCAGCCCCGTCGGCGAGACCGCCATGCGCTCCAGCCCGGCCGGCTCGGCATAGCCGGTGATGAAGTTGAAGATCCGCGCGACGTCCTGCGCGATCACCGGATCGGCGGTGAAGAAGGAGACGTCGGTGTAGATGCGCGCCGTGATCGGATGGTAGTTGCCGGTCGCGATATGGCAGTAGCTGACGAGCTGGCCGGCCTCGCGCCGCACGACCAATGACAATTTGGCGTGGGTCTTGAGCTCGATGAAGCCGTAGACGACCTGGACGCCGGCGCGCTCCATCTCCTTGGCCCAGCGGATATTGGCCTCCTCGTCGAAGCGGGCCTTGAGCTCGACCAGCGCGGTCACCGACTTGCCGGCCTCGGCGGCTTCCGTCAGCGCCTTGACGATCGGCGAATTGGCCGAGGTGCGGTAGAGCGTCTGCTTGATCGCGACGACATTGGGGTCGCGCGCCGCCTGCTGCAGGAACTGCACGACGACGTCGAAGCTCTCATAGGGGTGGTGGACGAGCAGGTCCTTCTGGCGGATCGCGGCGAAGCAGTCGCCGCCATGCTCGCGGATGCGTTCGGGGAAGCGGGCGTTGTAGGGCTTGAACTTGAGGTCCGGCCGGTCGACGCCGACAAGCTGGGAGAGCTCGGTGAGGCCGATCATGCCGTTGACCTCGACGACCTCGTCGCTGTCGACCTTGAGCTCGCGCACGATCAGCCGGCGCAGATGGTCGGGCATGCCGGTCGAGAGCTCGAGCCGGATCACGACGCCGAGGCGGCGCTGCTTCAGCATGGTCTCGAAGACGCGCACCAAATCCTCCGCCTCCTCCTCGATGTCGAGATCGGAGTCGCGGATGATGCGGAAGGAACCGGCCCCCCTCACCTCGTAGCCCGGGAACAGCTTGGCGATGAACAGCGAGACGGCGTCGTCGAGCGCGATGAAGCGGTGCAAACCCTCGCGGGCGAGGTCGGGCAGCTCGATGAAGCGGTCGATCTTCGTCGGCACGCGGATCAGCGCGTCGAGCTGGCGCCCGTCGCTGATCCGCTCCAGCGCCAGCGCGACGGTGAAGCCGAGATTGGGGATGAAGGGGAAGGGATGCGCGGGGTCGATGGCGAGCGGCGTCAGCACCGGGAAGATGTAGTTGAGGAAGTAGTCCTCCAGCCAGATCCGGTCCTGCGGGCCGATATCGGCCGGCCCGAGCAGGTGAATGCGGTTCTCGTGCAGCTCGTGGCGCAGTTCGACCCAGCGCGCCTGCTGGTCGTCGGTCAGGGCCGAGACCGCCTTGCCGATCGCGACGAGCTGCTCGGCCGGGGTCAGGCCGTCCTGGCTGCGGGTGACTACGCCGGCCTTGAGCTGCTCGCGCAGGCCCGAGACCCGGACCATGAAGAACTCGTCGAGATTATTGGCCGAGATCGAGAGGAAGCGGAGCTGCTCCAGCAGCGGATGGCGGCGGTTGGAGGCCTCCTCCATGACGCGGCGGTTGAACTCCAGCCAGGAGAGCTCGCGGTTCATGAAGCGCTCGGGCAGCCGGCGCAGCGACGGCGCGTCGGAATCCGTCATCGCCCCGTCCGTCGTCCCGGGCCTCTCGGCCGCAATCTCGGTGGTCATGCGCTTCGCCCGCGTCCTGGTCGTCGTCCTGCCTGTGCGTCTCATGGACCGTGTGAAGCCACCCTATCGTGACAGTTCGATGACGGGCGGCCTGAAGCGGCCATCGGGAAGGTTAGCAGGCATCGGCGGAGCGTCCAGCGCCGGCACCCTCAGCCCGGCTCCTGCGGGAAGAGCTCGGCCAGCACCTCGTGCACCAGCGGGCGCGTGACCCGCCGGCCGCGCTCCAGCGCCACCCTGTCGAGCCGGTCGACGACCCGGCGCGCGGCGGCGAAGGAGCGCTCCATCCTGAGCGCCAGCGCGTCGATGACGGCGGTGTCGACCACGAGCTGGCGGTCGATGAAGAGCTTGACCAGCACGGCGCGCAGCAGGCCGTCATCCGGCGGCTCGATGGTGGCGCTCGGCGCCAGCCGCAGCCGCGAGAGCAGGTCCGGCACCTTCAGCCCCCAGAGCTCGGGCGCGCTGCGCGCCGTCAGCAGGAGATGGCCGCCGCGCGCCTTGACCGCGTTCATCAGGTGGAACAGGGCCGGCTCGTCGAAGGGGCCGGCATCGCAATCCTCGATGACGAGCGCCCCGCCCGAGACCAGATGCGCAACCTGGTCGTCCGACAATTCGCGGGCGGGGATCGTCCAGGCATGGGCCATGCGGGCCCAGATCGCGGCGAGATGGGTCTTGCCCGCCCCTTCCGGCCCGGTCAGCCGCAGCCAGGCTTCCGGCCAGCGCGGCCAGCTCTCGACCAGCCCGTAGGCCGCCTCGTTCGAGGGGCCGACGAGAAAGTCCTCGACGCCATGGCGGCTGTCGAGCGGCAGGTCGAAGGCGAGCTGGCGCGGGCGCGACGGCGCTTCGGACATGACGGGCTCAGCGCTCGAGGTCGATCTCGACCTCGATCCCCTTCGGCTGCGGCGGCGCGAGGCCGCGATAGAGATTGCTCCCGAGATACTGCCTGAGCGCGAAGCGGCAGAGCACGCCGATGACCGCCGCCAGCGGCACCGCCACGAGCAGGCCGACGAAGCCGAACAGCGAGCCGAAGGCGAGCAGCGCGAACATCAGCCAGACCGGATGCACGCCGATCGAATCGCCGACGAATTTCGGCTGGAAGATGTTCCCTTCGAGGAACTGCCCGGCCAGGAAGACGCCGAGCGCCGCCAGCGGCCAGGTCCAGTCGGGCCAGAACTGCACGGTCGCGACGCCCACCGCCAGCACCAGCCCGGTCAGCGAGCCGACATAGGGGATGAAGGAGAGGAAGCCGGAGATGATGCCGATCAGCGCCCCGAAATTGACGCCGACGAGGCTCAAACCGACGGCATAGAAGCCGCCGAGCAGCAGGCAGACCAGCGCCTGCCCGCGCAGGAAGCCGGCGATCGCGGTGTCCATCTCGCGGACGAGCCCGCGGATGGTGTCGCGATGGTCGCGCGGCAGCCAGCTATCGACGGTCGCGACCATGCGGTCCCAGTCGACCAGCAGGTAGAAGGCGATCACCGGCGTCAGCACCAGCAGCGAGAACACGCCGACGATCGCGGTGCCGCCGGTCCAGAGCGACTGCAGCAGCCCGCCGGCCCATTTCGTCGCCTCGCCGACGAGGTTGCCGAGCGAATTCTGCGCCTCCTTGGTCAGCTCGCCGCCGCCGAAGCGCTCGAGCCAGGGCGCGCCCTTCTCCAGGAGCAGCGCCTGCAGCTTGGCCGCGTCGCCCGGCAGCCGCGCCACCAGCCCGGCGAGCTGCTGACCGAGCAGCGGCGCCAGCAGGACCAGCGCCACGGCGAAGATCAGGATGAACACGATCAGGATCACGATGGTCGCGGCGAGCCGGCTCATCCCCATGCGCTCGAGCCGGTCCGCCAGCGGGTCGAGCAGATAGGCGAGCGCCAGCGCCGCGATGAAGGGCAGCAGGATGTCCCTGAGCAGCACCAGGAACAGCACGAAGACGATGAGGGAACCCAGCCAAAAGCCGATCTGGCGCTGTAACGTCATCCATCAGCCTCTTCGCGTCTCCGGGGGAAGACGTTGCAACTCTATAAGCGCAGCCACGGTTCCCGGCCAGCCTCAGCCCGCCATGTGCCGCAGCCAGAAGGCGAGATAGGCCGCCATCGAGGCGAGCGTCAACAGCGCGACCAGCAGCTCCCCGGCCGCCTCCGCCGGCCCCGGATCGAGGCCGAAGGCGCGCGAGCCCAGCGCCAGCGCGGCGAAGGCGATCTGCGCCGCGGTGTTGAGCTTGCTGACCGCGAAGGGCGCCATCGCGACCGGCCGGGAGAGCAGCCAGGAGAGCAGCACCGCGGCCACGATCATGATGTCGCGCGCCACGACGAGGACGACGAGCCAGACGGGAACCACGCCGACGACGGCGAGCGTGACGTAGATCGAGACGATCAGCGCCTTGTCGGCGATCGGGTCGAGCCAGGCGCCGAGCTCGCTCGCCATGCCGCAATGCCGGGCGAGGAAGCCGTCGACGGCATCGGACACGCCGGCGACGACGAAGAGGATGAAGGCGGTCTCCCAGCGCGCATTGACGATCATGACGATGACGAGCGGCACCAGGAAGAGCCGGGCGATCGTGATCAGGTTCGGGATCGTCATGGCAGCAGTTTCGCTCAGGGCGCGGCACGATGCCAGCGGCGAGCCATTCACGCGCGACAGTCCGTCATCCCGGACAAGCGGCGAAGCCGCGCCGATCCGGGATCCATGCCTGAACCTGTCCCGACAGCGCTCCGGCATGGATCCCGGGTCTACGCTTCGCTTCGCCCGGGATGACGAGTTGTGAGAAGTCGAGAAAACCGCCCGAACGCCTTGCCAGCCGCGGCGCGCTTGCCTATCGCTCGCGCGAGCAGGAACGGAAGCGAGACCGCAATGAGCAAGCCCGGCGCGAACGGACTGACCTATGCGCAGGCCGGCGTCGATATCGACGCCGGCAATGCCATGGTCGACCAGATCAAGCCGCTGGTGCGCGCCACCCGCCGGCCGGGCGCCGATGCGGAGATCGGCGGCTTCGGCGGGCTGTTCGACCTCAGGGCCGCCGGCTTCAGCGACCCGATCCTCGTCGCCGCCAATGACGGCGTCGGCACCAAGGTCAAGATCGCGATCGAGAGCGGTTTGCACTCCACCATCGGCATCGACCTCGTCGCGATGTGCGTCAACGACCTCGTCGTGCAGGGCGCCGAGCCCCTGCTCTTCCTCGACTACTACGCCACCGGCAAGCTCGACCCGCAGGTCGGCGTCGAGATCGTGCGCGGCATCGCCGAGGGCTGCCGCCAGGCCGGCTGCGCACTGATCGGCGGCGAGACCGCCGAGATGCCCGGAATGTACGCCGGGAAGGATTACGACCTCGCCGGCTTCGCCGTCGGCGCGGCCGAGCGCGGCACGCTGCTGCCGCGCGAGGACCTGAAGCCCGGCGACGTGGTGTTCGGCCTGCCCTCCTCCGGCGTGCATTCCAACGGCTATTCGCTGGTGCGCCGCATCGTGGCGCTGAGCGGCCTCGGCTGGGAGGCGCCCGCCCCCTTCGCTCAGGCCAAGACGCTGGCCGAAGCGCTGCTGGAGCCGACCCGGATCTATGTGAAGCCGCTGCTGCAGGCGCTGAAGGCGACCGACGGCATCAAGGCGCTGGCGCATATCACCGGCGGCGGCTTCCCCGACAACATCCCGCGCGTGCTGCCCGAAGGGCTCGGCGTCGCGCTCGACCTGCCCGCGATTCCGGTGCCGCCCGTCTTCGGTTGGCTCGCCAGGGTCGGCGGCGTCGCCGAGCGCGAGATGCTGCGCACGTTCAACTGCGGCATCGGCATGATCGTCGCGGCCGAGGCCGCCAAGGCCGATGCGGTGCTCGCCGCGCTGAAGGCCGCCGGCGAGGCGCCGGTGAAGCTCGGCGAGATCGTGCCGGTCGCCGCCGGCGAGGAGCCGGTCGGCTATCGCGGCACGCTTTCGCTGTGAGCATGGCAGCGGCTCGCAGGCGCGTCGGGGTGCTGATCTCGGGGCGCGGCTCCAACATGGTCTCGCTCGCCGAGGCGGCGCAGGCGCCGGATTACCCGGCCGAGATCGCGCTGGTCGTCTCCAACATCCCCGACGTCGCCGGGCTGGAGCGGGCGCGCGGCTTCGGCATCGCCACGGCGACGGTCGACCATCGCCCTTTCGGCAAGGATCGCGAGGCCTTCGAGCAGGCGGTGGACGAACTCCTGCGCCTCAACCGGATCGAGATCGTCGTGCTCGCCGGCTTCATGCGCATCCTGACGCCCTGGTTCGTCAAGCGCTGGGAAGGGCGGATGATCAACATCCATCCCTCGCTGCTGCCGCTGTTCAAGGGCACGCATACGCATCGGCAGGCGCTGGAAGCCGGCGTTGCCGAGCATGGCTGCTCGGTGCATTTCGTCGTGCCGGAGCTCGATGCCGGGCCGGTGATCCTGCAGGCGAAGGTGCCGGTCCTGCCCGGCGACGACGAGGACAGGCTGGCGCAGCGCGTCCTCGTCGAGGAGCACAAGCTCTATCCGGCGGCGCTGGCGGAGGTCGCCTCCGGCCGGGCGAGGCTCGTCGACGGCGCCGTCATCCGCGGCTGAGCCGCGGCGGCGCCCTCGCCGTTCGGTTGCATCTGGCCGCCCTCGCGCTTGCAGCGCTCCCACTCCTCCCGCGCGCGCTCCTCCTCCTTCTGCCAGCGGCGGAAGAGATCGGCCCGGCGGGCGGGATAGCGTTCCTCCAGCGCGACGAGGCCGGTCATGCGGTCGGTGCGGAAATGGCGGAAGGCCTGCCTGAGCTCGCACCAGGCGATGACGATGCGCACGCGCTCGTAGAAGGTCATGCCGATCGGCCAGATCATGCGCTGCGTCGCCTGGCCGCTCTCGTCGCTGTACTGGATCGAGAGCTTGCGGCCGTTGCGGATGGCGGCGCGCACCGCCGCGACATCGACCTGGTCGGCCGGCACGTCGCCGGGATGGGAGGCGGCGAACAGCGCCCCGTCGAGCAGGATCGGCCGCAGATGCGGCGGCAGCACCGCCGCGACCTTGCTGACCACGTCCTCGGCGGCGCGGGCCAGCACCGGGTCGGCCCGCTCGCTCAGCCAGCGCATGCCGACCAGCACGGCCTCGATCTCGTCGGGCGAGAGCATCAGCGGCGGCAGGTCGAAGCCGGCGTCGAGGACATAGCCGATGCCGGCCTCGCCGCGCACCGGCACGCCCTGGCGCACCAGCGCGCCGATGTCGCGATAGACCGTGCGCACCGAGACGTCGAGCTCGGCGGCCAGCGTCTCGGCGGTGACGGGGCGCCTGCGGCGGCGCAGGCTCTGGATCATGTCGAGCAATCGTTCGGCGCGCTGCACGGCGTCGTCCCCCTACCCGGATCGAAACTCTTCGGGCATCGGCTTGTCCCGAAAACCGCATTCCACGTTTTGGGGCCGATGCTCTGGCGGAAAGCACGGCTCCGATCGGATAGCCTTCGCGATCCGGCCGGCGCATGCTTGAATGACCGCAGGATGGCTCAGCCGGGTTGACAGTTTCTGTCAGGAGCGTGTCAGCAGCAAGGCGGCAGAGGACGGGATTTTGATCGTCGTCCCGTTTTTGGTCGCCGTCCCGTAAGGGCGCGCAACAAACGCGCCGTCATCCCGGGCGGAGCGAAGCGCAGACCCGGGATCCATGCCGGAACGGTTCAGGCATGGATCCCGGGTCTCCCTCCGGTCGCCCGGGATGACCCGCGATTTTAAAGGAATCGAGGAGCCGTCGGCCCGCTCAGAACGGCCGCTTCAGCTTGCACTTGTCGATGAAGCGGAGGCCCTTCTCGCGGGCCGAGTCGTTGAAATAGCCGGTGTCGCGGAAGGCCTGGATCTCGTCCTTGCTCATGGAGTCGACCGTGCCGCTGGCGTAGCAGCTACAGGGCGAGTGCACGGCCTCGCGGGTCGTATTGAGGAGGCGCGACTGGGTGATCAGGCAGGCGTCGAAGGCGCGCAGCTTGATCATGTAAGGCGACAGGTTCTTCGCGGTCGGGTCGGGCGGGGGCAGCGCGGTCGAGCTGCTCGCGGCATAGGCCGAGGCGCCCAACAGCACAGAGAGTCCACCGGCCAGAACGACCGCACCCAACCGCCGCATCATCATGACTTGCCCGTCCTTCGCGAAGAGGCGCCGCATGGCTCGCGGCGACGCCCCGCTTCCGCATGCCACAGCTACATGAAAGGTCAAGGGGTTCGAAAGTCACGCCTTCCCGATTTACGCCGCCTCGCCGCAGCTTCGACCGCGGCGGCCGCAGGCCGGGAGAAGCGACGCGCAGCGCAAGGTCTCGTCAACGCTAACCGCGCCTTAACGGACTTGTTTCAGTCTACCGGCATCCCTTCTGCCGATGACGCCTTTTGCGTCGGAGTTTTGGATCATGCGTTGCGTTGTGTACCTGGCGGGCCTGGCGGCCTGCCTCGCCCTGTCGTCTCCCGGCCGCGCCCTGGCGCAGTCGAGCGACTACAGCCAGCTCACCTCACCCCAATCCGCCCAGAACTGGTATCTCACCGTCGGCGCGGGGCTGCGCTACCAGCCGGACTATACCGGCTCCGACGACTACATCTTCCGCGCACGGCCGATCATCTCGCTCGGCCGCGGCCTGAAGAGCACCTGGTGGAGCGCCGAGGACGACGCCATGCTCAGCATCGGCGTGTTCTCCGGCCAGGGCTGGCGCATCGGCTTCTCGGGCGACCTGCTCTGGAAGCGCAGCGCCAAGGTCAATCCGGCGCTGGTGGCGGTGCCGGCGACCAAGTTCGGCGGCGAGGCCGGCGGCTTCGTCGAGTTCTACCCGGCCTCCTGGCTGCGCGCCCGCGCCGATGTCCGCCGCGGCATCGTCGCCCATGACGGCGTCGTCGCCGATCTCAAGCTCGACGCCTTCACCAATCTCGGCTCCTGGACCTTCGGCGTCGGCCCGCGCATGCGGATCGCCAGCGCCGATTACGTCCGCACCTATTTCGGCACCTATGGCGCCATGCCCGGCACCTCCGGGCTGCTGCAGCGCTTCAACGCCGGCGTCCATTCCTACGGCGCGCTGGCGCAGGCGACCTATCACTGGTCGGACCGCCTCCAGACCACGACCTATATCGAGTACAAGCGCCTGACCGGCGACGCCGCCCGCTCGCCGATCGTGCGGCCCTTCGGCTCGCGCAATTCGCTCACCGTCGGCATTTCGGCGAGCTATTCCTTCGACACCGGCTCGAACTACTCGCTCGGCGGCCTCTGAGGACCGGCAGCGCCAAAAGAAAAGGGCGGGCCGCTTTCCGGCCCGCCCTTCTGCATTTCAGCAAGGCGTGCGGCTGAAATCAGCCGACGATCTCGTTGCCCGAAAAGAACTGCGCGATCTCGACCGCGGCGGTCTCCGGCGCATCCGAGCCGTGGACGGTGTTCTCGCCAACCGACTCGGCGAAGAGCTTGCGGATGGTGCCCTCGGCGGCGTTGGCCGGGTTGGTGGCGCCCATCACGTCGCGATACCTGGCGATGGCGTCCTCGCCTTCCAGCACCTGCACGACGACCGGGCCCGAGGTCATGAACGCGACGAGCTCGCCGAAGAACGGGCGCGCCGCATGGACGGCGTAGAAGGTCTCGGCCTGGGCCTTGGTCATCTGGATGCGCTTCTGCGCGACGATGCGCAGGCCGGCCTTCTCGATGACCGCGTTGACCGCGCCGGTGAGATTGCGCTTCGTCGCGTCGGGCTTGAGAATGGAGAAGGTACGCTGGACTGCCATCGAAAGATCCTTGAACGGCTCGAATAAGGGGAACGCGGCGCGCTTATAGCCGCCGCCTTCGCCCCCCACAAGGCTTGCCCCGCCGGACGTTCATGCCGATGCCCGGCCCCCGGAATCCATGAGCCGGCTGCGCGATTTCATGCTAGGATGGGGGCCTTGACGACAAGGAGCCGATCCATGGTTGTCGTTGCGCTCGTCTTCGCCGGTTTCCTGACGATGCTCTGCCAGGTGCTGCTCGTGACGCCCGAATCCATCACGAAGGACCGCAGGGGCAACCTGCCGCCGCCCTCGGGCGGCATCGCGGCCTTCTGAGCGGCGCGGACGCGCCGTCCGCGACCGGAACCGCGCGGCAGGGAGCGCCCGGCGCTCAGTGCCGCGTCAGATAGCTGCGGGCTTCGCGCAGCGCCGCGGCCACCTCGTCACGGCTCATCTCCAGCGCCAGCTCCCGGCGATGCGCCGCCGCGCGAGCGCTGCCGCTGGCGAAGGCGATGTTGAACCAGGTCTGCGCCTTGACCAGGTCGACGGCTCCTGCCCGACCCGAGGCATGCAATAGCCCGAGTTCGCAACAGGCCTCGGCCGAAGCTTCCGGCGGAAGCGCCAGCGAAGCGGGGATCGCGCTCATCTCCATGCGTGCCATGACTGAACCCACCCTGTCTGTCTTTTTCTGCCGGCCGACCGCCCGTCCCGGAGCCGCGACCGATGAGGCGAGGGTGACCGCGATCGTTAAAACGCGCGCTAAATTTTGCGATGAATCGAATCTCAACTCGACGTCATCGCCGGGTTAAGGCAACCGGACGCTTACCAAGAAAATCCGGAAATTCGTTTCTTTTCAAAGGCCTCTCCAACCGCGCCCGCCAGCGGTGTTGAGGATGGATTCACCCTGCCTCGCGGAAGCCCCTTCGAACGCCGGCCTCGCGGCAGCCCGAAAGCGTCGCTTGGAAGCGTCTCTTGACGACACCTCTTGGAGGCGGGCTCGAACGGCGATATGGTTCATACCTAAACCATAACGACCCCGGTCGAGAAGGAGGATGGAATGGCAAGGACGGCGGCATTCGGACTGGCCGGCATGGCGGCGCTCTTCCTGGGAGCGGGCCTCGCCGGCGCCTCGGCGCAGGAGGTACTCGGCGTCTGGGAGCGCGACACCGGCGCCTCTCGCGTGCGCTTCGGCAAATGCGGCGAGGCGATCTGCGGCACGATCTCCTGGCTGAAGGATCCGAACGGGCCGGCGAAGCTCGGCCAACGCATCTTCTTCGACATGAAGCCGAGCGGCGCGAACACCTGGAAGGGCAGCGCCTTCAATCCCGAGGACGGCAAGACCTATTCGGGCACGATGACGCTCTCCGGCCCGACGCTGACCACCGCCGGCTGCGTGCTGGGCGGGCTGATCTGCCGCTCGGTGACCTGGAAGCGGACGAACTGAGGCGGAGCCCGCCGGCGGCCCGGCATCCCCGCGGGATCGCAAGGCGAGACATCCGCAGGCGCCGCCTGGACGGGCCTATTCGGGTCCTCGCGCCCCTTGCTCCGGACGCCGGTCGTCCGGGGCCAAGCGAAGCGTGGACCCAGGGCCCCCCACCGGAACGGTTCAGGCATCGGTCCCGGCCCGGCGCCGCTCACGCGGCTTGTCCGGGATGACCGGAAGGGCAAAAGACAGGGCCTCAGCGGGCTTTCTGGCCGAAGAGGATCGCCTTTTCCTCGGGCGTGCTGATGCCGGCCGGGTTGCGCAGCTCCTCGCCGACCTTGAGGCCGCGGGCGACGGCCGGACGGGCCAACATGGTCTCGATCCAGCGGCCGACATTGGGGAACTGCTTGATGTCCTGACCCTGGCGCTCCCAGCCGCGGGCCCAGCCGATGCAGGCCATATCGGCGATGGAATAGTCGCCGCAGATATAGTCGCGGCCTTCGAGGCGCTTGTTCAGCACGCCGTAGAGCCGGTTGGCCTCGTTGGTATAGCGCTCGACGGCGTAGGGAATCTGTTCCGGCGCGTAGAGGCGGAAATGGTGGGTCTGGCCGAGCATCGGGCCGAAGCCACCCATCTGCCAGAACAGCCATTCATCGACCGCGACGCGGGCGCGCTCGTCCTGCGGATAGAACTTCCCGGTCTTGCGGCCGAGATATTGCAGGATCGCGCCGGATTCGAAGACCGAGATCGGCTTGCCGTCCGGCCCGGCGGGATCGACGATCGCCGGCATGCGGTTGTTCGGCGAGATGGCGAGGAAGTCCGGCTTGAACTGATCGCCCTTGCCGATATTCACCGGGATCACGTTGTAGGGCAGCCCGCATTCCTCGAGCATGATGGTGATCTTGAAGCCGTTCGGCGTCGGCCAGTAATAGAGGTCGATCGGCTTGGCGGGAGCTTCGGACATCGTTCGCTTCCTTTCGGGCTCAGCGCTTTCGGGCGCAAGCCTAAGCGGCGGGCCGGCGAGCCGGAAGGGGCCGCGCCTGCCCCCAGCGCGACCGCGCCATGCCCTCAAGGCGCGCCATTTCACAGTCGCGGGCGGCTTTTCCCGAAAAGAGGGTCATCCCGGGCGACCGGAGGGAGACCCGGGATCCATGCCGGAGCCTTTCCGATCCATGCTCAGGCATGGATCCCGGATCTCCGCTTCGCTGCGTCCGGGATGACCGCGAGGTCAGAGCATCTTCTTGAAGCCCTCATGGCTCTGGTCGAAGCCGAGATTGCGGTAGAAGCGATGCGCGTCGGTGCGGGACTTGTTGGAGGACAGCTCGACCAGGCCGACGCCGTTCTCGCCGGCGAAAGCCAGGGCATGCCGGATCATCAGCGCGCCGATTCCGAGGCCGCGGCTCTCCGGCGCGACATGGACGCTCTCGATCTTGCCGCGCTTGCGGCCGCGCGCGACGAGGCCGGGAATCAGCGTGACCTGGAAGGTGCCGACCACCTCGCCCGCCCGCTCGGCGACGAAGAGGGCGTTGTCGCGGCTGGCGTCGATCTCGGCGAAGGCCTCGGCATAGCCGGGATGGCGCGCCTCGGCCCGGATCTCCTCCGCCGTCATCGTCTGCGTCGGGGCGCCGAGCATGATCAGCTCGGCGATGCGCTCCACATCGCCGGCTTGCGCGCGGCGGATGGCGATCTCGGCGGCAGTGACGGGCGTCCTGGTCATCGCTTCGGCTTTCGGCTCGGGCAAGGGTTGAGGCGATGGCGGCTCATTCGACGAAGAGGCGTTTTGCCATCAGCAGGGTGTTGGGGGTGTCGTCGCGCCCGTCGAAGCGGGCCTGGCGCTGCAGGAAGAAGCCCATGCGCTCGTAGAAGGCGATCGCCGGCTCGTTCTGGCTCTCGACCTCGAGCCGGGCGACCGGCGCCAGCGGAAAGCAGGCGAGCGCGACCTGCAGCAGCGTGCGGCCGATGCCGACGCCCTGCCAGGCCGGCAGGACATAGAGCCGGGTCAGCAGCGCCGCGCCGTCTCGCTCGGAGCGGGCGGAGGCCGTCGCGACGATCTGCTCGCCGAGGAGCCCGACCAGGAAGACGCCTTCCTCGCAGCCGAGCTGACTGTGCAGATTCTCCAGCGAGTGCCAGGCATTGGTGATCTCGGCGACGCGCCGCCAGCCATAGATGCCGTCATAGGTGGCATGCCAGGTCTCGACCAGAAGCGCCCTGACCGCCGCGATATCGGCGGCTTCGGCATCGCGGATGACGAGATCGGCGGGGGTCATGGGCTCAAGAGGCGAAAGAAGCGCGCCGTCATTCCGGGGCGCGCTGCAGGCGCGAGCCCGGAACCCATGAACACCGGCCGTCGCGGAAAAGCGCGAACGGGTCCAGCCCGTCTTGCGCCAACCGTGTTCATGGGTTCCGGGCTCTTCGCTGACGCGAAGCCCCGGAATGACGGCGTGTTTCCCGCGCCGCTGGTCAAAGTCAGATGCCCAATTTCTTCTTCAGGATCTCGTTGAGCGCCTGCGGGTTGGCCTTGCCGCCCGAGGCCTTCATCGCCTGGCCGACGAACCAGCCCAGCATGGTCGGCTTGGCCTTGACCTGCTCGACCTTGTCGGGATTGGCCGCGATGATCTCGTCGACCGCCTTCTCGATCGCGCCGGTGTCGGTGACCTGCTTCATGCCACGGGCCTCGACGATCTGGCGCGGGTCCAAAGGTCCGCTTGCTGCTTCGGTCCAGAGGATTTCGAACAGATCCTTGGCGATCTTGCCGGAGATCGTGCCCTCGCCGATCAGATCGACGAGGCCGCCGAGCTGCGCGGCCGAAACCGGCGAGGCGGCAATGTCCTTGCCTTCCTTGTTGAGGCGGCCGAACAGCTCGTTGATCACCCAGTTGGCGGCGGCCTTGCCGTCGCGGCCCTTGGCGACGGCCTCGAAGTAATCGGCCTGCTCGCGCTCGGCGACCAGCACCGAGGCGTCATAGGGCGAAAGCCCGTATTCCGCGATGAAGCGAGCCTTCTTGGCGTCCGGCAGCTCCGGCAGCGCGCTTTTCAGATTCGCGACGAAGGCGTCGTCGAATTCGAGCGGCAGCAGGTCCGGATCGGGGAAATAGCGGTAGTCGTGCGCCTCCTCCTTGGAGCGCATCGAGCGGGTCTCGCCCTTGCCGGGATCGTAGAGGCGGGTCTCCTGGTCGATGGTGCCGCCATCCTCGATGATGCCGATCTGGCGGCGCGCCTCCGCCTCGACCGCCTGGCCGATGAAGCGGATCGAGTTGACGTTCTTGATCTCGCAGCGCGTGCCATAGGGCTCGCCCGGCCGGCGGACCGAGACGTTCACGTCGGCGCGCAGATTGCCCTTCTCCATGTCGCCGTCGCAGGTGCCGAGATAGCGCAGGATGGTGCGCAGCTTGGAGACGAAGGCCTTCGCCTCCTCCGAGGAGCGCAGATCGGGCCGGGAGACGATCTCCATCAGCGCCACGCCCGAGCGGTTGAGGTCGACGAAGCTCATGGTCGGGTGCTGGTCGTGGATCGACTTGCCCGCATCCTGCTCGAGATGCAGCCGCTCGATGCCGACGGTGATCTGCTCGGTCGGCGAGAGATCGACGACGATCTCGCCCTCGCCGACGATCGGGCTCTTGTACTGGCTGATCTGGTAGCCCTGCGGCAGATCGGGATAGAAATAGTTCTTGCGGTCGAAGACCGAACGCCTGTTGATCTGCGCATTGAGGCCGAGGCCCGTGCGCACCGCCTGGCGGACGCATTCGGCGTTGATCACCGGCAGCATGCCCGGCATCGCCGCGTCGACGAGGCTGACATGCGCGTTCGGCTCGGCGCCGAAGCCGGTGGAGGCGCCGGAAAAGAGCTTGGCGTTGGAGGTGACCTGGGCATGGATCTCCATGCCGATCACCACTTCCCAGTCCCCGGTCGCGCCCTTGATCAGCTTCTTCGGGTCGGCGGGGCGGACATGCGCGTTCATCTGGTCTCTTCCGGCTTCAGCGATTGCCTACGCGTTACGATGTCGGCGCGCGTGCGGCAAGCTTCCGTTGCGCCGGAGCCTGCCATCGCGAGCCTCGGAGCGGGCCTGGGGCGTTGCGCTCCTGCAACCCGATGGCGGGAACATGGCGTAATCGTCGTCCCATCACGGATTTTGACGGGTGATGGATCTTGACATTCGTCACTAGGACACCCTTCTTGCGGCCAAGGCCGCAAAACCGACAGGGTTGCGCCGGCCAGCTATTTCGGAGTTCCCCCATGTCACGCAGCCGTTTCATCGGCCTGGCGCTTGCTGCCATTGCTGCTTCGACCGGCCTCCCCGCGTCGGAAGCCGCGGCCCAGGGCGCCCCGCCGGCGCCTCCGGTCCAGATCGCGCCCCCGCTCGCCAAGCGCATCACCAACTGGGACGAATATACCGGCCGCTTCGAGGCCAGCGACCAGGTCGAGGTGCGCGCGCGCGTCTCCGGCTTCATCGAGAACGTCCATTTCCGCGACGGCTCGCTGATCCAGAAGGGCGACCTCCTCTTTACCATCGATCAGCGTCCCTACAAACTGGCAGTCGATGTGGCGCGCGCCGATGTCGCGCGCGCCAAGGCGCAGGTCGAGCTCGCCCAGAACGAGGTCGAGCGCGCCGAGGGCCTGACCCAGAACCGCACCATCACCGCCCGCGACGTCGACCAGCGCCGCGCCAACCTGAACAGCGCGATCGGCACCCTGCAGGGCGCCGAGGCCAATCTGAAGAACGCCGAGCTCAACCTCGAATGGACCGAGGTGCGCGCGCCGCTCTCGGGGCGGATCTCGAACCGCCGCGTCGACCCGGGCAACCTGATCGCCGGCGGCCAGTCGGGCGCGACGCTGCTGACGACCATCGTCGCGGTCGACCCGATCTACTTCACCTTCGACGTCTCGGAGGCGGATTATCTGCGCTATGCCCGCATCGCCAACGTCCGCGACAGCGCCAGCCGCAACACCGGCACGCCGGTCCAGGTCCGGCTGGCCGACGAGACCGAATGGACCCACAAGGGCACGGTCAACTTCCTCGACAACGCGGTCAACGCCCGCTCGGCCACGATCCGCGGCCGCGCCGTGTTCGACAACAAGGACCAGTTCCTGACGCCGGGCGTGTTCGGCCGGCTGCGCTTCTATGCCGGCGAGGCCGAGGCGCTGCTGGTGCCTGACTCAGTGATCGCCTCGGACCAGGCGCACAAGGTGGTGCTGACCGTCGGCCCGGAGAACAAGGTGGTGCCGAAGGTCGTCGAGCTCGGGCCGATCAGCCAGGGCCTGCGCGTGGTCCGCGCCGGCCTGACCGCGCAGGACAAGGTCATCGTCGGCGGCAACGCCAACCCGATGGTCCGCCCCGGCGTGGCGGTCACGCCGCAGCCCGGCGAGATCAAGCTCGCGACCACGAACTGAACGGCGTCGGGGCCGCTCCTCGCGGCCCCGCCACGACCCTCAGGGCGCCTCGCGGCGCCCGCCCGCCTTTTCCGGACAGGAAGCTTCCATGTTCCGCTTCACCCATTTCTTCATCGACAGGCCGATTTTCGCCACCGTGCTCTCGGTGCTGCTGACGATCGCCGGCGCGATCGCGATGCGCACGCTGCCGATCGCCGAATATCCCGAGATCGCGCCGCCCACGGTGTCGATCCGCGCCACCTATCCCGGCGCCTCGGCCGAGACGGTCGCCGCCACGGTGGCGACGCCGATCGAGCAGGAGGTGAACGGCGTCGACGACATGCTCTACATCACCTCGCAGTCGACCGGCGACGGCGTGGTGCAGATCAACGTCGTCTTCAAGGCCGGCACCGATATCGACCAGGCGCAGGTGCTGGTGCAGAACCGCGTCTCGCAGGCCGAGCCGCGCCTGCCGCAGGACGTGCGCGCGCTCGGCATCCAGGTGCGCAAGGCCTCGCCCGACTTCCTGATGGTCATCAACATGATCTCGCCGGATGGATCGCGCGACCCGCAATACATCTCCAACTACGCCTCGCTCTATGTGAAGGACGTGCTGACCCGCGTCGACGGCGTTGGCGACGTGCAGGTCTTCGGCGCCCGCGACTTCTCGATGCGCATCTGGCTCGACCCCGCCAAGGTCGCGGCGCGCAACCTGACGGCGAGCGACGTCGTCGCCGCGCTCAGGGCCGCCAACGTGCAGGTCGCGGCCGGTGCGCTGAACCAGCCGCCGGCCAAGTCGAACGAGGCCTTCCAGCTCGCGGTGAACACGCTCGGCCGCCTGACCGACGTCTCGGAGTTCGAGAACATCGTCGTGCGCTCCGACGCCGATGGCGGCACCATCCGGGTGCGCGACGTGGCGCGGGTCGAGCTCGGCTCGCAGGACTACACCTCGAACGCCTATCTCGACAACCAGAACACCGTCGCCATCGGCGTCTTCCAACGGCCGGGCTCGAACGCGCTCGCGACCTCGGACGCGCTGATCGCGACGATGGCCTCGATGTCGAAGGACTTCCCGCCCGGCCTCGAGCACCGCATCATCTACAACCCGACCGAGTTCATCGCGGAATCGGTCAACGCCGTGGTCCACACGCTGCTCGAGGCCATCGTCCTCGTCGTCATCGTGGTGATCCTGTTCCTGCAGACCTGGCGCGCCGCGCTGATCCCGATCGTGGCGATCCCGGTCTCGCTGGTCGGCACCTTCCTGGTGATGAGCGCGATCGGCATCTCCTTCAACACGATCTCGCTGCTCGCGCTGGTGCTGGCGATCGGCATCGTCGTCGACGACGCCATCGTCGTGGTCGAGAACGTCGAGCGCTATCTCGCCCAGGGCATGACGCCGGCGCAGGCCGCGCACAAGACCATGGACGAGGTCGGCGGCGCGCTGCTCGCGATCGCGCTGGTGCTCTGCGCCGTGTTCATCCCAACCGCCTTCATCAGCGGCCTGCAGGGCACGTTCTACCAGCAGTTCGCCGTGACCATCGCGGCCTCGACGGCGATCTCCTGCTTCGTCTCGCTGACGCTCTCGCCCGCCATGTCGGCGATCCTGCTGAAGCCGCACAAGCAGCATGGCGAGCACGAGCCGCACGGCTTCCTCTACCGGCTGGGCGCGCCGGTGCGGTGGTTCTTCCACTATTTCAACGCCGCCTTCGACTGGCTGTCGCACAGCTATGGGCGCGTCACCTCGCGGCTGATCCGGCTCGCGGTGATCCTGCTCATCGTCTATGCCGGCCTGATCGCGCTCACCGCCCAGCGCCTGGTCCAGACGCCGACCGGCCTCGTGCCGCAGCTCGACCGCGGCTACTTCATCGTCGCGATGCAGTTGCCGCCGGGCGCCTCGCTGGAGCGGACCGACGCGGCGCTGCGCAAGGCCAACGACCTGCTGCAGTCGCGGCCCGGCGTGGCGCATACCGTCGCCTTCGCCGGCCTCGACGGCGCGACCTTCACCATCGCGCCGAACGCGGCTGTGGCCTTCGTCTCGCTGACCCCGTTCAAGGAGCGCGAGGCGCAGGGCCTGACGACGCAGGGCATCTTCAACGACCTGCGCCAGCAGATGTTCGGCATCGCCGAGGCCTTCACCCTGGTGATCGAGCCGCCGGCGATCTCCGGCATCGGCAATGGCGGCGGCCTCAAGGGCTATGTGCAGGACCGCGGCGGGCGCGGCCTCGCGGCGCTCGAGGGCGCGGCCTGGACGGTCGCCGGCTCGGCCGGGCAACTGCCCTTCATCGTGCAGCCCTTCACCCTATTCTCGACCAAGACGCCGCAGATCTACGCCGATATCGACCGCACCAAGGCGGAGATGCTCGGCGTGCCGATCACCCGCATCTTCGAGACGCTGTCGATCTATATGGGCTCGGCCTATGTCAACGACTTCAACCTGCTGGGCCGGACCTACCGGGTGACGGCGCAGGCCGACAACCCGTTCCGCCTGACCACGCGCGACGTCGCCAATCTCAAGACCCGCAACGCGGATGGCGAGATGGTGCCGATCGGCTCGGTCGCCTCCTTCAAGGACACGACCGGCGCCTATCGCGTGCCGCGCTACAACCTCTACCCGGCGGCGGAGGTCCAGCTCTCGATGAAGCACGGCTATTCGACCGGCCAGGGCATCGCGGCGGTCGAGCAGATCGCCAAGGAGCGCCTGCCGGCAGGGTTCGGCTTCGAATGGACCGAGATCGCGCTGCAGGAGAAGCTCGCGGGCAATACGGCGATCATCGCCTTCGGCCTGGCCGTGGTCTTCGTCTTCCTGCTGCTGGCGGCGCTCTACGAGAGCTGGCTGCTGCCGCTGGCGGTCATCCTGATCGTGCCGATGTGCATCCTGGCGGCGATGTTCGGGGTGAACTACGCCAATCTCGACCGCAACATCCTGGTCGATATCGGCCTGGTGGTGCTCGTCGGCCTGGCGGCGAAGAACGCGATCCTGATCGTCGAGTTCGCCAAGCAGGCGGAGGAGGAAGGCATGCACCGGCGCGACGCCGCCATCGCCGCCGCCCGCACCCGCCTGCGCCCGATCCTGATGACCTCGATGGCCTTCATCCTCGGCGTGCTGCCGCTGACCGTCTCGATCGGCGCCGGCGCCGAGATGCGCCAGGCGATGGGCATCGCGGTGTTCGCCGGCATGCTGGGCGTGACCTTCTTCGGCCTGATCTTCACGCCGGTCTTCTACGTGATGGTGCGCTGGCTGGCGGATCTGCGCGGGACGAAGCGCAAGGCGCAGGTCCAGCCGCCGACCGCGCCGACAGCGGCGCATTGAGGGCGCGAACAGCCGGATCGCCAACAGGAAAGGGGCCGCGCCGCGGCCCCTTTTTTCGTCTCTCTTCTGCGCGCAGCCGAGCTCCCGGCGGCGAATTCCGGCCGGAGCCGGTCAGACCAGGCGCTTCGCCACCGCCCGGCAGAGGAATGCGAGGCCGGCGGCGATGACGGTGCCGACGGCCCTGGCGACCGGCTCGGGAACCGCCTCCCCGCGCGCGATCTGCACGATCGTCAGCAGGATCATCAGCACGGCGACGACGGCGAGGATGCCGGCGAGCACCGTCAGGCAGGCATAGGCCATGGCGCGGCTGAAGATCATCGCCGTCTCCCTGGAAGGTTGCCCGCACCCCCATCGAGTAGGTGCCGGCATGACACGAACCGCCCCGTCATTCCGGGGCTTCGCGTCAGCGAAGAGCCCGGAACCCCTGAACACGAGATCGGACTAAAAGGCTGATTCGGCGCCTTTTCGATAAACCGAGGTATTCATGCGGTCCGGGCTCGGGCCTACGGCCCGCCCCGGAATGACGGCGCGGCCTCAAGCCGAAGCCGGCTCAGCCCCACCAGCGCTCGGCGACCGGGAAGCGGCCCGCCGCCTGCTCGATCGCCGCGCCGAGCGCGAACAGCGTCTCCTCGTCGAAGGGCCGGCCGATGAGCTGCAGGCCGAGCGGCAGGCCCTGCTCGTCGAGCCCGGCCGGCACGGCGATGCCAGGCAGGCCCGCCATGTTCACCGTCACCGTGAAGATGTCGTTGAGGTACATCTCGACCGGGTCGGCCGAGCCCTTCTCGCCGATGCCGAAGGCGGCGGACGGCGTCGCCGGCGTCAGCACCGCGTCGATGCCCTGCGCGTAGACCGTCTCGAAATCGCGCTTGATCAGGGTGCGGACCTTCTGGGCGCGCAGGTAATAGGCGTCGTAATAGCCGGCCGAGAGGACATAGGTGCCGATCATGATGCGGCGCTTGACCTCGGCGCCGAAGCCGGCGGCGCGGGTCTTCTCGTACATCTCGACGATGTCCCTGCCCTGCTCGCGCAGGCCATAGCGGACGCCGTCATAGCGGGCGAGGTTGGACGAGGCTTCCGCCGGAGCGACGATGTAATAGGCCGGCAGGGCGTATCTGGTGTGCGGCAGCGCGATCTCGACGATCTCGGCGCCGGCGGCCCTGAGCCATTCGATGCCCTGCTGCCAGAGCGCGTCGATCTCCGGGTTGAGCCCGTCGAGCCGGTATTCCCTCGGAATGCCGATCTTCATGCCCTTGACCGAGCGGCCGACCGCCGCCTCGTAATCCGGCACCGCCAGGTCGACCGAGGTGGTGTCCTTCGGATCGTGGCCGGCCATGGAGCGCAGCATGACAGCCGCGTCGCGCACCGTCTTGGCGATCGGCCCGGCCTGGTCGAGCGAGGAGGCGAAGGCCACCGTGCCCCAGCGCGAGCAGCGGCCATAGGTCGGCTTGATGCCGACCGTGCCGGTGAAGGCGGCCGGCTGGCGGATCGAGCCGCCGGTATCGGTCGCGGTGGCGGCGAGGCAGAGATCGGCGGCGACGGCCGCGGCCGAGCCGCCCGAGGAGCCGCCCGGCACGAGATGGTTGCCCTCGACGGCGCCGCCCTGCCCGGCCGAGACGTTGGAGCCCTTGCGCCGCCACGGGTTGACGACATTGCCGAAAGCCGAGGTCTCGTTCGACGAGCCCATGGCGAACTCGTCGTTGTTGAGCTTGCCGAGCATCACCGCGCCGTCGCGCCAGAGCTGGCTCGTCACGGTCGATTCATAGGGCGGCACGAAATTGCCAAGGATCTTCGAACAGGCGGTGGTGCGCACGCCCTGCGTGGCGAAAAGGTCCTTGATGCCGAGCGGCAGGCCTTCGAGCGGGCGGGCCTCGCCCTTCGCCAGCTTCTCGTCGGAGGCGGCGGCCTGCTTCAGGGCATGCTCCGGCGTTTCGAGCACATAGGCGTTGAGCGCGCGGCCCTTCTCGACGGCGGCGATATGGGCCTTCGTCAGCTCGGTGGCGGAGAAGCTCTTGGCTTTCAGGCCGTCGCGGGCCTCGGTCAGCGTCAGGCGGGTGAGATCGGTCACGGGACTATCCAGCATCTATACGGTCGGGCGGATCGAAGCCGTCATTGCGAGGGGCAAAGCGACGAAGCCATCCAGGCGGACGTAGAGCTCTACGACGCTGGAGTGCCTCGCTGCGCCCGCAATGACGGGAACGCAGGCGAAGCGATGCGCCTATTCGATCACCTTCGGCACCATGAAATAATTGTCCTCGGAGGCCGGGGCGTTGGCGACGATCTTCTCCGCGATCCCGCCGTCTGTGACCACGTCCTCGCGCAGCTTCATCGCCATCGGCGTGACCGAGGTCATCGGCTCGACGCCCTCGACATTGACCTCGTTCAACTGCTCGACGAAGCCGAGGATGGCGTTGAGCTCGCCTTGCAGCTTAGGCAGATCGGCCTCCGGCACGGCGATGCGCGCCAGATGCGCGACGCGTTTGACGGTGGCGAGATCGACCGACATGGCGGGCTCCTGAATGAGGCGCGGGCTGGCGCGCCTGAGATGCGTTCGCCGCGCTATAGCAGAGGGTTTGGCAAATAAGTAAGTGCTTACTGAACCGAGCCGTCATCCCGGACAAGCGGCGAAGCCGCGCCGATCCGGGATCCATGCCCGAACCTTACCGGAAACGCTCCGGCAGGGATCCCGCGTCTCCCCGCGGTCGCCCGGACGACCGCGGGGCAACGCGGTCAGATCACGAAGGCCTCGCCCTTCTTCGGCACCACGACCTTGATGCCGCTGCCTTCCAGCCCCGCGACGAACAGGTCGGCGTTCTGGTCGATGATCGGGAAGGTGCCGTAATGGCTCGGGATCGCGAGCTTCGGCTTGACGAAACGGCTCATGGCGAGCGCCGCGACCTTGCCGCCCATGGTGAAGCGATCGCCGATCGGGCAGATGCAGGCCTCGACGCCGTGGATCTCGCTGAGCAGCGCCATGTCGGAGAAGATGTCGGTGTCGCCCATATGCCAGAGCGTCTTCTCGCCCTTGGCCTTGATGATCGCGCCGTTGGGGCTGCCGACCGGGACGGAAACGCCGGCCTCGCCCATGCCGGCCGAATGGTCGGCCCGGGTGAGCGTGACGCTGAACGGGCCGAGATCGACGGTGCCGCCGGTGTTCATCGGCTGGAATGTCTTCAGCCCCTTCGAGGCGAGGTGCATGGCGAGGTCGTAATTGGTGATGACGACCGCGCCGGTCTTCCCGGCGATGGCGAGCGTGTCGCCGACATGGTCGCCATGGCCGTGGGTGACGACGATATGGCTCACGCCCTCGGAGATCGCCGCGACATCGCCCTCGAAGGCCGGGTTCCCGGTGAAGAACGGGTCGATCAGGATGACGGCGCCGTCGATCTCGGCGCGGAAGGCGGAATGGCCGTACCAGGTGAGCTTCATGCGGGGTCTCCAGGGACGTGCGTATCAATCGAGATGTGCCGTCCGGTATAGATCATTCCAATCGGGATTGGCACGCTCGATGAGCTCTACCTTCCAGCTCCGCCGCCAATGCTTGACACGCTTCTCCTGCGCGATGGCCTCGGCGGGATCATCATAGTGCTCGGCATAGACCAGACGCGCGACGCCATAACGGCGCGCAAATTCGGAGCCATGGCCATCGCGATGCTCGCCGACACGCCGGGAGAGGCTGTTGGTCACGCCGACATAGAGGGTGCCGTTTTTCTGGCTTGCGAGAATGTAGATCCACATTCCTGCTCCATACGCGGGTCATCCCGGGCGGAGCGAAGCGCAGACCCGGGATCCATGCCGGAACCTTCGTCAGCTAAGCGGGCTGCAGGCGGCGCAATCCGACGAACGTTCAGGCATGGATCCCGGGTCGGCGCGGCTGAAGCCGCTTGCCCGGGATGACCGGGTTGGAGCGGTATCGACAAGCTGGGATCGCCCATGCAGGCTGATGCCCATGACCACGGAACGGAAACCTCCCATGACCGACGCCGCCACACTCGCCCGCCGGATCGCGCAGGGCCATGGCGACAAACCGGCCGATCTCGTCATCAGGGGCGCGCGGCTCCTCGACCTCGTCACCGGCGACCTGAGCGAGAGCGACATCGCCATCTGCGGCGACACCATCGTCGGCACCTATGGCCGCTACGAAGGCAAGCGCGTCGTCGATGCCGCCGGGCTGATCGCCGTGCCGGGCTTCATCGACACGCATCTGCACATCGAATCCTCGCTGGTGACGCCGTTCGAGTTCGAGCGCTGCGTGCTGCCGCACGGCGTCACCACGGCGATCTGCGACCCGCACGAGATCGCCAATGTTCTCGGCACCGAGGGCATCCGCTATTTCCTCGCCTCAGCCGAGGCGATGCGGATGGATCTGCGCGTCAACCTGTCGAGCTGCGTGCCGGCGACGCATCTGGAAACCGCCGGTGCCCAGCTCGAGGCCGCCGACCTGACGCCGCTGATGGACCATCCCAAGGTCATCGGGCTCGCCGAGTTCATGAACTTTCCCGGCGTGATCCACCGCGACCCGGGCTGCCTCGCCAAGCTCGAAGCCTTCTCCCAGCGCCATATCGACGGCCATGCGCCGCTGGTGCGCGGGCTCGACCTCAACGCCTATCTCGCCGCCGGCATCCGCACCGACCACGAGACCACCACCGCCGCGGAAGCCCGCGAAAAGCTCGCCAAGGGCATGGCGATCCTGATCCGCGAGGGCTCGGTCTCGAAGGATCTGCATGCGCTGATCCCGCTGATCTCGCGCGACGCCTCGCCCTTCCTCGCCTTCTGCACCGATGACCGCAACCCGCTCGACATCGGCGAGGAAGGCCATCTCGACTACATGATCCGCACCGCCATCGCCAACGGCGCGGATGTGCTGGCGACCTACCGCATCGCCTCGCTCTCGGCGGCCCGCATCTTCGGCCTCGCCGATCGCGGCTTCATCGGGCCCGGCAAGCGTGCCGACATCGTGCTGGTCGAGGACCTCGCCGCCTGCTCGGTGCGCCGGGTCTTCAGCGGCGGAAGGCTGGTCGAGGACGGGCTGTTCGAAGGCCGGGCGGAGGTTCCCGCGGTCGGGCATGGCAGCGTGAAATGCCGGCCTGTCACGCCGGAGGATTTTCGCGTGAAGGCGCGCACGGGCGAGACGCCGGTGATCGGGGTGGTGCCGGGGCGGATCATCACCGAACGGCTCGCGATGAGCCTGCCTACGCGCGACGGAGAGGCCCTGCCCGATCCCGCGCAGGACGCCGTCAAGGTCACGGTGATCGAGCGCCACGGCCGGAATGGCGGCATCGCCACCGGCTTCGTCCATGGCTTCGGCATGAAGCGCGGCGCCATCGCCTCCTCGGTCGGGCATGACAGCCATAATCTCTGCGTCGTCGGCGTCGACGAGGCCTCGATGGCGGCCGCGGCCAACCGGCTGATCGAGACCGGCGGCGGCTTCGCGGTGGCCGATGGCGGCACGGTCGTGGCGGAGCTGGCGCTGCCGGTCGCGGGGCTGATGAGCGAGGAGCCCTTCGAGACGGTGCGGCGCGATCTCGAAAGGCTGCGCGCCGCGGCGAAGGCGCTCGGCGTCGTGCTGGCCGAGCCCTTCCTGCAGGTCGCCTTCCTGACGCTGCCGGTGATCCCGCATCTGAAGATCACCGACAAGGGGCTGGTCGATGTCGACCGCTTCGCGCTCCTGTGAGGAGCTCCTCGCGGACCGGTCATCCCGGGCGGAGCGAAGCGAAGACCCGGGATCCATGCCTGAGCATTTCCGCAAGAAGTTCAGGCATGGATCCCGGATCGGCGCCGCTGGCGCGGCTTGTCCGAGATGACGCGACACATAATTCGAGCCTATCCAGGCGCGGACGATTCTTCAATGAACCGAATCGCTTCCGTTCACAGCTTCACTTATCGCTTCACCCGCGGCTGCCGAGGCCGATCACGGCGCGGCGGTGCCGAGCATGAAACGCAGACGCCTAGCCGGGCCATAGAGCGGCGCGACGAAGGTCTCGACCAGCCGCCCGCCATTCTTCTCAATGACGCGGCGCGAGGCGTGGTTGGCCTCGTCGCAGGTGATGATGACGTCCGGCAGCCCGGCCTCACGCGCCACGCCCAGCATCGCCGCGAGCGCGGCGGTGGCGTAGCCATGGCCGGCGAAGGCCGGCAGGATGGTGTAGCCGATATGGCCGAGCACATGCTCGGGCAGGGCCAGCATCGGCCGGCCTTCGGCATCCTCCTGCCAGCGCAGGTTGATCGAGCCGATGAAGGGCCGCTCCGGCCGGTCCTCGGCGAAGATCCAGCGCGTCGGCCCGGGGATGCGATCGACCTCCCGGCCATCCGGCAGGCGCACGCGGCCCGGCCCGCCCCGGATCTCGGCGAGGAAGGCATCGGGATCGGCGGCGATGGCGGCAAGCTGCTCCGGCGCGACATCGCGCGTGGTGTTCGGCGACCAGCCGCCGCGCAGCGCAGCCTCATAGGCGTCGAGCAGGGCTCTGTCGGGTATTCGCAGCGAGATCGACGCTGGCATGGGCCGCCATGTTCCTTATGTCGCGGCGAGTCCGCCGGAGGGAACGAGGATAGAGCGGTCGGCGGCGGGCGGCGACCGCTGCGGCGCGCGTCCTGCGCCGGAACCGCCATTCGCCCGGCGCGACGCCCCCCTTCGCGCCGCAAGCGCTCGCCTGCGCCGCGCGGGCGTGGTACCGCGCGGGGATGACCAGCGCCCTCGTCCCGCTCGAGCACTTCCTCGCCCTGCCGGCCCATGCCCGGCTGCTCGGGCTCGACCTCGGCACCAAGACGATCGGGCTCGCCCTGTCCGATGTCGAGCGCCGCATCGCCACGCCGCTGGAAACCATCCAGCGCGTCAAGTTCGGGCTCGACGCCGCCGCCCTGCTCAAGATCGCGGACAAACATCGGGTCGCCGGGCTGGTGATCGGCCTGCCGCTCAACATGGACGGCAGCGAAGGGCCGCGCGTGCAGTCGACACGGGCCTTCGTGCGCAATCTCGCGCCGCTGACCGGCCTGCCGATCGCGTTCTGGGACGAGCGGATGTCGACGCTGGCCGTGACGCGCACCCTGCTCGACGCCGATGCCTCGCGCGCCAAGCGCGCCGCCGTGGTCGACAAGATGGCGGCGGCCTACATCCTGCAAGGCGCGCTCGACCGGCTGCTGCGCCTGCAGCCCGCGGACGAGGACGACGAGGCCTGAAACGCAAACGGCCCGCGCCGGAGCGCGGGCCGCACAGCAGGACGTCTCCCGACCTCAGCGATGGTCGCGGAAGTCGTAGGGCGCGTAATAGCCATAGGGCGCGTAATAGCGCGGGGCCACATAGACGGGCGGCGGGGGCGGCGCATAGACCGGAGCGGCGTAATAGCCGTCATAATAGGGGTCGTAGGAGCGGGTGCTCGCCGCGGCGGCGGCCGCACCGAGGATGCCGAGGCCGACGCCGGCCGCGATCGCCGCGCCGCGGGACGGACCGCGCCAGCCGCCGCGATAGCCGCGGTAACGGTACTGGCTGTATTCCGCCTGCGTCTTGTCGAGCCGGGCGGGATCGAAGGAGCGACGCTCCTGCGCCATCGCCGGCACGGCCAGGCTGCCCGCCGCGACGCCGGCCGCGGTCAGGGCGACAATCCATTTCTTCCTGAAAGACATCATGGCGACATCTCCTTTCCCGGGACGATGCCCGAACCTCGCGGACACCCTGCCCCGTCGCGCTTGAATGGGACCTGAACCAATCGCGGCGGCATTGCGGCAGGGGCAGATGCGACCGCACGGCAAGGCCCTTGCCCGCGGGCGGCGCGCCATGAGAGGGACAGGCCGGCGTTCCATCAGACCACAACGGCCAGGCCCGGCCGTTGTTCCTTCCGACCCGACCAGCCGAGTTCCAACCCCTCATGCTCGACAGCCTGATCGCCGTCTTCCTCGTCATCGCGACGGGCTGGTGCCTGAAGATCCGCGGGATCGTGGCGCCGGAGCACTGGATCGGCGTCGAGCGGCTGACCTATCAGGTGCTGTTTCCGGCGGTCGTCATCGCGACGCTGGCGACCGCCGATCTCGGCAACCTGCCGGTGCTGGCGATGGGGCTGAGCCTCGTCCTCGCCATCCTCTCCGTCGCCGCCCTCCTGCTGCTGGCGCGGCCGCTGCTGGCGCGCGCCGGCATCGGCGGCCCGGCCTTCACCTCGGTCTTCCAAGGCTCGGTGCGCTGGAACACCTTCGTCGCGCTGGCGCTCGCCTCCGGCCTGCTCGGCCGCACCGGCGCGACATTGATGGCGATCGCCGTCGCCGCGATGATCCCGCTGCTGAACGTGATCTGCGTCTTGGCGCTCGCCCGCTTCGCCAATGGCCGGCCGATGAGCGCGGGCGCGACCCTGCGCTCGATCCTCTACAACCCCTTCATATGGTCCTCGGCGCTGGGGCTGGCGCTGAATCCGGCGCAGGGGCTGCTGCCTGCCGCCTTCATCGGCTATCTCGACGTGCTGGGCCGGGCCTCGCTCGGGATCGGGCTGCTGGTGGTCGGAGCCGGGCTCGACCTGAAGAGGCTGGCGCGGCCGAGCCTCGCCCATGGCGCGGCGGTGCTGCTGAAGCTGGTGGCGATGCCGCTGCTCGCCTGGCTCTTCGCCCGCCAGCTCGGCGTCTCCGGCCCCGCGCTGACGATGACGATCATCGCCGGCGCCGTCCCGACCGCGACCGCCGCCTATTTCCTGGCCCGCGACCTCGGCGGCGACGCCCCGCTGATGGCCGAGATCACCACCCTGCAGACCGTGCTCGCGCTCGCCACCCTGCCCGCCGCCGTCTTCCTGCTCGGCTAGAGCGCGCTGCCTTTCCGCGAAAGCATGCGCGAGGAAGCTCCCCCCAGCCTCTGCCCGAGCGGTCGGCGGCCGCCGGAACCTGCGATACGTAAACTTGTATTTTTTAAGATATACACTCTATAGTTGTATCGCCGATTGGAGCCGAAACGCGGGCTGTCCGGCGTCCAACGGGTGAGGGAGCCTCTCTGCGATGACCCCAGCCAAGACAATCCTTCCCTATGACGAGGCCGAACGGCAAGCGACGCTGCCGGAGCATCCGCTTTCGGCGCTGGAGGCCGCGACCTTCATCGAAGGCATGGCCGCGGAACTGCGTCTGATGGCGCGCGCCGTCAAGCTCGACACCCTGTCCTATTTCCTCGAGATGGCCCGGATCGAAGCCTCCGCCCAGATCGAGATCATCGCGGAGCGCGAGCTCGCCTCCTGAGCCGGCCCCCGCGGCGCTCAGCCCGGGCCGCGCGAAAGCCCGCCGCCCGGATGGCGCAGCACGGCGCCCGCCAGCTCGAGTTCGGCCAGCGCCTGCCCGACCTCCCGCGCCGGGCGTCCGCTCGCCCGGACCAGCTCGTCCAGCGCGATCGGGGTGGGGCTGAGCAGGCCGAGCAGTTGCGGGCCAAGATCCCCCACCGCTCCCATCCCGTCCGCGGCCGGGGGAGGCGGCGGAAAGCGGCCGGGCCCGGCCGGCTGCGCCGCGGCGCGCGGCGGCCGGTCGATATCGGGCAGGTCAAGCTCGTCCCAGAGCGGCTCCTCCGCCTCCGGCGCGGGCTCCTCGCGCAGCGCGCGCGGCGGATCGAAGCGCTCGCCGGGACCCGCGAGCATAGGCTGCAGCGCCTCGACGACATGCGCGGCGGCGGCGCAGAGCGTGGCACCCTCGCGGATCAGATGGTTGCCGCCCTCGGCGCGGGGATCGAGCGGCGAGCCCGGCACCGCGAAGACCTGCCGGCCCTGCTCGTTGGCGAAGCGCGCGGTGATGAGCGAGCCGGAGCGGCGGGCCGCCTCGACGACGACAGTGCCGAGCGCCAGCCCCGAGACGATGCGGTTGCGGCGCGGGAAGTCGCGCCCGCGCGGCTCCCATCCGAGCGGCATCTCACTGACCAGCGCGCCCTCGGTCGCGATGCGCGCGGCGAGCCCGCTGTTCTGCGGCGGGTAGATCCGGTCGAGCCCGCCGGCCAGCACGGCGACGGTGCCGGTGGCGAGGCTCGCCTCATGGGCGGCGGTGTCGATGCCGCGGGCGAGACCGGAAACGATGGCGAAGCCCGCATTCCCGATCCCGCCGGCCAGCCGCCGGGTCAAGCTGAGCCCGGCCGCCGAGGCGTTGCGCGAGCCGACCATGGCCACGGCGGGCTGCTGGAGAACCGCCGCGTTGCCGATGAGCGCGAGCAGTGGCGGGGCGGAGTCGATCGCCTGGAGCGGGCGGGGGTAGCCGGCTTCGCCGAGCGCGACGAAGCGCCCGCCAAGGCGCAGCAGCCCGGCCATCTCGCGCTCGGCCTCGGCCAGCGGACAGATGCGGATGTCGCGCCCGGCCTGCCGCGCGAGGGCGGGCAGCGCCTCCAGCGCCGCGCCGGCGCCGCCGAAGCGGTTCGTCAGGGAACGGAAGCTGCGCGGCCCGATGCCGTCGCTGCGGATCAGCCTCAGCCAATCGAGGCGCTGGCGATCGGAAAGGACGATGCCAGCCGCCATGCGCCTCAGCCCTTCTGGCCTATCTTGCCTTCGCTCCCGGCGAGCAGGCGGGAAATATTGGTGCGGTGCATGACCCAGAGCAGCAGCGTCAGGACGGCCATGACCAGCGCCGCCTGATGCATCCCGGCGACAAACCAGAGCAGGAGCGGCGTCAGCACGCTCGCCGTCAGCGCCGACAGCGAGGAATAGCGCGAAAGCCAGGCCACCGCGAGCCAGATCGCGGCGAAGGCGAGCGCGATCCAGCCGTTCACGCCGATCAGCACGCCGAGATAGGTGGCGACGCCCTTGCCGCCCCTGAAGCCGATCCAGACCGGGAAGAGATGGCCCAAAAAGGCGCCGATCGCGGCCGCCAGCGCCGCCTGCGGCCCGCCGAGCCAGTGCCAGGCGACGAGCACGGCCACCGTGCCCTTCAGCATGTCGCCGACCAGCGTGGCGGCGGCGAGCTTCCTGTTGCCGGTGCGCAGCACATTGGTCGCGCCGATATTGCCCGAGCCGATGCTGCGCAGGTCCGGCCCGCCGGCGAGCTTCGTCAGGATGATGCCGAAGGGGATGGAGCCGAAGAGATAGCCGACGACGAGCGCGATCAGCGTGGCGGAGCCGGACAGGCTCCAGGTCAACGTCTCAGCCATGCAGTCCCCTCGCCCCGGCCAGCGCCGGCAGGATAGAATCCGTTTTCACGAATAGAAAGCGCGCTGTCATCCCGGACAAGCGGCGAAGCCGCGCCGATCCGGGATCCATGCCGGAGCGCTTCCGAGAAAGGTTCGGGCATGGATCCCGGGTCTGCGCTTCGCTTGCCCGGGATGACCTCGCGGAAAAAGCACCGGATCGGCCCGACGCTCAGCCCGCCTCGGCCTCGTAGACCACCCGGCCGCCGACGAATGTTGTCTGGACGATGCCCTGCAGGCGGGCCTCGTCGAAGGGCGAGTTCTTGGCGCGGGATTTCAGCTTGCGCTTGTCGACGACGAAGGGCGCATCAGGATCGAGCAGAATGAGATCGGCCGGCGCTCCGGCTGCAAGCCGCCCGCCGGCGAGCCCGAGCAGCCCGGCCGGCCTGGTCGATAGCGCCGCCAGCAGTTGCGGCAGTCCGAGCTGGCCGGCCTGCACCAGCCGCAGCGCCGCCGGCAGCATGGTCTCGATGCCGAGCGCACCATCGGCAGCCTCGGCGAAGGGCTGGCGCTTGGTCTCGACGTCCTGCGGGTCGTGGTCGGAGACGATGACGTCGATCACGCCCTCGGCCAGCGCCGCGATCATCGCAAGGCGCTCATCCTCGCTGCGCAGCGGCGGCGAGACCTTGCAGAAGGTGCGGTAGTCGCCGACGTCGTTCTCGTTGAGGGTGAGATTGTTGATCGAGACGCCGCAGGTGACGCGCAGCCCGTCCTGCCTGGCGCGGCGCATCAGCTCGACCGAGTCCGCGCAGGAGATCATCGCGGCATGGTAGCGGGCGCCGGTGGCGCGGGCGAGGCGCAGGTCGCGCTCCAGCATCACGGTCTCGGCCTCGGCCGGGATGCCCGGCAGACCCTTGCGGCTGGCGAACTCGCCCTCGTTCATCACGCCGGAGCCGCGCAGCTCCGGATCCTCGACATGGTTCATGATGAGGGCGTCGAAATTGCCGGCATAGATCATGGCGCGGCGCATCACCTGCGGGTTGCGCAGGCCCCTGGCGCCATCGCCGAAGGCGACCGCCCCGGCCTCCAGCAGCAGGCCGAATTCGGTGATCTCCCGGCCTTCGAGCCCCTTGGTCAGGGCGGCGGAGGGCAGCACGTTGACGATCGCCTTGTCGCGGGCGCGGCGCTTGAGGAAGTCGATGATGGCCGGATCGTCGATCGGCGGGTCGGTGTCGGGCCGGCAGACGATGGTGGTGACGCCGCCGGCCGCCGCCGCATGCGAGCCGGTGCCGAGCGTCTCGCGGAACTCCGCGCCGGGCTCGCCCAGAAAGGCGCGCAGATCGATCAGGCCCGGGGCGAGCACCAGCCCCTTGGCGTCGAGCCGCCGGACGCCCTCGCCCGTCGCGGGCGCCCCGCCCCATTCGACGGCCGCGATCGCGCCGTCGCGCAGCAGCACCGCACCCGCGCCCTCGCGCCCCGTCGCCGGGTCGACCAGGCGGGCGTTGACGATGGCGATATCCTGCGTTTCAGCCATGACCGGTTCCATTGCCGTCAGCATCCGGACGGCGCGTGAAGACGAAGTTTTGGCGGGCGACGAGCCACCAGAGCAGACAGCAGAGCGAGCCGCCGGCGACGACGATGAACCAGGTCCAGCCGGCGCGCGGATCGGCCCAGAGATAGCCGGCCGCCACGACGAGATAGAGCCCCAGCAGGACGAACCGCGCCCGTCGCAACGCTCCGAGCAGCCGGTTGCGCGGGGCCGCCATCGACCTCAGACATTCGGCAGGTGCTGCGCGAGCGCGTCCAGCACCGCCATGCGGACCGCGACGCCCATCTCGACCTGCTCGCGGATCAGGGACTGGGCGCCGTCGGCCACCTCCGAAGAGATCTCGACGCCGCGATTCATCGGCCCCGGATGCATCACCAGCGCATCGGGCTGGGCGCGCTCCAGCTTCTCGCGGTCGAGCCCGTAATAGCGGAAATACTCCTTCGAGGACGGCACGAAGGCGCCATGCATGCGCTCGAGCTGGAGGCGCAGCATCATCACGATGTCGGCGCCTTCGAGCCCTTTGTTCATGTCGGTGAAGAGCGCGACGCCCATGCGCTCGATGCCCGGCGGCATCAGCGTCGAGGGCGCGATCAGCCTGACCTTCGCGCCGAGCGCATTCAGCAGGATGATATTGGAGCGGGCGACGCGCGAATGCAGGATGTCGCCGCAGATCGCCACCGTCAGCCCCTGGATGCGGCCCTTGTTGCGGCGGATCGTCAGCGCGTCGAGCAGGGCCTGCGTCGGGTGCTCATGGGCGCCGTCGCCGGCATTGACCACCGAGCAGCTCACCTTGCGGGCGAGCAGGTTGACCGCGCCGGCGGCGTGATGACGCACGACGATGATGTCGGGCCGCATCGCGTTGAGCGTCGCGGCGGTGTCGATCAGCGTCTCGCCCTTCTTCACCGAGGAAGAGGCGACCGACATGTTCATCACATCGGCGCCGAGGCGCTTGCCCGCAAGCTCGAAGGAGGCCTGCGTCCGGGTCGAGGGCTCGAAGAACAGGTTGATCTGGGTGCGGCCGCGCAGGGTCGCCGCCTTCTTCTCGACCTGGCGGGAGAGCGCGACATAATCCTCCGCCCGGTCCAACAGCCCCTCGATGTCGAGATGGGACAGCCCCTCGATGCCGAGCAGGTGGCGGTGCGGATAGAGCGGCGCTGGCGATGTCATTTGAAGCCGGGTTCATAGGCCCGAGTCGGGCGGGGCGCAAGGCTCGGGCATCACGAAACCGCGCGGTCGGGCCTCACTCTTCCGGCAGCGCGGCGAGACGCTGGACGGCGGCGCGGCGGCTCGCGCGCAGGGCGAGCGCGAAGCAGAGCTGGGCGCCCAGCGCCGCGACGGTGAGCACGAGCCCCGATCCGAGCGCCGGCACGCCGCCCAGCCCCGCCAGCGAGGTCGCGAAGGCGCCGATCGCCATCTGGATGAAGCCGTAGAAGCCGGAGGCCGAGCCCGCCAGATGCGGATCGACGCTCATCGCCTCGGCGAGCGCCGGGGCGCTGGCCACGCCCGCCCCGAGGGTGAAGAGCATGGCGCCGGCGAGGACGGAGGCGACGCTCAGATGGCCCGACGCCGCGCCCGCCAGCAGGATCAGCGCGCCGAGGAGGCCGAGCGCGCTGCCGCCGATGAGGAGCCTGCCGACGCGGACGCGGCCGACGAGGCGGCTGGAGCCGAGATTGCCGAGCCAGACGCCGGCCACGACAAAGGCGAGATAGGTACCGACCTCATGCGCCGGGCGGCCAAGATCCTTGGTGAAGATGAAGGGCGCAGCGCTGATGAAGGCGTACATCGGCGTGGTGGCGAGGCTGCCGCCGACGGCATAGCCGAGGAAGGCCGGCGAGCGCAGCAGGCGGCGATAGCCGCGCAGCACCGAGCGGAAATCGACGCCGGCGCCCGGCTGCGCCGTTTCCGGCAGCACGCGCCAGGTCAGCAGCAGGTTGGCGACGCCCATCGCGGCGAGGCCGACGAAGATCGCACGCCAGCCGAGCGTCTCCGACACGGCCGTGCCGATCAGCGGCGCGACGCCCGGCCCGAGGATGACGATCAGGTTCATGGTGGCGAGCCGGCGGGTCGAATCGGCCATGCCCGAGCCGTCGCGCACGATCGCCCGGCCGAGGACGAGCCCGGCGCAGCCGCCCAGCGCCTGCAGCAGCCGCGTGGCGATCAGGGCTTCCGCGCTCGGCGTCAGCGCCGCGGCGATGCTGGTGAGCGTGTAGAGCGTGAGCCCAACCATCAGGACCGGGCGGCGGCCGAAGCGGTCCGAGATCGGCCCGTAGAAGAGCTGCCCGAAGGCGAGGCCGAGGATGTAGAAGCTGATGGTGAGCTGGAGCGAGCCGGCGTTCGCGCCGAGATCGCGCGCCGCCAGCGGCAGGGCCGGCACGAAGACATGCATGGCGAGCGTGCCGCTGAAGGTGATCAGCGCCAGCAGCCAGAGCGGCGCGGGCCGCGCCATCGCGGCCCGCAGGGGAGATATGTCGGTCGTCATCGTCATGCGTTATCTCTGTCGGGAAGAGTGGTGAGCGCGGCGCAGATCCGCTCCAGGACCGCCGCCGTGCACGCGATATCCTCATCGGGAATGCCTTGGATGGCGGCGAGCCGGACCTCGCGCGAAATCGCCTCGACCTGCGCGACGAGGTCTTCCGCCTCGGGGGTCAGATGGATCGTCTTGGCCCGGCGATCCGCCTCGTCCTCGCGGCGTTCGATCAGCGCCGCGGCCTGCAGAGCGTCGAGCAGGCGGGCGACAGTCGAGCCGTCGAGATTGAGCGAGGCGGCCAAATCCTTCTGGCGCATCGGCTCAGCCGCACGCGACAGATGCAGCAGCGGCAACCACGTCGCTTCGGTCAGGCCAAACGCCTGCAAGCGGAGATCAACCGCCCGCCGCAGCAGCCGGCCGGCACGCGCGACGGTGCGGCCGATCATCTCCCTCGCTGTTTCGGAAGCCATGCGCCCTCTTTTCGATGCAATAACAATAATTGCATCTACATCTATTTTGAAGCGCAGCGCCGGCATGACGGTCCCGCTGCTCGCGCAGGGAGCCATGGCGCTTCCTTGCGCCGCCCGGCGCTTTCGGCGAAACCGCTATCTGCCTGCCTCGAAAGGATCACAGCGTGCCCGGCCTATCCCAAGCTCATGTTCCGGCTCCGCATGGGAGCGCCTGGCCGACGATCGCGCCGGCCGAGGCCGGTTTCGACGCAGGCCGCCTCGGCGAGGCGGTCGCCTTCGCGCAGGCGAACGAAAGCCCCTGGCCGCGCAGCCTGTACTATCCGGACGGCAGCTATGTCGGGAATGTCGAGTGGAACGAGACCGGCCCCTGGACCGAGATCGTCGGCCCGGTGCGCGAGCGCGGCGGCCCGGCCGGGCTCGTGCTGAAGGGCGGGCGCATCGTCGCCGAATGGGGCGACACCGCCCGTACCGACATGACCTTCTCGATCGCCAAGAGCTATCTCTCGGTGCTCGCCGGCATCGCCTTCGACGATCGCCTGATCCGCGACGTCGAGGAGCCCGTGGGTCGGAGCGTCGACGATCCGGCCTTCGCCGGGCCGCATAACGGCAGGATCGCCTGGCGGCATCTGCTGCAGCAGTCGAGCGAGTGGCAGGGCGAATTGTTCGGCAAGTCCGACCAGGTCGACCACAACCGCCAGATCGGCCCCGGCGCCGACAATAGCCGCAAGGGCCAGCGCCGCGAGCTCAAGCAGCCCGGCAGCCTCTACGAATACAACGACGTGCGGGTGAACGTGCTGTCCTACGCCCTGCTCCGGCTGTTCCGCCGGCCGCTGCCCGAGGTGCTGCGCGAGCGGATCATGGACCCGATCGGCGCCTCGCCGGACTGGCGCTGGGAAGGTTACGGCACCTCGTTCGTCGAGATCGACGGCAAGCGCATCCAGTCGGTGCCGGGGGGTGGGCATTGGGGCGGCGGGCTGTTCATCGGCGCGCGCGACCATGCCCGCTTCGGCCTGCTGATGGCGCGCCGGGGCGAGTGGAACGGGCGGCAGCTCGTCTCGCGCGACTGGATCGAGCGTTCGCTGACGCCCTCCCCCACGCTCGGCAATTACGGCTATCTCTGGTGGCTGGCGCGCGGGCCGGCGGCGCGGCCGGGCGTTCCCGAAACCGCCTTCTCGGCGCTCGGCGCCGGCAGCAACGTGATCTGGGTCGAGCCTGAGCGCGACATCGTCGCGGTGCTGCGCTGGATCAACGGCGCCGCGACCGAGGGCTTCATCGACCGGCTGCTGGCGGCGCAGAGCTAAGCGCTCGCCGCGTTCGCCCGAAAACCGCATTCGTCATTCCGGGGCAAGCCGAAGGCTTGAGCCTGGAACCCATGAACACGACACTGTTCCAGTTCCGTCATGCTCGCCCGACGATGACGCGACAGGCGTTGCATTGACGCGATAAACGTCGTGTTCATGGGTTCCGGGCTCTTCGCTCCGCGAAGCCCCGGAATGACGGCGGGTTTTCAGCTCAGTCTTTTACCGCGTAGACCTGCGCCGGCCCCGGGAAGCGCCGGGCGCGGACCTCGGCGGCATAGTCCGCCACCGCCTTGTCGACGTTCTCGGTCAGGTTTCCGAACAGCTTGACGAATTTCGGCACGCGCCCGGTCAGGCCGAGCATGTCGTCGAGCACGAGGATCTGCCCGTCGCAGGCGGCGGAGGCGCCGATGCCGATGGTCGGGGCCGCGATCCTGCCGGTGATCTCGGCTGCCAGCGGCTCGGCCACCGCCTCCAGCACCACGGCGAAGGCGCCGGCCGCCGCAACCGCCTCGGCATCGGCGATGATCGCCGGCCATTCGGCACGCTCGCGCCCCTGCGCCTTGAAGCCGCCGAGCACGTTGACCGCCTGCGGCGTCAGCCCGACATGCGCCATCACCGGGATGCCGCGCTCGACCAGGAAGCGGATGGTCGGGGCCATGCGCCCGCCGCCCTCCAGCTTCACCGCGCCGCAGCCGGTCTCCTGCATGATGCGGGCGGCGTTGCGGAAGGCCTGCTGCGGGCTCTCCTCATAGCTGCCGAAGGGCATGTCGACGACGATCAGCGCGCGCTGCGCCCCGCGCATCGCCGCCTGCCCGTGCAGGATCATCATCTCCAGGGTGACGGGCACGGTGCTGTCGAGGCCGTGCACGACCATGCCCAGCGAATCCCCGACCAGCAGAAAATCGCAATGGCGGTCCGCCAGCGCCGCCAGCGGCGCGGTATAGGCGGTCAGCGAGACGATCGGCTCGCCCCCTTTGCGACCGCGGATATCCAGCGCGGTCAGGCGCCTGATCCGGACTTGCGACGACATGCCCCTCTCCCCATGTGACGGCAACGCGACGGGCAAGGCCCTAAACGGTTCCGCGCGGCCCCGAAAGGACAATCGCCGTTTGACACGGCCTCTCCGCTGAACCACTTTCGCGCGCACTTCCGAACCGCAGCGCTCTTGCGGGTCGCGGAACCGTCCGCTACGGCCGGTCCCGCGCTCTGATCAGGGCTGTTATCGAGACACGAAAATCATGAAGCTCCTCGTCGTCGAGTCGCCGGCCAAGGCCAAGACGATCAATAAATATCTGGGCTCCGACTACGAGGTCATCGCCTCGTTCGGCCATATCCGCGACCTGCCGGCCAAGGACGGCTCGGTCGAACCGGACCACGACTTCGCCATGAAATGGGAGATCGAGGGCCGCGGCGCCAAGCAGGTCTCCGAGATCGCGCGCGCCGTGAAGGGCGCCGAGAAGCTGATCCTCGCCACCGACCCGGACCGCGAGGGCGAGGCGATCTCCTGGCATGTGCTGGAGGCGCTGAACCAGAAGAAGGTGCTGAAGGGGATTCCCGTCGAGCGCGTCACCTTCAACGCCGTCACCAAGGACGCCGTGCAGAAGGCGCTGGCCAATCCCCGCGCCATCGACCAGGCGCTGGTCGACGCCTATCTGGCGCGCCGGGCGCTCGACTATCTCGTCGGCTTCACGCTCTCGCCCGTGCTCTGGCGCAAGCTGCCCGGCGCCCGCTCGGCCGGCCGCGTGCAGTCCGTCGCGCTCAGGCTGGTCTGCGACCGCGAGCGCGAGATCGAGGCGTTCCGGCCGCGCGAATACTGGTCGCTGGTGGCGACGCTCGCTACCGAATCCGGCCAGACCTTCGAGGCGAGGCTCGTCGGCGCCGACGGCAAGAAGATCGCCCGGCTCGACATCGGCAATGCCGAAGAGGCCAAGGCCTTCAAGGAGGCGCTGGAAACCGCGCTCTTCGCCGTCGCGCAGGTCGAGGCCAAGCCGGTCAAGCGCCACCCCTACCCGCCCTTCCAGACCTCGACGCTGCAACAGGAGGCCTCGCGCAAGCTCGGCCTCGCGCCGGCGCGGACGATGCAGCTCGCCCAGCGGCTCTACGAGGGCGTCGACATCGGCGGCGAGACGGTCGGCCTCATCACCTATATGCGTACCGACGGCGTCGACATGGACGGCTCGGCCATCGCCGCGGCGCGCCGCGTCATCGGCAAGGAGTTCGGCGACGCTTACGTGCCGAACGTGCCGCGCAAATACACGGTCAAGGCCAAGAACGCGCAGGAGGCCCACGAGGCCATCCGCCCGACCGACCTCGGAAGGCTGCCGGCGATGGTCGCGCGCCATCTCGAGCCGGAGCAGGCGAAGCTCTACGAATTGATCTGGAAGCGCACCATCGCGAGCCAGATGGAATCGGCCGAGCTGGAACGCACCACGGTCGACATCGCGGCCAAGGTCGGCGCGCGCAACCTGGAGTTGCGCGCTTCGGGACAGGTCGTGCTCTTCGACGGCTTCCTGACGCTCTATCAGGAAAGCCGCGACGACGAGGAGGACGAGGACTCGAAGAAGCTGCCGGCGATGAAGGCGGGCGACCGGCTGGAGAAGCGCGCCATCGCCGCCGACCAGCATTTCACCGAGCCGCCGCCGCGCTTCTCGGAAGCGAGCCTGGTCAAGCGCATGGAGGAGCTCGGCATCGGCCGGCCCTCGACCTATGCCGCGACGCTCTCGACGCTCCGCGACCGCGAATATGTCCGCATCGAGAAGAAGCGCCTCGTGCCCGAGGACAAGGGCATGCTGGTCACGGCCTTCCTCGAAAGCTTCTTCAAGCGCTATGTCGAGTTCGACTTCACCGCGAACCTCGAAGAGAATCTCGACCGCGTCTCGAACGCCGAAGTCGACTGGAAGGCGCTGCTGCGCCAGTTCTGGGAGGAGTTCCAGGCCTCGATCGGCGAGACCAAGGATCTGCGCGTCGGCGACGTGCTGGAGGCGCTGAACGGCATCCTCGGCGATTACATCTTCCCGAAGAAGGCCGGCGGTTCCGATCCGCGCATCTGCCCGAACTGCGGCAACGGCCAGCTTTCGCTCAAGCTCGGCAAGTTCGGCGCCTTCGTCGGCTGCTCGAACTACCCGGAATGCCGCTATACGCGCCCGCTCTCGATTCCCGCCGCTGAAGGCGAGGCCTCGGCGGAAGGCGGACAGGGCACGCCCGGCGTGCGCGTGCTCGGCACCGATCCGGCGACCGGCCTCGAAGTGACGCTGCGCGACGGCCGTTTCGGCCCCTATGTCCAGCTCGGCGAAGGCGAGAAGCCGAAGCGCTCCAGCCTGCCCAAGGGCATGAGCCCGGCCAGCGTGACGCTGGAGAAGGCGCTCGCGCTGCTCTCCCTGCCGCGCGAGGTGGCGAAGCACCCCGAGAGCGGCGAGCCGATCCTCGTCGGCATCGGCCGCTACGGGCCTTACGTCCAGCATGGCCGGACCTATGCCAATATCGACAAGGGCGACGACGTGCTGGAGCTCGGCGCCAATCGCGCCATCGACCTGATCGTCGCCAAGGAAAGCGGCGGCGGGCGCGGCGGCCGGGCCGCGGCGACGCCCGGACGGGCGCTCGGCGAACACCCCGACGGCGGCGCGCTGGAGGTCAAGGCCGGGCGCTACGGACCCTATGTCGCCTGGGGCAAGATCTTCGCGACCCTGCCGAAGTCGCAATCGCCCGACGCGCTGACGCTCGAGCAGGCGATCGAGCTGGTCAACGCCAAGGCCGCGACCAAGGGCGGAGCCAAGGGCAAGGCGCCGGCGAAGAAGGCTGCGGCCAAGAAACCGGCCGCAGAAAAAGCTGCCGCCAAGAAGCCCGCAGCCAAGAAGCCCGCGGCGAAGAAGGCGGCCGCCCCCAAGGCTTCCGCCGAGGCGGACGCGCCGGTGAAGAAGGCGCCGAAGGCGGCGCGCGGCTGACGGCGCCGCGCGGAAAAGGGCTCGTCATGCGGCGCGCCGGCTGGCTGCTCCTGGGCGGCGGCCTCTTCCTCTGCCTGGCGACCTTCGCCGGCTGGGTCTGGCTCAACGCCTTCGCCTGCGGCATGATTCCGACGGGCTGCAAGGGCTTCCGCCTGCGCTGGGAGGACAGCGAGGCGCTCAGCCTGTTCATCCCGCCCTTCGTGGTCGGGGGCATCCTGATCGCGACAGGTCTCGCGCTGCGGATCGGACACCGCTCGCCGCGACGCTGAAGCCTCGGAGCGCGCCGGTCTTACGCGGAGACACGCGGTCATCCCGGGCCCGGGTTCCACAGGCCGGAGCCTTTCCGGCAAGGATTCTGGCAGGATCCCGGATCCCGCGGAGTTTATCCCGGGCCGAAGATCGGACCCGAGGACTGCGTCCGGGCAACCCCGCCGGCCCGCCTCGTCAGAGGCTCGCCACCACCACGATGCGCTTCACCTCGCCGCGCAGATAGGCCTGCAGGAAGCGGTCGTACTCCTTGAAGGAGATGCAGCCGTTCGAGTCGCCGCGCGGCCCGAGCAGATAGCTGTGGGCGAGCAGCCCGGCGCGGCCATGGATCGCGCCGCTGCCGCCGACCGGGTTCAGGCGGATGGCGCGCACGCCGTGGAACAGCGCCTCGCGCTCGGTCAGCGTATAGGTGTGCGGCGGGGTAACGCCCTTCATGCGGACATGGGCGTAGCGCGGATCGTCCATCATCTCGCCGAGGCCGGAATGGGCCTCCAGCCGCTCGCCATTGGGCAGATAGACCAGCCTGGCGCTGATGTCGTAGATCGCCGTGCCGGCCTCGGCCGTGCGCGGCGGCGTGCCGAGCGACGGGCTCATCCGGGTGACGCGGCCGCGGTCGACGATGTCGTCCTGCGGCGCGGCATAGGCAAGCGCCGGCCCGGCCGGCTGCTGCTTCTGCACCCCGAACAGCTTCTCGAAGAAATTGCGGTTGTCCCCGGGCGTCGGCGCGGGTGCCGTCGCGGCCGTGCGGCTGCGGCGGGAGGACGCGGCCGGCTGCTGCGCGAGGCGCGGCGGCTGGGCCTCGGCCGGCGGCAGGGCCAGCTCCGAGGGACGCGGAACCGGAAGCGGCGCCGTGCCCAGCCCGGGAATGGCGGCGTCCGCGGCCAGCGTCTCGGGCGGCAGGGAGGCGATCAGGTCGGCAGGTCGCGAGGCGGGTTGCGGCGCGGCCTTCTCGGCCAGGCTCACCGGCGCCTGCGAGGGCAGCGGCAGCACCGGCTCGGAATCCGGCAGGTCGAGCGCCTCAGGCACCGAGGCCAGGCGCATCGCCGAGCCCACCGGCCGGCTCTGCGCCAGGGAGGACGGCGTCGTGCCGGAGAAGCCCGGAGCGAGCAGGCCGCTATAGGCGGGCGGGGTCACGCCGGCGGCCGGGCGCTCGGGCGCGGTCGCCACGGCGAGGCGGGCGGCGGGCCTGGCGCCCTTGCCGGCGACCTCGACATTCGGATCATGCGGGGAGACCTGGTCCAGCACCTTGAAGCCGGTCATGGCGCCGAGACAGAGCGCGGCAGTCCAGAACAGGGTCCGGCCGAAGGGCCGGCGACGACGCCGAAGACGCAGATGGGACGCCCCGCCCCGCCGCGCATGTCTGCCATAGCTCATTGCCGCACTCTCGACACGCCTACGCCACGCCCCGGCAGGCGCGCGCACCCGCTCCGCCCGGCCCCGTCACGACGGGACAAGCGGCACGCGACGATGCGTCCGGCCATGCTGGGAGAACCCAAATCTCGTTCTCATTCGATAAGGCGCCGCGTTGGTTAATCGTCGGTGAACCCGGCCAGGCTTTTTTTTCGCATTCCCCGGGGCGCGGGACGGCCGGCGCCGGGGCCGCCGAGAGGCCACGCAAAGGCGGCGCCATCATGGCGCCGGCGGCCGCGCCGCCGGAGAGGTTTTTTGCTGGCCTGCCCGCCCTGATTAGTCCATCTTTCCCGGCGAAAGGGGGCCCTCTTCCGCCCAGCTTCGCCGAATCGGACATGTCGACAGGACCGCAGCCCGCAGACACGGCCTCTCCCGAGGCCGCGCCCCCTGTGACACCAGCGGCGGAGGCGAAGACCAGCTCGGTCGCGGCGCTCGGCGCCATCGTCAGCGGCGCCCTGATCCTGCAGGTCGCCGCCACGATCGTGAACACGGCGATCCCGCTCAAGATGGCGCTGGCGCAGAAGGCGCCGCTGCTGATCGGCCTCGTCGGCTCGGCCTATTCGGTCGGCTTCCTCGCCGGCTGCTTCGTAATCCCGGCCTTCATCCGCCGCGTCGGCCATATCCGCGCCTTCGCGGTCTTCGCCGCCGTCCAGGGCGCGCTGACGCTGAGCTTCCCGCTCTGGCCGGTCGACCTCTGGGGCCTGTCGCGCCTCGGCATGGGGGTCGCGGGCGCCGGCCACGCCATCTGCATCGAGAGCTGGATCAGCGGGCAGGCCAGCGCCGGCCAGCGCGGCCGCATCTTCGGCCTCTACCAGATCCTCAACCGCCTCGCCCTGATCGGCTCGCAGATCGGCACCGGCTATGTCTCGATGCAGTCCGGCGACATCTTCCTGATCGCCAGCGCGGCCTTCTCGCTGGCGCTGATCCCCGTCGCGATGACCCGGGCCAAGGGGCCGGAATCGGGCGAGGTCATCTCGGTGCGGCTGCACACCATCTGGCAATACGCGCCGGCGGCGGTGATCGGCTGCCTCTATGTCGGGCTGATGGGCGGGGCGCTGACCAATGTCGCCCCGGCCTACGGCATCCTGATCGGGCTCGACCAGGAATGGGCGATCCTGCTCACCGCCGGGATCCAGATCGGCGCGCTCGTCCTGCAATGGCCGCTCGGCCTGCTGGCCGACCGGGTCGAGAGCCGCGTCATCATGCTGAGCGCCACGGCCTCGGTCGTCTTGTGCACGCTGGCGCTCGGCGCCGTGCTCTGGTTCGCCCTGCCCCATAGCCGGCTCTGGCTGTTCGGCCTGTTCGCGCTGATCGGCGCCGGCTCGATGCCGGTCTACACCGTCGCCGTGGCGCATGCCTATTTCCGGCTCGGCCGCGAGCGGGCGCTCGGCCTCTCGGCGCAGCTCCTATTCCTCTGGGCGACAGGCTCCGCCATCGGTCCGCTGGTCTCCACCGCCTTCATGCAGGGCATGGGGCCGCAGGGGATGCTGGTCTATCTCGGCGGCCTCTCGGCGGCGACCGGGATCTATCTCGCCTTCCGCCTCAGGCTGAAGCCGCCTTCCGCCCACCCCTTCGGCGAGCGCAAGCCGGTCGCGCCGACCATCCCGGAGGTCTCGCCCGCGGGCCACAGGAGCCACGCCGAGGCGAAATAGCGCAGGCGGCGGGTTTCAGCCGGACGAGACGGACGCTCACGAACGGGGGGCGTGGCGCCCGGGCCGGGCCTTCAGCTTCAGCTCCTGGAGTTCCTCGCGCTCGCGCGGCGTGTTGCGCATGAGCTGGTCCTGACCGGGCCGGTACTGCACCGGCTGAGCGATATCGACGCCATACCAGGCCGCCCCGCGCAGGACGAAGGACGGATCGGCCAGATGCGGGCGCCCGAGCGCGACCAGATCGGCCCGTCCGGCGGCGACGATGGTGTTGACCTGGTCCACCGTCGTGATGTTGCCGACGCACATCGTCGCGACCTCGGCCTCGTTGCGGATGCGGTCCGAGAACGGCGTCTGGAACATGCGGCCATAGACCGGCCGCGATTCCGCCGCCGTCTGGCCGGTCGAAACGTCGACGAGGTCGCAGCCCTCGGCGGCGAAAGCCTCGGCGATGGCGACGGAATCCGCCGCCGTGAGCCCGCCCTCGGCCCAGTCGGTGGCGGAGATGCGCACCGAGATCGGCTTCTCGCGCGGCCAGGCCTCGCGCAGCGCCCGGAACACCTCCAGCGGATAGCGCAGGCGGTTCCCGACCGGACCGCCATAGTCGTCGTCGCGCCTGTTGGTCAGCGGCGAGAGGAAGCTCGCCAGCAGATAGCCATGGGCGCAGTGCAGCTCCAGCATGTCGAAGCCGGCGCGCAGCCCCCGCTCGGCGGCGGCGACGAATTCGGCCTTGACCCGGTCCATGTCCAGGCGCGTCATCCCGCGCGGCACCTGGCTCTCGGGATAGTAGGGCAGCGGCGAGGCCGAGACGAGCGGCCAGGCGCCCTCCGGCAGCGGCCGGTCCATGCCCTCCCACATCAGCTTCGTCGCGCCCTTGCGCCCGGCATGGCCGATCTGGAGGCAGATCTTCGCCGCCGAATGGGCATGGACGAAATCGACGATCCGCTTCCAGGCGGCTTCCTGCGCGTCGTTCCACAAGCCCGTGCAGCCGGGGGTGATGCGCGCGTCCGGCGCGACGCAGGTCATCTCGGTGAAGACCAGCCCCGGGCCGCCGATGGCGCGCGCGCCGTAATGCATCAGGTGCCAGTCGCCCGGCAGGCCGTCCTGCGCCGAATACTGGCACATCGGCGACAGCGTCATGCGGTTCTCCACCCGCATCCCGCGCAGCATGAAGGGCTGGAAGGCGGGCGGCACGGGCGAGCCGTCCCTGCGCCGCCTCGCCAGCGGGCCGAGCCCGTCCGCCACCATCGCGTCGACGGCCGCGACCATCTCCGGCGCCCGGAGCGCCAGATTGTCGTAGGTGATCGCCTTGGAGCGGGTCATCAGGCCGAAGGCGAAGCGCAAAGGCTCGAAATCCCAGAAGCGCTTCAATTCCTCGAACCAGACCAGCGAGACATCCGCCGCGTGCTGGGTCTTCTCGACCTCCTCGCGGCGCTGCGCCTCGAACAGCTTCAGGCCCGCGGCGACATCGAGCTTCGCCTGCCCCATCGCCCCGTGCAGGGCGATGGCGTCCTCCATCGCGAGCTTGGTGCCCGAGCCGATCGAGAAATGCGCCGTCGCCTTGGCGTCGCCGATCAGCACGACGTTCTCGCTCACCCAGTTGCGGCAGCGGATCATCGGGAAATTGCGCCAGAGCGAGCGGTTGGTGATCAGCCTGTGGCCCTGCAATTCCTCGGCGAAGACGCCTTCGAGGAAGGCGGCGGACCGCGCCTCGTCCATCGCGTCGAGGCCCGCCTTCGCGAAGGTCTCGGGGTCGGTCTCCAGCACCCAGGTCGAGCGGCCGGCCTCGTACTGGTAGCAATGGGCGATGAAGAGCCCGTGCTCCGTCCGCTTGAAGAAGAAGGTGAAGGCGTCGAAGGGGCGGGTCGAGCCCATCCAGGCGAATTTGTTGGGGCGCAGGTCGGTTTCCGGCTGGAAGCGCTCGCGCCAGTTCTCGCGGATGCGGCTGTTGACGCCGTCGGCGGCGACGACGAGGTCGTAATCCCGCCTCAGCGCCGCGACATCGGCGATCTCGGCGCCGAAATGCAGGCCGACGCCGAGCGCGCGCGCCCGCGCCTGCACCAGCATCAGGAGCGAGCGGCGCGAGCAGCCGCAGAAGCCGTTGCCCGGCACGCGGAAGGCCTCGCCCTTGAAGTGGATCTCGATGTCGTCCCAGTAGGCGAAGTTGTCGCGGATCGCCGCATAGCTCTCGGCATCCGCGGCCCTGAAGATGTCGAGCGTCTGATCCGAGAAGACCACGCCGAAGCCGAAGGTGTCGTCGGGCTGGTTGCGCTCGAAGACGTCGACCGCGAGCTGCGGCCAGTCCCGTTTCATCAGCAGCGCGAAATAGAGCCCCGCCGGCCCTCCGCCCACGACCGCGATACGCATCGACGCCTCCATCCGGGAGCCGGGCGATCCGGCCTGGAAATTATTTTAAACCTCAAACGATTTTTCCCTCAAGCGCTTTTCCCATTGCCGAACGCCCGGGCCCCGCCGGGATGCGGCGTGAGGGCGAAGCGCCGCGGACCAGGCTTTCAGAGGGCTTCCGCTGCCCTGCAAGGCGGAATCTGCGCCTTTTCCCGATCCCTCTCCGGCTTTCGACGAACCCTCTGTGCCGGCGCGCTTCTTCCCCCGCACTGAGCCTCCGCCCGCCCTGCGCGATGCGGCGGCTTGCAAATTGATTGAGACTTAAAATACATTTGCGGCAGGAGGCGGACGAGCATGACTCTGGAAGGGCAGCGGGCGCTGGTGACGGGGGGAGGACGCGGCATCGGCCGCGCCATCGCCGGCGCGCTGACCGAAACCGGGGCCCGTGTCGGCATCCTCGGCCGCGACGAAGCGACCTTGCGGGACGCCGTCGCGGCCGGCGCGGCGGCGGATTTCGCGGTTTGCGACGTGCGCGACGCGGCCTCCGTCGCGGCGGCGCTCGGGCGGCTCTCCGGTGGCCACGGCTTCGACATCGCCGTCGCCAATGCCGGCGCGGTCGAGACGGGGCCGTTCCTGCGCAGCGACGCGGAGCGCTTCCGCCGCATGGTCGAGATCAACCTGATCGGCACGGTCAACCTGTTCCATGCCGCGCTGCCGGCGATGCTGGAGCGCCGCCGCGGCCGGCTCATCGCCATCGCCTCGACGGCCGGGCATCGCGGCTATCCCTATGTCAGCGCCTATACGGCGGCGAAGCATGCCGTGATCGGGCTGGTGAAGTCGCTGGCGCTGGAGACGGCCCGCTCCGGCGTCACCGTCAACGCCGTCTGCCCGGGCTATGCCGACACCGACATGGCGGCCGCCAGCATCGACAATGTCGCGGCCAAGACCGGCAAGAGCCGCGACGACGCGCTGGCGGCCCTGCTCAGGGACAATCCGCAGGGCCGGCTGGTCGCGCCCGCGGAGGTCGCGGCGGCGGTGCTCTATCTTTGCGGGGCCAGCAGCGACGCCGTGACCGGCCAGTCGCTGATGATCAATGGCGGGGAGTTCTGAGATGGAGATCCCCTCCTTCGCCGCGCTGCTGCTCGACCGCGAGACCAAGGCGAGCGAGCGCCCCGGCGACCATAAGGACGAGCTGCGCCTCTGGCTCCGGCTGCTGACCTGTTCGACGCTGATCGAGACCGAGATCCGCAACCGGCTGCGCGAGGAGTTCAGGACCACGCTGCCGCGCTTCGACCTGATGGCCCAGCTCGACAAGAGCGTGGTCGGCATGACCGTGGGCGAGGTCTCGCAGCGCCTGATGGTCTCGAACGGCAACGTCACCGCCGTCGTCGCCGGGCTGGTGGCGGAGGGGCTGGTCGACAAGCGCCCGGCGCCGCAGGACCGGCGCGTCCAGATCCTCACCCTGACGGCGCAGGGCCGAAAGAGCTTCAAGGCCATGGCCGAGCGCCATGAGAGCTGGATCGCCGAGCTGTTCGCCGGGCTCGACCAACCCGAACGCGCGCAGCTCTTCCGGCTGCTCGGCGAGACCAAGGCCTCGCTGCACCGCGCCATCGCCGGGCGCCTGCAAGGCGGCGCCGACGAGGCCGCCAAGGGAGACGCCCGATGAGCATCGCCAACGCCACCACCCTGCCGCTGGCGGGCTTCGCCCCGCGGCATTTCGCGCTCTCGGTCTCCGGCAAGGTCGCGACGGTGACGCTGGACCGGCCTGAGAAAAAGAATCCGCTGACCTTCGCAAGCTACCGCGAACTCACGGATTTCTTCCTCGCGGCGCAGAAGGAGGAAGCGGTCAAGGCGATCGTCGTCACCGGCGCCGGCGGCAATTTCTCCTCTGGCGGCGACGTCTTCGAGATCATCGGGCCGCTGGTCGCGATGGAGACCAAGGACCTGCTGAAGTTCACCCGGATGACCGGCGAGCTGGTCAAGGCGATGCGCGCCTGCCCGCAGCCGGTCGTCGCCGCCATCGACGGGGTCTGCGCCGGGGCCGGCGCCATCGTCGCCATGGCCTCCGATCTCAGGCTCGGCACGGCGGGGGCCAAGATCGCTTTCCTGTTCAACCGCGTCGGGCTCGCCGGCTGCGACATGGGCGCCTGCGCGATGCTGCCGCGCATCGTCGGCCAGGGCCGTGCGGCCGAGCTGCTCTATACCGGGCGCGTGCTCAGGGGCGAGGAGGCCGAGCGCTGGGGTTTTCTCAACCGGCTCTGCGCGCCGGAAGCGGTGCTGACCGAGGCGCAGGCGCTCGCCGCCGAGCTGGCGGACGGGCCGACCTTCGCCAATGCCATGACCAAGCGCATGCTCGAGATGGAATGGGCGATGTCGGTCGAGAGCGCGATCGAGGCCGAGGCCGTGGCGCAGGCGCTGTGCATGCAGACCGAGGATTTCGCTCGCGCCTACCACGCCTTCGCCGGGAAGCGGAAGCCGGTGTTCGAGGGCAACTGAGATGGACCGCGCTCCTCGCCTCGGGCTGGACATTCTCGGCGATACGCTGGACTGGCCGTTCTTCGAGGAGCGCCACCGCGCCTTCGCCACCGCGCTCGCCGATTGGGCCGGTACCCATCTCGCCGGCCTGCCGCATACGCAAATCGACGCGGCCTGCCGGGCGCGCGTCGTGGCGCTCGGCGCCGCCGGCTTCCTCAAGGCCGCCGTGCCGGCCGCCTATGGCGGGCTTTCCGACAGGCTCGACGTGCGCACGCTCTGTCTCGCCCGCGAGATTCTGGCCGCGCATGACGGCCTCGCCGATTTCGCCTTCGCCATGCAGGGACTCGGCACCGGCGCCATCAGCCTCGCCGGGCCGGAGGAGATGAAGCGGCGCATCCTGCCGGAGGTCGCCGCCGGCAGGCGCATCGCCGCCTTCGCCCTCTCGGAGAAGGAGGCCGGCTCCGACGTCGCCGCCATGGCGACGACCGCGACGCCGGACGGCGGCGATCATGTCCGCATCGACGGCGAGAAGAGCTGGATCTCGAATGGCGGCATCGCCGACCATTACGTCGTCTTCGCCCGCACCGGCGAAGCCCCCGGCGCGCGCGGGCTCTCCGCCTTCCTGGTCGAGGCGGACACGCCCGGGCTGACCATCGCGGAGCGGATCGAGGTGATCGCGCCGCATCCGTTGGCGACCCTGCGCTTCGAGGCTTGCCGCGTGCCGCTGGACAACCGCATCGGGGGCCCGGGCGACGGCTTCAAGGTCGCGATGGCGACGCTCGACATCTTCCGCGCGACGGTCGGCGCCGCCGCGCTCGGCTTCGCCCGGCGCGCCCTGCACGAGACGCTCGAGCATGCCAACGGCCGCAAGCTCTTCGGCGGCTCGCTCGGCGATCTCCAGCTCTCACAGGCGGCCATCGCCGAGAGCGCGGCGGAGGTCGATGCCGCCGCCCTCCTCGTCTATCGCGCCGCCTGGACCAAGGACCGCGGCGCCGCCCGCGTCACCCGCGAGGCGGCGCTGGCCAAGCTCGTCGCCACCGAGAACGCCCAGAAGGTGATCGACCGGGCCGTGCAGATCCATGGCGGCCTCGGCGTCACCAGGGGCGTCAAGGTCGAGGAATTGTACCGGGAGATCCGGGCGCTGCGCATCTACGAGGGCGCCTCGGAGGTCCAGAAGGTCGTGATCGCGCGCGACCTGCTCAAGACGCATGCCGGAAGAGCACATCGTTAGGGCCGGAGCACCGATCGGGCCAACGGCCTGACCGAACCCGGCTCTCGCAGGGGAACGCCATGACAGCAACCGGATTCGCGAGATCGGGGCATCAGGACGGCTTCGCGCGGGAGAACCTGCCGCCGCGCGAAAGCTGGCCCGATCTGAGGCTGGAAGAGGCAGGCCTGAACTACCCCGAGCGGCTGAACTGCGTCGCGGAACTGCTCGACCGGCACATCGCCGATGGGCGCGGCGGGCGCATCGCCGTGATCGCCAGCGATCTGCACTGGAGCTATGCCGACCTCGCCGACAAGGTGAACCGCATCGCCAATGTGCTGGTGCGCGACCTCGGCATGGTCAGCGGCAACCGCGTGCTGCTGCGGGCCGGCAACACGCCGATGATGGTCGCGGCCTATCTCGCCGTCATCAAGGCCGGCGGCATCGCGGTGGCGACCATGCCGATGCTGCGGGCGGGCGAGCTCGCCTATCCGCTGCGCAAGGCCAGGATCGCGCTCGCGCTCTGCGACCACCGCCTCACCGCCGATCTCGAAGCCGCGCGGGCGCAGGCGCCGGAACTCTCCCGCATCGTCGCGTTCGGCGCCGCCGGCGGCGAGCTGGAGGCGCTGATGGCGCAGCCGGGCTACGAACATTTCGAGGCCGCCGATACGGCGCGCGACGATGTCTGCCTGATCGCCTTCACCTCCGGCACCACCGGCGAGCCCAAGGGCACCATGCATTTCCACCAGGACATGCTGGCGATCTGCGACTGCTACGGCGCCCGCGTGCTGAAGGCTTCGCCGGATGATCGCTTCACCGGCTCGCCGCCGCTCGCCTTCACCTTCGGGCTCGGCGGGCTCGTCCTCTTCCCGATGCGGATCGGCGCGGCGATGGTGCTGCCCGAGAAGGCCGCTCCGGCCGACCTGATCGAGGCGATCGAGCGCCACAAGGTCAGCGTCGTCTTCACCGCGCCGACGGCCTATCGGGCCATGCTCGACAAGCTCGACGGGCGCGACATCGCCTCGCTCAGGATCTGCGTCTCGGCCGGCGAGGCGCTGCCCAGGGCGACCTTCGAGGCCTGGCAGGCGCGCACCGGCCTGCCGCTGATGGACGGCATCGGCGCCACGGAGATGCTGCACATCTTCATCGGCGCGCCGCGCGAGGCGATCCGGCCGGGCTCGACCGGGCTCCCGGTGCCCGGCTACGAGGCGAAGATCGTCGATGCGCAAGGGCGCGAGGTGGCGGACGGCACGCCCGGGCGCCTCGCCGTGCGCGGGCCGACCGGCTGCCGCTACCTCGCCGATCCGCGACAGTCCGTCTATGTGCTGGATGGCTGGAACCTGACCGGCGACACCTATCTGCGCGATGCGGACGGCTATTTCTGGTACCAGGCCCGCTCCGACGACATGATCGTCTCGGCCGGCTACAACATCGCCGGCCCCGAGGTCGAGGCCTGCCTGCTGACGCATGAGGCGGTGGCCGAATGCGGCGTGGTCGGCGCGCCCTGCCCCGAGCGCGGGCAGATCGTGAAGGCCTATGTCGTGCTGCGCGAAGGCATTTCCGGCGACGCGGCGCTGGCCAGGGCGCTGCAGGAGCATGTGAAGGCCGGCATCGCCCCCTACAAATATCCCCGTGCGATCGCATTCGTCGACGCCCTGCCGAAGACGGCGACAGGCAAGCTGCAACGCTTCGCCCTGCGCCGGATGGCCCAGGGCGAGGCCTGAGATACGTCAACCAGAGCCCGACAACAGCCGAAACCGAGGCGACCATCCATGTCCGACCATCCGCAATCCCGCGCCATCCTGCCCGAGGGCTGGCCGCAGCCGCGCGGCTATGCCAACGGCATGGTGGCGGAAGGCCGCGTGCTGGTGACGGGCGGGCTCGTCGGCTGGAACGCCGAGGGCGTCTTCGCGCCGGGCTTCATCGGCCAGCTCCGCCAGACCTTCCTCAATGTCAGGGCGGTGGTCGAGGCCGGCGGCGGGCGCGTCGAGGACATCGTGCGGATGACCTGGTACGTCACCGACATCGCGGCCTATCGCGCCAGCCTGGGCGCCATGGGGCCGATCTATCGCGAGGTCTTCGGCCGGCATTTCCCGGCGATGGCGGTGGTCGCGGTGACGGCGCTGGTCGAGCCGGAAGCCTTGCTGGAGATCGAGGCGACGGCGGTGGTCGGAGGCTAGCGCGCTATAGCGCGCGGTCGCCGAGATAACGCCGGAGCCCTGTTGTCCGGGTTCGCGCCGATGGCGCGCCCCGGAATGACAAGGAAAGACGAGCCGGTCGCCCTCAAATCCCCGCGCCGTCCTGCAGCGCTCCAACCGGCGCCTTGCGCCAGAGCCGCATATGCAGCGCCCGCAGGCCCGGCCGCAGCAGGATGTCGCCGAAGGCGAGCCCGAGCGAGGCCGGGGCGTTCGCCGTCAGGGCGAAGGCGGCCGCGAACAGCCCGGCCGTGCTGAGCACGCGCCAGCTCAGCGCGGCGAGCCAGGCCCGGCGGTCCGGCGTGCCGCGCCGGCCGACGATGCGGATCAGGCCGCGCTTCGCCCGCGCCAGCGCGCTGCCCTCGCCCACGGCCTGCCGGGCCTCGCCCGCGCCGGGCTCGACGAAGCCGAAGGCGACCGTCTCGTTGCTGATCCGGTCGATCAGGATGAAGCCGCCAAGCTCGTGGCTGCGCCTGTAGGGCAAGGATACCAGCGGCCGGTCGAGCCGGAGCGTGACGAGGCCGATGCCGTTCATGCGCAGGCTCTGCGCCGGCAGCGGCCGGAAGCCCTCGATGTCGATGCTGTGATGCAGCGTCTCGACCGTGGCGTTGGCGCTCTGCGTCCCGAGCTTCAGCAGGAACTGCGAGCCCTCCAGCATGGCGCGCGCGCCGGTCCAGAGCAGGCGTGCCTTCAGGCCGCGGCTCACTGGGAGCGCCGTGCCGGCGGCGGCGATGACGTCGCCGCGCGAGATGTCGATGTCGTCCTCCAGCGTCACGGTCGCCGCCTGCCCGGCCGCGATCTGGCTCGCCTCGCCCCCCGCACCGATCAGCCGGGCGATGCGGCTCGCGCGGCCGGAGGGCAGCGCCACGACCGGGTCGCCGATGCGGGCGCGGCCGGCGACGGGGGTGCCGGCATAACCGCGGAAGTCGAGATCGGGACGGTTGACCCATTGCACCGGCAGGACGAAGCCCTCCTCGCCGCCCCCGGCGCGGCTGACCGCGACGCTTTCGAGATAGGGCAGCAGCGCCGGGCCGTCATACCAGGGCATCAGCGCCGAGGGCCGCATGACGTTCTCGCCGTCGCGGGCCGAGACCGGCACGAAGCGGATCGAGGCGAAACCCAGGCTCCGCACCGCCGCGCGATACTCGCCCGCGATCCGCTCGAAGACGGCCTCGTCATAGCCGACGAGGTCCATCTTGTTGATCGCGACGACGACGTGGCGGACGCCGACCAGCGAGACGATGAAGGAATGGCGGCGCGTCTGCGGCAGCAGGCCCTTGCGCGCATCGATCAGGATGACGGCGAGGTCGGCGGTGGAGGCGCCGGTCGCCATGTTGCGGGTATACTGCTCGTGGCCGGGCGTGTCGGCAACGATGAAGCTGCGCGTCTCGGTGGCGAAATAGCGATAGGCGACATCGATGGTGATGCCCTGCTCGCGCTCGGCCGAGAGGCCGTCGACCAGCAGCGCGAAATCGGGCTTCGCCCCTTGCGTGCCGAATTTGCGGGAATCGCTGTCGAGCGCGTCGAGCTGGTCGTCGAAGATCGCGCCGGCCTCGTAGAGCATGCGCCCGATCAGCGTCGACTTGCCGTCATCGACCGAACCGCAGGTGATGAAGCGCAGGAGCGAATGCTGGCCGGTTTCGCTGCTGCCTGGCGTATCGTTGGCAGGGAGAAGGTTCGGCGCCGGCTTCGCCTTCCTGATCGGTATCTTCCTGGCCAGACTCCCGGCGACGGCAAAGCCCATCAGAAATAGCCTTCCTGCTTCTTCTGCTCCATCGAGCCCGCCCCGTCATGGTCGATGACGCGGCCCTGCCGCTCGGAGGATCGGGAGGAGCGCATCTCGGCGATGATGTCGGTGAGGCTCGCCGCCTCGCTCTCGACGGCACCGGTCAGCGGATAGCAGCCCAGCGTGCGGAAGCGGACCATCCGGGTCTCGACCGTCTCGCCGGGGAGGAGTTCCAGGCGCTCGTCGTCGCGCATGATCCAGGCGCCGTCGCGCCGCACCACCGGGCGCGGGGCGGCGAAATAGAGCGGCACGACCGGGATGTTCTCCAGCGCGATGTAGTCCCAGACGTCGCGCTCGGTCCAGTTGGAGAGCGGAAACACACGGAAGCTCTCGCCGCGATGCTTGCGGGTGTTGAAGAGCTGCCAGGGCTCGGGACGCTGGTTCTTCGGGTCCCAGCGATGCTCGGGGCTCCGCAGCGAGAAGACGCGCTCCTTGGCCCGGCTCTTCTCCTCGTCGCGGCGGGCGCCGCCGAAGGCGGCGTCGAATTTGTGGAGGTCGAGCGCCTGCTTCAGCCCTTGCGTCTTCATCACGTCGGTATGGATGCGCGAGCCCGAGGCGAAGGGGTTGATGCCCGCCTTCACGCCCTCCTGGTTGATATGGACGATCAGGTCGAGCCCGAGCCGCTTCGCCGTCTCGTCGCGGAAGGCGATCATGTCGCGGAACTTCCAGGTCGTGTCGACATGGAGCAGCGGGAAAGGCGGCTTGGCCGGAGAGAAGGCCTTCATCGCCAGATGCAGCAGGACGGCGGAATCCTTGCCGATCGAATAGAGCAGCACCGGCTTGTCGCAGGTCGCCACCACCTCGCGGATGATGAAGATCGCTTCCGCCTCGAGCTTCTGGAGATGGCTGAGCTGGATCATGCCAGCGCCTCCGCCGGCGGAGCTTCCCGCAGGGGCGGCTTGCTGCGCACCAGCCTTCCGTCCGGTCCGACATGCAGGCCGCATTCCCGGGCGGCATCGTCCTCCCACCACCAGCGCCCGGCCCGCTCGGGCTCGCCCGGGCGGATGGCGCGGGTGCAGGGCTGGCAGCCGATCGAGACGAAGCCCCGCGCGTGCAGAGGATTGATCGGCACGGCGTTGCGCTGCGCGAAGGCCAGCGCCCGCTCGCGCGTCCAGTCGAACAGCGGGCTCGCCTTGACGAGGCCGCGGCCCGCATCGGCCTCGGCCAGCCTGACGCCGCCGCGCGCGGCCGACTGGTCGGCGCGCAGGCCGGTGAGCCAGAGATCCGCCCCGGCGAGCGCCCGGCCGAGAGGCTCGACCTTGCGGATGTCGCAGCAGGCTTTGCGGGCCTCCCGCGAGCCGTAGAAGCCGTTGACGCCGTTCCGGCGGACATAGAGCTCGACCGCCTCATGGCGCGGATAATAGGGGCGGATCAGAATGCCATAGCGCTCCTCGGTCTCCTGCCAGAGCGCATAGACCTCCGGGAACAGCCGGCCGGTGTCGAGCGTGGCGAAGGTGACGGGCAGTTTCGCGCCGGCGATGAGATGGGTGAGCACCTGGTCTTCGAGGCCGAAGGAGGTGGTGAAGACGACGGGGCCGACCGCTTGCGCGACGAGGCCGGCGAGGCGGTCCGCGACGTCCGCCCCGCCGAACGCCGTGTCGAGCCCGTCCGCACGACGCGCCAGCGCCGCGCTGTGCGGAGGAGCGGGCGGCGTTTCGTCGGGGCCGGAGCTGAGCGCCATGGACCTGGCTTCTGTTCGGTAAATCGAACAAAGCAGTTATACCCAGGAGGGCGAAGGCGCAATTAACATGAGGTAGCCGGTTTTTTCTTATTTCACTTCCATTGGAGAAGTTTGTTTTGACGGACGCGCCTGCGCGGCGCGCCTGAATGAGGCCCTGCCGCAACATCCCCGCCCTCATCCCGGACAAGCGGCCAAGTCGCGCCGATCCGGGATCCATGCCTGAGCGCCTTCGGTCGAGGCTCAGGCATCGATCCCGGCTCTCCCTCCGGTCGCCCGGGATGACCCGGAAGATAACGGAAGTAGCAACAGCCGGACGGTCGCCCCCTTCAATGGAAATCCCGCGATTTCGGCAGGATGCGGACATTGCGCGGGTGACGGTGGCGCGGCAGCGGCGGGTTCTTCAATTCGTCGACGGGCAGGGGAACCTCGGCGCGATGCGTGTCCGACAGCGACAGCAGATCGGGCGAGCGGTCGAGGATGCGCTGGGCCATCAGATGCACCACGCCTTCGGGGCTCTTCTGCACGCGGCCCTCGACCAGCATCAAACGCGCGCCCATCACCTCGCGGCGGAAGCGCTCGAACAGCCGCGCCCAGATCACGACATTGGCGATGCCGGTCTCGTCCTCCAGCGTGACGAAGATGGCGTTGCCGTTGCCCGGCCGCTGGCGCACCAGCACGATTCCGGCCGTGCGGACGAAGGCGGCATCGGCCCTCCCTTCGGTCTCGGCGCAGCTCAGCACGCCCTCGCGGCGGAAGCGCGGGCGCAGGAGCTGCATCGGATGGCCCTTCAGCGAGAGGCGGACCGTCTGGTAGTCGGCGACGATGTGCTCGGAGAGCGGCATGGCCGGCAGCGCCATCGCCGGCTCCCGCCCCAGCTCGCGGGCCTGCGCGGCCTGGAAGAGCGGCAGCGCCGCGTCGTCCGGCAGGCGGCGCACGGCCCAGAGCGCCTCGCGCCGATCCAGCCCGAGCGAGCGGAAGGCGTCGGCATCGGCGAGCAGGCGCAGGGCGTGGGCCGGAAGGCCGGCGCGGCGCATCAGTTCCTCGACATCGCGATAGGGGCCGCCGGCATCCCGCGCCTTTGCGATCGCCTTGCCCCAATCCTCCTTGAAGCCGTCGATCTGGCGGAAGCCGAGACGCAGCGCGAAGGGGTGTTTCTGCTTCGGTTCGTCTGATCCCTTTCCAGCAGACACTCCGGTAGAGCAATTCCGCAATTCTTCGAATCGCGGAATTGCTCTAGGCCGTTGTTTTAACGCATTTTCTTCACGCGAACCGGTGTCCACTTCGCTCGAAAATGCTCTAGAACCCCTCTCCTGTAAGGAGAGGGGCAGGGGTGAGGTGCTGGCCGTTCGACCAGCGAGGTGCGCCCCTGCGGCGTCGCAGCGGTGAGGTCTCGCGACATCGTCCAACGGCCTACCCCTCACCCTGCCCTCTCCCTCCGGGAGAGGGTTCTCCGCGATTCTTTCGGAAATGCTCCGGCATGGATCCCGGGTCTCCCTTCGGTCGCCCGGGATGACTGAGCCGTTTTCTTCAAAGTGCCCGACCGCTTCCAGCCCGTTGTCCCAGCCGCTCACATTCACATCGACCGGCCTCGGCTCGACGCCGCCGTTCTCCTGCGCCTCCCGCACGATCTGGGCGGGGGCGTAGAAACCCATCGGCTGCGCGTTCAGCAGCGCGCAGGCGAAGGCGGCCGGATGCCAGCGCTTCAGATAGGAGGAGATGTAGACCAGCTTGGCGAAGGAGGCGGCGTGGCTCTCCGGGAAGCCGTAGCTGCCGAAACCCTTGATCTGCTCGAAGCAGCGCTGGGCGAAATCGCGCTCATAACCCCGCGCGACCATGCGCTCGACCATCATCGCCTCGTAATCGCCGATGGTGCCGGCATTGCGGAAGGTCGCCATCGCCTTGCGCAGGCCGTTGGCTTCGATGTCGGAGAATTTGGCAGCGACCATGGCGAGCCGCATCGCCTGTTCCTGAAAGAGCGGAACGCCTTCAGTTTTCTCCAGTACGTGATGGAGTTCGTCTTCCGGCCCATGCTCTGGCGATGGAGCAGGAAAGGTCACCTTTTCGATCCCCGCCCGCCGCTTCAGATAGGGATGCACCATGTTGCCCTGGATCGGGCCGGGCCGGACGATCGCGACCTGGATGACGAGGTCATAAAACTTATTGGGCTTGAGACGCGGCAGCATATTCATCTGCGCTCGGCTCTCGACCTGGAAGACCCCGAGCGACTTGCCCTCGCAGAGCATGTCGTAGGTCGCGTCGTTCTCCTTCGGCACATCGGCAAGACCCCAATCGATGCCTTCGTGCTCGCGCAGCAGATCGAACGCCTTGCGAATGCAGGTCAGCATGCCGAGCGCCAGGACATCGACCTTCATCAGCCCGACCGCGTCGATGTCGTCGCGGTCCCATTCGATGAAGGTGCGGTCCTCCATCGCGGCGTTGCCGATCGGCACCGTCTCGTCGAGGCGCCCGCGCGAGAGCACGAAGCCGCCGACATGCTGCGAGAGATGGCGCGGATAGCCCAATAGCCGGATGGCGAAGTCGACGGCGCGGCGGATCGTCGGATTTTTCGGGTCGAGACCGGCCTGGCGGACGCGGTTGTCGCCGATCTCGCTGCCCCAGCTCCCCCAATTCGTGTCGGCGATGCGGGCGGTGACGTCCTCGGTCAGACCCAACACCTTGCCGACCTCGCGGATGGCGCTGCGCGGCCGGTAATGGATCACCGTCGCGGCGATGCCAGCCCGCTCGCGGCCATAGAATTCGTAGATCCACTGGATCACCTCCTCGCGCCGCTCATGCTCGAAATCGACATCGATATCGGGCGGCTCCTTGCGCTCGGTCGAGATGAAGCGCTCGAACAGCACGTCGTTCTCGGCGGGATCGACGGCGGTGATGCCGAGCACGTAGCAGACGGCGGAATTGGCGGCCGAGCCGCGGCCCTGGCAGAGGATGCCCCTGCTCTCGGCGAATTCGACGATCTGGCGGATGGTCAGGAAATAGCGGGCATATTCGAGCTTCGCGATCAGATCGAGCTCCTTCTTCAGCAAGCCCTGCACCTTCTCCGGCACGCCGTCCGGGTAGCGGATCAGACAGCAGCGACGGACCAGCTCCTCGAGCCAGTCCTGATCCTTCCAGCCGGGCGGAATCGGCTCGTCGGGGTATTCGTATTTCAATTGCCCGAGGTCGAACTCGACGCGCGAGAAGAGGGCCTGCGTCTCGGCAATGGCCTCGGGCGCGTCGCGGAAGAGGCGGGCCATCTCCCGGGGCGGCTTGAGATGGCGCTCGGCATTGGCCTCCAGCCGCCGCCCCGCCCGCTCGATGGTGACGCCTTCGCGGATGCAGGTGAGCACGTCCTGCAGATCGCGCTGCCCGATGGAATCGTAGAGCGCGTCATTGGTCGCGATCAGCGGCGTGCGGGTCGCGGCGGCGATGTTCTTCAGGCGCGCGAGGCGGCGGCGGTCGTCGCCGCGCCGATGCATGGTCGCGCCGAGCCAGACCGCGCCGGGCGCGGCCTCGTCGAGCCGGGCGAGCAGCGCCGGCAGGCCGTCGAGCCTGCGGCCCGGCAGCGGGATCAGCAGCAGGTCGCGGGCATCGTTCAGGAGGTCGTCGAGGACCAGCCGGCATTCGCCCTTCTTCACGTCCTCCTTGCGGTTGCCGTGGCTGAGCAGGCGGCAGAGCCGGCCCCAGCCGTCGCGATTGGCCGGATAGACGACGATGTCGGGCGTGCCATCGGCGAAGACGAGGCGGGCGCCGGTGGCGAGCTTGAAGCGCTTCGCCATCGCCTTCATCTGGTCGGAGGTGAAGGGCAGCGCGGCGAAGTCGGCATTCTCGACCCAGACATATTCGCCGGGGCTGCCGCCTTCCCGGACCTTGTCGGGCGCCGGCAGGCCGTCCTCCCGCAATTGCCGGAGCGCCGCCCAGGCGCGCACGACGCCGGCCACCGTGTTGCGGTCGGCGATGCCGATGCCGGCATAGCCGAGCAGCAGCGCCGTCAGCACCATATGCGGCCCCGGCGAGGCGCCGCGCAGGAAGGAAAAATGCGTCGCGGCAACGGGTTCGGCGAAAAGGTTTCCGATCTGATTCATGCGAAGAGCCCGTGCAGGAACCAGCGCGGCGGGACGGCGCCGACCCCGTAGACGCCGATGCGGTAGAGCCAGAAGCGGCGGCCTTCAGCATCCTCGACGCGGTAGTAGTCGCGCACCGGCTCGTCCGAGCCGTCGCGCCACCATTCGGGAGCGATGCGCTCCGGCCCTTCGGCGCGGGCGACATCGTGCGTGAGGCGCCGCCAGCGGAAGCGGATCGGCGGCCCGTCCGGCACCTCCGCGATGGCCTCGACCGGCTGCGGCGGCTCGAAAAGCTGGAGCGGGCGGGCCGGCGGCTCGCGCGGCTCGGGCGCGGGCCAGGCCGTCTCCGGCTGCGGCGCCGCGGCGGAGAGCGCCTTTGCGGCGCGGACGGGATGGTGCGTGTCCTGCGCCGCGAAGCGCAGCACCCGGTCGCGACCGAAACGGGTGGCGAGCCGGTCGACCAGATCGGCCACCGCCTCCTCCTCGACCGCACGACCATCGAGGCTGTGCTGGGGCGTGCCGAGGGGCTCGCAGAGCGGCACGGCGAGCCGGATCGCGTCGAAGCCGAAACCGGGATCGAGCGGATCGGCCAGCGTCTCGATGCGCTCGCGATAGAGCCGGAGCAGCGCTTTTGGCTCGCGCGAGGGCCGGCCGGTCTCGATGGCGAGGCGGCGCACCGCGCCGTCGCTGCGGAAGAAACCGAGCTCGAAGACGCGCCCGCCCGCGCCGCGCGCCTCCAGCACCCGCGCCGCCTCCCCGATCAGCCGGACGACCACCGCCTCGAGGCTCGCCATATCGGCGAAAGGCTCGGCGAAATGACGCTCGACCACGCAATCCGGCGGCGGGCGCAAGGGGATGATGCGACGGTCCTCGCGGCCGAGGATGCGCCGGAGCTTCACCGCCAGCGCCTCGCCGAAACGGGCCGAGAGGGTTTCCGAGGGGCGCGACGCGACGTCGGCCAGCGTCTTCAGGCCGGCGCGGGAGAGCGCGATCACGGTCTCGGCCTCGGTCTCCAGCGCGGCGACCGGCAGCGGGTGCAGCAGCGCCTCCTCGCGGCCCGGCGGGACGATGCCGCACGGCCCGAAGCGGGCGCAGGCGCGGGCGGCGTCGGGCGTGCCGGCAATGGCGGCTTTCGACATCAGGCCGATCCGCTCCATGCTGCGTCGGACGAGGCCGATCATCCCCTCCTCGCCGCCGAAGAGATGGGCGCAGCCGGTGATGTCGAGCGCGAGACCATGCGGCTCGTCGCGCGCGACGAGCGGGGTGAAGCGGTCGCAGAAGGCGGCGACCCCGTCGAGGAACTCCCGGTCGGCCAGCGGCTCCGCCTCCAGCGCGACGAGGTCGGGGATGCGGGCACGGGCATCGGCCAGCGTCATCTCCCGCGTCAGGCCGAGGCGGACGGCGAGCCGGTCGCAATCGACGAGGCGCAGGGCGTTGCCCTGCATCCCGACCAGGACATGCGGCTTCTCAGCCGGTGCGCCGCAGGCCGGAATCCGGCCCAGCCGCCGCAGCCTGTCCGTCGCCAGATAGGGGAACCAGAGGGCGAGATAGCGGCGGGACATCGGTTCTGCGGGAAGTGTCGGATCGGTCGAAGACGGTTCGGTTCTCGAAAGCGCATCGGTCACGGTTCCACTCCACACGCCACTCTCGTTCCGCCACGCCGCCGCGCTGGCGCAGCAGCCGCAGCCCGAAGGCCGGGCCGCCCGGCGCATTCGCCTCCAGCGCCCGCGAGGCCAGCGGCCGGACCTGCCAGCGCGTGCGCGCCGCGCTCGGCATCTCCGCCGCGGCGACGCGCAGCAGCAGGGTCGTCACGCCCGAGCCCTCCGCCGCGAGCGCGAGCCGGCGGCTCGCGGTGAGGTCGAAGGCGCGGGGCTCGCCCCAGGGCTCGATCAGCACGGCGCCGAGCGCCGGGCAGCGCGCGCCCTCCGCCCCGGCACGCAGCACGCCCTCGCCGTCGCGCGCCCTGACCAGCAGCAGCCGGGCCGGATCGAGCCCGAACTCGTTTAGCCCCGGCGCATGCAGCCGGCCGGTCTCGGCGTCGACGAAATCCTGCCGCACCCAGAGGATCGGCCTCCCGCTCCCGGCTGCGCCCTCTTGTGCGTCCTCGTGCACGCCCCCTTGCGCGTCTCCCCGCGCCGCCCGCAGCGCCAGCCCGAGCGCGAAGCCCGTCGCGGCGGCGAGGCCGGCGGTTCCAGCGGCGTAGACCTCGTGCAGGGCCGACCGCTCGAGCCCGCCGGACAGGGCCGCGTCGATCTCCGCCGCGCCGAGCCCGACCCTGCCGGCCGCGGCCGGGCCCGTCCGCAAAGCCGCTTCGGCGAGGCTGCGGCGCAGGTCGGACAAGGCTGGCGAGGCGGCTGTCTGCATGGGTGGCGGCTCAATTGTTCTCTCTTTGTTCTTATAGAACGCCCTCTCATGGAAGGCGAGTCGAGTCTGGGGCTGGGCGGTGAACCGCTGACAGCGGGTGGCGGGATCCCCCGCTCCCGTCATTGCGAGGAGCGCGGCGACGAGGCCATCCAGAGGGGCCCGGCGGCACCGATCGACCCGGCCGCCCCGGATCGCCGCGCTGCGCCCGCAATGACGTTTCAATCCGTGCGAAACATGCTCTAGCTTCGGCATATGTGGGAGATTCTCTCGGCCTATTGGCCGCATATCCTCGCCGTCATCTCGCTGGCGATGGCGGCGACGGCCGCCGTCCATGCGGTGATGACCAAGGACGAGGTGCGCGCCGCCATCGGCTGGGCCGGCGTCATCGTCCTCTCCCCGATCGTCGGCGCCCTGCTCTACGCCATCGCCGGCGTCAACCGCATCCGCCGGACCGCCATCCTGTCGCAGCGGCCGGGCCATCGCGTCGGGGGGGATGGCGGCGCGGCGGTCCATGCCGACGGCGCGACGGTCGAGCGGCTGTTCGGGCGGCGCTTCGCCGCGCTGAAGACGCTCGGCGACCGCGTCGCCCGCCACCCGCTGACCATGGGCAACCGCATCGAGACGCTGCGCACCGGCGACGAGGCCTATGCCGCGATGCTCGTCGCCATCACCGCCGCCGAGCGCAGCGTGATCCTCGAAAGCTACATCTTCGACCGCGATCCGCTCGGCCTGCGCATCGCCGATGCGCTGATCGCGGCGCAGAAGCGCGGCGTCGCGGTGCGGGTGCTGATCGACGCCGTCGGCGCCCGCTATTCGGTGCCGAGCATGGCCGGCTATCTGCGCGCGGGCGGGCTCGACGTCCGGGTCTTCAACGGCAACATCATCATGGGCCTCCGGCTGCCCTACGCCAATCTGCGCACCCACCGGAAGATCATCGTCGTCGACGGGGCGGTCGCCTTCATGGGCGGCATGAACATCCGGCAGGGCTTCACCGCGGAGTTCGCGGGCGAGGCTTCGGCGCACGACACGCATTTCCGGGTCACCGGGCCGGTGGTCGCCGACCTCTTCGCCGTGGCGGCGGAGGATTGGCGCTTCACCACCGGCGAGGCGCTCGAAGGCGAGGCCTGGGCGCTGCGCGCCCCCGCCGCCGAGGGGCCCGAGGTGCTGATGCGGGCCGTGCCGTCCGGCCCCGATTCCTGCCTGGAGAACAACCACAAGATCCTGACCGGCGCCCTCTCGGTGGCGCGCCATTCGGTGAGGATCATGTCGCCCTATTTCCTGCCGGACCAGGAGCTGATCAGCGCGCTGGTGACGGCGGCGCGGCGCGGCGTCGCCATCGACATCGTCGTGCCCTCGGTCAACAACCTCGTGCTGGTCGACCGGGCGATGACGGCGCAGTTCGACCAGATCCTGAAGAACTACTGCCGGATCTGGCGGGCTTCCGGCGCCTTCGACCATTCCAAGCTCTTCGTCGTCGACGGCGCATGGGCCTATGTCGGCTCCTCCAATCTCGATCCGCGCTCGCTCAGGCTGAATTTCGAGATCGACGTCGAGGTGCTGGACCGCGACTTCGCCGGCGAGATCGACGCCCGGATCGCCGGCGTGATCGAGGCCGCGACCGAGGTGACGCTTGCCGGCCTGCGCGCGCGACCCTATCTCCTGCGTCTGACCGACCGGCTGATCTGGCTCGGCTCGCCCTATCTCTGACACGGCGCGGGCGCATGAGACGGCTCTGGCGTATCCTGCCGGTCCGCCGATTCGATTCCATGCCGACACAGGCTGGCGCCGCGATGCACAAGAAGAGCCCGAGCCTGCCGGCGAGCATCATCTCCTCGCTCCGCCACCGCAGAAGCCGGCCGGCCGCGCCCTCCGGGCGCAGCGCCGAGCAGGCTTCCGGCACGCTGGTCGCCTCCTACAACGTCCATAAATGCGTCGGCGTCGACGGGCGCTTCGACCCGGAGCGGATCGCCCGCGTCATCGCCGAGATCGGGCCGGACGTCATCGCCCTGCAGGAGGCCGACAAGCGCTTCGGCGAGCGCCACGGCCTGCTCGACCTTCCCCGGCTGGAGCAGGAGACGGGCCTCGTGCCCGTGCCGCTCGGCAATGCGAGCCGCGCCCATGGCTGGCACGGCAACGTCGTGCTGTTCCGGCGCGGCATGGTGCGGGACGTCCACCAGGTGACACTGCCGGGGCTGGAGCCGCGCGGCGCGCTCGTCGTCGAGCTCGACCTGGAAGGCGGCGCCGCGCTCAGGATCGTCGCCGCCCATTTCGGCCTGCTCAAGCGTTCGCGCGCCCAGCAGGCGCGCCGCCTGATCGAGATCATGCAAAGCCGGGACGAGCGCCCCACCCTGCTGCTCGGCGATCTCAACGAATGGCGCCTGGGCGCGCGCTCCTCGCTCAAGGAGCTGGGACCGGCCTTCCACACCCTGCCGGTGCCGGTGCCGAGCTTCCCCTCGGGCCTGCCGCTGCTGGCGCTCGACCGCATCATCGCCAACCGGCCGGAAATCCTCTCCGATGTCGAGGTCCACGATACGCCGCTGGCGCGTACCGCCTCGGACCATCTGCCGATCAAGGCCTATGTCGATCCCGGCCTGCCGGATCTCTCCCCGGCGGAGGCCGATCTCGCCCGCGGCGGCAGGCCCGCGCCCCTCTCCGAGCGGCCCCTGCCCATGCCGGAGCCGCTGCCGCGCGGCGAGGCGGGGCAGCGCAACCGCGAGCGCGTGCGGGAGGCGGGAGCCCGGCTCAAGCGGGCGGTCAACCGTACCCTCGGCCGGCGCGGGCCGCCGCCGCGCTCGTGACGCCGCCGGCGCGCGGCGGGAACCGCCGCGCGGTCATGGCTCGCATGCACGGCCGCGCTGGCCATCCCCGCCGAAGCCGGCATTGTGCCGATCCCAGAGTCGCCTGCCCCGCGGACCTCAGATGCCGGTTTCGACCCCAGAACCTCCCAGCCCGGCCCAGCTCTTCCTGATCTTCGCCCGCATCGGGCTGACCAGCTTCGGCGGCGGGCTCAGCGGCTGGCTGCTGCGCGAATTCGTGCAGCAGCGCAAATTGATGAGCGAGGAGGACTTCCTCAACGGGCTTTCGATCGCGCAGGCGCTGCCGGGGGTGAACGTCACCAACATGGCGATCTGGATCGGCTACAGGCTCGGCGGGCGCAACGGCGCCATCGCCTCCTGGCTCGGCATCGTCGTGCCCGCCGCCCTGCTGATCGTGCTGATCAGCACCGCCTTCAGCGCGCTCGCCGGCTTCGCGCTCACCCATGTCGCGCTGGCCGGCGCCGCCTGCGCGGCGATCGGGCTGTCGCTGTCGATGGGGCTCACCGCGGCCCGGCGCGTGCCGCGCCGCGCCTTCCCGCTCGCGATCATGGCCGCGACCTTCGTCGCGGTCGCCATCCTGCAATGGCCGCTGATCTGGACCGTGCTCGTCGCCGGCTCGCTCAGCGTCGCCGTCAGCTATTCCCGGGGCTGATCTCGCCGATGCCCGCCATCGCCCTCAGCATTCTCGTCGTCTTCCTGCCGCTCTCGCTGGTGACGATCGGCGGCGGGCAGAGTGCTGTCGCCGACATGCACCGCCAGATCGTCGACCTGCATGGCTGGATGACCGCCTCGCAATTCGTCGACGCCTTCGCGATCTCGCGGCTGGCGCCCGGGCCGGGCTCGCTGCTGGCGACGCTGATCGGCTGGCGCATCGCCGGGCCCTGGGGGGCGCTGGCGGCGACGATCGGCATCTTCGGCCCGACCGCGCTGCTGATCTACGGCGTCGCCCATATCTGGTCGCGCTTCGAGGGCGCGAGGCTGCTCAAGGCGCTGGAAAGAGGGCTGCGGCCGGTCGCCGCCGGGACGATCCTGGCGGCGAGCTACGTGCTGCTGGCCTCGCTCGACAGCGGCTGGATCGGCCGCGGGCTGGCGCTGGCCTCGACGGCGCTGCTGATGGCCACCCCGATCAACCCGCTCCTGCTGATCGGCGGCGGCGCCGGCTGCTTCGCCCTGCTGCACCTGGTCGGGCTGGCCTGAGATGCCGCGCAGGGATCTATCGCATCGCCGGCGGCCGGGGCGCGGAGGCTCCCGGAGCATCGGCCCGCAAAGCGGAACGCGGCTTTCGGGAAAAGCCGATGCAAGATCAAAGAACCTGAACATCGGACTGAATACGACATCCAGTCCGATGCTCTAGCTTATTGATTTAACGCATTTTCTTCACGCGAACCGGTATCCACTTCGCTCGAAAATGCTCTAGCGGGAGAGTGTCCAGCCCGTTTCGGCCTCGGCGGCGGAAAACACCGAGTTGCTGTTTGCGGGCAGCAGCAGCACCGCGTTGTTGATGCCCCAGATCGCCGCCTGCGTACGGTTCTGGACCCGGATCTTGCGCAGGATGGCCTTGATATGGGCCTTCACCGTCGCCTCGGCGATGTCGATCTTGCGGGCGATGAACTTGTTGGAATCGCCCTCGATCAGGCAGCGCAGGATCGCGGTCTCGCGCGGCGACAGCAGCGGCGCCGCCGGGCTCTCGGGAGAGGCGCAGCCGGCCGTGGCAGCCTGCTCCTGGCGGGGGATTCCGGCGCCCCGGCCGGTGCGGCGGCGCTTTCCGGCCATGGGCTCGGGCGCGGGAAAGGCCGGCGGGAACACCGCCTCCCCCAGCATCAGCAATTCGATGCATTTGACGAAAGCGTCGCAGGAAATCGCATTGACGAGATAGCCGGCGGCCCCGGCCCGGAAGGCCAGCCCCGGTTCGGCGGCGGCGTAATGCTCGGCCACGACCGCGACATGCGCCTCCGGATATTCGTCGCGCAGGCGTCCGATTTCCGCGGCGACGAGGCTGAAATCGTCGCTCGTATGAACGATCAGGAAGAGGAGCCGTTGCGCCCGGACCTTGCCGCGCAACTCCTCGACGCCGGTGGCGGAGGTCAGGACGCGAAACTTCTGCTCCTGCAGGATTCGGGAGATGCCTTCCCGCATCAGGGAATATTTCCCCAGGACGGCGATTCCGAAGGATCGACTCTCCTTCATGTAATCCTCCTGACTCTTCAGGCAGCTTTCGTTGTTCCTCCCCCATGAAAAACTCAGTTTATCGGAACGCTGGACGCCGGCTCGGCCGAAGCGGCCGCGCCGGCCCTGATCCGCCGCCCACGCGGCACGGCGCGGCGCAAGGCGGCCCGACAGGCATCCCTCCCGGCCGCCTTCAAAAGCTTCGGCAATTGCGACAACGGCCCCGCCGACTTCGCCGGATGCGCCTGAGCATGGGTCTCGACGCAGGCCTGGGCCCGGGCCTGGGCCGCCCGACCGGCTGCCGCAGGCGCTCCTGCGGCGGAAAGGCCGCCGGCGCCCGATGGCCGCCGGCGCGGCCCCGGCCGCACGAGCCCGCGGTTGTCGAGAGCGGGCTCACCCGCCTCGCGCCGCCGCAGATCGTGAAAGACGCTGCCTATCACTGGAATGCCCGCAACACATGAACGGTCGACCCGAGGAAGCATCGGGCCGTCGGCATCTCCTGTTTTGAAAGCTACTCAAAATTCACCGATCGCGCAAGTTGATTATCAATCCGTTAACCAATTCAGCAACGTCATGACCGAGAGGCCTTGAGCAAGCGCCTCTCGCCGGCAAGCGCCTGATCCGGCACGAACCGTTGTCTGCTGATCGAACACAGTCCCTTCAACATTCGATTTCAGTCGAAATTGCCCCTCTAGGAAACTTTCATCCCTTTGATCATGTAATGAAGGCGAATTCTCTTGCTGATGGTCTGTATCGTGCCCTTCGGGTTCAGAACCGAATCCACCGCTTTCGCCGCGATACCGAGAGAGAGTTTTCGCCCGTCGAAGCGATAGCCGAGATCGCGCAGCCGCTGGATGTGATAGTCCCAGAACGCCCTGTCCCTGAACTTGAAGGCGTTGAGCGACAGATAGGCGTAGTACTGGTCCAGCAATTGCGCGATCCGCGCCTGCTTCTCGCTGCGGGTGAGATACCAGTCGCCATATTCCTGGCAGTCGCTGATCTCCGCCGACACATAGGCGTTGTTTTCGAGCGAGGCGGTGGTCACGCGGTCGTAGTGAATCCGCTCATGCGTCAGGATCTGATGCACGAAACCGAAATCCGCATGGCGCAGATGCTTGAGGCAGGCGCTGGTATCCGCCTCCTGGGTGGGATTTGGAAAGAATGCGTCGGTGCTTCGCACGAGATCGGCCCGGTACAGGACCGAGGTCGGGTTTCCCAGGACCCTCAAGGTGCCGAGCAGTTGCGCGCGGCAGATGTCCCGCCCCAGGATGACGGGCTGCGCATAGGACAGCCCGACATTGCGGACATACCAGATATCCCGGCCCCCGCTGAGCTGATAGGCGCCGACGATGCCGACCGATGGATGCGCCTCGGCGAGGGCGACCATCTTTTCGAGGCATTCCGGATAGATCCAGTCATCCGCCGAGACGACCTTGCAGTATTTGCTGTCCTTCGCGATCAGTCCGAACGCCCTGTTGTGGTTGGCGATGATCGGAAGCAGCGCGTCATTGCTGAGGACGCGAATTCTGCTGTCGCGCCGGCTGTATTCCTCGGCGATACCGAGCGTCCCGTCCGTGCTGGCATTGTTGAGAACGATGTATTCCCAATTCCGGTATGTCTGCGACAGAACGCTCTCGATGCATTCCCTGAGGAACTTCTCTCCATTGTAGACGGGGGTCACAACGCTGACCAACGGCTCGCTGCTTTCGCTCATCTCGCCCACCTTCCTCGCATTATTCCTTCTTCCCGGCCTCTTTTTCGTTGTTGTCCAGGAAAAGATCGTCGAATTGCCGGGTCAACTGCACCTGGAAGATCGCAACCTGCCTTCCGATGCGGGCTTTGACGTCATCGGCATTGGCGAGCAGGCGCTCGACCCTGGTTGCCAGATCTTCCGCATCGCAGCGGGAGATCTCGACGCAGTATTCGCCGAGCCCCAGCTCTTCCATCAGGTTGGTGACCTTCGGATGCGGCGCCAGCGCGACGGCGGGCACATTGAGCAATGACGCGAACACCACGCCGTGGAAGCGGCAGGTGACGTAGCAATCCAGGCCGGACAAGGCAGCGAACATGCCGTCGATGCCGGAAACCGCCTCGCAGGTGACGCGGTCCGGCGCCAATGCCGGGTCATTCCTCCGAATAGCAGCCTCGAGATCCGCAATCGCCCGGGAATCGAACCAGATATCGCTGCTGAAGAGCTTGATCCGGTATCCGCGCGCGAGCATCCGGCTGCCGAACTCGGCCAGGCTGGCGATCAGGTTCCGGTAGCCCCGATCGTCATCGACCCAGTGACGCGAGGAATCGCCATAGGCCATGGGCCCGATGCCGATCACGCCCTCCGCGTGCGCAGCGGCCGGGGCCTGCCTGGCGGAGTCCGGCAGCCGCAGATTCCACACCGTGTCGACGACGACCCTGACCTTGCCGCGGAAGCCGATCCTCCGCAGCAATTCGCCGGAAGCGCGGTCGCGCACCGACACGTAATCGGCCATGGCGAGCATGCGCCGGACGAACCAGCGGCTCAAAGGCGCATCGAGCGGCCCTGCCCCGCTGTTCAGGAAGACGCATTTGACGTTGGCGCATTTGGCGAGGAGGATCCATTTGAACAGCGTATAGGGGAACGCCCAGGGGCCGCCCCAATCGAGAAGCTGCCCGCCTCCGCAGATGACGAGCATGTCGAGCCCGCAAAGCAAAAGCAGCGCGCGCAGCAGAAACGCCGTCTCGCGAATGAACTGGGCGGGCCGCAGGATCAGCCCGCGCCGAACCGCGTTCCCGACGCGGAACAAGGGCCCGGTTTTCTTGATGAAAGCCTTGAGCTTGCTTGCAACTCCCTGAGGGCCGCCCGGATGCTGGGCCGACGACCATTCGCGCTCGAACGGAAAAACGCGCTGGCGCATCGCAAAGCAGGGAATGCCGTGCCGGCGCGTCGTGTCCTCCGGGTCCATCGACAGGCCGACGATGGACGCCCCGGAGACCCTGCTCGCGATGTTGTCGAGCACGGCGGCGATCGAGGCCTCGTCCCCCAGATTGCCCGTGCCGCAATGCCCCAGAAGGGCGATACGGCTCGACCGCGCCGGCACGGCCCGCACCGGCTCGACGCCTGCCTCCCGCCGCTCGGACCAGGACGGTTCGAGCGGCGTGGCGCCGGCGCGGAGATCGATGCGGCCCCGGTCGCTCATGCCATCTGCACCTGCCGCTGGACCCGGGAGGCCGCCAGCCGGGAGAGCGCCGCCCCTGCCGCCGCCTCACCGCTCTTGAAGCTCTCATCCGTCCACATGTACCCCCAGTCGCCGTAGCGCCCGCAGTAGGAGATGCCGAGATCGTCGAGATAGCCGTGCACCGTCGCGAGCGCGGCTGCCCGGTCGAGATCGAAGATGATGTTGGCGTAGCGCAGATACATCGCGTTGCGGCACATGATCCGGTCGCTGTCGCGCAGCAGACCGCAGCGGCGAAGATCGCCGATGACGGGCTCGATGAGATCGGCAGGCCTGCCGGTGAATGGCCTGTACTTGTCCGCGAAATAGACCTCCGCCTGGATGCTTCCCATGCCCTTTGGGGCGTTGTTCGGCGAGAGCATGTGCGGGAAGCCGAGGCGCGTGAAGCAGATGTCCTCGTCGTAGAAATAGGTCATGTGGGCGCTGGAGATGTCCTCGCGGTCCACGCCGATATTGACCAGCACGCAGGAGGAGCAGGCGAGCCGGCGCGCCGCCTCCAGAACGTCTGGCGGCGTGCCCCTGATCATCGGGACGAGATCCGGAAGCGGCACGGACGAGACCAGGAGATCGTAGCCGGCGCGCGCGCCGTTCGAGAAAGCGAGCTGGCGCGCCCGCGGGTCAACCGAGACCAGCTCGTGGTTCAGCCTGATGTCGCCGAATGGCACGAATTTCCGCAGGTAGGAGACGAAGCCACCCCGGTTCGGGTAACGGAAATGCGTGATGTAGTGGATGTTCGGCGACGAGGCGGAGATCGCGCCGCGCAGCACCTCCTCCAGCGTCGGGCGGTAGATCCGCGGCCCGAGCCAGTCCGTGCTCATGTTCTCGGCCGTGGTGAGGTGGTATTTGCGCGTATACTGCTTCGGAAAGAGCTCGGCGAAGGTCGGGCCGAAAGAGGCCATCAGCCAGTCGTTGTAGGTGTCGATCGGCCCCTCCGGCTTCTGCCGCTCCTCCACGAAATCGGCGATCACCTTGACGATCACGTCTTCGGGCAGGCCGTGCAGGTGGAGCTGGACGGGATGCTGAGGCCAGTAGCCCCGCCAGTAGTTGTTGAGGCTGATCTGGATGGTTTCGTAGAGCTGGTCGACGCTGTCGGCGAACAGGCCCTGGATGCGCTCGTCCTTGGTGAAGGAAATATGCGGCCCGATATCGAAGACGAAGCCGGGCTCGTGGCGAAACGACATGGTATGGCCGCCATAATACGCGTTCTTGTCGTACATGATCGGCGTGATGCCCTCCTCCCGGAGGCGGTGAGCCGCCCCGAAGCCGGCCATTCCAGTTCCCAGTACAATCGCGTTCGGCATGAGCGTGCTTTCCCTGTGCCGTCGTTCAATTTCCGGATCAGCCTTCGGCGGCCGAAAGCAGCGGCGCGGCGGCGGCCTTCATCCGCCGCCGTGCCGCCTGAGCGCTGGTCTCGGCGTCGTCCTGGAGGAGATATTCGTAGCGCTCGATCTGCCGGCGCGTGAGCGACTGGAGATCCTGCCCCGCCTGGAACGCCTCGTACCATTCGACGATCCAGAGCAGGCTCTGATCGAGCTGGAGCACCGGGCGCCAGCCCAGCAGCGCGCGCGCCCGCGACGTGTCGAGCCGCAGCAACTGCGCCTCGGCCGGGTGGGCCGCCCCGTCCTGCGTCCAGGAAGCGCCCTCGCCCCAGGAGGCGACGAGCCTGTCGGCGATCCACGAAACCGGCCTGGCATCGGCCTCCGCCGGCCCGAAATTCCAGCCGGACGCGAAGCCGGCGCCGTCCTCCGCCAGCCTCTCGCAGAGCAGGAGGTAGCCGTGGAGCGGCATCAGCACGAATTGCCAGGGCCGGATCGCGCCGGGATTGCGGATGCGGCAGGGGCGCCGGTCGAGGAAGGCCCGGATCAGGTCGGGGATGAGCTGGTCGGCCGTCCAGTCGCCGCCGCCGATGGCGTTGCCCGCCCGGGCGCTGGCCAGCGCCACGCCGTGGCGGGACAGCGCTTCCGGCGCGAAATAGGAGTCGCGATAGGCTTTCGTCGCCAGCTCCGCGCAGCCCTTGGAGCTGGAATAGGGATCGTGGCCGCCCATCGGGTCGCTTTCGCGATAGCCCCAGACCCATTCCCGGTTCTCGTAGCATTTGTCGCTGGTGACGTTGACCACGACGCAGGGGCGCCCGCGCCGACGGACGGCCTCGAGCAGATGGACCGTGCCCATCAGATTCGTCGCATAGGTCTCGACCGGCTCGTCATAGCTGCGCCGCACCACCGACTGCGCCGCCATATGGATGACGATGTCGGGATCGCAGGCCGCGATCGCGGATTGCAGATGCGCGAGGTCGCGCACGTCGCCGCGGATCGAGCGGATGCATTCGCCCACCCGCGCCTGGACGAACAGGCTCGGCTCGGAGGGCGGGTCGAGCGCGTAGCCGGTGACGTCGGCGCCCAGCGCCTCCAGCCAGAGCGAGAGCCAGGCGCCCTTGAAGCCGGTATGGCCGGTGAGGAAGACCTTGCGGCCCTGCCAGAAGGAGCGATTCAGCATGGCCGGTCCAGCCCCGTTGCGATCGAGGAATCGGATGCCGCCGGGGCCTGCCCCGGCCGGCGCGCGCGCCCGTCTGCGAGACGCCGTGCCATCTCAGCCCTCCACCGCCGCGAGGGCGCGCCGCGGCGGCGCCTGCACCGGGCGCCTCGGCCAGCGCATCGCCTGCTCGCGCCAGAGCGCATCCGCCCGGCGGCCGGCCGGCAGCGCGACATCGGCGAAGGCGACGACCTCGTCCCGGCGCCTGTCGCGCCGCAGGACGCAGCCCTCGGACAGGCCGATCGGCAGCGCGTCGGCGGCCCGCGCCGCCGCGACGTTCTCGATCAGGCCGTAGGCGCAGAAACCGCCGATGCCGTCGAGGCGCTCGCCGGCCCTGAGATCGCGCTTCGCCACCGTGACCACCTCGCAGACCGGGCCGCCGAGCGGGGCCACGGTGGGATCGTGCCGGATGACGGCGCGCGCGATGGTCGAGGCGATCTGCAGATGCGGCAGGTGGAAGGGCGTGTAGAAGACGTAGAAGGGCCCGTCGCCGAGCTTGTAATAGGCGAGCTGCGCCCGCTTCAGCGGGTTCTCCTCGTGGATGACGACGAAGGCGCCGGTATGGGGCGCGGCCCCCAGGGCATAGTCCACCAGCCCGGTTTCGAGCATCGCCTGCGCCGGCAGGCGCTCGGCGATCTCGCGGACATCCGTGCAGGCCGGCCCGTACATGCCGCGACGGCCGGCCTGGAAGCCCGTGGCATTGGCGAGCACCGCGGTTTCCATCGAGAGCTTGGTCGCATCGGCGAAGGAGGTGACCTTGCGCGGGTCCTGGCCGTTCTTCTCGGCGAAGGCCCGCTGGGTGTCGGGATTGCGGTAATGGTCGACCATGCCCTTGATGTTGCCCGCGGCCACGGGCCTGAGGCCGAGCGTCCGCAGATAGCGCAGCAGGGTCATGGCGACGCCGGGCTCGTCGCCGTCGGTATTGGTCAGGACCACCCCGGCCTCGCGGGCCCGCGCGTTCAGGAGCGGGCCGAGCAGCGAGTCGAGCTCGGCATTGACCATCACGACATGCTTGCCATGCGCGATCGCATCGAGCACCACGGCCGCCCCGGCCTCGACCGTCCCGGTGACCTCGACGACGATGTCGACGGCCTCGCAGGCGGTCAGCACGGACGGATCCTCGGCCAGGACCGGCAGCCCGCGCGCGATCGCGTTTGCCGCCTCCCGCGCCGAGGAGGCCCGGCTCCACCCCCGGATGTCCGCCTCGCGAAAGGCCCGCTCGGCATGGGCGGGCGTGCGGTTGGCGATCGCGACGAGACGCATGCCGGGCACCGGCGTGCCGAGCTGGAGCGCGAAGGCGCGGCCGGTGGCGCCTGCGCCGACCAGGCCGACGCGGATCGGCCGGCCGGCCGCCTCGAAGTCCCGCAACACCAGATCGAGAGCCATGATGCGTTCCCTTTCGATGGCGCCGGAGGCAGTCAGGCCGGCAGGAGCCGGTCCGGCAGCGACGCGGGCCGCCGGCGCTCGGTCAGCGGCCAGTTGCGGTCCTGCTCGGAGATTTCGGTGACGGCGAGCGGCCAGGCGATGCCGAAGGCGGGGTCGTCGAAACGCGCCCCGGTGGCACAGGCCGGCGCGTAGAACGCCGAGGTCATGTAGTGCATCTCGGTATCCGGCTCGAGCGTCTGATAGCCATGCGCGCAGCCCTCGGGCAGGTAGAGCATGCGGCCGTTCTCGCCGCTCAGCTCGACGCCGTGCCAGGCGCCGTAGCCGGGCGAGTCCGGCCGCAGGTCGAGGACCACGTCGAAGATCGCGCCGCGCGTGCAGCGCACCAGCTTGGCCTCGCGCGCCGGCGCGCACTGGAGATGCAGGCCGCGCAGCGTGCCGCGCCTGGTGCTGAAGCCCATATTCGCCTGCACCGGGACGAAATCCAGGCCGTGCTCGGCGAATTCGGCGACGCACCAGGCCCGCATGAAGCGCCCCCTCGCATCGGCATGGGGAGACGGGTCGATGACCATCGCCCCTTCGACGTCCGTCGCCGCAAAATGCATGCCCAGCCCCCGGATTCAGGCCCTCTACCGGATAATGCCGGCCGCGCCGCGCCGTTCCGGCGCAGGAAGCGCGGTATCCGGGGGCCGGGAGCAGGAGGCAGGCGGCTAGGCCATCTGGTCGGCGCGCGACCTGATGGCGCGGAAGAGGTCGAGATACAGCGCCTTCTCTCCCGCGATCAGCAGCAGGACCACGAGATAGGTCGCGCCGAACGAACCCATATCCAGCAGCAGGCGCAGCACCGGCGGCCAGGCCGGCGGGCACAGGCCATGCACGCCGTAGCCGACGGCGGCCGCGAACGCGCAGGCGGCGAGCGGGCTCGCCAGCGCCCCCGCGAAGGCCCGCAGCCGCACCCCGGTGCCGTGCAGCGCCCAGACCGCGACCGGGATCACCTTGAGCACCATCACCGAGGAATAGGCCAGGGCGACGCCATGCGGGCCGTAAGGCAGCCCGGCCAGCACGCCCGCGACCATGAAGGCGGCGGAGAACAGCCCGATCTGCACGCCCCGCCGGACCAGGCCGAGCGCGTTGAGCAGCCAGCCGAGCGGGCTCGAGATCGCGAACACCAGGATCGTTGGGGCAAGGATCCTGAAGATCCCGACGGCGCTGGTCCATTTCGGCCCGAGCACGACCAGGATCAGGTCGTCGGCGAAGAGCCCGCACACCACGGTCAGGGGCAGGGTCAGCGTCACCACCAGCGAATAGCCCTTCAGGAAGTAGCGGCGGAGGCGGTCCGGGTCTTCCCGGGTCCGCGACAGCGCCGCGAAGGCGACCTCCCCGATCGTGGTGTTGAGGCTCTCGGTGGGGAAATTGACCAGATAGAAGGCGCGGCTGTAGAGGCCGGTCGCCTCCGTGCCCCAGACGCGGCCGAGCAGAAGCTTGTCGATATTGATCGTGACGTAGGACAGGAAGCCGGTGAGCGTCGTCCCGCCGCCGAAGCGCAGCATGGCGGAAAGCCCGGCGACGAGCCGCGGCCGGCCCGGAACCCAGCCGGTCGACAGCCACAGGCCGATCGTCGTCGCCAGAGGCAGGGTGATGGTCATCGAGACGATCGCCCAGTAGCCGTAGCCGGCCATGGCCATCCCGACCGAGACGGCGGTGGCGACGACGAGCGCGCCGATATCGACCCTGGCGGAGACCCCGAAGGACAATCGCCGCTGCAGCAGCACGCCGTGCTGGATGCCGGCCGCCGTGATGACGAAGGTGAAGGCGATCACGTCCATGATCGCCAGCAGGCGCGGCTCCCGGTAGAAGGCGCTGACCAGCGGCGCCGCCAGGAGCGCCGTCAGGGTGAGCAGCCCGCCGAACACCAGGTTCAGCCAGAACAGCGACGAGGATTCCTCCTCGCTCAGCCGGTCGCGCTGGATCGCGGCCTGGAACAGGCCGAAGCAGCCGAACATGTTCAAGACGCCGGTGAAGGCCGTCACCATCGTGACCAGCCCGTAATCCTCCGGGGTGAGCAGCCGGCCGAGGACCATCAGGGCGAGGATGCGGATGACGAAGCCGAGCCCGCGCGAGCCGACATTGATGAGTCCGGCGCGGACGGTCCTGCCCTTCAGGTCCTGCATGGCGGCCTCGCTTGCCGGTTCAGAGCAGCAGCTTGCGGGCGTAGAACGCCTCGGCATATCCGCTCGGTGCGTCGCATTCCATGCCGCGCAGCCGCATCAGCGCCATGAAGGTCGCGCGGTCGAACCAGTGCTTGCCGCCCTGCGACGCGAAGGTCTCGAGGATCAGCTCGACCTTCCTCTCGCAGGTTTCCCGCGAGAGCGCGCTGAAGGCGCCGGGCCGGCCGAGATCGCCGTCATATTTCGGGATCTCGTATTCGAGGATCAGGTGGCTGCGGAAGCTGTTCCAGGTCAGCTCGGCGATCAGGCGATGGTCCTGATGCGCGTCGCGGCGGTTGTGGGTGAAGATGATGTCGGGGGAGATCTCCCGCTTCAGCTCCTCGAAGACGTCCTTGATCTCGGCGCCGGCGAACGGCATGTAGCCGTCGCGAAAATCCTTCAGGACCACGCGCTCCATGCGGGCGGGATCGACGAAGCGCCTGGCCCCGCTCGCCGCCTCCGCGGCACGCACCCCGCTCGCGCTGAAGACGACCCAGTCGAACACCGCCCCCGGATGCTCCGCCGCGAGCTGCAGCACCGTGCCGCCACAGCCGATCTCGATGTCGTCGGAGTGGCAGCCCAGGCACAGGACCCGCAGCGGAGAGGCGCCGTCACGGTCCGGCTTCAGGCGCAGCATGGTCAGGCGACCTGGGTCATCGCCGGCACCGGCTTGGCCCTGGCGGGATAGGAGACGGCGGCGCTCTCCTTCCACACCTTCCAGGGCGGGTTGGTGTCGTTCAGCTCCTCGAGGCGCTGCTTGTCCTTGAAGGTGTCCATGCACTGCCAGAACCCGGTGCATTTATGCGCCAGCAGGGCTCGGCGCCGGATCAGCCGGGCGAACGGCTCCCGCACCAGCTCGTCGCCGGGGTGGATGTCGTCGAAGATCTCGTTGCGGAAGACGAAGAAGCCGCCATTGATCCAGATGTCGGACTGGCTCAGCGCCGCCACCTCGGCGATCTTGCCGTCAGGCGCCGTCCTGACGATGTCGAAGCTCGCCGTGGGCTGCACCAGCAGCAGCGAGCCGACGGCGTCGCTGCGCTGCAGCTCGCCGATCATGGTCGGCAGATGCAGGTCGCTGAGGCCGTCGCCGTAATTGGCGAGGAAATACTCCTCGCCCCGCAGATAGGGCTCGACGGCCTTGAGCCGCTCGCCGATCGTCGCATGCAGGCCGGTTTCGACGAAGGTGATCGTCCAGTCGTCGCTGTCCCGGTTGATGAACTCGATCTTCCGCCCGCCGCGGGACCAAACGAAGTCGTTCGAGATCGACTCGTCGTATTTCAGGAAATAATCCTTGATGGCGCCGCCCTTGTGGCCGAGGCAGAGGATGAAGTCCTTGTGGCCGAAATGGGCGTAGTACTTCATCAGATGCCAGAGGATCGGGCGCGAGCCGATCTGCACCATCGGCTTCGGAACATCGTCGACATAGCCCCGCAGCCGCATGCCCATGCCGCCGCAAAAGAGTACGACCTTCATGATGCTCTCCCTCTGCAAGTCTCCGTCCGGAGGCCGGAGCGAAGTGTCTCAGGCTGCCGCTGCGGCCGTCGGATCCGCGGGAAGCTCGTAGCCATAACGTTTCATCGCCGCCTCATCGGCCATGTTGAGGACCGTGCCGGCGAACCGCTCCCGCGCGGGCCCGGCGGAGCGGAACGCCTGCCGGACCAGCTCGGAGCGGGTCGCGCCCCATCTGACCACGAGGAGGATGCCGTCGAGCGCGCCGGCCGCGGCGCGCAGTTGCGGCCCGGCGGCGAGCGGCGGCATGTCGACGATCACGAGGTCGTAAGCCGCCCCGGCCGCGCCCAGCACCGCCTCGAGCAGGCCGCGCGGCGCCAGGCGGTCCGTGCCGCCGAGCCGCTCGGCCAGCGGCAGGACGTCCAGCCCCGGCCGGACGGCGACGAGGCCGTCGAGCGCTCCCGCGCCCGGTGGCGCGCCAGGCGCAGGCGGCTCCTGCACGAGGCTCGCGACCCGGCGCGACAGCGCCGGGTCGTCCGGCACCGCATCGACCAGCAGCACGCGCCAGCCCGTGGCGGCGGCGGCCTGCGCCAGGCCGATGGCGAGGGTCGTGGCCCCCTCCCCGGGCAGCGCCGAGGTCAGCCCGACCGTCCTGAGCCCGCCGGCGGAACGCTCCCGGATCAGCGCGAGCGCGCGTCGCAGCGCCGGATGCTTCGCCGCGAGCAGGCGGCGGGCGGCGGCGTCCCCGGCCCCGTCGCCGCTCTCCGGCACGCGCGGCACGACGCCCAGGCATTCCAGCCCGAGGACGTATTCCATCTGATTGCGGCTGCGGATCGTGTCGTCGAGCGCGTCGAGCAGCAAAGCGAGCCCGGCCGCCGCGGCCAGGCCGAACAGCGCGGCGGCCGCGAGGATCAGCGCCGGCGGCGGCCCGTCCTTCCGGACCGGCGGCTCCGCCGCCGCGATCACCTGGGCGCTCGGCCCGAGGCTCTGGTAGATCTCGCGCAGGGTCGGCGCCCGCGACGAGGCCGCGTCCGAGGCGCGCGCCAGCTCCTGCAGATAGATGCGGACCACGGTGTTGACGATGCGGGCGGCCTTGGCCGGGTCGGAGGCCCTGAAGCTCACGGCGATCACATGGCTGGTCCCGATCTGGCGCACGGCGAGCCTGGCGCCCAGCGCGCCCAGCGCGGCGCGGGAGGCCGAGCCGCCCGCCGGGAGCCGCGCCTCGCCGGCGAATTCCGGGTCCTCCGCCAGGTCCAGCGCCTCGACGACCTTGGCCAGGACATTGCCCGAGCGCAGCAGCTCGATCTGGTTCTGCACCATCGGCAGGTCCGCCCGGCCCGGCAGGATCGCCTGGTCGGGACCCGTCAGGATCTGCCGGATATAAACCAGGAGCTGGCTCGTGGCGGTGTAGGTCGCCGGCCGCAGGCCGAGATAGAGCGCGGCGAGGACGAGGCAGGCCAGGGCACCGCCCGCCAGGAGGCGCTTGCGGCTCCTGAGGCTTCCCGGCCCGAAGGACGGGTGCGGCCGCACGGCGATGCCGCCCTCGAGCCCGTCCCTGTCGTCGATGAGCTGCGGGCGGCTTCTCGTGTCCATCTCGGCCTTCGATCACATCCGGCCCGACAGGCCCGCGACGGGAGCGGAGGGACGCCCGGACCGCCCGTGGCGGGATCGGATCGCCGGCACCGCCCAGCCGGCGCCTTTCGCCCGCTCTGGCATTCACGGAGACAACGCCGGGTTCTTCGCCGCCGTTCCCGTAGGGCAGCCGGCCGGAGCCGGCGCCTCCCGCCGGCCGAGCCAGGCATGGACGCAGCCCATCACGAACCAGAAGTACCAGTTGAACGACAGGTAGAAATGCATGTTGTCCGAATAGGATTCGAGCAGGTAGGCCAGCAGGATGCAGGCGACGATCAGGAGGCCGGGCGGATCGCGCCGCAGGCCGCGCGCCAGCCTCCAGCCGACGCAGGCGAGCAGCCAGGCCAGCGCGAGCACGCCGAGGAGGCCGATCTCGAACGCCATCTGAAGATAGAAGTTGTGGCCGTCGATGCCCTGCGGGCCGATCAGCGGGAAGAAGCGCGGCGTCGACGGCCTGAAGGTTTCGAGGCCGTGGCCCAGCAGCGGCCGCTCCAGGATCTCCGGAAGGGCGGACTGCCACAGCGCCTGCCGCCAGACATAGGAGTTCAGCCGCGTGCTGTCGTTGAGCTGCGAGAAGCTGTCGACCTCCGTCGCGGCGGTGATGTCGGTCAGCCGGTCCATCAGGCTCGGATTCGCGGCGAACAGCAGCGGCACCAGCAGCAGCCCGGCGAGGAACCGGCGGTCGATCCGGACCGCGTAGACCAGGAACATCAGCCCGCAGGCGCCCCAGGCGCTGCGCGTCTTGGTCAGCAGCAGGAACAGGACCAGGAGCGGGACATAGAGCGTCACCAGCCGCCGCAGCCGGGGCGAGAAGCGCACGGCCCGCGACGCCCGGACATAGAGTGCCAGCCCGAGCATGAGCACGAGGTAGAAGGCATAGATGTTCGGATGCGAGAAGGTGCTCTGCAGGCGGAACGCGCCGAGGTCCGACAGACCGCGCGCGATGTCGACGAAGGCGTAGAGCGTCGGCGGAAGCGAGGACGCCAGCACCACGAGGACGAAGCGCCACAGATCGCGCGCGGTGCGCAGGATGAAGAACGGGATCGCGAAGAAGGCCCAGTAGGACAGCAGCACGCAGGCCAGCCGCGCCGCCGCCTTGAAGTCCGGCGCATAGAGCGTCGAGCCGAAGGCGATCAGCAGGAACGGCCCCCAGATCGCCAGCACGGGGAACGGCGCCTTCAGCGGCGCCCGCAGGAAGAGCGTGCCGGCGATCGCGATGGCGAGGACGTTGAACAGGGCGCCGACGCCCATCGACGTGCCGGACTCGCCGCCGAGCAGGTTGAAGATGGGGTCGGAGGAGGCCCGCACCAGCAGGATGGCGAACACCGCGCCGCGCAGCAGCCGCCCGATCGCCTCGTCATTGGCCGTCCGCACCGAGCAGGTCAGCGGGATGCGGCCGGCAACCGGCGGCCCTTCGCGCAGGGCGATGCCGACGGCCCCCGCCGCCGGCCTCATGTCGCCTGCTCCACGGCGTCGGCCCAGCGCCCGACCTGCGCGGGGAGCAGGCCGCCGGCTTCCCGGATCGGCCGCAGCCAGGGCTCGACCTCCCGCCGCCAGGCCGCGGGAACCGCGCCTGCGGCACGCGCCTGGCCGATCCGGTCCGTCAGGCGCGGCGCGAGCAGCGCGGCGGCGGCGCGCGGCAGCTCGCGCCAGCGGCCATGCCGGAAGGCCAGCGCGGCGAAGATGGCCGCGGCCGACCGGCGCGCGCCGGCCCGCAGGAGCTGCCGGGCGAGATAGCGCTCATGGCCGGCCACATCGGTCGCGACGCCATGGGCGGAAGCCAGCGCCGCATAGCGCGCGGCGATGACCTCCCGGCCGGCGCGCATCGCCCGGACGTCCATCGAGAGGGATCGCCGCCCGAGCCGGTAGGCGACCAGAGGCCGGTCGACCGCGGCCAGCGGCGCATGCGCCGCGAGCCTGATCCAGAGGTCCCAGTCCTCGGAGCCACGCAACCCCGGATCGAAGCCGCCGGCGAGGCGAAGGAGGTCGCGCTCGACGATCACCGTCGACCCGCTCGGAACCCGGTTGGCCTGCAACAGGCCGGGCAGCACCCGGCCGCCCGCGGCGCGATGATGCCCGACGACCCGAAGCGCCTCGTCGACCACCGCGACGCCGGTGCAGGCCCAGCTCGCGGCGGCGGCGCGCATCGCGGCAAGCTGCGCGGCGAGCTTGTCGGGAGCCCAGAGATCGTCATCGTCGCAGAAGGCGATCCAGCGCCCGGCGGCATGGGCGATGCCGGCATTCCGCGCGGCCGAGATGAAGCGCGGTTGGGCATGGTGCACGACCCTGACCCGCGGTTCGACCGCGGCGAGACGGTCGAGCCACGGCCCGGTCCCGTCGGTCGAGCCGTCATCGACCAGGACGAGCTCGATCGCGACCTCCCTCTGGCCCAGGATCGCGCGGACGGCCTGCGGCAGGAGCTGCCGGCGATCATGGGTCGGAACGACGACGGAGACGTCGATCATAAGGGCTTCCCCGTTCCTGCCCCCGCGGGCCATTGGCTGTGTCCGCGCCTCAGCGCTTGATCCAGCCCGAATGCCCCGTCCGGAGCGTGACCACCTCGCCCAGCCGCATCGGATGGCCGCCGGCGAAGGCTGCGGCCTCGCTCACATCCGCGGACACCGCCACCGCGGCCTGCGCCGGCCGCCCGGCGGCGAACAGGGCGGCGAGCTTGCGGCATTCCCGGGCGATGTCGTGCTGCTCCAGCACGCGCCGCCGGCCGGCCGCCCCCATCGCGCGGATCACGGCGTCGGGCGCCGCGAGACATTGCCGGATGGCGCCCGCCAGGCGCTCGGCGCTGCCGGCCGGGACAAGCCAGCCGTTCTCCCGGTCGGAGACCAGCTCGGGAATGCCGGCGACATAGGTCGCGACGACCGGGCGGCCGAGCGCCAGCGCCTCCATCAGGACGACGGGCAGACCCTCGGCGAAACTGGGCAGGGCCAGCGCCCGCGCCTCGCCGATCGCAGCCCGCACCTCGGCATTGCTCATCCAGCCGGCCAGCTCGACCTGCCGCTCCAGCCCGCGCTCGCGGATGCCGCGCGCGAGCAGCGGGCGCAGCGGGCCGTCGCCGACCAGGGTCAGATCGAACGGCACGCCCTCGCGCGCCAGCATCCCCAGCGCCTCGAGCAGCACGAGATGACCCTTCTGCCCGCTGAGCCGCCCGACCGCGACGAGGCGGTTCTTCGGCACGCCCCTCAGCGGCGGCCGGGACAGGAAGGCGGCATCGAGCCCGCATCGGACGATCTGGATCTTGTGCCACTCCCCAGCCGGGACCCAGCGCCGCAACTGGCTGCCGGTGAAGGCGCTGACCACGCAGACGAAGGCCGCGTGCCGGACCTTGGCGGGCAGGCCGAGATATTCGGGCCTGTCGAACTCGTCGGGGCCGTGCACGGTGAAGCTGTAGGGCACGCCGGTCAGGAGGTGGCACAGCATGGCGACCTCCGCGCCGTTCGTGCCGAAATGCGCGTGGACGTGCTCGACCTCCTCCTCGACCACCCGGCGCGCGAGCAGCAGGGCTTCGGCGAAATAGGCGAGGTGAAGCGGCGCCGGACGGCTGGAGCGCCGCATCATCGCAAAGGCCGCACCGGCGGCTCTCGCCAGCGCCAGGGGGCTGCGCAGCAGGGCCGCGGCGAAGGCGGCCGCGCAGCGCGCCACCAAGCGCGCCTTGCCGCCGTCGAGGATGTAGCGCGTGCGCGCCTTCTCCCGGAGATCCTCCTCGTCGACCAGGCTGCGGCCGCCGCCGCGCAGCGAGACGCGCAGCACCGACAGGCCGCTCCGCTCGAGCTCGGCGATCTCGCGCCGGATGAAGGTGTGCGAGACGGCGGGGTATTCGCTGACGAAATAGCAGACCCGCATCGCGGCTTCCCCCTCCCGCTCAGTAGGCATTGATGCGCGCGCTCCTGGAGACGATCGTCCTGACCAGGATCCTGAGGTCGAAGAAGAACGACCAGTTGTCGACATAGTAGAGATCGTGCTCGATCCGCTTCTGCATCTTCTCGAAGGTGTCGGTTTCGCCCCTGAGCCCGTTGACCTGGGCCCAGCCGGTCATCCCGGGCTTGACGTTGTGGCGGCGGAACATCCGGCGGATCTGGTCGGCGAACATCTGGTTGTGGGCCACCGCATGCGGCCGCGGCCCGACCAGGGACATCTCGCCCCTCAGCACGTTCAGCAATTGCGGCAGCTCGTCGATATTGGTCCGCCGCAGCACCCGGCCGACGCGCGTCACACGCGGGTCGCCGCGGGTCGCCTGGCGGAATCCGGCACGGGCCTCCTCCAGGCAGTTCATGCTGCGGAACTTCAGCACCTGGATCGGCTCGTTGTTGAAGCCGAGCCGCATCTGCCGGAACAGCACCGGCCCGCGCGTATCGAGCTTGATCAGCGCGGCGACGACGAGGAACAGCGGCCACAGCAGCGTCAGCAGCACGACCGAGCCGGCGATGTCGAAGGTTCGCTTGAGGAAGCGGTCGCGCAGCGAGCACGGGCCGCAGAACAGCTCGAGCACCCGCAGATGGCCGTAGCTGCCGATGCGGCTGCGCCGCATCAGCTCGGCCAGCTCGACCGGCAGGAGCTGGATCCGCACCGGCAGCTCCGACAGCGCCCCGACCGCTTTCGAGACATCCTCCATGTTGTCCGAGCCGAACAGGACGAGCACGGCGTCGATCGGCAGCACCCGGCATTCGCTGCGGATCGCCGCGAGCTGGGCCTCCAGCGAGGCGCCGCCGCCACCGCCGGGCGCCGCGGGGAAGTCGTACCAGCGCAGGATGTGCTCGTGCCGCGCCGCCAGCCGGGCGCGGACATGGCCGACGCCGCGCGCGCCCGGCATCACCAGCACGACCATGCTCTCGCGGCGCCATCGCCCGCGCCAGCGCACGCGCTCGATGACATGGGCGAGGCCGGCCCGGATCGCGATCTGGCCGAACAGCGTCGCCAGCAACTGCGCCAGGAAGGTGCCGCGGGAATAGCCGCCGAGGCTGTTGGTCAGGTAGCCGATCGTCAGCAGCGTCACGAAGGACAGACCGAGCGCCACGCCGCCGCGCGAGCAGCAATGCTCGTTCCATTGGGGGCCGAGCAGGTCGTACTGGTTGTCGGCGATGCACAGGGCGACATACAGCGCCCCGACGGCGAGCGAGGCGAGCGCATAGTCGAGCCGGAAGAAGATCACGCCATAGACGACCGCCGAATAGGCGACGAACGCGCCATAGGCGCAGGCGACAATCACGATCATCTCCAGGGCGGCCACCAGCACGGTCCAGAAGAGCTGGGTTCCATGCGCCAGCACGGCCATGGAGAGATGTCGCATCCGGGGGGAGATGGCATTGGTCGACATCGGCTCACCGAATGCTGGGGCGCGCATCGAAGGTTTCGACATCCGCACTGCCTTAATGCAGGCGGTGGCCGCCGGTTCTTCGCAGCCGCCCGAATCGGCGCCCTCAAGTCTCCGCGACAGCAAGGCCAGCGTCGAAAACGCAACCGGTTGCGCTTTTGACGCTGGCGCCGCGCTCCTCATGCGGATGTCCCCGCACTCCCATCGTCTTGACCTCCGGCGATACGCTGCAAAGCAGTCCGATAACCGCTCCCGCGCGAACAAAGCCCAGAATCCGGCATTGGCTTTCCGTACGGCATGCGTCCGGCGGACGGCGAATTCTCGCCGTGCCGATCCTCCCGCCGGCCTGCCTGCCGCCGCCCTTCGACTTCCGCCCGAGGGATTTCCGATGCCGCCAGACGCAGTCGCAAGCCGTGCTTCCGGGAGCCTTGTCGCAGAAGGCCTCGTCCCCGAGGCGCCCCCACGGATCCAGATCCTGAACGGCCGCTTCGACAGCCTCACGGCCGAGGAGACGGTCGAAGCGGTCGTCCGGGCGATCCGCGCCGGGGAGCGCGGCATCCTCTCGACGGTCAATGTCGCGGTCCTGATGACGATGCGCTCCGATCCGCGCCTCCAGCGCTTCGTCGAGAGATCGCGATGGACCGTCGCCGACGGGCAGCCGCTGGTCTGGGCCTCCCGCCTGTGGCGCCAGCCCCTGCCGGAGCGCGTCACCGGCATCGACCTGATCGACCTGCTCTGCGCCCGCGCGGCGCGGGAGGGCATCGGCGTCTATTGCCTCGGCGCGGAAGGCGCCACCGTGCGCACCGTCGCCAGGGTGCTGCAGGAGCGGCATCGCGGGCTCGCCCTGCGCGGCTGCGCCGACGGCTATTTCGGGCCTGAGCAGGCCGAGGCGCGGGCGAAGGCGGTGGCGGAGAGCGGCGCCGAGCTGCTTTTCGTCGCGATGGGCGTGCCGCGGCAGGAGAGCTTCATCGAGGAGCAGTGGGACCGTCTCGGCGCGCGCGTCGTCATCGGCGTCGGCGGCAGCTTCGACGTCATCGCGGGGCTGCGGAAGCGGGCGCCGGCCTTCCTCCAGCGCGCCGGCCTCGAATGGGCCTACCGCCTCGCCCAGGAGCCGCGCCGGCTGTTCCGGCGCTATCTGGTCACGAATTCGCGCTTCCTCGGCCTGATGTCCTGGAGCGTCCTCGCCCAGCTCTCCCCCGCCCAGATCTTCCAGGCCCGGCGCGCCGCCCCGCGGCCCTGACGGAGGCTCGCGATGGCTCGCCGCAAACGCCTTCTCGTGGTGATGGGCACACGGCCCGAGGCGATCAAGCTCGCTCCGCTCATCCTGGCGGCCGGGGCCGATGCCGGCCGCTTCGAGGTGCTCGCCGTGCGCACCAGCCAGCATCGCGAGATGCTCGACCAGGTCGTCGGCTTCTTCGGCCTGCCGATCCTCGCCGATCTCGACGTGATGCGCCGGGACCAGGGCCTCGCCCAGGTCACGACCGCGATCCTTGGGAAACTGCAACGGCTGCTCGCGGATGTCCGGCCCGATGTCGTCGTCGTGCAGGGCGACACCACGACGAGCTTCGTCGGCGCCCTGGCGGCGTTCTACGAGAACGTGCCGGTCGCCCATGTCGAGGCCGGGCTGAGAACCTACGACAAGCGCGCGCCCTTCCCGGAGGAGGTCAATCGCCGCCTGATCAGCGTCATCGCCGATTATCATTTCGCGCCCACGGAGACGGCCAGACTCAACCTGCTGAAGGAGAACGTGCCGGCGGAAACGATCTGGGTGACCGGAAACACGGCGATCGACGCGCTCCTCCTGACCCTGGCCAGGGCAGCCCCGGCCGCGGCGGCCC
>UBNE01000013.1 GCA_900466745.1 Hyphomicrobiales bacterium | reverse complement strand
ACTGTCCACGAAACCTAGCCGTGCACCGGCGCCGGCATCGAGATCGGCCGCGCGAGCCTCGCCTGCGCCGTCAGGCGGATGCCGGCATTGGCCGCCCCATAGCCTGAATAGCCGTCGCGCTGGACGATCTCGAAGAACAGCCCGCCATCCAGGGTCTGCGTATAGGCCTGCCGGAAGCTGCCGCCGGCGTCGCTGTCATAGAGGATGTCGAGCGCCTTGAGCCGGTCGATCTCGCCGGCCGACAGGTCCGAGCGCGCCTCGAGGTCGTCATAATAGTTCTCGGGGATCGGCAGCATGGCGACACCGTTGGCGACAAGCTGCCCGACGGTCTTCTCGATGTCGTCGGTCGCGAAGGCGATATGCTGCACGCCGGAGCCGAAGAAATCCGTGATGAAGCGGGCGGAGAGCGTCCTGTGGCTCTGCGAGCCGTTGAGGATGAGGCGCAGCCCCCCGCCCCCGCCGCCTGTCAGGCCGCTCTCGATGACCTGGCTCTGGACCACCCCGCCGGGGTCGAGCACGGCCTGGCTCGGCGCCTTCCTCGTGTCGAACAGCGAGGAATAGAACAGCAGCCAGGTCAGCATCTCCTCGTACTGCATGCTCTGCGAGACATGGTCGACGCCGGTCAGCCCGGCTCCTGCCCCCTCGTCGCCGGTCGGCGCGAAATCGACCTCCGACCAGCGGCCGAGCGCCGAGGCGCGGTCGAGGAAATAGACCAGGCTGCCGCCGAGGCCGCGTACCGCCGGGATGTCGAGCTCGCCCGGCCCGACCGCGCCGGCATGCGGCACGTCGAGCAGCGCCTCGGCCCGCGCGATCGCGGCGCGCGCATCGGGCACGCGCAGCGCCAACGCGCAGACCGAGGTGCCGTGGGTGATCTGATAGCTGTGGGCGAAGCCGTCGGCCTCGCTGTTGAGCACGATGCGGATGTCGCCCTGGCTCCAGAGATCGACGTCCTTCGAGCGATGCGCGCCCGTCCGGCCGAAGCCGAGCGCGCGCAGCAGGGTCTCGAAGCCCGGCCGCTCCGCTTCCGAGACGGCGAACTCGATGAACTCCACCGCCTCGACCGGCCCCGGCGGCGGCATCGGCACCGCCCCCGGCACCGGCTCGGCCGTCTGCCGCGCCGTCTCGTCGAGCAGCCAGATCAGCGAGCGGTGGCCATCGAGCGCCACCGAGCGGGCCGAGCCGGCGCGGAAGCGGTCGTTGAAGATCTCGAGCGAGAGCACGCCGTCATAGCCGGTCGAGACCAGTGCGCGCATGAAGCCGGCGAGATCGAGGTCGCCCTGCCCCGGCAGGCAGCGCCAGTGCCGGCTCCAGGACAGCGGGTCCATCTGCAGGAGCGGCGCGTCGGCCATCTGCACCATCGCGATCCTGTCCCGCGGGATCGTGCCGATCGCCGCAAGATCGAGCCCGCGCGCCAGGATGTGGAAGGAATCGAGCACGATCCCGACCTCGGGACGGCTGGCGCGCCGCACCACCTCCCAGGCGTCGCGATAGTCGAAGACATGCCGCCCCCAGGCCAGCGCCTCATAGCCGACCTTGAGGCCGCGCCGTCCGGCCCGCTCGCCGAGCTCGGCGAAATCCGCCGCGAGCCGGTCGATGCCCGCAAGCGCTTCGGGCGAGGTGTTGGAGCAGACGAAGAGCAGGTCGGTGCCGAGTTCCTGGAGCAGGTCGAATTTGCGCTCGGCCCGGTCGAAGACGCGCTGGCGGCGGCCTTCCGGCATGCCCTCGAAATCGCGGAAGGGCTGGCAGGTGACGATCCGCAGGCCGAGATCGGCGCAGATGCGGCGGACCTCCGCCGGCGAGCCGGGAAAGGCGATCAGGTCGTTCTCGAAGATCTCGACCGCCGGGAAGCCGGCGGCGGCGATGGCCTCGAGCTTTTCCTGAAGCGTGCCCGACACGCAGACCGTGGCGATCGACGGAATCACGGACGTCCTCTCCCCATTTCGCGGCCGGACGCGGCACGGCGGCGAGCCGGCGGCCAACAACCGGGACCGCGGGCCGGAAACCCGCCTTGCCGGCATGGGCGCGACCGGACCCGTCCGGACCGCGGCCCGGACGGCGACGGCACCCCGGCGAAGGCGCTCAGGCGGCCTTGGCCAGCTCCGGCGCGACGGTGAAGGGCGCCTGCGTCTTGGCCTTAACCTCGTCGAGCGTGACGCCGGGCGCCAGCTCGAGCAGGGTGAGGCCGCCGCCCTTCGCCTTGTCGCAGCTCAGGACGCAGAGGTCGGTGATGATCAGATCGACCACCCCGGCGCCGGTCAGCGGCAGGGCGCAGCGCTCCAGCACCTTGGATTCGCCGGCCTTGTTGGCGTGCTCCATCACGACAATGACCTTCTTGACGCCGGCGACGAGGTCCATCGCGCCGCCCATGCCCTTCACCATCTTGCCGGGAATCGTCCAGTTGGCGATGTCGCCATTGGCCGCCACCTCCATCGCGCCGAGGATGGTCAGGTCGATATGGCCGCCGCGGATCATCGCGAAGGAATCGGCCGAGGAGAAGAAGCTCGAGCTCGGCAGGATCGTGATGGTCTGCTTGCCGGCATTGATCAGGTCCGGATCGGCCTCGCCCTCATAGGGGAAGGGGCCGATGCCGAGCAGGCCGTTCTCCGACTGCAGGGTGACGTCGATGCCCTCGGGGATGTAGTTCGCTACCAGCGTCGGGATGCCGATGCCGAGATTGACGTAGTAGCCGTCCTTCAGCTCCTTGGCCGCACGGGCAGCCATTTCCTCACGGGTCCAGGCCATCAGGCTGCCTCCCTCTTGCGCTCGGTCAGCTTCTCGATCTTCTTCTCGTTGATCGTGCTCTTGATCACGCGATCGACATAGATGCCGGGGGTGTGGATCGCTTCGGGGTCGAGCGAACCGACCGGCACGATCTCCTCGACCTCGGCCACCGTCACCTTGCCGGCGGTCGCCATGTTCGGATTGAAGTTGCGCGCCGTGCGCCGGTAGACGAGGTTGCCGGCGGTGTCGGCCTTCCAGGCCTTGACGATGGCGAGGTCGGCCTTGAGCCAGGTCTCGCGGACATAGAGCTGCCCGTCGAACTCCTCGACCGGCTTGCCCTCGGCCACCACCGTGCCGACGCCGGTCTTGGTGTAGAAGGCCGGGATGCCGGCGCCGCCGGCACGGATGCGCTCGGCCAGCGTGCCCTGCGGGTTGAGCTCGAGCTCGAGCTCGCCGGCGAGGTATTGCTGCTCGAACAGCTTGTTCTCGCCGACATAGGACGCGATCATCTTCCTGATCTGCCGGCTCTGCAGCAGCATCCACAGGCCGAAGCCGTCGGCGCCGGCATTGTTCGAGATCACGGTGATGTTCTTCACGCCGGAGTCGCGAATCTGCGGGATCAGGCTCTCGGGATTGCCCGAGAGGCCAAAACCGCCCGACATGATCGTCATCCCGTCGAACAGCAGCCCTTCGAGGGCTGCCTTCGGGCCGTCATAGATCTTGTTCGTCATCCATCCCTCGTCATCGTGGCTGGCCAATCTGGCCGCAGACTATCCTGTTCTGTCAAACCCGTTCCAGCGCAATCGCGATGCCCTGCCCGACGCCGATGCACATGGTCGCGAGCGCGCGCCTCTTGCCGGTCAGGGACAGTTCCAGCGCCGCCGTGCCGGCGATGCGGGCGCCCGACATGCCGAGCGGGTGGCCGAGCGCGATCGCGCCGCCATTCGGGTTCACATGGGCGCCGTCCTCGGCGATGCCGAGCTCGCGCAGCACGGCGATGCCCTGCGAGGCGAAGGCCTCGTTGAGCTCGACCACGTCGAAATCCGTCGGCTGGAGCCCGAGTCTCGCGCAGAGCCTGCGGGTCGCGGGGACCGGCCCCAGCCCCATCACCCGCGGCGCGACGCCGCCCGCGGCGCCGCCCAGGATGCGCGCCAGCGGGGTCAAGCCGTATTTCGCCGCCGCCTTCTCCGAAGCGACGATCAGCGCCGCGGCGCCGTCATTGACGCCGGAGGCGTTGCCGGCGGTGACGGTGCCACCGTCCTTGCGGAAGGGCGTCGGCAGCTTCGCCAGCTTCTCCAGCGTGGTGTCGCCGCGCGGATGCTCGTCGGTGTCGACGATGATGGGATCGCCCTTGCGCTGCGGGATCGCGACCGGGACGATCTCCCTGGCGAGCCGGCCGTTCTGCTGCGCGGCGACCGCCTTCTGCTGCGAGCGCAGCGCGAAGGCGTCCTGGTCGGCGCGGCTGATGTTGCAGTCGGCGGCGACGTTCTCGCCGGTCTCCGGCATCGAATCGACGCCGTATTGCCGCTTCATCAGCGGGTTGACGAAGCGCCAGCCGATCGTGGTGTCGTGGATCTCGGCATGGCGCGAGAAGGCGCTCTCGGCCTTCGGCAGCACGAAGGGCGCGCGCGACATGCTCTCGACGCCGCCGGCGATCATCAGCTCGGCCTCGCCCGCCCGGATCGCGCGGGCCGCGCTGATCACCGCATCCATGCCCGAGCCGCAGAGCCGGTTGATCGTGGTGCCCGGCACCTCCTGCGGCAACCCGGCGAGCAGGAGCGACATCCGCGCGACGTTGCGGTTGTCCTCGCCCGCCTGGTTGGCGCAGCCGAAGATCACGTCGTCGACCGCGCCGAAATCCACGCCTGCATGGCGCGCCGCCAGCGCCTTCAGCGGCACCGCCCCGAGATCGTCCGCCCGCACCGCGGACAGGGAGCCGCCGAAGCGCCCGATCGGCGTGCGGAGATAGGCACAGATGAAGGCTTCGCTCATGGCGTCGGTGCTCTGCTTGCTGGCGTGTCGGGCTGGGAAGGCGGCGCGCGGCCGCCTTCAGATGTCGAAGAAGACGGTTTCGTTCTCGCCCTGCAGGCGGATGTCGAAGGTGTAGACCGGCTTGCCGTCCGCGTCGCTGCGCGGGGCGATCAGCGTCGGCACGCGCAGGCGGTGCTCGATGCGGCCGAGGATCGGGTCGGCCGCGTTGGCCTTGTCCTCGTCGCCGAAATAGAGCCGCGTGTGCAGGCCGATATTGATGCCGCGCGCCACGATCCAGAAGGTGATGTGCGGCGCCATCGGCCTACCGTCGAAATAGGGCACGATGCCGGGCTTGATCGTCTCGAAGCGGTAGACGCCGCTGGTGCCGTCGACCGGCTGGCGGAACCAGCCCGGAAAATGCGGATCGGCCGCGCCGCGGCGCTCGCCCTGGCCGGGATAGAGGCCCTGCGCGTCGGCCTGCCAGATCTCGACCAGCGCATCCTTGATCGGCGTGCCCGAGCCGTCGAAGATCCGGCCGGTGACGACGATGCGCTCGCCCTCGACCTCGGGCGCCAGCGGCAGCGAGCCGAGATCGTGCGGATAGACGCCCTCGATGCCGGAGAAGTTCGGCGTCGCGCCGATATGGACGTAAGGACCCGCCGTCTGTGACGGGCTTTCCTTGAGGCGGCGCAGAGACTGGACCATCAGTTGCCCTCCATCCGGTTCTCGAACAGGGTCGAGCGGCGGCCCCGCAGCACGATGTCGAACTTGTAGGCCATGGTGTCCATCGGCAGCGTGTTCTCGCGGTCGAGCGCGGCGACCAGCCGCTCCACCGCCTCGCGGCTCGGGATGCCCATCACGATCGGGCACTGCCAGATCATCGGGTCGCCCTCGAAATACATCTGGGTGATCAGGCGCTGCGCGAAGGCGTGGCCGAAGACCGAGAAATGGATATGGGCCGGGCGCCAGTCGTTGACGCCGTTCGGCCAGGGATAGGGGCCGGGCTTGATGGTGCGGAACCAGTAGCGGCCCTCTTCGTCGGTGATGGTGCGGCCGCAGCCGCCGAAATTCGGATCGATGGCGGCGAGATAGCTTTCCTTCTTGTGGCGATAGCGCCCGCCGGCATTGGCCTGCCAGAACTCGACCAGCGCGCCGCGCACCGGCCGCGCATCCTCGTCGAGCACCTGGCCGTGCACGATGATGCGCGGACCGATCGGCTCGCCCGTCTGGGCGTAGTTGAGGATCAGGTCGTTATCGAGCGGCCCGAGCATGGCGTGGCCGAAGACCGGCCCGGTCATCTCGGAGAGCGTGTTGCCCAGCGAAAGCAGCGCGTATTTCGGCGAGCGCAGCACCGAGGTCTTGTAGTCGGGCGTGAAGGCCGGCGGATGCCAGCTCCGGTCGCGCTGGTAGAACGAGCCGCCCTGATGGCTCGAATTGTCGTTGCGCATGCGCGCCTCCCTCCCTGGAGCCCTTCCCGTCAGGCTTGACGCCAGAATGCGACGAGGTGGTCCCGCCGGTCTTGATCTGGCTCAACGCGCCCCCGCCGCCTCTCGGTCGCGGCGGCGCCGGGCGCGGCCGGCTGTTCAGCCCGCCTTGTCGTCCTGCATCTCGGCATAGGCCGCCCTGGCGACCTTGAACGCGTGGTTGGCGGCCGGCACGCCCGCATAGATCGCGACATGCAGCAGCGCCTCCTTGATGTCGTCCATGCTGGCGCCGGTGTTGCGCGTCGCCCGGACATGCATCGCCACCTCGTCATGGTGCCCGAGCGCCGCGAGCAGCGCGATGGTCAGCATCGAGCGCTCGCGGCGGCTGATCGTGTCGCGCGCCCAGACCGTGCCCCAGGCGCTCTCGGTGATGAGCTTCTGGAAATCCGCGGTGAAGGGATCGGTATTGGCGACCGCCGCGTCGACATAGCGTTCGCCGAGCACGGCACGGCGGGTCGCCATGCCCCGGGCATATCTGTCCTGCGCGTCAGCCACGTCCGTATCTCTCCAGATGTCCGCCGGCCAGCGCGACCAGCCGGGCCGGCTGCTCCACAGGCGGAATATGCCCGCATCCCTCGATCAGCGCGAAGCCCGCGCCCGGAATCCGCTCCGCCATCGCCCGTACCAGATCGGGCGGCGTCGAGAGATCCCCATCTCCTGCGACCGCAAGCGTCGGCACGCGGATGCCGCCGATGGCGGCGGTGAGGTCGGCGTCGCGCAGGGCCTCGCAGGTCGCGACATAGCCGTCGGCCGGCTGGCGCAGCAGCGCGTTGCGCCAGCCGGCGAGATCGTCCGGCCGCCCGCTGTGGAAAGCCGGGGTGAACCAGCGCTCCATGACCGGATCGGCGATGGCGGCGAGCCCGCCCCGGCGCACGGCCGCGATCCGCCCGCTCCAGCTTTCGGCGGTGCCGACCTTCGGGGCGGTGTCGGCCAGCACCAGCGCCGTCAGGCGCTCGGGCCGGCGCAGCGCCAGGTCCTGCCCGATCAGCCCGCCGATCGAGAGGCCGATCAGGGCGAAGCGCTCCAGGCCGAGACGATCGGCGAGCGCCAGGAGGTCGCCGGTGAAATCCGCGATCGCATAGGGGCCCGGCGGCACCTCGGAAAGGCCGTGGCCGCGCTTGTCGTAGACGACGACGCGCCAGTCGCGCGAGAGCGCCGCGGCGACCGCATCCCAGATGCGGAAATCCGTGCCGAGCGAATTCACCAGGACGACGGCGGGCGCGTCCAGCGGGCCGCTTTCGCGCCAATGCACCAGCCTGCCGTCGATACGCGTGAAAGCCATGGAAGACGTCTTACCTCGAATGCGGCTTCATCATGAGCGATTTGGACCCTTATGTTAAATGGCTTTCCGAGGGCCCGGCATAACCTGGAGGTTATCCGTCCGAAGGCGCCGCCCCGGCCGCGTCGATCTCCGCCTCCGGCAGCGAGGGCTGCGGGCCGAGCTGGGTGCCGCCGCAGACATGGATGACGTCCCCGGTGACGAAGCTCGCGCGCGGCGAGGCGAGGAAGGCGACGGCGCCGGCGACATCCTCCGCCGTGCCGAGCCGGCCGAGCGACGGCGGCTCCGACGGCCCCGGCTCCGCCGGTGACGAGCGCGACCTTCATCGACCGGTCCTCATTTCTGCCAGGGCATGAGCCGGCGCTGCAGCCATTGCAGCGCATAGGTCAGCAGCACGCCGAGGATCATCACCACGACGAGGCCGGCATACATCTTCTCGGGGTTCAGGACCTCCCAGTAATAGAAGGTCATGTAGCCGACGCCCTGCTTGGCGCGCACGAACTCGACCGAGATGATCACGATCATCGCCGTGCCGAGCGCCATGCGCAGCCCCGAGAAGATCACCGGCAGCGCGCCGGGCAGGATGACGTGGCGCAGCATCGACCAGCCCCTGGCGCCGTAGTTCCGGCCGGCCATCAGATAGACCCTGTCGATGCCGCGCACCGCCGCCATCGTGTTGATCGCCATCAGGATGAAGACCGAGAGCCCGACGACCAGGATCTTCGGCGCCTCGCCGAAAGGATCGGCGAACATCAGCATCACGATCGGGAAGATCGCGATCTTGGGCAGGACATAGATCGCCGAGAGCGTGGTATCGAGCATCAGCCTGACCGTCTGGTTCAGCCCCATCACCACGCCGAGCAGCACGCCGGGGATGGCTCCAAGCACGAAGCCGACGAGGACGCGCGCCACCGTCGCGAAGACATGGCTCTCGGCCACCAGCGCCCAGATTCCGGCCCAGCCCTCCTTCGAGAAGGCTTCCGGCATCAGCCAGGGCCGGCCGAGCAGCGTCGTACCCGAGAAGCGGTCATAGCGCGTGCTGAGGTCCCAGAGCGCCGCGCCGATCCGGCTCGGCGGCGGGAACCAGGTCGGGTTGATGAAGCCGCTATCAGCGGCGAGCTCCCAGAGCACGAGCACGAGGAGCGGGAAGCCGAGCGCCAGCGTGCGCTCATAGGCGGCCCTGCCCTTCACCGGCACGAGCCGGCCGATGCGCTCGCAGGCCAGAACCAGCAGGACGAAGCTCGCCCCGATCGCCGGCCAGGCGAAATCGCTCCACAGCCCGGCGGCCGCGAGCGCCGCGTTGAGGGCGGCCCCGGCGGCGAGGAACAGCAGTCCGGCGCGGAGATCGCCGCCGGAAGCGCGCCCGCGCCGCGGCGCCTCCCGATGCCCGGCCGGCGCCGGCCCGTCCGTCGTCGCGCTGGTCATGGCCTGGCCTCCATGGCGCGCGTCACCTCGGCGCTGAGCTGTTCCCAGATCTGCGCCCGGTATTCGGCGAAGCGCGGCGAATTCGTCATCGCGATCGAGCGCGGACGCGGCAGCTCGATCCTGAAGGTGGCGAGGCGCCGGCCGGGCTGGGCGCTCATCAGGATGACGCGGTCGCCGAGCAGCACCGCCTCGTCGAGGCTGTGGGTGATGTAGAGCACCGTCTTGCGGGTCTCCTCCCAGATCCGCAGCAATTCCTCCTGGATGACGACGCGGGTCTGGGCGTCGAGCGCGCCGAGCGGCTCGTCCATCAGCAGCACCTCCGGGTCGTTGGCGAGCGCCCGGATGATGCTGACGCGCTGCTTCATGCCGCCCGAGATCTGGTGCGGGTAGTAGTCGGCGAACTTGCCCAGGCCCACCCGGTCGAGCCAGTAGCGCGCGGTGTCGAGACGCTCCGCTCGGCCGACGCCGCGCATCTGCGGGCCGAAGGCGACGTTCTCGATCAGCGTCTTCCAGGGAAAGATCGCATATTCCTGGAAGACGACGCTGTTGAGCGGCTTGCCCCTCTCGCTGCCGGGGCGGATGTCGATCGAGCCGAGCGAGATCGATTCGAGCCCCGCCACCATCCGCAGGAAGGTCGACTTGCCGCAGCCGGAGGGGCCGACGATGCAGACGAACTCGCCATCGGCCACGTCGAGGGAGAAATCCTCGAGCGCGACCATGGTGCCGTCCGCGGTGGGGTAGTGCTTGCTGACGCTGCGCGCCGCGATCTTCGGCGCGGCGGCCGGCAGGGAGGCGGTCATCGGTCGCCCTTCCAGGCTGGTTGGTCCTGACTCCGGGACCCGCATCCGGGCCCGGCCGCCGCGAGCCCGGTCATTTGGCCGGGGCAGCCTTGCCGAGGACCGCGATGGCCTTGGCGACGAAGCGCTCGTCGACGACCTTCGCCATGTCGAGCGGCTTGTCGTATTCGGTGCGGCCGTTCTCGCGGTGCACGCGCTCGATATCGGCGAGGCCGGCGGTCGGGATCGCCATGTTCGGATCGTAGATCAAGGCGCCGCCGTTCCGCACCGCCTCGGGCGTCGAGGCGGTGTATTTCAGATAGCCGTCCATATTGGGCTGGGCGAGGAAGTCGGGCCCCTGCATCAGGCGCGCCGCCTCGGTCATCGCCAGCACGAAGCGCTCGGCCGCCTCCGGCCGCTCCTTCAGGAACTTGCCCGAGCCGACGAAGACCACCGTCATCAGGCCGGGCGTGAAGTCCTGCGCCAGGAGCTTGCCGGTGCCCGCCTTGAAGATCTGGTCCGAATAGGGCGAGGAGGTCAGCACCGCGTCGACCGACTTCGCTTCCATCGCCGCCGGCATGTCGCCATTGCCGATGTTGAGGAGCTGCACGTCGCGCAGGCTGAGCCTGGCGCTCTCCAGCGCCTTGGTGACGAAATACTCGCCGCCGCTGCCCGGCCCGCCGGCCGCGGCGATGCGCTTGCCCTTGAGGTCGGCGACCGACTTGATCGCGCCCGACTCCATCAGGTCCGTGCGGACGATCAGCTTGGTCGGGCCGTCGGTCATCGGATCGAGCGCGCCGGGCGCGATCACCCGGATGTCGAGGCCGCGATTCCAGGCCGACCAGAGCGAGGCGACGATGGCGATGCCGCCGACATCGACCGAGCCCTTGTCGAGAAAGGCGATCGCCTCGGTGCCGGACTTGACGCTGTCGAGCTGGACGTTGAGCCCGTATTTCTTGAACAGGCCGCGCGATTCCGCGACGAAGGCGGTCGCGAACTTCATGATCGGGACATAGGCGACGCGCACCGCCTGTGGCGGGTCGAGCGGTTTGGGCGCGGGGGCCTGCGCCAGGGCCGGCGCATTCGTGCCGGCGAGCCCGAGAATCACGGCGGCGCAGACGCTGCGCCAGCGAGCAAGGCCTTCGAACATTGCGTTCCTCCCTTCGGGAGCGGCCGGCTGCCGCCTTCCCGCGCATTTTATGCAGCAGGCTTCTTCGACCCGCTCATCGGCTCCCGTCAACCGCGACGATGGCCGATCCAGCGCCGGATGCGGGCTCAGCCTTCCGGCCGGGACGGGGCGACGACCTGCGGAAGCTCGTCCCGGTCGATCAGATAGGCGAGGTCGTAGGCCGTCCAGGGCGCGCGTCCCAAGGCGAGCCCCGGCCCGTCGAGTGCCGGAGCGAGCGCCGCGGCGATCCCGGCGAGGCAGGCGCGGTCATGGCATTCGACGAGGATCGCCCCGCCATCGGCATGGGCCTCTCCTCCTCCCGGCGGCACGGCGAAAGGCACCGGAGCGACCGCGGGATCCTTGGCCAGGACGTGAATCGCGGTCGCCGCCGTCTCGCGCAAAATCCGCTCCGCGGCGCTCTCCCAGCGCCCTTCGGCGGCCGGCAGATCGGCGAAGGTCGTCGCCATCAGGGCGCCGGCGACGCCGCCGCCGCGGCTCAGGAGCGGCCGATGGCCGACGCGGAAGAAGCCGCGGAAGGACGGCCGCATGCTGCGCGACCAGGCGGTCGGGGTCTCCAGCAGCGCCCGGTAGGGCGCGCCGGCGAGCACCGCATTGGTCTCGAGCTCGTAGAGCGTCAGGAATTCCGGCAGCGGCCCCTCGCCGCGATGATAGCGCCGGGCCCGCAGCATGCCTGGAATGGCGAGGCGCTCGGGAACATGCTCGCGCGTGTGCCAAAGGTCGTATTCGGCGCGCCGCGCGGGCTCGACCCCGTTCCAGAGCGACAGCAGGCCCTGCCCCTTCAGCATTCCCGCGCCCTGCCCTTCAATGGGAGCTCAGCGTCCGCCGCACCGCGTCGCGCCAGCCTGCGACCTTGTGCTCGCGCTGGCTCGCCGCCATCGCCGGCAGGAAGCGCCGCTCCAGCCGCCAGAGATCGGCGAAGCGGTCAGGCTCCGGCAGGAGCCCGGCATCGAGCCCGGCGAGATAGGCCGCGCCCAGCGCCGTCGTCTCCAGCACCGTCGGCCGGTCCACCGGCAGGTCGAGGATGTCGGCGAGGCGCTGCATCGTCCAGTCCGACGCGACCATGCCGCCATCGACGCGCAGCACCGAGCGGCCGCCCTGTCCGGCCTGGGGCCAGTCGGCATGCATCGCCTCGATCAGGTCGAGCGTCTGGTAGCAGACGCTCTCCAGCGTGGCGCGGGCGAATTCGCGGGGGCCGGTGCCGCGCGTCAGCCCGAACATCGCGCCGCGCGCATGGGCGTCCCAATGCGGCGCGCCGAGCCCGACGAAGGCCGGCACGAGATAGACGTCCTGCGCCGGGTCCGCCGCTTCCGCCAGCGGGCCGGTATCGCTCGCCTTGCCGATGATGCCGAGCCCGTCGCGCAGCCATTGCACCGCGGCGCCGGCGATGAAGATCGAGCCTTCCAGCGCATAGGCCCGCCTGCCGTCGAGCTGGTAGGCGATGGTGCTGAGCAGCCGGTTCTTCGAGCGGACCGGCGTGTCGCCGGTGTTGAGCAGCGCGAAGCAGCCGGTCCCGTAGGTCGATTTCACCATGCCGGGGGCGAAGCAGGCCTGGCCGATCGTCGCCGCCTGCTGGTCGCCGGCGATGCCGCGCACCGGGATCGGGCCGCCGAACAGCTCCGGCGCCGTGTCGCCGAAATGCGCCGCGCAATCGCGCACCTCCGGCAGGATCGCCGCCGGGATGTCGAGCAGCGCGAGCAATTCCTTGTCCCAGACGCCGCGGCCGATGTCGAACAGCATCGTCCGGGCCGCATTGGTCGCGTCGGTCGCATGGACGGCGCCGCCCGTCAGCCGCCAGAGCAGGAAGGAATCGACGGTGCCGAAGGCGAGCTCGCCCGCCTCGGCGCGCCGCCTGGCGCCGGGCACGTTGTCGAGCAGCCAGGCGATCTTGGTGCCGGAGAAATAGGGGTCGATGCGCAGGCCGGTGCGGCTGGCGACCAGGTCCTCATGGCCGGCGGCGGCGAGCTTGGCGCAGGCTTCCGCCGTGCGCCGGTCCTGCCAGACGATGGCGCGGTGGATCGCCCTGCCGGTCCGACGGTCCCAGATCAGCGTCGTCTCGCGCTGGTTGGTGATGCCGATTCCGGCGATCTCCCGCGCGACGAGGCCGGCCTTGGCGATGGCCTCGCGCGCGGTCGACAGCACGGTTTCCCAGATGTCCTCCGGCTCGTGCTCGACCCAACCCGAGGCCGGGAAATGCTGCGGGAACTCCTTCTGGGCGCTGGCGACCGGGCCGAGCGACGAATCGAACACGATGGCGCGCGAGGAGGTCGTACCCTGGTCGATGGCGAGAAGGTATCCGGCGGCCATGTCCTGTTTCCTGCCCTGTGCTGCGGCGCTCTGCGGCGGCGCGCGCGGAGACTGGCCGAAGCGGCCGCGTTCGCGCAAGGGCGCTGCCCCCGATTTCGCGATCCCGGCCCGCGCGCCCGCCGCACCGGCAAGGTTCCGCTTGGCATGCGGCTTGCCCTGTAGTTAGCTTGCTGACGAAGCAGATGGCTGCGCGGGACGCGGCCCTTGCCGGATCGCCTCGGGCGGGACGGCAGGTCGGGGGATTTGGAACGGTGGCGGTCGAGGACCGACAGCACGGAGGCGTCGCCTATGTGACGCCGCCGCACAGGGCTAGCGCCGACCCTCTCCGGGCCGGCGGCCCCTCTGCTGGCCCGAACGCCCGGCCCCATAACGGCCATAACGTCTACCGCGCCCAGGCGACCTATGCGGCGCTCGATCTCGGCACCAATAATTGCCGGCTGCTGATCGCGCGGCCGGCGCAGCACGGCTTCCGGGTCGTCGACGCCTTTTCGCGAATCGTGCGCCTCGGCGAGGGCCTGGCCGCCAGCAGCCGGCTCGGCGAGGCCGCCATGGACCGGGCGGTGGAGGCGCTGAAGATCTGCCGCGGCAAGATGGCGAATCGCGGCGTCACCCGCGCCCGGCTCGTCACCACCGAGGCCTGCCGCGCCGCCACCAACGGCCTCGACTTCATCCGCCGCGTCGCGGCCGAGGCGGAGCTCTCGCTGGAGATCATCGACCAGCGCACGGAGGCCTCGCTCGCGGTCTCCGGCTGCGCGGCGCTCGCCGACCCCGGCGCCGAAGGCGTCATCGTCTTCGACATCGGCGGCGGCTCGACCGAGATCGTCTGGCTCGGCAGCCGCAGCGAGGCGCGCGATCCCGCCGCCCGCATCCGCGAATGGGCCTCGCTGCCGACCGGCGTCGTCACCGTCGCCGAGCGCTATGGCGGCGTCGAGGTCAGCCGGGAGCTGTTCGAGCGCATGGTCGCCGACTGCTCGCAGGTCCTCGAACCCTTCGTGAAGAAGGCGGCCGGCGCGCGCCATGCCCGCGGCTTCCACCTGCTCGGCACCTCGGGGACCGTGACCACGGTCGCCGGCATCCATCTCGGCCTGCCCCGCTACGACCGGCGCGAGGTCGACGGCCTGTGGATGCAGCAGGACGACATCCTCGCGGTGATCGACCGGCTGATCGAGATGGACTATGCGGCCCGGGCGGCCAATGCCTGCATCGGCCGCGAGCGGGCGGATCTCGTCCTCGCCGGCTGCGCGATCTTCGAGGCGATCCGCCGCGCCTTCCCGAGCGAGCGGGTCCGCATCGCCGATCGCGGCCTGCGCGAGGGGATCCTGCTGCGCATGATGCATGAGGACCGCGCCTGGTGGCGGCGCAGATAGGTTTGGAGCGATGAGCGGCGCAAGATCGGGAGGGGCCGGCGGCAAGACGGCGGCCGGCGCGCGCGACCTGCGCGTCAAGGTCAGGAAGGCCGGCAAGCTCAAGCATTCCTCGCAGCTCTGGCTCGAGCGCCAGCTCAACGACCCCTATGTCAAGCGGGCGAAGGAGCTCGGCTATCGCTCGCGGGCCGCCTTCAAGCTCGAGGAGATGGACGACCGCTACAAGTTCCTGAAGGTCGGCCAGCGGCTGGTCGATCTCGGCTGCGCGCCGGGCGGCTGGTGCCAGGTCGCGGGGAAACGCATCGGGCTGGAGCGCGGCAAGGGCCATATCGTCGGCATCGACCTGCTCGCGGTCGACCCGATCCCCGATGTCGACCTGATCCAGATGGACTTCATGGCCGAGGAGGCTCCCGCCCTGCTGACCGAGCGGCTCGGCGGCCGGGCCGACGGCGTGATGTCGGACATGGCGGCCAACACCACCGGCCACAAGAAGACCGACCACCTCAAGATCATCGCGCTGGCCGAGGCGGCGCTGGAGTTCGCCCATGACGTGCTGGCGCCCGGCGGCTTCTTCCTCGCCAAGCTGTTCCAGGGCGGCGACAGCGCCACGCTGCTGGCGGGCCTGAAGCGCGACTTCACCACGGTGCGCAACGTCAAGCCGGCGGCCAGCCGCGCCGATTCCTCGGAGCTCTACGTGCTGGCGACGGGCTATCGGCGGCCGCGACGGCAGGAGGAAGCGGCAGACGAGGCCGGGACCGAAGCCGCCGAAGGCTGAGCTCAGTCCAGCGGCTTCTGGTCGGCGATCGCCTCGGCGGTCAGCTTGCGCTTGCTCACCGGCGAATGGCCGGACACCTCGGCGCCGGCATCCGGCGCGAGCTGCGCCATCCACAGCGCCGAAGACGCCGAGATCAGCCCGACGATGACGAAGGCGGGCCAGAAATCCCCGGCCGCGAGCGCCCTGCCCCCGTGAAAGGCGTTCACCCCCTCCAGCGCGAAGGCGCCGATGGTGACGCCCATGCTGAGCGAGAGCTGCTGCGCGACGCTGGACAGGCTGGTCGCGCTCGACATCTCCCGGTTGGAGACGTCGGAATAGCTCAGCGCGTTGATGCCGGTGAATTGCAGCGAGCGGAAGCAGCCGCCGATCAGCAGCACCGAGAGCATGACCGCATGCGGCGTCGCCGGCGTGAACAGCCCCGACGCCGCCAGGAAGGCCGAGCCGACCAGGGCGTTGAAGACCAGCACGCGGCGGAAGCCGTATTGCGCCAGGATCGACTTCGCCAGCGTCTTCATCAGCAGCGCGCCCGCCGCCGAGGCGAAGGTGATCAGGCCCGACTGCAGCGGGTCGAGCCCGAAGCCGAGCTGGAGCATCAGCGGCAGCAGGAAGGGAATCGCGCCGATGCCGGTGCGGAAGATCGAGCCGCCGATCACCCCGATGCGGAAGGTCGGGATGCGGAAGAGCGAGAGGTCGAGGACCGGATAGGGCACGCGCCGGGCGTGGAACCAGTAGGCGACCAGAGCCAGCGCGCCGCCCGCCATGCAGCCATAGGAGACCGAGGCCGGGACCATGTGCCGCCCGCCCGAGGCCAGCCCCAGCATCAGCGCCGCGAAGCCGAAGGCCGAGAGCACGAAGCCGCGCAGGTCGAGCGGCGCCACGTCCTCCTCCCGGACATCCTCGAAGAAGAGGCTCGACAGGACGATGCCGACCACGCCGATCGGAATGTTGATGAAGAAGATCCAGCGCCAGTCGAAATAGGTGGTGATGAAGCCGCCGAGCGGCGGCCCGACCACCGGCCCGACCAGCGCCGGCACGGTGAGATAGGCGAGCGCGCTCACCATCTCGGCCTTGCTGACGCTGCGCAGGATGACGAGGCGGCCGACCGGCACCATCATCGCCCCGCCCATGCCCTGGATGAAGCGCGCGCCGACGAAGGCCGCGAGCGAGCTCGACAGCGCGCACAGCACGGAGCCGAGCATGAAGACGCAGAGCGCGGCGCGGAAGACGCTGCGGGCGCCGAACCTGTCGGCCATCCAGCCCGAGATCGGGATGAAGACGGCGAGGCTGACGAGATAGGAGGTCAGCGCCAGCTTCAGCGCGATCGGATCCTCGCCCAGCGACTTCGCGATCATCGGCAGGGAGGTGGCGATGACCGTCGAGTCGGTATTCTCCATGAACAGGGCGCAGGCGACGATCAGGGGAAGCAGTTTGGCGCGTTGCAAGTCTCGGACCTTCTGCGCCCTCTGCCGATAGGCGCGCTTGAAATCATAAGCTTGGCTATTAACGCGGCGCCGGGCGCCTGACGAGGCCGGATTTCCGGATTCGGCCCGCTGTCCGAGCGCTTCCGCTATGCTCTGTGATTATGACTCGGCGCCGTGCACAGAGCCGCCATGCGTTGTCCGCTCTGCAAGGACAATCGGGATCGCACCACTTCACAATCGTTCGGCACGACCGAACCGTCGCGAGGGGCGCGCGCCGTCGACCTTCGGAGGCTATCATGTTCGATATTTCATATCTTTCCACCGCTGCCCGGCGTTGCCGCCCGGGCCTGAGCCTGGCGGCTTTCGGCGCGCTGGCGGGACTCGCCTGGGGCATCGCCGGGACCGCGCCCGCCGCCGCCGCTCCGACCGACTGGCAGGCCGCCTGCCAGGACAAGGCCGCCCCTCAGGGCTATGGCGAGAGCATCCGCTACAACAACTGCATCCGCCAGTTGGATTGCGAGCGCCTGGCCAATCAGGAAGGGCATGTGGCGAACTCGATGGGCTGCTTCGGCGTGGCGCCGGACGCAGGCCCCGGCGCGTCGCGGCTGCGCCGCTGAAGCCGACGGCCCGTTCTCCCGGCTCCGGCGCAGCGCTGTGCCGGGGCCGTTGCCGCACTGCAAAATTCTCGCCATGCCGCACTAGCGAAGCGCGGGCAGCCGTGCTAACGGGCCTCGTCAACTCGGCCATGGGCGCCTCCGCCCGGCCCTTCAGAAAAGCCGGTCCTGCCCGGTGACGGAGTTGACGATGGCGCTTTCCCTCGACGGTTTGATTCGCGACGGCCTCACCTTCGACGACGTGCTCCTCGAGCCGGGCCCCTCCGAGGTCATGCCGGCGGATGTCGATGTCCGCACCCGGCTCACCAACGCGATCTCGCTCAACCTGCCGATCATTGCCTCCGCCATGGACACGGTGACCGAGGCGCGCATGGCGATCGCCATGGCGCAGGCCGGCGGGCTCGGCGTCATCCACCGCAATCTCGAGGCCGAGCAGCAGGCCGAGCAGGTGCGGCTGGTCAAGAAATTCGAATCCGGGATGATCGCCAACCCGATCACGATCCATCCCGACGAGACGCTGGCCGACGCGCTGGCGCTGATGAAGCAGCACGGAATCTCCGGCATCCCGGTCGTCGAGCGCGGGCCGCAGGGCCACAAGGGCAAGCTCGTCGGCATCCTCACCAACCGCGACGTCCGCTTCGCCGCCAATCCGGGCCAGCCGGTCTCGGAGCTGATGACGAAGGAGCGGCTCATCACGGTGCGCGAGGGCGTCAATCCCGAGGAGGCGCGCCGCCTGCTCCACCAGTTCCGCATCGAGAAGCTGCTCGTCGTCGACGACCATTATCGCTGCATCGGCCTAATCACCGTCAAGGACATGGAGAAGCAGGTCGCCTATCCCAACGCCGCCAAGGACGCGCAGGGCCGCCTGCTCGTCGCGGCCGCGACCACGACCGGTGAGCAGGGCTTCGAGCGCTCCGAGCTGCTGATCGACGCCGGCGTCGACCTCATCGTCGTCGACACCGCCCACGGCCATTCGGCCAAGGTGCTCGACGCGGTCAGCCGCGTGAAGAAGCTCTCCAACGCCGTGCAGGTGATCGCCGGCAACGTCGCCACCGCCGCCGGCGCCCAGGCGCTGATCGACGCCGGCGCCGACGCGGTCAAGGTCGGCATCGGCCCGGGCTCGATCTGCACCACCCGCATCGTCGCCGGCGTCGGCGTGCCGCAGCTCACCGCGATCCTGGACGCCGCCTCCGCCGCCAGCAAGGCGGGCGTGCCGGTCATCGCCGATGGCGGCATCAAATATTCGGGCGACCTCGCCAAGGCGCTCGCGGCCGGCGCCTCCTGCGCCATGGTCGGCTCGCTGCTCGCCGGCACCGACGAGACCCCCGGCGAGACCTTCCTGTACCAGGGCCGCTCCTACAAGGCCTATCGCGGCATGGGTTCGGTCGGCGCCATGGCGCGCGGCTCGGCCGACCGCTACTTCCAGCAGGACATCAAGGACACGCTGAAGCTCGTGCCCGAGGGCATCGAGGGCCAGGTCGCCTATAAGGGCCCGGTCTCGAACGTGCTGCACCAGCTCGCCGGCGGCCTGCGCGCCGCGATGGGCTATGTCGGCGGCAAGGACCTCAAGGACTACCAGGCCAAGGCCCGCTTCATCCGCATCACCAGCGCCGGCCTGCGCGAGAGCCACGTCCACGACGTGACGATCGTGCGCGAGAGCCCGAATTATCCGACCCGCTCTTGAGCCTGCCCCGGCTTCGTGCAGTCTGGCCCGCGGCCCGATGAGCCGGGCTGCGACGAAGGCGGAGAAGGCGCGATGACCCTGAAGCTGATCTATCCGGCGCTCGCGATGATCCTGTGGATCTTCGCGGTCGGCATCATCCTCGCGGTTCGCCGCAGGAATGCCTTCGTCTCGGGCGAGGTCCGGCCCGAGGAGGTCGCGGTCTCGACCGAGCGCTATCCGCTCGGCGCCCGCCTCGCCTCCGCCAATTTCTCGAACCAGTTCGAGCTGCCGGTCGTCTTCTTCGCGCTGATCATGCTCGCCATGGAGGTGGCGGCGACGGGCTATGCGATGGCGGCGCTGGCCTGGATCTTCGTCGCCTCCCGCGTCGCCCACACCCTGATCCATATCGGCCCCAACCGTCTGCCCCTGCGCGGCGCGGTCTACGGCATCGGCGTCGTCGTGCTGGTCTGCATGTGGGCCGGGGTGCTGCTCGCCGTGCTCTGAGCCCCCGCCCCGCTCCCCGGCGGGCGATCCGTTAAGCATTCCCGCCCTTTACCGCGGGCTCTTCACGCTCCGGCGTTGAATCTTAACAAGGAGTAAACTACACCCTTCCTGCGGCGGACGGTGGAACAAGCGTGGTTTGGAGTAGCGCATGTCGCGTGTCCGTGACGTTTCCGAGCAGGCGCCCGCCTGCGGCGGTCAGGCCCTTGTCGCGGCACTCCGGCGGTCGCATCCCTGTTCTTCCGGCACGGGGCGCGGATCGCGCCCGCGCCGCCTCGCGGCGATGGCCGCCGCCGGGCTCGCGCTCGGCGCAGGCGGCATGATCCTGACGGCATCGCTCGTCCAGGCCGGCGACGATTCCGGGATCCACGCCTTCTTCCTCGAGGAAGCCGCGCGCCGGGCGGAGCGATCGGCCGGCTTTGCGCCGCAGGCGAGCGCCTATGCTCCGGCGGAGCGGGGCTGGCGGCTGCCGCTGTTCCGGACGGGCGCCGACGGGCGGATCGCCCAGCCCGCCATCGATCTCAACCCCTTCCGCCGCCAGGCGTCCCGGCCGAAGGCGCGCTCCGCGAAGGCGGCCGCGCCTGCCCGCGCCGGCGCCTTCTCCGGCTCGGCCAGGACGGCGCAGACGATCTGCGTCAGGCTGTGCGACGGCTTCCATTCCCCGATCGGCCAGTTGCGTTCCGCCTCCGACCTCAAGGCGCATCAGGCGCTCTGCGAGGCGATGAATCCGGGCCTGCCGGTCAAGATCTTCACCGTGGCGGCCGGAGCGACCTCGATCGACCGGGCCGTCGCCGCCGACGGCCAGCGCTATGGCGCGCTGGCGACCGCCTACCGGCACGAGACGGTGGCCGACCCGGCCTGCCGCCTGCCGATCGTCCAGGCCGGCGAGCACCGGGTCTCGCTGCTGCGCGACATCACGCTGCGCCCCGGCGACAGCATCGTGCTGGACGGCAAGGTCACGACCTTCATGGGCGGCTCGAGCTGGCCCTATAGCCGCCGCGACTTCCGCGACTTCCGCTCGGCGCCGGAGCTGAGCAAGGCGCAGCGCCGCCAGATCGACGAGCGGGTCGGCATCTCGCGGATGGAGGCGCAGGCGCGCAATCTCCGCCGCCAGATGCGCGTCCGCGAGGCCAGCCTGGCGCCGGATACGGTGAGCGACGCCTTCCTGCGCGGCTCTTTCGAGCCAGGCGCCGCCCACGGCCCGGTCCGCATGATCCCGCTCGTGCTGGCGGCGCAGTGAGGCGGGCGGCCCGGCGCCGCCCTCTGCCCGGCGCCTCCATTCGGCCGCGTTTGCGGTGAAAAGCGGTGCAAACCGCCCTGCATAGCCGGCTTCGCCGGCTCGACAAGCCTGCCGGATCGGCCTAAACCCACTCGCGCCAGGGGGCTGGCTGACTTTCGGCCGTGCCGATTCGGAAGTCCATGACCAGACGCACTGCGTTCCTCGCCTTCAGCTTCGTCGTCGTGATCGGCCTGCTCGGATTGCAGTCGTGGGATCTTGCGCGCGGCCGGATCGAGGCGAGCGCCGTCCGGGCGATCGAGGCGCGGACCGGCTTCGTCGTGAAATCGCTGGAGCGGGCCGAGATCGCGCTCCTGCCGCTGCCGCGCATCAGCCTCTCCAGGGTCGCCTTCGCCCAGCATGACGGCGCCGTCGCCGGCGAGGCCCTGCGGGTCAGGGTCTATCCGCGGCTGCTGCCGCTGCTCGCCGGGCGTCTCGGCTTCGACCGCATCGACCTCGTCGCCCCGCAGCTCGACATTGCCGTGCCGGCGGGCAGCGACGGCATCACCGACTGGCTCTCCCCGCCGCTCGCCGAGCTCGAGAAGCTGCGCAGCCAGAGCCGCATCGTCATCCGTTCCGGCGCGCTGTTCCTGCGCGCCGCCGGACAGGTCCAGAGCATCGTGCGCGACCTCAACCTCGTCCTCGACGAGCGCGAGCTCGACGACCCCCTCAGCCTCTCCGGCTCCTTCACCTGGCGCGGCGTCTCCAGCGACGTCAGCCTGCTCTGGCCGGCGGCGGGCGGCGGCAAGGCGGCCCTGTCCGCCTCCTCGCCCCTGCTGAAGCTGCGCTTCGAAGGCACCCGCGCCGGGCCGGGCGAGCCCGTGATCGACGGAGCGCTGGCCCTGTCCACGCCCTCGCTGCCGCAATTGCTCGACTGGTTCGGCGAGAAGTCCCGGCTCTCAACCGCGCTGGGCGGCCTGACGCTCAACGCCGATCTGCAGCTCAAGCCGCGGGAGGCGTCGTTCAACAACGCCGTGGCGAGCCTGGACGGAGACCGGCTCGACGGCGTCATGAAGCTCACCGAGGTCGATGGCCGCTTCGCCCTGTCGGGCACGCTGGCCGGAGCCGGCCTCGATCTGGGCCGGCTGATCGGCCGGCTGCCCCTCCCCGCCATCGACGCCCGCGATCCGGGCCGGCTCGACCTCGACGGCTGGACCGGGCGCGACATCGACCTGCGGGTCTCGGTCGATGCCGCGCGGCTGAACGGCGCGCGCCTCGCCGACGCCGCGACCTATCTCCTCGTCAAGAAGGGCCGCTTCGAGGCCGGGCTGCTGCGCGCTTCCGCCTATGGCGGCACGGTCAAGGCGCGCTTCCTCGCCGTGGGCGCGCCGGCCGGCGTCGACGTCAAGATCCAGGCCGGCCTCGACAAGGTCGATTTCGGCAAGGCCGCGGCCGATGTCCCGCAATTCGCGCGCCTGACCGGCACGGGCGGGTTCCAGCTCGCGCTCGACGGCGCCGGGGGCACCTTCGACGAATTGCTCGGCGGAATGACCGGGCGCGCCGGCATCAACCTGCGCCAGGGCGAGATCGGCGGGGTCGCGCTGGCCGATCTGGTCCGGCGCGCCGAACGCAATCCCTCACAGCTCCTGCGCGACTGGCACCAGGGCAAGACGCCGTTCGAGACGCTGACGGCCAATGCCGGCATCGCCAACGGCCTGCTCGTGCTGACGGACGCGCAGATGAACGGGGCGAACTACCGGCTCGGCCTCGCCGGCAACGCCTCCCTGCGCACGCGCCAGCTCGACATGCGCGCTTCGCTGGCCTCGCTCAGCGGCTCGCTCAGGCTGCCTCTGGTCCTCAAGGGCCCTGTCGACGCGCCGTTCTTCGATGTCGAGAGCGAGGCTTTCCTCAGCCCGACCGGCAGCACCGGGGCCATCGCCGCGCCGACGCTGATCGAGCGCTGAGCGTCTCGGGGCATCGCTTCCGCATCCCGCCGGAATCCGGTCTGATCGCCGCGAGGCCCGGCCGGGCCGCGGCAGGAGGATGCGCGATGCGGACATGGATCATGGGCGCCACCGCGCTCGCAGCAACGATGGTGACGGGCATGGCCGAAGCGCAGGAACTGATCGTCGAGAAGAAGGTCTTCGAGCTGCCGAGCTTCACCACGCAGTCGGGCCGCACGCTGAAGCAGGTCCGCGTCGGCTGGGAGAGCTACGGCACGCTCGCCCCCGACAGATCCAACGCGGTGCTGATCTGCCACTTCTTCTCCGGCAATTCGCATGCCGCCGGAAAATACGACGCCGCGGATGCGCAGCCCGGCTATTGGGACGCGATCATCGGTCCCGGCAAGGCGATCGACACCGACCGCTATTTCGTCATCGCCTCCGACACGCTGGTGAATCTCAACACCGGCGACCCGAGGACCACGACCACCGGCCCGGCCTCGATCGACCCCGACACCGGCAAGCCTTACGGGCTGGACTTTCCGGTGGTGACCATCCGCGACTTCGTCGAGGTTCAGAAGGCCCTCGTCGAAAGCCTTGGAATCAAGCGGCTCGCCCTGGTCGCCGGTCCCTCGATGGGCTCGCTCCAGACCTTCGAGTGGGCGGCGAGCCATCCCGAGATGGTGGCCAAGGCGATGCCGGTGATCGGCGCGGCCGAGGCCAATGCGATGCTGATCGGCTGGCTCGACGTCTGGGCCGCCCCCATCCTCGTCGATCCCGACTGGAACAACGGCGACTATTACGGCAAGGCGCCCCCGCTCGCCGGCCTCGCCAAGGCGCTCACCGCGGTGACGCTGCAGGCCAATCACGAGGACTGGGCCGGCGCGACCTTCGACCGGCGCCCGGCCAGGGCCGGCGAAGAGCCCGGCAAGGCGCTGCGCAACAAGTTCCAGGTCCAGAGCGTGCTCGACAATGCCGGCGAGGCCCGCGCCCGGCTCTCCGACGCCAACCACTTCCTCTACCTGGTCAAGGCGAACCAGCTCTTCGCCGCCGGCGGCACCTCCCTCGCCGACGGCATGGCGAGGATCAGGGCGCCGCTGCTCTACATCACCCAGCCGAAGGACCTCGTCTTCACCCCGGAGACCGTCGCGCGCACCGTCGAGGCCGCCCGGGAGGCGGGGCGCGACATCACCCATCTCACCATCGACGGCGTGCGCGGCCATCTCGACGGCGTGATGTCGATGAAGCAGGCCGAAGGCGCGATCCGCGCCTTCCTGGAAAGGTAGCGCCCCGCGCAAGCCTCGCTACCCGCCGGGAAGCCCCGGAAAAGCCGGCATCGTCTTCGATGCGCCGCCCAGGCGGACAAGGACAGGCTCGATCCCGGACGGGCGAAGCGACGATCCGGGATCCATGCCGGAGCGCCGGTCGGTCCCCCCTCAGGCTATCGGCAGGCGCCGCCGCACGATCCCGGCATGGAACCGCGCCCCATGGATCAGCCCGGCATCGTCGAAATCGTAGCGCGGGTTGTGCAGCGGCGCGCTGTCGCCATTGCCAAGAAAGGCGAAGCAGCCCGGCACATGATCGAGGAAGCGGGCGAAATCCTCCGAGCCGGTGAAGGGCTCGGAGACGACCGAGACGTTCTGCGCACCCAGCAGCGCCCGCGCCGCGCCGAGCGCCTCCTCCGTCAGGGCGGGGTCATTCAGCAGCGGCACGAATTCGCGGGTATAGGTCACGGAGGGCTCGACGGCATAGGCGCGCGCGATCCCGTCCGCGATCGTGCGCATCTGCTCCTCGATATCGGCGCTGACCTGCGGGCTGAAGCTGCGGGCGTCGCCGCGGATCCGCGCCTCTCCCGGCAGCGCGTTGCGCGTGCCGTCGGTGATCAGCTCGGTCACCGAGACGACCGCGATCTCGGCCGGGCTCAGGCGGCGCGAGACGATGCTCTGCAGGCTCATCACCAGGGCGCAGGCGGCGACCAGCGTCTCGCGGCCGGCATGCGGGCGGGCGGCATGGCCGCCGACGCCGCGCAGGACGATCTCGAAATTGTCCTCCGCCGACATGATCGCGCCGGCGCGCGTCTCGAAGCGGCCGACGGCGAGCCCCGGCGCATTGTGCAGCCCGTAGATCTCCGCGAAGGGGAATCGCTCCAGCAGGCCGTCATCGAGCATCGCGAGGGCGCCCCGCCCCCATTCCTCGGCCGGCTGGAAGACGAAGCGCACCGTGCCGTCGAAGCCGCCCTCCACCGCCAGCAGCTTGGCCGCGCCGAGCAGCATCGCGGTATGGCCGTCATGGCCGCAGGCATGCATCACGCCGGGATTGCGCGAGCGGTAGGGCGCCTCGCCCTGCTCCGGGATGCGCAAGGCGTCCATATCGGCCCTGAGCGCGATCGCGCGACTGCCGCCGCCGCGCTTCAGCGTGCCGACCACGCCGGTGCGGCCGACCCCGGTGACGACCTCGTCGAGCCCGAATTCCCGCAGCTTGCCGGCGACGAAGGCGCTGGTGCGCGCCTCCTCGAAGCCGAATTCCGGATGGGCGTGCAGGTCGCGCCGCCAGCCGGCCATCTCCTGCGCCAGATTGTCGAGATCGATCGTCACGGCTTCTCCCTCCGCCGGCCGAAGCCTCTTCGGCGGCGGAGGGACGATAGCGCAGCGGCGGCGAGAGAGGCGCTGCAATTCGCCGGCCGATTTGCAAGGTTCTTTCGGAGCCTCAGGGCTGGGCCGGGATGCCCGGCCGATCCTCCGCCCGATCCACGACGCGGTCGATCAGCCCCCATTCCAGGGCCTCCTGCGCCGTCATGAAGCGGTCGCGGTCCAGCGTGCGCTCGACCTCCTCGTAGCTGCGCCCGCAATGCTCGGCATAGAGGCGCGTGACCCGGCGCTTGGTCTGCTGCATCTCCTCGGCATGGATCAGGATGTCCGAGGCCTGCCCCTGGAAGCCGCCGAGCGGCTGGTGCACATGCAGGCTCGCATTGGGCAGCGCCGCGCGCTCGCCCGGCTCGCCCGCCATCAAAAGGAACGAGCCCATCGAGCGGGCCGTGCCCATGCACAGCGTATGCACCGGCGCGCGGATGTAGCGCATCGTGTCGTACATGGCGAAGCCGCTGGTCACGACGCCGCCGGGCGAATTGATGTAGAGATGGATCGGCCGCTTCGGGTTTTCCGCCTCCAGGAACAGGAGCTGGGCGCAGACCAGCGCGCTCATCGCATCGTTGACCTCGCCGTTGATGAAGATGATGCGCTCGCGCAGCAGCCGGGAATAGATGTCGAAGGAGCGTTCCCCGCGGCTCGACTGCTCGACGACCATAGGGACGAGTTGCATCGTTTCGCGCATCGGCGAACTCCATAGGCTGTGGATGGGACCGGAAGTGAGGGTGTCAGGCCGCGCGCAGCAGCGGCGGCGCGTTGCTGTTCGCCGCCATGATCGTCCGTCCGTCAGAACACGCCGCGCGCTCGTGGATCACGTTGAGGCGGGTGCCGCCGGCCGCGTCGGCGGAGATCCGGAAGGTGACGGCGCTTTCGCGGAAGGGCGGCTCGTCCTCGCGCATGCGGTAGCGCAGGGCTTCCCCCGGCGCGAGAACGATCGGCTCGGGATCGGCCAGATCGGCGCCCGGCAGCCAGGCCTCCCGCAGCCCGGGCATGCTGATCGCGCGCCAGACCTTCTCCGGCGGCGCATCGAGCCGATAGTCCAGGACCAGAGGCTCGGGCGCCCCTTCGGCCTCGTCTGCGCTCATTGGTCCATCTCCTTGAGCAGGCCCTTGAGGGCCTCGATGCGCCGGGGCCAGTAGGCGCGGTATTTCGCCAGCCATTGCGCGATCGCGGCGAGGCCTTGCGGATCGACCTCGTAGCGGACGAAGCGCCCCTGCCGCTCCTCGCGCACCAGCCCGGCACCGCGCAGCACCGACAGGTGCTGCGACATCGCCGGCTGGCTGATCGCGATGCCCTCGCGCAGGGCGCTGGCGTTCATGCCGCCGGCCGCCAGCTTCTCGAAGATCGCGCGGCGCGTCGGATCGGCCAGCGCCTTGAAGATGTCGTTCTCGGCCATGCCATAACATAAGCATTCACTTATGCAATAAGCAAGCCCTTTCCGGCACCGGGCGCGCTCCGCCTACCCCGCCAAAGTCGCCTTCACCCCGTCGATCACGAACTGCACGGCCAGCGCCGCCAGGATCACGCCGAGCAGCCGCGTCAGCACGACATTGCCGGTCACGCCGAGAAGCTTGGCGATCGACGAGGCGGCCAGGAAGACGGCGAGGCAGCACAGGATCACCAGCCCGCAGATCACCGCCAGCGTGACCAGCAGCACCGGGTCGCCCTGCGCGCGGCCGGCGAGCAGAATCATCGCGGTCAGCGCCCCCGGCCCCGCCATCAGCGGGATCGCCAGCGGAAAGGCCGCGACGTTGCGGATATGGTCCTGCGTGATCGCCGTCTCGGCCGTCTGCTGCTTGCGCTCGGTCCGGCGCTCGAACACCATCTCGAAGGCGATCCAGAACAGCAGGAGCCCGCCGGCGATGCGGAAGGCCGGCAGCGAGACGCCGAGCGCCTTCAGCACGACGTCCCCGGCCACGCCGAAGAAGCCCATGATGCAGAAGGCGATGATCGAGGCGCGGATCGCGACCTGCCGCTGCTCCCCCGCCGACATGCCGCGCGTCAGCGACAGGAAGATCGGCGCGAGGCCCGGCGGATCGAGCGTCACCAGCATGGTGACGAGGGCTGCGGTGGCGAATTCGGCGTACATCGGCCGGACTTCACCACGAGTTTCGCCCGCCGTCACCCGCCAAGAAAGGCGGGATTATGGCAGGCTGTCCGCGACGGCTCGAAAACGACCCGTAACGCCTTGATAAAAATCATGATTTTTTTGCTTGGACAGAGCCTGCTTTTGCTGGCGCGAAGAACCGGAATCGGATAGCCAGAGAGCTCAAAACAAACAGGAATCGGGACATTCCCAGTTGAGCGAAGACAACGACGACAAGCGCGACGACGCCCCGGATTTCGGCGGCGACATCAAGCCGATCGCAATCACTGACGAAATGAAGAAGAGCTATCTCGATTACGCCATGAGCGTGATCGTGAGCCGCGCTCTGCCCGATGTCCGCGACGGGATGAAGCCCGTCCATCGCCGCATCCTCTATTCGATGTGGGAGAACAACCACACGCCGGACCGCAAGCACGTCAAGTCGGCGAACATCGTCGGCGCCGTGATGGGTCAGTACCATCCCCATGGCGACCAGGCGATCTACGACGCGCTGGTGCGCATGGCGCAGCCCTTCTCGATGCGGCTGCCGCTGGTCGACGGCCAGGGCAATTTCGGCTCGATCGACGGCGACCCGCCGGCGGCGATGCGCTACACCGAGAGCCGGCTCGACAAGTCGGCGATGCCGCTGCTCGACGATCTCGACCGCGACACCGTCGACTTCCAGCCCAACTACGACGACAGCCGCAGCGAGCCGAACGTGCTGCCGGCCAAGTATCCGCAGCTTCTCGTCAACGGCGCCGGCGGCATCGCGGTCGGCATGGCGACCAACATCCCGCCGCACAATCTCGGCGAGGTCATCGACGCCTGCGTCGCCTATATCGACGACCCCGAGATCTCGATCGAGGACCTCAACGAGATCATTCCCGGCCCCGATTTCCCGACAGCCGGCCAGATCATGGGCAAGAGCGGCATCCGCTCCGCCTACCAGACCGGGCGCGGCTCGATCGTGATGCGGGCCAAGACGCATATCGAGGAGCTCCGCAAGGAGCGCGAGGCGATCATCGTCACCGAGATTCCCTATCAGGTGAACAAGGCGACGATGGTCGAGAAGATCGCCGATCTCGTCCGCGAGAAGCGGATCGAGGGCATCTCGGACCTGCGCGACGAGTCGAGCCGCGAGGGCATCCGCGTCGTCATCGAGATCAAGCGCGACGCCGTCGCCGATGTGGTGCTGAACCAGCTCTACCGCTTCACCCCGCTCCAGACCTCCTTCGGCGCCAACATGGTCGCGCTGAACGGCGGCCGCCCGGAAGTGCTGAACCTCAAGGACTTCATCTCGGCCTTCGTCGAGTTCCGCGAGGAGGTCGTCTCGCGGCGCACGCGCTTCCTGCTCAACAAGGCCCGCGAGCGCGCCCATGTGCTCTGCGGCCTCGCCACGGCGGTCGCCAATATCGACGAGGTCATCCGCCTGATCCGCACCGCGCCGACCCCGGCCGACGCGCATGAATCGCTGATGGCGCGCGACTGGCCGGCCGACGACATCGCCCCGCTGATCGCGCTGGTCGACGATCCGCGCCATCCGATGAACCCGGACGGCACCTACCGTCTCTCCGACGCCCAGGCCAAGGCGATCCTCGAGCTTCGCCTCGCCCGCCTCACCGCTCTCGGCCGCGACGAGATCGGCGACGAGCTGGAGAAGCTCGCCCGCGAGATCGGCGACTATCTCGACATCCTGCGCTCGCGCGCCCGCATCCAGGACATCGTCAAGACCGAGCTGGCGGAGGCCAAGGCCGCCTTCGCCACGCCGCGCCGCACCGAGATCCAGGACTGGGGCTCCGACCTCGACGACGAGGACCTGATCGCCCGCGAGGACATGGTCGTCACCGTCTCGCATGGCGGCTACATCAAGCGCGTCCCGCTCTCGACCTACCGGGCGCAGCGCCGCGGCGGCAAGGGCCGCTCCGGCATGGCGACCAAGGACGAGGATTTCGTCTCGCGCCTCTTCGTCGCCAGCACGCATACGCCGGTGCTGTTCTTCTCCTCCGAGGGCCAGGTCTACAAGGAAAAGGTCTGGCGGCTGCCGCTCTCGGCGCCCAACGCCCGCGGCAAGGCGCTGGTCAACATGCTGCCGATCGAGGCCGGCGAGCGCATCACCACGATCATGCCGCTGCCGGAGGACGAGGCGAGCTGGGAGACGCTCGACGTGATGTTCGCCACCGCCTCGGGCGGCGTGCGGCGCAACAAGCTCTCCGACTTCGTCAACGTCAACCGCGCCGGCAAGATCGCGATGAAGCTCGACGAGGGCGACCACATCGTCGACGTGCAGATCTGCACCGAGAACGACGACGTGCTGCTGACCACGGCGAACGGCCAGTGCATCCGCTTCGCGGTGCCGGAGGTGCGCGTCTTCAAGGGCCGCGACTCGACCGGCGTGCGCGGCATCAACCTCGCCCCGGGCGACACGGTGATCTCGCTGGCGATCCTGCACCATCTCGACGCCACTCCTGACGAGCGCGCCGCCTATCTCAAGCGCGCGGCCGCAGCCCGGCGCGCCCTCACCGGCGAGGCCGAGGACGGCGCCGAGGCAGCAGCGGCGGTCGAGGCCGATGCCGAGGAGAGCGCCGGCGACATCGAGCTCGGCCAGGAGAAATACGCGGCCATGGGCGCGGCCGAGCAGTTCATCCTGACGGTTTCGGAGAAGGGCTACGGCAAGCGCACCTCCTCCTTCGAGTACCGGGTCACCGGGCGCGGCGGCAAGGGCATCGTCGCCATGGTCGTCAACGACCGCAACGGCAAGCTCGTCGCCTCCTTCCCGGCGCTGGAGACGGACCAGCTCATGCTGGTCACCGATGGCGGGCAGCTCATCCGCGTGCCGGTCGATGCCGGCCCGGACAACCGCATCCGCATCGCCGGCCGCTCGACGCAGGGCGTGACCGTGTTCAACACCGCCAAGGACGAGAAGGTCGTCTCGGTCGAGTGCATCAACGACGACGGCGAAGATGATGAGGAAGCCGGCGAAGAGGCTCCGGGCGGCGAGCCGGCGGAGGGTTGAGGGCTCAGGCGGTTGTGGCGGTATCTTCAGTCTTCGCCTGAAGATACCGCCCTCCGCCGCATCTCGCCCCGGTTGCCCGAAGGGAGGCCCGGGATCCAGGCCCGGACCTTTGCGGCATACGCTCCGGCAGGGATTCCGGATCGGCGCGGCCCAGGGCCGCCTGCCCGGGATGACGTGGCTTTCCTTCGGTCGTTCCGGAAACGGCGCCGAGGCGATGGCGGGCAACCCGGCGCGATGTTGCGCGAAAGACGGCCTTCCCGTTTGACTTGCCCGCCGCCGCAGGCTCCCATCCTCTCATGAAAGCCCGGTCCGTTCCCGTGCACACGCCCGACATCACGCCGGAGATCATGCTGCGCGCCTATGCGGCCGGCATCTTCCCGATAGCCGAGACGGCGGACGACCCGGGGCTGTTCTGGGTCGAGCCGGAATGGCGCGGCATCATTCCGCTCGACGGCTTCCATCTCTCCGCGCGGCTCGCCCGCACCCTGCGCTCCGACCGTTTTGAGGTCCGGGTCGACAGCGATTTCGCGGCCGTGATCGCCGCCTGCGCCGAGCAGCGGCCGGACCGGCCCGAGACCTGGATCAACGGCCGCATCCGCGCGATCTTCGGCGAGTTGTTCACGCTCGGATACGCCCATACGGTCGAGTGCTGGCGCGACGGCCGGCTCGTCGGCGGGCTCTACGGGCTGTCGCTCGGCGCCGCCTTCTTCGGCGAGAGCATGTTCCACCGCGAGACCGACGCCTCGAAGGTGGCGCTCGTCCATCTCGTCGCGCGGCTGCGCCATGGCGGCTATCGCCTGCTCGACACCCAATTCCAGACCGGCCATCTCGCCCAGTTCGGCACCATCGAGATCCCGCGCGACGCCTATCGCCTGCGGCTGGAGGACGCCTTGCGCCATCGGGGCAACTGGTTCGCCTGGCCGGCGGCGACGGCCGTCACGGGAGCAGAGGCGCTGGCGGCACTGCGCGGTTAGATCATCGGACTGAATATCGCACGCGGCACGTCAACCGCCATTCCGGTTCCGTACGGAACCACCACCGTCATTCCGGGGCATGGCAAAGCCATGAGCCCGAAACCCGGAACGGATGCGCTTTGTCGGGAAGCAGGACGATCGGGTGATGCCTTATCGAGCCGGGCCATCGGTTCCGGGTTCCGGGCCTTGCGGCCCGCCCGGTGACGATGCGCTCAGGCGATGAAGCGGGCCAGCAGGATGACCAGGATGGCGCCGAGGACCGCCATGCCAGCATCGTCGAGGAAGCCGTAGCCGGTGTTCAGCCGCCAGCCGGTGAGGCGCACGATGCCCTGCCCGACCAGCATGCCGAGGACGCCGACCACCGCATGGCGGATCAGCCCGCCGCCGCCGACCACGAGGCTCGCGGCGAAGCCGATGACGGTTCCCGAGGCGACCGTCGGCACGATGACGCTCCAGTCGAGCGGCAGCGTCCGGCGCGGCGGCAGGATCTCGACCTCCTCGTCGCGGACGACGCGGTCGGGCTTGGGCGATTTGCGGGTGCGCGGCGGCATGACCGAACTATGCCCGCAAACAACGGACAGGTCATCCCGGGCGACCGCAGGGAGACCCGGGATCCATGCCTGAGCCTTTCCGATAGAGGCTCAGGCATGGATCCCGGATCGGCGCCGCTTCGCGGCTTGGCCGGGATGACGGCAGTGGTCGCCAGCGCCTTTCGTCAGGCGTTCAGCACCTTGCCATAGGCGTCGAGCACGCTCTCCTTCATCACCTCCGACAGGGTCGGATGCGGGAAGATGGTGTGCATCAGCTCTTCCTCGGTCGTCTCGAGGTTCATCGCGACGACGAAGCCCTGGATCAGCTCGGTCACTTCCGGGCCGACCAGATGGGCGCCGAGCAGCTTGCCGGTCTTGGCGTCGAAGATCGTCTTGGCCAGGCCCGAATCCTCGCCCAGCGCCACGGCCTTGCCGTTGGCGACGAAGTTGAAGCGGCCGACCTTGATCTCGTGGCCGGCGGCCTTGGCCTTCGCCTCGGTCAGGCCGACGCTGGCGATCTGCGGGTGGCAATAGGTGCAGCCCGGGATCATCTGCTTGTCCATCGGATGCGGATGCAGCCCCTTGATCGCCTCGACGCAGATCACCGCCTCGTGCTCGGCCTTGTGCGCCAGCATCGGCGGGCCGGCGACGTCGCCGATGGCGTAGACGCCCTTGACGTTGGTGCGGCAGAATTCGTCGATGACGATGCAGCCGCGATCGGTCTTCACGCCGAGCGCTTCGAGCCCGATATTCTCGACATTGCCGACGACGCCGACGGCCGAGATCAGCCGCTCGGCCTGGATCGTCTGCTTGCCGCCCTTCTCGTCCTCGATATGGGCGGTGACGGAATCGGCGCCCTTCTCGACCTTGGTCACCTTGGCGCCGGTGATGATCTTGATGCCCTGCTTCTCGAAGGCCTTGCGCGCGAAGGCGGCGATCTCGGCATCCTCGACGGGCAGGATCTGCGGCAGCAATTCGACCACCGTCACCTCGACCCCCAAGGTCCGGTAGAACGAGGCGAACTCGATGCCGATGGCGCCGGAGCCCATGACGAGCAGCGATTTCGGCAGCTTGGCCGGAACGAGCGACTCGAAATAGGTCCAGATCAGCTTGCCGTCCGGCTCGATGCCGGGCAGCGCGCGCGGCCTTGCGCCGGTCGCGACGATGATGTGGTCGGCGGTATAGCTGCCCTCGCCCTTGGCGCCCTTCGGCACCGGCCCCTGCGGCTGCATCGCCGGCTTCCTGGTCGGCGCGACCGCGATCGTGCCGGGCTTGGTCAACTTGGCCTCGCCCCAGATCACGTCGACCTTGTTCTTCTTCATCAGGAACTGGACGCCGTTGTTCATCCTGACCGCGATGCCGCGCGAGCGCTTCACGACCGCTTCCAGATCGGCCTTGAACGAGCCTTCCAGCGTCAGCCCGTAATCCTTGGCGTGCTCGCCGTAATGCAGGATCTCGGCGGACCGAAGAAGGGCTTTCGTCGGGATGCAGCCCCAGTTCGAACAGATGCCGGCGAGGTGCTCGCGCTCGACGATGGCGGTGCGGAAGCCGAGCTGCGCGGCCCGGATCGCGGCGATGTAGCCACCGGGGCCGGAGCCGATGACGATGATGTCGTAGTCAGCCATGGTGCTCTCCCGCCGCTCAGACCAGCATCGCCATGGGCTTCTCGATATAGCCCTTGAACGCCTGCAGCAGTTCCGCGCCGAGCGCGCCGTCGACCGCGCGATGGTCGGTCGAGAGCGTCACCGACATCACCGTCGCGACGGCCGGCTGGCCGTTCTTGACCACGACGCGCTGCTCGCCGGCGCCGACCGCCAGGATCGTCGCATGCGGCGGGTTGATCACCGCGGCGAAGTCCTTGACCCCGAACATGCCGAGGTTGGAGACCGCCGTGGTGCCGCCCTGGTACTCCTCGGGCTTCAGCTTGCGGGCCTTGGCGCGCGCCGCATAGTCCTTCATCTCGTTGGAGATCTGCGACAGCGTCTTGTGGCAGGCATCGCGCACGATCGGCGTGATCAGCCCGCCCGGGATCGATACCGCGACGCCGACATCCGCGTGCTTGTGCTTGAGCATCGCGCCTTCGGTCCAGGAGACATTGGCGTCCGGCACGGCCTTCAGCGCCAGCGCCAGCGCCTTGATGACCATGTCGTTGACCGAGAGCTTGTAGGCCGGCTTGCCGTCCTTCTCGGGCGCGGCGGCGTTGAGCTCGGCCCTGAGCTTCAGCAGCGCGTCCAGCTCGCAATCCACGGTGACGTAGAAATGCGGGATGGTCTGCTTGGCCTCGGTCAGGCGGCGCGCGATGGTCTTGCGCATGCCGTCATGCGGGATCTCCTCATAGGAGCCCGGCTCGAACAGCTTCTTGACCGCCTCGTCGGAGGGGCCGGCCGCGAGCGGAGCGGCTCCGGGCTTGGGCGCGGCCGTGGCACCAGCCGGCGCAGCCGCCGGAGCGGCCTTGGCGGCGCCGCCCTTCTTGGCGGCCTCGACATCCTTCTCGACGATGCGGCCATGCGGGCCGGAGCCCTGGATGGCAGAGAGGTCGAGCCCGGCCTCCCGGGCGAGCCGGCGCGCCAGCGGCGAGGCGAAGGGTCGGTCGCCGCCGGCGGAAGCCGCTGCGGCGGTCGGCGCCGGCGCGGCGGGCGCCTTGACCGCGGCGGGAGCAGCCGCCGGGGCCGCTTCGGATTTCGCGGACTCGGCCTGTGCCGGCTCGGCCTTGGGCGCTTCCGCCTTGGCGGGCGCGGCGCCGGCCGCCGGCGCGGAGACGCTCTTGGGATCCTCGCCCTCGCCGGCGATCACGCCGATGATCTCGTTGACCGGGACGTCGGCCGTGCCCTCCGGCACGACGATCCTGGCGAGGATGCCCTCGTCGACCGCCTCGACCTCCATCGTCGCCTTGTCGGTCTCGATCTCGGCAATGATGTCGCCGGACTTGATCGTGTCGCCTTCCTTCTTCAGCCATTTGGCGAGATTGCCCTTCTCCATCGTCGGAGAGAGCGCGGGCATCAGGATGTTGGTCGGCATCGGTCAGCCCCCTCTCAGCGATAGCAGACGGCCTTGGCCGCCGCGACGACCTCGCCGACATTCGGAAGCGCCAGCTTCTCGAGGTTCGCCGCGTAAGGCATCGGCACGTCCTTGCCGGTGACGCGGGCGACGGGCGCGTCGAGATAGTCGAAGGCCGCCTCCATGATGCGCATGCCGATCTCGGCGGTGACGCCGGATTGCGGGAAGCCCTCCTCGACCGCGACGCAGCGATGGGTCTTCTGCACCGAGGCGATGACGGTCTCGATATCCATCGGGCGGATGGTGCGCAGGTCGATCACCTCGGCGTCGATGCCCTCCTGGGCCAGCGCCTCGGCGGCGCCGAGCGCATGGGTCATGCCGATGCCGAAGGAGACGATGGTGACGTCCGCGCCCGGCCGGACCACCTTGGCCTTGCCGATCGGCACGAGGAAGTCGTCGCCCTTCGGCACGTCGAAGGACTTGCCGTACATGATCTCGTTTTCGAGGAAGATCACCGGGTTGGGGTCGCGGATCGCGCTCTTGAGCAGGCCCTTCGCGTCCGAGGCGCTGTAGGGCATCACCACCTTGAGGCCGGGCACGTTCGAATACCAGGCGGCGTAGTCGTGGCTGTGCTGGGCCGCGACGCGGGCGGCGGCGCCGTTCGGGCCGCGGAACACGATCGGGCAGCCCATCTGGCCGCCGGACATGTAGAGCGTCTTGGCCGCGGAGTTGATGATCTGGTCGATCGCCTGCATGGCGAAGTTGAAGGTCATGAACTCGACGATCGGCTTGAGGCCCGACAGCGCCGCGCCGACGCCGATGCCGGCGAAGCCGTGCTCGGTGATCGGGGTGTCGATGACGCGCTTGGCCCCGAATTCCTGCAGCAGCCCCTGCGTGACCTTGTAGGCGCCCTGGTATTCCGCGACCTCCTCGCCCATGACGAAGACGTCCTGGTCGCGGCGCATCTCCTCGGCCATGGCGTCGCGCAGCGCCTCGCGCACCGTCATCGAAACGATCTCGGCGCCGGCGGGGAATTCGGAGGAGGCGTCATAGGCCTTGGCCTGGGCCGGAACGCTGGCCGGCTTGCCCGCCGCGGGAGCCTCCTCGGCCGGGGCAGTCGGCGCGGCCGCCTCCTGCCTTGGCGCCTCGGCCGCGGGCGCCGGAGCGGCCGGGTTGATCTTGGCCGGATCGGCGGCGGCCGCCGCGCTCACATCCTCGCCCTCGGCCGCGATGATGCCGATCGGCGTGTTGACCGCGACGTTCTCGCTGCCGTCGGGCACCAGGATCTTGGCGAGGACGCCTTCGTCCACCGCCTCGACCTCCATGGTCGCCTTGTCGGTCTCGATCTCGGCGATGATGTCGCCGGCCTTGACCTGGTCGCCTTCCTTTTTCAGCCACTTGGCCAGTTTTCCTTCCTCCATGGTGGGAGAAAGGGCAGGCATGAGAATGTCGATCGGCATGAACGCACCCGGATTCTGAGACGCGGGGAAAGGCGAGAGGCGGCAAGGGCGCGGGCGTCAGCCCTGCGCCGGCTCCAGCAGGATGTCGGTATAGAGCTCCGACGCATCGGGTTCGGGATCATGCGTGGCGAATTCGGCCGCGTCGTTGACGATCTCGCGGACCTTGGCGTCGATCGCCTTCAGCTCGTCCTCGGCGACCTTGAACTCGCGGATCAGGCGGGCGCGCACCTGCTCGATCGGGTCGTGCTCCTCGCGCATGCGCTGGACCTCGTCCTTGGAGCGGTACTTCGCCGGGTCGGACATCGAATGGCCGCGATAGCGATAGGTCTGCATCTCGAGGATGTAGGGCCCCTTGCCGGAGCGGGCATGCGCGATGGCGCGCTGGCCGGCCTCGCGCACGGCGCGGACATCCATGCCGTCGACCTGCTCGCCGGGAATGTTGAAGGAGACGCCGCGGCGCGAGAAATCGGTCTGCGCCGAGGCCCGGTTCACCGCGGTGCCCATGGCGTAGCGGTTGTTCTCGATCACGAACACGACCGGCAGCTTCCAGAGCTCGGCCATGTTGAAGCTCTCATAGACCTGGCCCTGATTGGCGGCGCCGTCGCCGAAATAGGTCATCGAGACGGTGTTGTCGCCGCGATACCAGTTGGCGAAGCCGAGCCCGGTGCCGAGCGAGACCTGCGCGCCGACGATGCCGTGCCCGCCGAAGAAGTTCTTCTCGCGCGAGAACATGTGCATCGAGCCGCCCTTGCCGCGCGAATAGCCGCCGCGCCGGCCGGTCAGCTCCGCCATCACGCCGCGCGATTCCATGCCGCAGGCGAGCATGTGGCCATGGTCGCGATAGCCGGTGATGACCTGGTCGCCCTCCTTCGCGGCCATCTGCATGCCGATGACGACGGCTTCCTGGCCGATATAGAGATGGCAGAACCCGCCGATCAGGCCCATGCCGTACATCTGGCCGGCCTTCTCCTCGAAGCGCCGGATCAGCAGCATCTCGCGATAGGCGTGGAGATCCTCGTCCTTGGTGAAGGGAGTGACGTTGCTGGGTGCCGGAGCGGCCTGTCCGGCTCCCTCCTTGGCCGAGCGGGCCTTCGCCGGCTTGGCGGCCGCTTTCGATGGGGCGGGAGCTTTCGATTGACGCGCAGCAACAGCCATAGACGATCCTCCAAGGGCCTTCGACCTTTGTTGTAGAGGATCGAAAAAACCTTGGCGAGCACGCTGTCTCGCAGTGCAACATGGCTTAACTATTTGATTTATAAAGAAATTGAAGGCATAACCGATTTTCGGTTAATTGATACGCTTGGAACTAAAATCCGGCCTTCGGGAGGGGCCCATCCCGCCGAGGCGGCGCCGCGGGCCGACCCCGCGCCGGCCTAACCCGCAACGGGCCTTCGGCCCGAGCGGGGGCCTCAGCGCCCCATGATGACGACGTCGTTCTTGTGCGTGCGCCCGAGATTGGCGCGGGCCGATTCCTCGAGCAGGTCGCGATCGATCGAATCGTCGCGCACCAGCGCGAGGCGCTGCTCCCACGACTTGCGCTCGGCCGAGAGCACCGCCAGCTCGGTCTCCATCTGGCGCAGCGCCTCGCGGATGGCGCCGCGCGCCTCGAGGCCGCGCGCGCCATGCTGGGCATGGAACAGGAAATAGCTGACCGCCAGCGCCGACACCACATAGAGCGCGAGCGTCACGAAAACGGAGCGGAGACCGCGGCGAATGACCATGGCGCAACGCTAGGACGACGTGGTTTCCGGCCGGTTAACGTTTTGGCCGGACCGCGACCATGGCTGTGCGATCCTGCATCGAACATGTTGACCGACGCCCTGCGCCTCCGTATGTCAGCGGGCCTGTGAGGGCGGGTAGCTCAGTGGTAGAGCACGTGACTTTTAATCATGTGGTCGTGGGTTCGATCCCCACCCCGCTCACCAGCGCTATCCGGAACCGGACGGCGACCCCGAGCCTGCGCGACTGAGCCTGCGGCCGCGCCGCGGCGCATCGGCAAGCCCCGCGGGGCAAGCCTCCCTCGCTCCCCTCAATCCAGCCTCGCGACGCTCCTCAGATCCTCCGCCGTGGTCGAGGGCAGGCCGAAGAATTCGAGATAGGCCGGAATCTGCTCGAACAGCATGTCCTTGCCGACCTGCACGGCGCAGCCGCGCGACCGCGCCGCGGCCAGGAAGGGCGTGATCTCCTCCGCCATCACCACCTCGCCGACGAAGCTCGCAGCGTCCAGACGCGCGACGTCGAGCGGCAGCGGGTCGCCCGGCCTCATCCCGAGCGGCGTGGCGTTGACGACGATGTCGAAGCCGGCGGGATCGTTCGACCCCAGGGAAAGTCCCAGCGCCGGATGAAAGCGGGCGAGCCGCAGGGCGAGCGCCTCGGCCGCCGCGGCATCGATGTCGTAGAGCCCGAGCGCGCCGACTCCCGCCTTGGCCAGCGACGCCGCGATGGCCGAGCCGACCCCGCCCGCTCCCAGAACCAGCGCCCGCCGGCCGGCAACCGGGCGTCCCTTGCGCAGCAGGCCGCGCACGAAGCCCTCGCCGTCGAACATCTCGCCGGTGAGGCCCCCGTCGGGCTCGCGGCGCACCGCGTTGCAGGCGCCGGCGATGGCCGCCGTCGGCAGCAGCGTGTCGACGAGCCCCGCCGTGGTCACCTTGTGCGGCATGGTGACCAGCGCGCCGAGGCTGTTGGAGAGCCGGAAGACCAGCCTCAGGAAGGCGGGATAGTCCTCCGCGCCGCAGCCCATCGGCACGACCACGGCGTCGATGCCCTCGCGCTCGAAATAGGGGTTATAGATCATCGGCGCCTTGAAGCTCCCGGTCGGATAGCCGAGATGGGCGATGAGCCGCGTCGTGCCGGTGATCATGCCGCGCCTGCCGGTGCCGCGGACGGGAAGACGGTCTCGCCGGAGCGGGCCGCCCGCCGGACGGCGTCGATCACCGCCAATGTCGCGAGCCCTTCCCGGCCCGAGGCGATCGGCGCCGCGCCATGGCGGATGACGTCGCAGAAATGGCGGATTTGGCGCGCGAGCGGGTCTTCCGGGACGAAGGGCACGCGCTCGCGCAGGAGCGGCTCCCACCAGCTCCGCCGATCCCGGTTCGACCAGATCTCGAGCTGCGGGATGGTGAGCGAGCCATGCGTGCCGCCGATCTGGTAGCAGGACTGGTCCTGCTGCGGATAGGCCGGGTTCTCGCCGGTCGTCAGCTCCCAGCTCCAGGGCGCGACGATGGTGTCGGAGACGGTGACGGTGGCGATGGCGCCGCTGGCGAAGCGCAGCAGGATCGCGGCCGTCTCCTCGGCGGCGTGCCCCCTGACGGCGTTCCCACTGAGCGCCTGGACCGAGACCACCTCGCCGCAGAGATAGCGGAACAGGTCGACGTCGTGGATCAGGTTGAGCAGGATCGGCCCCGCCCCCTCCTCCCGGCGCCAGGCGGCCTCGAAGTAGTCGTCCGGCTTCATCAGCCAGAACTGGCCGTGAAGCGCCAGCACGCGGCCGAGCCGGCCGCTGTCGACGATCTCCTTGGCCTTGGCGACCATCGGGTTGTAGCGGCGGTGATGGCCGGTCAGCAGCGGCACTCCCGCCCGTTCCGCCGCCGCGACCAGCCGGGCCGCCCCGGCGAGGTCGTCCGCCAGCGGCTTCTCGACGATGGCGGGAATGCCGGCCTCGATCGCCTCCAGCCCATGGGCGACATGGAGCTGGTTCGGGGTGGCGACGATGACGCCCTCGGGCCGCCCGGCCGCGAGCAGATCGGCGAAGCTGCGATGCCAGCGCGTGCCGAGCCGCTCGGCGAGATCGCGCCCGACCTCCGACGGATCGACGATGGCGCAGAGCGCCGTGCCGGGCTCGCGCGCGACATGCTCGGCATGGCGCCGGCCGATCAGCCCGGCGCCGACGACCGCGAGTTTGACAGGTGCCATGCTCAGCTCCGTCGCAATCCGTTCCGACCGGCGGTCACTGCGCGGCTTCGTCGATCAGCTTCGCGATGCGTCTCAGTCCGAGCTGGTAGCCCTGCGTGCCGAAGCCGGCGATGACCCCGTCGGAGCGCAGCGAGACGTAGGAATGATGCCGGAAGGCCTCGCGCTTATGCACCTGCGAGATGTGGCACTCGATCACCGGCCCCTCGAAGGTGTTGAGCGCGTCGAGCAGCGCGACCGAGGTATGCGTGAAGGCGGCCGGATTGATGACGATGCCGGCCCCGTCCTCGCGCGCCTCATGGATCCAGTCGATCAGCTCGTATTCGCGGTTGGACTGGTGGAAGCGCAGTTCGAGCTTCAGCTCCTGCGCGAGCCGGCGGCAGTCGGCTTCGACATCGGCCAGCGTCTCGTGGCCGTAGATATGCGGCTGGCGCTTGCCGAGCAGGTTGAGGTTGGGCCCGTTGAGGACATAGACGAGGCGGGACATGGAAGGGGATCCGTCGCTGGTTCCGGGGTGGGTCAGGGCTGGTGCAGGATTTCGCCGAGGAATTTCCGCGTCCGTTCATGGCGCGGATTGCTGAAGAAGTCTTGCGGCGGCGCCTCCTCGACGATGGCCCCGCCGGCCATGAAGATCACCCGGTCGGCCACCTGCCGGGCGAAGCCCATCTCATGGGTGACGCAGATCATCGTCATGCCTTCCTCGGCCAGCCCAATCATGGTGTCGAGCACCTCCTTGACCATCTCCGGGTCGAGGGCGGAGGTCGGCTCGTCGAACAGCATCACCTTCGGCTTCATGCACAGCGCCCGGGCGATGGCGACGCGCTGCTGCTGCCCGCCCGAGAGCTGCGCCGGATATTTCTCCGCCTGCTCGTGGATCCTGACCCGCTCCAGCAGGGCGCGCGCCGTCGCCTCGGCTTCGGCCCGGCTGGCGCCGAGCGAGCGCATCGGCGCCAGCATGCAGTTCCGCAGCACGCTCATATGCGGGAACAGGTTGAAGTGCTGGAAGACCATGCCGACCTCGCGGCGCACCGCGTCGATCGTCCGCGCATCGTCGCCGAGCCGCGTCCCGCCGACCCGGATCTCGCCCTTCTGGTAGTCCTCGAGCCGGTTGATGCAGCGGATCAGCGTCGACTTGCCGGAGCCCGACGGCCCGCAAAGCACGATCTTCTCGCCTTTGCGGACCGCGAGGTTGATGTCGGTCAGGGCCTGGAAGTCGCCATACCATTTCTCGACATGGGACATGACGATCATGGCATCCGCCGGGGCGGCACCGGTCGCGGCAGCGTCGCTCATTGGCCCTGGCTCCGCCCGTCGCGTCAGTTCGCGGTGAAGGGCACGCCTTCCAGGCTGTCCGGGAACTTGTGCACCGGCACCTTCATCCACTTGTCGTAGACCTTCTGCAGCTCGCCATTGGCCTTGATCTTGTCGATGAAGGCGTTGAGCGCGGCGTTGATCTCCTTCTCGCCGAGGCGGGTGCAGGCGCCGTTGTAGAGGTTCTGGAATTCGAGCTTGTTCTCGAACTCGCCCGGGCGGCCCTGCTCGATCCGCTGCATGTAGAAGATGTTGCCGCCGATCGCCTGGACCTGGCCGGAGACCAGCGCCTGGATCGAGGGCGCGTCGCCGTCATAGCGGCGGATCACGGTGCCGGCGGGCGCGTTCTTGGTCACCTGCGTGTCCTGCGCCGCGCCCTTGGCGACCGCGATGGTGTAGCGGCCCATGTCCTCGTTGCTGGTGATCTTGTCCTTCTTCGGCCCGATGAAGACGATGGTGTTGGCGACATAGGGCTTGGAGAACTGCACCGCCTTGGCACGCTCCGGCAGCATCGCCATGGTGGCGAACAGCACGTCGACGCGGCCGGTGGTCAGCGCCGGGATGCGGTTGTTGACCTCCAGCGGCACGAACTCGACCGCGACGCCGAGATCCTTGGCGAAGAGCGTCGCGATGTCGGCGTCGAGCCCGTCCTGCTTGCCGGCGCTGGTGACGAAGCCCCAGGGCGGGTTGTCGCCCTGGATGCCGACGATGATCTTGCCCCGGGCCTTGATCTCGGCCGGGGTGACGGCGCCGGCCGGGCTGGCGAGCAGCGCCGGCAGGGCGAGCGCGGCGGCGCCGGCGGCGAGGAGGCTGCGGCGTGTGGTCCTGGTCATGTTTCTCTCCCTGTGACGTTTCATGTTTGGCTTCTGTGGTGAAGGATTTGCCGCGCTCAGCGCGCGGCGACGGCCATGCGGCGCTCCAGATGCGCCCCGTAGAGCGACAGCGGCCAGCAGAGCAGGAAATACAGGATGCCGACGACTCCGAAGACGAGGAGCGGCTTGAAGGTCTGGTTCGAGACGATGTTGCCGGCCCGCGTCAGCTCGGTGAAGCCGACGATGGCGGCGAGCGAGGTGCCCTTGATGAGCTGGACCAGGAAGCCGATCGTCGCCGGCAGCGAAATCCGGATCGCCTGCGGCAGGATCACGTCCTTCATCCGCGCGACATAGTGCAGGCTCAGCGCCTTGGCGGCCTCGGTCTGGCCGCGCGGCACGGCTTCGATCGAGCCGCGCCAGATCTCGCCGAGATAGGCGCTGGCATGCAGGGTGAAGCCGATGGCGACCGCGACCCAGGCATCGAGCTTCAGCCCGACCAGCGCCAGCCCGTAATAGACCACGAAGAGCTGCATCAGCAGCGGCGTGCCCTGGAACAGGGCGATATAGCCGGCGGTGCCGCGCTCCAGCGGCGCGATGCCGGAGCTGCGCATCAGCGCGACCGCGAGCCCGCAGATGCCGCCGCCGGCGAAGCCGACCAGCGAGAGCAGCACGGTCCATTTCAGCCCGGTCAGGAGGAACAGGAATTCGGCCTCGCCCATCGCCCCCTCCTCACTTCACCGGATAGCTGAAATAGCGCTGCGAAATCGCTGAAAAGAAACGCATCATCACCCAGGATATGACGAGGTAGAACAGCGTGATCGTGCCGAAGACCTCGAAGGAGCGGAAGCTCTCCGACTCGATCCGCTGCGCCACCGAGGTCAGCTCATAGGCCGAGATCGCCGAGCAGACGCTGGTCGTCAGGGTCAGCAGCACGAACTGGCTGGTCAGCGACGGGAAGATCGCGCGCAAAGCCGGCTTCAGCACGATCAGCCGGAAGACCTGCCCCCGGTGCAGGCCGAGCGCCAGCCCCGCCTCGATCTGCCCCTTGCCGATCGACTGAACGCCGCCGCGGATGATCTCGATGGCATAGGCGCCGCCATTGATGCCGAGCGCCAGGATCGCCGTCGGCGTCGGGTCGAGCCGCACCCCCGCCAGCGGCAGCGCGAAATAGATGAAGAAGATCTGCACCAGGAAGGGCGTGTTGCGGACCAGCTCGACGAAGCCCTTCACCAGCCAGCGCAGGGGCGCGATGCGCGAATCGCGCAGGATCACGCCGCCGACGCCGATCACGATGGCGAGCGCCATCCCGCCGAGGGCGAGGCCGAAGGTTCCGAGGCACGCCAGCAGCAGATCCGGCAGCCCCTCGATCACCGGCGTGAAATCGAGTCTGTAGTTCATTCTTCCTCCCCGAGGCGGCCGACCTTCTGCCGGGTCGATCCGGAGCTTTTCCTCGACGGAGCCTCTTTGCGGGCCCTGTGCCCGACGGCTTGCACCGTCGTGGCAGGATGATAAATGTACTGACTGGTTCAATTGGTCAAGCGCAATGTACCACCCTGTCCATTTCGCGGCGCCGTCCTCTGTCGGCGCAGGCATCCGATGAGCGAGGCAGCGTGACGAACACGGCCGGCACGGTCCGCGGCAAGCGACGTCAGACATCCTGGACCCAGGACCCCGAGGGCGTGCGCCGCAACATTCTCGAGGTGGCGCGGGCGGAGTTCGTCGAGAACGGGCTGAGCGGCGCCCGCGTCGACGACATCGCGGCCAAGACGGCGACCAGCAAGCGGATGATCTACTATTATTTCGGGGACAAGGAAGGGCTCTACCGCGCCGTCCTCGAAGGCATGTACGACCGCATCCGCAGCTTCGAGCGCAGTCTCGACCTCGACGCCCTGCCCCCCGAAGAGGCGATGACGCGGCTGACGGAAGCCACCTTCGACTACCACATTGAGAATCCCGATTTCGTCCGGATGGTGATGGTCGAGAACGTGCACCATGCCCGCCATCTCAAGGCCTCGCGGACCATCACGCGGCTCAACAGCTCCGTCGTCGAGGTCACGCGCGGCATCTATGAGCGCGGCGTCGCGGCGGGGCTGTTCCGGGCAGGACTGGAGCCGCTCGACATTTCCCTGACGATCAGCGCGCTCAGCATCTACAATGTTTCGCACCGGGCGACGGTCGGCCAGGTCTTCGACTACGACATGTGCGCGCCGGACGCCCTGGCGCGCCGGCGCAGCATGACGGTGGCCGCCATACTGGGCATACTGCGGCGCTGAGTTCCCCTGCTGAACCTGATCTCGGGAAGGCGAACCGTCATTGCGGGCGCCGCTTCGTCGCCTCGCTCCTCGCAGCAATGACGGAAAGGCAGGCGCCTCAGGCCCGCTCGACGAGCCCGGCCATCGCCTGGATCGCGAGCTCGTAGCCGTCGGCTCCCAGCCCGGCGATGACGGCGGTCACGGCGCGCGAGACCAGCGAATGGTGGTAGGTCGCCTCGCGCGCATGGATGTTGGAGATGTGCAGCTCGATCTTGGGGCCGTCGAACATCTTCAGCGCGTCGAGCAGCGCCACGGAGGTGAAGCTGTAGCCCGCCGGATTGATGACGAGGCCGCAGGCCTCCTGCCGGGCCCGGTGCACGCTCTCGATCAGCTCGCCCTCGAAATTGCTCTGGCGGAAATCGACCTCGTAGCCGAGCGCGCCCGCCTTCGCCCGGCAGCGCGCCTCGATCTCGGCCAGCGTCGTCGTGCCGTAAATCGCCGGCTCGCGCTGTCCGAGCAGGTTCAGGTTCGGGCCGTTCAGGATGAAGATGGGCTTGCGCATTCGCTCTCCGGGGCTCCGGCCGGCGCGGCTCGTTCGCCGGCCGCCCCGCCGGTCTGCTTCATCGCGACCGGCCTCCGCGGCTCAGGCCGCGGCGGTCCTGCCGCCGAGATAGGCCGCGCGGATCTCCTCGTTCGACCAGAGCTGGTCCGGCGTGCCGGAGAGCACGAGCTTGCCGGTCTCGAGCACATAGCCGCGATCGGCGACGGAGAGGCCCATCCGGGCGTTCTGCTCGACCAGGAGCACGGTGGTGCCGCGCCGCCGGATCTCGGCGATGATCGCGAAGACGGCCTGCACGATCACCGGCGCCAGGCCGAGCGAGGGCTCGTCGAGCAGCAGGATACGCGGCTTCGCCATCAGGCCGCGCGCCACCGCCACCATCTGCTGCTGGCCGCCGGAGAGCGTCCAGCCGAGCGCGTCGGCGAAGCGGCGGATATCGGGGAAGAGATCGAACATCTCGTCCGCCTCCCGCCTGATCTGCGCCTTCCGCAGCCCGCTCCGGTTCGAGGCGCCGAGCATGATGTTCTCGCGCACGCTCAGGCCCGGGAAGACGCGGCGGCCCTCCGGCACATGGGCGATGCCGCGCCGGACGATCTCCTCGGGCCGCAGGCCGAGGATGGACTGGCCCTCGAACAGGATGTCGCCGGAGGCCGGCTTCACCAGCCCCGAGATGGCGCGCAGCGTCGTCGATTTGCCGGCTCCGTTCGAGCCGAGCAGGGTGACGACCTCGCCCGCCTCGACGACGAGCGAGATTCCGTCGACGGCCTCGACCTCGCCATAGCGGACCACGACGGATTTGAGTTCAAGCAGGGACATCGGGCGCCGCTCCCAGATAGGCCGCGATCACGTCGGGATGCTTCAGCACGTCGGCCGAATAGCCGTCCGCGATGCGGCGGCCGAAGTTCAGCACGGTGATGTGCTGGGCGACCTCGCTCACCAGCGTCATGTCGTGATCGATGATCAGGATGGTGAGGCCGCGGGCCGAGATGCGCTTCAGCAGGTTGCGCAATTCGACCTTCTCGGAGGAGTTGAGCCCCGCCCCCGGCTCGTCGAGCAGGAGCAGCGCCGGGTCGCCGGCGAGCGCGCGGGCGATCTCGACCGCCCGCTGGTGGCCGTAGGAGAAGCTCGCCACCACCTCGTCGGCCCGGTCCTCCAGCTCGACGAAGGCCAGCGCCGCCCGCGCCCGCGCCATCAGCGCGGCCGGGTCGCTGCCGGCCGGGCTGCCCGGCCGCTCGGCCCCGACCATCACGTTCTCCAGCGCCGTCATCGAGCGCCAGAGCCGGATGTTCTGGAAGGTGCGGCCGAGCCCCGCCTGCGTGCGGGCATGCGGCGGCAGGTTGGTGATGTCGCGCCCGTCGAGCACGATGCTGCCGGCCGTCGCCTTGTAGAGGCCGGAGAGCACGTTCAGCGTCGTGGTCTTGCCCGAGCCGTTCGGGCCGATCAGCGCATGCACGCCGCCGCGCCTGATCGTCAGGTCGACCTCGTCGACCGCCTTCAGCCCGCCGAAATGCTTGGAGAGTCCGCGCACCTCGAGCACCGTGTCGGCCCCCTGCCCGCCGCCCGAGAGCTGCAGGGCCCCGCCCGAGCGGACCGGCAGGACGGCCCGCTTCAGACGGTCGAGCCGCCCGCGCAGGAAGCCCCAGATCCCGTCCGGCATGAACACCATGATCAGGATCACCGCCGCGCCGTAGATGGCGAGGTAGAGGCCCGGGATGCTCTTCAGGAAGCGCAGCCATTCCGGGATCAGGATCAGCAGCCCCGTGCCGATCACGGCGCCGACGGGCGACGCCGCGCCGCCGAGCAGCACCATGGTCAGGAACACCACCGATTCCGCGAAGGAGAACTGGTCCGGGCTGACATAGGAGAAGCCGCCGGCGAACAGCCCGCCGCCGACGCCGCCGAGGATGGCGGAGAGCGCGAAGGCGGTGACCTTGGTCCGGTAGACGTCGATGCCGGCGACGCCGGCCGCGAGCTCGTTGTCGCGCACCGCCCGCATCGCCCGGCCGAGGCGCGAATCGCGCAGCCGCCAGACCAGGAAGCCGACGGCGGCGAGCACGGCGATGCAGAAGGCGAGATAGGTCGAGCCATCGGCGAGGAAGCCCGGCCGCGGGATGGCGCGCACGCCGTCCGGCCCCTTGGTCACCGGGATCCAGTTGATCAGCACCAGCGTCACGATCTGCTGGAAGGAGATCGTGACCATGGCGAGGTAGTGGCCGCCGAGGCGAAGCGTCGAGGCGCCGAGCAGCGCGCCGAAGCCGGCGGCGACGCCGGTCCCGATCAGCAGGCAGGCCCAGAAGTTCAGCCCATGCTCGGTCTGGCCGATGCCGACCGCATAGGCGCCGAGGCCGAAGAAGGCGGCCTGGGCCAGGTTGATCTGGCCGCAGAGCCCGAGCACCACCGTCAGGCCGAGCACGGCGATGGCGTAGGTCGTCGCCTGCAGCGAGATGTTGAGCACATAGCCGGTCTTGGGCACCACGATGGCGAGCGCCATCGCCGCCAGGACGAGCAGGAGATAGGCCGGGACGCCCCAGCGCAGGCGGGGCCGGATCGCGCCGGCGGAGGCGGTGGTTTCGCTGCTGCTCATGCTTTTTCCGCCACGCGCTCGCCGAAGATGCCCTGCGGCCGGAAGATCAGGAAGGCGATCAGCACCAGGAAGGCGAAGCCGTCCTTGTAGGGCACGGAGATATAGGCCGCGCCGAAGGTCTCGATGACGCCGAGCGCCAGCCCGCCGATGATCGCCCCGGTCACCTCGCCGAAGCCGCCGATGATGGTTGCCGCGAAGGCCTTGAGCGCGATCGTCGCGCCCATGCCGATCGAGACGAACAGAACCGGCGCGACCAGGATGCCGGCGATGCCGCCGATCACCGCCGAATAGACGAAGGTGATCATGATCATCACGGCGACGGGGATGCCGAGCAGCGCCGCCATCTCCTTGTCCTGCGAGGTCGCCTGCAGCTTCTTGCCGAGCAGCGTATGCTCGAAGAACCAGTATTGCAGCGCCACCAGCAGCGCCGTGACGACGATGATCAGCACGTACTGGTTGTCGAAATAGACCGGCCCGAGCATGAAGCCGGGCGTGTCGAACCAGCCGGACAGCACCTCCGGCTCCGGCCCGTGGATCGCGAGCGTGGTGTTGGCGATGAAGATCGAGGCGCCGATGGTCGAGATGATCACCGGCAGATAGGTCCGGTGCCGTAGCGGGTAGTAGACCGCCAGGTTGAAGACCGCGCCGAGCCCCGCCATGCAGATCAGGGCGATGATGAAGGCGACCCAGTAGGGCAGCCCGATCTTGACCGAGAAGACGACCATCAGGAAGGCCGCGACCATCGAGAACTCGCCCTGGGCGAAGTTCACGACATTCGTCGCCCGGAAGATCAGCACGAAGCCCAGCGCCACCAGCGCATAGACCGAACCGATGCCGATTCCGGTGAAAAGAAGCTGAAGTACGAGATCCATCTGTCTACCGCGCTTGCATGGAGCCGATCATTCCCTCGCGGCGGGCGGCAACGGCCGCCGGCCCTCGGAAGGCGGGGTACGGGATGTGCGGGCGTTGCCCGCATCCGCGAATCCACGGATGCGGGCAACGCTGAACGGAAGGCCGGCCCGCGGGACGGAGAGCCGGCACCCGGCGGCGATCAGCCCAGATTCGGCGGAAAGTCGATCCGCTTGTCGAACTTGATCTCGCCCTTCTCGTTCTTGACGATGTTGTAGCCGTGCAGGCCGTCGCCGTTCTTGTCGAAGTTGTATTCGCCCTCGGCGCCCTTGTGGCCGCGGATCGCCAGCATCGCCTCGCGCACCTTGTTCGGGTCGGTGGAGCCGGCCTTGTTCATCGCCATCGCCAGGCAGGTCACGGCGTCGTAGGTCCAGGAGGACTGGTTGTCCGGCGCGACCTTGCGGATGTCGCGATAGGCCTTGCCGAAGGCCTTCGAGGCATCGCTCGAATCCTCGGCATAGTCGGCGACGCCGAAGGTGTTGTAGAGCGCCGGCCCGGCGAGCTTCAGCGCCGAGACGTTGACGATCGAGGGCGAGCCGACCCAGGGGATGTTCACCCCGAGCTGGCGCAATTGCCGGGCGAAGATGCCGAGATCGGTCTCGAAGGTGAAATAGGTGCCGAGGATGTCGGCGCCGGACTGGCGCACCGCCAGCACGACCGGCGTGAAGTCCTGGCTCTGGTTGGCGTAGCCCTGCTTCAGCGCGAGCGTCGAGCCGTTGTCGGGCAGCGCCTCCTCCAGCGCCTTGGCGCCGGCGGTGCCGAAGGCGTCGGTCGAATGGACGATCGCCCATTTCTTCTTGCCGAGCTCCTTGGCGCCGTATTGCGCGATCACGCGGCCGGAATAGGAATCGTTCGGGCGGAAGCGGAAGAGCCAGGGATTGCCGAGCTTGGTCAGGTTCGGGTCGGTGCCGCCGAAGCCGACCGGCTTGCCGGCCTTGAGCATGTCCGGCGCCATGGCGTGCATCTGCGTCGAGCGGATCGAGCCGAGGAAGGCGACGATGTCGGACTGGCTGGCGAGCTTGGAGAAGGCGAGCACCGCGCCGGGATTGGTGGTCTGGTCGTCCTCGTAGACCAGCTCGAGCGGCTTGCCGAGGACGCCGCCGGCCTTGTTGACCTGCTCCAGCGCGATCTTGGCGCCGGTCTGGGCGAAGGAGCCCGACTCGGCCGCAGCCCCGGTCATCGGCATGACCATGCCGATCTTGACCGTCGCGCCCTGGGCGTAGGCGCTGCGAAGAACGGCCGGCGCGGCAATCGTGCCGGCGAGCGCGGTCGTGAACCCGCGACGGGTCAAATGCATGGATGTCCTCCCGTTTCAATGGATTAGATTGGGTCTTGAAGCCCGCTTTCGGCTATTGTGTATCCTGTATGCCGGCGGCAAAACACCACAGAGCCTTATCCTTTAGTATGAGCCGCCCGGCCGGATTCCGCGACGTTTCCTCCAACCTCCCAGGCAGATTTCCATGGCTTCCTCTGGCGCTTTGACCCCGGTTCTCGACCATATCGAAGCAAACCGGCCCGTTTTCCTCGATCGCCTGATCGACTATCTGCGCCACCCCAGCATCAGCGCGGAGAACCTCGGAATCGCCGAGGTCGCGAATCTGCTGCGCGAGATGCTGACCGGGATCGGGCTCGAGACCAGCCTGGTCGCGACGGCGGGGCACCCGATGGTGGTCGCGCGCTGGGAGAAGGCGCCGGGCAAGCCGACCGTGCTGCTCTACGGCCATTACGACGTGCAGCCGGCCGACCCGCTCGACAAATGGCTCTCGCCGCCCTTCGAGCCGACGGTCCGCGACGGGCGCCTCTATGCCCGCGGCGTCGGCGACAACAAGGGCCAGCACTTCGCCCAGATCCTGGCGATCGAATCGCATCTCAGGGTCCATGGCGAACTGCCCTGCAACGTCATCCTGCTGCTGGAAGGCGAGGAGGAGATCGGCAGCCCGCATATCGCCGATTTCGTGCGCGCCAATGCCGGGCTGCTGAAGGCCGATCTCGCCGTCACCGCAGACGGGCCGCGCCACGCCAGCGGCGCGCCGACCATCAAGTTCGGCTCGCGCGGCGTCGTCTCCTTCGACCTGCGCTGCCGCCATGCCGGCCGCGACGTCCATTCCGGCAATTTCGGCGGCGTCGTGCCGAACCCGATCTGGACGCTGGTCCATCTGCTCGCGACGATGAAGAACGCCACCGGCGAGATCACCATCGCGGGGCTGCACGACGACGTGCAGCCGCCGACACCCGAGGATATCGAGGCGATCAAGCGCCTGCCGCTCGACATCGAGGCCTTCAAGCAGGGCCTGGGCCTCGCCCGGCTCGACGCCCCGCTCGAGCGCCCCTTCTACGATCGCCTCTGCTTCCAGCCGACCCTGACCATCAACGGCTTCCATGGCGGCTATGGCGGCCCGGGCACCAAGACCGTCCTGCCCAGCGAGGCGCTGGTGAAATGCGACATCCGCCTGGTCGAGGCGCAGGACCCGGAGGACGTGCTGAGTAAGGTCCGGGCGCATGTCGAGAAGCATGCGCCGGAGGTCGAGTTCATCGTCGTCGAGACCGGCATGCAGCCCTCGAAGACGCCGATCGCCTCGCCCTACACCGCCCCGCTGCGCCGCGCCTTCCTCGCGGCCCATGGCGAGGAGCCGCTCCTGATCCCGGCCGGCTTCGGCAGCCTGCCGAACTACGTCTTCACCAAGATCCTCGGCATCCCGGCCTTCGTCACGCCCTATGCCAACCATGACGAGGCCAACCATGCGCCGAACGAGAACATGACGCTGGACTGCTTCCACAGCGGGGTGCGGACGGGCGCCGCCCTGCTGCACGAGCTCGGGCAGATGCGGCAGCCGGCCTGACGCGCGGCCATCCACCGCCACGGCGGCGCGCGGAGATGCGCGCCCATCCCTGGCGAGCGCAGCGAGACCCGGGATCCATGGGGGAACGGTTCCGGCATGGGTCCCGGATCGGCGCCGCCGCCGCGGCTTGTCCGGGATGACCGGCGGTGCCGAGCCGGCCTTCCGGAGGCGACGTCAGGAGGCCGCCCGCTCGTCCTCGCGCCGGCGCAGGACATGGAACCCCGCCCAGGCGCTCATTCCGGCCAGGCAGAACCAGGTCAGCGCATAGACGAGATGGGTGTTGCGGAAGCTGACCACCGTCAGCCCGCCCAGCGGCAGCGGCCCCGGTTCGGAGGCCGCATCGGCATCGACGAAATAGGGCGCGACGTCGCCCAGCCCCCGTGCCTGCGCGATCGCCGCGACGTCGCGCGAATACCAGCGCCCTCCCGCCGGATCGTTGCTGCGCAGGAAGCCGCCGCCGGGTTCGCTCAGCCGCAGCAATCCCGCAAGCCGGGCCTCGCCGCGCGCGACCGCGTCGCTGCGCTGCGACGGGTCGCGCCGCCCCTCCGGCACGAAGCCGCGATTGACCAGGACCGTGAAGCCGCGGGCGCTGCGGAACGGCGCCAGCACCCAGAAGCCCGGCCCCTTCTCCGTCACCGCCTTCACCAGCGTCTCCGGGCCGGGGAGATATCGCCCTTCGAGCGCGACCTTGCTGTATTCGGCATCGGCGGCATCGAAGCCGGCCCATTGCTCGGGCCCCGGGGCCGGCCGCGCCGGCGCGTGGATGCGGGCCTCGACCCGCGCGATCAGGTCGAGCTTCCAGCGCCGCCGCTCGACCTGCCAGATCCCGAGCCCGACGAAGACGATGGCGAGCAGCCCGGTCAGGCTCAGCAGAGCGAGGCGGCGGGCGGGCACAGCCCTCCCCGCCTCGACCCGCGCTCGCGGCGGTGAGGCCAAGGCGGCCTCCTCACATCGGATGGTCGCCGGGCGCCATCGGCATCATGTTGACGTTGAGGTGGTACATCACCCAGAGCGAGCCCGAGAGGGCGATCACCACGATGACGATGGTGAAGATCAGCGCCATCATCGTCCAGCCGCCTTCCGAGCGCGAATCCATGTGCAGGAAGTAGACCATGTGGACGACGATCTGCACGGCGGCGAAGGCCATGATGACGATCGCCGTGGTGGTCGCGTTGCCGAGCACGTCGGCCATGACCAGCCAGAACGGGATCGCCGTCAGGATGGCGGCGAGGACGAAGCCGGTGAGATAGCCGCGCAGCGTCGCATGCGAGGCGCCGTGCTCGCCGCGCTCGGCGCCATGCTCGCCCGAATGGTTCTGCGATCCGCTCATTTCAGCACGCCCATCAGATAGACGAAGGTGAAGACGCCGATCCAGATGACGTCGAGGAAGTGCCAGAACATGGAGAGGCACATCAGCCGGCGGCGATTGGCCTCGATCAAGCCGCGCTGCGACACCTGCACCATCAGCACCGTCAGCCAGATCAGGCCGAAGCTGACATGCAGCCCGTGCGTGCCGACCAGCGTGAAGAAGGAGGACAGGAAGGCGCTGCGCATCGGCGTCGCGCCCTCCAGGATCATGTGGTGGAACTCGTAGAGCTCGATCCCGATGAAGGCGAGGCCGAACAGCCCGGTCACAATCAGCCAGCCCTGCACCGCCGCCTGCCGCCCCTTCTCCATCGCCAGCATGGCGAAGCCGTAGGTGATCGAGGAGAACAGCAGCATGGCGGTGTTGACCGCCACCAGCTTGAGGTCGAACAGGTCGGCCCCGGAAGGCCCGGCCGCATAGCTGCGCCCGAGCACGCCATAGGTCGCGAAGAGGACTGCGAAGACCAGGCAGTCGCTCATCAGGTACATCCAGAAGCCGAGCATGGTCGAGCCGCCGGAGTGCTCGTGCTCGTCATCCGTGACGTGGAAGACCGGGGTGTCGGCCTGTTGCGCCGTCGCCGTCGCCGTCGTCATCGTCATCCCTCAGGCCCGCGCGAGCTGTTCGGTGCGCGCATTCTCCTCGCGCAGGACCGTCTCGGCCGGAATGTGGAAGTCCCGGTCGTAGTTGAAGGTATGGGCGATCGCCGTGACGATCACCGCCGCGAAGCTCAGCGCCGCCAGCCACCAGACATACCAGACCAGCGCGAAGCCGCAGATCGTCGCGAGAGCGGAGATGATCAGGCCGGCGCCGGTGTTCCGCGGCATGTGGATCGGCCTGAATCCGCCGAGCGGGCGCCGGTAGCCGCGCTTCTTCATGTCGGCCCAGGCGTCGTGGTCATGGACGACCGGGGTGAAGGCGAAGTTGTAGGCCGGCGGCGGCGAGGAGGTCGACCATTCCAGCGTGCGCCCGTCCCAGGGATCGCCGGTGAGGTCGCGCAGCCGGTCGCGGTGCAGGATGCTGACGGCGATCTGGATCAGGAAGCACAGGATGCCGAACGCGATCAGCACCGCGCCGAAGGCCGCGATCATGAACCAGATCTGCAGCGACGGATCCTCGAAATGGTTGAGGCGCCGGGTCACGCCCATCAGGCCGAGCACGTAGAGCGGCATGAAGGCGACGTAGAAGCCGATCACCCAGAACCAGAAGGAGAGCTTGCCCCAGAACTCGTCGAGCTTGAAGCCGAAGGCCTTCGGGAACCAGTAGGTGATGCCGGCGAAGGCGCCGAAGACCACGCCGCCGATGATCACGTTGTGGAAATGCGCGATCAGGAACAGGCTGTTGTGCAGGATGAAGTCGGCCGGCGGCACCGCCAGCATCACGCCGGTCATGCCGCCGATGACGAAGGTCAGCATGAAGGCGATCAGCCACATCATCGGCAACTCGAAGCGGATGCGCCCGCGATACATCGTGAACAGCCAGTTGAAGATCTTGGCGCCCGTCGGGATCGAAATGATCATCGTCGTGATGCCGAAGAAGGAGTTCACGCTGGCGCCCGAGCCCATCGTGAAGAAATGGTGCAGCCAGACCAGGTAGGACAGGATGGTGATCACCACCGTCGCATAGACCATCGAGGTGTAGCCGAAGAGCTTCTTGCCGGCGAAGGTCGAGGCGATCTCGGAATAGATGCCGAAGCAGGGCAGGATCAGGATGTAGACCTCCGGGTGGCCCCAGATCCAGATCAGGTTCACGTACATCATCGGGTTGCCGCCGAGATCGTTCGTGAAGAAGTTGGTGCCGACATAGCGGTCGAGCGTCAGCAGCGCGAGCGTGCCGGCCAGGATCGGGAAGCTCGCCACGATCAGCACGTTGGTGCACAGCGCCGTCCAGGTGAAGACCGGCATCTTCATCATGTCCATGCCGGGCGCGCGCATCTTCACGATCGTCGCGATCAGGTTGATGCCCGAGAGCGTCGTGCCGACGCCCGCGATCTGGAGCGCCCATAGATAGTAGTCCATGCCCACCCCGGGCGAGTAGGCGGCCCCCGAGAGCGGCGGATAGGCCAGCCAGCCGACCTTGGCGAACTCGCCGACGAAGAGCGAGGCCATCACCAGCACGACGCCGCCGACGGTCATCCAGAACGAGAAATTGTTGAGGAAGGGGAAGGCGACGTCGCGCGCGCCGATCTGCAGCGGCACGACATAGTTCATCAGCCCGGTGACCAGCGGCATCGCCACGAAGAAGATCATGATCACGCCATGCGCCGTGAAGATCTGGTCGTAATGGTGCGGCGGCAGATAGCCCTCATTGGCGCCGAAGGCGATCGCCTGCTGGCCGCGCATCATCAGCGCATCGGCGAAGCCGCGCAGCAGCATGACGACGCCGAGCACCATGTACATGATGCCGATCTTCTTGTGGTCGACGCTGGTGAACCACTCGTTCCAGAGATAGCCCCAGGCCTTCAGCCGGGTGATCAGGGCGATGACCGCGAGGCCGCCGATCACGACGCCTGCGAAGGTCGCGACCAGGATGGGCTCGTGATAGGGGATCGCTTCGAGCGTGAAGCGTCCGAACACGAGCTTCCACCAGTCGGGATAGGAATTCATGGCTTCCTCGGATCGCTAGAGCCGGATGACGTCAGACGGAAACGGAGGGTGTTTCCATCTGAAGCCTGAATCCGTCTCTTATCAAACAGTTAGAGCAGGATTCTCGTGAAAACCGATATCCACTTTAGCGCATCCTGCTCTCGGCTTGGCCGGGCGGCCGTTGAGTTCGTGGCTCAGTTCGCGGCCCGGGCGGTGACGCCGCCCTTGCCGTAGACATCCGCCGGCGTGCAGATCGCGGTAACGAAGGGACGCGGCGGCAGGGGCGCGCCGCCCCGGCGCACCGACTTGTCGTATTCGAGCGCCATGACGGTGGAGATACCCTCCCTGCCGCCGCCGCCCTTGGCGTCCATCGCCATCATGTCGCGCATGCACATCTTGGCGCGGTCGACGCACATGTTGAGGATGGCGTCGTAGAGATCGGGGGCGACGCTGCCGAACTGGCGGGCGGGCTCGCGCTCGCTCGGCCGCTCCAGCACGAGATATTCCTCGCGGCCGAGCTTGTCGCCCTTGGCCTGCGCCGCCTTCACCCAGTCCTCGAAGCCGTTGCCCTCGAGGCCGCGGAAGCGGAAGCGCATGCCGGAGAAGCCCTCGCCGCTGTAATTCGCCGAGAACCCCTCGAAATCGCCGGGATGGTTGATGACGGCGTTGAGCTTGGTCTGCATGCCGGGCATCGCGTAGATCTGGCCGGCGAGCGCGGGGATGAAGAGCGAGTTCATCACCGAGGAGGCGGTGATGCGGAACTCGACCGGCTGGTTCACCGGCACCACCGCCTCGTTGACCGAGGCGATGCTCTGCTGCGGGTAGATGAACAGCCATTTCCAGTCGAGCGCCACGACCTGGATGACCAGCGGCTCCTTGCGCATCTGCGTGCTCCCCGCCTGCGCCGTCGCGATCGGCGTCGCGGCGCTGATCCGGTTGAGCGGCCGGTAGGGGTCGAGCAGATGCGTGCCCATCCAGGTCAGCGCGCCGAGGATGACGATGATCAGCAGCGGCACCGCCCAGATCACCACCTCGAGCGGCAGCGAATGGTTCCAGTCGGGGTCGTATTCGGCCTTGGCCGAAGCCCGGTAGCGCCAGGCGAAATACACCGTCAGCGCCATCACCGGGATGATGATCGTCAGCATCAGCGCCGTCGAGATCAGCATTAGATTGCGCTGCTGCAGCGCAACATCCCCGGAGGGGGAGAGCAGCACCGCCTGGCAGCCGCCGAGCAGGGGCAAGAACGGCAGCACTGCCAGAAAACGACGATTTCTCAAGAGACCAAGCCCTCCGTGACCGGAAAGTTGCCGCTCTGTCTATCGTATTCTTTTGCACTGCACATAGGACACGATGTCCCATTGGCAGAGGCCGGGTAGTCCGCTTTTATCCGCCGCATCCATGGCGTCCGGAGCCGGGGAATGTTATCCCTTTTCCGCGCGAACGAGGAAGCCCCCGAATGAGCGCCCATGCGGCAAGCCCGGCATCGAACCACCTGACGGACGAGCACGGCCGGGATCATGTCACCCCCGGCGAGATCGCGATCGGCGTCATCATCGGCCGCACCTCCGAATATTTCGACTTCTTCGTCTTCGGCCTGGGCTGCGTGCTGGTCTTCCCGCAGCTCGTCTTTCCCTTCGCCGATCCGCTGACCGGGACGATCTATTCCTTCGGCATCTTCGCCCTCGCCTTCCTGACGCGCCCGATCGGCTCCGTGCTGTTCATGACGATCGACCGGATCTATGGCCGCGCCACCAAGCTCACCGCCGCGCTGTTCCTGCTCGGCGGCTCGACCGCCGCGATCGCCTTCCTCCCCGGCTACGAGACGATCGGCATCTGGTCCGGCATCATCCTGGCGGCCTTCCGCCTGTTGCAGGGCATCGCGCTCGGCGGCGCCTGGGACGGGCTGTCCTCGCTGCTCGCCCTCAACGCGCCTGCGGCGCGGCGCGGCTGGTACGCCATGCTGCCGCAGCTCGGCGCGCCGATCGGCTTCATCCTCGCCGCCGGCCTGTTCGCCTTCTTCGAGGGCGCGCTCTCGACCGAGGATTTCCTCGGCTGGGGCTGGCGCTATCCCTTCTTCGTGGCGCTGACGATCAACGTCGTGGCGCTGTTCGCCCGCCTGCGCATGGTCGCGACGCAGGAATTCGCCCAGCTCATGGAAACCCGCGAGCTGATGCCGATTCCGGTGAACCAGCTCATCCGCAAGCGCGCCAGCACGCTCGTCCTCGGCGCCTTCGTGCCGCTGGCGAGCTTCGCTCTGTTCCACCTCGTCACCATCTTCCCGGTGAGCTGGATCAACCTCTTCACCAACCGCTCGGTGGCGGAGTTCCTGATCGTGCAGGGCGCCGGCGCCGTCGTCTGCGCCGGCGCGATCATGACCTCGGGCCTGATCGCCGACCAGATCGGGCGGCGGCGGACGCTGGTCCTCTCCGGGCTGATGATCGGGCTGTTCAGCCTGAGCAGCATCATCGCGCCGCTGCTCTTCGGCGACAGCCTCGCCGGGCAGACGGTCTACGTCATCATCGGCTTCGGCCTGCTCGGCCTGTCCTACGGCCAGACGGCGGGCGCCGTGGCCTCGAGCTTCGGCCGGGAATACCGCTATACCGGCGCGGCCCTCACCTCCGACCTCGCCTGGCTGATCGGCGCCGGCTTCGCGCCGCTGGTGGCGCTGACGCTCTCCAGCAAGCTCGGCCTCGCCTGGGTCGGGCTCTACCTGCTGTCGGGCGCGGTCTGCACGCTGGTCGCGCTCTGGATGGACCGCCGGCTCGAAGCCCGCTACGGCTGAGCGGGCCTTTCGCCGGCACCGGGCTCAGCGCCCCCGCCAGACCGGGCGGCGCTTGGCCAGGAAGGCCTCCATGCCCTCGCGGAAATCCTCGCTGGTGTTGCAGAGCGTGACGAGGTCGTCGCTGGCGACGTCCTTCGCCGCCGCGGCCGTCAGCCTCCGCATCGCCTCCTTGGTGGCGCGCATCGTCAGCGGCGCGTGGCCGGCGATGGTCCGGGCGAGCTCCGCCGCCCGCCGCATCAGCGCGGCATGGTCTGGCAGCAATTCGCTGTAGAGCCCGACCCGGTGCCCCTCCTGCGCCTCGACGAGCCGGGCGGTGAAGACGATGTCCTTCACCAGCGCCGGACCGAGCAGGGCATAGAGCCGGGCGTAATTCGCCATCGACAGGCAGTTGCCCAGGGTCCGCGCGATCGGGAAGCCGAAGCGCGCCGTCGTCGACGCGATCCGCAGGTCGCAGGCGAGCGCGAGAAAGGCGCCGCCCCCCGTCACCGCGCCCGAGACCGCGGCGATCGTCGGCACCGGGCAGCGCTCGATCGAATCGAGCACGGCCTCGATCCGCTCCTCATAGGCCAGCGCGTCCGCGGCGCCCGAAAAGGCGCGGAACTGCGCGATGTCGGTGCCGGAGGCGAAAGCCTTCTCGCCGGCGCCGGTCACGACGATGACGCGTGGGTCGCCATGGGCGGCCGGGTCGCGGCAGATCGCGGCCAGCCCCTCATACATGGCGTAGGTCAGCGCGTTGCGCGCCTGCGGGCGGTTGAAGGTGACGGTGCCGACCCCGTCCTCGACCGCATACAGAATCTCCGAATCCATCCCCTGCCCCAGCTTCGCGCGACTCGCCTGTGAACGGAGCCGCGCGGACGGCGAATGGCAAGGCGAATTTTTCGCTTGAACCTGAAGTCGCTAGAGCTTGTAGAAGCCGAGTCCCGTAGCCAAGGCAGACGGAGACTCGCCATGTCGACCAGCACCGAATCCGCACCGAAGACCTTGTCCTGGAAGGTCGGCGGCATGGATTGCGCGAGCTGCGCCACCAAGATCCGCGGCGCGGTGGAGCGCCTGCCGGGCGTCGGCGACGTCAGGCTCTCGGTGATGTCGGAGACGCTGACCCTGCTGCTCGACGAGACGCAGACCAGCGCCGCGACGGTCGAGAAGCGCGTCAACGGCCTCGGCTATACCACCGCGGCGCTGGCCCAGGCGCCCGTCGCGAAGCCGGCGGCCGAGGCAGGCCCCTGCTGCGGCGGACATGGTCACGACCATCGCGGCCATGCTCCGGGCCACGCCGCGGAGCCGCAGGGAGGCGCCTGTTGCGCTGGGCACGCCGAGAGCCATGGCCGCGAGCACCACCGGGCCGATCCCGGCCACGATCACGCCGGGCATGACCATGCCGCCCGCAAGAGCGGCAAGGCCGCCGGCGGCGGCGAGGCCGATCGCGGCCACGGCCTGCCGGGTCATGTCCACGAGGCCGCGCCGGAGGGCGCGCGCTGGTACCGGACCGGAAAGGGCCGGCTGGTTCTGGTGACGGGCGCCCTGCTCGCCGCTGCCTGGATCGTCGGCGCGGTCCGGCACGACATCGCCTACTGGGCCTTCCTCGTCGCCTGCCTGATCGGCGTCGCGCCGGTGGCGAAGCGGGCCTTCGCGGCGGCGCGCGCCGGCATCCCCTTCACCATCGAGATGCTGATGACGATCGCCGCCATCGGCGCGCTCTTCATCGGCGCCGCCGAGGAGGCGGCGCTGGTCGTCTTCCTCTTCGCGGTCGGCGAGGTCCTGGAAGGCGTGGCGGCCGACCGCGCCCGCGCCTCGATCCGGGCGCTCGGCGCGCTGGTGCCGAAGACGGCCATCGTCGAGGAGAACGGCATCGGCCGGCAGGTCGATGCCGCCGGCCTGTCGATCGGCCAGATCGTGCTGGTGCGCCCCGGCGACCGCATCCCGGCCGATGGCGAGATCACCGACGGCACCTCCGGCATCGACGAGAGCCCGGTGACCGGCGAATCCGTACCCAAGACCAAGGGCGTCGGCGAGCCGGTCTATGCGGGCTCGGTCAACCGCGAGGCGGCGCTGCGCATCCGCGTCGAGAAGGCGGCGCAGGACAACACCATCGCCCGGATCATCCGCCTGGTCGAGGAGGCGCAGGAGGCCCGCGCCCCGACCGAGCGCTTCATCGACCGCTTCTCGCGCTGGTACATGCCGGCGATCGTCGGGCTCGCCCTGGCGGTCGCGCTGGTGCCGCCGCTGCTCTTCGCCGGCGAATGGTCGGTCTGGATCTACCGGGCGCTGGCGCTGCTGCTGATCGGCTGCCCCTGCGCGCTGGTCATCTCCGTCCCCGCCGCCATCGCCGCCGCGCTCTCGGCCGGCGCGCGCCAGGGCCTGCTGATGAAGGGCGGCGTCGTCATCGAGACCGCCGCCCGCACCGGGCTCGTCGCCTTCGACAAGACCGGCACCCTCACCCGGGGCCGGCCGCGCGTCACCGACATCGTCGCGTTGGGCCGCGACGGGCGCGAGGTCCTGGCGCTCGCCGCCGCGGTCGAGGCCGGCTCGGCCCATCCGCTGGCCGAGGCCGTGCTCGAGCGCGCCCGCGCCGACGCCGTCGCCTTCGTCCCGGCGGCGGAGGCGGCGGCGCTCGCCGGCCAGGGCGTCACCGGCAAGGTCGATGGCCGCACGGTCTTCGTCGGCGCCCCGCGCCACGCCACCTCCCGCGCGCCCTTCGATCGCGGCGCCGATTCGGCCGTCGAATCGCTGGAATCGGCCGGCAAGACCGTCGCCGCCGTGATCGTCGACGGCACGCTGGCCGGGCTGATCGCGCTGCGCGACGAGCCGCGCGAGGATGCCGCCGCCGCCATGGCGGAGCTCAGGGCGATGGGCGTCCGCGCGACCATGCTGACCGGCGACAACGCCCGCACCGCCGCCGCCATCGCCGACGCGCTCGGCATGGAGCACCAGGCCGAATTGATGCCCGACGGCAAGGTCGCGGCCCTGAAGCAGCTCGGCGCCGGCACGACGGTGATGATGGTGGGCGACGGCATCAACGACGCCCCGGCCCTGGCGGCCGCCGGCATCGGCATCGCCATGGGCTCGGGCACCGATGTCGCGCTGGAGACGGCTGACGGCGCCGTGCTGAAGAGCCGGGTGAGCGACGTGCCGGCGCTGATCCGGCTCGCCCGCGCCGCCATGGGCAATATCCGCGCGAACATCGCGATCGCGCTCGGCCTCAAGGCGGTGTTCCTGGTGACCAGCGTGCTCGGCTATACCGGGCTCTGGGTCGCCATCCTCGCCGATACCGGCGCGACGGTGCTGGTCACGGCCAACGCGCTTCGCCTGCTGCGCTTCGACGCGGGCAAGCCTGCCTGAGCCCGGCGCGCCGGGGCGCCGGGCGCGGGAGCTTCCGCAACGCCGTCTCCGGGGCTCCGCCCCCACCCGCACGGCAAGAAACCCCGACAAAGCGCTCCGGCTGAATCGCGCCGGGCGCGCCTGCCGGCTGGGGCTGCGAATACGGCCGGATGATGGCTTGGGGCCGATTTCGCACCGCAAAACCAACCCTGCGGCTGCGGCGCATCAGTGAGCAGTTGCAACATGCCTATTTTAAAGCCACAGCACGAAATGCGCCCGCTAGCGCCCACCAAAATGATGACTAAATAGGCAGGAATCGGTTGCATTTGAAACAAGAACCGCGCTCAGCGCGGGACTCCCCCTCCAAATCAACTGGTGAACGAAAGGTTCATGCCTACAACGCATAACAGAGCTGAACTGGAGCCTCTGTTTGAAGCGGCCTGCCTCGCTTATATGCAGTGCACAACGAGATTGTCGCTGTGGGCACCGTCCCGCTCCGGACCATACGCAAGGAAAACCGCCATGTTCGTCACCATGATCGCCGCCAAAATCCGCGCCTACCTCCGCTATCGCGAGACCGTCCGCGAGCTCTCCCGCCTGACCGACCGCGAGCTCGACGATCTCGGCCTGTCGCGCTCGGAGATCAACTTCATCGCCCGCTCGCACGCCGCGGCCTGAAGTCTCTGAATCAGAACAGCCGCGCATCGGGCGCGGCGCGTTCCGTGTCGTTTCTCCCGAGGCTCGTGTTTCCCCTCCCCTCGAGCTTCGGTCGAAGAGCGAATGCCCGCCTCACGGCGGGCATTTTGCATTCCGGGCTCCGTTCTTCCCGTCGTTGCGAGCCCTCGGGTCTTGCCTGCCTCTAGCCTACTCCCACTCTTGCCTTCCCCAAGCCCAGGGGCAGGCTCCGCGATGCCGCCCGGGGCTGGCGACCTCTCGCCCGATCCGCCTCGATGGCGTCGCCGCTTCGCCCTTCGCGATGACGCCGTGCCGGATGCGATCAGGGCGAACCCGATTCAGCCCTTGACCTGACAGCAGGCTGCGGACACATCCCCAGCCATGGAACCCGTTCATGTCATCGGCGGCGGTCTCGCCGGCTCCGAAGCCGCCTGGCAGGTCGCCGAGGCCGGCGTCCCCGTCGTCATCCATGAGATGCGCCCGGTCCGCGGCACCGACGCCCACCAGACCGAAGGGCTGGCGGAGCTCGTCTGCTCCAACTCCTTCCGCTCGGACGATGCCGAGAGCAACGCCGTCGGCCAGCTCCACTGGGAGATGCGCCGCCTCGGCTCGCTGATCATGGCCAAGGGCGACGCCCATCAGGTTCCGGCCGGCGGCGCCCTCGCCGTCGACCGCGACGGCTTCTCGCAAGGCGTCACGGCCGCGCTCGAGACCCATCCGCTGGTGACGATCGCGCGCGGCGAGATCGCCGGCCTGCCGCCGGCGGAGTGGGACAGCGTCGTCGTCGCGACCGGGCCGCTCACCTCCGCGGCGCTGGCGCAGGGCATCCTGTCGCTGACCGGCGAAAGCTCGCTCGCCTTCTTCGACGCCATCGCCCCGATCGTCCATTTCGATTCGGTCGACATGGAGACCGCCTGGTTCCAGTCGCGCTACGACAAGGCCGGGCCGGGCGGCAGCGGCGCCGACTACATCAACTGCCCGCTCGACCGCGACCAGTACGAGGCCTTCGTCGACGCGCTGCTCGCCGCCGAGAAGACCGAATTCAAGGAGTGGGAAGGCACGCCCTATTTCGACGGCTGCCTGCCGATCGAGGTCATGGCCGAGCGCGGCCGCGAGACCCTGCGCTGGGGGCCGATGAAGCCGGTCGGCCTGACCAACAGGCACAACCCCACCGTGAAGCCCTATGCCGTGGTACAGCTCCGGCAGGACAACGCGCTCGGCACGCTGTTCAACATGACCGGCTTCCAGACCAAGCTGAAATATGGCGAGCAGTCCCGCATCTTCCGGATGATTCCGGGCCTGCAAAACGCCGAATTCGCCCGGCTCGGCGGCATCCACCGCAACACCTATCTCAACTCGCCGAAGCTTCTCGACGAGAGGCTGCGGCTGAAGGCGGCCCCGCGGCTGCGCTTCGCCGGCCAGATCACCGGCTGCGAGGGCTATGTCGAGAGCGCCGCCATCGGCCTGCTCGCCGGCCGGTTGGCCGCGGCCGAGCGGCTCGGCCGGGAGCTGCCGCTGCCGCCCGCCGCCACCGCGCTTGGCGCCCTGGTCAACCACATCACCGGCGGCCACATCGTCACCATCGACGAGGGGCCGCGCTCCTTCCAGCCGATGAACATCAATTTCGGCCTGTTCCCGCCGATCGAGGGCGTCGCCAGCACCGGCCCCGACGGCAAGCGCCTCAAGGGCCCGGCCAGGAGCCTCGCCCGCAAGCAGGCGCTGACCGCCCGCGCCAAGCGCGCGATGGAGGCGTGGATCGGCGCGCCGGCCTGAGCCGGCGCATGGCGCCATGCCGCCACGCCCATAACCTCCGCCGGCGGCCTGCGATAACCTCCCCCGCCTAAATCGTTTGAGAGACCGGAGGCGCTCCGCGCATGACCGCAGCCACTGCCACCCCGCCCGCCCAGGCCAGCCAGGCGAATATCCGAAAGGCCGTCACCGCCGCCACGGTCGGGACCGTGATCGAATGGTATGACTACGCGCTCTACGGCGCGGCTTCCGGCGTCATCATCAACAAGCTGTTCTTCCCCAACCTGGCGCCGAATGCCGGCGTCCTCGCCGCCTTCGCCACCTTCGCGGTCGGCTATTTCGCCCGTCCCGTCGGCGGCATCGTGATCTCGCATATCGGCGACAGGTTCGGCCGCAAGCCGGCGCTGATCCTCACCATCGCACTGATGGGCCTCGCCACCGTGCTGATGGGCCTGCTGCCGACCTACGAGACCATCGGCATCATGGCGCCGATTCTGCTGGTGCTGATGCGACTGATCCAGGGCTTCGGCGCCGGCGCGGAGCTCGCCGGCGCGATCGTGCTGGTGGCCGAATACGCCCCGCCCGAGAAGCGCGCCTTCTATACCGGCCTGCCCAACGCCGCGACGCTGGTCGGCATCATGCTGGCGACGCTCTCCTTCCTGACCATCTCCTACCTGCCCGAGCAGGTGCTGCTCGGCTGGGCCTGGCGCGTCCCGTTCCTGATCTCGGGCGTGCTGTTCTTCGTCGCGCTCTACATCCGCCGGCATCTCGACGAGACGCCCGAATATGTCGAGGCGATGGCCCGCGCCGAGGAACGCCGCCACGAGCAGTCGGTCCCGCTCGGCCAGCTCTTCCGCGAAAGCCCGAAGGAGGTTCTCTTCGGCTTCCTGTCGGTGACGGCCCACAACGCCAACGCCTATATCCTCAGCGCCTTCTCGCTCAGCTACATGATCAACACGGTCGGCATGAGCCGGACCGACGGGCTGGTCGCGGTCACGATCGGCTCGCTGTTCGGCATCGTCGGCGTCGGCTTCATGGGCGTGCTCGCGGACAGGATCGGCGCCGCCGCCGTCTACATCCTCGGCGCGGTCGTGATCGGCGTCATGGCCTTCCCGCTGTTCTGGCTGTTCGACACCGGCAGCCTGCTGTGGTCGACGGTCGGCATCGCGCTCGGCTACGGGCTCGGCTTCGGCGCCACCTCGGGCGCGCAGGGCGCCTTCCTCGCCAACCTCTTCCCGACGCGCTACCGCTTCTCGGGGCTGGCGATGTCGCGCGAGCTCAACGGCGTGCTGGTGGCGGGGCCGACGCCCTTCATCGCGCAGGCGCTGGTCGGCGCGGCCGGCGGCAGGCCGGGCTATGTCTCGCTCTACATCCTGGGCTGCTGCGTGCTCTCGATCGCGGCGATCCTCATCGTCAGGCACCGTTCCGTCCATATCTGACGGAGAGGGCCGCGCCGGCGTTCAGCGCGTCCGCGCGGCCCGCCACAGGATCCACTGCCGGCGCCAGCCCGGCAGGGTGACGATCGTCCGGTAGGGATCGTAGCCCGTGCCCTCCATCTGGCGCAGATAGGGCTCGACCAGCGCGACCGGCAGGAAGGCGGGCTTCAGGGCCGGCGGGATCGTCTCGCTCAGGCTCAGGAGCTTGCGGAGATGGTTGCGCGCGATCTCGCGCAGCTCCTTCAGGCTGTAGAGCACGCCCGGCCCGCCGCGCCCGCTGACGATGTCGTCGCGGGTGACGCCGTTGCGGGCGAGGATGTCGGCGGGCAGATAGACTTGCCCCTCCGCCGCATGCCAGGGGAAGGCGCGCATCAGCCCGGCCAGGGCATAGGCGACGCCGGCATGGCCGCAGGCCGTCGCCCCGCCCGGATCGCGCCCGCCCGCCAGCACGATGCAGGCGAGCCGGATCAGCGCGCTCGACGTCTCCCCCGCATAGCCTTCCAGATCCCGCAGCGACGGCATCGGGTCGTCGTAGAGATCGAAGGTGCGGGCGTCGATCAGCCCGGTCAGCGGCGCGATCGGCAGGCGGTAGCGCTTCACCGTGTCGAGCAGCGCGGCGGCGACGGGGTGCCCCTGGGCCTCGCCGTTCGGCTGGCCCTCGAGCAGGTCGCGCCACCATTGCAGCCGGACCTCGCCCGGCAGCGGCTCGCTGACCAGCGCCCTCACCCGCGCGATCTCCTGGCTGAAGGCATAGAGCGCGAAGAGCCCGTGGCGGCGCGCCTCCGGCGCATAGAGCGTCGCGATGTAGCGGTCCTGATCCTGCTCGCGGACCAGCGCGGCGCAATGCGCATAGGCTTCCGGCAGGCGCGTGGGCACCGTCTCGCCGCGCCGATCCGTCTCTACCCGCGGTGTGGTTCCGCTCCGGCCCGTCATCTCCGGCCTCGCTTTCGCGCCTCAGTCTAGGCCAATGCCCGCGCCGCTGCCATGCCCGCGATACAGGGCGGCCAAAACGTCGCAGCCGGGCGGCTCAGGGAATCGCGATCAGGGCCGCCGCCACCCGCCGGTCCTCGCCGACGAGGACGTTGTAGGTTCGCGCCGCGGCGCCCGTCGCCATGCCTTCCACGGTGATCCCGGCCCGTTTCAGCGGTTCGCGCAGGGCCGGCGGGACGAAGGCGATGTCCGCCCCGGTGCCGATGATCAGGAAATCGATCGCCTCGGCCTCGTCGAGCACCGGCTGGAGGCTCGCGAGCGTCACCTCGGAGAATTGCGCGACCGGCCAGATGCGGATCCCGGACGGCGTCACGAGGATCGAGCCCTTGTGGCTCATCTCGGCGAAGCGGAAGCCGCCCGCCCCGATCGCGTCGAGCGGCCAGCGCCCGGGGACGAAGCCGTCGAAACGGGCCACCGGCGCCTCGCCTCAACCGGCCTTCGCCTTGGCGCCGGCGAGCGCCTTCTCGCGGGCCTCCTCGCGCTGGCCCTGGCCGCGGACGTCCATGTAGAGCAGCACCGGCGTCGAGATGAACATCGCCGAATAGGTGCAGACCACGACGCCGAACAGCATGACCAGCGCGAAGCCCTCGATCGCCGAACCGCCGAAGATGACCAGCGCCAGCAGCGACAGGAAGGTCGTCGTCGCCGTCATCGCCGTGCGCGACAGGGTCGAGTTGACCGAGAGGTCGAGCAGTTCCGGGATCGGCATGGTCTTGTAGCGGCGCAGCAATTCGCGCGTGCGGTCGAACACCACCACCGTCTCGTTCAGCGAATAGCCGACGATGGTCAGGATCGCCGCGATCGAGGTCAGGTTGAATTCGAGCCGCGAGATCAGGAAGAAGCCCATGGTCAGCACGATGTCGTGCAGCGTGCCGAGGATCGCGCCGATGGCGAGCGGCATCTCGAAGCGGAACCAGAGATAGATCAGCACGCCGGTGATCGCGAGCACGACGCCGAGCGCGCCGGCCTGCACCAACTCGCCCGAGACGCGCGGGCCGACCGTCTCGATGCGGCGGAACTCGTAGGTCGAGGCGAAGGCCTCGCGCGCCTTGCTGACCACGCTCTGCTGCGCCGCCTCACCGCCCGCCTGGAGCGGGAAGCGCATCGACAGTTCGGTGCCGTCGCCGAATTCCTGCACCTCCGCCTCGCCGAAGCCGAGCGCGTTGGCGGTCTGGCGCACCTGCGCGATCTCGATCCGGCCGGCCTTGGCCTGCATCTCGATCAGCGTGCCGCCCTTGAAGTCGATGCCGAAATTCAGGCCGACCGTCAGGAAGAGCGCGAGCACCAGGATCGAATAGGCGGCCGAGAGCGGATAGCTGAACCGGCGGAACCAGACGAATTTGAAGCGGGTATTGTCGGGAACGATGCGAAGCAGGCGCAGGCGCATGGCCAATTTCCTCTCGAGCATTTTCAAGCGAAGTGGATGCCGGTTCGCGTGAAGAAAATGCGATCAAACAATGGTTGGCAGCGTCAGAACGGAAGATGCTTGGGCTTGGCCCAGCGATACCAGACGGCGATCAGCATCCGCGTCAGCGTCACCGCGGTGATGACCGTGGTCAGGATGCCGAGGATGAACACCACCGCGAAGCCGCGCACCGGGCCCGAGCCCAGCGCGAACAGCGCCACCGCCGCGATCAGCATGGTGACGTTGGAGTCGATGATGGTGGCGAAGGCGCGCTGGAAGCCGGCCTCGATCGCGGAGATCAGCGAGCGGCCCTGATGCTCCTCCTCGCGCATGCGCTCGTAGATCAGCACGTTGGAGTCGACCGCCGTGCCGATGGTGAGCACGATGCCGGCGATGCCGGGCAGCGTCATCGTCGCCCCGATCAGCGACATCAGGCCGAAGATCAGGCAGACATGGACGAAGAGCGCGACGCTGGCGATCAGCCCGAAGACGCCGTAGCTCGCGAGCATGTAGAGCACCACGAACACGCCGGCGATCAGGGTTGCGAGCTTGCCGGCATGGATCGAGTCGGCGCCGAGGCCGGGGCCGACGGTGCGCTCCTCGACGATGGTCATCTTGGCCGGCAGCGCGCCGGCGCGCAGCAGGATCGCCAGGTTGTTGACCTGCTGCACGGTGAAATTGCCGGAGATCTGGCCCGAGCCGCCGGTGATCGGCGACTGGATGACCGGCGAGGAGATCACCTTGTTGTCGAGCACGATGGCGAGCGGCCGGCCCAGATTCTCGGTGGTGATCTGGCCGAAGCGCTGCGCGCCGCGGATGTTGAAACGGAAATTCACGATCGGCTGGCCGGTGCGCGAATCGAAGGAGGGCTGCGCGTCGACGAGATCGGCGCCGTCGACGACCGGCTGGCGCAGCACCGGAACCGGCTGGCCGCCGGAATCCTGCGAGGGCAGCATGTCGACATCGGTGCTGTTGGCGTCGCCGAGCAGGCGGAACTCCAGCTTGGCGGTGTCGCCGAGGATCTCCTTCAGGCGCTGCGAATCCTGCAGGCCCGGCACCTGGACCAGGATGCGGTCGAGGCCCTGGCGCTGGATGTTCGGCTCGGTGGTGCCGAGCGCGTCGACGCGCCGGCGCAGCACCTCCATCGCCTGCTCGACGGCGCGGCGGATGCGCTCGTTCGAGCCGGCCTCGGTCACGGCGAGCTGGACGAGGCCGTCCGGCTGCTCGGTGATGGCGATCGACTGGTTGCCCGAGGGGCCGAAGGCGCCGAGCGTGCCGACCGGCTGGGCGAGCTCGCGCAGCTTCGGCAGCACGCGCTCGCGCTCGGCCGCATCGGCGATGCGCATCTGCACGCCGCGCTGGGTGGTCTGGATGCCGCCCTGGAGGCTGACGCGCTCCTCGCGCAGGATGCGGCGGACATCATCGCGCAATTGCGTCACCTGGCTGCGGACGAGGTCGGCCCGGTCGATCTCGAGCAGGACGTGCGAGCCGCCCTGCAGGTCGAGGCCGAGCACCACCGCATGGATCGGCAGCAGCAGGCGCGGAATCCAGGACGGGGCGTTGTCCTCGATCGCCTTGCGCGTTTCGGGCGAGAACAGGTTCGGCACGGCGAGCCCGCAACCGAAGATCAGCACGAGCAGGACGAGGATGACCTTGCGGGCCTGGAGGCGAAGCATCTGCGTGAACAGCCTTTTTGTGGCGCCGGCTCCGCGCGGAAGCCGGCCGTCGTCGCGGTCGACGTCGTCTTAGTTCTTGACCGGCTCGGTCTTGGAGCGGACGTCCTGGATCATGCCGCGCACGATGCGCACGCGCACGCCCTCGGCGATCTCGGCCTCGACCTCGCCGTCGTCGACCACCTTCGACACCTTCGCGACCAGGCCGCCCGAGGTGACGATGGTGTCGCCGCGGCGCACGTTCTTGATCATCTCCTGATGCGACTTGGCCCGGCGCTGCTGCGGCCGGATGATCAGGAACCACATGATGACGAAGATCAGGAGGAAGGGCACCAACTGGATCAGCATGTCGGCGCCGCCGCCGGCTCCTGTCGCCTGGGCGAAAGCGGGGGTGATCACGAAAACACTCCTCTGGTACGGCGGCAGGATGCCGCCGGGCCGCAAGACACGCCGTCCAAAGACACGGCAAGACCATCGACGGAGCCGAGCCCGGCCAGGTCGTTTCGACCCGGCCGGAGACTCCGCCTCTCAATTCAAGGCCGGAGAACGCGAGGCCCGACCGGATTGCGCTGCAACCTGATCGGCGCGTGCTCCGCCGGGAAAATCGCGCGGACTATAGTCGGCAACGCCATGAAATCAATCGGACACGCCCGCTCGCGCCGACGCGTTCCTCACCTATGAGCTTGCCGCCATTCGCGCAATGCCCTTGCGCAAGATCGCGCGAAGCGGTTTAGCTAGGCACACAACCGTACCGGACGGTACGGTACGGTTGCCAGCCGAACCATGAAGGCGCATGCCAGATGACCGACACGACTCCTGATCAAACCGCCGCCGAGACGCTCGCCACCCTGCTGCGGATCGCCTCCGCGCTCGAGCGCATCGCCCCCTCCCCGCGCAAGCCGATCGACCTCGCGGCCGCGGACGCCTTCGTCTGGCAGGCCGCCGGCTCCGAGCTCGTGCCGGTGCCGAAGGTGAACCGCGTCGCGATCTCGCTGCTGCGCGGTGTCGACCGGGTTCGCGACACGCTCTCGGAGAACACCGAGCGCTTCGCCAAAGGGCTTCCCGCCAACAACGTCCTGCTCTGGGGGGCGCGCGGCATGGGCAAGTCCTCGCTGGTCAAGGCCGTCCATGCCGACACCAACCAGCGCCTGGCGAAAGGCGAGCTGCCGCTGAAGCTGATCGAGATCCACCGCGAGGACATCGAGAGCCTGCCCGCGCTGATGGGCCAGCTCCGCAGCGACCCGCACCGCGCCATCGTCTTCTGCGACGACCTCTCCTTCGACAGCGACGACACCTCCTACAAGTCGCTCAAGGCGGTGCTCGACGGCGGCGTCGAGGGGCGGCCCGAGAACGTGGTGTTCTATGCCACCTCGAATCGCCGCCACCTGCTGCCGCGCGACATGATGGACAATGAGCGCGCCACCTCGATCAATCCGGGCGAGGCGATCGAGGAGAAGGTCTCGCTCTCCGACCGCTTCGGCCTCTGGCTCGGCTTCCACAAATGCAGCCAGGACGAATATCTGGAGATGATCAACGGCTATGTCGGCCATTTCGGGCTAGCGATCGCGCCGGACGAATTGCGCCGCGACGCGCTCGAATGGTCGACCACCCGCGGCTCGCGCTCCGGCCGCACCGCCTGGCAGTACATCCAGGATCTCGCCGGGCGCCTCGGCAAGAAGCTCGAAGGCTGAGGCTCGAAGGCTGAGGCTGGAGGACTGACCCGGAGCGCTCCGCCGGCCTATCCCCAACGCCAAAAAACGGGACGGACCAGGGTCCGTCCCGTTTCTGTTCCGATCGGCGGGGTCTCGCGGGTACCGATCGAAGGGTGAAACCGGATTGGGCGGCTTCGATCGGGGATCAGTTGTTCAGATAGGGCGTCGGGTCGACAGGCGTCGAGCCCTTGCGCAGCTCGAAGTGAAGCTGCGGCGAGGAGACGTTGCCGCTCTGGCCGGAGCTGGCCACGACCTGGCCGCGCTTGACCACGTCGCCGCGCTTCACCTTGAGCTCGCCATTATGGGCGTACGCCGAGACATAGCCGTTCGGATGGCGGATCAGGACGAGGTTGCCGTAGCCCTTCAATTCGCTGCCGGCATAGGCGACGGTGCCCTCCTCGGCGGCCTTGACCGGCGTCCCGTCCGGAACCGCGATGTTGATGCCCTCGTTGCCGCCCTTGCCGCTGAAGCCCGAGATCACCCGGCCGCGCGCCGGCCAGCGGAAATCCGCCTTGTCGGCGCTCGACGACGCGACGCTCTCCTGCTTCGGCAGGCTGGCCGTGGTCTTGGGATCGGGCAGGGAGGCGGGCTCGACCTTCGCGGCCGGAGCGCTGGCGACGGCTGCAGGCCGCGCCGGCTCGACCGGGGCCACGGTCCTGGCGGGGCGCACGGGCGCGGCCGTGGCCGACTTGGCGTCCGCGAGCGGCCGGGCCGCAGGAGCGGCGGAAAGCTTGCGCGCCTCGGCCTTGGCCTTAGCCTCGGCCGCGAAGCGGGCGCGCGATTCCCGCATCGCCTGCGCGTCGGCTTCCGCCTTGGCCTTCGCCGCGGCAGCCGCAGCGGCCCTGGCTTCGGCGGCGCCGCGGGCCTGGGAACGGGTATCGGCCGCGGCCTGGCGCAGGGGCGGAGAGAAGCCGCGCGGCTCGGACGCGGCCGGCGCGGCGTGCCGGATCGGCTCCGCGGCGGCGGCCGCGGTCCCGCTCGCATTATAGACCGGGATGGTCAGGCGCGTTCCCGGCGCCACATTGGCGCTGCTCAGCCCGTTGGCCGACATCAGCGCCGCGCGCGGCACACCGTAACGCGAGGAGATCATGTCCAGCGTCTCGCCCTGCGCCAGCACGATCGGCGTGCCGCCGACCGCGCTCCAGCCGGCGGCGCTGCCGCCAACGGGCTGCACGGGAGCCGGCGTCGGCGCCGAGCGCATCGCGACGGCCGACTGCGGCGGCGGCAGGGCCTGCGAGCGCACGACCGGCGCGGAGGGAACCGGCTGCAGCGGCGCCCGCGCGCCGGAACCGATCGAGCCGGTGGTCACCGGATCGCGCATCGGCGAGGCCTGGGCCGTCCTGAAGGGATTGTCGAAGGGCGTCTCCGTGAAGCGCACCGCCTCGGACGAGCAGGCGCTGGCACCCAGGGCAAGCAGGCAAACCGTCGAGAGACGGAAAAGGAGACGGGATTTGACCGTTCCGGCTTGGCTAAACATGGACAGAGTACTCGCGAACGACGCAACTCGATGACGGGCATTAAAGTCCCGTTCAGGTTACGAAAACGTTTCGCTCCCGGCGTCCGATTCACCTTTTTCGTTTTTTTGCCCGAGCGAGCGCGAGGCCTCCCGCGGCCCGCGCTAAAAAGGCTACAGCGCCTGCGAGCGCCCCGGGATCAGCGGCGGCAGGCGCAGCACCGGCCCGGTGGCGTGGTCGAGCTGGCCGTCGTCGAGGCGCGTCACCACAACCCGCCGCGCCACACCCTCCACCCGCAAGGCGCCGACGAGGCGTCCGCCCGGCGCGAGCCGCGCCAGCAGCGCCTCCGGCACGGCGCTCGTCACCCCGTTGACCAGGATACGGTCGAAGCGCCCCAGCGTGCGGTCGGGCTGGAAGCCGTCGGCATGGCGCAGATCCACCGCGCCGCCGAAGCCGCTGCCGGAGACCCGCTCATGCGCCGCGAGCGCGAGCGAACGGTAGCGCTCCAGCGAGACGACCTCGCCCCCCATCGCCGCCAGCAGCGCCGAGACATAGCCCGAGCCGGTGCCGACCTCGAGCACTCGCGCGCCAGCCTGCATGTCGAGCGCGCCGAGGAGGCTCGCGACCGTATAGGGAGCGGTCATGGTCTGGCCGCAAGGCAGCGGCACCGAGACGTCCTGCCGCGCGAGATCGGCGAAGCGGGCCGGCGCGAAGCGGTCGCGCGGCACCCGCTCCATGGCGCGCAGCAGGGCGAGGTCGCGCACGCCGCGCGCGCGCAGGGAAAGCAGGAAGGCGACGGTGCGCTCGCCCTCGCTGGCCGGCACCTCCTCGCTCATGCCCCCTCCCGCGATGCCTCAGGCGAAGAGCTGCGCGAACCGCGTCAGCGTCGGCTCATGGGTGAGATCGAGCTCGAGCGGCGTGATCGAGATGCGGCTCTCGGCCATGGCCCGCAGATCCGTGCCGTTCGCCGGCTCCTTGCGGCTGCGCTGGAAAGCGATCCAGTAATACGGATTGCCGCGCCCGTCCCTGCGCGGCTCGAGCTTGACCAGCTCCTGATCGCGCCGGCCCTGCACCGTGACGGAAACGCCCTTGACCTCGTCCGGCCCGGCATGGGGGAAGTTGAGGTTGAACAGCACGCCCTCGGGAATCCCCTCCTCCAGCAGCCGCCGGATGATGCCCGGCGCATGGCTCTCGGCGCAGTCCCAGCGGATCACGTTGCGGTCGCCCGGCATATAGGCCTGGCTGATCGCGATCGAGGGAATGCCGAGCAGCGTGCCTTCCATCGCCGCGGCGATGGTGCCGGAATAGGTGACGTCCTCGGCCACGTTCGAGCCGCGGTTGACCCCCGAGAGCACCAGATCGGGCCGCGCCTCGGCCATCACCGAGCGCACCGCCATGATGACGCAGTCCGTCGGCGTCCCGGCCACGGCGAAGCGCTTCTCGCTGATCTGGCGCAGGCGCAGCGGGTTCGACAGCGACAGCGAATGGGCGACGCCGGACTGGTCGGTCTCGGGCGCCACGATCCAGACGTCGTCGGAGAGCTGGCGCGCGATGCGCTCCAGCACCTCGAGCCCCTCGGCATGGATGCCGTCGTCGTTGGTTACGAGGATCCGCATCTCAAGCCGCCTTCTCGATCTTGGTCACGCCGCGCATATAGGGCACCAGAACCTCGGGCACCGTGACCGAGCCGTCGGCGTTCTGGTAGGTTTCCATCACCGCGATCAGGGCGCGGCCGACCGCCGTGCCCGAACCGTTGAGGGTGTGGACGAAGAACGGCCCCTTGCCGTCCCTGGTCTTGTAGCGGGCGTTCATCCGCCTTGCCTGGAAATCGCCGCAGACCGAGCAGGACGAGATCTCGCGATAGGTCTTCTGCCCCGGCAGCCAGGCCTCGATGTCCCAGGTCTTCTGCGAGGCGAAGCCCATGTCGCCGGTGCACAGCGTCATCACGCGGTAATGCAGGTCGAGCTTCTTCAGCACCGCCTCGGCGCAGGCGAGCATGCGCTCATGCTCCTGCCGCGACGTCTCCGGCGCGGTGATCGAGACCAGCTCGACCTTCTCGAACTGGTGCTGGCGCAGCATGCCGCGGGTATCGCGCCCGGCCGAGCCTGCCTCGGCGCGGAAGCAGGGGGTGAGCGCGGTGAATCGAAGCGGCAGCTCCTCCTCGGAAAGGATTGATTCCCTTGCCAGATTAGTGAGAGGGACCTCGGCCGTCGGGATCAGCCAATGCTCCTCGCCGGCGCGGAACTGGTCCTCGCGGAACTTGGGCAGTTGCGCCGTGCCGAACATCGCGTCGTCGCGCACCAGCAGCGGCGGGTTGACCTCGGCATAGCCGTGCTCTTCCGTGTGGGTGTCGAGCATGAACTGGCCGATCGCCCGCGACAGCCGGGCGATCTGGTTGCGGAGCACGACGAAACGGGCGCCGGAGAGCCTGGCCGCCGCCTCGAAATCCATCTGGCCGAGGGCCTCGCCCAGCTCGAAATGCTGCTTGGGGTCGTTGACGCCCTTGAGCAGGCCGCGCTCCTCCGGCTTCACGCCATGGACATGCAGCACGACGTTATCGTGCTCGTCGGCACCATCGGGCACGTCGTCGAAAGGCGTGTTCGGAATCGCGCCGAGCCTCTCGTCGAGCGCGTCCTTGGCGGCCTTCTCCTGCGCCTCCAGCGCCGGCTGCTCCTCCTTGAGCGCCGCGACCTCGGCCTTCAGCTTTTCGGCGAGCGCGACATCCTTCGCGCCCATCGCCTTGCCGATCTCCTTGGAGAGCGCGTTGCGACGCTCCTGCGTGGCCTGGGCTTTGGCGATGGCGGAGCGGCGCCTGTCGTCGAGTTCGAGCAGCGAGGCCGACAGCGGCTCCAGCCCCCGTCGCGTCAAGCCCCTGTCGAACGCCGCGGCGTTCTCGCGAATCCATCTGATGTCGTACATCGTCTTTCAGGCCATGCATCGCTGCGGAATGCAGCGCTGCATGCTCTAGACCGGGATGGCGCGGGAGGGAACAGGCTTCATCACCCGGCGGCCCGTCATGGCGGGCGCAGCGGAGCAACCGGGAGGCCGGGTTGACCGCCCATCCCCGCTGCCGCCGGAACGCTTCGGCGCTGCGCTTCCCCGCACTGACGCGGAGAGTGGCGCGGCGCCCTATTCCGCCTCCTCGGCCGCCTTTGCCGCCTCGTGCTTCTTCTCGACGCGCCGCACCGAGAACACGGAGAGCTCGTAGAGCAGCAGCATCGGCACGGCGAGCATGAGCTGCGACAGGATGTCGGGCGGGGTGAGCACCGCCGCCACGATGAAGACGAAGACGATGGCGTAGCGGCGCTTGTCCTTCAGGAACTGCGAATCGATGATTCCCGCCTGGCCGAGCAGCGTCAGGATCACCGGAAGCTGGAAGGCGACGCCGAAGGCGAAGATCAGCGTCATGATCAGCGAGAGATATTCGCTGACCTTCGGCAGCAGCGCGATTCCCGCCTGGGTCTCGGTCGCCGCCTGCTGCATGCCGAGCGAGAACTTCATCAGCACCGGCATGGCGAAGAAGAAGACCAGCATCGCGCCGAGCGTGAAGAACACCGGCGTCGCGACCAGATAGGGCGCGAAGGCCGCCTTCTCGTTCTTGTAGAGGCCGGGCGCGACGAATTTGTAGATCTGCGTCGCGATCACCGGAAAGGCGAAGAAGCCGGCGCCGAAGGCCGCCACCTTGATATGGGTGAAGAACAGCTCCAGCGGGCCGGTATAGATCAGTTGCGCATTGGCCGCGCTCCCCGCCGCCCAGACATAGGGCAGCACGAGGATGTTGTAGATCTTCGTCGAGAAGCCGAAGCAGATGAAGAACATCACCAGGAAGGCGATCAGCGACTTGATCAGCCGCGAGCGCAGCTCGATCAGATGGTCGAGAAGCGGCGCGCGCGAGGCCTCGATCTCGTCCTCGCCCTCGCGAGGATTGGCGACGCTCATGCGGAACTCCCCTCGCCCTTCACGGCGGCTTTCTTGACAGCGGCCTTCGGCCCGGGCTTGCCGGCAGGCCTTGCGGCGGCCTTTTTGGCGACCTTGGCAGCAGGCTTGGCGGCCGCGACGCGCTGCTTCGCGGCGGGAGCCTCCATCTCGGCGAGCTTGGCCGCCCCGGCCGCCTTGGCACGGCGGGCGCGGGCCGGCCCGGCAGCCGCCTTGCCCGGATCGGCAGCCTCGGCCTCGGCGGCCGGGGTCGCGGGCTCGGCCTTCGGCTTGCGGGCGCGCTTCGGCTTGACGGCCGGGGTCTCGGCGGCCAGGCCGACCGGCGGCGGCGGCGGTTCGGGCACCGGCAAGGCGGCGAGCTTGGCTTCCGCCTCCTTCAGCGCCGCCTCGTCGGGCTTCGCCACATCGCCGGTCGCGGCCGGGGCGGAAAAGTCCTTCGGCTCCTCGATCGGCTTGTAGTCGCTGTTGAGCGCGCTCGATACGCTGCCGCCGACATCCTCGACCTGCTTCTTCAGGTCGGCGAGCTCAGCCTCGCGCATCGCCTCGTTGAACTGGCCCTGGAACTCGGCCGCCATGCGCCGCACCTTGGCGACCGTCTGGCCGACCGTGCGCAGCACTCTGGGCAGGTCCTTCGGGCCGATCACGACGAGCGCGACCGCGCCGATCAGCACCATTTCGCTCCAGGCGATGTCGAACATCGAGGGCTCGTCCTCTCGGAGCACGCGCCGACCGGGTGGCGAAGACAACCGGATCGGATCAGGCGTTCTCTATCAATCTCACGAAGGCCGATGCGCCGGCGGGGCTGTCATGCCCCGGCCGGGCCCGGCCCCAGCGCGCTCATGGCCGGCAGCGAACGGCCGGATACCGCAAGACGCGCATGACCAAACCGCGTCGCTGGGACGCCGGCCGCATCAGGCCTTGTGCTCGGCCTTGGCCTGCGCCGCGGCGTTGCCGGCCTGCGTCTGGTCGATGACCTTGGGGTCGACATTGGTCGCGCCCGGCGCCGGCTCGTCGTCCTCGGCCATGCCCTTCTTGAACGATTTGATGCCCTTGGCGACATCGCCCATCAGCTCGGACACCTTGCCGCGCCCGAACAGCAGCATCACGATGACGCCGACGACGATCCAGTGCCAAATGCTCACGCCACCCATGGCGAAACTCCTCCGAAATTGCTCTGACCGGGGTCGATCCCCAACCAAATCGCGACCCGGTCGATCACTCGGCGGCGGAACCTATTGACCTGCCGCCGGAAACACAAGGACTTCGTCCAGCGGAATCGCAGGATCGGCCGCCGCTCCCGCTGCGCCGAAGCGCCATGGCGGCCCGCCCGGCCCCGCCGACGACGCCGCGCCGCAGCGGCTGATGCGGACGCCATCCGTTCGATATGGGGCGCAAACCTCGGAAAAGGAACACCCGGGGCGCCTTTCGACGCTCTAACCTTCGCCGTCGTCGAGCGGCGAGAACAGGTCGCCCAGCGGATCCTCGTCGTCGCGTAGGGACGGATCGTCGTCGGGAACCGGCACGGCGAGGTCGCGCGTCAGGCGCCCCTCGATGAAGCCCGCCCCCTTCAGCTCCTCGAGGCCGGGCAGGTCGTCGATGCGGTCGAGCCCGAAATGGTCGAGGAAGCCCGGCGTCGTGCCATAGGTCACCGGCCGGCCCGGCGAGCGCCGCCGCCCGCGCAGGCGCACCCAGCCCGCCTCCAGCAGGATGTCGAGCGTGCCCTTGGCGGTGGCGACGCCGCGGATCTCCTCGATCTCGGCGCGCGTCACCGGCTGGTGATAGGCGATGATCGCCAGGATCTCGAGCGCGGCCCGCGACAAGCGGCGCGGCGGCTCGGCCTCGGCGGCGAGCAGGTAGCCGAGATCCGGCGCCGTCCGGAAGGCCCAGCCGCCCGCGACCTGCCGCAGGTTGACGCCGCGATCGGCGTAGAGCGCGGCGAGCCGCATGAGGACCTGCTCGACGGCGATCCCCGCCGGGACGGAACGGCCGAGCTCCTCCGCCGGCAGCGGCCGCGTCGAGGCGAAGAGCAGCGCCTCGACGACGCGCAGCGCCTGCGCGAAGGCCGTGGCCCCACCGCCATCCGCCTCGCCGGCATCGTCCGCCATCGCCATCGTCATCGGCCCGCGCGTCCGGCAAAGGGCAGGACCGGCGGCCGGGCGGAGCGGCGGCGCACATGGATCGGCGCGAAGGCCTCCTCCTGGCGGATATCGAGCACGCCCTCGCGCACCATTTCGAGCATGGCCGACAGGGCCGAGGCCCGCACCGTCGCCCTCATCTCCCCGGCCGGCAATCCATGCGAGCGCATATACGCGTTGAGATAAGCGTCGATCTCGGTCCAGTCCCCGGCCTCGCCGACCAGCCGCTGCAGGGCCTCGCGCGCCTCGACCAGCGACCAGACGGCGCGGTGGCCGACCGAGATATGCCCCTGCACCCGCTTCTGCCGCTGCTGGGCATAGGCGGCGAGGAGGTCGTAGAGCTCCGCCTCCCAGACCGGCCGGGCGCCGGCGACGATCTCCTCGGGCGCGCCGCGCGCGAAGACATCCTGTCCGAGCCGCTCGCGGGCGGAGAGCCTGTTCGCCGCGGCCCGGATCGCCTCCAGCCGGCGCAGGCGCAGCGCCAGCGAGGTGGCGAGGTCGGCCGCGCTCGGCTCCTCTCCCCGGGGTGGCTCCGGCAGCAGCAGCCGCGACTTCAGATAGGCGAGCCAAGCCGCCATCACGAGATAATCGGCGGCGAGCTCCAGCCGCAGCGCCCGCGCCTCCTCGACGAAGGCGAGATACTGCTCCGCCAGCGCCAGGATCGAGATCCGGTGCAGATCGACCTTCTGGCGGCGCGCGAGGTCGAGCAGCAAGTCGAGCGGCCCTTCATAGCCGTCGACATCGACGACGAGCGCCGGCTCGCCCGCGGACCGGGCGCGATCCTCCTCGAATGGCAGTTCGGCCGTCATGCTGGCCTGCCCTCACCCCGCCTCGTCCCCATGCGGACATCCCCGCCGCAGCGTCGGCCCTGCGGTCGCCCGGGATGATAGCGCATGGGAAGACTTCATCTGCCCCGCGGGCAGATTCGGCCTTTCAGCCCTGCAACGCAAGCGCGCTCGCGAGTTCGGCGCGGGCGGCGTCGCGATCGAGCGGCTCCGGCTCGTGGCGGATGCGGCCGAGCGCGGCGGCGGCCCGGCGGGCCCGCGCGCCCTTCATCTCCGGCACGGCGCCCGCGACGGCGACCATCTCCTCCATGATGCCGTGGCAATGCAGGATCACGTCGACGCCGGCGCGGATGGCTGCCCGCGCTTTCGCCGCGAAGGAGCCGGAGAGCGCCTTCATCGAGATGTCGTCGGTCATGATCAGCCCGTCGAAGCCGATCTCGCCGCGCATGATCCCGCGCACGATCTTCCGCGAGACGGTCGCCGGATGCTTCGGGTCGAGCGCGGTGAAGACGACATGGGCCGTCATCGCCAGCGGCATGTCGGCGAGATGGCGGAAGGGCCGGAAATCATGCGCCCGGAGCGCGTCGAGCGTCGCCTCGACGACCGGCAGGTCGTGATGGCTGTCGGCCCGCGCCCGGCCATGGCCCGGCATGTGCTTCACCACCGGCAGCACGCCGCCGGCGATCAGCCCCTCCGCCGCCGCCCGGCCGAGCCGCGCGACCTGGTCCGGGTCGTGGGCATAGGCGCGGTCGCCGATCACGTCATGGCTGCCGGCGACCGGCACGTCGAGCACCGGCAGGCAGTCGACGTCGATGCCGACAGCCTTGAGGTCATGCGCCATCAGCCGCGCCGAGAGCCGGACGATCTCGCGCTGGCGCACCGGGTCGTTGATGGCGAGGAAGGCGCGCGCCGGCGGGTATTTCGGCCAGAGCGGCGGCCCCATGCGCTGCACCCGCCCGCCCTCCTGGTCGATCAGGATCGGGGCGTGCCAGCCGACGGTCTCGCGCATCTCGGTCGTCAGTGCCGCGACCTGCTCGGGCGACTGCGTGTTGCGCCTGAACAGGATGAAGCCCCAGGGCCGCGCATCGCGGAAGAAGGCGCGCTCGTCCGGGGTGAGGCTCGTGCCGAGGCAGCCGGCGATGAAGGCGCGCGAGGTCATGGCACCCGGTTAGGAAGTGGTGGTGGCGCGGTCAAGCGCTGGCACGGCAGCATTTGAAGTCATCCCGGACAAGCCGCCTTCGGCGGCGGCGATCCGGGATCCATGCCTGAGCCGATATCGGAAAGGTTCCGGCATGGATCCCGGGTCGACCTGCGGTCGCCCGGGATGACTCGCTCTGTCTCACTTCACCTGCTGGAAGTTCTGCGCGTTGAAGGCGTCGAAGGGCAGTTCGGCGATGCGGAACCAGAGCTGCTCCTTCTTCCAGTAGGGCAGGAAGGAATCGTAGAAGGTCTTGAACTGCGGGTTGCTGGCGGCGAGCTCGGCATACATCGCGAAGGCTTCCTTGTAGGCCGCCGCCATCACCTCCTGCGGGAAGGCGCGCATCTCCGCCCCGGCGCCGACCAGCCTGACCAGCGCGTCGGGATTGCCATGGTCGTATTTCGCCACGCACAGCGCATTGGCCTCGGCGCAGGCCGCCTCGACGATCGCCTTGTAGGAGGCCGGCAGCGCGTTCCACTTGTCCATATTGGCGAGGAAGCTGACATTGGCGTTCCCCTCCCAGAAGCCCGGGTAATAGTAATATTTCGCCACCCGGACGAAGCCGAGCTTCTCGTCGTCGAACGGCCCGGAGAACTCGACCGCGTCGAGCGTGCCGCGCTCCAGCGCCGGATAGATGTCGGCGCCGCCGATGGTCTGCGGCACGACGCCGAGGCGCGCCATGATCCGCCCGCCGAGGCCGGCGATGCGGAACTTCAGCCCCTTCAGATCCTCCAGCGTCTTGATCTCCTTGCGGAACCAGCCGCCCATCTGGGCGCCGGTGTTGCCCGAGGGGATCGTGTAGCAGTTGTAGCCCTTCATGAAGGCGCGGCAGAGCTCGAGGCCGCCGCCCTGGTAGAGCCAGGCGTTCTGCTGGCGGGTGTTGAAGCCGAAGGGCAGCGAGGTCTCGAAGGCGAAGGCCGGGTCCTTGCCGATATAGAAGCTCGACAGCGTGTGGCTGCACTCGATGGTGCCGTTCTGCACCGCGTCGAGCGCCTGCAGCGCGGGCACGATCTCGCCGGCCGCGAAGACCTGGATCTGGAAATTGTTGTCGGTCGCCTCGGCCACGCGCTTGGCGACATGGGTCGAGATTCCGTAGAGCGTGTCGAGGCTCTTGGGATAGCTGGAGGCCAGCCGCCAGTTGATCTTGGGCTGCGACTGCGCGATGGCGGGCGCCGCGATGACGGCGCTGCCGGCAGCCCCCGCCCCGGCGACCTTGACGAATTTGCGACGGTCCATGGCTCATCCTCCGCTCGATGCTTCAACGCGATGGCGGCCGAGACCGCGGGCGCATCGTTGACTGCTAAGTCGCATGCGGATTCAGGCGCCGCAAGAGCCCTGTCGCCCCGGCCCGCGGCCGCCCCGCCGGCAAGACCCGCCCGCGGAGAAAAAACAGGAAAACGCAAGAAAAAAGGGCAGCGCCGCAAGCGCTGCCCTTTGCCGGGGGGTATGGGGCCCCGGCGTCAGTTCTTGGCGATGAAGCACTGGCCGCCGGCAGCCTGGAGCTGCGAGCACATCGAGGTCGCGCCGTCGCGGGAATAGGGGCCGACGCGCAGCCGGTAGACCGTCTTGCCGCCGGCGAGCTCGGTCCTGCGGATGATCGGCGACTGGCCGCCGAGCTGCTGCGGATATTTGCGCTGCAAGGCCGCGAAGGTCGCCTTGGCCTCCTGCTCGCTGCCCGGCGCGCCGAGCTGCACCACGAAATCGCCCGTGCCGGCGCGAATCGCGCTGTTGGCGGGAGCCGTAGCAGCGGCGGGCGGCGCGCTGGCGAGGCGCATCGGGGCGGCAGGCGTCGTCGCGGCCGGCGTCGTCGCGCGCTCCTGCGCCTTCGGCGCGGGCTGCGGCGCGGCGGCGGCCGGGGGCAGGCTCATGCTGCCGGGGCTGCCGGCGATGGAACGCGCGGGGGCGGAACCCGTCGCCAGCGGCCGGCTGCCATTGGCATCGGCCGCGGCCGCGGCCTGCGCCGGAGTGCCGTCGGGCCGGATCGCGACCGTGCGGACCTTGCGGGGCTCGCCCAGGCCCGGAACGGCCGGCATCGGCGTCAGCGCCGGCTCGGGCATGACGATGCTGCGCTGCGCCGCATCGGGCGCGGGAGCCGTGGCAGGGGCCGCCTCGGCGGCGCCGGCGCCCGGCCCGGCCAGGACGACCCGCGACGGCATCGTGCGGGCGGCCTCCTGGATGTCGACCGGCTGCTCCTGGTTGTCGACGAGCTTGGTCTGGCCCTGCGGGGACTCGGCCGAGCGCTCGTAGATCTGCTTGTTCTGATTCGGAATTTCGGTGCCGCCGGGATTGGCCGGCTCGACCTTCACCGGGCCGCTATCGGCGGCGATCACCGGCGGCTGCCCGTCCTTGGAGGCCGAGCCCCCGCGCAGCAGCATGGTCCCGCCGACGCCGATCACGCCGATCGCGATCACCGCGGCGGCGGCCCAGAGCCCCTTGCGCGAGCGGCGCGGCTCGAGATCGGGCATGTCGTCTTCATCGTAGTCCGGCTGATAGGCCGGCTGCGCCGCGGCATAGCCATGGGGCGCCATCGCCGGCTCGTGGGCCGGCTGGTAGAAGCCCTGCTCCTCGTCGAGGTCGCGGGCGGCGGCGACGCCATGCCCCTGCCCCGGCTGGGCATAGGCAGGCTCGGCATAGGCGGGCAGCGCGGGCGGAATGTCGTCGTCCTCGGCCGCGGCCTGGTGCGGCCGGTAGGCCTGCTGCGGCCAGGCCGGGGCCTGCGCCGGCGCGGCCCGGCGCTCGGGCTCCGTCCGGCGCAGCAGGGCCTCGAACTCGTCGAGGGCGCCGCGCAGTTCGGCCGGCGGTTCGGAGACGGGCGCGGGCACCGGCGCCGGACGCGGCGGCACCACCGCGAGGCCCGGCTCCTGCCGCATCGCCGGCTGCGCGGCCTGCGGCCGCCGCTCGGCGAAGATGTCCTTGAGCGGATCGTCCTGGCCGACGATGCGGGTCAGCTCCGCCAGCGGGTCCGGCGACGCAGCGGGACGCTGCGTCTGCCCGGCCGCGCGCAGCTGGCGCTCGAGGTCTTCGAGATCGAGCGCGAAACGATTCCTAGCTGGCTCACTCATGGCATGATCCATTCCAGCACAAGCCGCCTCCCCCTATGGAGAGCCGGAAACTCTGTGCGGTCAACCTGACCTTGTGCGCGCCGGCGGAAAGCGACCGTCAGCGCATCTCTTCCGGCGCCGCAACTCCGGCGACAGCCAGACCGGAAGCAAGGACGCCGCGCACCGCATGCACAAACGCCAATCTCGCCAAGGTCGACTTTCGATCAGTTTGATTAACGAACCGTAATTGGGGTGAATCCTTGCCCTTGTTCCAGAGCGAGTGGAAGGCGCTCGCCAGCTCGTGCACGAAGAAGGCGACGCGATGCGGCTCATGCGCCGCCGCCGCGGCCTCGATGATCCGCGGATAGGCGGCGATCAACTTGACGATGCCGATCTCCGCCTCGTCGGTCAGGATCGCGAGATCCGCCTCGGCCAGCGCCGCCGGCGACAGGTCGAGATCGGGGAAGGCCTCGCGCGCCTGCCGGAAGATCGAGGCGCAGCGGGCATGGGCGTACTGCACGTAGAAGACCGGGTTGTCCTTCGACTGCTCGACCACCTTGGCGAGATCGAAATCCAGCGTCGCGTCGTTCTTGCGGAAGATCATCATGAAGCGCACGGCGTCGCGGCCGACCTCGTCGATGACCTCGCGCAGCGTCACGAAGTCGCCGGAGCGCTTCGACATCCTGACCTGTTCGCCGTTGCGCAGCAGCCGGACGAGCTGGCAGAGCTTGACGTCGAGCGAGCCCTGCCCGTTCGTCACCGCCTTGACCGCCGCCTGCATGCGCTTGACGTAGCCGCCATGGTCGGCGCCCCAGACGTCGATCATGCCGGGGAAGCCGCGCATGAACTTGGAGCGGTGATAGGCGATGTCGTTGGCGAAATAGGTGTAGCTGCCGTCCGACTTCAGCAGCGGCCGGTCGACGTCGTCGCCGAAGCGGGTGGCGCGGAACAGGGTCTGCTCGCGGTCCTCCCAATCCTCGTCCTTCTGGCCCTTGGGCGGCGGCAGGCGGCCCTCATAGACGAGGTCGCGCGCGCGCAGATCCTCGATCGTCTGGTGCACGGCGTTGGAATTGCCGTCCCGTCCCTGCAGGGAGCGTTCCGAGAAGAACACGTCATGGACGACGCCGAGCGCGGCGAGGTCGTCGCGGATCATCGCCATCATGCCGTCGATCGCGGCCTGGCGGACGAGCGGAAGCCAATCCCATTCGGCCTTGTCGCGCAGCGCCGGCCCGTATTGCTCGGCGAGGGCCTTGCCGACCGAGATCAGGTAATCGCCCGGATAGAGCCCCTCGGGGATCGCGCCGATCTCCTCGCCCAGCGCCTCGCGATAGCGCAGGAAAGCGGAACGGGCGAGCACGTCGACCTGCGCGCCGGCATCGTTGATGTAGTATTCGCGCGTCACGTCATGGCCGGCGAAGGCGAGCAGGCTGGCCAGCGCATCGCCGAACACCGCGCCGCGGCCATGGCCGACATGCATCGGCCCGGTCGGGTTGGCCGAGACGTATTCGACATTGATCCGCGGGGCCGGCTTCGGCGTGCCGCGGCCGTAATCGGTGCCCGCCGCGATCGCGGCTTTCAGCACCGCGGTGAACACCGCCGGCTGCAGCGTCAGATTGATGAAGCCGGGCCCCGCGATCTCGGCCCTGACGATCTCCGGGTCCTTCGCCAGCTCCTCGACCAGCAGCCCGGCCAGGGCGCGCGGATTGGTGCCCGCCTCCTTGGCCAGCACCATCGCGGCATTGGTGGCGAGGTCGCCATGCGCCGGATCCTTGGTCGGCTCGACCACGACGCGCCCGAGATCGAGCCCGGCCGGAAGCGCGCCTCGCTCGGCCAGGGCCGAAAGCGCGGCATGGAGACGGGCGGAATAGGTCTCGAACAGGTTCATCGCGGTCTTGATCATGGAGGAAAAGCCGCCCGGCCCTATCGCAGCGAGGGGGTGGCGTCAAACAGGCGCCGATGCTCGTCGAGTGCGTACCAGTCGGTCATCCCGGCGATATAGTCGGCGATGCGGCGCATTCGGCGCGCCTCGTCGAGCTCCGCGCAGCCGGCCGCCCACTCCGCCGGCATCGCCGCCGGATCGGCGCTGAAGCGCGCGAACAGGTCGCGCACCACCTGCGCCGCATCCTCCCTGATCGGCGCGATGCGCGGATGGCGGTACATGTTCGGATAGAGGAAGCCCTTGATGTCGCGGTCGGCCACCGCGATCGCCGGCGAGAAGGCGATGACCGGCCCGTCCGCCCGCCGGATCGCATCGGCATCGGCCGGCGCCAGCGCGGCCAGGCGCCGTTGCGATTCGGCGATCACGTCCTCGACGAAGCGGGTGATGACGCGGCGCACCAGCTCGTTCGTGGCGCGCACCCGCTCCAGCCCCGGATGCAGCCGCTCGATCTCGTCGAGCAGCCCGGCGAGAAAGGGCACGGCCCTGAGCTCGGCATGGCCGAACAGCCCGGCGCGCAGGCCGTCGTCGATGTCGTGGGCGTTGTAGGCGATGTCGTCGGCGAGCGCGGCGGCCTGCGCCTCGGCCGAGGCATAGCTGTCGAGCCAGAGGTCCTGCCGGTGCTGGTATTCCACGATCGCCGCCGGAATGCCGGTCTCGGCATAGCGCGCCGTCGGGCGCCCCTCATGGTCGAGCAGCGGGCCGTTGTGCTTGACCAGCCCCTCCAGCGTCTCCCAGCTCAGGTTGAGGCCGTCGAAATCGGCATAGCGCCGCTCCAGCCGCGTCACGATCCTGAGCGTCTGGGCGTTGTGATCGAAACCGCCGAAGCCGGCCATGCATTCGTCGAGAGCATCCTCGCCGGTATGGCCGAAGGGCGTGTGGCCGAGATCGTGCGCCAGCGCCAGCGCCTCCGCCAGGTCCTCGTCAAGCCCGAGCGCCCGCGCCAGGGCGCGCGCGATCTGGCCGACCTCGATCGTATGGGTCAGGCGGGTGCGGTAATGGTCGCCCTCATGCGAGACGAAGACCTGCGTCTTGTGCATAAGCCGCCGGAATGCAGTCGAATGGATGATGCGGTCGCGGTCGCGCTGGAACTCGCCGCGCGTGGGAGAAACCGGCTCGCCGACGAGCCGCCCGCGGCTCAGACCGGAACGGCAGGCATAGGGCGCGCGCCAGCGCTCGCCCGGCTCGTGGTCGGCGGCGCCCTGGCCGAATCGCGGGAATGGGCCTTGTGATGACGGCATAACGGCCTCGTCGCGCCCGCCTGCTTGTGGAGGCGCTGCCGGGCCATTACCTTTCCGGGCAGCAAGGGTGCAAGGAGCATCTGCCGAGGAGCCGAACATGTCGACCGATCTCGCGGTCAATCCGCGCGGCATCGAAGTAACTGCCAACGCCGCCAGGCGCATCCTCTCCGTGATGGCGCAGGAGCCTCCCGGCTCGATGCTCCGCGTCAGCGTCTCCGGCGGCGGCTGTTCCGGTTTCCAGTACGTCTTCGACGTCGAGCGGGAGAAGGCGCCGGACGATCTCGTCATCGAGCGCGACGGCGCCACCGTCCTGATCGACGAGACCTCGCTCGACCTGCTCGCCGGCTGCACCATCGACTTCGTCGACGACCTGGTCGGCCAGTCCTTCCGGATCACCAACCCGAACGCGACCAGCTCCTGCGGCTGCGGGACGTCCTTCGCGATCTGAAGCGCCGGCGGCGCTCCCGCTCAGGCCACCCGTTCCGCGTCGCGGGGACCGGCCGGGCCGAGAACCTTGCCCAGCCGGCTGACGGCCGTGCCCAGCACCACCTCGCCGAAGACGCGCACCAGATCGCGGTCGAGCTTGCCGCCCATGCCGACCAGGACGGCGAAGGCCTCGCCCGGCGGCAGCGGCTGCTTGTAGGAGCGGCGCTCGATCAGCGCGGCATAGATGTCGCAGATCGTGATCACCCGCACCGGGTCAGAGATCCGCTCCGCCCCGATCCCCCGCGGATAGCCCGACCCGTCGAGCATCTCGTGATGCGACAGCACCGCGTCGAGGACCAGCGGGGCGAAGCCCCCCTGCGCGACCAGCATGTCGTGGCCGATCTGCGGATGGCGGCAGATGATCGCGCGCTCCTCGGGCGTCAGCGGCCCCTCCTTGCGCAGGATGTCGAGCGGGATGCGCGCCTTGCCGATGTCATGCAGGACCGCGGCGCCGGTGATCAGTTGCCGGTCAGCCTCGCTGAAGCCGAGCTTGTGCGCGAAGGCGGCGACCAGCCCCGAAACGAGCAGGCAATGCTGGTAGGTCGCGTCGTCATGGCGCCAGACCAGGTCGAGCCAGGCGTCGAGATCGGCATCGGCGGCCGCCCGGTTGATCGCCTCGACCCCGTCATGGATGAGCTGGACCGGCAGCGCGTCGCCGGAGCCCGCCGCCTCGAGCAGATCGGCGAAGGCGGCGGAGGCCCGGACGAAGCGGCGCTGCTGCGCCGCCTGCGGCCCCGCCTCCTGCAGGAGCCCGAGCAGCGCGCCCACCCGGTCGAGCAGCGCGGGCTGCGCGGTCGCGGCCGGCAGGACCACCCTCGCGCCGAGCGCGTTCGCCTGCATCTGGCAGCGCGCCGACATGTCCCGGAGCAGGAACAGGAACGGAGTGCCCCCGCGCCGGTGCGGCGCCAGCGCGGCGCGCGCCGCGCCGATCGTCGCCGGATCGGACAGGTCGAGATCGACGATCAGGATCCGGCCGGAGGCGGCGGCGATCGCATCGGTCTCGGCGAGATCGAAGCTCCGGCACGCTCCCCAGACCGAGAGCGCGCGCTGCAACGCCAGACGCTGCCGGTCACGATCGCTGACGAGAAGGATGATGGGGCGAAACCTCCGGCGGAAACGCCTTATTCTAGCCCAAGGGATTGAGGAACCGTAAAAGCCGCTTGCCGAAACCCGCGCTATCTGCGGCATGAAACGAAAAAGCCGGCGGAAGCCCCGCCGGCGCGTTCGTTCCACCGCTTCCGGGCGCGTCAATGCGCGGCGGAGGCCCCGCCCGCCTCGAGCCGGACCTCGGCCGCCATCAGGCCCTTCGGCCCGGGGCCGTAGCGCACCAGCACGGTCTGCCCGGGCACCAGCTCGACGAGGCCGTAGCGGCGCAGCGTCTCCATATGCACGAAGACGTCAGGCGCGCCCTCGCCCTTCGAGACGAAGCCGAAGCCGCGCAGCCGGTTGAACCACTTCACCACCATGCGTTCCAGCCCGCTGGTCGGCGCGACGGTGACGTTGGTGCGGGCGAGCGGCATCTCCGAAGGATGGCGCGCCGCGGTGGTGTCGATCGAGAGAACGCGGACCGCCTGGCGCCCGCGCGGCTTCTCGACCGCCTCGAGCACGATGCGAGCGCCTTCCGCTATGGCGTTGAACCCGTCGCGTTTCAGGATGGTGACGTGAAGCAGAACATCGGCGCCGCCGGCCTCGGGCACCACGAAACCGTAGCCCTTGGAGACGTCGAACCATTTGACGTAGCCGGTGACCTCGACGGGCACGTCCGCGACGCCATGCGCCGGACCGTCCAGCCGCACGACGCGGTTCAATGACTGAATGGGACCCATCGGTGGCCGCCCGCTCTCACCGAATTCGTCGGACATGTGCCGCTCACCCCACGCAGAACGTCTTGATTCGTGCCGTCACGATAGCACCGCTGCGGATTCGGGATACACCCCCCATCGGATCTTCCACATGATCCGGCGGCAACGATCGTGCCCGCAGATGGAATCGGCGCCCGCACCATCACCCGCGCCCCGGCGGTGGAGGCCGGCTCCGGCGTGCCCGCCGCGCTCAGGAAAGCAGCGGCGCCAGCGCCCGGCCGCTTTCGGCACGGATCACCAGATCGGCGATCGGGTCGAGCTCGGTCGGCTCGCGGTTGAGGATGACGAGCCGCGCGCCCTGGCGCTTGGCGATGACCGGCAGCGTCGCCGCCGGGAAGACCACCAGCGACGAGCCGACGACGAGGAAGAGATCGCATTCGAGCGCCAGCTCCTGGGCCCGCATCATCGCCGCCTGCGGCATGGCCTGGCCGAAGGAGATCGTCGCCGACTTCACCGGCCCGGCGCAGATCAGGCAGGCGGGCGGCTCGCCAGTTTCCTCGAAGGCGTGGCGGATCGCCGCCAGCTCGTGGCGCCAGCCGCAGTTCAGGCAGGTCGCATAGGTGCCGTTGCCGTGCAGCTCGACGATCCGGTCCTCCGGGACGCCCGAGGCCTGGTGCAGCCCGTCGATGTTCTGCGTCACGATCGCCGGCGAGCGCCCCTCCGCGACCAGCCGCGCCAGCGCCCGGTGGCCGATATTCGGCTGCGCGCCGCGGTAATGGTCGTCCATCGCGAATTTGCGCCGCCAGGCCTCGATGCGCGCCTCGCGGCTCGCCACGAAGGCGTCGAACGGGATCGGCTTGTTGACCATCCAGGGCGAGCCGGCCGAGCGGAAGTCCGGCACCCCCGATTCCGTCGAGATGCCGGCGCCGGTGAAGCTGACGATGCTATCCGCCCGGTCGAGCATGGCATGCAGCTCGGCGATCGCATCCTCGGTCTCGTCCTGCATCGGCTCTCACCCGGTCCCGGAATGGGAAACGTTCCAGATATGGCGGAGGGTTGCGACGCTTCCAAGGCGATTGACGCGCGGCCCGCGCCGCCCCAAAGCAGGCCTGCCATGCCGACCTCCCCGTCCCCCGCGCTGAACCCCGACCTCCTCGACACCGGCACGCCACCGATCCCGGAGGCGCAGGGCTGGGCGCGCCGCTATGACGGCGCCCGCGGCCCGCTGGTCGACCTGTCGCAGGCGGTGCCCGGCTCGGCCCCGCCGGAGGCCCTGCTGCGCCGGCTGGCGGAGGCGGCGGCCGAGCCCGGCAATGCGCGCTATGGCGGCATCACCGGCGACGCCGCCCTGCGCGAGGGCTATGCCGCCGAGATCTCGCGAATCTACGGCGCCGCCTTCAGCCCGGCCGAGGTCGCGATCACCTCCGGCTGCAACCAGGCCTATGTCGTGACGATGATGGCGCTGGCGCGGGCCGGCGACAACGTGCTGCTGCCGACGCCCTGGTATTTCAACCACGAGATGACGCTGACCATGCTCGGCGTCGAATCGCGGCCGCTGCCCTGCGCGCCGGAATCCGGCTTCGTTCCCGATGTCGCCACCGCCGAGGCGCTGATCGACGCCCGCACCCGCGCCATCGTGCTGGTGACGCCGAACAACCCGACGGGCGCGGTCTACCCGCCCGAGACCATCGCCGCCTTCGCCGCGCTCTGCGCCCGGCGCGGGCTCTGGCTCGTGCTCGACGAAACCTATCGCGACTTCCTGCCGGGAGACGCTTCCAGGCCGCATGAGGTCTTCGCCGCAAGCGGCTGGCGGGATTCGGTGATCGGGCTCTACAGCTTCTCCAAGGCCTATGCCGTTCCGGGCTGGCGCCTGGGCGCGATCACGGCCGGCGAGCCGGTCGTCGCCCAGATCGGCAAGGTGCTCGACTGCATCCAGATCAACCCGGTCCGCAGCGGGCAGGCCGCGGTGAGCTGGGGCATCGACGGCATCCGCGCCTGGCGCGAGCGCAACCGCGCCGAGATCAACGCCCGCGCCGGCCTGTTCCGCGCGACGATGACGCCGCTGAACGGCTGGCGCGTGCTCTCGGCCGGCGCCTATTTCGCCTATGTCGCCCATCCCTTCGCGGGCGCCAGGGCGGCCGAGGTGGCGCAGCGCCTGGCGCAGGAGCGCGGCGTACTCGCCCTGCCCGGCCCCTATTTCGGCCCTGGCCAGGAAGCGCATCTGCGGATCGCCATCGCCAATGTCGCGGCCGAGCGGATCGCCCTGCTCGGCGAACGGCTGACCGGGTTTTCGCTCTGAGGCCCGCCTTCGCTTCGGGCCGCCGCAGCCGCCGCCACGGCGAGCGAAGCAAAGCCATCCGCCGGGCCTGGTCGGGCCGCCCGAGCCTTGGGCCCGGAATGAGGCCTCGGATCGCTACCGGAACAGCGCCGCGTAGCGGTCGCGATAGGCAAAGGCCAGCACCGCGCCCAGACCGGCGACGATGATCGCGACCGGAATGCCCTGCACGTTCAGAACGAAGTGGAAGAACACGATCACCGTCAGGATCGGGGCGATCAGGACGAGACCGAAGGCCGGAGCCAGGTTGAACAGCAGGCTCGTGCCGCCGACCAGGTTCACCACCTTGATCAGGGGCCAGAGGAATCCCGATTGCTGCAGGGCCGCCTCGAAAGCGAGCCCGCGCTCGCTGGTGGGCGGATGGATCAGGTTCTCGCCGGTTGCCAGCCACCAGAAGCCGTCGACGGCGCTGACGAGGAAAAGCAGTCCGAGCAGGACGCGCGGGATCGTAACGAGAAACACGGTCTTCATGATCATCCCCAACCGACAATGGAAGGGCCGGCCCGCTTCGCAGCGGTGCCGGCCCCTGCGCAAAGGTCGCGCGGAAACGCGGTCGGGTTCAAGCGGTCGCGGCCGGTGTCACATCGTCGCGCCGATCTGCCAGGGCACGTATTCGGCGTCGCCATAGCCGAGCTGCTCGGATTTGGTCCGTTCGCCCGAGGCGACCTTGAGCAGCTTCTCGAAGATCTCGCGGCCCTTCTGCTCGAGCGAGACTCCGTCGAGCACGTCGCCGCAATTGATGTCCATGTCGTCGATCATCTTCTCGTAGATCGGCGTGTTGGTCGCCAGCTTCATCGAGGGCGTCGGCTTGCAGCCATAGGCGGAGCCCCTGCCCGTCGTGAAGGCGAGGATGTTGGCGCCGCCGGCGACCTGCCCCGTCGCCGCGACCGGATCGTAGCCGGGCGTGTCCATGTAGACGAAGCCCTTCGCCTTCACCGGCTCGGCATAGTGGTAGACCGCCGACATCGTCTTGGTGCCGCCCTTGGCGGCCGCGCCCAGCGACTTCTCCAGGATGGTGGTCAGCCCGCCCGCCTTGTTCCCCGGCGAGGGGTTGTTGTTCATGCTCATCCGGGCGCGCTCGGTATAGTCCTCCCACCATTTGATGATGCCGACGAGCTTCTCGCCGACCTCGCGCGTCGCGGCCCGCCGCGTCAGCAGGTGCTCGGCGCCGTAGATCTCCGGCGTCTCGGAGAGGATCGCCGTGCCGCCATGCTCGACGAGGATGTCGACGGCCGCGCCCAGCGCGGGATTGGCGGTGATGCCGGAATAGCCGTCCGAGCCGCCGCACTGCAAAGCCAGCATCAGCTCGGAGGCCGGCACGGTCTCGCGCCTGGCCCGGTTGGCGATCGGCAGCATCACCTTCAGCGCCTCGATGCCGGCGGCGACCGCCTTCCTGGTCCCGCCCGTCTCCTGGATCGTTAGCGTGCGGAAGACGTCGCTCTCGGTGACGCCATAGGCCTCCTTCATGCGGCTGATCTGGAAGCCCTCGCAGCCGAGGCCGACGACCAGCACCGCCGCCATGTTGGGGTTGCAGGCATAGCCCCAGGTGGTGCGCTTCAGCACCTCGAAGCTCTCGCCGTTGTAGTCGATGCCGCAGCCGGTGCCGTGGGTCAGGGCGATGACGCCGTCGACATTGGGGTAATCGGCGAGCAGGCCGGAGCGCTTGACCTCCTCGGCCATGAAGCGCGCGGCCGAGGCCGAGCAGTTCACCGAGGTCAGGATGCCGACATAGTTGCGCGTGCCGGCCTTGCCGTTGGCGCGGCGGAAGCCCTCGAAGGTCGCCTGCCGCTCGACCGGCAGCACGAATTCGGGTTTTGCCTCGGCGGCATAGGCGTAGTCCCGCTCGAAGGCGTGGAAGCCGGTGTTGTGCTCATGCACCCAGTCGCCGGGCAAGATGTCGCCGGTGGCGAAGCCGATGATCTGGCCGAATTTGCGGATCGGCTCGTCCTTTGCGATCGGCGCGATCGCCATCTTGTGCCCGCGCGGAATGCGCTTCAGCGCCTCGACGCCGGCGGCCGTGACGCCGGCATCCACGGGGTCGACCGCGACGACGACGTTGTCGGCTGCGTTGAGCTTCAGCGTGCGGGGCGGAGCGGCTTTGTCGAGCATGGCGAAACGAAGGTCCCTCTCGCCGCAATCTGCGGCGTCCGCCCTAGAGATGCGCTCAATCCTGCCCGTTTTCAATCGGTTCAAAAGAGCGGCGGCCCCGCGCGCGCCGCAACGGAAGAAGCCCGGCCGTCAAGGCCGGGCTTCCCGAAACGCTGCATCGCAGGACGCCATCGGCGCGGACCGGCCGCGCCGCGGGTCACGAGCCGGAGATCACTTGCCGGCGATCACTTGCCGGCGGCGGCCGGAGCCGACTTGGCGACGATGCCCTCGAACGGCTTGTAGGCGTCCTTGGCGAGGGCCGTGTAGAGCTCGCCCATCTTGGTGAGCTGGGCGACGGCGCCCTCGAACGAGTTCTTGACGAAATCGGCCTGGATCTCGAGGGCCTTGTCGAAGGTCTTCACGCCGGCGAGCTTCTCGAGCGTGGCGGTGCCGGCCTCGAAGGACTTCTTGGCGTAGTCGGTGGCCTCGACGGCGATGGTCTGGACGCCCTTGGAGGTGGCGCCGAAGGCCTTCAGAGCGGCGTCGACGTTCTCTTTGGAGGCTTTCTGGAAGGTCTCGAACTGCTGGATCATGGCTATCTCCTGGCACGCTGGGTGCCCACTCAGGTGGCGAGCCGTGCAAGGCCCGGTCGTGTCGCCCCAAGGTCGTATGAAGAGATCACCACCGGGGACTGCCGCTATATTGTGCAGCGCAACATGAATGTCAAGCGGACGCTGCAATGCACCAAGCGCAGATCGTTCCGGTCGCAACCGTTCAATTTTTAACGGCTCCGTAACCGCGTCGTCCTAACCTCCCCTACTGTGTCCTTCGCGCCACGTGGCGGCGCGGGATCGGACTTGTGAGCGTTGAGTTCGGGGCCTTTCATGGTGTTTGGTTGCGTTGGGTTGCGGCGTCCGCGTCTGCGGGTCGCCGCCGGGCTGATCGGGATGGTCGCCGTGGCGGCCACCATGGCCGCTTCCCCCGCCGAGGCGCGCAAGCGCCGTCATCACGCGTCCGGCGGCGGCTACACGCCGCCCTATGCCGCGATGGTGGTCGACGTGAAGACCGGCCGCACGCTGCATGCGGTCAACGAGGATGCGGCGCGCATCCCCGCCTCGCTGACCAAGGTCATGACGCTCTACATGCTGTTCGAGCAGATGGAGCGCGGCCGCTTCGACATGGATTCCGAGCTCAAGGTCTCGTCCTACGCGGCCTCGCAGCCGCCGACCAAGCTCGGCCTGCGCCCCGGCTCGACGCTCTCCGTCAGCGACGCCATCAAGAGCATGATCACCCTCTCGGCCAACGACGCCTCCGTCGTGGTGGCCGAGAACATCGCCGGCTCCGAGGCCGCCTTCGCCGAGATGATGACGCGCAAGGCACGCTCGCTCGGCATGGCCTCGACGCGCTTCTCCAATGCCAACGGCCTGCCGGCCTCGCCGCCGAACATCACCACGGCGCGCGACCTCACCATTCTCGCCCGCGCCATCCAGGAGCGCTTCCCGCGCTATTTCCCGCTCTTCCAGACCCGCGCCTTCCAGTATGGCAACCGCACCATCCGCGGCCATAACCGCCTGCTCGGCAAGGTCGAGGGCGTCGACGGCATCAAGACCGGCTACACCCGCGCTTCGGGCTTCAACCTGATGACCTCCGCCAAGGCCGGCGGCCGGCAGATCGTCTCGATCGTGCTCGGCGGCCGTTCCGGGGCCTCCCGCGACAAGATCATGACCGATCTCGTCCTCGCCAACCTGCCGCGTGCCTCCACCAGCGGCCGCGCCGCGGTGATGGTCGCCGAGGCGCCGGAGCGCGAGGAGCGCGCCCGCCCCGAGGAGCGCGTCCGGCCGGAGGAGCGCCCGCGCCTCGCCACCGCCGAGCCCGCGCCGATCCCGGTGCCGCGCCCGGAGACCGTCTCCGCGCCTCTGCCGGCGGTCGCCCGCGCCTATGCGCCGATGCCGACCCAGACCCCGATCGCGCCGCCGCGCCCGGTGCCCGCCGGCCAGCCGCTGCAGATCTCCAACATGCGCCCGGTCACCGCGACCACGACGCCTTCGGCGATGCGCTGGTCGATCGGCGCCCAGCCGGCCGACGCCAAGGTCCTGCGGCCGCCGGCGAACGTCGACACCACCTCCTCGATTGCCAGGCTGCCCGAGCCGGCCGCCGAGCCCGTGAAGGTCGCCGAGGCGAAGGCCGTGCCGGCCGCCGCCAGCGCCGTCCGCAAGGCGGAGCCCGCCCCGGCCAGGGCCCAGGCGCCCGAGCCCGCGCCGGCGATGTCGCACCAGGCCGCGGTCGTCGCCTCCGGCAAATGGGTGATCCAGCTCGGCGCCACCGACGACGAAGCCAAGGCCAAGGAGATCCTGGCCCGTGCCCGCGCCAAGGCCGCCGGCCCGCTCGCCAGCGCCTCGCCCTTCACCGAGAAGGTCGAGAAGGGCGGGTCCACCCTGTTCCGCGCCCGCTTCGCCGGCTTCGACGACTCGAAGGACGCGCAGAACGCCTGCGCCAAGCTGAAGCGGGGCGGCTTCTCCTGCTTCGCCACCAAGAGCTGACCGGCCCGGGAAAGGAGTTCACGCCATGTCGCCGACCTATTCCCAGAACCCGGCCCTATCCGCGCTTCAGAAGGACGTCCTTGGCCTGGTTGACGCGAGCGGCAAGGCCGCTCGTACCGCCGGCATCCGGGTGAATCCGCTTCATCAGAGCCCGGTGGGCTTCGCGGACCGCCTCCTCGCCCGCCCCCGGCTGAAGCCCCAGGATCTCGTAGGCCTCCTGCTGCGTCATCGCGCCCGCGCCCGGCGCGCCGCGCTGCCCCGCGTCACCGTCACGCTGAGCGTCTTCACGCCAGCCGGGCGACCGGCGGTCGAGATAAGCCTCTAGCAGGCGGGCGCCCTCGGCGTCGTGCGCCAGGCAGTCGCGCATCAGCGCGCCGAGCTCGGCCGTCCCGAGACTGTCGAGGTCGCGCCCGGCATAGGCGCCGCTCCTGACCCGGCCGCGCATCGCGCCGCTGTCGTGGTCGAGCTCCATCTCCAGCAGGAGCGACTGCACCCGGGAGGTCGCGCCCGGCGTCGGCCCGGCGCGGTCGGCCCAGGGAAAGCGGATGCCGCCCGGGCCGGTCGCGCTCCAGCCGAGCAGCCAGGTGCCGATGCCGCCGAGGAAGATCGCCATGTCCATGCGCCCGCGCGCCATCAGCAGCGCCGCGACGCCGAGCGAGGCGACGCCGCCCACCGTCTTGCCGAGCTTGGCCAGGACCTTCGGATTGGCGCCGGCGAAGAGCTTCGCCAGCCACCAGACCAGGATGAGGACGGCGACGCCGTAGAGCAGCCCCACTAGCGCTCTCCATCCATGGCGGCGATCAGCCCCTTCACGGCCGGGCTTTCGCCGGCGAGCCGGAGCATCGCCGCGCGCCCGCCTGCGGCATAGGCGGCGGCGGCGCGCAGCAATTCCAGCAGCGAGGCCGGCGCCGAGACGTCGAAGCGCGCATGCGCCCCGCCGGTCAACCGCGCGATCGCCGCGAAGGCGCGGGCCGCCACGGGATCGTTCCCCTCCTGGAAGACGAAGCCGCGGATACCGCGCAGCCCGAGCTCGCCGGCAAGGCCGGCCAGCACATCGGCGTCCTCCTCCATCGCGTCGCCGACGAAGACGAAGGCCCGCAGCGGCACGCGCCGCGCCTCGTCGCGCACATGCCGCAGCACCCGCGCGATCTGCGTCTGCCCGCCCTCGCAGGCGATGCGCCCCATCAACCCCTTGAGGCGACCGGGCTCGCCGACCCAGCCCGAGGCCCGGCATTCGCCGAGCCCGCGGAAATAGACGAGCTGCACCGCGAGCCCGCCGCCGGATTCTGACCCCTTGGCCGCGACCTCGAACATCCGCCCCTGCAGCGAGCAGGCGAGGTCCCAGGTCGGCTGCCGGCTCATCGTCGCGTCGAGCGCGAAGACGAGGCGTCCCGCCGTCCCGGCGGCGAGCGGCGCCAGCCGCCTGGCGGCGCCGAGAAAGCGGTCGATCTCGCCCGGCCGCGACGCTTCCGCGGCGGATCGCCCCGCCGCACGGCCCACGGCCCGGTCGTTCTTGTCGCTCATGACCTGTCGGCGGCCTTCCTGAATCGCATCCTGCCCCGATCCTGATATTGGCCAGAGCGGCCGCATTTGCTACCCGTCCGCCGGGTGGAGGAAACGAGAATGGCCGGGATCACGATTTTCGAGACGGTTGCCGCGATGCGCGAAGCCGTCGCGGGCTGGCATGCGGCCGGCGAAGAGGTCGCGCTGGTCCCGACCATGGGCGCCCTGCACGAGGGCCATATCGCGCTGGTGACGGAGGGCCGGCGCCATGCGCGCCGAACCATCGTCTCGATCTTCGTCAACCCGACCCAGTTCGCGCCGCACGAGGATTTCAAGAAATACCCGCGCACCTTCGACGACGACTGCGCCAAGCTCGTCGCCGCCGGCGCCGACGCCGTCTATTTCCCCTCCGTCGAGGAGATGTACCCGGCCGGCTTCGCCACGCGCGTTCTGCTGCTGGGCCCTGCCGCCGTCGGGCTGGAGGATCGCTTCCGGCCGACGCATTTCGAAGGCGTGGCAACGGTCTGCTGCAAGCTCTTCACGCAGTCGCGCGCCGACCACGCCGTCTTCGGCGAGAAGGACTACCAGCAGCTCAAGGTCGTCACCCGCATGGCGGCCGATCTCGACCTCGGCATCCGCATCGTGCCGCTGGCGACGATCCGCGAGGCCGACGGCCTCGCCATGTCCTCGCGCAACCGCTATCTCTCGGCCGAGCATCGCGCGCTGGCGCCGACGCTGCATCGCGCGATGCAGGATCTCGCCGCGCGCATCCGCAACGAGGATCCGCTGTTCCAGGCGGTCTCGGATGCGCAGAACGAGATCATCACGGCCGGCTTCGAGCTGGACTATCTGGAAGCGCGCCACGCCGAGACCCTGGCGCCGGTCACATCGCTGGCGGACGGCCCGATGCGCCTGCTGATCGCGGCGCGCATCGGCGGCACGCGGCTGCTTGACAATATCGCGGTCTGAACGGGCGTTCTACAGCAGCCCCAATCCCGCCAGCTCGCGCCGCATCGCCTCCGGCATCTCGCCGAGATCGCCGCCATGCTCGGCGAGGTCGCGCGGGGCGTCTTTCGCCAGTAGGTAGCGCCAGCCCTGGAAGGGGCGGAACGGGCGCGGCTCCACCGGCACCACCACCGGCTCCATCACCAGATGGCAGCGGCCGATGCCCTCGGCATCGGTGAAGGGCCGGATGCCGGTCAATCGCTGGCGCGCCGCGATCTGCCCCTTGATCACCCAGTAGAGCGAGCCGCCGTCGAGGATCTCGTCGATCTTCTTCGGCACCATGCGCGTGGTGTGCAGTTGCTCGGCCGGCTCGCCGCGCCCCCGGCGCTGCGCCATCCGCTCCTCGACCCAGCCCTCGAGATCCGAGATCGATTCCGCGCCGACGCAGAGCTTGAGCAGGTGAAGGGCCATGTCCGCAAAATAGGCGCGGGCACGGCATGGAGCCAGCCTCCGCCGCGCTTCTCCACAGACGGGCTTCAGCGGGCGTGGGCGAGCACGTTGACCAGCCGTCCGAACGGGTCGCGCAGGAAGAAGCGCCGCACGCCCCAGGGCTCGTCGGCCGGGCCGTATTCGATCGCCAGCCCCGCCGCCGCGACCCTGGCCAGCACCGCCTCGAGATCGTCGACCTCGATCGACAAATCCGGCACCGGCGCGCCGGAGCCGCCCTCGCTGGCGAAGCCGAGCTGCGGCCCGGCCGGGTCGCCCTCCGCCGCGCAGATCCGGATCCAGCCATGGTCCATGACGGGGTGCATGTCGAAAAGGCCGCCGTAGAAGGGTTTCGCGCGCTCCGGTTCGGCGGTTAGCATGTTCACGACGATACGCTTCACCGTCATCGTTGGCTCCCGGACTGGCTACGGACGTTTCATCATGCGCGGACTTGCAGGCAAGGTCATCCTCGTCACCGGCTCATCGAGCGGCATCGGCCATGCCATGGCGGAACGGCTGGTGGCCGAAGGCGCGAAGGTGCTTGTCCATGGCCGCGACGAGGCGGAGGTCGCCGCCGCCGTCGCGAACCTCGGCGACGCGGCGCGGGGCGCGACCGGCGATCTCGCGGCGCCGGAGGCCGCTCAGGCCATCGTCGACGCGACCATCGCCGCCTTCGGCCGGATCGATGGCCTGGTCAACAATGCCGGCATCTATCCGCGCGGCGTGCTGGGCGAGACCACCGCCGCCTTCTTCGACCATGTCTTCGCGGTCAACACGCGGGCGCCGCTGCTCTGCGCCGAGGCCGCGATCCGCGCCTTCCGGGCGCAGAAATCGCCCGGCGCCATCGTCACGGTCGGCTCGATCAACGCCTGGTGCGGCCTCTCGAACCTCACGGTCTATTCGATGTCGAAGGGCGCGCTGATGACGATGACGCGCAACCTCGCCGACACGCTCGGCCCCGAGCGCATCCGCGCCAACCAGCTCAATGTCGGCTGGACCTGGACGGCCAACGAGGACGCGACGCAGCGGCGCGAGGGCCGTGAAGCCGGCTGGCAGAATCATGTGCCGCTCCGCCACGCGCCGACCGGCCGGATCATGCAGCCGGAGGAGATCGCCGCCCATACCGCGTTCTGGCTCTCGGACGACAGCGCGCCGGTCTCCGGCCAGATCTACGAGGCCGAACAGTTCCCTGTGATCGGCCGCGGATGAGCGCGGTTCCTCGAACGGTTTTCGGACCCTGGCTCGCCCGTTGGGGCCTCGTGCCAGACGGCAAGCCGATCCGGACCCACGCCAGCCACCTGCTGCCCGTCCTTCGAGGCGGCGCACCCGCAATGCTGAAGCTGCCCGAGGTCGAGGACGAGCGGCGCGGCTATCTGCCACTGGAATACTGGAACGGCGATGGCGCCGCCCGCCTGCTCGCGCGCAGCGAGAATGGCGAGGCCATGCTGATCGAACGCGCCACCGGCCAGCGTTCGCTCGCCGCCATGGCGCGCAGCGGTGCAGCGGGCGATGACGAAGCCACTGCCATCCTCTGCGATGCCATCACCGCCTTGCAGAAGCCGCGCGGCCCGGCTCCATCCGGGCTGATCCCGCTCAAAACCTGGTTCAAGGACCTGTTTCCGGCAGCGGCCCGGCATGGCCGCCTTATTGCTCGTGCCGCCGAGGAGGCGACTGCGCTCCTGCCGGCACAGCGGGAGATCGTACCGCTCCATGCCGACCTGCATCACGACAACGTCCTCGATTTCGGGGAACGCGGCTGGCTCGCCATCGATCCGAAATCGGTAATCGGCGACCGCGCCTTCGAATACACGATCCTGTTCTGCGACCCCGACCTCGCCAACCCCGAGCCTCCGGCCGCCGTCGCGCCAGGAGCCTTCGAGCGCCGGCTGGAGATCGTTCTGGCGAAATCGGGACTGGAACGTCAGCGTCTTCTGCGCTGGATCATCGCCTCGTGCGGGTTGTCGGCGAGTTGGTTTCTGGAAGACGACGACCCGCTGGCGGAGATCAATCTGACGATCCTGGCGAAGGCGGCGGCAGCTCTCGACGCATAGCGCGCCGCCCTGCTCGCCCTTGCGGCGAGCATCCAGGTTTTGAACGCGACCTTCGACCAGCGAAGACGTGGATGGTCGAAACAAGCCCGACCATGACGAAACCGGCCTAAATCAATCTCCCAGCAATCACCCGCAAGCGATTCCGCCGTCTCACTTATTCCCCCAGCACGACCACCTTCGCGCCTTCCGCCACCTGCGCGCCCGGCTCGCCCGCAACCTCGCTGACGGTGCCGTCGCGCGGGGCGGTCAGCACATGCTCCATCTTCATCGCCTCGACGATGGCGAGGCGCTGGCCCTTCGTCACCGCCTCGCCGGGCGCGACGAAGAGCGCGACGAGCTTGCCGTGCATCGGCGCCTTGACCACGCCGCCCGAGCCGGCCGCGGCATCGAGATCGACGCTGAACGGATCGAACAGCGACACCGCCGTCTGCCGGCCGCGATGCAGCGCATACCAGACGCCGCCCTCGCCTTCGGCCAGCGCAACCTCGTGCTCGCCCGCGCCGATCTCGTGACCGGGCAGGCTGACGCGCGCATCCGCGCCGTCCCACTCGATCCGGGCCTCGACCCGCTCGCCATCGACCAGCAGCGGCAAGCCGAGCGGCGGGCGCGGCATCAGCGAGAAGGCATCCGCATCGAGCCATGGCGAGCGTGCCTCGCTCTCCGCCCGGCCGGCGGCCTCGACCATCCCGGCCTCCTGGCGCTCCTCCTCGAGCTGCAAGGCGGCGGCCGCCACCGCCGCCGCATCGAGCGGCTGCGGCTCCGCGCCGAGCGCGGCGATATTGCGGTCGATGAAGCCGGTGTCGAACGGCCCCTTCCGGAAGCCTTCCGCCTCGGTCAGCTTCTTGAGAAAAGCGAGATTGGTGCGCGGGCCGGCGACGGTCGTCTCGCCCAGCGCCGCGCCGAGCCTGTCCAGCGCCTCGTCGCGCGTTGCGCCATGGGCGATCACCTTGGCGATCATCGGATCGTAGAACGGCGTCACCGTATCGCCGGCCTCGACGCCGGTATCGATGCGGATGCCCTCGCCATGCGGAAAGCTCAGCGCCCAGAGCTTGCCGGTCGAGGGCAGGAAGCCCTTCTCGGGATCCTCGGCATAAAGCCGAGCCTCGACGGCATGGCCCTTCGCCGTCACGTCGTTCTGCGTGAAGCCGAGCGGCTCGCCGGCCGCGACCTTGAGCTGCAATTCGACGAGATCGAGCCCGGTGATCGCCTCCGTCACCGGATGCTCGACCTGCAGCCGCGTATTCATCTCCATGAAATAGAAGCGGTCGGCGCGCAGGCCATCGCGCCCGTCGGCGATGAACTCGACCGTGCCGGCGCCGACATAGCCGACCGCCCTCGCCGCCTCGGTCGCGGCCTTGCCCATCGCGGCGCGCACCTCCGGCGTCATGCCCGGCGCCGGCGCCTCCTCGATCACCTTCTGATGGCGGCGCTGCAACGAGCAATCGCGTTCATAGAGATGCACGACATTGCCGTGGCCGTCGCCGAAGACCTGGATCTCGACATGGCGCGGCGAGAGCACGTATTTCTCGACCAGCACGCGGGCGTCGCCGAAAGCGTTCTGGGCCTCGCGCTGGGCGCTGGTGAGCGCGTCGTCGAACTCCTCGGGCCGGTCGACCTTCTTCATGCCCTTGCCGCCGCCGCCGGCGACCGCCTTGATGAGCACGGGGTAGCCGATGCGCCGCGCTTCCCCGCGGAGGAAATCGGCGCCCTGCTCGGCCCCGTGATAGCCCGGCACCACCGGCACGCCCGCCTTCTCGACCAGCGCCTTGGCCGCGTCCTTCAGGCCCATCGCCCGGATGGCGGAGGGCGGCGGGCCGACGAAGACGATCCCCGCTTTCGCGCAGGCCTCGGCGAATTCCGCATTCTCGGAGAGGAAGCCATAGCCCGGATGGATGCAGGCGGCGCCGGCCTCCTTCGCCACGGCGAGGATCTTGCCGGCATCGAGATAGCTTTCGCGGGCCGGGGCCGCGCCGATATGCCAGGCCTCGTCCGCCATCTGCGCGAACAGCGCCTGCGCATCGGCGTCCGAATAGACCGCGATGGTGCGCAGACCGAGCCGCTTCGCGGTGCGGATGACGCGGCAGGCGATCTCGCCGCGATTGGCGATCAGGATGGAAGGCAGCTTGGCGGCGATCGTCATGGGCGGCGGCATCCTCGCGAACGTTGCCGCCAGTTATAGCCCGCCCGTCGCTCCTGTCTGCGCCTTGTTGCGCAAACCCGGCTGGGCCGCTTCCGGCCTCCCGCCCCGGCCATTCCGGAGCGGGAGGCGAAGCGCCCTCAGCCGCGCCCGACGAGCGGAGCCTTGGTCGCCATCACCGTGACGAAGAGGATGTTGGCCTCGAGCGGCAGGCCCGCCATGTGCAGCACCGTGGAGGCGACATGATCGACATCCATCACCGGCTCGACCTTGATCGAGCCGTCGGCCTGCGGCACGCCGGTGGTCATCTTCTTCGCCATCTCGGTCAGGGCGTTGCCGATATCGACCTGCCCGACGGCGATGTCGTATTTGCGCCCGTCCAGCGAGGCGGTCTTGGTCAGGCCCGAGATCGCATGCTTGGTCGCGGTGTAGGCGACGGAGTTCGGCCGCGGCGCATGGGCCGAGATCGAGCCGTTGTTGATGATGCGCCCGCCGCGCGGCTGCTGCGCCTTCATCGCCTTGAAGGCCTCCTGCGTGCACAGGAAGGGTCCGGTCAGGTTGGTGTCGACCACCTTCTGCCAGTCCTCCAGCGAGAGGTCTTCCAGCAGCACGCCGCCCGGCGCATTGACGCCGGCATTGTTGAACAGCACGTCGACCCGGCCGAAGGCCTCCCTGGTCTTCGCGAAGAGATTTTCGACCGAGGCCTTGTCGGTGACGTCGGTCGGCACGGCGAGCGCCCGCCCCTTGTCGACGCCGGAGAGCGCGATCGTCTCCTCCAGCGCATCCGCCCGGCGCCCAGCCAGAACCGTGCGATAGCCATCCTTCAGGAAGGCGATGGCGACCGCCCGGCCGACGCCCGAGCCGGCGCCGGTGATGATCGCGACCTTGTCGTGGTAAGCCATGCGTTTCCTCTTGCTTTCGGCCATTCAATCGTTTCGACCAAGAGCATAAGCGCCGGCGCAGGACAAGGAAGAGCTGCCGATGCAGGCCATGCCGGCGACGGCGACGGGTGGACGCCCCTCAGGCGACGCCGTAGCGCTTGAACCAGGCCAGCATCCGCGCCCAGCCATCCTCGGCCTGCGCCTTGCGGTAGCTCGGCCGGTAATCGGCGTGGAAGCCATGCGGCGTATCGGGAAAGATCACGATCTCGACCGTCTTGCCGGCGGCCTTGGCGGCATCGCGCTGCTTCTCGACGCTGGCGACCGGAATGCCGGTATCCGCCGCTCCATAGAGGCCCAGCACCGGCGCCTTGAGATCGCCGACGACATCGGCGGCCGTCTTCGGCTGGATAGCGGTGGGATTGCCGCCGAGCGGCCCGTACCAGGCGACCGCGGCCTTCAATTGCGGATTATGCGCCGCATAGAGCCAGACCGCCCGGCCGCCCCGGCAGAAGCCGGTGACGCCGAGCCGGGCGGCATCGCCCTTCGATGAGGCCGCGGCCCATTTGGCGGTGGCATCGAGATCCGAGAGCACGGTCGCGTCAGGCGCCTTGGAGATCACGTCGCGCACGATGACCTGCGCATCGGTCATCTTCGAGAGATCGCCGAGCCGCGCGTAAAGCTCCGGCGCCACGGCGCAGTAGCCGAGCTTGGCCAGGCGCCGGCAGATATCCTTGATGTATTCGTGGACGCCGAAAATCTCCTCCACCACGAGGATGATCGGGAACGGCCCCGCCCCCTCCGGCATGGCGCGATAGCTCGGCAGCTCGCCATCGGCGGTCGGGATCTTCACCTCGCCGGCGACGAGGCCCTTGCTGTCGGTGTTGATCGTCTGGCCATGGACCACGGTCGTGGCGAGGGTGAAGCCGCTGACCAGCCCGGTCATCACGAAGCCCCGCCGCGAGAACGGCTCCGTCTTCAATCCGTCCAACCCTTCGAGCTCATTTTTCGCAGCGGTCTTGACTGATGTGATCATGAGAGACTCCCTTTCGCTCGGCGGAGCCTGAGGCCGGGAAGCGCGGCTGCCAAGCGCGGAGAACGGCGCGCCGGTCACAGTGGCGTGAGCCCGACTGCCGTCGACGGACGCGCCTCGGCCAGCGCAAAAGCGGACCCGGATCCCCGCCGTTTTCGGAAACAGGAGTGCATGCGGTGGCGAATAAGACAGCGAAGGCCGCGAAGGCGGAAAAACCGGATTCCGGGCCGGGCGCAGGGAAACCGAGGCTCCTCGCAGGCGGCAATCCCCAGATCGCGAAGGCCGATGGGGACGCCCCCGTGCAAGCCTACATCGCCGCGATGCCGGGCTGGAAAGCCGATGTCGGACGACGCCTCGACGCGCTGGTCACGCGGGAGGTTCCCAACGTCCGAAAAGCGGTCAAATGGAACTCGCCGCTCTATGGCATCGAGGGCCGGGGCTGGTTCCTCGGCATCCATTGCTTCACGAACTACGTCAAACTGGCGTTTTTCCGCGGTGCGTCGCTGTCTCCCGTCCCTCCCGTCGATTCCAAGGACGAGAATACGCGCTACTTTCATATCCGCGAGGGCGACCCATTCGACGAGGAACTCCTGGCGAGCTGGGTCGTGCAGGCGTCGAAGCTGCCCGGCTGGATTGTCTGACAGACGAGCGGAAGGAGGACCACGATGAGCAGGAACGAGTCCCGGGACGACGAGTCTCCCTCCCGGCTGATCGACGCGCGGATTCGCGAACTGGGCGACTGGCGCGGCGAGATGCTCGCCCACCTGCGCGGCCTGATCCGGCAGGCGGTGCCCGACATCGTCGAGGAATGGAAATGGCGCGGCGTGCCGGTCTGGTCGCGTGACGGCATCATCTGCACCGGCGAGACCTACAAGGCCGTGGTGAAGCTGACCTTCGCCAAGGGCGCTTCCCTCGACGATCCGGCAAAGCTGTTCAACGCCAGCCTCGAAGGCAAGACGCGGCGCGCCATCGACATCCGCGAGGACGAGACGATCGATGCGGATGCGTTCCAGGCCCTGATCCGCGCGGCCGCGGCCCTCAACGCGTCGTCTCGGCCGCGCAAGCCGCGCCAATAAGGCGCCGGCGCCGAGACGGCCTCACATCCGGAACACGCCGAATGTCGTCTCGGGGATTTCGGCGTTGAGCGTCGCCGAAAAGGCCAGCGCCAGCACGCGACGCGTCTCGGAGGGCAGGATGATGCCGTCATCCCAGAGGCGCGCCGTGGCAAAGTAGGGAGAGCCCTCTTCCTCGTACTTCTCGCGGATCGGTGCCTTGAACGCTTCTTCCTCGGCGGAAGGCCAGCTCTTGCCCTCGGCCTCGATATTGTCGCGCCGGACAGTGGCGAGCACGCTCGCCGCCTGCTCGCCGCCCATCACCGAAATGCGCGAATTCGGCCAGGTGAACAGGAAGCGCGGGCTGTAGGCCCGCCCGCACATGCCGTAATTGCCGGCGCCGAAGGAGCCGCCGACCAGCACCGTGATCTTCGGCACCCGCGCCGAGGCCACGGCGGTGACGAGCTTGGCGCCGTCCTTGGCGATGCCGCGGGTCTCGACGTCGCGCCCGACCATGAAGCCGGTGATGTTCTGCAGGAAGAGCAGCGGGATGCGCCGCTGGCAGCAGAGCTCGATGAAATGCGCGCCCTTCAGCGCGCTCTCCGAGAACAGGATGCCGTTATTGCCGATGATGCCGACCGGGATGCCGTGGATGCGGGCAAAGCCCGTCACCAGCGTCGTGCCGTAGAGCTTCTTGAACTCGTCGAACTCCGAGCCGTCGACGAGCCGCGCGATCACCTCGCGGATGTCGTACTGCTTCTTGAGGTCGGTCGGCACCACGGCTTCGAGCTCGGCCGGATCGTAAAGCGGTTCGACCGGCTCGGCGATGTCGATATCCGGCCGCTTGACGCTGTTGAGGTTGCCGGCGATGCGCCGGGCGATGGCCAGCGCATGGGTGTCGTCGCCGGCATAATGATCGGCGACGCCGGAAAGCCGCGCATGCACATCGGCGCCGCCGAGGTCCTCGGCCGAGACGACCTCGCCGGTCGCGGCCTTCACCAGCGGCGGGCCGCCTAGAAAAATAGTGCCTTGTTTTCTGACGATGACAGTCTCGTCCGACATGGCCGGCACATAGGCGCCGCCGGCGGTGCAGGAGCCCATCACCACGGCGATCTGCGGGATACCTTCGGCCGAAAGCGTCGCCTGATTGTAGAAGATGCGGCCGAAATGCTCGCGATCGGGGAAGACCTCGGTCTGGTGCGGCAGGTTCGCCCCGCCCGAATCGACGAGATAGATGCAGGGCAGCCGGTTCTCGCGCGCGATCTCCTGCGCCCGCAGATGCTTCTTCACCGTCATCGGGTAATAGGTGCCGCCTTTGATCGTCGCGTCGTTGCAGACGATCATGCATTCGCGGCCCGCGACGCGGCCGATGCCGGCGATCATGCCGGCGGCATGGACATCGCCCCCATACATGTCGAAGGCGGCGAGCGAGCCGATCTCGAGGAAGGGCGAACCCGGATCGGTCAGGCGCAGCACGCGCTCGCGCGGCAACAGCTTGCCGCGCGAGGTATGGCGCTCGCGGGACTTCGCATTGCCGCCGAGCGCGGCGGTGGCGCGCCGCTGCTGCAATTCATTGCGCAGCCCGGCCCAGGCCTCGGCATTGGCGCGCGTCTCGGCCGAATCCAGATCGACCTTGCTTTCGATGACCGGCACGGGCGCGCTCCCTCGGCGACAATCTCCGCCGAGGTTATGGCGCGCCGCGCCGAAAACGCCAACCGGCACGGACGCCCGAACGCAGCCGGGCAATTCCGCGCCGAAGGCCCGCCTCGCTCGCGGCCCTGCGCCTTACTCGCTCGCGCGATTGATCGATCCGGTGACGGAGGGCGCCGCGACGGCGCCGATCGCTCCGCCGGCTACCGCGCCGATCGGCCCGCCGACCAGCGCCCCCGCGCCCGCTCCGGCCGCCGCACCGGCGATGCGCTGGTCCGTGGTGTTGCACGCTGCGAGCAGCAGCCCGAGGCTGCCCGCGAGAAGAAAAACCCGCATCTCTCGTCCCCGTTTTTGATCAAAAACTGGACGAAGCATGGGCCCCGCATGGCTAACGAAAGCTGAATCAAGCGGAAACGGTCGGGCCGAAGACGCGCTCGAACGCCTCGCGCAGCACCGAATCGGCCTCCGGCATCGTCACCGGCAGTCCGAGATCGACGAGCGAGGTCACGCCGTGCCGGCTGACGCCGCAAGGCACGATGCCGTCGAAATGGGAGAGGTCCGGATCGACGTTGAAGGAGATGCCGTGGAACGAGACCCAGCGGCGCACGCGGATGCCGATGGCGGCGATCTTGTCCTCGACCGCCGCTCCCCGCTCCGGCCGCCGCACCCAGACGCCGACGCGGTCCTCGCGCCGCTCGCCGCGGATGTTGAAATCATCGAGCGCGCCGATCAGCCAGCCTTCGAGCGCGGCGACGAAGCGGCGCAGGTCGGGCTGGCGCCGCTTCAGGTCGAGCATGACATAGGCCACGCGCTGGCCGGGGCCATGATAGGTGAACTGCCCGCCCCGACCGGAGCGGTACACCGGGAAGCGCTCCGGCGCGATCAGGTCCTCGTCGCGGGCCGAGGTGCCGGCGGTGTAGAGCGGCGGATGCTCGACCAGCCAGACGCGCTCGCGCGCCAGCCCGTCGGCGATCAGCCCGGCGCGGTTCTCCATCTCGGCCACCGCCGCGTCATAGCCCGTCAGCCCTTCGGCCACGACCCATTCCACCGGCTCAGCCGGCTCCGTCTCCGGCAGGAAGGAAACCGCCAGCGCCTCGCGCAGATTCACCATGGCTTAACCATGTCCGTCCAAAGTTTCCGGGCCGGCGCCGCCCGGCCGACCTTGACCCGAGCCTCTTGCGCCCAAAAGCCGCCGATAGGCAAGTTTCGCTGGTCCAATTCTGAAGTAGGGTTCCGGAGGCCGGAGTTGAAGACCGATCTCGATCTCGTTCCTGTCGAGCTCACCGTCGTGCTCGGGCAGACACAGATGCCGATCTACAAGCTGCTGCGACTCGGCCGCGGCGCCATCATCGAGCTGAACGCCAGCGAGACGGATGAGGTCCAGATTCTCGCGAACAACCACCCCTTCGCCAAGGGAATCGTCGTCGTCAGCGGCGCGCGCATCTCCGTCGAGATCACCCAGATGCTGAAGCGCCCGACCGTCTACACGCTCGAGAGCGTCGCCGAGGCCGCCTGAACGGCTATTGTCGCGGAAAAGTCGAAAGGCCTCGCTTTTCCACAAGGACGCTCTTGTGGCGGCGGATTCGATTTGCTAGATCGGCGCCGCTCACCGGATGCACCGCCCGCAACCGGAACCGAGCTGCGGTCGTGGCGGAACTGGTAGACGCACTACCTTGAGGTGGTAGCGGGGAGACCCGTGGAGGTTCGAGTCCTCTCGACCGCACCAAATTCGGACGACAGTCCAGCGAACGGCGACCCTCGCGGGTCGCCGTTCTCGTTTCCGGCTCCGCGATCTCCCTGCGCGATTCGGGCCGGAGCGCGCCGGGCCGGGCTGACAGGCGTCAGAACTTTGGTAACGTAAATCGGCGATCAACTTGTCTCGTCCGCCCTCCGAGAACCGCGTCCCCGCAATGTCACGCATCCGCCTCCTGCCCTGTCTGGCTGCTGCCGCGCTCGCGGCTCTCGGCGGCTGCGTCGCTCTCGACACCGCGGGCGACCGGCGCCCGCATCCCGGCGTCGCGGAAGCGCACAGCTACGCCGTCCACGGCATCGACGTCTCGCGCTGGCAGGGCGAGATCGACTGGGCCTCGGTGAAGGCCTCCGGCATCCGCTTCGCCTATATCAAGGCGACGGAGGGCGGCGACCATGTCGACCCCGCTTTCCAGCGCAACTGGGAGGGCGCGCGCCGCGCCGGCGTCGCGCGCGGCGCCTATCATTTCGTCTATTGGTGCCGCCCGGCCCATGAGCAGGCGCTCTGGTTCAAGCAGCAGATCCCGAACGATCCCGACGCCCTGCCCCCGGTGCTCGACGTCGAATGGAACGGCCATTCCCGGACCTGCCCGCAAAAGATCAACCGCGAGCTCGCGCTGGAGAAGATCCAGCTCATGCTGACCGAGCTGGAGCAGCTCACCGGCAAGCGCCCGGTGATCTACACCGACATCACCTTCCACCGGGAGGTGCTGGAGGGCCGGTTCAACGACTACCCCTACTGGATCCGCTCGACGGCGGCGAAGCCCGAGGCCCGCTACGCCAACCGGCCCTGGGCGCTCTGGCAGTTCACCACCACGGCCCGGATCCCCGGCATCCGCGGCGATGTCGACCGCAACGCCTTCTTCGGCAGCGAGAGCCAGTTCGCCGGCTGGCTCCAGGGCGAATACGACATCGCCACCCGCCGCTGGGAGAAGCGCCGGCCGCCCGCGCCGCAGCCGATCCCGAGCGAGCATCCGGCCGCCCCCATGCCGGCGCCGGCCGGGCCCGCGCCGGCGCCGGCCCCGCTTCCCGAGCAGGATCTGGAAGACGTGCCGGTGGCGCGCCTTCCCGGCAGCGTGCCGGCCACGGCCTCCGCCTTCCAGACGCTCGGCGACCAGACCGTCCAGGACTGATCCCCGGAGCATCTTCCCGCCGCCGGGGCGCGGATCGCCGTCCCGGGCGCGGCGAAGCGGGAATCCGGGACGCCCGCGGGCGCGTTCCCGGCACAGGTTCCGGCTCGGAGACGCGGCCTTCCCGCGGCCGCCCGGAACGGCGCCGCGGCCCCGTCTCCGCCCGCCCGCATTCAGCCGGTTAACCAAGGCTGAAAAACATCTCTCGACTGCCGCGCAATTCTAACCGGCGCTTAACCACGTCCTCCGCATCTGGACCTGTGATGCGGGAGGAACACATGCCAGCGCGCAAGCTGACCAGGGCCGGGACGAGCTTCGGAGTTCTCACCTTCGTGGCGGCGCTCGCCTGTCTGGCCGGGCCCGCCCTCGCGCTCTATCCGAAGAAGGGCGACAGCGCGCCGCATCACGGCGTGCGCGACGCGCGCCGCAAGGTGATCCAGGGCATCGACGTCTCCCGCTGGCAGGGCGATATCGACTGGGCGAAGGTCAAGGATGCCGGCACCCGCTTCGCCTTCATCAAGGCAACCGAGGGCGGCGACCATGTCGACCCCAATTTCAAGCGCAACTGGGCCGAGGCGAAGAAGCACGGCATCCCGCGCGGCGCCTATCATTTCGTCTGGTGGTGCCGCCCGGCCAAGGACCAGGTGCGCTGGATCAAGAAGCATATCCCGCGCGACCCCGACGCCCTGCCGCCGGTGCTCGACGTCGAATGGCAGAACGATTCGCAATGCAGCCGCCGGGTCTCGCGCGAGGACGCGCTGGAGAAGATCCGGATCATGATAGCGGGCCTGCGCGCGCACACCGGCAAGAAGCCGATCATCTACACCGACATCAACTTCCATGAGGACGTGCTCGAGGGCGCCTTCAACGACCACCCCTACTGGCTGCGCTCGACGGCCGCGCCGCTGGCCAAGCGCTATGCCCGCGACCGCTGGGAATTCTGGCAGTTCACCACCACCGGCCGCGTCCCCGGCATCGTCGGCCATGTCGACCGCAACGCCTTCTTCGGCAGCGAGCGGGAGTTCGAGGCCTGGCGCCAGGGCCGTTTCGACATCGGCGCGCGCAAATGGCACGGCGGCGAGCCGAAGGTCGCGGTACGCACGCCGCCGCCGACACCGGCCGGCCTGCGCGCGCCCAAGGCGGCCGGCGGAACCAGGCTGCGCTTCGTCCCCCCCGGCCGCATCCCGGCCCGTACCGCCGACAACCGCGATGTCGGCATCACCGGCTCGCTCGGGCGCCGCTGAGGAAAGCAAAGCCGGCTGTCACGCCTCCGTCACATCGGCGGAGCCCTTTGACGGCAGCGCCGCGGCATGGCGGCGCGCCCGACAAGCGACGATGCCGACCGACCTGCAATCCCGATCCGGTATCATCTGGACCTACCGCTTCGACGCCGAGGGGCGCCCCGCCCCGATCCCGCGCGAGGAGCTGCCGGAGCTCGCGCCGGAGGAGGGCTTCGTCTGGCTGCATCTCGACCTGGTCCATACCCGCGCGCAGAGCTGGGTCGCCGCGCAGGAGCTGCCCGACGCGGCGCGCGAGGTCTTCCTGTCGCAGGAGACGCATCAGCGGCTCGACCACTCGGCCCAGCTCGCCTGGGGCGTCTCGCATGACCTGATCCGCAGCGTCGGCGAGAAATCCGACAGCGTCGGTGCGCTGCGCTGGATCATCGGCGAGCGGTTCCTGCTCACCGGCCGGCGCGAGGCGCTGCATTCGATCCGGATGACCGCCGAGGCGCTCGACCGCGGCGAGCCGGCGGAAAGCCCGAGCGCGCTCTTCGAGCAGATCATCGAATACATCATCGACGACCTCACCGACAGCGTCGTGCGCCTGATCGACGAGACCGACAACGTCGAGGACCAGATCCTGCTCGACCGGCTGCGCGACGGCCCGCAGCGCGTCGGGTCGATCCGGCGCGTCGCGGTCCGGCAGCATCGCCAGCTCAGCGGGCTGCATGTGCTGTTCCGCCGCTTCGCCGAGGCGCAATCGGGCCGCAGCGCGCCCGATGCCGTCAAGGCGACGGCGGCGCGGCTGCTGCTGCGGATCGACACGCTCCACCATGACGTCCAGTCGGTGCAGGATCGCGCGCGCCTGCTGCAGGACGAGATCGCCGCCCGCTCGGCCAACCGCACCAACCGGCAGCTCTATGTGCTCTCGATCCTGACCGCGCTGTTCCTGCCCGCGACCTTCATCACCGGCCTGTTCGGCATCAACGTCCGGGGGCTGCCCTGGATGGAGGCGGATGCGGGGGCCGTCTATGTCGCGCTGGCCTGCGTCTTCGCGGCGCTGCTGACCCTGATCCTGCTGCGCCGGCGCGGCGTGATCGGCGACTGAGGGCCTGAGACCTGATTGCGCGCTCGCGGAAAGGACCGCGCCCCGGCGTCCTGCTGCCTAGGCCGCCGCATTGACCTCGACCGTCAGATGCGCGAGCTGCGGCAGGGCAGCCAGATGCGCCTTGTAGACCGCCGGCGCCGCCGCCTCCACGGCCACGACGGAAACGATCGCGCCATAGTGCCCCGGCCCGACCTGCCACAGATGCAGATCGGCGACCTCCGCCCCGGCCGCGTCCATCCGCTCCTTGATGGCATCGACGAGGGCCGCGTCGGGCACGGCATCGAGCAGAACCGCGCCGGACCGGCGGATCAGGCCGATCGACCAGTGCGCGATCACCAGCGCGCCGATCAGCCCCATCGCCGGGTCGAGCCAGATCCAGCCATAGAGGCTGCCGCCGAGCAGGGCGCCGATCGCCAGCACCGAGGTGAAGGCATCGGCGAGAACATGGAGATAGGCCGCCCGGAGATTGTTGTCAGCGCCGCGACGGAGCGCCTGCGGATGGCCATGGTCTTCATGACGATGGTCGTGCGCATCATGGCGATCGCGGCCGCCATGCGAGTGGCCATGCTCATGGCCGTGCGCATGGCCGTGCCCGTGATGATCCTCCTTCAGGATCAGCGCGCTGGCGAGGTTGACGCCGAGGCCGAGCACGGCGACCACGAGCGCCTGATTGAAGCCGATCGCGACGGGGCTCGCCAGCCGGATCACGGATTCCCAGGCGATGAAGAGCGCGGCCAGCATCAGAACGAGGGCGCTGGCGAAGGCCGCGAGGTCTCCCAGCTTGCCGGTTCCGAAGGTGAAACGCCGATCATGCGCGTGGCGCCGCGCGAAGCTGTAGGCGAAGCCGGCGATGCCCAGCGCCGCCGCATGGGTCGACATGTGCCAGCCATCGGCGACGAGCGCCATCGAACCGAAGAGCGTGCCCGCGACGATCTCGACGATCATCGTCACGAGCGTCAGCCCGACGACGATCCAGGTTCGCCTTTCATGGCGGTCATGGTCGGCTCCGAGGAACACATGCTCGTGTCGCGGCGCGAAGCGGTGGGTCTCGGCCATGGTTTCGTTCCGTCTCAAAGGTATTTGGTGAGGGCCTTCAGGCTCTCGATCATCCGTCGTGCTTCCGGCGTCGCCGCTTCGGCGCGGTCGAAGAGATGATGCTCGATATGATCGAAGATCAGCAGCTCCTTGACCTTCGACAAAGCTTTCTCGACCGCCTGGAGCTGTTGCACCACCTCGGGAACCGCCCTGCCCGCCTCGACCATGCCGACGACGGTGCCGAGATGCCCCTGTGCGCGGCGCAGGCGGTTGATGATGTCGGAATCCATTGCATGGCTCATATGCGTTATCCTATCCCCCTGGATAGGATATGCAAGCCCTGGCACCTGCCGATTGGGGTGCCGTTCCTCGCCCGCGGTGCCGCACCGACGCCAAACCGCGCCGGGCGTGCCTGCGCACTGACGCGCGCGTCACGGCCCGGCTATAACAAGGGCAAGGGAGTTCCGCTCCCAACGCTCTGCCGGGAGGTTCCGCCATGCTCGCCAACGCGCCGCGCCCCTTCAATTTCGACCTCGGCGAGACCGCCGATGCGATCCGCGACACCGTCCATGGCTTCGCGCAGGAGAAGATCGCCCCGCGCGCCGGGGAGATCGACCGGACGAACCAGTTCCCGCGCGATCTCTGGCCCGAGATGGGCGCGCTCGGCCTGCACGGCATCACCGTCGAGGAGGACTATGGCGGCGCCGGCCTCGGCTATCTCGAGCACTGCATCGCGGTCGAGGAGATCAGCCGCGCCTCGGCCTCCGTCGGCCTCTCCTACGGCGCCCATTCCAATCTCTGCGTCAACCAGATCCGCCGCAACGGCAGCGAGGCGCAAAAGCGCAAATACCTGCCGAAGCTGATCTCGGGCGAGCATGTCGGCGCGCTCGCCATGTCCGAGCCCGGCTCCGGCTCCGACGTCGTCTCGATGCGCACCCGCGCCGACAGGAAGGGCGACCGCTACCTCCTCAACGGCAACAAGATGTGGATCACCAACGGCCCGATCGCCGAGACGCTGGTGGTCTACGCCAAGACCGATCCCGAGGCCGGCCCGCGCGGCATCACCGCCTTCCTGATCGAGAAGGGCATGAAGGGCTTTTCGACCCACCAGAAGCTCGACAAGCTCGGCATGCGCGGCTCGGACACCTGCGAGCTCGTCTTCGAGGATTGCGAGGTGCCAGAGGAGAACGTGCTGGGCCAGGTCGGGCGCGGCGTCAACGTGCTGATGTCCGGGCTCGACTACGAGCGCGTCGTGCTGGCGGCAGGCCCCCTCGGCATCATGCAGGCGGCGCTCGACGTGGTCATGCCCTATATCCATGAGCGCCGGCAGTTCGGCCAGTCGATCGGCGAGTTCCAGCTCGTCCAGGGCAAGGTCGCCGACATGTATGTCGCGATGAACTCCTGCCGGGCCTATGTCTATGCCGTCGCGAAAGCCTGCGACCGGGCCGAAACCACCCGCGAGGACGCCGCCGGCGCGATCCTGCTCGCGGCCGAGAAGGCGACGCAGGTGGCGCTCGACGCGATCCAGCTCCTCGGCGGCAACGGCTATATCAACGACTATCCGACGGGGCGCCTGCTGCGCGACGCCAAGCTCTACGAGATCGGCGCCGGCACCAGCGAGATCCGCCGCATGCTGATCGGGCGGGAGCTGTTCAACAAGACGAAGTGAAGGTAGAGGGCCCCCCATGCCCCTCTACTTCGCCTATGGCCTCAACATGGACCCGGCCGGGATGGCCGAGCGCTGCCCGCATTCCCGGGCGCTCGGCCTTGCCCGCCTGCCCCGGCATCGCTTCATCGTCACGCGCGACGGCTACGCCTCGGTGATCCGCGATCCGCGCGAGGCGGTTCACGGGGTGCTCTGGGATTGTTCGCTCGGCGATATCCGCGCGCTCGACAAGTTCGAGGACATCGCCAGCGGGCTCTATGTGAAGATCAGCCAGCCGGTGATCGTACCCGGCGGCGCCAAGCGCGCCCTGATCTATATCGGTCGCTCGGGCGAGCCCGGAAAACCGAAGCCGGGCTATATGGAAACAGTCATCCTCGGCGCAAAACATTTCGGACTGCCAGAGGCTTGCATCGCCAACCTGAATCGTTTTCTGACCAAGCCGAGCTTCGGTCTGAAGCCATTGGAACAGGAGACCGGCGCGCCGCCGCCCGGCCCGGTGAAGGGCGTGCGCGCCCGCGCGGCCGCTCCTGAAACAATTCACCAACCGGGACAGCGCGAATGACGCCACGCGTCCTGGCGATCGCCCTCACCCTCCTGCCCGGTTTGCCGCTGCCGCATGCCGGCGCCCAGCCGGCGACGAAGGACGATGTCGCACGCCTGCTCCGCATCGCGGCGATGACCGAATGGGTGACGCAGGAATGCGGCGAGCGCTATGTCGGGCAACTGAAAGCCATGCTGCTGTTGACGGCGCAAGGCACCTTGCGCGCGGCCGACGCCGACGACGTCGAAAAATTCCGGACCGCCGTGCGCGAACATGCCTTCACCTTCAAGAGCAGGCGGGACGCGTGCAGGAGCGCAACAGAATACCTGAAGTCCGTGCAGTGATCGAAGGCAGATGAACGGACTGCTTTCGCAAAAGCAAGCCAGCCTCCCGTTACGGTAAATAGAATAATTGCAGTCCGGCGCATCACGAGCGTTCAGCCCGCAGAAAGGGCGGTCGTTTCTCGTGGAATGACTGGAGCACGGCATTCATTGCCACAAAATCGCCTCAATTAACCTGTCCGCCAGACTGGTTATTTCGAGCATTGTCCGTAAGGAGGCGATTATGAGCGGAATTATTGGCTGGGTTGCCGGCAAGGTAAAATGGCTGTTGTTGATTGCTGCCGTTGGCGGACCCTTCATGGCCTATATGAGCTGGCAGGATGGCGAGCGCGTGAAGAAGGTCGTGGCCGAAGGCATCGAGGCCCAGGCTTCCGTCGAGGGCGCCACCCGCACCAAGCGCCGCCGCGGCGGCACGAGCTACACCGTCGACCTTGCCTGGAAGGACGCCTCCGGCCAGGAGCGCACGGCGGAGAAGGTGTCGATCTCGCACCAGTTCGCCAGCCGCATCATCGCCAATGACCGGCTCACCGTCGATGCGCTGCCGATCAAGTACCTTCCCGGCGAGCAGGGCAAGGACAGCGTCGTGATCCGCGACGATGCCCACCAGCAGGCCGATCTCGATCGCGACATGATCTATGTCGGCGGCGGCGCCGGCATCGTCGGCATTCTCGGCTCCGGCCTGTGGTTCCTGCTGGGCCGCCGCCGCTCCGAAGACGAAGGCGCGCAATCCGCCGCCTGAACCGTTCGCCCACCGCCCGACGAGAGGAAAGGGCCGCTCGCGCGGCCCTTTCCGTTTCTGCCGATCGTCAGGCCGCCAGCCCCTTGGCCAGCTCGCGGACCTGCTTCTCGAACAGCGCGCGATAGGCACCGTCCTCGCGGGCGAGCAGGGCCTCGTGCGGCCCCTCCTCGACCACGCGGCCGCGATCGAAGACCAGGATGCGGTCCATCGCCCTGACCGTCGAGAGGCGGTGCGCGATGACGATCGTGGTCCGGCCTTCCATCAGCCGCTCGATCGCCTGCTGGATCAGCGCCTCCGATTCCGAATCGAGGCTGGAGGTCGCCTCGTCCAGGATCAGGATCGGCGCATCGGCCAAGAAGGCGCGGGCCAGCGCGACGCGCTGGCGCTCGCCGCCCGAGAGCTTGATGCCGCGCTCGCCGACGAGCGTGGCATAGCCCTTGGGCAGGCGCATGATGAAGTCATGCGCATTGGCGAGCCGCGCCGCCTGCTCGATCTGCGCCAGCGAGGCGCCGGGCCGGCCATAGGCGATGTTCTCGGCCAGCGAGCGGTGGAACAGCACCGGCTCCTGCTGCACGATCGCGATCTGCCGGCGCAGGCTCTCCTGCGTCACGCCGGCGATGTCCTGCCCGTCGATCGCGATGCGCCCGCCGGTGACGTCGTAAAGCCGCTGCACCAGCTTGACGAAGGTCGTCTTGCCGGAGCCCGAGCGGCCGACGAGGCCGACCTTCTCGCCGCCGCGGATGGTGAGCGAGAAGTCCCGGTAGAGCGGATCGTGATGGCCGCCGTAATGGAAGGTCACGTCCTCGAAGGCGATCTCGCCCTGCGTGACCTCCATCGCCACCGCCCCCTTGCGGTCGGGCACGCCATAGGGAAGGTCGTGCATCCAGACGAGCTCCTCCATGTCGTTGACCGAGCGCTGGAGATTGTGGACGTGCTGCCCGACATCGCGCAGATAGCCGTGCACCACCGCATAGGCCGTCAGCACGAAGGCGACGTCGCCGGCGCCGGCCTGCCCGTTCAGCCACAGCCAGATCACCAGGCCGATCACCGCGGCGCGCAGGGCGAGCAGCACGACGAGCTGGCCGGTGCCCGACCAGGTGCCGCGCAGCCAGGCGCGCCGCGTCCTGAGGCTCCACTTCGCCACCACCGTCGCCAGGCGCAGATCCTCGCGCGCCTCGGCGCCGAAGGCCTTCACCACCGGGTTGCAGGTGATGGAATCCGCCAGTGCGCCGCCCAGCCGCGTATCCCAGGCGTTGCCCAGCCGCGCCGCCGGGGCGACGAAGCGCAGCGAGAGCGTGAGCGTCATGCCGATATAGGCCAGCGCCCCGAGCGCCACGACGAGCCCCATCACCGGCCACTGCCAGGCGAGGAGCGCCGTCATGCCCAGCAGGATGACCAGCGAGGGCAGCAGCGCGATCAGGATCGTGTCGGTCAGGAGGTCGAGCGCCCACATGCCGCGCGTGATCTTGCGCACTGTCGAGCCGGCGAAGTTGTTGGCGTGCCAGTCGGTCGAGAAGCGCTGCAGGCGCGCGAAGGCCTCCTGCGCCACCTGCGTCATCGTCTGGAGCGTCATGCTGATGAGGCCGACGAAGGCGAAATGCCGCCCCGCGACGGTGACCGCCGCCAGAGCCATCATCGCGGCGAGCGCCCACAGCGCCGCTTCCGCGCCGCCGGTGCCGCTCGCCACGGCGTCGACGAGGCGGCCGGCGTAGACCGGTGTGAACAGCTCGGCGAGGGTGGCGGCGACCATGACGCCGGCCACCCAGGCGACCTTTCCGGGCTGGCGGGCCCAATGACGGAAGGTGAAGCCGAGAACGGCCCGGAACGGCTCGCGCCGCTCGGTTTGAGTATCGAGAGACATAGGATCATTCGGCGCCGCGAAGGCCGCCGACTCCAGATCGAAGGGAGACGGCGGCGCACGCCGGCTCCAGCGAAGAACGAAAGGGTTTGGAAAAAGGCTCAGGAGGTCGCCAGCCGGCGGACCTCGCGCGAGACCGACCTAGTGCCGGTTTGGTCGCCTGGGAGCGACGAAGATGGTGAATGCCATTCAGCCCTCCCTTTCGTGAGTTGGAGCCAAGGCGGAGGAAAATGCCTGAATTTCAGGCAGGACGCAACCCCGCCTGTGAACAATCGCCGATGAGCCGGCGAAATCTCAGCGGGAGCCCTCGATCACGCTGCGCACCACGCCCTCGACCTGCTCGCGAACCGCCGTGACGGCCGGGGGCTTCGCGAAGTGGAAGATATTGACGACGAAGGGTCCGGCGCCGCGGAACGCGAAGGCCGACACGCCGCGCGGCCCCGGCGCCGCCTGGGCGGACCAGTCCCCCTGCTGCAGATAGACGGCCTGCTCGTCCCGCCCGAGCACGGGCGCCTTCGCCGCGAGCTCCGGCGCGCCGAATCGCTTCTCCAGCGCCTCGAGCGCGGCCTCCGGCGCCGGCGGCAGGCGCGGATCGGGCTGGAGGTCGAAGATCGTCAGCATCGCGGCCGGCCGGGCGAGGTGCCCCGCCTCCAGCCGGTGCAAGCTGGCGCAATCCACCGCCAGGAAGCGCAGCGTCGCGCCGCGCTCCGGGGGCGGGACCGTCCTGCGCCAGAGCTCTCCCTGCATGGCGCCGGCACCCGGCACCACGGCGCAGAAATCCGCCGGCAATACGGGTTGGACGAAGGCGCTGGCGCGCCCCGCCCCCGGCGTCGAACCGCCGCCGGCGGCAAGGCCGGGCGCGGCGGCCGGCAGCATGGGGCCGATGGCGATCCCGAGCCACAGGACGAACTGGCGGACGATCCCTGCGAGACGCTTCATCCTGCCTCCTGCTACCACAGCGCCGCGACGAGCCGCAGGACCATCACCAGCAGGAAAGCCGCGATGATCGTGCCGAGAACCTGCTGGCGCCTGGCCCGATTCGGGAAGCGGCGGGCGAGAAGACGGCCGAGCGGCTTGCGGAAGACGAAGGCCGCGATCAGCAGGACGATGACGATATGGGACAAGTCCGGGCTCAGCCCTTCCGGGGAGCGGGCGGCTCGACCGGCGCCCCGGCCTGCTTCCAGGCGCCGAAGCCGCCGGCGAGATGGGCGACCGGCTTCAGCCCCATCTCCTGCGCCGCCTGCGCCGCCAGCGCCGAGCGCCAGCCGCCGCCGCAGAAGAACACGAATCGCTTGTCCTCCTGGAAGACCGGCTTCGCATAGGGGCTCTCCGGGTCGATCCAGAATTCCAGCATGCCGCGCGGGCAGTGGAAGGCGCCGGGCATGCGCCCTTCCCGCTCCAGCTCGCGCGGATCGCGCAGGTCGACGAAGACCACCTCGTCGCGGCCGTGGAGCGCCTGCGCCTCGGCCACCGACAGGGTCTCGATCCGGCTCTCCGCTTCCGCGACCAGGGCCTTGTAGCCCTTGGTGATGGTCTGCGGCATGGCATCGTCCTCCCCGAAATCGGGCGCAAGGTGGCGGCTCCCGGCCGATGCGTCAATGGCCGGCGCCTTGCCGGCCCGCGCAGGCCGTCGCAAGCTGCTTGCCCCCGCGGCGGATGAGATGGCAAAGCGGCGCCATGATCGGATTCAGCAACCTCGACCTGGTGGCGCTCGCATTCTTCGTCCTCGCCTGGATCGGCTATCACCATGCCGTCGAGCGCGGCCCGCATGCGGCCAAGAGCCTGAACATGCGCATGAACCTGCGCCGCGCCCGCTGGGTCCAGGAGGCGCTGAACCGCGACAACCGCATCCTCGACGCCCAGGTGATGAACGGCCTGCAGAACGGCACCGCCTTCTTCGCCTCGACCTCGATCATCGCCATCGGCGGCACGCTCGCTTTGCTGCAGTCGGCCGAGCGGGTCGTCGCCATCTTTTCCGACCTGCCGCTCAACGTCGCGCCGACGCGCACGGTCTGGGAGGTCAAGGTGATCGGCCTCGCCATGATCTTCGGCTACGCCTTCTTCAAGTTCGCCTGGGCCTACCGGCTGTTCAACTACTGCGTCATCCTGATCGGCGCCCTGCCCCCGCCCGACAGCCCGGACAAGCAGGGGGCGCAGCGCGCCGTCCACGAGACCATCGAGATGAACGTCGCCGGCGGGCGGCATTTCAACCGCGGCCAGCGCGCCTTCTTCCTCGCTTTGGCCTATATGGGCTGGTTCCTCGGCCCCGTGACCTTCCTGATCTTCACCGCTGCCGTGCTGGTCGCGATGTATCGGCGCCAGTTCGCCTCCGACGCCGCCCGCGTCTTCGGCTATCCGGAGGAACGGTGATGGCGCAGCCCGCGGAGCTCGAAGCGGCGATCCTCGCCCTGCTGGCGCAGCAGGAGCCCGGCCGCACGCTCTCGCCGATGGACGTCGCCCGCTCGCTCGGCGGCGACCATCCCGACGGCTGGGGCCCCTTGATGCAGCCGCTGCGGCGCGCGGCGGTGACGCTGATGAAGGAGGGCCGGCTCGTCATCACGCGCAAGGGCCGCCCGGTCGACCCCGACGATTTCCGCGGCGTCTACCGGCTCTCGCTGCCTACCGCCCGCGGCGGAGATCACGGGCCGGGGAACAGCGAATCGGTATAGCCGGCCAGGCGATAGGCGACGAGGCCGACCCATTCCTTGAAGCCGTTATCGGCGATTTCGAGCGCGCGCGGCGCCCGGCTATAGGGCCGGAGGAAGTCGCCGGGCTTCCCGCTCGACCAGTAGTCGACCGGAAAGGCCTCGACCGGGAATCCGGCCTTGCGGAACACGCCCATCGCCCGCGGCATGTGCCAGGCCGAGGTCACCAGCAGCCAGCGCTCGCCGGGCCTGGGATCGACGAGGCGGCGGCTGAACATCGCGTTCTCGCGCGTGTTGCGCGACTTGTCCTCGAGGATCAGCCGGCCGGGCTCCAGCCCGAGCCCTTCCATCAGGCGCCGGGCGCCGTCGGCCTCGGTCACGGTCGCCTGCGAGATCAGGGTGGCGGCGCCGCCCGAAAAGACGACCTTCGCCTGCGGATGCAGCCGCGCCAGCTCCACCGCCTTGGTCATGCGCGCGGCCGAGGCGTTGAGCACGACATCGCCGCGCGCCAGCCCGATCGCGCCGCCGAGCACGACGATGCCGGTCACCGGACCCCTGGCCGCATCCTGCTGGGGAAAGCGATCCTCCAGAGGCCGGATGACCGCGCGCGGCAGCGGGCTGAACGCCATCAGGCCAAGCAGGACGACGGCGAACAGGCCGAGCCAGCGCGCCGGGCGCGCGAAGCGGGTGAAGGCCAGCAGCGCGGAAAGCCCCGCGAGCAGGATGACGAAGTTGACCGGCGAGAACAGGAACCAGACGATTTTGGACAGGATGAAGAACATCGGGCTCGCACCGGCGGGAAAACAGAGGGAACGCGACGGTCACTCTGGATCGGAAGGTTGAAGATCGTCTTCAGCCCGATGGTCCAGGCGTCTGATTTTGCATCGGCCCGGAACCGGGACGCCGCGTGTCCACCCAGCCGGAAGGCCGTCACGCGACCGGGAGCGGCAGCGCGGCCTTCGCCGCCGGGCGCGCGAACAGCTCCGCATACCAGCGCTGCACATGCGGCCGCGCGATCCGCTCGACCGGCATGTTGAGCCAGCGATGCGCACCGCAGCCGACGGCGATATCGGCGACGCCGAAGCGCTCGCCCGCCAGAAAGGGCCGGTCCGCGAGCTGCGCGTCGAGAATCGCCATCAGCGCCTCGGTCCGCCGCATCCCGGCCGCGATCGCCTGCGGGTCGGTATGGCCCGGCACCTTGCGCACGGTGCCCCACAGCACCGGCGCCGTCGCCGGCTGGAGCTCGGACAGCATCCAGTCCATCCAGCGCTCGGCATCGGCCCTGCGCGCCGGATCCGCTTCCCAGATCCCGGACGCGCCGTAGCGGGCCGCGAGATAGCGCACGATGCTGTTCGATTCCCACAGGCGGAAGGCGCCGTCCTCCAGCACCGGGATCTGCCCGTTCGGGTTCAGCGCGCGGAATTCCGGCGTATCGAGCCCGCCGAAGGGGCCGCCGGCGTCGATGCGCGCGAAATCCTGCCCGACCTCGCCGGCCGCCCAGACGACCTTCTGGACGTTGATCGAGCTGAGCCGGCCCCAGATCTTCAGCAAGACGGCGTGCTCCGCTCAGGCGAATTCGAGGATGACGGCGTCGACGGCGAGCGAATCGCCCTCCTTCGCCAGGATCTTGGCGACGGTCGCGTCCTTCTCGGCGCGCAGCACGTTCTCCATCTTCATCGCCTCGACCATGGCGAGCGGCTCGCCCGCCTTGACCTCCTGCCCGACCGCGACGGCGATCGACTTGACCAGCCCCGGCATCGGGCAGAGCAGGAACTTGCCGGCATCGGCGGCGACCTTCTCCGGCATCAGCGCCGCCAGCTCCGCCTCGCGCGGCGTGTAGACATGCGCGTCGGCATAGGCGCCGGCATGGCCGAGCGCCACGCCGTTGAGGATCGGCCGCACCTGCGCCGCGACCTTGACGCCGTCGAGCGTGCCGCGCCAGACCGGCTCGCCGGGCGCCCAGTCGCTGACGACGCTGACGCTGCGCTCCGGGAAGGCGACGAGCACGGCCTCGCCCTGTTCCGACACCTCGCCCTCGAAGCGTTCACCACCGAGCTCGACGATGCGCTGCCGGTCGAAGGAAACCTTGCGCCACCCCTCCATCTGCGCCGAGACCTGCCGCTTGCGCCGGTTGAGCTTGTGGTCGCAGGCGATGGCGATCGCCGCCATGCGCAGGGCCGTCTCGCCCTGCGGCTGCGGCAGCGAGAAGCCCTCGGGAAACTCCTCGGCGATGAAGCCGGTCGAGAGACGGCCGGCGATCCAGCGCGGATGCTGCATCACCGCCGAGACGAAGGGGATGTTGTGGCGGATGCCGTCGATGGCGAAGGCGTCGAGCGCGCGCGCCTGCGCCTTGATCGCCGCCTCGCGCGTCGGCGCATGCGTCACCAGCTTGGCGATCATCGGGTCGTAATAGATCGAGATCTCGCCGCCTTCGAAGACGCCGGTGTCGTTGCGCACCACCGCCTCGCCGTCCGGCCCCTCGCTCGGCGGCCGGTAGGTCACGAGCCGGCCGGTCGAGGGCAGGAAGTTGCGGGTCGGGTCCTCGGCATAGACGCGGGATTCGACCGCCCAGCCGTCGAGCTTCACGTCTTCCTGCGCGATCGCAAGCTTCTCGCCATAAGCGACCCGGATCATCTGCTCGACGAGGTCGATGCCGGTGACCATCTCGGTCACCGGATGCTCGACCTGGAGGCGGGTGTTCATCTCGAGGAAATAGAAGGACTTGTCCTGCCCAGCGACGAACTCGACCGTGCCGGCGGAGTCATAGTTCACCGCCTTGGCCAGCGCCACGGCCTGCTCGCCCATCTTCCTGCGGGTCGCTTCGTCGAGCAGCGGCGACGGCGCCTCCTCCAGCACCTTCTGGTTGCGGCGCTGGATCGAGCATTCGCGCTCGCCGAGATAGATGACGTTGCCGTGCTTGTCGCCCAGCACCTGGATCTCGATATGGCGCGGATCGACGATGAACTTCTCGACGAAGACGCGATCGTCGCCGAAGGACGAGGCCGCTTCCGACTTGGCGCGGGCGAAACCCTCCGCCACCTCGGCGGCCGAATGGGCGATGCGCATGCCCTTGCCGCCGCCGCCGGCCGAAGCCTTGATCATCACCGGATAGCCGATCTCGTCGGCGATCGTCACCGCATGTTCGGGGCTCTCGATGACGCCGAGGAAGCCGGGAACGGTCGAGACTTTCGCGGCAGCCGCGGCCTTCTTCGATTCGATCTTGTCGCCCATCGCCGCGATCGCGCCGGGGTTCGGGCCGATGAAGACGATGCCGTTCTCCTTCAGCGCCCGGGCGAAGGCCTCGCGCTCGGAGAGGAAGCCGTAGCCCGGATGCACGGCCTCGGCGCCGGTCGCCTTGCAGGCGGCGATGATCCTGTCGATCAGCAGATAGGACTGGGCGGCGGGCGCCGCGCCGATATGCACGGCCTCGTCGGCCATCTCGACATGCAGCGCGTCCCGATCCGCATCCGAATAGACGGCGACCGTCCTAATGCCCATGCGCCGGGCCGTCTTGATGACGCGGCAGGCGATCTCGCCGCGGTTCGCGATCAGGATCTTCGTGAACATGCGAGGGCCACTCCCGGCTTCAGTCCAGACTGCAATAGCCGGGGTGTATGGGACGCCGCAACCGGCGTCCATCGCTGCGAAGCCCGGCCATGCATCGGATCGCCCGGCGAACCCGCTGCTTGGACGATCCGGAGCACAGGAAAAGCGCCCGGATCGCGCCCTCGTCCAGCGCGATCCGGGCGCGATCGGCGCCAGGCCGTTGTGCGCGAATGCGCAGGCTCAGCTCGCGAGCAGGACGCGGTAGCCGGCGCCGGCCTCCTTCGAGGCGCCCTTGGCGAAGGCGAAGGCGAGCAGCATCTCGTCGCAATGCTCGGCCTCGCGCACGATCTCGCTGGCGATGCGCCGGGCGGTCGGGCTCGGCCCCTCGCCGGCCGAAAGCGTCGTCACCAGCCAATGCGCCTTGTCGCGGTCGATCACGCCGGTCGGGCGGTTGTCCCAGACGGCGAAATCGACGACCAGCGCCACGAGGTAATCCGAAAAAGCCTCGCAGCTTTCCGGAACGGCCCGGTCGAGCGCGACCAGAACATCGACGATGTCGCGCGTCACGACCGTGTCGGCCAAGATCTCGCGCTGAAGAATATTGACGTCGTTCTGGTCGATCGCGCGATGATCCATCACGCGATCGACGAATTCACGAAACTCATGTCCGATCATGTCTGAACCCCTGTCCGGCGTTGTTTTGTGCCGGTATGTCCCTGTTGTGGGATCACCATGCATCCGGGGCGAGAAGCAGGTGGTTAACGCGCAAATCTGAACGGTTATTCAGGTTAAACGAGGCTGAGTCGATGTGGTTGCGAGGTCGTTACTGAACCGGACGCCTCGCCGGAACCCGGCCTCGGCAAGGACCTCGCCCGAGGGGCGCCCTCGCTCTCCTCGCCTCTCCCATGCTCCCTGCTTCAGGCAGCGGCGGCCCCCGCGAGCCCCAGCGCCCCCGGCAGCTCCGCCATCGCGGCGAGCCGGTGCCGCGCGCCCAGCGCGACAAGCCTCTCCACCGGCTGGAAGCCCCACGACGCCGCGACCGGCACGACCCCGGCCGCGACCGCCATCTCGATGTCGAAGGAGCTGTCGCCGACCATGGCGGTGCGCTCTGCGGCGGCCCCGGTTTCGGCCATGGCGTTCAGGATCATGCCCGGATGCGGCTTCGAGGGCGCGTCGTCGGCCGACTGGATCGTGTCGAACAGGCCCTGCCAGCCATGACGCGCGACGATGAACTCCGCGCCCTGGCGCGACTTGCCGGTGGCGATGCCGAGCTTGAGCCCGGGCACGCGGCGCAGCCGCGCCAGCGTCTCGGCGACGCCCGAAAACAGCGGCTCGTCCAGCGCCGGGTCGGCCTGCGCCTGGGCGCGCATGGCGCCGAAGACCTCGCGATAGGTCTGCGTCAGCCGGTCGTCCGGCGCATCGAGCCCGGCGAGTTGCGCCATCGCGATGTCGAGCGTGAGCCCGACGATGCCGAGGCCGGCCTCGCGGCCGGGATGAACCCGGCCGCAGCGCCTGAAGGTCTCGTATTGCGCGCCGAGGATGATCGCCTCGGAATTGATCAGCGTGCCGTCGAGGTCGAAGATGATGAGATCCATGCCGGTGCCTTAACCCGGATCGCCCGGCGAGGCCATGGCCGGCGGCTCATGGCGCCCTCCCGCCCCGCGGCCTGGCCTGGCCGGCCCGGCACCGGCGGCGTCTTCGCCCCGGCGCCTTCAGCTCCGGGCCTCGCGGGCGCAGGCCTCGACCGCCTTGCGCAGCTCGGCGCCGTCGAGCCCCCTGGCGCGCGCTTCCTTGCGGCATTCCGCCCGCTGCGCGAGGTCGGGGCGCTTGGCATTGAAGCAGGCTGTGAGCGCCGCGATGCGCTGCACCCCTTCGAGCCGGCGCGCATCGATCTCGGTCTTGCAGGCGGCGCGGGCCGCGACCGCGGTCGGCCTGCCGTCCCGCGTCACGCCGTCATGCGCATAGAGCTGCACGCCCGGGAACTTGCCCTGCATGCAGAGCCGCATCGCCGCGCGCAGATCCTCGCCCGACAGCGCGATGTTCTCCGACAGGCAGTCCTGCCGGGCCCTGGCGCGCTCGGCCCGCGGCACGGGCTCGTCCGGCGCCGCAGCCGCGACGGCGGCCGGTGCCGGCCGCGCCGGTGCGGTCTGGGCGGAGGCTGCAGTCGCAGCCCCGAAGACAAAGACGGAAACGATCGCGATCCGACGCATGGCAGCCCCCTTCCCCAACGTGAACATAGTTAGAACAGAAAACAGAATGTTCCGCAACTGTTCTCATTGCTTCCGTCAGGGAAAGCGCAGCCTATTCGTCCGGCGCCTCGACGATCGGATCGTAGGGCGCGTCGTCGAAGCCGAGCAGGTTCCAGCTCTGGCGCATATGCGGCGGCAGCGGCGCGCTGACGTCGATGGTGCCCTTGCCGCGCGGATGCGGCAGCACGATCCGCCGCGCCAGCAGATGCAGCTTGTTCTGGATGCCGCCGGGCAATTCCCAGTTCAGGATGTTGAAGTATTTCGGGTCGCCGACGATCGGATGGCCGATATGGGTGGTATGGGCGCGCAATTGATGGGTGCGTCCCGTCACCGGCTTGAGCGAGAGCCAGGCCAGCTTCTGCGCGGCGGTCTCGACCACGGCGTAATAGGTCACGGCATGCATCGCGCCGTCCTCGCCATGCTGGGCGACCGCCATGCGCTGGTCGCCGTCATAGGCCTCCTCGCGGGCGAGATAGGCCGAGATCCGGCCCTGCTTGACCCGCGGCACGCCGGCGACCAGCGCCCAGTAGACCTTGCGGGCGGCACGCGAGCGGAAGGTCTTGGCCAGCGTCGCCGCGGCGAAGCGCGACTTGGCGATGACGAGGCAGCCCGCCGTGTCCTTGTCGAGCCGGTGGACGAGGCGCGGCTTCTGGCCGTCCTTGTCGGTCAGGGCCGCGAGCATGCCGTCGACATGCTTCTTCGTGCCCGAACCGCCCTGCACCGCGAGCCCAGCCGGCTTGTTGAGGACCATGACGTCGTCGTCCTCGTAGAGCGTGATCGCGCGCAGGAAGCCGATCGTGTCGGCGTCCGCCTTGGCCGAGCGCGGGCGCTCCGCCTGCTGTTCCAGCTTGAGCGGCGGAATGCGCACCGTCTGGCCGGCCGCGAGCCGGTCCTTGCTGTCGGCGCGCTTGCCGTCGACGCGCAATTCGCCCTTCCGGACGATACGCTGGATATGGCTGAAGGAGAGCTGCGGGAAGCGCGCCTCGAGGAAACGGTCGATCCGCATCTCGTTCTCGTCCGGCGTCACCACGAGCTGCTGCACGCCGGTCGAGAGCACCTGCGCCGTCTCTGCCTTGACCTCGGCCCGCGTCCGCTGCGGCGCCTCGGCCGGCCGGCGCGGCGCCTGGGCGCGCACCGGGCGACCCTCGCCCTCGGCCTTCGGCCGTGCCGCCGCGCGCCGCCGCTCGTCATGGCTCGGGCGCCTGCCGCGCGGGCCTTCCGCCGCACGCGGCCTTCCGCCCCGTCCGGGCGCGCCGGCGCCCTCGCCGGATCCCTTGCCGGGTCCCTTGCCGCCGGTCCTCATGCCGCCCCCCGGCAGGAACGGGAGCCGGCGGCTGCGACGGGGAAGCGCCCGGCGCGGCACGCAGCGGCGCGAAGGCGGGTCTGTGAGATCGACATCATCGTCGTGGAATAATGTGCCCGCCTACCGCATACAAACGAAATCCGCCGCAATCGCCCGCTCTCCTGCGCTCTTCGCGAGCAAGCGGAGCGGGAGCGATGACGGAAGCGGACGGGACGACGCGCGCGCGGCGCCGGGGATCGCTCGTCGCGATGGGGGCATGCCTCGCCTGGGCGCTGGCGAGCCTGCCCGCGGCGGCTCGGCAAGGCGCCGCGCCCGACTGGCCGACGGAGAAATGCAACCGCTACAAGGCGGCCTACGAACTCCTGCTCAAGCGGCAGGGCAAGGCCGGGCTCGGCGCGGAATTCCTCGCCAGCCACGACGCCTTCCTGGCCGCAAACTGCCAGTCCCGCGCCGAGGTCTGCGCGCGCAGCCCGGAGGAGATCGCCCTGGCCGACAAGCTGACGCTGATGGCGATGAACCGCGGCATGTCCGGCACCTTCCTGCCGTTCGACTGCCGGAAGTGAGCCCCGCTCCGATTCAGCCCTTGCGGCGCCGGCGCAGGCGCGGATGCACATAGAGCTCGAAGGCGATCGTCAGCACGATGAAGACCAGCGCGATCGCGAAGGCGATCACCCAATAGGACACGTCCTCCTGCGAGACGAACCAGCCCGCGATCACCGAAGGAACGAAAAGCAGCAGCCGCGCGACCAGGACCATCGTCGAAACCCGTGAGAAGACATCCGCAAAAGCGGTCGAGATGCCGCCATCTAGGGAGCAGACCGCGGCGAAAGACAAGCGGCCAGTCTCGGCCCCGGCGCGGAAGCCGGCCGCGCCCGCCTCAGCGGCCGCGCTCCTGCCGGAGCTTCTCCCAGTATTCCAGCCGCTTCCGGATCTCGCGCTCGAAGCCCCGCTCCGGCGGGTCGTAGAAATGCTGGCGCCCGAGCGCGTCCGGCCAGTAGTTCTGCCCGGAGAAGGCCTCCGGCTGGTCGTGGTCATAGGCGTAGTCGGCGCCGTAGCCTTCCTCGCGCATCAGCTTGGTCGGCGCGTTGAGGATGGTCATGGGCGGGGTCAGGGAGCCGCGCTCCTTCGCGACCCGCGCCGCCGCCTTGTAGGCCATATAGGCCGCGTTCGATTTCGGCGCGGTGGCGAGGTAGATCACGCTGTTGGCGAGCGCGAGCTCGCCCTCCGGCGAGCCGAGCCTTTCATAGGTCTCCGCCGCGGCCCGCGCATGGACCAGCGCCTGCGGATCGGCGAGGCCGATATCCTCCACCGCCATCCTGACCAGCCGCCGCGCCAGGAAGCGCGGGTCCTCGCCGGCATCGAGCATGCGCGCGAAGTAATACAGCGCCGCATCCGGGTCCGAGCCGCGGATCGTCTTATGCAGCGCCGAGATCAGATTGTAATGGCCGTCCTGCGCCTTGTCGTAGATCGGCGCCCGGCGCTGGATCACCTCGGACAGGCCGTGCTCGTCGAGAATCTCGCCGGGCTTGGCCGCCCGCCAGATCTCCTCGGCCAGCGTCAGCACGGCGCGGCCGTCGCCATCGGCGAAGCGGGCGAGCGCCAGCCGCGCCTCCGGCGTCAGCGGCAGCTCCCGCCCCTCCAGGGCCTCGGCCCGGCCGAGCAGGAAGAGCAGCGAGCCTTCGTCCAGCGCCTTGAAGGTCAGCACGCGGGCGCGCGACAGCAGGGCCGCGTTGAGCGCGAAGGAGGGGTTTTCGGTGGTGGCGCCGATCAGGGTGATGGTGCCGTCCTCCATCACCGGCAGGAAGGCGTCGAGCTGGGCGCGGTTGAAGCGGTGGATCTCGTCGACGAAGAGCAGCGTGCCCTTGCCGCCGAGCCGCCGGCCGCGCGCCGCCTCGAACACCTTCTTCAGATCGGCGACGCCGCTGAAGATCGCGCTGATCTGCTCGAAGCCGAGATCGACGAGGCCGGCGAGCAGGCGCGCCACCGTGGTCTTGCCGGTGCCGGGAGGGCCCCAGAAGATCAGGCTGCCGAGCGAGCCGGAGGCGACGAGCCGGGTCAGCGCCCCGTCCGGTCCGGTCAGATGCTCCTGCCCCGCCACCTCGGCGAGCGTCTTCGGCCGCAGGCGGTCGGCGAGCGGGCGCGGCCCCGCCTTGTCGAGGCCGGAGGCGGAAAAGAGATCGCTCATGACAGGGAACCAACCCCGTCATTCCGGGGCCTCGCGAAGCGAGGAGCCCGGAACCCATGAGCATAGGTTTTACTCATCAAAGCGCACAGCGTTCCGGCTTCCTGACTATCGCCCGGTGTTCATGGGTTCCGGGCTCAGGCCTTCGGCCTGCCCCGGAATGACGGCGAGTTCCGGCGGCCAACCTCACCCCGGGAAGACCGAGGTGATCGTCTGCCCCTTGCGCGAGATCGTCACCTCCCAGGCGCGGCGGCGCTCCTTCAGGATGGCCTCGACATCGCGCGAGGTCGCCATCGGCTCGCCGTTCAGCGCCATGACGATGTCGCCCTTCTGGAAGCCGATATCGGCGGCGGTGCTGCCCTCCTCGACATCGCTGACGACCACGCCCTCATTGGCGGTCTCCATCGCGAGCTCCTCGGCCACGGCGGGCGAGAGGTTCATGACGGTCAGCCCCGCCAGCGGCGAGCGGCTGGTCAGCTTCACCGGGTCGCGCGGGCGGGTTTCCGGCGCCGCGACGAGCTTGACCGGGATCGAGATGCGGTTGCCGCCGCGCAGCACCGTCAGCGCGGTGGTGCCGCCGATCGGCCGCGTCGCGAAGCGGTAGCCGAAGGCCTCGGGATCGTCGACGGCGACGCCGTCGACGGCGAGGATCACGTCGGAGCGGCGCAGGCCCGCCTGGTCCGCCGGCCCCTTCTCGACCACGCTGGCGACGACCGAGCCGGCCGGACGGTCGAGGCCGAGCCCGTCGGCGACATCCGCCGTCAGCGCCTGCAGCCGCGCGCCGAACCAGGGCCGGCGCACGGTGGCCGCGCCGGCCCTGGCGCTGTCGACGACGAGGCGCACCATCGCGGCGGGAATGGCGAAGCCGATGCCGACGCTGCCGCCCGAGCGCGAATAGATCGCCGTATTGATGCCGACGACGCGGCCCTTCATATCGATCAGCGGGCCGCCCGAATTGCCCGGATTGATCGCCGCATCGGTCTGGATGAAGGATTGCGCATCGCCGACGCCGATCTGCGTGCGCGCCAGGGCCGAGACGATGCCCTGCGTCACCGTCTGGCCGACGCCGAAGGGGTTGCCCATGGCGAGCACGATGTCGCCGACCTGCAACTCGTCGGTGTCGGCCAGCTCGATCGCGGTCAGGTTCCTGGCCTCCGCGACCTTGAGCACGGCGAGGTCGGTGCGCGGGTCGCGCAGCAGGATCTTGGCCTCGACCTCGCGCTTGTCGGCGAAGGCGACCTTCACCTCGCTCATGTTCTCGATGACGTGGTTGTTGGTGACCACGAGGCCGGCCTGCGCATCGACGATGACGCCCGAGCCGAGCGAGCGCTGCACCCGCTCGCGCGGCACGCCGAAGCCGCCATCGCCGAAGAAGCGGCGGAAGAAGGGATCGTCCATGAAGGGGTTCTGCGGCCGCTTCTCGACGCGCGCGCCATAGACGTTGACCACCGAGGGCGCCGTCCGCTTCACCAGCGGGGCGAAGGAGAGCGTCACCTGCTCGCGGGTCTCGGGCACCTGCCGCGCCTGCGCGAAGGCCACCCCCGGCAGCGCCGTCAGCGCGCAGGCGAACAGGCCGGCCGCGAGCGCCCTGCGCCTGGTTGCAATGCAGTCGATCATGCTCACCCTCATTCGAACAGATGAAACGCGCGGCTCTTCCGGTCACCGCGCCTCACCCGCTATACCCATGCGAAGCGCTGCGGTTCCCGCGGCATGTTACTCCAACCCGATCCGTTCCACGAGCCGGACAGGAAGAGCAGGATGAGCCTGATTCGGCTTGTATATGCCAGCGAAAGCCGGCTGCCCGAGGATACCCGCCGGGAGGAGCTCGAACGCATCCTGGCGAGCGCCCGCCGGCTCAACGAACAGAACGGCGTCAGCGGCTTCCTGCTGGCGACGGATGGCGGCTTCGCCCAGGTGCTCGAAGGCAGCGCCGAAGCCGTCGCCGAGACCTATGGCCGGATCGGGCGCGACGCGCGCCATGCCGCCCTGCGGCTGCTGGCGCAGGGACCGATCGCCGCGCGCAGCTTCGCCGGCTGGTCCATGGGCATCGCCGAGCGCGACGAGACCACGACCTTCATCTTCGGGCTCTACGGCGTCACGCCGGAGCAGGATCTGATCGACCAGCCGCTCGACGTCATCGTCGACCTCGCCCGCGAGCTCGCCCAGTCTCCCGCCTGAACCGCAACGGAAAGGGCGGCCCGAGGACCGCCCGCCCGCATTCCGGCTCCGGGAGCGTCGGACTGAAGATCGTCCTCGGTCGGATGCTCCCGCTCCTTGGAGCTCGCATCAGCTTTTCCCGAAAACCGCGTTCCGCGTTCGGGCCGATGCTCCGGCGCCGCTCAGGTCGCGAAGAAGCTCTGGGTGCCGTGCGCCTCGATCGCCTCGGCGAGGCGGCTCAGCGCGTGGACATAGGCCGCGGTGCGCATGGCGATGCCCTTCTCCTGGGCCACCGTCCAGATCGCGCGCCCCTCGCGCTCCATGATGTCGCGCAGGCGCTCATGGATCTCCGGGAGCAGCCAGTAGAAGCCCTGCCGGTTCTGCACCCATTCGAAATAGGAGACGGTGACGCCGCCGGCATTGGCCAGGATGTCGGGCAGCACGATGACGCCGCGCTCCTCGAGCAGCGCATCGGCCTCCGGCGTGACCGGGCCGTTGGCCAGCTCGAGCACGACGCGCGCCTTCACGCTGGCGGCATTGCCCTCATGGATCATGTTCTCCAGCGCCGCCGGCACCAGCAGCTCGCAATCGACGCCGACCAGATCCTCGGCGTCGATCCCGCGATGCCCGCCCTCGCCCGCCGTGGCCGCGATCGACTGGCCGCGATCCTTGGCCGCGATCAGCCGCTCGATGTCGAGCCCTTCGGAACAGGCCACGGCGCCGGCCGAATCCGACACCGCGACGATGCTGTGCCCGTCCGCCGCCAGCAGCTTGGCGATGAACTGGCCGGCATTGCCGAAGCCCTGGATCGCCACCCGCATCTTGTCGCCGAGGCCGAGATCCTCGCGCAGATGCCGGACGAGATAGTAGCCGCCGCGCGCCGTCGCGTCGTTGCGGCCAAGGGAGCCGCCGAGCGCGATCGGCTTGCCGGTGATCACCGACGGAACCGCCTGGCCGACGATCTGGGCGTATTCGTCGGCCATCCAGCCCATGATCATCGCATTGGTGTAGACGTCCGGCGCCGGAATGTCGCGATCGGGACCGATGGTGCGCGCGAAGGCCTGGATATAGGCCCGCGACAGCCGCTCGAGCTCCGCCTTGGAGAGCTGGCGCGGATCGACCTGGACCGCGCCCTTGCCCCCGCCATAGGGCAGGTTCATCACGGCGCATTTGAAGGTCATCCAGAAGGCGAGCGTCTCGACCTCGTCGGCGGTCGAGGACGGATGAAAGCGGATGCCGCCCTTGGTCGGCCCGCGGGTGTCGTCATAGCGGCAGCGCCAGGCGAGAAAGGACTTCCGGGAGCCGTCATCCATGCGGATCATCAGGCGGACCTTCGTCGTCTCACGCGCGAATTTCAGTTTCTCGATGACGTCCGGATCGACATTGAGATGTTTCGCGGCGGCGTCGAGACGTACGAGCGCGTGATCGAGAAGGTTGTCATCCGACATGGTGCGATCCGTCCTTGTGGCTGAAGACTAGGCACCCGCTTAAATTCCAGGCACGCAATGCACAAGCGGCCGAAGGCGATTTCGCACTCGCAAAAAACATAGCTGCCTTGAAAAAAACAAAAAGGCGGCCGCAAGGCCGCCTTTCCGAAACGCGAATCGGGCTCGCCGATCAGGCGGCTTCGTCTTCGGCCGTGAAGACCGGGCCGGAATCCTTGCCCTTGGCCTCGACGTCGCGGTCGACGAACTCGATGATCGCCAGCGGGGCGTTGTCGCCGAAGCGGAAGCCCGCCTTCATGATGCGCAGATAGCCGCCATTGCGCTCCTTGTAGCGCGGGCCGAGAACCGCGAAGAGCTTGCCGACCAGCTCGACGTCCTTGATCTGGGCGATGGCCTGGCGGCGGGCGTGCAGGTCGCCGCGCTTGCCGAGCGTGACCAGCTTCTCGACCACCGGACGCAAATCCTTGGCCTTCGGCAGGGTGGTGGTGATCTGCTCGTGCTTGATCAGGGCCTGGGCCATGTTGGCGAACATCGCCTTGCGATGCTCGGCCGAGCGGTTGAAACGACGGCCGCGGAAACCGTGACGCATGATTGGCTCCTTCGTTGCTTACGGCCGCCGTGCCACGGAACGGCCGTTCATTGTGATTGGGCAGTCGGCAATCGGCAGTCGGAAGAGGCGCCGATCACGACTGCCTGCTGCCGACTGCCCACTGCCGTTCTCAGTAGTGCTCCTCGAAGCGCTTGGCGAGCTCTTCGATGTTCTCCGGCGGCCAGCCCTGGACGTCCATGCCCAGATGCAGGCCCATGGTGGCGAGCACTTCCTTGATCTCGTTCAGCGACTTGCGGCCGAAGTTCGGGGTGCGCAGCATCTCGCCCTCCGACTTCTGGATGAGGTCGCCGATATAGACGATGTTGTCGTTCTTCAGGCAGTTGGCCGAGCGGACCGAGAGCTCGAGCTCGTCGACCTTCTTGAGCAGCGCCGGGTTGAAGGGAAGCTGCGGCGCGGCGGAGACGGCCTCTTCCTTGCGCGGCTCCTCGAAGGTGATGAAGACGGCGAGCTGGTCCTGCAGGATGCGGGCGGCGAGCGCCAGCGCGTCCTCGGGGGTGACCGAGCCGTTGGTCTCGATCGCCAGCGTCAGCGAATCCTTGTCGAGGTTCTGGCCCTCGCGGGTGTTCTCGACGCGATAGGAGACCTTCTTGACCGGCGAGTACAGGCTGTCGACCGGGATCAGGCCGATCGGCGCGTCCTCGGGGCGGTTCTGCTCGGCCGGGACATAGCCCTTGCCGGTGTTGACCGTGAACTCCATGCGGATTTCGGCGCCGTCGTCCAGCGTGCAGAGCACGAGGTCGGGGTTGAGGACCGAGACGTCGCCGATGGTGTTGATGTCGCCGGCGGTGACGGTGCCCGGGCCCGACTTGCGCAGGGTCATGCGCTTCGGCCCCTCGCCCTGCATCTTGATGGCGATGGCCTTGATGTTGAGGACGATGTCGGTGACGTCCTCGCGGACGCCCGGGATCGAGGAGAACTCGTGCAGCACGCCGTCGATCTGGACGCCGGTGACGGCGGCGCCCTGCAGCGAGGAGAGCAGCACGCGGCGCAGCGCGTTGCCCAGCGTCATGCCGAAGCCGCGCTCCAGCGGGCGCGCGACGACGGTCGCCAGGCGCTTCGGGTCGTCCCCGACCTTGACTTCGAGCTTGTTCGGCTTGGAAAGATCCTGCCAGTTCTTGCTGATCACGACCGCACTCCTCGTGCTGAATTCATCTGGCGGCCGGAAGCCGCCCCGGACAGGCGCCCGCCCCTGCGGGCGCCTCTTCGACCCTCAGGCGTCAGACGCGGCGACGCTTGCGCGGCCGGCAGCCATTGTGCGGGATCGGGGTGACGTCGCGGATCGAGGTCACGGTGAAGCCCGCGGCCTGGAGCGCGCGAAGAGCGGATTCGCGGCCCGAGCCCGGACCCGTCACCTCGACCTCGAGGGTGCGCATGCCGTGCTCGGCCGCCTTGCGGGCGGCGTCCTCGGCGGCGACCTGCGCGGCGTAGGGGGTCGACTTGCGCGAGCCCTTGAAGCCCATCGTGCCGGCCGAGGACCACGAGATCGTGTTGCCCTGCGCGTCGGTGATGGTGATCATGGTGTTGTTGAACGAGGCGTTCACATGGGCGACGCCGGAGACGATGTTCTTGCGTTCGCGACGGCGGACGCGGGTGGCTTCCTTGGCCATGGTTCTCTTTCTTTCATCCTTCAGGCGCGCCCGTCATGCCAGGCGCTGGGGAGAAAGGCGAATGGCGAATGGGCGAGCGGCGAGTGGAAGAACCCACTCGCCATTCGCCACTCGCTACTCGCCCGAAATCACTTCTTCTTGCCGGCGATCGGCTTCGCCTTGCCCTTGCGGGTGCGGGCGTTGGTGTGGGTGCGCTGGCCGCGGACCGGCAGCGAGCGGCGATGGCGCAGGCCGCGATAGCAGCCGAGGTCCATCAGGCGCTTGATGTTCATCGAGACTTCGCGGCGCAGATCGCCCTCGACGAGATAGTCCCGGTCGATGGCCTCGCGGATCTGGAGGACCTCGGCGTCGGTGAGCTGGTTGACGCGGCGCTCGTCGGCGATGCCGACCTTCTCGCAGATCTCCTTGGCCTTGGCGGCGCCGATGCCGTGGATATACTGCAGGCCGATGACGACGCGCTTGCCGGTGGGAATGTTGACGCCCGCGATACGAGCCATGGTCTCTTCTCCATGTCGGCCGACGCGCCCGATGGCGCCCCGGCGGTGAAAATGACCCTGCGTCCGGTGGAGGCCGGCCCCTGCAGGGCGTTGGACGGCTCCACGCGATAACGCGACGTCGTCCCTCCTCGCGAAGGTAACGGCATCGCTCCCATGAAACCGGATTGCGGCTCGTTAACGGGTTGCCGGTCGCGAGTCAAGCGTTCGCAACCAAGAAACATGCCAAGGCGGGCGAGGCCGCCGAAGCACCGCGCGGCCAAGGCGGCGGCCGTCCCCGCCGGGGGCCCGTCACTCCGGGCGAGCGCAAGGGGGCGCCACCCGGAATGACGGGCCTTCTGCCATCGGTCCTTACTTCTTCACCAGGCTGCACTTGCTCTCCGAGAGCGGCGGGATGATCTCGGCGGCCGGGATCTTGCGGACGACCTTGAAATAGTCCCAGGGCGCCTTCGACTCGGCCGGGGACTTCACCTCGACCAGCAGCATGTCGTTCATCAGCCGGCCGTCCTCGCGGATCTTCGCGCCGGGCGCGTAGAAATCGTCGACCGGCGTCTCCCGCATCTTCGCCGCCACCGCCGGGCCGGCGGCCGTGCCCGCCGCCTTCACCGCCCTGAGATAATGCAGGACGGAGGAATAGACGCTGGCCTGGATCATGCCCGGCATCTTCTTGGTCCGGGCCATGTAGCGGTTGGCGAAGGCGCGGCTCGCCTTGTCGGCGTCGTGATAATAGGCGGTGGTGGTGATCAGCCCCTTGGCCTTGTCGAGGCCGAGACCGTGGACGTCGCTCAGCACCACGACCATCGCCGCGAGCTTCTGGCCGCCGTCGACCAGGCCGAACTCGCCCGCCTGCTTGATCGAGTTGATCGTGTCGGTGCCGGCATTGGCGAAGGCGACGATCTTCGCCTTGGAAGCCTGGGCCTGCAGCAGGAAGGAGGAGAAGTCGGGCGTCCCCAGCGGCGCGCGCACCGTGCCCAGCGTCTTGCCGCCATTGGCGGCGACGATCGCCTCGATATCGGCGGTGAGCTGGTGGCCGAAGGCGTAGTCCGCCGCGATGATGTACCAGCTATCGCCGCCCTCGCGCAGGGTCGACACCGCCGTGCCCTTGGCCGAGGTCGTGGTGTCGAAGGTCCACATGAAGCCGGTCGCGGTGCAGTCCTCGTTGAACAGGCGCGTCGTCGCCGGCCCGTTATAGAGCGCGATCTTCTGCTTCTCCTTGGCGATGCCGGCCACGCCCAGCGCCACCGCGGAGTTGGTGAGGTCCGCGATCGCGGTGACGCCGTCGACGTCGTACCAGCGCCGGGCCAGCCCGACGGCGATATCCGGCTTGTTCTGATGGTCGGCCGCGACGATCTCGATCGGCTTGCCGAGCACCGACCCCCCGAAATCCTCGATCGCCATCTTCGCGGCCTCGACCGAGCCGAGCCCGCCGAACTCGGCATAGTTGCCGGACTGGTCGTTGAGGATGCCGATCTTGACCGCGTCCTGCGCCCGCGCCGCCGCGGGCGCCAGCGCCAGCGTGCTCGCGACCAGCCACATACCCCATCTCGTCATGCGCCTGCTCCCTGTCCTGTCCCGGATCGGAAAGCCGTCCCGCTCCCGATCGACGGGGTTCACACCGCTTGCCACGGCTTGGGTCCAGCACAACCGCCGGGCCTTGGCCTGTCAACGCAGGCAAGCGCGGAGAAAGGGCAAAGGCAGCCGGGTAAAAACGCACAGCACAGACGAAAAAACCCGGGCTGGCACGACAGCCTGCCCGGGTTTCAATTCTGCGAGGGTCTTGCGTTCAGCCCTGGGCCGCGACCGAGAGCGCCGCCTCGATGGCGGCCGAGACCGCGTCGATCGGCTGCATGCCGTCGACGGCCGTGAGCTGGCCGCGCTTCTCGTAATAGGGCGCGACCACGGCGGTGTCGCGGTTATAGGCCTCGAGCCGGGTCTTGAAGACCTCCGGATCGTCATCCTTGCGCACCGGCTGCCCGGCCGCCCTCGCCTCCTCGGCGCGGCGGACGATGCGGTCCACCAGCTTCGACTGGTCGACCTTGAGCTCGAGCACGGCGTCGAGCTTCAGCCCCTTGCCTTCCAGCATGCGGTCGAGCGCCTCGGCCTGCGCCAGGGTGCGCGGAAAGCCGTCGAGGATGAAGCCCTTCTTCGCGTCCGGCTCCTCGATGCGGTCGGCGACGATGCCGATCACGATCTCGTCCGAGACCAGCCCGCCGGCATCCATCACCGCCTTGGCCTTCTGGCCGACCGGCGTGCCGGCCGCGACGGCGGCGCGCAGCATGTCGCCGGTCGAGAGTTGCGGAATGCCATGCTTCGCGACGATGCGCGCCGCCTGAGTGCCCTTGCCCGCCCCCGGCGGCCCCAGGAAAATCAACCGCATCTCAGCGCCTCGCTCCTCTCAACTTCGCCTTCTTCACCAGCCCCTCATACTGATGGGCCAGCAGGTGGCCGTGGACCTGGGCCACGGTATCCATCGTCGTCGTCACCACGATGAGCAGCGAGGTGCCGCCCAGAAGGATGATCGGGATCTGAGCATAGGTGATCATGAACTCGGGGATAAGGCACACGATCGTCAAATAACCTGCGCCCAGAACGGTGATGCGCGTCAGAATGCGGTCGATGTGCTCGGCGGTCCGCTCGCCCGGCCGGATGCCCGGCATGAAGCCGCCATGCTTCTTGAGGTTGTCCGCCGTCTCGACCGGGTTGAACACGATCGCGGTGTAGAAGAAGCAGAAGAAGATGATCAGCGCCGCATAGAGCACCATGAACAGCGGCCGGCCATGGGCGAGATAGGTCGCGATCGTCGACAGGAAGCCGGTGCCGCCCTGGGCCTGCGAGAAGCTGGCGATGGTGGTCGGCAGCAGCAGCAGCGAGGAGGCGAAGATCGGCGGGATGACGCCCGAGGTGTTGAGCTTCAGCGGCAGGAACGAGGTCTGCCCCTCATACATGCGGTTGCCGACCTGGCGCTTCGGATAGTTGATCAGCAGCCGGCGCTGGGCGCGCTCCATGAACACGCAGAAGGCGATGACGCAAATCGCCATCACCAGGATGCCGAGCAGCAGCCCGGTCGAGATCGCGCCCTGGCGTCCGAGCTCGAGGGTCTGGGCGAGCTGCGCCGGGAATTCGGCGATGATGCCCGAGAAGATGATCATCGAGGTGCCGTTGCCGATGCCGCGGCTGGTGATCTGCTCGCCGAGCCAGAGCAGGAACATCGTGCCGCCGACCAGCGTGATGGTGGTCGAGAGCAGGAAGAACGGCCCGGGCTCGAGCACGAGATTGCCCGAGCCTTGCAGGCCCACGCCGATCGCATAGGCCTGGAACACGGCCAGAACGAGGGTCAGGTAGCGGGTGTACTGGTTCAGGGTCTTGCGGCCCTGCTCGCCTTCCTTCTTCAGCGCCTCGAAGCTCGGCACCACGCTGGAGAGGAGCTGCACGATGATCGAGGCCGAGATGTAGGGCATGATCGCCAGCGCGAAGATCGCCAGGCGCCCGACCGCGCCGCCCGAGAACATGTTGAACATGCCGAGCATGCCGGACTGGGTCTGGCGGAACAGATCGGCCACCGCCTCGGGATTGATGCCCGGCAGCGGGATATAGGTGCCCAGCCGGTAGACGATCAGCGCCCCCAGCGTGAACCAGATGCGCTTCTTGAGTTCGTCCGCCTTGGCGAGCGCCCCGAAATTGAGGTTTGCCGCTAGCTGTTCAGCCGCCGATGCCATGCGTCCGGTCCTTAAGTCGATCGATTCCCAAGACAACCATGTCATCCCGGCCGAGGCGGAGCGAAGAGCCGGGATCCATGGCTGAGCCTGTCCGGAAAAGGTCCAGGCATGGATCCCGGGCCTGCCTGCGGTCGCCCGGGATGACCGCGCGAGCCCTGCGGGGCCGCGCGATCTTGAAGCACTCAAACAGTCGAACGGCGGCCTGGGCTGCTGGCCCGGCCGCCGTTCGCGAACTTCATGTAGGCGCTCGGATCACGCCTGTGAAGCGGCGGCCAGGATCTTGACCGAACCGCCGGCCTTCTCGATCGCGGCGACGGCCGACTTGGAGGCAGCCGTGACCTCGAAGGCGAGCTTGGTCTTGATCTCGCCATTGCCGAGGATCTTGACGCCGTCCTTGGCCTGGCGGGTGATGACGCCGGCGGCGACGAGCGCCTCGACGGTCACCGCGCCCTTGGCGTCGAGCTTGCCGGCCTCGACGGCCTGCTGGATGCGGCCGAGGTTGACCTCGTTCAGCTCGCGGCCGAACAGGTTGACGAAGCCGCGCTTGGGCAGGCGGCGATAGAGCGGCATCTGGCCGCCTTCGAAGCCCTTGATGGCGACGCCGGCGCGCGAGGTCTGACCCTTCACGCCGCGACCGCCGGTCTTGCCCTTGCCGGAGCCGATGCCGCGGCCGACGCGCATGCGCGACTTGGCCGCGCCTTCGTTGTCACGAATCTCGTTGAGTTTCATGGTGTCGCCCTCCTCACTTCGCGTCGACGACGCGCACGAGGTGCTTGACCTTCTCGACCATGCCACGCACCGCGGGGGTGTCCTGGAGGGTCGAGCGGCGGCGGATCTTGTTCAGGCCGAGACCGATCAGGGTCTGGCGCTGGGTGGCGTCGCGGCGGATCGGGGAGCCGATCTGCTCGACGGTGACGGTCTTCTCAGCCTTTGCCATCGAAGCCTCCTCACGCTTCCGCGGCCGCATCCGCGCCGGCGTCGCGGCGGCGGGTCTGCAGGGCCGAAACCTTGAGCGAGCGACGGGCCGCGACCGAGCGCGGGCTGTCCTCGTTCTTCAGCGCGTCGAAAGTGGCGCGCACGAGGTTGTACGGGTTGGAGGAGCCGAGCGACTTCGACACGACGTCCTGCATGCCGACCGCCTCGAAGACGGCGCGCATCGGGCCGCCGGCGATGATGCCGGTACCGGCAGGCGCCGCGCGCAGCACGACCTTGCCGGCGCCGTGGCGGCCGTGCACGTCGTGATGGAGGGTGCGGCCCTCGCGCAGCGGGATGCGGACGAGGCCGCGCTTGGCGGCTTCCGTCGCCTTGCGGATCGCCTCGGGAACTTCGCGGGCCTTGCCGTGGCCGAAGCCGACGCGGCCCTTCTGGTCGCCGACGACGACGAGCGCGGCGAAGCCGAAGCGACGGCCGCCCTTCACCACCTTGGCGACGCGGTTGATGTGGACGAGCTTGTCCACGAATTCGGAATCGCGCTCTTCGCTATCCCGACGCTCACGCGGCTCTCTAGCCATGTGTCATGTCCTCTTACTTGCGCGGCACGTGCCGCTCGCTCGAGCGCTCCCCAAGGAGCGGTGAATGGCGAGTGGCGAGTGGCGAGTGGCGAATAGTTTTCGGAGCTATTCGCCACTCGCTATTTCGCCATTCGCCGCATCAGAAGCTGAGGCCGCCCTCGCGGGCCGCCTCGGCCAGGGCCTTGACGCGGCCGTGATAGCGGTAGGCGCCGCGATCGAAGACCACCTCCGTCACGCCGGCCTTGGCGGCGCGCTCGGCGAGGATCTTGCCGATCTGGCCGGCCGCCTCGACATTCGCGCCGGACTTGATGTCCTTGCGCAGATCCTTGTCCAGCGACGAGGCGGAAGCGAGGGTGACCCCCTTCGCGTCGTCGATGACCTGGGCGTAGATCTGCTTGCCGGTGCGGTGCACCGAAAGGCGCGGACGGCCGTTGGCGACGGCCTTGATCGCGCGGCGGACGCGAGCCTTGCGGCGCGCAGTCGCATCGTTCTGCTTGCTCATGGCTGGCGTCCTTACTTCTTCTTGCCTTCCTTGCGGAAGATGAATTCGCCGGCGTATTTGACGCCCTTGCCCTTATAGGGCTCGGGGCCGCGATACTCGCGGATCTCGGCCGCGATCTGGCCGACGACCTGCTTGTCGATGCCGGCGACGACGATCTCCGTCGGCTTGGGCGTCGTGATCGAGATGCCGGCCGGGATGTCGTAGTCGATGTCGTGGCTATAGCCCAGCGACAGCTTCAGCGTCTTTCCGGCAACGGCGGCGCGATAGCCGACGCCGTTGATCTCGAGGCGCTTCTCGAAGCCGGCGGTGGTGCCGACCACGAGGTTGTTGATGCGGGCGCGCGAGGTGCCCCAGAGCGCGCGGGCGCGCTTGGTCTGGTAGCGCGGCTGAACGGCGATCTCGCCGTTCTCCATGGCGACCGAGACGTCCTCGGGCACTTCGAAGGAGAGCTCGCCCTTGGAGCCCTTGATCTTGACGAGCTGGCCGGTGACCGAGGCGGTGACGCCCGCGGGAACCGGAACCGGCTTCTTACCGATACGAGACATTGGATTTCTCCTGAAGATGAGCGGCGCCTGGCGGGTCAGAAGACCCGGCAGAGCACTTCGCCGCCCACGTTCTGCTCGCGGGCCACATGATCGGCCATCACGCCCTTCGGCGTCGAGACGATCGTCACGCCGAGGCCGTCGGCCACGCGCGGCATGGTCTCGACCGACGAATAGACGCGGCGGCCGGGCTTCGAGACACGGGAGATCGACCGGATGACCGGCTGGCCCTCGTGATACTTCAGCTCGATGTCGAACTCGGTCCGGCCGTTGCCGAACTCGGTCGTCGAGTAGCCGCGGATGTAGCCCTCGGCCTGGAGCACGTCGAGGACGCGGGCGCGCAGCTTCGAGCCGGGGGTGGACACGCGGGACTTGCGGCGCATCTGCGCGTTGCGGATGCGGGTCAGCAGATCGCCGAGCGGATCAATGACTGCCATTGTTCCTGTCCTCCTTACCAGCTCGACTTCACGAGGCCGGGAACCAGCCCCTTGTTGCCGAGCTCACGCAGCGCGACACGCGACATCTTCAGCTTGCGGTAGAACGCACGCGGACGGCCGGTCACCTCGCAGCGGTTGCGGATGCGGTTCTTGGCCGAGTTGCGCGGCAGTTCGGCCAGCTTCAGGCGGGCGAGGAAGCGCTCGTCCATCGGCTGGTTTTCGTCATTGGCGATTGCGAGCAGACGGGCCCGGCGGCCGGCGAACTTCTTCACCAGCTTCCTGCGGCGCTCGTTGTTCTCGACGGAGCTTTTCTTAGCCATCGATCTCTCCTGGTTTCCGCGTTTGAACGGTCAGTTCACTGCCGGAACGGGAAGTTGAAGTGCTTGAGCAGAGCGCGCGCCTCGTCGTCCGACTTCGCAGTCGTGCAGACGATCACGTCCATGCCCAGGACCTGGTCGACCTTGTCATAGTTGATCTCGGGGAACACGATGTGCTCCTTGATCCCGAGCGCGAAATTGCCGCGCCCGTCGAACGACTTCGGGTTCAGGCCCCGGAAGTCGCGCACCCGCGGAAGCGCGATGGTGACGAGCCGGTCGACGAACTCGTACATCCGCGTCTTGCGCAGCGTGACCTTGCAGCCCACCGGCATGTTCTCGCGCAGCTTGAAGCCGGCGATGGCCAGGCGGGACTTGGTGATGACCGGCTTCTGGCCGGCGATCAGGGCGAGATCGCCCGCGGCGTTGTCGACCTTCTTGCGGTCGGCCGTGCCTTCGCCAACGCCCATGTTGATGACGATCTTCTCGATCGTCGGCACTTCCATGGCGTTCTTGTAGCCGAATTCCTTGATCATCGCGGGACGGACGACGTCCTCGTAATGCTTCTTCATCCGCGGCGTGAGCGCCGCCTGCTGAGCCTCAGCCATCGATCAGATCCCCCGAACGCTTGGCGAAACGAACCTTGCGGCCGTCATCGAGCACCTTGAAACCGACGCGGGTCGCCTTGCCGTCCTTCGGATCGGCGACGGCGATGTTCGACAGGTCGATCGTCGCTTCCTTGCTGATGATGCCGCCCTCGGACTGCGGGGACTGCTTGGTGTGGCGCTTCACCAGGTTGACGCCGCGCACGACGGCGCGGCCGTCCTTCGGCAGGACCTGGAGGACTTCGCCCGACTTGCCCTTGTCGCGGCCGGCGAGCACGACGACCTTGTCGCCCTTCTTGATCTTCGCAGCCATCACAGCACCTCCGGCGCCAGCGAGATGATCTTCATGTGGTTCTTGGCGCGCAGCTCGCGCGGAACCGGTCCGAAGATACGGGTGCCGACCGGCTCCTTCTGGTTGTTGATCAGCACGGCCGCATTGCGGTCGAAGCGGATCACCGAACCGTCGGGGCGCTTGACGTCCTTGGCGGTGCGCACGACGACCGCCTTCATGACGTCGCCCTTCTTCACGCGGCCGCGCGGGATGGCTTCCTTGATCGAAACGACGATGATGTCGCCGACACCGGCGTATTTGCGCTTCGACCCGCCGAGAACCTTGATGCACATCACACGACGCGCGCCGGAGTTGTCGGCGACGTCGAGATTCGTCTGCACCTGGATCATGGCCTTGATCCTTCCAAATGGTATCAGGCGGTTTCCCGGGCGGCCTCAGCGCTGGCCGGGACTACGACTGACGGGGGTCGATCGCCCCCTGGCCTCAAACAAAACATGATCCGCAAAAGTGGTTTCCACCTTTGCGGAGAAACATGTCCGGCTTCTTTCCTGCCCCGCCCTGCCCCTGATTCGGGGCCGGGCGAAGCCGTCCTCGACTCACGCCTTGGGGGCGTCGTCGAGCACAACCCAGCTTTTCAGCTTGGAAATCGGCTTGGACTCCTCGATCCACACCGTGTCGCCGACCTTGAACGCACCCGCCTCGTCATGGGCGTGATAGTTCTTCGTGCGGCGCACCGTCTTCTTGAGGAGCGGGTGCGTATAACGCCGCTCGACCTTCACGACAACAGTTTTGTTCTGCTTGTCGCTGACGACGACGCCCTGCAGTACGCGCTTAGGCATATTCTTCTCCTCACGCGCTCGCGGCAACGGTCTTCGACCGCTGCAGCGTCTTGATGCGGGCGATGTCCTTGCGCACCTCGGTGACGCGCGCGGTGTTCTCGAGCTGCCCGGTCGCCTTCTGGAAGCGCAGGTTGAACTGCTCCTTCTTCAGCTTGAGCAGCTCGTCCTGGAGCTGGTCCGTGCTCATCGCGGTGAGGTCGGACAGACGCTTGGTGGTTTTCATCTCGCCCTCCCTTACTCGGCGATGCGCTGGATGAAGCGGGTCTTGATCGGCAGCTTGGCGGCGCCGAGGCGGAGCGCCTCGCGGGCGATCTCCTCGGACACGCCGTCGAGCTCGAACATGATCCGCCCCGGCTTGACCTTGGCCGCCCAGAACTCGGGCGAGCCCTTGCCCTTGCCCATGCGGACTTCGGTCGGCTTGGCCGAGACCGGCACGTCCGGGAAGACGCGGATCCAGACGCGGCCGACGCGCTTCATCGCGCGGGTGATGGCGCGGCGGGCCGCCTCGATCTGCCGGGCGGTGATGCGCTCGGGCTCCTGGGCCTTCAGGCCGAACTGGCCGAAGTTGAGGTCCGTGCCGCCCTTGGCGACGCCGTGGATGCGCCCCTTGAACTGCTTGCGGAACTTGGTGCGTTTTGGTTGCAGCATGGCTCTTCTCGATCAGCCTTACGCAGCCTGCTCGCGACGATCGCGATCGCGGTGATCGCGGTCGCGGCCGCCGGAACGGCCGCCCTCGTCGGAGAGGCGCTTGTCCTGGGCCATCGGGTCGTGTTCCAGGATCTCGCCCTTGAAGATCCAGACCTTGATGCCGCACGTCCCGTAGGTCGTGAAGGCGGTCGCCACGCCGTAGTCGACGTCGGCGCGCAGCGTGTGCAGCGGCACACGACCCTCGCGATACCATTCGAGACGGGCGATCTCGGCGCCGCCGAGGCGGCCCGAGCAGTTGATGCGGATGCCCTCGGCGCCGAGACGCATCGCCGACTGCACGGCGCGCTTCATGGCGCGACGGAAGGCGACGCGGCGCTCGAGCTGCTGGGCGATCGAGTCGGCGACAAGCGTCGCGTCGATCTCCGGCTTACGCACCTCGACGATGTTGATCGTCACGTCGGCCTTGGTGAGCTTGGTGACCTCCTTGCGGAGCTTCTCGATGTCGGCACCCTTCTTGCCGATCACCACGCCCGGACGAGCCGAGTAGATGGTGACGCGGCACTTCTTATGCGGACGCTCGATGATGATCTTCGAGACGGCGGCCTGCTTCAGCAGCTTCATCAGGGCGGCGCGGATCGCCATGTCCTCATGCAGCAGCTTGCCGTACTCGCCCTTGTTGGCGAACCAACGCGAGTCCCAGGTCCGGTTGATGCCGAGGCGCAGGCCGATCGGATTGATTTTCTGACCCATCGTTCTCTCCTCAGGCCTGCGCGGCAGCCTGCTCGCGCACCACGATCGTGATGTTCGAGAACGGCTTCATGATACGGGCGCCACGGCCGCGGGCCCGGGCATGGAAGCGCTTCATGACGAGCGCCTTGCCGACGAAGGCCTGCGACACGACGAGGTCGTCGACGTCGAGATCGTGGTTGTTCTCGGCGTTGGCGATCGCGCTCTGCAGGCACTTGCGGACGTCGATCGCGATGCGCTTGCGGGAGAACTCGAGATCGGCGAGCGCCGTCGCGACCTTCTTGCCGCGGATGAGCTGAGCGACGAGGTTCAGCTTCTGCGGCGAGACGCGCAGGTTGCGGGCGACCGCAACCGCTTCGTTCTCAGGCAGCGCACGGGGGGCGGATGCTTTACCCATGGCTTACTTCCTCTTCGCCTTCTTGTCGGCGGCGTGGCCGTGGAAGGTGCGCGTCGGCGAGAACTCGCCGAACTTGTGGCCCACCATCTCCTCGGACACGGACACCGGCACATGCTTCTGGCCGTTGTAGACGCCGAACGTCAGACCGACGAACTGCGGCAGGATCGTGGAGCGGCGGCTCCAGATCTTGATGACTTCATTGCGGCCCGAGGTCCTGGCGACCTCGGCCTTCTTCAGGAGGTATCCGTCGACGAACGGACCTTTCCAAAGCGAACGCGCCATGACGGACCTCAGTTCTTCTTCTTGCGGGCGTGACGGCTCGACACGATGAACGTATCGGTCCGCTTGTTCGAGCGGGTCTTCTTGCCCTTGGTCGGCAGACCCCACGGCGTGACCGGATGACGGCCGCCGGAGGTGCGGCCTTCACCACCGCCATGCGGATGGTCGACCGGGTTCATCGAGACGCCGCGGTTATGCGGACGGCGGCCGAGCCAGCGCGAGCGACCGGCCTTGCCGTCGTTCCGGTTCATGTGATCCGGGTTCGAGACGGCGCCGACCGTGGCGTAGCACAGGCCCGAGATCAGGCGCTGCTCGCCCGAGTTCAGGCGGACGATGACGTAGCCCTGGTCGCGGCCGACGATCTGGGCGTAGTTGCCCGCGGACCGCGCCAGCGCGCCGCCCTTGCCGATCTTGAGCTCCAGGTTGTGGACGATCGTGCCGATCGGCAGCGAGCCCATCGGGGCCGCGTTGCCGGGCTTCACGTCGACATTGTCGCCCGCGATCACGCTGTCGCCGACAGCCAGGCGCTGCGGCGCCAGGATGTAGGACTGCTCGCCGTCCTGATAGGTGATCAGGGCGATGAAGGCGGAGCGGTTCGGATCGTACTCGATCCGCTCGACGGTCGCCGGGACGCCCGCCTTGCCGCGACGCTTGAAGTCGATCAGGCGCAGCGTGCGCTTGTGGCCACCGCCGCGGAAGCGGACGGTGATGCGGCCCAGGTTGTTGCGGCCGCCCGAGGAGCTCTTGCCCTCGGTCAGAGCCTTGACCGGCTTGCCCTTGTAGAGCTCGCTGCGGTCGACGATCACGAGCTGGCGAAGGCTCGGCGTGATCGGCTTGAAATGCTTCAAAGCCATTGTGCTTCCCTCACAGGCCCGTGGTCACGTCGATCGAATGGCCCTCTTCGAGGGTCACGACCGCTTTCTTGACGTCCGAGCGCTGGCCGAGCCGGCCCCGGAAGACCTTGACCTTGCCTTCGGTGACGAGCGTGTTGACGCTCTTCACCTTGACGTCGAACAGCTTCTCGACCGCCGCCTTGATCTGCGGCTTGGTCGCGGTCTTGGCAACCTTGAACACGACCTTGTTGTGCTCGGAGAGCATGGTCGCCTTCTCGGTGATGACCGGCGCCACGATCACATCGTAGTGGCGCGGGTCCAGATTCTTCGCGGTCTGGCTCATTTGAAGCGCGCCTCCAGCGCATCGACAGCCGCGCGCGTCAGGACGAGCTTGTCGCGACGCAGGATGTCATAGACGTTGATGCCCTGAACCGGCAGCACGTCGACATTCGGGATCGAACGGGCGGCCAGGCCGAAATTCGCATCGATCTCGGCGCCGCCGACGATCAGCGCGCTCGACAGGTCGAGCTTGCCGAAATGGCCGAGCAGCACCTTGGTCTTCGGCTCGGCGAGCTTGGCGTCGTCGATCACGATGATGCCGGCGTCCTTGGCCTTGGCCGAGAGCGCGTGGCGCAGCGCCAGGGCGCGGACCTTCTTGGGCAGCTCATGGGCATGGTCGCGCACGACCGGGCCGAAAGCCTTGCCGCCGCCGCGGAACTGCGGAGCCGAAGCCGCGCCGTGGCGAGCGCCGCCGGTGCCCTTCTGCTTGTAGATCTTCTTGCGGGTGCGGTCGACTTCCGAGCGGCCCTTGGACTTGTGGGTCCCGGCGCGGCGCTTGGCGAGCTGGTAGCGCACCATGCGGGCGAGCAGGTCGGCGCGCGGCTCGAGGCCGAACACGGTCTCCGACAGCTCGACCGAACCGGCCGACTTGCCCTCGAGAGTGGTGATATCGAGTTTCATCACGCGTTCTCCTCAGCCTGGGCCGCAGGAGCCTCTGCCTTTGCCTCGCCGGCAACCTTGAACTTGCCCGGCAGCGGCGCGTCCTTCGGCAGGGCGCGCTTGACGGCGTCACGGACATGGATCCAGCCGCCGGCGACGCCGGGAACGGCGCCCTCGACGAGGATCAGGCCGCGCTCGGCATCCGTCTGGACGACGCGCAGGTTCTGCGTGGTCACGCGCTCCGCACCGAGATGGCCCGGCATCTTCTTGTTCTTGAAGGTCTTGCCCGGATCCTGACGGCCGCCGGTCGAACCGATCGAACGATGCGAGATCGACACGCCGTGCGTGGCGCGCAGGCCGCCGAAGTTCCAGCGCTTCATGCCGCCGGCGAAGCCCTTGCCGGTGGTGACGCCGGAGACGTCGACGAACTGGCCGACGACGAAGTGGTCCGCGGTCAGCTCGGCGCCGACGGGGATCAGCGCGTCGTCGGAGACGCGGAACTCGACCATCTTGCGCTTCGGCTCGACCTTGGCGACCGCGAAATGACCGCGCTCCGCCTTCGAGACGTTCTTCACCTTCGCCGTGCCGGAGCCCAGCTGCACGGCCAGATAGCCGTTCTTCTCCTTCGTGCGATGCGCGACGACCTGGCAGTTGTCGAGCTTCAGCACGGTGACCGGAATGTGCTCGCCGGCATCCGTGAAGATGCGGGTCATCCCGACTTTCTGTGCAATCACACCGGAACGCATCGGTGCATACCTTCCCTTGGGGTCATGTCCATCCGGGGTCGCCGGAAACAGAGGACCCGTTAAATCGGATCCGAAGACGGTCTGACGAAGCGGAGGCCGGTTCGTCGTTCACACCATCTCCGACTTAGAGCTTGATCTCGACGTCGACGCCGGCGGCGAGATCGAGCTTCATGAGGGCGTCGACCGTCTGGGGGGTCGGGTCGACGATGTCGAGAACCCGCTTGTGGGTCCGCATCTCGAACTGCTCGCGCGACTTCTTGTCGATATGGGGCGAGCGGTTGACCGTGAACTTCTCGATGAGCGTCGGCAGCGGGATCGGGCCGCGGACCTGGGCACCCGTCCGCTTCGCGGTCGACACGATCTCGCGGGTCGACGCGTCGAGGACACGGTGATCGAACGCCTTGAGGCGGATCCGAATGTTCTGACCGTTCATGGTCTTTGTTCTCCGTGACGTGAAGAGGCGAAGGCCCCGAAGGGCCCTCGCCCCTCACGAAAACGCGTTACGCGATGATCGAAGCGACGAC